>NZ_FOBH01000032.1 GCF_900109785.1 Nitrosovibrio tenuis
TCCTTTGCCCAGCAAAGGCTGTGGTTTTTCGAGCAGTTGCATCCGGGCAGCGCGGTTTATCACTTGAGCACGGTGCTGACGTTCGATGGGTCGCTGGACCGCACGGCCCTGGAAGACAGCCTGGCCAGCCTGCTCGATCGCCATGAGGCCCTGCGCACCACCTTTACCGCGGTGGACGGCGTACCGGTGCAGCTCATTGCCCCGAGCCTGCGTCTTGATCTGCCGTTGGTGGATGTGAGCCAACCCTCCGCTGACTGCTTGGCGCGCGCCCGCGCGCATCACGCTGCGGCCCTGGCTGCTCCCTTCGATCTTACCCATGGCCCGCTGCTGCGCGCCAGCCTGGTGCGTCTTGAGCGCAGCTATCACTGGTTGGTGCTGGTGCTTCATCATATCGTCGCAGATGGCTGGTCGCTGGAAATCCTGCACCGCGATCTTCGCGCACTCTACGCCAGCAAAGTGAAAGGCGAGCAGCCAGCAGTGCCGGCGCTGCCGGCACTACCGATTCAATATGCCGATTTCGCCTGCTGGCAGCGGCGCATCCTGCAGGGCGAGCGACTGAACGGGCTGCTCGCCTACTGGCAGAAGCAATTGGAGGAGGCCCCGGCACAGCTTGCCCTGCCTTCCGACCGGCCACGTCCGGCACAGTCCAGCTATCGCGGCGGACGCTGTGGCGTAGGGCTCGATGCGGCGCTTACCGCACGCTTGCGCGCCCTGGGGCAAGATAAGAGCGCCACCTTGTTCATGACGCTTCTGGCCGCCTTTGGCGTGCTGCTGTCGCGCTACAGCGGACAAACCGATCTGGTAATCGGTACCCCCATTGCCAACCGCACCCGCAGCGAACTGGAAGGCCTGATCGGTTTTTTCGTCAACACGCTCGCCTTGCGCCTGGATCTGTCGGGCGATCCGTCATTTACCGCGCTGCTTGAGCGCCTGCGCATGGTGGCAACCGAGGCATACGCGCATCAGGATCTGCCCTTCGAGATGCTGGTGGCCAGGCTCGCCCCGGAACGCCATCTGAGCCAGGCCCCGCTCTTCCAGGTGATGTTT
>NZ_FOBH01000031.1 GCF_900109785.1 Nitrosovibrio tenuis
TTTAACGTATTCGCTTGGGGTCAGTTTTCCAAGCGAACCGTGGGGTCTGTGATCATTATAGTCGCGTCGCCACGCTTCGATGATACGTTGTGCCTGCTCCAGGGATTCAAATTCGTGCGTATTCAGACATTCGTCCCGCAGCCGACCATTGAATGACTCGCAAAGCCCGTTATCCGTAGGCTTTCCAGGGCGCGTGAAGTCAAGCTGCACCTTGTTCTCCCAAGCCCAAAAGTCCAGTGCCCTGGAAGTAAACTCGGTGCCGTGGTCCACTGTGATGCATGCTGGCAGGCGAACCGTCTTGCCAACCCGGCTGAGCGCCTCAACCACGCTGCTGCCGGTTAACCGAAATCCCACCTCTAATACCGGGCTCTCACGACTCCAGTTATCGACGACCGTCAGAACCCGAAACGGTTGCCCATTGACCAGTTGATCGTGCACAAAATCCATGCTCCAACGCTGTCCTTGGGCTGTGGGCGCCGGTGCCGGCCCACGGTGCAGGCTCATGCGCTTCTTCCGGCGTACCCGCATGCGCACTTGAAGACCTTCCAGGCAATAGAGCCTATGGACACGTTTGAGATTGACATGCCAGCCTTCGCGCCGTAGCAGGACGTGAATGCGCTCGTAACCAAACCGTGGACGGCTCATGGCAATGTCGCGGATGCGCATGCGCAATCCTGACTGATCCCGGGCGGTACTCTTGCGGTACCAACTGCCGCGAGAGAAATTGCCTAGCCGACACGCCCGTTCAACGCTCATCTTGCACATGTCGATGATCCATCGAACAATTTCCCGGCGGCGTGTCGGCGTCAGACTTTTTTTCGGATGACGTCCTGCAGGATGTTCTTGTCCAGCGTCAGATCAGCCACCACACGCTTCAACCGGGCATTCTCTTCCTCAAGCTGGCGCAACCGCCTGACCTCGCTGGCACCCAGATCGCCGTACTTCTTCTTCCAGATATAGAACGTCGCTTCGGATATGCCAAGGCTGCGGCACACGTCCATCACTGGCGTGCCGGCTTCTGCCTGCCGCAAAGCGTATGCCACCTGCACCTCGCTGAATCGGGATCTCTTCATCGCTTCAAACTCCTTCAATAGGGGAGCCAGATGCGACTTTACTCTAATTTAGAATTGCCCAGGTTTTTGGGGATGACGTCA
>NZ_FOBH01000028.1 GCF_900109785.1 Nitrosovibrio tenuis
ATGAAGCTCAGTAAGCTGCGCGGTCCTTGAGGACCACGAGTATGGTTTTCAGGATGATGTGCAGATCGAGCCGCAGCGACCAGTTGCGCAGGTAATCGAGGTCATGGTCGATGCGCGCCTGCATCTTGTCGAGGGTACGCGTTTCGCCGCGGTAGCCGTTGACCTGTGCCCATCCTGTAATTCCGGGCTTGACTTTGTGTCGAATCATATAACCTTTTATCAGGTTGCGGTAGATTTCATTGTGCGCCACGGCATGCGGCCTGGGGCCCACGATGCTCATGCGTCCCTGCAGGACATTGACAAACT
Source organism: Nitrosovibrio tenuis (assembly GCF_900109785.1). Lineage (GTDB taxonomy): Bacteria > Pseudomonadota > Gammaproteobacteria > Burkholderiales > Nitrosomonadaceae > Nitrosospira > Nitrosospira tenuis_A. The sequence goes on from NZ_FOBH01000028.1 coordinate 307, forward strand.
GGGGCAGCTCGTCGAGCGAATTCTGGCGTAGGAACGCGCCGATGGGAGTGATGCGGCTGTCTCCCTTTTGCGCCTGGCGGATGGTCTCGCCATCTTCACAGACGCGCATCGAGCGGAATTTATAGACGAGGATTTCCTCGCCATCCAGGCCGTAGCGGCGCTGTTTGAAAATGATGGGACCGGGCGAATTCATTTTTATGGCGATGGCGATGAGCAGCAGAAGCGGAGCGATCAACGTCAGGATGAGCAGGGACAGGATGATATCGCTGGCGCGCTTGATGAAGCCGTTGGAGCCGGTGAAAGGCGATTCGCACACCGAGATGACCGGCATGCCGCAGACGGTTCCGCTGCGGCCCTGGATAAGATCGGTGATGAACATGTCGGGCACGAAGTAGATCGAGGCCGTGGTGTCTTTCAGTTCGTCCAGCACATGGAGGATGCGCGGCTGCGAGGCCATCGGCAGCGACAGATAAATGAACTGGATGCGGTTTTCCTTGACGAAGTGGGGCAACTCGCGCAGCCTGCCGAGCAACTGGCCGTGCTGGGTCTCCTGTGTGGCCGCCTCATGCAGCCGGTCCTGGCTGCGGTCATCGAAAAAGCCGGACAGCTCGATCCTGGAATAGCGCGTTCCGTGAATGCGGCTGGCGAGCGCAATCCCCTGCTCGTTCATGCCTACGATAATGGCGCGCTGCGCCGGTCCTTGCAGCATCAAAAGGTAAGGCGCGGCAGCGCGCAGCGCAAGATGGGCTCCAATCTGGCTCATGGGTGCAGCCCACAGCCAGGTCATGAGCGCGTGGCTGGAGAATTCGGCAATATAGCCTGTGGCAAAGCCGAGAAAGAACAGCAGCAAGGCTACCCAGAACCAGCTGTAGAGAACGTCGAAGACCAGCCGCTTGATCGAAAATTGCAGCCTGGATGCGCCTGGGAAGGTGATCGAAAATACGATCACCCCCAGGATCAGGTAGGGTGGCAGCGGCTGTCCTTCAATGCCCGCACTCACCAGCCAGAGTGAGAGTGTGAGCATCGCCGGGTCAAGAATGCTCTCCACGGCGCTGAGCATGTTGTTGCCCAGCGGCCCCTGTGTATGGCTTGCGGAAACCGTTGAAGCGGAAAATGTCGGATTGGCTTCAGCCATGGCTGGCGCCGCGCTCTATTTTGGAGACGGCTTGCATCCTGTTGTAGACGTCAAGTTTGCGGAAAATCTGATGCAGGTGATTTTTTACAGTGTAGGAGCTGATGCATAGAATGCTGCCTATCTCGGCATTGGTTTTGCCCATCCTGACCCAGTCCATGATTTCGCTTTCGCGCTCGCTCAGCCCAAAGTCTTCGCCATCCGGCGAGTCGCAAAGGCGCGGCGCCTGGTGGCACGGCAAGGGTGCAACACGGCGCAGGGCGTTGTCAAGATAAGGCAGCAGAACTTCCATGGCGCTGAGCGTGGAATGGTTGAACCCCTCGCTGGAGCTGAAAATCACGTACAGGCAATCATGATGCCCGCGCTTGTCGCTGATGCCGTGCAGGAGCGATGAGTGCATGCCCTGCAAAGCCTTGCCAAAGGAACATTGCAAACCGCTGCCTGTGCGCAGCATGCATGATTCGCCCATGCCCGATTCGCGCATGCCCGAGGCAACCGGCATTCTGCCCAGCTCGACCCAGCGATTATAGAGTTCCCGCAGCAGCGGCGAAAGACCCGCCGGCTCCAGATAGGCTGTCCTGACTCCGGGCAGGGCGGATACGATGTCGTAATGGGTGAAACCCGAGCGTGCATCACCCCAGGCCGCCAGCATGATCTCATGGGGAAGATAATGCTGTATCTCCCCCTGCAACCATCTCAACAGATCAAAATGACGCCGCACCGCTATCCCTTCCTGAATGATCCGGAAGTAACGCTGGAGATGCTCGGCAGAAAGCGAGGAGAAGAAAC
>NZ_FOBH01000027.1 GCF_900109785.1 Nitrosovibrio tenuis
AGATGGTCATCAAACCCGAAAAGAAGTCCAAGGACGAGGACGAAGACGAGGAATAACTCAATCCGATCGCCTGATCGCCCGGTGGGCGATCGGGTCGCCTTTGTCTATTTTTTTGACCATCTCTAACGCTTCCTTGCACCGAAACACCGAACAAGTTTTATATCACTGTTTATCGAACGAGTTGGCAGCTGGGCTATGAACTACCGCTGATGGCTCAGCTCCCTACCGGATTCCCCGCTCAGTCCGTCACTGAAACTCGGCTGAGTCGGCCATCGAACCAGGCAAGTCCAGACCTGTTTCCACCTTTTCCCACCGTTTTCATTGTTCCGGCACCATAGCGGGCCGGTTTCGATAGCACTGCTCTTTCAGAGCACCTGTTGTAATTGGACGCGCCCAAATCCCTAATTTACCCCGGAGGAGGGGTTACGTTAACGCCATGGATATGCCAAAATTAGGTATTTATTCAGGACCAGAATCCAGGACACAGACCGTGCTGCCGAAAAACAATATGGCAATCCCTATTGAGCTTGACCATAACAGCCCTCAATCGCTACAGGGCCAAATTTTCGAGCAATTGCGCCACCTCATCCTGAGAGGCAGACTGAAACCTGGAACAGTTCTCCCTGCCAGCCGAGTGCTGGCTGAGCAGCTTGGGATTTCGCGAAACACCGTCTTGCTGGTTTACGACCGTTTAATTGCAGAAGGCTACCTTCAGGCTCGGAAGGCAATTGGGACCTATGTAAATCTTGAGTTACCCGAAACCTGTCTTGCAGCGACGCGCAGAATTACGATTTCAGCTCCTGCCCATGGCGAGCTCATGAATCGTCCATTAATTCCTTTTATTGGTCAGCCACAGGCTGGAGCAGCTGCTCAGCACCTTGACTTCGATTTCTGTCCAGACAGAATTGATCTGGACTTGTTTCCGCATAAGATATGGCGCCGCTTTCTCAACAGGATGCTTACCTCGAGCCGCACATATTTTACAGAGTGTTGCGATCCTGGCGGATTGCCCCAGCTGCGAGAAGTTATTGCCGATCACCTCGGAGTAGCACGGGGAATTAGCGTCTCGCCTGATCAGATAATTATTACTGCCGGCTCTCAGGAAGGCCTGAACCTCGCTGCCCGGTTACTTGTAAAGGATGGAACCCCGGTTGCCACGGAGAATCCTTGCTACCACGGTGCCGCATTCCTCTTCCAGAGTTATTATGCAAAGTTAATTCCAGTACCCGTTGATGGATCGGGATTGGATGTGGAGCGCTTGCCAAAGGATGGTGTGGCGCTTCTGTATGTTACCCCTTCCCATCAATATCCCCTTGGTTTCACACTGCCAATTGAACGGCGCCTGAAACTGCTGGATTGGGCCCGGCGCTGCGGGGCGTATATCATCGAGGATGACTACGACTCCGATTTCCGCTATCGCGGTTCGCCCCTGACGGCACTGATGGGTCTGGATGACTACGGGTGTGTAATGTATCTGGGAACCTTCTCAAAATCCATGGGCGCCGGATTGCGCCTAGGCTATCTCGTCGTACCTAAAACGTTAATATCTGCGGCTCGTTCAGCCAAGGCACTGCTCAATAATGGGCACGCCTGGCTGGACCAAGCAACAATGGGAGAATTTATTCGAAGCGGCGCCTACGGCAACCATTTGAGACGCATGCGCAATATCTATTGTAAACGTCGCGATTGCCTCATTGAAGCATTACGCGAACATTTCGGCGCGGCACAGCTTTCCGGGCTGGAGAGCGGGCTGCACCTGGCTTGGCACCTTCCGGACTCCTATCCTGATGCTCCGGGACTACAGGCGCTCGCACGACATCACGGGGTAGGTGTTTATGCTATCGGTCCGGGGACCGCTTACGATTTCGGGAATTGTGGCTATAGCGCGCGTACGCTCGTGCTGGGTTATTCTTCGCTAAACGAGTACCAGATTCGAGCGGGGATTCGACGTCTCGCCGATGCATTTAGAAATCGGTCTGTAGCAAAGTCCGATTTTTCAGATGAGATCGCTGGTATGCCAGCCTCGTTCTATTACAACTATTGATATAATCAATTCCATAATATCGACGCGGTTTGCTTCAACTCTGCGGGCCAACTGTGAGTCGTTATTGTCCCCGCGGAACATCCTGACAAACTGCTTCGTGCTTTTCTTCTGACCAGCAGATAAAAAAACACCGATCCACCTTCGTCTTTGGACGGCGGCGAACCGGTGTCCCGGTGTCCCGGTTAGTATGGGAACCTCGGGTAGAGGTTCCCCAG
>NZ_FOBH01000026.1 GCF_900109785.1 Nitrosovibrio tenuis
ACCGATGACCTGGTGGCGGCGGTGGTTGCCAACAAAGCCAATTTCCGCTTCATCAGCCACACCTTTACGCATGCAGACATGGATAAGGCGCCGGTTCCGGCCAACAACACCTGTGCTTACCCCACCTTGACTACTCTTGCGGCCATCCAGGCGGAAATCACCAGGAACCGGACTGTCTGGGGGCTTCTGGGTCTTCCTGAGAAAAGCTTGAACAACGGGACGCTTATAAGCGGCAATCACTCCGGTCTGAAAGATCGCAAATGCACTGATGATCAAGCTGACGACGTGGCGTTTGATCAGGGCGGGGCCAATCCCCTCTTCCTTCAAGCTGCTGCCAACGTGGGCGTGGATTATCTTGCCTCCGACTCATCGCAGCGGGCGCAAAACCTCGAGCAGTACATCACCCAGTACGATGATGGCAGCACAGACGATCGGTTGATGTTGCCGCGCTGGCCCACCAATATTTTCTACAATGTGACGAAGCCGGATCAGTTGATGGATGAGTATAACTACATCTTTCACGACAGGTTTGTGAATGCCGGACAAGATCCATGTCAGATACCCGGAGCTGTCTGCTCCACCCGGACCTATGCGCAAATTCTCCAAGCTGAAGCCGATATCGCATTGCGGCATATGCTGACCTTTAACAAGTGGCCTCATTTTTTCCATCAGACGAACCTGGCCAAATATGATGCCAGCGGCAATACACTCCAGTTCGACTGGCTCAATGCTGTCTTCACGGAGTACGAGCGGTTATTGAAGCTGCCGGTCAGGAATTTTCCTTACTATCTGATTGGCGACCGTACCGCGGAGCGCCTCAAGTATAAATCTGCGGTTGTCCAGGCGGTCTGGAATCGCACGACCAACCAGGTGACGCTATCCGCGAACACAGCTGTACCCAACCTGCTTGTTACGGGTCTCGCGGGTGGAGAACTATATGGTGGTCAACTTATCCGGGAAATCGGCGTAAATACAACCCCCAAGGCAATTACGGTCAACCGGGCGCTCACCCAGTGACCATCCTGTGAGCATCCGCTACTTTCGAATATTCTGGCAACACTAAATAATTAGGAGGACCTTCAAATGGTAAATTACATCCACTCGATCCGGGCCGTCCCTGCCCTGCTGATTGTCGCCGTGACCGTGACCATCGGCGTGGGAGCCCCGGTGTTGGCATATGCTGCCGCCACCGAACAGACGGGCAACACCGGACAGGCTGGCAACACATCCCAAAAAGCCAATGATGAAAGAAGAAAGATAGGAGAGGCAAATGACCTTAAGCTAAAGGCGCGGGACCCGTTGTACGCCGAGCAGGCGAAATCTCTGGCGGCGCAATATAAAGAAACGGCGGAGATCGTTGCACGCCAGGGCGGTAACCCCCAGCCGATTCTCGATGCCGCCGCTCAGCTCGAAGGTCAGTCTGAGGTTATTTCAAAAGCCCGTCAGAATAAAAACCTTTCTATTCAGATTCCAGAACCCGCGGCCCATTCCCACAGCCACAATAAATAGCCTCCTTGTTGATAAGCACCTGGGTGCCCCCGTAAAGCCGGGGGCAATCATTCGTTTATTCCTGCTTGCTCCAAACTCCTGCCTCCGCCTTCCATTTTTTATCATGGAAGGGCTTATTTACCCGAAATCGTCTGAAGCGGTCTTCACGACTTTGAAGTAGTTGGGGTGCCCACCTGCGCCTGTCTTCCCCCTTATGGATCCTGTTTTATCCCTTACACCCCTTGCATCCCTTACATCCTGATATCCCGCATGCAACAAGCTTATGCAACAAGAGTTGCGTTTCAGGATGTTCTTACTCTAACTGACCTCTCAAGCAACTCTATCCTGATAGGCTATGCTTCAGGAGGGCATGCCATTCAGCTGTCTGTAAACATGACTGGCAGCGCGCTCATAAAACATTCTTGCTTTTAGCGTGCGAACTCATGTGCGAAAAGAATTGTTGAGTAAAGGATGATCCTGGTATGAGGTTGATTGGCGGATCGACCTTAAACCACTTCAGCCCACTTCAACTTGAAGAACCTTACCGAGAGAAAGCATAAAGCAGAAACTGGTTGCGTGAAAAGCCTGGTGAGTGGAGATCAGGGTGTCGCGAGACAGGGGGGCACTTCTCCACAGAGTGGCTTGAACGCTATTAGCGCAGCAGCAAGCTTGGGTATCGGCTATGGACTTCATAAGTGGTTTCTGATTTCAGGACTTTTTAATTTCATTTGCCGTGTGCGAAAAGGAGATTTCATTCATGAAAAAGAAGAACCCGAGCATGAAATGCTCACTGCTTGTCTCAGTGACAATATGGTTGGCGTCAATTGTTGGAGCA
>NZ_FOBH01000010.1 GCF_900109785.1 Nitrosovibrio tenuis
TGCAGTTCCTTGATGACTGGCTGGCTGCTCAGCGGAAGAAACAACTGTCAGCGTAAATCACACCTGTTGGAAGACGAAAAACCAAGGGAACCTCAAGTTGCTTCCCTTAATTCACCCCAATCTTTTGGCGATTTGAATGTTAGAGACAGACACTTTTGGGGTGTCGATAAAATCGGAAAAGCATTAAGCCGCAGGACAGGCCCTTGCTGTCCCGAAGGTGTAAGTTCAATGTTGACTTCGGAAAGGCGTGCCTTCCGGACTTTTGTATCTAATTGAGGCGGTTTTCCATCGATATTTCGCCATAGCCGCAACATAAAAGAATCAAAGGTTTCAATTTCCACATATTGCGCATCGATATCTTTATTGCGGGCTTTTTCTAAAAACACGGTGACGGCGGGATTAATTGATGTTCCTTTGATACCGGTCCAGTATAAGCCGTGCGGAAATGGGTTTTGCGTTTCAAGAACCTGATGAAAAAGCTCCATAACACTTTTATCACGCCCACTATAACCAACCACGATAAATCCAAATCTGTTTCCAGCATTGACTAGGCAGGCTGAGAGCGCGTCATTTTGTTTTTCTAAATCACTACTGAAGTTTTTTATAGAGTCATAGCGAAAATCGCCGTGGAGTTTGCAGTAAAAAGGGTATTCTTCATTGTCGAGGGCATTTTTTGCGTTGTGAGCGCCTTCTAGATGATATGCAGACAAAGACCTGCCGCTCATTTCTGCAATGGCCTTTTCAACCACAGTATCGAAATTTGTAGTAAAAACGGCACGGCATAGCTTTTCGCTCATTAATGCACCGAGGACGCGGTTGCCGACAGATAACGCGACCTTATCCTCAGAAAGGATCGCACTTATGTACTGACGCTGCCGTTCTGTATTTTCACCAAAAATTTTTTCAAAATAGGTGGTATATTCATTTTCAGACCACCGAGCAGGAAAGCCCCGTGAGTCCATAAAACTTTGAATACGCGTTTGCACAGCTTCGTTTTGAATATCCTGCGGAGAAATGTCTTGATTTTCTTCTTGGCGATAATAACGCCTTTTCAAATCCAGCAAAATGTCTGTAGCTGTAGGTAATCCAGAGTTTCTGGAAGCACCTGCACCCAAAAACCATGCATAGTTCTGAGGTCGTTGTACAAACCTTGCTGTTAAATCCGATTGCTTCACTTCTTCTCATATTTCAAAATTGGTTGAAAGCCTGTATTTAATCTAAATCCATAAAATAAAGGAGAGATCATTTATTTTTCTCTCTCGGCTCCAATACATACCAAGTAGCTCTGGCTTTACCATGACGTTGGATCCGTTCCATCGAAACCAATTCTCTCAGGCGCACTTTTAGCGTATTCTGGTTTGCACCGGTATGTTTGACCATTTCTGTGATAGTAAGTCGCTCGTGTTTTTTCAGCAGACCCAAGACCTGAATGGACAACGCCGGTAAGGCAGTATCATCCGAAGCTATCTCTTTTTCGATCTTGGCGGTAAGATTAACCTTCTGCTTCTTCAAGCAACGCAGGAAAAACCCTAGCCAAGGCTCCCAATCAGGGTTATCGGATTTAAGGGTGGTTTGGGTGCGGCGCAGCGCCTTGTAATACAAATCCTTATTGTCTTCGACAACGCTTTCCAGCGAAGCATAGGGTACATAAACATATCCGGCACGGAGCAGCATGAGCGTTGTCAGGATACGGGATAGCCTTCCATTGCCATCCTGAAACGGGTGAATGGCCAGAAACACGACAATAAAGACCGCCACGATTAAAAGGGGGTGAAGGCTATCTTCTGCAATGGTCTTGTTAACCCACCGCACCAATTCTTCCATTTCGCGGGGGGTATCGAATGGCGTGGCGGTTTCAAAGACAATACCAATTTCCTTGCCATGCTCATCTATGGCGACAACGTGATTATCAAGCTTCTTGTAATCCCCACGGTGGCGTTCGTCCTTGTTGCTATGCCGCAAGAGGGGCTGGTGTAGCTGGCGGATATGGTTCTCGGTGATAGCCATATCCTCGTAGGCTTGGAAAATAATATCCATCGACTCCGCATAGCCAGCCACTTCCTGCTCGTCCCGGGTTTTGAAAGAGATCGCAGTTATATTGGATAGCAGAGTTTCCACCTGCATATCGGTAAGCTTTGCGCCCTCGATCCGGGTCGATGATCCGATGCTTTCAATTGTTGCCACTTTACGAAGCTGACGCAGTCGCTCTGGCGACATATTTCTAAGGGCCTCCCACTTGCCCTTAAACTCGTCAATTTCGGCAATAAGCTTTAAAAGCTCTTGCGTAATGGCAATTTTAGGTTCTTGCATAGCCCGTCCGTTATAACCCGATTCCATACCCTATTATACCTGATTGCACCCGATTTTCCAAGCTACTGTTTTTACAGGAAACGGACTCCTTCTTAAGCTAATTTTCCTCGGCGGTTCGCTGGGTCGCTTTATACTTTATGATTAAACATCTTCTAAATGATCTGGAGCGACGTTAATGGCAGCATATTCGCCATTCTTAGGTACAACCAATAATCCGAATGAAGCGTTTCCAGATATTAAATCGCTCAAGGTGGTAATTAAACAAGACCCGTGCGGTGACTATCTGCAAAAGGAAAGCTACAGGGAAACAGCATATTCAAAAAACAACATTCCCCGATATGCAACGTGCTGCAATCCGAGATGCCAGCAGGGCGGAATTGATTTACAAAGTTTGGTGTTGTTTAGCGGAAGCGGCGAATACAGCCTAGGCTGCAACGGTCACGAAGGGAGCCCTAAAGGCCGCCGAAAGGGAGATCCATGTGATAATGTTTTCCAAGTTTCCGTGACTGTAGAGAAATAATTATTTAAGAAGAGTATTTCTTACACTGATGTAGAGGCTGCTGACGGTAGCAGTTTTCTAGGTCCTAGCCATAAAAGTGGCAGCGAATAGTTGGATCAGTGACTGGAAAATGATAATACTCGCCGCCATCGGCATCCAAGCGCGATGAGGTTGGGCGCATCCAATGCACAGCTTGGTCGATGGGTGTCCGGAGGGATAGAATTCTCCCTCGGTCATTGGGGGCGTCGGGGGAGCTTGAAGGCTCCCCCTGAATGGTGATGCAACGACCAGACGGTGCATGGCGCGAGAGTAACGAACGGAAGCGCCACGAGCCAGAGGGATGCAACGGGAGAGCGCAGCTCTCCCTTGCCAAGATGCGCTGGACGGAAAAATGGCACATTTTGTAGTACAGCGCACATCTTGCGCGTAGCGTGAAGCTAGCGACTCGATGATTAAGGCGTATGAAACCCGGCTCAAGAAACTCGAAATTGATAAAGCCGTTCTGGTCGAAAAATCCGGCCAATCTCTGCGCCCGACGCGCTCATTCGATGCGGCACTTAGAACCGCTCTGGATTTTATCTCAAACCCGCATAAACTCTGGAATTCCGGGCGGTTGTGTGACCGCCGTGCCGTACTTAAACTCGTTTTTCCGGGGGGATTTCAATATCATCGGAATACAGGACTTAGAACCGCTGAAACCCCATTACCTTTCAAGGTATTAGGGGGACTTACAAATAAGCGATTTCAATTGGCGGAGAGAGAGGGATTCGAACCCTCGATAAGCTTTTTGAGCCTATACTCCCTTAGCAGGGGAGCGCCTTCGACCACTCGGCCATCTCTCCACAATACCGCGCTAGAATAGCGGTTTACCACTTCTCGGTCAAACATGGACATTTGCGGCAGCTAATGTATTAACTGCGCGTATGAAGCATCAGGATACGTGATCCAGTTCAAATACCTTATGCAGCACGCGCACCGCAAGCTCCATGTATTTCTCATCGACCACCACCGAGATCTTTATTTCGGAAGTGGAAATCATCTGGATATTGATGCCCTCTTCCGCCAGCGCACGGAACATTGTACTGGCTATGCCAACGTGGGAGCGCATCCCTACGCCCACCACGGACACTTTGGCTATCCTGTCTCCGCCGATGACTCCGCGCGCACCAATATGAGGTTGGACCTGATTCTTCAGAATATCCATGGTCCTGGTGAATTCGCTACGATTGATGGTAAACGAAAAATCCGTCATCCCGTCATGGCCGACATTCTGGATAATCATGTCCACATCGATATTGGCATCGGCGACAGGGCCCAGAATCTGGTAAGCGATGCCAGGACGATCCGGCACACCCAGCACAGTAATCTTGGCCTCGTCACGATTGAATGCGATACCTGAAATGATGGCGCGCTCCATGTTCTCTTCCTCGAAAGTAATAAGGGTGCCCTCACCTTCTTCCTCGAAACTCGACAGCACCCTTAACTTAACTTTATATTTTCCGGCAAATTCGACCGAACGGATTTGTAATACTTTGGAACCCAGACTCGCCATTTCGAGCATTTCTTCAAAAGTAATCGTTGCGAGTTTGCGGGCTTCCGGCACGATACGCGGGTCGGTCGTGTACACACCATCCACGTCGGTATAAATCTGACATTCATCGGCACCCAGCGCAGCCGCCAACGCAACAGCAGTGGTATCGGATCCGCCGCGACCCAGCGTTGTGATGCTGCCGACCTCGTCCACGCCCTGGAATCCCGCCACCGCTACAACATAGCCGGCATCCAGATCGGCGCGTATTTTATCTTCATCAATTTTCAGGATGCGCGCTTTGGTATATGCACTGTCGGTCAATATTCGCACCTGCGGGCCGGTATAGCTTTTCGCTTTGATACCCAGATCCATCAGTGCCATTGACAGCAGAGCGATCGAAACCTGCTCACCTGTCGAGACCATGACATCGAGTTCGCGCGGATCGGGATGCGCCTGAACTTCCCTCGCCAGCGCGATAAGGCGATTCGTTTCACCGCTCATAGCGGAGACTACCACCACGATTTGCTGGCCACGAGATTGAAATTTTGCGATGCGGCGGGCGACATTTTTTATGCGCTCGGTGCTGCCCACGGAGGTGCCGCCATATTTCTGAACAATAAGTGTCACGATTACCGATACTTTCTTCTACACTGAGAATAAGGATCTCTGCGCAAGCAAAGAATTGTATGCCGGATCAATTTTCTCCCTGTCGGGGAACGGTTACCAGCGATACGCAACAGATACGGATATTGAAGAATGTTAACCTGTAATTCTACCTCATTAACCAGGGGAAAACTAAGGAACATCTGAACAAATCAAAGCGCGACGCCAGCGCGGGCCGGGGCATTACTGAGTTGGAACCTGAACTGTAGAGGGGATGATCAATCGCGGCAGGGGCGGGACCAGCCACGATGGTTAGTCATACCTGTATCCGGCGCCGGGCCTGACCCCCGATCGGGTTGTTTCTTCACGCATGAAGCACCGCGATGCCTGTTATGCAATATGATAAGCAGGACGCTTGGGAACACAAGTATGACAAAAGTCCTCCCAAAGTCCGTTAGCGCACATTTAAAATACTTGCATAGAATAATAAAACAAATTAAATTTATGTATGTGCAATAATCCTATAACATAACCCCAACCATAAACTCAACCATAAGCCATTTTGAGAGCTGACTCATGAAACTCTTTGAAGAAATATCGAATCCTCGTGAAATCCGGCGCAAACTGGGCCTTAACCAGCATGACTTCTGGAGCAAGGTCGGCGTTACCCAAAGCGGCGGCTCCCGTTACGAAAGCGGGCGGAACATGCCCAGACCGGTGAGAGAGCTTGTACGGCTGGTGCATATCGAGCACATCGACCTGACAAAAATAAGAAAGGATGACCTGTTGGTCGCCGCAATGCTTAAAAGTCAGGACCCTGATCGATACAAGAGTCTGAAGAAGGCTGCCAAGCAAAATAAATAATGCTGGCTGTTCAGGCTTGTCGGATTAACGTAATCGTATCCATGATTCGGGACTTGTTCAGAGGTTCCAGGGTTCCTTAGAACAACTCAGGGATTAAGTTTGACGGGCAGTCCCAGAGCCTGGATTTCCGCCTGAAACGCATCCATCCACTCCTGACTGATCTTTGTGAGCCTCGCCGCCTCCGGTTGCGTGGACGGGCGCGCGAGGCCGTACAGCAGTACCCCCTTGAGCGGTACCCCTTCTTGCAAAAATTCATCTAAAAGTTTGAGGTAGGCGTTCGATTCCTCCTGGGCGGGTGATATGCCATCGATGTGGAACACACACGTTTGCAACCAGGTCGGACATAGCGACGCAGCCAGCCGCAGGTTTTCACGCATCCGGATCAAGCTCATCTTTGTGTTATTAATGGATTGCCTCCCTTCGCGGGTTGCGCTGTCCAGCTTGAACCAGACTTCGCCGTTAAGCTCCGACATCCGATGTAGCCCTCGCTGCACGCCGGGCCGATCAATCAGGCTACCGTTGGTGATCAGCACGAGTTTAAGCTCGGCGGGCAAATCGTAATCGGCCTTTACCTTTCCGATCAGTTCAATTACCTGCTCGAATTCCCTGGCGCTGGTAGGTTCGCCGTTGCCGGATAGCGCAATGTCGTTGATGCGCCGCGCTTCCGGCATTACCTGAGCCTGCATGAAACTACCGTACAGAATGTCCTGCAGAAAAGCCCGCAACTCTGCTTCGAGCTTGGCCAGATCGATCGCGGGCGCCGTACCGCGCTTGAGTTCTGGAACCTGGCAATAAATGCAACGCCAGTTACAGGCATTATTGGGATTCAGATTGACCCCAATCGAGACACCCCCGGCGCGGCGCGACACCACAGGGTAGACGTAAGTCATCCCCACGCTGTCACGGCTGTGGTCAGCAATATTCAGTATTTTGGAAGCCTGCTGCAAATGTTACAATATTACCGATGTTAATCACACGCAGGCTGGAATTCGATGCCGGCCACCGCATTCCTTCCCATACCAGCAAATGCCGCCACTTGCACGGCCATCGTTACGCTATCGAAATTACCCTGTCAGGTGACATTATCACCGAGGCGGGCGCCCCCGAGCAAGGGATGGTGATGGATTACTCGGAAGTAAAGCGCATTGCCAGCATTACACTGGTGGATAAATGGGACCATGCATTTCTTGTGTATTCGCAAGATGTAAGTGTACTGCAATTCCTCCAATCTCTCCAAAACCACAAAACAGTTGTGCTGGACATGCCACCCACCGCGGAAAATCTCGCGCTTACCGCATTCCGAATACTGGATGCCGCCTATCAGGATACTTACGGCAACCACCTTAGGCTGGAACGGGTGCGCTTATTTGAAACCCCTAATTGCTGGGCTGATGCGGTACGAGAACAGATACCGGGTATTTGAGCCGTATAAGCACATTCTTAACCTTGATCATTCAATAGCAGCTACCCGGTGGTTGACAACAAGCTGTTGGGTGGCAAGCCGGTCTTTAAGCAGAGCTACTCCACACCTACATACCCCATCAGGGAATTGCCAATGGAAGTATTATCGACCGTTGCGTGGCAGCTTCTTTCGCTCGATTAAAGCCTCTGCCTTTACGCCCGATTTGCTTTATGCCATCCTACCATGCAAGAATGAAAATTCAGCACGCTAATCGTTAAAATGAATGAGCGCCCTCCCATGTTAAATCAACCTGTTCCTGATTTTGAACTTCCATCCACTCGTAACAAGACATTCAGGCTATCGGATACCTCCGGCAAAAACCTGGTCATTTATTTTTACCCAAAGGACGACACGCCAGGCTGCACGACTGAAGGGCAGGATTTCCGCGATGCATATAAGGAATTCACCCAATTTGATTCCGAGATTGTGGGCATCTCGCGCGACAGCGTCAAATCACATGAAAAATTCAAGATGAAAATGGATTTTCCGTTTGAATTATTGAGTGACGGGGACGAGTCCATCTGCGAATTGTTCGGTGTCATGAAAATGAAAAACATGTACGGCAAGCAGGTCCGGGGCATAGAACGCAGCACTTTTGTAGTTGATTCACGAGGAATATTGCGAAGAGAGTGGCGGGGCGTCAAGATACCCGGCCATGTTCAAGAGGTATTGGAGTACGTGAAAACACTGCCACGGGAGAAACATGGCATCTAGAAAATCGGCTTCTTCCCCTTCTTCTTCCGTTTCGACGGTCACGCGCTTACGGACCACTCCCAAGCTGTTTGTGCTGGACAGCAACGTATTGATGCATGACCCGACGAGCCTGTTCCGCTTCCAGGAGCACGATGTTTACATCCCCATGGTCACGCTCGAGGAGCTCGACAATAATAAGAAAGGAATGTCGGAAGTGGCTCGCAACGCGCGCCAGACAAGCCGGTTTCTGGATGAGATCGTCAGCAGCGCAATAAGCGATATCGACGAGGGAATTTCACTGCAACCGCACGGCAGCAAAAGCGCGACGGGGCGATTGTTCCTCCAGACACAGGCCATCAGCAGCGTCCTGCCTATGCGACTGGCCAGCGGCAGCGCCGACAATCAGATCATCGGTGTCGTGAAGTTCTTGCACGAAACCTACCCGAACCGCACCGTTGCGCTGGTTTCCAAAGACATCAATATGCGTATCAAGGCGCGGGCGCTGGGGCTGGCTGCGGAGGACTACTTCAACGATAAGGTGCTTGAGGACACCGACCTTCTTTTTTCCGGGTTGCAGGAATTGCCAGCGGATTTCTGGGACCAGCACGGCAAGGAAATGGAGTCATGGCAGCAGTCCGGATACACCTTTTACCGCGTGCATGGTCCGCTATGCACGAACTTTCTGGTCAATCAGTTCGTTTATCTGGAACATGACAAACCGTTCTATGCCCAGGTCAAAGAGCACAGCGGCAGAACAGCGGTCCTGCAAACACTCAAGGATTACACTCACCAAAAAAATAACGTTTGGGGTATCACTGCGCGTAACCGTGAGCAGAACTTCGCCCTCAATCTGCTGATGAACCCGGAGATCGATTTCGTCACCCTCCTGGGCCAGGCGGGCACAGGGAAGACGCTGCTCACGCTGGCGGCCGGCCTGATGCAAACACTCGAACATAAGGTCTATTCGGAAATCATCATGACGCGTGTCACCGTTCCTGTGGGTGAAGACATCGGTTTTTTACCTGGAACTGAAGAAGAAAAAATGACGCCATGGATGGGCGCGTTGGAAGATAACCTTGATGTTCTCAATAAAACCGATGCTGATGCAGGCGAATGGGGACGCGCCGCGACGCGAGATCTGATTCGCTCCCGTATCAGGATAAAGTCACTCAATTTTATGCGCGGGCGCACTTTTATCAACAAATTCCTCGTAATCGACGAAGCGCAAAACCTCACACCCAAGCAGATGAAAACCCTTATCACCCGCGCTGGCCCCACTACCAAGGTAGTGTGCCTGGGCAATATCGCGCAAATCGATACGCCGTATTTGTCGGAAGGAAGCTCGGGATTGACCTACGTGGTGGACCGCTTCAAGGGATGGAATCACAGCGGACATGTGACCTTACAACGTGGCGAGCGGTCCAGATTGGCGGATTACGCGGCTGACGTGCTATAGGGTTGACCCGGCATCGAGCAGCTCCACGGCTGATTGGCAGAGGTGCTAATAGTGTCCCGTTTTGGCGTAGCTCTCAAAGCGGGTGTATTCACCCAGAAAGGTTAAATCAACCTTACCGATGGGTCCGTTACGCTGCTTGCCTATGATGATCTCCGCAATCCCCTTGTCTTGTGTCTCAGGATTGTAGACTTCATCCCGATAGATAAAAAGAATCAGATCCGCATCCTGTTCGATGGCCCCCGACTCACGCAAATCGGACATGACCGGCCGCTTGTTCGGGCGCTGCTCCAGACTGCGGTTCAATTGGGATAACGCGACTACGGGCACATGCAATTCTTTTGCCAAACTTTTCAGCGAACGTGAAATTTCCGAGATCTCGGTCGCCCGGTTCTCTCCCTGCCCGGATGCGGACATAAGCTGTAAATAATCCACCACGATCAATCCCAACTCTCCGTGCTGGCGATGAAGCCGTCGTGCCCGCGCCCGGAGTTCCAGGGCGTTCAATGCCGCGCTTTCGTCTATGAAGAGTGGCGCATCACTGAGTTTGCCGAGCGCATGGGTGAGCTTGGACCAATCCTCATCCTGCAAACGGCCGGTACGAACTTTATGCTGATCCAGGCGCCCCACCGAGCCCAGCATGCGCATGGCCAATTGCGCGCCACCCATTTCCATGCTGAACACTGCCACCGGTTTCTGCAATATCAGCGCCACATGTTCAGCTATATTTAGTGAAAATGCGGTTTTGCCCATGGACGGCCTGCCCGCGATAATGACCAGATCCCCCGGCTGAAAACCGGAAGTTTTCTGGTCGAGATCGGGAAATCCGGTGGCAATTCCTGTTACGTCGCTGGGGTTATCCTGATTGTAGAGTGTTTCGATGCGCTCGACGACTTGCTTCAGGAGCGGCTGAATATCGACAAAACCCTGCTTTCCGCGCGCCCCTGCCTCGGCAATTTCAAAGACTTTGGCTTCGGCCTCATCCAGCAGGTCCGCAGCGGAGCGCCCGGTGGGCGCATATGCGGAATCGGAGATCTCCGAACCAACCTGAGCAAGCCTGCGCATGACCGACCGTTCTCGCACAATTTCGGCATATCGCCGAATATTGGCCGCGGACGGCGTGTTTTGCGCCATTACTCCAATATAAGCCAGTCCTCCAACATTTTGCAGCTCGGCTGATATTTCGAGTGATTCGGCAACGGTCACCACGTCCGCTGGCTTGCTATGCTCAACCAGCTTGCAGATGTGGCGATAAATGAGGCGATGGTCCTGCCGGTAAAAATCATCCTCGGTGACGATATCAGCCACCTTATCCCACGCCTGATTGTCCAGCATCAATCCGCCCAGCACAGACTGCTCCGCTTCGACGGAATGCGGCGGCATTTTATAGGATTCAAGCAACGGATCGCTGCTGGTCGTAAGGAATTGAGCCATAGGCTCTATATGACCTTGTAAGAATCGGAGAGATTCTACCATCCCGATGATGGCCGAAAAAATAAAAAGGGCTGTTAACAGCCAACAGCCCCCTTGTTTGATTGGATCGGTGAACCGTTCAGGAAACGGCTTCCCCCAGAACTGACACCACAATATTCGCCAAAACGTCACTGTGCAACGAAACTGTGACAGGGTAGTCACCCACCTGCTTCAAGGACCCCTGCGGCATACGTATCATTGCTCGCTCAACGTCAAAACCGTGGGCCTTCAGCGCATCCTCAATATCGGCGTTAGTAACCGAACCGAACAGCTTGCCATCCACCCCCGCTTTCTGGGTAATCTGTACCATCAAACCGTCCAGTTTGGCTGCCTTCGCCTGGGCGGCTGCCAGTACATCCGCCTGAGTTTTTTCCAGCTCCGCGCGCTTCGCCTCGAACTCGGCTATGGCAGCCTGTGTGGCGCGCTTCGCCTTTCCCTGGGGAATGAGGAAGTTTCGTGCATAGCCATTTTTTACCTTGACCACATCACCCAGTTGGCCGAGATTAACCACTTTTTCCATTAGTATGATTTGCATTTATTGCTCCTCAGTGCAGGTCAGTATAGGGAAGCAATGCAAGAAAACGCGCACGCTCAACGGCAATGCCCAGCTGGCGCTGATAGCGCGATTTTGTGCCGGTAATGCGGGCGGGAATGATTTTGCCATTTTCATTAATGAAGTCCTTCAACAAATCGACATCCTTATAATCCACCGTCTTGATGCCTTCCGCAGTGAATCGGCAGAATTTTCTGCGTTTGAACAAAGGCCGGCCGAGCTTCTTGTCCTTATCTTTGTCCTTGACATCTTTCCGTTTTGAAATAAAACGAGCCATAACCTTTTACCTTTTTAATATGAATATGTTAAACGGGATCGATATTGTTCACGTGCAATACCAATTGCAAACTCATGCGGCTTTTTTTTGCCAGAAAACCGACCAGCTTCACCGCGGTCCCTGCCGTTACCCTAGAAATGATTTCAGCCATTTGTCCCAACGCCACTGCGGAAACTTCACACTCGACCTGACGTGATCTGCCCGCCTCGATCTGCCTCGATACATGGCTGATTTTGAATTCCGTCACCGCAACGCCCGCCGGGGTGTAACGCAGGCTAGCAATTTCGACAATTTTGCCGCAAATTGCAGTCTGGTTGCAGTTCAATTACTTTGTCTGGCCGATGGCAAGCGTTGTTTCCCTCAGGTCCTCTGATGGCGGACCAGCTGGTTTGGTCTTTTCGTCGCGCATCATTGGTGAAGGCGTGGTCACCGGCCCGTCCATCTTGATGGTGAGATGACGCAATATCGCGTCATTGAACTTGAAGGCATGATCCAGTTCATCCAATGTTTCCTGATCGCACTCGATGTTCATCAGTACGTAATGGGCTTTATGAACCTTCTGAATCAGATAAGTTAGCTGGCGGCGTCCCCAGTCTTCAAAACGATGAACCCGGCCATTCCTTGCGGTTACAATGCCCCGGTATCGTTCTACCATGGCGGGAACCTGCTCGCTCTGGTCGGGGTGAACAATGAAAACGATTTCGTAATGTCGCATGCAATTTCCTTATGGGTAAAGCCTCCCGCGATGCGGACGTGGTGAGGCAAGGGTTTGAACCTGAATTCGGCAGTAGATCACCACACACCGGCTTCAGGTTGAAAAGCTCGGTACTATACTGAACCAGGATGGAAATATCAATCGGCCGCGATGTATAGGAATTTTCGTTTCTTGAGGGAACTCTATAAGCCGGTGCGGACAAGCCCCATACGGGCGCGGCGGCGTTGCGGGCTGGGATGCGTGAAAGGCGGGGACGTGAATGGCCTATCTCCCTTCGCTACGAGCCTGGGAAGGTAAACCACCCGCAAAGCAGGCGGCGCTTCGCACCACCTATTGCGTTCCCTGGCAGCGTTGACTTGGCTAAGACCTGCGTCGTGCGCCCGTTGCGCACCTTCTGATTACTCCCAATTTTTTACCAGGCGCTCCGCGAAACTATTCAGAGGGTCCCTGAGGCTTGCCGACCACCGAGCGCTGTCGGCGTGTTTCAAACAGGCATATACCGGCGCTGACCGAAACGTTGAGGCTCTCCACACTGCCCAGCATGGGAATGGCTACAAGGTGGTCGCATGTTTCCCGCGTCAGCCGCCGCATGCCTTTTTCTTCCCCACCGAGCACCCATGCGATAGAGCCGCCGAGTTTGGCGGAATGAAGGTCGCTGTCGGCATCAGCCGTCGTCCCAATTACCGAAATGCCGCGCAGTTTCAATTCCCGCAAGGTGCGAGCGAGATTGGTGACGGAAATATACGGTACGGCATCGGCAGCCCCACTCGCGACTTTGTGCACAGTGGCGGTAAGCCCAACGGCGCGGTCTTTCGGCGCGATCACAGCGTGCACGCCAAAAGCATCCGCAACCCGCAGGCATGCGCCCAGATTATGCGGGTCGTGTATGCCGTCCAGTACCAAAAGCAGCGCAGGCTCAGTAAGCGTATCGAGTACATCCTCAATATCGATATGACTGCGGGATGGATCGATGTTTGCCGCCACACCTTGATGGCGGGCTTCGCCAGCCATGCCCGCAAGCCTCGCGCTATCGCAGGGGATCAACCGCACGCCCTGTGCTTGGGCGAGTTTGGATAAATCGCGGGCACGCTGGTCATGACGGGCAGCATCGAGGAATATCTCCTTGATGCTTGCCGGATTCTGCCGCAAGCGGCTCACAACAGCGTGGAATCCAAATATAAGGCGGCTGCTGGACATCCTCAGCGTTATCTGTGGTTATCTGCGGCCAGGACGAAATCAATCTTGCTGGCTTCCAGATCGACGCGAACCAGTTTGACCCTGATTCGGTCTCCAAGACGGTAGCGCCTGCCGCTGCGCTCACCCAGCAGCATGTGCTTTGCAGCATCGAAATGGAAATAATCGCTGGGCAACTCCGAAATATGGACCAGCCCTTCCACATAAATCCCGTCCAGTGCCACAAAAAGCCCGAAACCGGTCACACCGCTAATAACACCATCGAAATCTTCACCGATTCTGTCCTGCATGTAATAGCATTTGAGCCAGGACTCTACGTCCCGGCTGGCATCATCCGCACGGCGCTCTGTTTGTGAGCAGTGTTCGCCCAGCTCATGCCAGTCGCCGGGAGAATATACTGAACTGTTCAGTACCGCTTTGATCGCGCGGTGGACAAGCAGATCAGGGTAACGTCTGATAGGTGAAGTAAAATGCGTGTAAGACTCGTATGCAAGACCAAAGTGACCAATATTGTCGGGGCTATAAACCGCCTGGCTCAAGGATCGCAACATCACTGTTTGCAACAGTTGCGCATCGGGCCTATCCTTGATTTTAGCCAGCGTTCTCGCGTAATCCTTGGCGGTGGGCTGATTCCCTCCGCCTAGCTGCACACCGAATTCCTTGAGAAAATCGCGCAAGGCAACCAGCTTTTCCGGTGTAGGTCCTTCATGGATGCGATAGAGGGTTGGTTGCTTGTGCTTCTGCAGGAAATCCGATGCGCATACGTTCGCCGCAAGCATGCATTCTTCGATCAAACGGTGGGCATCGTTGCGCTTTACCGGAAGAATACGCTCGATTTTCCCCTGATCGTTGAAAATCATCTGGGTTTCAATGGTCTCGAAATCGATCGCTCCTCGCTTCTTTCTGGCTTTCAGCAACACCTTGAATAATTTGTAAAGGAGCTGGATACCAGGAAGAAGGCTTTCGTAATGCCTGGCCTCCTCACCCTTCGGATCCTCCAGCATCGCGGCCACCTTGGTATAAGTAAGCCGGGCATGGGAATGCATTACCGCTTGAAAAAAACGGTACTCGCGGAAATTGCCGGCATCATCCAGGCTCATCTCGCAAACCATGCATAAACGATCCACCTGCGGATTAAGCGAACACAGCCCATTGGAAAGCACTTCCGGCAGCATCGGAATGACGCGCCGCGGAAAGTAAACCGAGTTACCCCGGTTGAACGCCTCCCGATCGAGCACATCAAGAGGGCGTACATAATGACTGACGTCAGCGATTGCAACATATAATTTGTATCCCTTTCCGTCGCGCTCGCAATACACTGCATCATCAAAGTCTCGTGCCGTCTCACCATCTATAGTGACGAGCGGCAAATGCCGAAGATCCTCCCTGTTCGTTAGCTCTCTCTTTTGCACAGCGCCGGGGAATTTGGCGGATAGTTTTTCGATCTCCGGAGAAAACTGGTGCGGCAGATCGTGCTTGCGCAGCGCAATTTCAATCTCCATGCCTGGTGCGGTGTAATTCCCGACCACCTCGATGATGCGGCCGATAGGTTGCGCATGCTTGCTCGGCTGTTGAATGATCTCTACCATCACTATCTGGCCCGCATTGGCGCCCATGGATTCTTCCCGGGGTATCAGGATATCCTGGCTGATGCGCTTGTTTTCCGCCTCCACATAAAGAACACCGTGGTCGGCATGAAGCCTTCCGACCAACTGTGTCACACCCCGTTCAAGCACTTCGACAATAGTGCCTTCCCTGCGGCCGCGGCGATCCACGCCTGTTTCGCGCACCATGACATGGTCACCGTGCAATACTTTATGCATTTCCTTGGCGCTCAGAAACAGATCCGGGCTGCCATCATCAGGTATCAGAAAGCCGAAGCCGTCCGCATGCCCCTGAACCCTGCCTTTGATAAGATCGAGCTTTTCGACCACGCAGATATCGCCCTTGCGGTTACGCATGATCTGTCCTTCGCGTAACATTGCAGAAAGGCGGCGGTCGAAAATTTCGTTTTCTTCTTCGGAGATCTGAAGCAGATCATGCAGCGCTTTCTCATTGACGGGAATTCCCTGCTCTTTCAGAATTTGCAGTATGAATTCCCGGCTCGGCAGCGCGTGTGTGTAACGCTCTTTCTCGCGCTGAAGATAAGGATCAAGGTCGCGGAGTTTGTGTTTCTTCTTAATTGACAAAGCGACGGTTTCCTATAAAATTGCGCCTCTGTCCCCAACCCGGGACCACTCTCTCCATTGCCCAGATGGCGGAATTGGTAGACGCACTAGGTTCAGGTCCTAGCGGTGGCAACACTGTGGAGGTTCGAGTCCTCTTCTGGGCACCATACTTAAACACGTCCGCATTTTTCCCGTAAAGACGCAGCGCTCCAGCTTCTGGAGCCGGGGATTTCTGAAATTCAGCGCCGCAAAGACCCCAACTCGTCCAATTATAGCAGTCAAGTAATGGAACTTCTGATAAATCCCTTGCGCCATGGGCGAAAACAGATCAGTCTGAAAATGTTGTTTGCGTAAATACACTATCGAAAACGTCATCTTGATTTCTTTGACACCAGCCACAGCTATTGGTCGGCGACGGTTCCGATAATTCCTAGCTGTAAAATCTTACAGCTACTCATGAATCTCAATCCGTGGTCATATAGCGGTGTCCATTGGCTCGGGTCAGCAGAGAATCGCTGAGTATTCCTCAGACCATTGCCATAAAACCTACCGGCCAGAAACGGAAAACAAAAAGATGAATCCGTATAATGCGTGCCGCAATAAAGTGAAGCAGATTCTCGCCGTTAATATCCAGTCTTCCATCCGATTTCTACCGCCACATACGGAAAATCAATTTTTCCAAAATTCTCTCATAAGTGCAGCAGTGCGCGCGTTAGACCCTATTTCCCCAAACGCATGGATAATTGCCCTTTATTCCCGCAATGGAGAGTTTATGCATCAGTTATCCTGTGAGCCGTCGTTGGAAACCTCTGCCAGAAGCTCCTCCATACCCGTTGCAGTGGGAGCGGAATAAATGTGCTCAAACGCAGGCTGCATCCAACTGATGGTGATTACACACGGTAGTAAATTCGCATTTTAACTAAAGTGACTTGAGTCCTATTAATGAACGACGTGGTTGCCGCCTTTAACGAATACTTTGAAATTATCGATGCCAATTCCCCGGAATTGTTATGTAAGGTTTTTCAACTGCGCTATCAGGTTCTTTGTATCGAGCAACGGGCCCCCGGTTTTGAGGCCGCAAGCTATCCCGAGAACATGGAAAGCGACGACTATGACCGCCATTCATCGCACATTTTACTGCGGCATCGCCCATCCGGTGAATTTGTTGGAACTGCGCGGTTGATACAATCGGATCCTCTTGATTCAAATAAATTGTTTCCTACGGAACTGCATACCCGATTTGATCCCGCGCTGATGGATACCAGCAAATTGCCGCGGCAAAACACTGGAGAGATATCGCGTTTGGTCGTTGTACGCCGGTTCAGCCGGCGAAGAGATGAACTACTCCACGCTTTGGAGAATGGAACGCGCGTCGAAAAATGGTCCCCCACGGTTCAACGTCGCTTCCCCCACCCCATGTTGGCGCTTGCCGTCGGCATTATCCGCATGTCGGTCGAACACAATATCAACCACTGGTTGTCGGTTATGGAACCTGCCTTGAATAGATTACTGGGACTTTATGGGTTACAGCTCGACCCTGTTGGACCGATAATCGATCACCATGGCTTTCGCCGTCCCTATTACACCGATTTAGCCCAAATGTTGGAAAGGATGTATACAAACCACTACCAGTTTTGGCAGTTGGTTACCGATTACGGCAGAGTACGGCCGGCGTCTGCGAAGCGGTCGCGAGAAGCTTCATCGGTACAATATACAAAAACCCAAACCCTGGAATAGAACACCTCAGGGGCAAGCTCCACCTATCCGTGCATTTCAAGATTGGCAGTCCAATTCATTTTCTACCGGGCAGCCCGCGCTCAGCCGATTTCAATGTATCAAAAGAATGCCAGATAAATAATACCAATTGTGACAATTAACAGAAATTCTGGCCGTTATCTCTTCCTGGTATGCCTGTTGCTCAGCATATTTGCTCCACGCATTGCGTCGGCAACTGAGCCCTACGAGGTCATAGCCAACCCCAGCGTTGCCGAGAAAACGCTTTCCAAGACTTCCTTGCGTGCCATCTTCGGCATGCGCCTTCACACCTGGTCGGACGGCACGGCCATCAGGGTGTTTGTGATGGCCGATGATGCCCCTTTGCATGCTGCTTTTTCCAAGGAAAAGCTCAACGTTTTTCCATACCAACTGCGTTCGGCCTGGGATCGGCTGGTATTTTCAGGTACAGGCCAGGCGCCCGATACTGTAGCTTCCCCCGAAGAAATGCTCGCACGGGTTGCCGGTACGCCCGGGGCAATCGGTTATTTAACCAAATCCAAAACAGATGGCCGAGTCAATGTACTCCAGATCAAATAGCCGCCGGCGCGCACGCTTTTCGTGGCTTACAGGGCTGATTGCCATGTCGACTCTTTTTTGGGGCGGTGGCGCTAACGCTCAAAAACTGCCAATGCCACAAAATCTGCCGCAGAATCTGCAAATTCATGGTTTCGCCAGCCAATCCTGGTTGAAAAGTTCGGATAATAATGTGTTTGGGAAAAGCAGCTCGGATAGCGGAAGCTTTGATTTCCGGGAACTCGGGCTGAATGCTTCGATGCGGCCCTTGACCAATTTGCAATTCTCGGTGCAAGGGCTGTCCCGCTGGGCGGGCAAGGGCAGCACCGGCAATATCCGGCTCGATTATGGGTTCGTGGACTATACCTATTACACCGGAGAAAACGGTCAACTGGGAATACGCCTGGGCAGAATGAAAAATCCCTTGGGTTTTTATAATGACACACGCGATGTTCCTTTCACGCGGCCGAGCATTCTGCTGCCTCAATCCATTTATTTTGACCGTACACGCAAGCTCGCCATCGCTGCGGACGGCATGCATTTATATGGCGAATACCGCTCGGATCTGGGTGACATTTCCTTCCAGGGCGGGGTTGTACGCCCACTGGTCCGTGGAACAGAAGCTGAGGCAGCGGTGTTCGGCAGACTATTTTCCGGCCACCTGACGCCGGAGATATCCTATGTCAGCCGGGTGAACTACGAACTCGATGGCGGGCGTATTCGCTTTGCAGTAAGTGCTACTCAGCTTAATATGGGCTTCTCTCCAGGGACGGGAGACGTCCTCAAAGACGGTTCGGTTCGCTTTACCCCACTGGTTTTCTCCGCGCAGTATAACGCGGAGCGCTGGAGCCTCACTGCAGAATATGCTTTAAGACACCTTGAATACAAGAACTTCGGTCCAGCTCTGCCCAACATGGATTTTACCGGAGAAAGCTATTATTTCCAGGGAGCTTATCGCATTACCCCGGAGTGGGAAGGGATCGTCCGCTACGATGTTCTGTATACCGATGGCAGCGATCCCCATGGGACGAAGTGGGCGGCGGCAAGGGCAGGACGCCAGGCCTACAACCGTTTCGCCAAGGATATCACTGTCGGTCTGCGCTGGAGCATTACGCCGGAGTTCATGCTCCGTGCGGAATATCATCGTGTGAATGGGACCGGCTGGCTCTCCACGCTCGATAATCCCGTTTCCAGTGACCTGGCTCAACACTGGAATCTATTCTCCATCCTCGGTTCTTACCGCTTCTAGCCCAACCTGATGGGAAAGAATCCACAAAAAGGCATGGTTCAGCTTGGCGGCATCGCAAACCCTGACCGAAAGTTTCTTGGCCTCAAGTGGAAAGTTTTATTGTTAAGCAGCCTGATATTGATCGCTATCGTCGTTTCGTTCACCGCGATTACATACCGAAGCTTAATGCATGACTTTGAGAATCAAAGAGACGTGCAGCATCAGCGTTATGCCCGCGAAGTTGAGGGGTTAATTGATCAGATCTCACAGAATTTGCATCAGCTCGCCCAATTGATCCCTTTTTTGGAAGGGATGAATACCGCTTTGCTCGCAAATAACGGGGCGAACATCGCTCAAACATTCGATCCCTACTGGGCGCCCTTGCAGCTTAACAAGGATATCGAAATGATCCGTTTTTATGACAGCGCCAATCGGCTCCTGGCGAATTGGGGACATTCGGAATCTTATGCTGAAGAAAATGTAATGCTGGGCTGGGTCGGAAAAGCCAATGCGAGAGAGCAGCCTATCAGCCCCCTCAGTTGTGAGAAAAGCTGTACGCAATTCGCCGTGACGCCATTGCTGGTGGAGGGGAATAATGTGGGCGTTGTCGTGATAGGAATTCCCCTGGTCGATGTCGTTCTGGGATTCAAGGATATTTCAGGATCGCATATCGGCTTGCTGCTGAAAGAACAGGGTAACAGGGCCAGTAGTAGCGATATGAGGATCGCAAATTGGAATTTTCAGGTCGCGGCGCACAGCAGGGAGATGAACGTTGCAATTCTCAATAAAGCCGCTGAGCTATACAGGGATTTCGATAGCCTGGAACCGGGTGTTCAGGTTTTCTGGAACAACCAGTACTTTCAGGTAAAACCGCTACGCCTGGAAAAAATTGGTGCCTTGGATAAAGCGAAGCTGATAGTCGTCTCCGATATCACCTCCACAATACGCACCATTCAAGGCTCGACACAGCAGAGCGTCATGATAGGACTGGTGGGGCTCATACTGTCCGAAATCCTGTTGTTTGTCATCCTTACAAAGCCGTTATCCCGGCTCAAGCACATCGTTTTTACCCTACCGCTGCTCGCTCGCAGTAGTTTTCAGGATTTTCGTACCGCACTTTATTCCGACAATCAGAAACAATTGCTTAAAGATGAAATTGATATGCTGGACGAAACAGCGGTCGCCCTGTCTTATCAGCTCGAAAAACTCGAAGAGCAGGTCGCCGACAGGACGCGGATATTGGCGAGAAAAATGGATGAATTGAGCAAAGAGAGGGACTTCATTACACATCTGCTGGATATAGCGCAGGTGATTGTGATTACGCAAAATGCAAATGGTGAAATCCTCACATTAAATGCGCACGGCGAAACACTCATTCAATACGCAGAAAAGGAGCTGAAAGGAAAGCCGTTCATCAGTCTTTTCGCTCTTGACGGGAATCTGCACGATCTAAGCACTCATCTTGAGGAAATACGCGGCGAGCGAAGAGATCAACTGCGCCACGAAGCCAATATTTTGGGTAAGGACACATCGGTAAGAAATATCCTTTGGCTGCATTCCCGCTTGACGCGGCATACAGCCGATGACCCGGCGATATTATCGGTCGGCCTTGATATGACGGAACACAAACGGGCAGAAGGCCGGCTTGCCTGGCTGGCCGATCATGACCCGCTGACCGATTTGTTTAACCGCCGCCGGTTTCAGGAAGAGCTGGAACAGATGCTGAATCTCGCCGCCCGCTACAAACATTCGGGCGCACTGCTCTTTTTCGACTTGGACCAGTTCAAGTATATCAACGATACAAGCGGACACCAGGCGGGCGATGCGTTACTGAAGATGGTTGCGCGCATGTTGCTCAGCAGTATCCGCAACGTGGATATACTCGGGCGTCTGGGGGGAGATGAATTCGCGGTAATTTTGCCCCAAACCACTGCGGAAGGTGCAATAGAAGTGGCAAAAAACGCCCTTGCGTGCCTGAGCCAGGGAAAGATATCCGTAAACGGCCGAACCCACAAGGCACTTGCCAGCATAGGCATCGCACTCTTTCCCGAGCATGGAAACAATGTACATGATCTGCTGGCAGCGGCGGACCTGGCGATGTATCAGGCCAAGGAAGCGGGACGGGGGGGATGGCACCTGTTTTCCAATGAGGAGAAGACCCGGGAGCGCATGCATACCCTCGTATATTGGAAGGAAAAAATCGAGTATGCCCTTTTGCATGATCAGTTTTTGTTCCACTTCCAGCCCATCATGCATATTAGAGACAAGACCATCGATCACTATGAGGTGCTGCTGCGCATGATCGATGATGACGGGACAGTGCTGGCTCCTCATCTTTTTATACCGGCGGCGGAACAAACTGGACTTATTCATGCCATCGATCACATGGTATTGAGAAAATCCATTGCGCACTCAGCACAAATCCAGCATCGCGGGCAGCGCGTCCGATTCTCGATAAACTTGTCGGCCCATGCGTTTCATGATCCAGAGTTGTTATCAATCCTGAACGAGGCCTTTAGCCACTATGACGCAGATCCGTCAAACTTTATGTTCGAAATAACCGAAACGGCAGCGTTGGAGGATTTGCCCGCGGCGAAGGAACTCATGCAAACGATTAAAAAACTCGGTTGCAGTTTTACGCTGGATGATTTCGGCGTCGGATTTTCCTCCTTCTATTACATCAGGCAGCTTCCGATTGACGTTGTGAAGATCGACGGCTCGTTCATCCGCAATCTGGCCGATAGTCCGGATGATCAGATCCTGGTCAAAGCCCTGTGCGATGTGGCGAGAGGGTTCGGGAAGAAGACAACGGCCGAGTTCGTGGAAACTGCGGCTACGCTTTCTGTGCTGGAAAATATGCAGATCGACTATGCCCAGGGATTCCTTATAGGCATCCCTGCCTCGGCCGATGAATCACCTTTCAGGGATTATTTAAAGGTATAGCCCCAGGCACTGATACAACGATCAATCCGAGTAAGCGCCTGGGACGGATAAGGAGGAAGGAGGATAAGGAGGAAGGAAGCATACGCGACTGAAGCCCGAAGTTCCTCCCCTGGCTTTCCCCTCAATCAAGCGGGAACATTACTTGAATATCGAGCCCTTCAGAAGTTTGGAGGTTTCGAGTCTTCCGGATAATAGTAAAAATCGGCTGATATTAAATCGAGGCGGCTAACCAGCCGTCTTGCCAGGGATTTTCGGTGTCGTACACATGACTTCCGCATTTTGCGCACGATGGCGCAAGGCATGGTCCATCAGTACCAGCGCCAACATTGCTTCAGCGATGGGAGTCGCGCGAATACCAACGCAGGGGTCGTGTCTGCCGTGAGTTTCAACTATCACCGGATTGCCAGCCTTATCTATCGAGCGTCGCGCAAGGCGAATACTGGAAGTGGGTTTGACGGCGATATTCACAACGATATCCTGGCCGCTGGAGATGCCCCCGAGTATGCCCCCAGCGTTATTGCTCAGAAATCCCTCTGGCGTGATCTCATCGGAGTGTTCAGTCCCTTTCTGAGCCACCGCCGCAAACCCGGCACCGATTTCCACCCCCTTGACGGCATTGATGCTCATCATCGCATACGCAATTTCCGCATCCAGGCGATCGTACACTGGCTCACCCCAGCCGACCGGCACACCTTCCGCTACTACGGCGATTTTAGCGCCCACCGAATCACCCGATTTCCTCAGCTTATCCATGAATTCTTCCAGACGGGGAACCACGTCCGCATTAGCGGCAAAAAATGCGTTCTGAGTAACCGCTTTCCATTGTTTGAATGGAATTTCGATTGGTCCCAATTGCGACATATAGCCGCGTATGACCACACCATATTTCATGAATAGCCATTTTTTCGCAATAGCGGCTGCCGCAACCCTTACGGCGGTTTCGCGGGCTGAAGAGCGTCCCCCGCCGCGGTAATCACGTATCCCATACTTCTGCCAGTAGACGTAGTCCGCATGGCCGGGACGGAACGCGTCCATGATTTTATTATAATCCTTGCTGCGTTGATCTTCGTTGCGGATCAGCAGCGCGATAGGTGTTCCCGTGGTTTTGCCCTCGAACACGCCAGATAGAATCTCCACTGTGTCAGTTTCACGCCGCTGGGTTACATGGCGTGAAGTACCGGGCTTCCGGCGATCCAGATCTCGCTGGATATCCTCTACGGACAATTCCATCCCCGGCGGGCACCCGTCCACTACGCAACCGATGGCTGGACCGTGGGACTCGCCAAATGAGGTCACGCAAAACAGCTTACCAAGCGTATTGCCGGACATTTTATTTCTCTCGTAAAATCAAGGTGTCAAGTTTAACATATCCCCGTTTGGCGCTATCGCGTTCCCTGCACCGGCATTTCGGCCACCGCCCCAACGGGAAACTCATAATACATACCGCGATAAAGGAAAAAATCATGAGAGCCGTGCTGATGAACACTCCGGGTGATCCGGATGTATTAAAAATTGCCGACGTATCGAAACCCGGAATCACCGATGCATCCGATGTACTGGTAAAGCTCCATGCCGCCGGCGTGAACCCCATCGATACCAAAGTGCGTAGACTCAATATGTACTACCCCGGCAATTTGCCTTCGATCCTCGGTTGCGATGGCGCCGGGGTAGTGGAAGCGATCGGCAGTTCGGTCACACGCGTGCGGCCAGGCGATGAGGTATTTTTCTTCAACAATGGTTTGGGCGGCGCACCAGGCACTTATGCCGAATACACAGTCGTGCGGGAAGATTATCTTGCGCTGAAACCCAAAAACATTTCCATGC
Source organism: Nitrosovibrio tenuis (assembly GCF_900109785.1). Lineage (GTDB taxonomy): Bacteria > Pseudomonadota > Gammaproteobacteria > Burkholderiales > Nitrosomonadaceae > Nitrosospira > Nitrosospira tenuis_A. The sequence goes on from NZ_FOBH01000010.1 coordinate 24,080, forward strand.
TGGAAGCCGCCGGCATACCGCTGGCATTGATTACGGCATGGGAAGGCCTGCTGGACCGCGGCGATTTGCAGAAGGGCCAGTCAACGCTGATCCACGCGGGGGCGGGCGGCGTTGGTCATATTGCAATTCAGCTTGCCCGTTACTTCGATTCGCGCGTGGCAACCACGGTTTCAGGTCCCCAAAAGGCGGTGTTTGTGCGGTCCCTGGGCGCGGACCTGGCGATCAACTATAGCCAGCAGGATTTTGTTGAAGCCGTGATGGATTGGACCAGCGGCTCGGGTGTACAGCTCACGCTGGATACGGTGGGCGGAGAAACGTTCTGCAAATCATTCGCTGCAACCCAGCTATACGGCCGGATCGTGACACTCCTATCGGCCGGCTGCGACAGCAAATATACCAATACGGCACGACTGCGCAACCTGATCATCGGGTATGTGCAAATGACGGCTCCGCTCTACTTCGGCTTGCATTCCAGGCGCGTCGAACAAACCCGGATACTTGAGCGCGGCGCAAAACTATTCGAGCAGGGTATCCTCAAAATTCATATAAATCATGCGCTGCCGCTGCAAGATGCTGCCGAAGCTCATCGGCTGATCGAAACCGGCCACACGACCGGCAAGATCATATTGCAAATTGACTGACCGGACATAAACTTGGCCATGAATTTCAAGAAGTTCATCCTTAAACAATTATCCCTTGGAAGAGGCAATCGAATTATCTGCCGGAGAGCCGCCGCACAGGTACGCCAGCATATCAATTCCCCACGCCACCCCGAAGCCGGTAACGTCGCTTCCGACGGCCCCCAACCCGCCCTTGTTATTGCTCGCGGAGAGGTCCATATGCAACCAGGGCAAATCGTCCACGAACCGGTTGAGAAATCGGGCAGCGAGAATGTGATCGGCTTCGCCCTCCAGTGTGCACTGCTTGATGTCCGCGATTTTACTTTCGAGCTCCACGTCATAGTCGGCATCGGACGGAAACGCCCAGATTCGCTCGCCGCTTGATTTCCCTGCAGCTAAGGCCTTTTGCACCAGATCATCCCGGTTGCTGAAAATCCCGCTGTAGCGGGATCCGAGCGCTGTATGCATGCTCCCGGTCAATGTCGCGAAATCAATCATTACGTCGGGTTTCTCGCGCGCCGCCAGAGTCAGCGTATCCGCCAGTACCATCCGGCCTTCGGCATCGGTATGGATAATTTCGATCGTAGTTCCATTTAATGCGGGGATGACATCGTTTTGCTTATAAGCATGAGGACTGATGAGATTTTGGGCAATGGCGAGCCAACAATCGATATTTACCGGGATATTGGCGCGCGTTGCAGCCGTGAGCAATCCCAGCGCTACTGCCGAACCATTCATATCCTCGTTCATTCCATGCATGTGCCGGGCGGGTTTCAAATTGTGGCCCCCGGTATCGAAGCAGATGCCTTTGCCAACCAGCGCTACGGTTTTCGCCGCATTCTTGACCCGGCGCTGCAAATGCACAATGGCAGCGTCTTCCGTATCGCTGCCCTGTGCCACGGCGATAAATGCACCCGCACCTATCTTGCGCAGTGCGTTAACATCGAGTTCAGTATGCTTCCAGCCTTCACTGCTTGCGAGCTTGGAGAGACGTTTGCGATAAAGTGATGGGGTAAGTTCATTGGGAGGCAGCACCGTCAGTTCGCGGGTGAGCAGATTGCCTTCCGCTTTGGCCTTCAATAGCGCAAAACTGTCCGGCTCGTCATATCCATGCAGTACAATATGAGCAAGCGGCCGTGCCTCTGCACCTCTTCTGTCGGTTTTCCGCGATGGTAACAGGGCGCCGTTAACCCACGCCGTATATATCGCCAGTTGTACGAGAGCGTGCTTCTCACCGCTATTACCGTAAACCACAAGATGAATTTCCGCAGGGCTTTCCTCCAACAACAATTGCACCGCTTTCCGCATGGCTGTCTGCTGGTCGAATACGGATTTGCTTGAATCGACCATGGCCCAGACGCATAATGCGCCGTTTTCAAGGTTGCCGGCAATCGGTGTATTGCTGATTTCCCCTGGCTGCATCTCGCGACGCATCAATATGGCTTCCAGTACACCTGTACCAAAAACCTCGGGTTTATCGGAAAGCTTATCCGGTAATTTATCCAGCTTGGGAAGCACAGCCAGAATGTGCTTAGCCATGGTAGACATGGTGAGCGGCGATGCATGCTGTATAAGCGTTGCGAGCATTGACGGCTATCCCTTAGCAAGAAAATTTGCGATAAGTATAGGCCATTTTTCCCTCTGGCTGCACGGCAGCCTCTTCAGGTTTTGACTATCTATGCGCCAATATCTTGAACTCATGCAACGTGTGCTCGAGCATGGATATAAAAAATCCGACCGCACGGGCACGGGGACACTCTCCATATTTGGTCACCAGATGCGGTTCGACCTCGCCGAAGGCTTTCCGCTCGTTACGACTAAAAAATGCCACTTGAAGTCCATCATTTATGAGCTGCTATGGTTTCTGCAAGGTGATACCAACATAAAGTTTCTTAATGAACATGGGGTTTCTATCTGGAACGAGTGGGCCGACGAAAACGGCGAGCTGGGTCCGATTTACGGGCACCAATGGCGTTCGTGGGACAGCGTTGGCGGCGGGCATATCGATCAGATTGCGCAAGTCATCGAGCAGATCAGGAATACCCCCGACTCACGGCGCATCGTAGTGTCATCCTGGAATGTCGGCGAATTGCATGAGATGAGATTGCCACCGTGTCATGCTCTTTTCCAGTTTTATGTTGCCGATGGAAAACTCTCCTGCCAGCTTTATCAGCGCAGCGCCGATATTTTCCTGGGTGTGCCGTTCAATATCGCTTCCTATGCGCTGCTCACCCTCATGGTGGCTCAAAGCTGCAACTTGAAACCGGGGGATTTCGTGCACACCTTCGGCGACGCGCACCTTTATCTCAACCATCTTGCCCAGGCACGCGAACAATTAGGGCGGGAACCAAGAAAACTGCCGATAATGAAGTTAAATCCCGCAATCCATGACATTTTTGATTTCAGGTACGAAGATTTCACTTTGGAAGGTTATGACCCGCATCCGGCAATCAAGGCGCCGGTGGCGGTATGAGGCCGCGCCTTTCCGCTCTTGTGGCGATGGCATGGAACCGCGTCATCGGCAAGAATAACGCATTGCCCTGGCGGCTGCCTGCTGATCTGAAGCACTTCAAAACCCTTACGATGGGCCATCCCATCATCATGGGGCGTAAAACCTATGAATCGATCGGCAGGCCGCTGCCAGGACGGATCTGTATTATTGTCACACGTCAATCAGGGTACGCGGTCAATGACGCGCTCGTGGTAAATTCGATCGCTGAAGCGCTGGAAGCCTGTAACAATGTCATCGGCGGTCGGGTCGCGGATAGAGAAAGCTTTGTCATAGGCGGCGCGGAAATATTTCGCCAAACCTTGCCGATGTGTGACAGGTTATATATTACCGAGATTCAGAGGGATTTCGAGGGGGACGTGCTGTTTCCCGAATTCAACTATGCAGAATGGATTGAAGTCTCACGCGAGAAACATTTGGATGACAGCGGGCTGGAATATCACTTTGTCGTGTTTGACCGTACAACCGATCCGAAAAAATGATGGCGGGACAAGCTTCTGCCCCGCCATCTATTTTTATTTGATCAGGTTCTGCTTTTACGCTAACTCCTCTCTTTACAACACCATTACGTCTGGTAGCGGAAAGCCGTTGAAGTTGCTGGCGTAGGCCGTAGTGTATGCACCGGCATTGGGGACATAGATGAAATCGCCTTCCTGCATATCTTCCGGCAGCATCTCGTCGCGCATGAGGATATCGACCGAATCGCAGGTCGGTCCGGCAATGGCCCATTGGATGTTGAGCCCCTTGCGGTCCGACAGAATCTCATAACGGAGGCCTTCCGTAACCTCGATTAAACCACCAAACACGCCTGCGTCCCAGTACATCCAGCGCTTGCCGTTTCGCGTCGCAGTACCCTCTACGCGGCAGACGAAATAAGCAGCATCGGATACGAGATAACGCCCCGGTTCGGCCATAATGCGGATATCTTCCGGAAAATCCGCGATGGCCTCGTTCACCACCTCTCCGATTATTTCTATCGACGGGATGGGCTTGACGTGACGCACGGGATAGCCACCGCCGATATTCAGCAAACGCGGCGTCAGACCCACATGACGCATGTCCGCAAATACCTTTTTAGCCCGTTCGATGCCTACTCTCCAGTTCTGGGGATTGCGACACTGCGACCCTACGTGAAATGTAACCCCTGCAAGATCAGCCTTAAGTTTTGCCGCTTCATTGATGATGTCTTTGATCTCGGCCGCATGCGTGCCAAATTTCCCCGCGAGCGGCCAGTCGCTGCCGATGTTTGGCGTGTCAATGCGCACATACATCTTTGCGTTCGGCTTGACGCTCACTATTTTGCGCAACTCTTCCACGCTATCCAGCACATACCACTCCACACCTTTGGACGCGGCATATTCGAGATAAGCCCGGGATTTTATTGGATTGCTGTAATAAATCTCGGCAGCTGGCACCCCGATGCCAAGCAATAGGTCGAGTTCGGAGATAGAGGCAATTTCAAATCCGACGTTTTCCTCGATCAGCGTCTTGAGTACGCGCGGATCAGGATTCGCCTTGACTGCATAGTGGGGATGCACCCGTGGCATCGCAACTTTGAAACGGCGGGCTTTGTCACGGACGATGTTGCTGTCTACGAGCAGGAACGGCTTGGTGTAGCCATTTTTCAGGGCTGCCTGGACATGCTTAAAATCCAGACGGACTTCGGGGTGGGTGTCGAATACTTCTTCGGCCTCTACTTCTTGACGTAGAGCGGTGGTGCGCATTTGCATGAGAGTCGTCCTTGAAAAGTTGCTACGTAACGGGAATATGGATATTTACCAGATCAGCCGCACCGAAGTAGTTTGCTTTGCTTTTCATGATGACCTCCTGTTTCTGAGTTAACACGCCGGAAAAATTATGCGGATTATAGACTGCATGCCGTGGGAATCAAGCGTTTTTTTCACTCTGGAAAAAAATGATTTCATCCGCCCGGGATTCCGCCACAAACCCATCCGGCATCACCCCGCCGTTGTTATTGCCGTGCTTGAAATGCCGTGCTTGAAATTGAAGAAATATGTGGAGGCTATTGACGAAATAACAACCACAAGTTGTGCTGAGGCTGAGACGGTCTGATATTAATAGGCGGTGTACGTGCTTGTGTTTGCAAAACACATTCGCAAGGAGAACATGTGTCTATTAAGTCTTTCACGTGTTATCCGCCAATGCATTGCTTGATCCGAAAATACCCTATCGTGCTATTACAACCGAAGCACAGGCGGAAGAAAACACTGTTGAACATCCCCCACAATTGCCCAGAATAACGGTAGCGGGTTTGATAAGGCACAAGCGGACTCGAATTCGACTTGATGAAAGGTGAAGGCTGGCTGCTCGGGAAGCGCGCACTTTCAGTTTACTTTACCCGGTTGTTAAAATTGATAACATATTTTATCAACAATGCAGGATCGTTAACTTATTGCTCCATTTTCATCGCGCCCTGTAATCTTGTGATTTTCTGTTTCTGCTCTACAAATAGAAAAAGGACTGGAATTCAGATCGTGAAATTCTGTATGAAGTAACGGTGGGATCATCCATCCTAAGATAATCAGTCGAAACTTCGACCTCGTTCGAAGAAGAGGTCTGGGACATTTCGCGGCATCCAAGCTAACCAACTTTGCCGTAACTAAGGGGGACAGCATTCTTAATGGTTGATGAGGCGATAATCAACGCTGAAAAGCCTGTCCTGATACTCCCAAAGGAATCCGGTGGCAAGCTGGTAGTGCTAGTTGGGCCATGGAGTCTGCGCACACTAGTGGCAGACCCGGCACTTCGCCAGTCCATTAAAAAACTCGCCGTTGACATGGATAAACAATGGGATATCAGCCAAATCGAACGGCTGGACAGTGCGGCCGCTTTTCTGCTCTGGCAGGCCTGGGGTGAAAAACTGCCGGCGGATCTGATCATGCGCCCTGAACACCGGCGATTATTCGAATATTGCCACTACCGTAAAATTCCGACCCAGCCCACGCTATCCAATCTTGCCGAGGTGTTGCGCTATGGGCAGGTGCCGCTCCGGGGATTTTATCAACACATGCGCGCCTGGCTGACTTTGTTCGGCAGGTTGATTGTTGATTCTGTTTATTTGTTTCGGCATCCCCGCGCCACGCCCTATAAGGAAATCTCGTCAACGATTTATAAGGCTGGTGTCAGCGCCCTGGGCATCACTGCGTTGGTCGGCTTCCTGGTCGGCATCTCGATAAGTTATCTTTCTTCACTGCAACTGCAACGGTTCGGCGCGGAAATTTACATTATCGACCTGCTCGGGCTCAGCATCATACGGGAACTGGGGCCGATGCTTACGGCTATTTTGGTCGCTGGCCGTTCCGGTTCGGCCATGACCGCCGAAATCGGCATCATGCGCGTTACCCAAGAACTCGACGCTCTGGCGGCGCTCGGTATTTCTCATTCATTGCGGCTGGTTTTGCCGAAAGTGATCGCGTTGTCCATAGCCTTGCCATTGCTGATCGTCTGGACCGATGCGATGGCCTTGATCGGCGGCATGGTCTCCGCGCAACTGACGCTGGATATCGGTTATCAGCAATTTCTCGATCAACTGCCCAAGGCGGTGCCAATCGTTAATTTTTATATCGGTCTAGCCAAGGGGGTTACGTTTGGCATGATGATCGCCATGATCGCCTGCCATTACGGCTTTTCGATCAAGCCCAACACCGAGAGTCTGGGAAATGAAACCACACATTCCGTAGTAGTGACAATCACCGTGGTGATTTTGATGGATGCCCTGTTTTCCATTCTGTTCAAAAATGTGGGGTTTCCGTGAAAAAATCTTGCGCCGTGGAGCTTGAGCACATCTGGACTTATTTCGGCGAACAATTGATTCATCAGGATATCAGTTTTTGTCTTGAAAACGGCGAAATACTTGGACTGGTGGGTGCGTCCGGCAGCGGTAAGACCACTTTGCTGCGCGAGATAATTGGTCTGGAAACACCCAGCCGGGGCAGCCTGAAAGTCTTGGGTGAGCCAGTCCAGGAAGCCTCCGCTATCGAATGCAGGCAGCGGCGCAATGATACCGGCGTATTATTTCAGAACGGGGCGTTGTTCAGCGCCTTGAACATTTTTGACAACATCGCATTTCCACTGCGGGAACTGCATATCGGCGACGAGGAACTGGTCTCGCAAATGGTGTTCATGAAGCTGGCGATGGTGGGACTGAAAACGCGTGACGCCATGCTCAAACCGTCCGAATTGTCCGGCGGCATGGTCAAACGTGCCGCCTTGGCCCGGGCCCTGATTCTGGAACCTCAATTGTTATTATTGGACGAGCCGACTTCAGGACTCGATCCCATCTCTGGCGAGGCTTTCGTCACCCTGCTGCGGCAACTGCATCAAGAACTTGATTTCACGGTGATCATGGTCACGCACGATTTGCATATTTTGCGGGATTTATGCATGAAAATAGGGGTACTGGCAGAACATCGACTGGTCGCGTTGGACACGCTGGACAAGGTGCTCGCCTGCGACCATCCTTTTGTTCAGGAATTTTTTCATGGCAATCGTGCGCAGCTGATATTCAGTTCAATGGAGGCAGGTCATGGGTAAAGACAGCTTTGCTGTAATGACCGGATTGTTCATGGCAACACTAATCATTGGTATTGTCATCATTGTTAATTGGCTCGGCGGTGGCCAGCATCAAACGCATACCTATGTGGCCGCGACCCACGACTCGGTGACCGGACTCAAGGCCGGTTCCACCGTTTACTACCGCGGTATCGACGTCGGGAAGGTCAGCGCCGTACGTTTCGACACAAATGATCCCGGCGTGATCGTCGTGCCGATGGAAGTGGATAGCGTAGTGCGATTTACCCGCGGCGTTTATGCGACATTGGAGCTTCAGGGCGTGACCGGGTTGACGCGAATAGCCCTCAAGGATAGCGGCGACAATCCTGAAACGCTGCCGAGCGGCGAACATCCCGACACCCGCATTCCGATCAAGCCCTCGCTTATCGATCGGTTATCGGATGCTGGTGAGGATACGGTCAAAGAAACCCATGAACTCGTACTCAGGCTGAATCAGCTCCTGGATAAAAACAATATCCATCAAATGAAACAGATTCTGATCAATATCGAATCCGCCACGGGCCGGTTCAACACATTGCAGAACAGCGCCGACAGAGCCCTGACCCAAGTGCCGGCGCTAACGGCGGATGCGCGTCGCGCGCTGTCCGAGGTAAATGAACTGACCGATGAATTCAAGCAATTGAGCCGGCAAATGCGGCAAGAACTGACAGCGCTTTCCCAACAATCAGGCGAACTAATGCAAGCCGGCACTTCCGTAGGTCAACAACTACTGCAAACAACCATGCCGAGAGCCAACGCTCTCATGCTGCAGATGCAGGTCGCCATACATCGTTTCGATCGCGTGGTGACAATGCTTGAAACCGATCCGCAAGCCTTTTTACTGGGGGCCGAACCCCTGTCACACGGACCCGGCGAACCGGGATTCAAGGCAACGCAATGACACGATCACCTGGCTTGATAGCGATAACATTGATGGCAACGGTTTCCGCTTGCAGCATCGGTGCCAACCACGGCTTGCCGGTAAGGCACGATCTAGGCCCGATGGCAATATCCATGGCGCAAGGCACCGCGGTTACACTCGATGCGCCGGTCTGGCTATGGGATGAGCGGATACGCTACCGCTTGCTTTACGAAGATGCAACCGTCATCCGCTATTACAATTCGGATCGCTGGGAAGCGCCGCTCCCAGCTTTATTGGAACGTCGCTTGACGATAAACGGTAAACGGCCGTTCACGGTACAGATAAAACTGACGCAGTTCGAACAACAATTTGAAACTTCGAATCAGGCACGCGTTGTCATGAGTCTGATGGTTAGCGCTCTCGCTGCGAGAGATTATCGGCTGATTGCCAACCGCTCGTTTAATCTGTCACAAAACACTGTTTCGCCGGATGCCGCCGGGGCAATCGCGGGCTTTGTCACATTGACCGAACAGGCTAAAGCTGACATTCAAGCCTGGCTGGAGACTTTGTCCGATACAGAAAGAGCCGTACGGCAGCCTTGACCCGACTTGTATGTAATAGCGGGCTCTGTTGCAAAAAAAGACCAAACCAGAACTATTGCCCTTGGTCTGATTGATAGACACTAAAGATGTCTTTCCTTTAAAGTCTTGACCAACCGCCTTAGCCAGCTGCGAATCCTTTGCCTGAAACCTGATGAGTGCAAGCTCCAGGATGGAATAGGCGATGGCACCCATTAACAGAACCGTGCCATAAACCGCCCGGCAATGTGGAAAAGTGATTTTCGCCCATCCAGCCGGTGACAAATGGGGGAAGAGAAAGCCAGAAAAGCAGGTGCAGATTGGCCCACAGAATGGGTCCATTTATCTTCTTGTACGGCATGAAACAGGTGGTGGTGATTGTTCCAGTAAATGCCGACATAGACCAAGCTGAGCACGTAGCTAATAAATACCGGAATTAGGTGGTGCAGTGCCAGCAAGATCATCTCCATGCGGCACCCCTCATTTCCAGCACCATGATGGTGATGATGGCAGCAATGACACCGTCGCTGAACGCTTCCAGTCGATTTTTTACCATCAACCATTCGCGTCGGGACGCTTGCCTGAGCGCGAAACATTCCCTGCAATTTGAGTCATTAAAGCTCTGGAAACCTCAATCCGGTCGCTGCAGAATATAGGTATGCATCAGCTTAGCCGCGAAGAATTTAAAGAATTGCCATAAAGCTCCCGCTGACTCTCGCTTGGTAGCCGCGTTGGTGGCGTGGGCAGTGGTTAGCATCTTCACGAATTCGATCATACCAAGGCGCAAAATTCCTGCACCTACCACCGGCCCCGTGGAATCGACACCTTCGTGCAGCGTGCTATACAATGTGGTCGTCTCGCCCCACAGCTTCCAAAATCCACCCAGCCGTACCCGTTTTTTACCAGCCAGGTAGTAAGACTTGCCGCCATGTCGAAACCCCAGTTCATATACCATGAATGTCAACGCCAGTTCGCCACTTGGCATAAAAAGGCTGAATACGCCGGACTCGGCTGGAATCGCTAGACCAAACGGAGGGAAATCAATGTGTCCAGTGAGACCGGCCTTGTGCTGGGGGTCGGCAGTGAAGGTCTTAATGTCTTCAATGTGGATGGTTGCGTGCATCGTCAATAGTGTAGTTGCCTGCGCCCCAGCACGTGGCTCAGTTACACCTAAAGTGAAGCCCCCCGCCATGGTTTCTCGGAAAGAAACGCCTGAACCAGATTCGCGCATTTGTTTTGCGGGAAGATCGAATGGCGTTGAATTCATCGCGATCTAATGTGCGATTTTTATCTCACTATTTGTCGTTCTTGACCAGGTTTTTTTCATTGGTATCGACGACAAAGACGGCCAGCAGGCGTGCGGGTTGAGTCTTACTGTTATTTGCACTGACACGATGATGATCGCCAGGGAGTTCGGCGAAGTTCTCGCCAGCGCGATAAACCTTTTCCGGACCGTCATTTACTTTGCTACGAATTTCCCCCTCCAGGACCGTTGCGTAGATGAAAGCCGACTTTGGATGGGTATGTGCTGGCGATGAGTCACCTGGCTGGTATTCGACAAGCACGCCTCTCATGCTCTTGCCGGGCACATTCGGGAGAGCGTGATCAAACACGACCGTTACCTTGGACTTATCAGTGGGCAAGTTATCGGCTGAAGATGCGCTTACGGAGAGCGCTGCGAAGGCAACTCCGCAGAGAAATCTAGTAAACATTGTGTTCTCCTTCATTGATAAAAATTAGTGGATACAAATCCACCGCGGGATGCCCTCATCCCCATCTATCTAATCGCGGATCAGAAGGCATATTCTTCGGAAAAGCATGGACAGGTGAACGCGCAGCTCATCGCCCGTCTGGGGCATTGCTTTATCCGGGTGTTCACCCAGCTTGGCTTACTTTTGAAGGCTGGACTGGAGCCATGCCTCAAAACTCGTCGGGCCGATGCGCGCGTTATCACCAGGAATGAGGGATTGATCGTTCAACTCCGCACCGGAGTAACGTGAGTGGACGTCTGTGATTACCTTGCGTGCGTCTTGCTTTGCGATCAAGAATTGCTGGACAAGTTCGGCAAGACTTAGCCGCTCGGGACCGGCCACCTCGACGGTGCCGTTGACCGGCGCCTCCAACGTGGCGTCGACCATCGCGGCAGCCACGTCATCCGAGGCGATGGGCTGCACAAGAGCGGGAGACAATCGCACCGTTTGTCCGTCCGTTGCCGATTGAGCGATGCTGCCCAAGAACTCAAAGAACTGCGTCGAGCGGACGATCGTGTGGGGAATCTTTGACGCCTTGATCAGCTTTTCCTGGGCCATCTTCCCGCGGAAATAACCACTCTCGAGAAGGCGGTCGGTGCCGACAACCGACAGCGCAACGTGATGTCTCACGCCAGCGGTCGCTTCTGCGGCCAGAAGGTTATGACCTGACGTCTCGAAGAATTCCAAAACAGCCTTGTCCTCGAACGAAGGCGAGTTCGCAACGTCGACGACAACCTGGGCGCCTGCAAGAGCTTCAGCCAATCCCTCACCAGTGATGGTGTTGACGCCCGAGGCGGGCGACGCCGCTACTACCTCATGGCCATGCTGACGAAGCTTGTTCACCAGCTTTGTTCCAATGAGCCCGGTTCCGCCAATTACTACGATCTTCATGTTTAACTCCTTATTTCGTCGTCCGCAAGTCAGGGCTAGTATGTGCCGTTAAGGCTGCAGTGAGTGCTTTGGACAAAATTCGTTGTTAATCCCGTAGACTCTGCCAAGGCCTTGGCATGCCCAACGCTTGAATTAAGCCGAGCCGAGAAGCGGCTTCGGCTGGAATGAATTGTTAGCCATGCTCACGCCTTCACAGGATAACGGCTGGAAATGGCAATGCGATTCCAAGCATTGATGACTACCGAAAGCCACTCGACAGCCGATATTTCATCCTTTGACAGGTTGGCTGCTGCTTGCTCATAGATGGCATCTGGTACTTGCCCGTCAGAGATCAGTGTAATTGCTTCTACCAGTGCCAATGATGAGCGTTCCTTTTCGGTGAAATATCCAGTTTCCCGCCAGGCTGGCAAAACACTTATGCGATCGCTTGACTCGCCACTGGATAGGGCATCTCGAGTATGCATCCTGACACAGAACGCGCACTGGTTGAGTTGGGATGCACGAAGGCGCAACAGATGTGAAAAGCCATCCGGGATGCTTGCGGAAGCAACGGCCTCAGCCGCCAGCTTCTCAAGGCCAATGACTGCTTGGTAAAGCACTGGAGCCGATTTACCAAGATTGATTCTTTCTGACATAAAATCTCCTTACCTGTATGTCAGGCTAACGAATAAGCTTACCCGCCCGGCCGCGCAACATCTGCACCTAGACCCTTATCCCCGCGGTTATAGACGTCCTCTCCAATGAGCATATCCGCGCCCATTAGCCGGGGTTCTGGGCCCTCCTGCTCGTTGTAGTTTTTTTGTACACGCCATAAATATCGCGATCTTTGTAGCTCATGATTATCTCGAGTAAAAATTTGGCAATGGATCGTCTACCTCACAATGCCATTCCGCATAATTCATTTCATTTATAGACGAGGATAAAGAAAAAACAAGTTAGAGAGGGCTAAAGTTTTTATTCCCACATCTAGGCCAGATGATATGGAAGATCATGTGATCCATGCGTGAGAAAACCCACTGGGATACAAACGCCGATGGTAGTTTGCCCATCCCCCGGATAATCAGGTTGAGCCTCCCGATCAGTGCGCCGGCTGGTGCACGCTAAAACTGCTTGACCACCGCTTGAACCTTGGTTAGAAGTGAGCGAACGCTTTTCTGGACGGCTTTATTAACAACTTGCCGTTGGGATAGCGCCGCACGTTCTGGCCGAGGAAGTCAAAACCCTCGCTGACATGTGTGATCAAGGTTTTTTCCGGAGAGAGAACCAGACCACGTTCCGCCAGAAACGCTTCAACCAGCGGCTTCACTCGGTCTACGAGAATCTCCAGTGAGTTCGCCGTGATGACAAAATCGTCGGCGTAGCGAATCAGGTGCACCTGCGCTGTCTTGCCTCGCCACACCCCGGCCCTAAGACGGGAAACGCCTCGGAAGCCGCTTTTCGAGGCCATCGAGCGCAAGTTTGCCAGCACAGGCGAAATGATTCCTCCTTGCGGAGTGCCCGAAATGGTATCGTAAAACATTTGGTTCTCAAGGTAGCCAGACTTGAGCCATTTCTGGAGTATCGATCATCCATAGGGACATGGTCGAGAAGGCAGCTAGGGCTGATGTTATTGAAGCAACCCTTGATATCGCCCTCAAGAACCCACGAAGGTGAGCGGCGGTACAGAGTGGTGAAACACCGCTCTATTGCGTCCGCACAACTCCGCCCTCGCCGAAACCATAGGAGCCGGCATCTGCCAGGGTCTCTGCAACCGGATCGAGTGCCAGCAGATACAGCGCTTGCATGGGTCGATCTCGAATTGTCGGGATGCCTAGTGGACGCAGCTTTCCGTTGGCCTTGGGGATATAGATGCGCCGTAGGGGACGAGGCCAGTAACGACAGGCCCACCTATAGAAGACCGATCTTGATATCGGGGATACCCGGTGGTGTGTTCCATCAACGCCGTGAGCTCGACTAAATTCAGAGGGTCGCCCCATCTCGGGCGGTTAGAACCCGCGCTTCGTACAGATTCAGCATTTCCTGCGTCACCTCACGGGCAATGGGATCGTCGTCGACGACGAGTATCATGATTTCTGAAAGCGTGGATTGCGGTGTTCCACTCACCACCCTACTTGAAATAAGAAGGCTTTTTATTTGTTAGTAGCACAAGATCGGCTTGCCCGAGGTCGCATTATTGCCTTTCATCTTAATGGCCACTGTTCGCTCTACCACATACGTTTTTTTCTGAAAGTATCTCTTTTCATGAAAGAGCGTCGCCGCCGTATGACACCGCAAACACCGAGGATACCGCTGCCAGACCCGAAATCAGAAAACGATCGCCGGCCGATGCCCCTTACTTGCGACAGACTCACCGGCCCGAATAACGGCCATCAAAAGACGTGCCACTTACATCGGACATGAGCAGCAGTTCACATTTTCCCAGCGTATAGCCACTGAATGGGTAACGCGCATTGGCCCCCCGCCTTATCCGTTGCAAGCGGCACGCTTGCGGGCAGTAACTTGCCATTAACGCTCACTCCCTCATCCGCCGAAATAACAGTGTCCCCTCCCATGCCAGCACGCGCTTCATCATGAAGCCGTAATCTCCCGGGCAGACACCCGCCCCGATCCACCCCCGCTCTTTCGCCTCAGCGAACAGCGGCAACTCCGGCGGGCAAAAGATAACGTATGCGCCCTTCCCACCGGTTCATCGACAATCCGGTACAAGCCAACCGGAATGATTTGGGTAATATTGACCCGCAGGTCGTGCCGAACGGGAAATTGTTGCAGGGAAGCAGTCCCGCCGGGTGCGACATAACCAAATCAGATCTTGGGAAGAGTCACTCCCTGCTGTCCCTGGTATTTTCCGCCCCGGTCTTTATACGAGGTCTCGCATACTTCGTCGGACTCGAAGAAAATTACCTGGGCCACGCCCTCGTTGGCATATATCTTCGCAGGAAGCGGGGTAGTGTTGGAAAATTCCAGTGTGACATATCCTTCCCATTCCGGTTCGAATGGGGTGACGTTGACAATAATGCCGCAACGAGCATAGGTGGATTTTCCAAGGCAGATGGTCAGCACGTTGCGCGGGATACGGAAATACTCGACAGTGCGCGCGAGCGCGAAAGAGTTGGGGGGAATAAGGCAAACGTTGCTCTTCACATCGACGAAAGAATTGGAGTCGAAATTCTTGGGATCAACGATGGCGGAATTGATATTCGTGAACAGCTTGAATTCATCCGAACAGCGAATATCGTACCCATAACTTGAAGTCCCGTAGGAAACGATCTTGTGCCCATTGGCATGCTTGATCTGGTTGGGCTCAAAGGGCTCGATCATATGGTACTCGGTCGCCATGCGGCGTATCCACCTGTCCGACTTGATAGTCATTCTGAAGGATAGCGAATCTTGAATGAAGTCATGCGTGAGAAAAAAACGGCAGCGGTTTTGCTATGCCCATAATATTTTGCTATGCCCATAATAATCAGGTGTCCTCAATCACAATCTTCGCGAATAACGCCGAATGGTCCAACGATAACTCATCCACCTTCACAGCGAGGCGCCGGGCGATCCCACGATAAATCTCCGCTATTCGGCCGTTCGGATCGGCCACTACCGTGGGGACGCCTGCGTCGGTATGCTCGCGGATTCTGGCGTCGAGCGGCAGACTGCCCAGCAACTCCACATCATAATCCTTGCACATTTTCTGACCCCCGCCCTCGCCAAAGATATGTTCCTCATGGCCACAGTTGGAGCAAATATGAATACTCATGTTTTCTATGATTCCCAAAATGGGAATACCCACTTTCTGGAACATTTTGAGACCCTTACGGGCATCAAGCAGCGCGATATCCTGTGGGGTGGTAACGATTACAGCACCCGTGACCGGCACTTTCTGCGCGAGCGTCAACTGGATGTCTCCGGTTCCCGGCGGCATATCCACTATAAGGTAATCCACGTCGTTCCAGCGGGTATCATTCAACAATTGCTGCAACGCCTGAGTAACCATCGGTCCGCGCCACACCATGGGTGTTTCCACATCGATCAGGAAACCGATCGACATGGCCTGGATGCCATGCGCCATCATCGGCTCAATGCTCTTGCCATCAGGCGATTCGGGTCGGCCACTAATGCCCAGCATCTGCGGCTGCGAGGGACCATAAATATCCGCATCCAGAATACCAACCGAAGCACCCTCCGCCGCCAGCGCCAGGGCCAGGTTGACCGCGGTGGCGGATTTGCCGACACCGCCCTTGCCGGATGCCACCGCAATGATGTTCTTTACTCCGGGAATGAGCTTGACCCCGCGTTGAACGCTGTGAGACACGATCTTGCTCGTGACGTTAACGCTCACGCTGCCGATTCCGGGAATGCTTTCGACCTTGTCGACAATCTGTTTGCGAATGCTTTCTATTACGCTTTTTGCCGGATAACCCAGTACGATATCAAGCGAGACGTTGTTGCCATCTATCAGGATGTTGCGTGCTTCATTGCTGGTCACATAATCCCTGCCAGTGCTGGCGTCCACGATCTCCTTGAGAGCCGATTGTATTTGCTGTTCCGTGATAGCCACCCCGAGACTCCTCCCTTTATGTACTCCTTGTACTCCTTGACCTGCGATGCTCAAATGAATCAATGACAACCCTCAATATTAACAAATATCGCGGCTCAGAACCTTGCGAGTTGAAGGATATCGGATAAATCGTCGTACGCAAATTCAAACCGCTCAGGAGAATCGCAACCCGAATCGCAGCCGGTATTTCCAGTTCAAGCTCACTGTTTGCTACAATTGCATATGACAATTTTTATAGACTATTGATGAACAAACGAAAAATTCTCGTTACCTCAGCACTTCCCTACGCGAATGGCAGCATCCATCTAGGACACCTGGTGGAATACATCCAGACCGATATCTGGGTGCGCTTTCAGAAAATGCAAGAGCACGAGGTGCACTACGTCTGTGCAGACGACACCCATGGCACACCCGTCATGCTGCGCGCCGAACAGGAAGGCATTACGCCCAAGCAATTGATAGACCGTGTGTGGAAGGAACATAAGGCCGATTTTGACGGCTTTTATGTCGATTTCGACAGCTATTACAGCACGGACTCGCCAGAGAATCAGGAATTTTGCAATGATATCTACCGGCAGCTCGAAGCAGAAGGTCTGATTGATAAACGTTCGGTCGAGCAGTTTTTTGACCCGGTGAAGCAGATGTTTTTGCCTGATCGGTATATCAAAGGCGAATGCCCAAATTGCCATGCCAAAGATCAATATGGGGACTCCTGCGAAGCGTGCGGCGCCACCTACTCGCCAACGGATCTGATCGACGCTTACTCTGCTGTCTCGGGAGCAAAACCGCAACGCCAGGCTTCAGACCATTACTTCTTCAAGCTTTCGGACCCACGTTGCAAGGCTTTTCTCCAGGATTGGGTGTTCGAGTCGTTTTCGGATCCAGCGGGTATAGCCCTGGAAAAAAAGCAACGGCTGCAACCAGAAGCGGCGAACAAAATGAATGAATGGCTCTCAGCCGGCCTGGCGGACTGGGACATTTCGCGGGACCCCCCGTATTTCGGTTTCCCAATCCCCGGCACATCCGGCCAGAAATTTTTCTACGTCTGGCTGGATGCACCTGTGGGCTACTTTGGCAGCTTCAAGCATTACTTCAAACAGGAGCGTAGATCTGAAGTAGAGATCGACGAGTTCCTGCGATCCAGCCGCAGCACTGAGATGATTCATTTTATCGGCAAGGACATTCTTTATTTTCATGCGTTGTTTTGGCCCGCCATGCTGGAATTCTCGGGCTACCGCACGCCCACGCAGATTTACGCTCATGGATTCCTTACCGTCAACGGCCAAAAGATGTCCAAGTCGCGCGGGACCTTCATTACCGCGGAGAGCTATCTGAATCAGGGCCTGAACCCGGAATGGCTACGCTATTACTATGCTGCCAAACTCAACGATACCATGGAAGATATCGATCTCAATTTCGACGATTTCATCGCGCGAGTCAATAGCGATCTGGTAGGGAAATACATCAATATCGCCAGCAGATGCGCGGGGTTTATCACCAAAAAGTTTGGCGGCAAGCTTACCGGCACCCTTTCCGAGGCGAACAGGAAATGGTTCAATCAATTCATATTCTGCCCGCTGGGCGAAGAAGATACCTTTCTCGGCCGTCATATTTCCATTGCGAACTATTATGATAGCCGGGAGTACGGCAAAGCCATAAAGGAAATCATGCTGGCGGCGGACGTCGCCAATCAGTATGTGGACCGGATGAAGCCGTGGCTTCTGGCAAAAGATAGCAAAAATGATGCGGAGTTGCATGAAATATGCAGTGTAGCCTTGAATATGTTCCGGATTCTGACTGTGTACCTCAAACCGGTTCTGCCAAAGCTTGCCGCAAAAGCGGAGCAGTTCCTGGCTGTGGATGCGTTCACATGGAAGGATGCCAATTCGCAAAACAGGCTGTTACCCCACGGTCACCAAATTAATCATTATGAGCACCTGATGAGCCGCCTCGATGCAAAACAGATTGACGCACTCATCAACGCGAATAAGGAAACCCTGCAGCCCGGTGGGCAGTCCAGTGGGCTGCCGCCGCAAGCCAGACAAACGGAAGCCATGGATAAAACGCCCTCAACCCCTTCCAATCCACCGAGAAATGTGGAGATCGCGGTAGCACCCCCTGTACCAACCATACCAACCATCACAATCGATGATTTTGGCAAGGTCGATCTCAGGGTTGCGAAAATCGTCAATGCCGAGCATGTGGAGGGCGCAGATAAGTTGCTGAAGCTCACGCTGGATATAGGAACGGAGCAGCGCACCGTCTTCGCAGGAATAAAGGCGGGCTACGACCCGGAACAGCTCAAGGGCCGCCTGACCATCATGGTGGCTAATCTTGCGCCGCGCAAGATGAAGTTCGGCGTATCGGAAGGCATGGTGGTTGCTGCAAGCGATGAAAACGGCGGGCCCTACCTACTTGCCCCTGATGAAGGAGCGCAACCGGGAATGAAAGTAAAGTAGCCGCGCAGCGCGTCGATGATTAAACGCTCGAACACCGAGCCAGAGCCATATCTCAGGAATATTTCCCAGATATCAGCAGCGAGGCCACTCCGTTAAAAATAATCAAGCATGGAATTACCCGATTGACTTGCGCCGCCGCACCATAGCGCCCATCAACCCTAGGCCGGCAAGCAGCATGGCATAGGTCTCGGGCTCTGGCACCACAGCCACGGTGCCAGAAATGCCGTATTGGAGCTGCGGCAATACGCTCTGGTTCGCGTAATCGCTACCGCCGACAAATATTGAGTAATCTCCCGCTGCAAGGTGAAAGGTTTTAGACACCATGTGGTCCGGCACGCCGTCGCCCCCTGCAATCACCCCAGTCCCATAATCTACGCTGCCGTCATAGGCAGAGCCGATGTACGTGAAGATGCTTGGTGGATCGTTGTTATCGTTGGTAATGCTCCAGTCGTTCAGCGCCCTGAATGAACCCTCGGTGTTGCCGGCCCCAGCAATCGCATCGCGAATAGCAGTAGAACCAGGTCCAAAGTCATGATCTGCCAAAAACGGAGCAACGTGCGCAAGTCCGCTATAAAGCGAGAACCCCGGCGTTAGCCCGCCCTCAACCGGAACCGGATTGGGAACAGCGGCCGTCGGATCAGGCGTGAAAACCTGGCTCTGGAACGATACCTTTACGTCGGCGTCATTGTTCAGGTGAAACCGGTAAGCCCGGGTTTTATGGCTATCTCCCCAGTCCGCATCGGTTCCGTCGACCCAGCCAAAGTTGCCGGGAACCGAATTATTCCAGCGGGTCTGACTCTCCCCGGCAATCCCGTTGAAAGTGCCGAAATCACGACCACTGTATGTAATATGGGCCATTGCTGGCAGTGAAGTCATCCCGGCGAGAAACAGCGCATATTTTAATGATGTTTTCATATTGATTCTCCAAGTATTTATTGGTGAAAAATCATCGAGTTAGCATTATAGCATTGGCTCGATGGAACATTATTAGCGGGGGACATTGACAAGTCAATGCGGCATATTGCCGCAGCCCGAGCCATGAATCATCCGGAATCCAGCAACGAACGCGGACAGGATGGCTTTGCAGGTCAGCTATAAACAACCATCGTGACCAGGGGATAAATACGGATCTCCCTGGGAAAGTTATAGAGCGAGTGCGCTATGACGGGAGTTAATGTCCTATTTGACGTGTATTGATATGCCGATTCATTAATATGCCGATTGATTAGATTGCGAATTCAGTTTTTATATTTATCTATCGCAGAGAAAAAGTGTAGTCACAGCCGGTATTTTTTGCTCCCAAGCCTATCAGGGCGTAACCCCCAACGGGCGGGGGTTCCTCGACCATCATTAATTACGTTACTTCACCGCACGCCCAGCCCAGCCCGTTCCATGCCTTCTTATCCCTGCAGTAATA
This sequence comes from Nitrosovibrio tenuis, assembly GCF_900109785.1. Lineage (GTDB taxonomy): Bacteria > Pseudomonadota > Gammaproteobacteria > Burkholderiales > Nitrosomonadaceae > Nitrosospira > Nitrosospira tenuis_A. Next base: position 44,291 of record NZ_FOBH01000010.1, read on the forward strand.
GCGGTAAGGCGATTAAAACGATTAACGATAACATGCACGCCGAGCGGAAGAACGGGATGTATCGCGCCGTTTTGTCCGGTTATGTACGCTTCGACCATCACAATCTCGTGGCACCGGCTTGGCAAATTGTCCTGATTCCTTGGCTGATGTATATGTTTATGTCATACATTATCCATATTTAAGCAGGAGTGCGGCAATTTGTCGCATGCGGCAATATGCCGCATTCCCAATTTGATGGGTTTACCTTACATTTCTCCCTGCGCGCATATGAATGTTTTAGATAAGCCTCTGAGAAATGGTTATATGTTCCTCGGAGCCATAGCGCCGCGCTGTCATGCCCAGGCTTTTTTCAGAATTTGCATGCCCCGGAAATTATACGAACCGAGAGCCGTATGATTCCGAAAGAGCCTCCGGAAAAACGTTTGGCATTTCAGCTTCCCGTTTCACTCGGTTGGCATAATTCAGACGAAAAGAAGAAAAATGAGAACAAGAAAAATCACAGTAACCGCAACATCGATAGCCGTAATTGCAGCCTCCTCGGGATTAACCATGGCGCAAAGCACACCACAATCTTCGGGTACCACCACCCTGTCTCCGGTCGTCGTGACGTCCAACCCGATCATTGATCGCGTGCGCATTGACCCGTTTTCTAGCACATCCGCGGTGGTAACCGAAAGCCAGCTTCGCGATCAGAATGCGTTCGATCTTGCCACGGCGCTGCGCCGTACCCCTGGGGTGCAAATATCACGCTACAACCCGGTAGGCGCCTTTGGCGGCGATCAGGGTGGGGCCGTCTTCATTCGCGGCATGGGCGTCAGCCGTCCGGGCAGCGAAATCAAGACGTACATCGATGGCATTCCCTTTTACATGGGTGTCTGGAATCATCCATTGCTTGATTTATTGCCGGTCAACGGCATGCAAGCCATCACCGTATACAAGAGCCCGCAACCACAAATCAACGGCAACAACTTTGCCTCCATCAACCTGGAAACCAAGCGCGCAACCGAGGATGGCATACAGGCCGGCGCAAGGATTTCCGGAGGCTACTTCAACACTTTTATCGAGCAGGCGGATCTGGTTGGCCGCAAGGGAGATGTGGATTTCATGCTGGCGCAAGGCCATGCCCAGTCGGATGGCCAACGACTCAACGCGAGTGGGGAACTGAATAATGTCATGGGCCGCATCGGCATGAGGTTGAATAGCAACTGGTCGGTTGGCACAAGCTTTCTTTATGTGGTCAATACGGCGCGCGATCCCGGTGACATCCGCCTGCCGAGGCCTGCCGTGGCACCGCAATATAATACCGAGGCAGGATTGGTCTCCGCTTTTATCTCGCATCGCCACGATGACTGGCGCGGCGATTTGCGTTTTTATTACAGCAAGGGAGAAGGCAACTGGCTGTATCAACCCGCCCCGGATGGGGACACGCTCACCAATTTTGAAACGATTGGCTTCCGCTGGAAAGAGCAGTTTTCGCTATGGAAGGGAGGAGCCATTGTGGCGGGCCTGGACAGCGACTGGATTTCAGGCGATGTGCGATTCAATAGGGTGGCCCCGGCTCCGCAGGATAGTTTTAAAGCGCCCACTTTCCGCGTCACGTCCCCTTACGTGGCGTTGAGCCAAACGATCGAGCTGGGCAAAGGCTGGTCGCTTGTGCCGGCCGCCGGTGTGCGCGTCTATGACCATAGCCAGTTCCAGACAAAAACCTCGCCCCATGCGGGACTCTCCCTGATATCCGACTGGATCACGATCTTTGGCAATGTTTCGCGCGGCATCAATTATCCCGGATTGGAAACGCCCGTTCTCTCCGCCGCGATACCCGCGCTGGGACAAAGCTGGAAACAGCTTGCGGCGGAAGAACTCAATCATGCGGAAATCGGCGTGAAGCTGACCCCCATCGACGCGACGCAAATCGATATCAGCCTGTTCATCGATCAGGTGAAGAACCGCTATATCTTTGGCTTTCCGCCCAATGTTCCGCCGCCTCCCCAGTTTCTGAATCTGGGTACCTATCTGATGCGTGGCGCAGAAATCGCAATCAGACAGAATATCACGCGTAACTGGACCGTGTTTGGCGGTCTGACCTTGCTTGACCCCAGCATCGACAACTTACCCTACACACCAAAAAGAGCTGTCACGGCGGGCATCAACGGGCAGATGGGACCCATCCGCTTAACGGTCGATACCCAGTATCAGTCCAGTGTATTGGCGCTTAACCGGCCACGTGCAGCGGGCGCAATCAATACCGAGAGCGTTCATTCATTTGCGATCATGAATGCCCGCGTATCTTACCAACTGCCGATGCTGGGCAAACGCGGCGAAATCTTCGTGGCCATGGAGAATTTGCTTGATGTCCAATACGCCTATCGGCCGGGGTATCCCATGCCCGGACGCTGGGGTCAGGTCGGGTTTTCCGCGAGTTTCTGACAATCTGGACAGAAGACGCGGGTATTTTAATTTTCAGCCTGTAGCGTCAGGGAATGGGCTTTTAAGATCAGAACGTGGAGTTTTAAATGCAACTATTACCGCTCGTAGAGCCTTCGGAAGAGTTAAGCAAGGATGAAATTTCACGGTACAGCCGCCATCTGCTGATTCCCGACGTGGGTCTGGAAGGACAAAAACGCCTCAAGAACAGCAAGGTTCTGGCGATAGGCGCGGGCGGCCTGGGGTCGCCCGTACTCCTGTATCTCGCCGCAGCCGGGGTCGGAACTTTAGGAATCATCGACTTCGACGTGGTCGACGAGTCCAATCTGCAGAGGCAGATCATTCATGGCCAATCCGACATCGGCAGGTTTAAATCCCTTAGTGCAAAAGATTCAATTAGCGAATTAAACCCTTATGTTCGCGTCCAGCTCCATAACGAACGTCTGGAAACGTCAAATGCCTTGGAAATCATTTCGGGCTACGACCTGATTGTGGACGGAACCGATAATTTTTCCACGCGCTACCTGGTCAACGACGCCTGCGTGCTTGCGGGGAAACCCTATGTCTGGGGCTCCATCTTCCGGTTCGAGGGGCAGGCTTCGGTCTTTTGGGAAGACGCGCCGGGCGGTCGCGGCCTGAACTATCGTGATCTGTATCCGGAACCGCCGCCAGCGGAAATGGCGCCTTCATGTGCGGAAGGAGGAGTCCTGGGTATTCTTTGTGCGTCGATCGGCTCAATCATGGCGACCGAGGCCATCAAGTTAATTACCGGCATGGGCGAATCCTTACTCGGGCGGCTTGCAGTCTATGACGCCCTCGACATGACATTCAAATTCATTCCCCTGCGGCGCGCCCCGGTAAGAACCCCGATAACCGGCTTGATCGATTACCAGGAATTCTGCGGGCTGAAACGGCCGGCGGCAGGGGACAAAACAGGCGTGCCGGTAATCACCCCATTGGAGCTTCAAAAAATACGGGAAACCGGCACGGCCATGCAGCTCATCGATGTTCGCGGAATCGAGGAATGGAACATCGTACGCATAGAAGGCGCCAACCATATTCCCAAAAACAAGATAATGTCCGAGGAGGTTTTATCTCGGTTGAATAAAGAGGATTTCATCGTGCTGCACTGCAAGATGGGCGTTCGTTCCCGAGATGTTCTGGTTGAAATGCAAAAGCAGGGTTTTACCAATGTAAAAAGCCTGGATGGCGGGATTCTCGCCTGGATCAGAGACGTGGATCAGTCCTTACCCAGTTATTGAGTGCCCGGTTATCGAGCGAGCGTCATTAGCAAATGTCTTACCGCAGTGCCGGATTGTAAGTCACCTGAATATCAACATTATGGAGTTAAAAATCATGCTGACCATTCATACCAAACTCGTCGAAGCGATGCTTGCTCAAGCACACAGGGATCATCCCATCGAAACATGCGGCGTTATAGCCGGCCCGGAAGGATCCAATCTTCCACTGCGCTTGATCCCGATGCGCAATGCGGCTCAGTCGGAAACATTTTTCAAATTCGACGCGCAAGAGCAATTGCGCGTCTGGAGAGAGATGGAGGCCCGGGGAGAAGAACCTATCGTCATCTATCACTCCCACACCCGTACACAAGCCTACCCAAGCCGAACCGATATCCAGTACGCAACCGAGCCTCGGTCCCATTATGTCATCATCCCAACGGATTATTCGTACGGAGAAGAGATCCGCAGTTTCCGCATCTGTGATGGAATGGTGACCGAAGAGCGCGTCAGAATGCTGAATTCATATGAGTCAAATTTAGAACTGGCAATGGTCGCTTGACGTAGCTGGCAATGGTCGCCTGAATGGTATTGATCAGCTCTGCCAACCCGTATCAGCCAACCAGCCTTTCGTATTCTTCAATAAAAAAGGAGCAACATGTCAATTACCGTACATATCCCCACCATACTCAGGCCGCTCACCGACAATCAAAAACGCGTCGAAATTGCGGGTTTGAATGTTATCGACGTTATTGAAGCGATGGAGCAGCAGTATCCGGGTGTCAAGGAGAAACTGGTCGCCGGAGGGAAGGCACACCGCTTCATGAATATATATGTCAATGACGATGACATCCGGTTTAATGACGGCCTTTCAACGAGGCTGAACGATGGCGATTCGTTGACCATTTTGCCTGCGGTAGCAGGGGGATAAGCACAGCCCATCCTATAACGCAGGAAAAAACAAGCGCATGAATATTCCACTCGACGGGCCTCTGAATCGTCCCCTATATCGTCCTCTGGACTGCCTCCCGGGTCGTCCAATGGATCGAGCCTTATCCGGTTGCGCGATAGCGGGCCAACTGAAGAGTACAAGCCCGGATTTTGCTTCGATTGCGTCCTCGCTGCACTACCAGTCGACCGCGCTGGGTATGGAAATTGAAACAACAGAAAATGGCTCGGGCAGCACAGCCTTCTCTTTTGGATTCAAGACACCTCATACCATGCCGGTACGGTGCAATGTAACAAGATGGAGGAATCCTTCCAGGCATAGTCCCGTGACAGAGAATACCATGCAGGCGGCTTGCGGCCTGATGTCAGTGCATGGACGAGCCAGCGGTAAACTCCAGCCTCTGGGGTTGAACTATGTTTCGACACTCACTGCGGCGTTGGCGCTTCAGGGTGGTATTGCTGCCTCGATTGGTCAGCTACGCGGCCTCTCGACCTTGAACAGCAACATTTCGATGGGATCTGCAGGTTTATTGAGTGTGGCGCAGTATATCGCCGGTGCGACCGCTTCAGAGTCTCCCGAAACGCTTTTGCCCCAGCATACCGCCCACGCGACTGGCTTTCCCTTCGTTTCATTGGATGGCGTCGTCTTTGAACTCGAAACACTGGATGCGGGACCTTGGCGTAAATTCTGGTCCGCGATCGGAGTAAGTTCAGCGGCAGCAGGCAAAGGATGGTCCGCCTTTTTGCTTCGGTATGCGAAGGCCATATCCCCTGTACCTGAAGAATTATCCAGCGCAATATCGAAGTTTAGTTATCACCGTCTTTCGCAAATATGTACCAGCACCGGCATGGCTATTTGCCCCGTGCGCTCCATCGATGTCAGAGCCCAGGACGAGGATAGCAAGCGTATCTGGCTGCAGGGTCCCTGGGAGTTCCTTTTCGAGACGAATTTTAAAGAGAACCTCAGGGACGGACGGTCTAGCCGCGCCATCGGCGATTTGCCCACCGGTAACTTGCCCTTGAGCGGGCTCACCGTTATCGAATCATGCCGGCGGATCCAGGGCCCCCTCGCCGGCCACCTCCTGGCGCTCCTGGGGGCGGACGTCATCAGGATAGAACCGCCGGGCGGAGATCCCCTGCGGGGCATGCCACCGATGGCCGAGGGCTGTTCCGCACGGTTCGACGCACTCAACCGTCTCAAGACCATCAGGGAGATCGATATCAAATCTCCGGCGGGGCAGGCAGAAATCACGGACCTGGTGCGGCATGCCGACATTTTTCTGCATAACTGGGCCCCGGGCAAAGCGGTCCTGTTTAATCTCGATCATGAGGATATGGTCCGTATCAATCCCTCGCTGATTTATGCCTATGCCGCTGGTTGGTCAACAGACAGCGCGGGCCATGCCTCCTCAAGTTCAATGCCTGGCACCGACTTTATGACCCAGGCTTATTCCGGCGTTGCCAGAAAAATTGCCGAAAACTCGGGTACCCGGGGCGGATCCTTGTTTACGGTGCTTGATGTGCTCGGGGGCGTCGTTGCGGCACAAGGAGCCACCATCGCACTGCTCAATCGCTGCATGAATAACACGGGCGCCAGAGTCACTTCGTCACTCATGAGCGCCGCAACACTGCTGTGTGCGGATGATTTTCAGAATCTCTATAACCTGCCGGGCAGGGGTGCTCCAGCTTCAAAAAGCATTATTGTCAATATCTACATCACGAAGCGCGGAAAAATTGCGGTGGAGTGCCGGGACTTGAAAACCTTGGCGCGATTAGCGGAAATCCTTGATGCTGTTATGTATACGGAAAGTGATTTTCCGCAGTGCCTGGACAGTTTGTTCCTGTCGAGGACAGCGAACGAGTGGGCCGAGATTTTTGAACAAGCCGGCATTCCGTCAGCAGTCGTCATTGAAGATCTTGCAGAGCTGCAAACCGTGGCGTATCTGCAACCCGATTTGAGCCCCGGCCCCTATACAAAAGTCAATTCTCCCTGGAGTTTCACATGAACGATTCCGGAATCATAGACCTGGTTCCTGCCGAGGTTCGCAGCCAGTGGGCCCGGAATGGAACCTATCCCAACAAATCACTTTACGAATTATTCTGCGAGCATGTAAGGCGGCACCCCGATGCCCCAGCCGTTATATCCCTCGATCACACCATTACTTATTTACGGCTACTGGATAAGGTTCATCGCCTCGCTTCGAGCTTGAAGGCGCTTGGAATTGTTTCCGGCGATGTTATTGCATACCAGCTCCCCAATAGTTGGCATAGCTGCGCGATCGATCTCGCGGCGGCTGCGCTTGGCGCGATTGTCGCGCCTTTCCCGCCAGGCCGCGGCCGGCTTGATATTCATTCCTTGCTCCAAAGGTGTGATGCGCGTGTAATTATTGTCGAACGGGAACACGCCAAAATCGATCTTTGTGAAGTTATTGAGTCGTTGCGCTCGACCCTGTTGTCGCTACGTATTCTCATCGTCGACGATATCAGCGGGAAGGTCCCGAAAGGCTGGCATACGCTGGACGATTTGTTTCAGGCTGAACCTATCGGTTCGGCTCATTTACCGGCGGTTTCCCCCCACTCACCCGTTCGCTTCCTGATCTCATCGGGGACGGAATCCGAGCCAAAATGGGTTGCCTATTCGCACAACGCGCTGGCTGGCGGACGAGGCCGTTTTCTACAACGCATCCATCCCGATGGAAGCGCTTTTAAAGGGCTGTACCTGGTGCCGCTTGGCACGGCATTTGGTTCAACCGCGACATTTGGTGTTTTGTCCTGGCTTGGCGGATCGGTCGTTCTCCTGCGTCAATTCGATGTTGCGGCTGCCATTCAAACTATTGCGGAGCTGAAGCCGGCCTACATCTTTGGCGTTCCCACCATGTTTCAACGTATCGCCGCGGACCCGGCATTATCGAAAATCGATACCTCCAGCCTGATCGCCATCATTAGTGGCGGAGCGAAAATCGACGAGGCATCGATCCGCAGGTGTACCGAGGCGTTCGGGTGCGGTTTTATCAGCTTGTACGGTTCGGCGGATGGCGTGAATTGCCATACCACACTTGACGATGACCTGGAAACGATTCTCCGTAAGACGGGGCGGCCAAATCCCGACGTGTGTTCCCTCCGCATAGTCGATGATCAGAAGTGTGAAGTGCCGCGCGGCTGTATCGGCGAGATTGCGGCCAGAGGTCCGATAAGCCCCATGCAATATGTCAATGCTCCTGACCTGGATGCCTTGTACCGGGACAAGGAAGGCTGGGTTTATACCGGAGACCTGGGCTTTATTGATGAGGACGGGTATCTGGTGCTGTCCGGACGGAAAAAGGACATCATTATTCGCGGCGGCGTCAATATCAGTCCCGCCCAAATCGAAAACCTTGCTGTTTCCCATCCGGCAGTCGTCAGCGCTGCCTGTGTACCGGTCGCTGATCCGGACCTGGGGCACCGGGTTTGCCTCTGCCTGGTATTGAGAGACGGTGTCGAACGCCCCTCCCTTTCCCAGTTTACCCGCTACCTGCACGAGCAGGGCTTGGAAACCAGCAAGCTACCGGAATATCTGCGCTATTGCCGGCAGTTGCCGCTCAACCCGGCGGGGAAAGTCGATAAGAAGCAGCTAACGGCGGAAGTGGAGTTTACCCAGCAGACCTCTATCCCACGCCTCGCCCAATATGCTCATTAACCCGGAAAACCCCGGCAACCGGACGCATACCGGGCTGGCCCGATCGCTGTCGGGCGAGGTGAGAAAGTTTGTGGATGAAATGATTATCCCGAACGAGTCCCGGTTGGCTCAGAGCGGCGATGATGGATCCCGGCTGCAGTCGGAGCTGGCTGAAGAGGCACGATGTGCCGGACTATGGGGTTTATTCTACCCGCTCTCCCATGGGGGGAAAATCGCCTCTCTTGAAGACTATCTGGTTATCGCTGAACAGGAAGGACGAACTGAATATTCCCCGGCAATTCTCGGGAGTCACTCCGCGCTGGACGCGCATATGCTTCTCAAATTCGGTACCGATGAAATCCGCAAAAACTTCCTGGAGCCGATGGCATCCGGGGAAGCAATCCCCAGCTATGGCATGACGGAGCCGGGGCATGGCGGATCGTTTCCCGCCCTGATAACGACCTCTGCATACCTGTCAAACGGGCACTGGATTATCAATGGCAGAAAATGGTTTGTCGGCAACACGGACCGGGCGACATTCGTAACCGTCCTGGCGCGTACTGCCGCAAAGGATACTGCTCTCCCGAAGGCGCTGTCCATGATTGTCGTCCCGACTGATTCTCCCGGATTCAAGGTTGAGCGCCAGATCACCATGATGGGTCGCTCTCTTGGCCAGGGCGAGATATCTTTTACCGAAGTGGAGGTCCCCGAACATAACTTGTTGGGCGGCAGCGGCAGCGGTATGGATTTGATGGGTCAGCGGCTGGGTATTGGCAGACTGCTCCGCTCGATGAACTGGGTGGGATTGGCCCAGCGATGTTTCGACCTGATGGGCGCTCGAATCAATTCCGAGCGCGGCAGAACCGCTCGATTGCCGGAGAAACAGTTGGTGCGTCAGCATGTGGTCAACGTGTACCAGGCTATTGCGAGCGCACGCGAATTAATTCGGGTTGCCGCCCGAAGCGTCGATGCCCAGCGTCCAAACAATGTAGAGATCAACATTGCGAAAATCGCCGCGTCACAGGCCCTGTGCCTTGCTTCGGACTCGGCAGTGCAGCTTTATGGCGCCGAAGGTATCAGCGATCTCACTCCCCTTTCCGGTATTTATAGAGTCGCGCGTACGTCGCGCATACTCGATGGCACAGACGAGTCGCTTATCAGCTCCACTGGCCGCCGGCTCATCAGCTTCTATGAAGAACACGACACGTATCATTTTGCGTGAATATATCTGAACCCGCCGGTTGATCGGCCGGTTCAGATAAGGCAGACATGGCAGACATGCGGGTACTGCAAGAATCATGATCTTCATCTTTTATTCATTCACTGGCGCACGCTCCCGACAATGCTGAAGACCCGAACGATGCAACATCCCGCCATTACGGACATCTGGTTTCGCGTGGTGCTCATATTTGCAATGTCTCTGCCTATGCTGGTGTTGTATGCCACAAGCACCCTTGGACCGCTCCTCGGGTCCGACTTGCGCTTTGGGCCCGCATCGCTGGGTTATCTGGTGATGAGCTCATTTGGCGTGGCGGCGGTTTTATCGCTTTGGGCGGGCGCGTTTGTGGATCGCATCGGTTCACGTAATGCGCTGATCGTGCTTTTCTCCACCATCGCTTCCGCTTTTACATGGATTGCATCGGTTGAAAGCTATTATGGTTTAATCGGGGCCACCGCCCTATGCGGCATTGCTCAGGCTCTCGCGAATCCGGTTACCAATTTACTGATCGCCCAGCAGGTTCCTCCGGCGAAGAAGGCAAAGATTGTAGGACTCAAGCAATCCGGCGTTCAGCTCGCCGCGCTCTTCGCTGGTCTGGTGCTGCCCGGTATCGCATTTGAGTATGGCTGGCGTACCGCATTCGCCATGGTCGTACCGGTGGCAATATTATTCGCGCTCACGGCCCCTTTCGTCACCCCAAAAACACATCCGGGAACAGGCAGAGGCTTCACTTTTTTCCCACCGAATTCATTTTTGCTGCGGTTGATGGGGATTCAGTTCTGCGTAGGCGTGTCGCTTTCTGCTTTCGTCACCTTTCTGCCGACCTTTGCCATCCAGCATGGAATGCCCCTATCGCTGGCCGGCACGCTGATTGCGGTCCTTGGCGTAATGGGGATGTGCTCGCGGATAGTGCTAACGCCCATGGGTGCAAAATTTAAAGACGAATCGCTACTGCTGCTTTTACTGATCGCCATAGCCGCCTGCTCGATGGGTGTAATGATGCTTACGGATGCTGAAAACCATTGGCGCTTGTGGGTGGGCGCGGTGGGTGTTGGGCTCACCGCAGTGGGCACTAACGCGATAGCAATGAGCATGCTGATCAGGGATGCGGCTTTTGGTCCGGTAACTGTTGCATCGGGTTTTGTTTCGGTTGCCTTCTTCGGCGGCTTCGCACTGGGGCCGCCTTTTTTTGGCGCGATATCAAATTATTCCGGGGCAAATTATTCCGGGGACCCGCTGTTTGGCTGGACCGCGCTGATAGGTGTGCTTTTATCGGCATGTATGATGTCCTCGGCATTAGCATCGGCACGCCGCAGGGCTCGGGCGTCACTGATGGCGGCCGATGCCATGCAGCCCACGAACGTAGTGGCATTCAAGCGGACCCCTGAATGAGTGATGTAAAGCTCAGTTGGCAATCGGGCTGGTGGGCGGTCGGCTGAATTGCCAACCATGCGTTTTCCAACGATATGGTTAGAGATTACTCAAGAATTCCGTCACTTCACGGACGAACAAGTCAGGAGCGGTTCTCATCGCGCTGTGCTGTTGACCCTGGAGCAATTTGATCTGGCTGAAAGGCAGGGCCTGGTGAAGCTTCTCGGCGATCCGATGACGTCGTGGGGGGCTATCGCCGCCAAGCAGGAGCATGGTGAAAATTTGCAGAGCATGAAATCGCGCAGGTTCAAAAATATAGCGGTCAATGCCCTGCAACTCTCGGGGAATGGTGTGAACTGCGGCGATCCGCCCGTGCCAACTCGGTCCGCCTTGCATGGCAGCGATCTCCTGGGAAGGGGTTTTGACGATGTCGCGGAAAAAAAGCAGCAGGACCTCCTCCCGGTTCCCGGCTTTCAGCAGGTATTGCATGGTTGCGTTGAGTTCCGCAGACCAGGCGCTGCCAGCCAGGGAAATAGATGGCTCATACAGTATGAGACCGCCAATGTTTGGCGTCAGGAGCGCGGCTTCCAGCGCGCAGAGTCCCCCAAAAGAATGCCCAAGGAGATGTACGCTACCGCCGATGCCATCGACAACCCTGGCGATATCTTCGCACTCGCGTTCGAATGCATAGCTGTTGGCATCTCCGCTGCGGCCGCGCCCCCGCCGATCGATCGTCCAAACGCTGAAATGGCGTTCAAGCGCTGGCAATACCGGCGCCCAGGCAAGATGGTCTCCGGAAGTGCCGTGCACGAGTAACAGGGGTTCGCCCGCACCGCTATGCCAGCATGCAATGGATGTTCCATCGCTGGAGGAAATCAATTCCATGAGTTTTGCAAGTTCGAATGCATAAGGCCTGCCATTTTATTAGAGATAGCGTGAGGGTAATCAATATTTGTCGTGCTTCAGGATGCCACCGCGACGGATCGCGCAGGCCATTGAAGCGGTTAATTCTAGGGACAGTGATCGGTTCCGTATTGCAAATGAGTGGCACGCTGAATGCGGAAGAAATTAACAAACCAGAAATTAACAAACCTTTAGGCCAGATTAACGAATACCTGCGCGTTACGGGTGAGCTTTACGGCAGTTATGAGGCATGGAATTATTTCCGGCCAAGTCCAGCGGTAAATAATAACAATGATTACGATTTGTGGGCGCTGCGCGCCAGGCTGAGCGCACTGCTTACCACGCCCTATTTGGATGGCTATGCGCAAGCTCAGTATGTCGGATTATACGGCCTTCCCGACAATGCCGTTGCGTCCCCTGGAGGGCCCTTGGGGCTGGGGGCCGCGTATTTCCAGGCAAATCAATCGACCAATGCCAGTAATATTTTTCTGAAACAGGCTTATCTTAACTTCAAGCTCAATTCATTGGGGTTGCCGGGCGCTTTCCTGAAAATCGGTCGGTTTGAATTCATGGACGGCATGGAATACAGGACGGGCAACGACAAGTTCGATGGCCTGAAAAGGACGCGTATTGCGCAGCGCCTCATAGCGTCGAATGTAGTCCATGTCGGGCGGAGCTTCGACGGCTTTGCTGCCGTATACGATCGTCCCGCTTTCGATATCACGGTGACGGGTATCCGTCCAACCCGGGGCGGCTTCACCGTCCAGGGACAGAATGAAATCAGTGATATCAATCTTTTCTATACCGCTCTGACCGGCAAGAAAGACGTGTTGTTGCCCGGAACCGAAGGGCGGATCTTCTACGTCAATTACGATGACAAGCGCGATACCCAAGTGGTGGATAACCGCGCCATCGCCAGCAGACCCTCGTTGAACGATCAGAAACTGAGTATTCACACAATAGGCGCCCACCTGCTGAGCCTTCATCAACTGGAATCGGGCAGCATCGACGCCTTGCTATGGGGAGCTTATCAGTTTGGCAACTGGACCAACCAGGATCATCAAGCGTGGGCCATCGCTGCCGAGGCGGGCTACCAATGGACCGAGCTTCCCCTCAAGCCATGGTTACGAGCGATCTATTTTCGAAGCTCGGGGGATGACAATGCAAGAGATGGCAGCCATAAGACTTTTTTTACAATGCTTCCCAGCGGGCGCGCCTACGCCAAGCTGCCTTTTTACAATCTGATGAATTTACAGGACGCGTTCATCCAGTTGACCGTACTACCCACTCCAAAAACCACACTGACCATTGACATGCATCATCTGTCGCTTACCGACTCGCATGACCTGTTCTACGGCGGATTGGGGCCAACGTCAGGCTCAGGAGCATTCGGTTATTCCGGGCGGCCTTCGCCTTCAAATGGCAACAGCGATGTGGGGCAACTGGTGGACATAAGCTTCACACACGTACTCAACAAGAACCTGTCATGGCGGTTTTATTACGGACATGCCTTCGGCGGCAGCGTTGTAAAAAACATTTATCAAGGAAAAAAGGACGCCGATACCGTTTACCTGGATTTCAACCTGGTCTTTTGAAGGTATATTGAATATGCATATATTGAAAACACAACCGTGTAATACCGTAGAACGGCTATTAAGCCGTGAAGAGATGATGGATGCGCTTGAGTTATTGGTTCATCGCATGGATATCATTGACACAAAAAGTATGAATGGCTTCCCTCTTTATTCGCCAGCAGCCACGGATCGGTGGACGATCTCGCCGGGCGGCTCCTGGGCTGGAGGGTTTTGGAGCGGATGGTGGTGGCTGCGATCCCGGCTGACCGGATCAGCTTCGGATCGGCGCAAAGCATCCGAAATCTGCCAACGCTTGACGCAAAAGATCAGTGCGGATTCTCTGAACCGGAGCCTGATCTTTTGGTACGGCGCTGCCCTCGGCAGCCTCTGGTTTGGCGATGCCGGTGCACAAAAACTTGCGGCGGAATCCATTGTCGCAATTGGAGCTTCCTATGACCCGGAAATGGATTGCATTCCTCTGGGCACAGACATGGGCGGCGGCAAAGAAGGGAATCAACGTGCCGGAATAGATACGCTTGCTTCCTTGATCCAGCTTTTCAATAGCAGCCAGCATAATGTTTACCATGACATCGCACACTGTCATACAGACACCGTATTGCGCGCCTGTTTTACCGGTAGTGGAGCATTCCATGCAGATGCATACTACCGAAAATGGGTTCTGCGGCCCACCGATCAAGCCGGTGACTGGTCTCGCGGCCAGGCTTGGGGCATGCTGGGATTAAGCCGGGCCGCGGCGCACTGGGGAGAGCCGTACTTAACCCATGCGCGTATCGCATGCGAATACTGGAAGCATTCACGTCCCGAAGCCGCCGCCCCCCTGAATAGACTGAGTCATCCTTCAGGTCCGCCGCATCTTTCAAGCCATTATGATCCTTCATCTTCCGTCATCGCATGCCTTGCCATGCTCTGCCTGGCTGCTCTGACGCCTGATGGCAATCAATGGCGCATTGATGCCCATCGGGGAATTACGGCCGTCATTCGCAGCCCCTACTTTACCGTGTTCCAGGAACATGTCGGCGATCAGGGGAAGCAAAATATCGCTTCCGGAATCTTTTGGGGCTGCTGTTACGAGACCCATCACGGTAAGAATGAACTGGTTGAATCCGCGTGGGGGAGTTTCTTTCTCATGGCGGCGCTCTGCATACTCACCGATGTCATCGAGCCACACTACTGCTAAGTTAAATATCCGTAAAGGAAATCTAAAGGAAATCAGATGATGAACCGCCTGCTCCCACGATTGGCCAACCGTATCACTCTCTGCCTGTTTTTAACGGTCTTCGCCTCCTCCTTGGTTGTTGCTCAGGAAGTGGATTCCGGCTCCATCCTTTTGCACGCCGCACGAGTCTTTGATGGCAATAACATCAGAACAGATACATCTGTACTGGTAGTCAATGGGCATATAGCGCGAATCGATAAGCGTGAATCATTCAGGCCTGGCGACGCGAGAGTCATTGACCTGGGCGATGCAACCCTCTTACCCGGTTTTATCGAATTGCACGCCCATCTGTCATTTCAAAACGTTCCGGCCGACACCGTTCTCAAGCACGGAATTACCACCATTCGGGATGTAGGAGGACCCATACACAAACCCTATGGCGGTAACGGAAGCTTGCGTGTGCTGACATCCGGACCCATCCTTACTGCACCCGGCGGTTACCCAATCCCGATGCTGGGAACAACCAATATCGCGGTGCCTGTTTCCACAGAGAAAGAAGCGCGCGCAACCGTCCGCACCCTGATTAACGAGGGAGCTGTTGTAATTAAAATCGCGCTTGAACCCGGCGGCGAAGCGGGCGCCCCCTGGTCCTCCGGTCATGGTCATGGACACGATCATGGCCATGGACACGTTCCTGATCGTGGTCAACACTCTGATCAGGATCATAATCGTGGCCGTCATGATCAGCCAGCCGCGGAACACGCAAACGCCCATAACAAGTCTGCCCACGGTGCCGCCCCTCCGCAGGCCGAATGGCCGCTGTTATCGGAGCGCATCGTGAAAGCGATCGTGGATGAAGCCCATAAAAACAATCGCCATGTGACAGCGCATATTGCCGAGCAAAAAGGAGCTCAGATTGCGGTCAATGCCGGAGTGGACGAATGGGCTCACATGCCTTGCGACATTATTCCGGAACCGCTGCTGAAGAAAGCGGTGGCGCAGAAAGTCAAAATAGTCACCACGCTGGACACCCTGTCGAAATGTTCAGGCATTGCTCACAATACCCACAACTGGACAAGACTGGGCGGTGAGCTTTTATACGGTGCTGAGATCGCACACCCGGACATCCCGAGAGGTATCGATGCGCAGGAACTCATCCATATGAAGCAAATGGGAAATATGGGAGTGATCGATGTCCTGCGCGCCGCAACGTCGAAGGCAGGTCAGCAATTGAATTTACCCTTGCTGGGCACTTTGCAACCGGGCGCCCCCGCCGATATGATCGCGGTCAAAGGCGATCCCACCCACAATCTGAAAGCTTTGGAATATCCCGATCTGGTTATTTCGGGAGGCAGGATTGTGGTGAATAATTTTGGAAATTAGAAGCGTTACCCATTCACGCATTCGGCATCTGATCCAGCTTGAGCGGTCCCTTGCCGGAAAAACGATCCAGATAGAGATAGATCACAGGCGTAATGAAAAGCGTGATGACCTGGGAAAACAGCAGTCCGCCTACCACGGCAAGACCAAGCGGCTGGCGCAACTCGGCGCCGGCTCCCAATCCGAGCGCGATGGGGAGTGCACCCATCAACGCCGCTAGGGTAGTCATCATGATAGGCCGAAAACGCAGCAGACAAGCGGTTCGGATCGCCTCGCGCGGAGGCATGCCCTCGTTGCGCTGCGCATCCAGCGCAAAGTCGATCATCATGATGGCGTTCTTTTTCACGATACCGATCAGCATCAGGATGCCGATCATGGCGATAATGGATAACTCCATCTTGAACAGCCACAGCATTGCCAGCGCGCCCACCGCCGCGGATGGCAGGCCGGAAAGGATCGTGAGGGGGTGAATGTAGCTTTCATAAAGTACCCCCAGCAATACATAGATTACCAGCAGCGCCGCAATGATCAGTATCACCTGGCTGGCTTGCGAAGACTGGAATGCCGCGGCATCGCCAGCATAGCTGGTCAAGATGCTCGCAGGCATATTCAGTTCACGCTTGAATTGTTCGATACGGGCCGAGGCATCCCCGAGCGCGGCCCCTGGAGCGAGATTGAAGGAGATCGTCAACGCTTCGAGCTGGCCCGCATGATTGATCGCAATGGGTCCCACCTCGCGCTCGACCGATGCAACGCTCGATAGCGGGACCAGCCTGTCATTCTTGCCTCGTAGATAGATCTTCTCGAATGCGCTCTCGTCGGCGCGGGCTTCGGCACTGACCTGCAAAATAACCTGATAGCTGTCGCTGGATGTGTAGATGGTCGAAACCTGGCGTTCGCCAAAAGCACTGTACAGCGTCGAGCGAATATCGGACATCTGCACACCCAGCAGATTGACTTTGTCGCGATTGATTTTGAGCCGCGCTTGCAAGCCCTTTAGCTGCGAATCACTGGTGACATCCCGAAAAACCGGTTCCGCGCGCATGCGCGACATAAGGCCATCGGCTGCCGCCCGCAGTTCCTCGGCCTGCACGCTGCGCATGACGTACTGATAGCGGCTCTTGCTGGTACGGCCGCCCAGCCTGAGATTCTGGATGGGGTTTATGAAAACGTTGACCCCGGGTATCGCGCGCACCTCCCGGCGCAGGCTCTCGACCACTTTGTCGAGATGTGGGCGTTCGCTTCGCGGTTTGAGCGTCATGAACAGACGAGCGCTATTGCTATCGCTGGCGTTGACAATCAGCGTGTCGACCGCCGGGTTGGCGCGAATGACGGCGCCGGTACGCTGCAGCAACTCAGCCATGGCGGGGAAGGAAATATCCTCGACAGCCTCCACTGTAATCAGAGCTTGACCGATATCCTCGTTGGGAAAAAAACCCTTGGGCAACGCCACGAACAGCACGCCCGTGGCAACGAAAGTGGCCGCTGCGATTCCCAGCACCAGACGAAGATGACGCAGCGCCAAATCGAGCATGCGCTCATAGCCAGCCAATGTTTTAGCAAAGCCGCGCTCGAACCATTCGGTCCATTTCAGGCTGAGGCCCTCGGTCTGATGCCCGGCAATGTAACGACTGGTCATCACCGGAACCAATGTGAGCGATACGACGGCTGACATCAAAACCGCTATCCCCACGACGGCGGCAAATTCATGAAAAAGCAACCCGATCACACCGGGCATGAAGAAAATTGGAATGAAAACGGCTACCAGCGAGAGGGAAATCGAGATGATCGTAAAGCTGACTTCTCTGGATCCCTGCAAGGCCGCCTGCAACGGGGGCATCCCCTTTTCAATGTGTCGGACGATGTTCTCGAGCATCACAATGGCGTCATCCACCACCAACCCGACCGCAAGCGTGATGGCCAGCAATGAAATATTGTCCAGGCTGTAATCGAGAAGACGCATTACTGCCACGGTCCCCAAGAGTGAGATTGGTAATGACAGGGCTGGGATCAATGTGGCGGAAGCTTTGCGCAGGAACAGGAAAATCACGAGCAACACGAGCACGATCGTGATCGCCAGCGTGACCTGCACATCATGAATAGAGTCCCGGATTGAAACCGAACGGTCACTGGTCAATTTAAGATGAACGGACGACGGCATCTGCGCAACCAGGGTTGGGATGGCGGCCTTGATCGCATCCACGGTGGCAACCGTATTGGCGCCCGGCTGGCGTTGCACCGAAAGCGTGATAGCGCGTTCGCCATTCACCCAACTCGCCGTCTTGACCGACTCGACACTATCTTCGACATTCGCTACCTCTGAAAGCCTTATCGGATTTCCCGCTGGTGAGGTAGCGACAATCAGGTTCGCAAACTCGGCGGCATTGCTGAGCTGTCGATTGGCCTGGATGGTGAGCGCCTGGCGCGGCCCTTCAAGCGTGCCAATCGGAGAATTGGCGTTCGCGGTGCGAATGGCAGCGGCGACGTCATCCAGGGTCAAATTGCGGACCGCGAGCGCTTCCGGAATTGCGCGCACCCGCACTGCGAACTTTTTTTGCCCATTGATCTGTACCTGCGCCACACCGGTAAGCGTTGACAGTGTCGGCGCAATAAGATCCTCGGCATAACTGTTCAAATCCGACAGCGACATCGAGGGCGAAGTCAGGGCAAGAAAAATAATCGGCGCGTCGGCGGGATTGATCTTGCGGTACGAGGGAGGTGCAGTCATCTCCACCGGAAGCGATCGCTGGGCACGTAGCAACGCCGCCTGCACGTCGATGGAAGCAGCGTCGATATCGCGGTTCTGCTCGAACTCCAGGGTAATGGATGTATTGCCGAGCGTACTGGTCGAGCTGATTACCGAAAGGCCCGAGATTGTGGAAAACTGCCGTTCCAGTTGAGTGGCCACCGAGGAGGCCATGGTTTCCGGGCTTGCGCCCGGCAGTGTCGCGGTGACGGAAATAGTGGGAGAGTCGTAGCTTGGCAGAGCGGCGATGGGCAATCCGCCGTAGGCGATAATGCCAGCCACCACGGCCGAGGCCGACAACAACATCGTCATCACCGGGCGGCGGATACATAATTCGGAAAGGTTCATCACTGACGCGCTGCCGGACTATTCTTGTCCACAAGATCCCAGCATGCTGGAATGCTCATCTATTCCCCGACCCCCGCCTTGCTGCCTCCAGGCTTGGCTTCCTTTCCGGGCTTCGCTTCCCTTACCACACTGCCCGGCCTGAGGTTCTGAGCACCTTCCATGATTACGCGCACCTCTGGCGCAATGCCATCCCCTTCCACGATCGCCACCTCATCCTGGACCAGGCGTACATTGACCGGCAGCAGGTTTACCTTGTTATCGCTATCGACCACATAAAGGAATTTCCTTTCCGGGCCCGTCTGCACTGCCTGCACCGGAACTGTAAGCGCTCCGGTCAGCGTGCGCGGCGCGAGCGACACCGTCACGAACATTCCGGGCCAGAGGTGGCTATCCGCATTGGGGAACTCCGCTTTGAGACGAATTGTGCCGCTTGCAGTATCGATCATGTTATCGATGAATATCAGGCGTCCCGTTCTCATCTGTCCGGAGGCAGCGTCCAGTTCCACGTTGACCATCACATCGCCTTTGGCAAGCGCGTCTTCCAAAGGTACGAACTCCCGTTCCGGCAGGGTAAAACTGACGTTGATCGGATCGACCTGCGTGATGCTCACCAGCGCATCATTCGGCTGCACCAGACTGCCCTGATACACCGAAATGGCGCCCGTGCGCCCCGCAATCGGTGCTGTGATCTCGCTGAAGCCGCGAGCAATAAGGTTAGCCTGCACTGTGGCCTGATCGACCGCGAGCTGGCCGCGCATCGCGTCGACCTGGTTTTCCGCCACGTCAAGGGCAGCCTGCGAAATAAAATTCTGGCGAAAAAGTTCACGCTGGCGTTCCAGGTTTCGCTCGGCATTCCTCAGATCGGCGCGGGATTTCGCCAGTTGTCCTTCGGTCTTGCTGAGATTGGCATCTTCGGTGCGGGCATCAAGCGTAAACAGTCTCTCTCCCTTTCGCACGAATTGTCCTTCCTTGATGTTCACCGATCTGATCGCGGCGCTGAGTTGTGGCCGCACCGCGACCGTCTGTTGGGCGGACACCGTACCATTGGCCGTAAGCCTGACCGGTACGTCGCTCTGCTTGACCACAGCGGTTATCACCGGAATTACCTCGGCTGGCTTGCTCTTTGCGTCCGTCGCGCTGCTCTGGTTGCGCCAGACCCAGGCGCCGGCGATTAGAATGACGATCAAAACGCCAGCCAGGGTTACGCTCAGGCGGGGCCTGCCACGTACTGCCGGGCTTGTTTGGGGAATAGCTTCCATTCAATCTATACGCGGCAGTTGCGGCAGTTGGGCAACCCGAGTGAATGGGCCTGGATAGCGGTTCCGGGTCAATTTACGATTTTTCCCCCGGCCAGCCGTATCCGCCATGCGCACCGGCTGGATATCGCCTCGTCATGCGTCACCAGAACCAATGTAGTGCCCCGCTCGCGGTTCAGCTCAAACATGAGTTCTATGATTTGCGCACCCGTGGCGGAATCCAGATTGCCGGTCGGCTCGTCGGCAAGAAGTAATTGCGGTTGAGTAACAAATGCGCGCGCGATGGCGACGCGCTGTTGCTCGCCGCCGGAAAGCTGTCTGGGATAATGCTTCAGACGCATTCCGAGCCCGACCCGTTCAAGCAATCGCAATGCAGGGGTATATACTTCATTAGCGCCAGTGAGCTCCAGTGGCAGCATTACATTCTCGATCGCAGTCAATGCGGGCAATAATTGAAATGACTGAAACACGAAACCTAGTATGCGGCCCCGCACCGCCGCCCGCGCGTCTTCGTCCAGCGAGAAAATATCCTGTCCATCCAGGTGAACCTTGCCGCTGGAAGGGGTATCTAATCCTGCCAGCAGGCCCAGCAAGGTGGACTTACCCGAGCCCGACGCTCCCACCACGGCGACCGAATCGCCGGCAACGACTTCCAGATTGATGTTCTCCAGGATTGTAAGCTTGTCGTCTCCGGTGCTGACCTGCTTCGTCAACCCGATTGCCTGCACAATAGGGCGTACAACAAGGTTATCCGACATGAAAAATTTCCTGATTACTCTCTGTATTTTATCAAGTTTCTTAGCAGCCGGCTCAGGTGCGGCAACCGCGCCCGCGCCGGCGCCTGCACCTGGCGCCACCACTACTATCCTGGTATTTGGCGACAGTTTGTCCGCCGGCTACGGTCTGCCGCAGGAAGCTGGATGGGTTAATCTGCTGAAGAGGCGGCTGCAAACGGTATCACAGGTGTCCCTGATCAACAACAGCATCAGTGGCGAAACCACAATGGGCGGACGTAATCGCATCGAGCAAGCACTTAAAACACATCGTCCGGATATCGTCATTGTCGAGCTCGGAGGCAATGATGGGCTGCGCGGTGCGTCTATTGACTCCATCCGTGACAATCTCGAAGCCATCATTGAAGCTTGCCAGCGACACAAGGCGACAGTGCTACTGGCGGGGATGCAACTCCCACCTAACTATGGCATGTCATACACACAAAAGTTTCAGGATATTTACCCGCAGCTGGCCAAACGCCACGGGCTCAAACTGGTGCCATTTCTCCTGGATGGGTTCGGCAACAAGCGAGAGTTTTTTCAGGCAGACGGGATACATCCGACGGCCCAGGCGCAAGAAAGAATTGTGGAAAACGTGTGGAAGGTCCTAAAAACCATGCTTAAATCTCAGCAGATACTTGCCTTTGAAAATAAGCGAGCTAACTGATCCGCTAACTGATCCGGGTACTAGTTTACACCATCCTGCCCGCTATCTTCGCCAACCCTTAAATCATCATGAAACAAAAATGACTTATAACTATCGGCAAATTTTATTGGCAGCTGATTTGTCCGATGAAAGGGATCATGTCCCGCGGCAGGCAAAACATCTGGCTCAAACATTCCATGCAGATTTGAGCGTTATCCACGTACTGGATAACATACCCATGCCGGATACCGCTTACGGAACGGCGGTTCCACTGAATCAAGACTCATCATATGAAATGCTTGAAACGGTCAAATCCCGATTGAAGCAACTCGGCGATGAGTTGGGCATAGACCCGTCCCATCGCTGGATGGTCTGGGGGGTACCTGGAGAGGAAATTGTCCGGCTTGCCGAGCAAGAGCGTATCGATCTGATTATTGTCGGCTCGCATGCACGCCATGGCTTGGGCTTATTATTGGGATCGACAGCGAGCAGTGTTTTGCATCACGCCAAATGCGATGTATTGGCGATCCGCTTACCGGATGAAGTTGCACGAGAACAGCCGTGGGGCCAGCCGAGCAGTCAGCGTATCTAGAAGGCAGCCCAAGATCCGCCACGTTGAACCCGTCAGGCGAACCTTACTGTATTAGGACCACTCTACATCAGCCATCTGTTTAGTCTGAATGTTTACCAGAATTTCCACCAGGGTTCGCCGCTCACTCCAGTCGAATCAGAGAGAAACCGGCTGCCGGGAAAATTTGTTTTCATTACGCGCGCCGCATCATCCCGCAGATCAGTCATGCCCAATGCATCATACGCTTTCATCATAATGAATAACGCCTCCTCGGTAGCTGGAGTTTGCGGGTATTCCTTCAAGGCATACTGCGCACGGTTGGCAGCCGCAATGTAACCGCCTCGTCTCATGTAATAGCGCGCCACCTGTACTTCATTCAATGCCACCACGTTAACCAGATGCTTCATCCGTTGCACCGCATCCGGTGCGTATTTGCTCTTGGGAAACCGAGTCACCAATTCCCTGAAATTTTCGAATGACTCGCGCGATGCCTTCGGGTCGCGCTCGCTCATATCCTGATTGAGGATTTTTTCCGATACGATACCCATCAAGCCGATATCATCGTTAAAATTCGCCAGTCCTTTGAGATAATAAGCATAATCCACGTTCATATGATTCGGATGCAGCTTGATAAAACGGTCGGCGGCGGCAAGGGCCTGAGCCTGCTCGCTATCCTTGTAATATGCGTACGCAATCTCGAGCTGAGCCTGTTGCGCATAGCGGCCATAGGGATAACGCGCTTCCAGCCCTTCGAATAGTTTAATTGCGGCCGCGTAATTACCCTCGTTCAATTCCGTCTTTGCTTCGGAATAGTACTTGCTGGCGGACCAATTCTTGGAATCCTCCAGCTTTTTAGGCAGTAGACCGCACGCCGATAGCGTCAACAGGAGAAATAAAGCTAGACTACGTGACATGATAAATTTACGGGAAGGTAACACGGAACAGTTTCATTATAGCGCAAAGCCCGCGCCGTCCGAACCGGCTGAAATCATCCTCACCATCCCACAGCATTATGCCGGGATGCGGCTCGACCAGGTTCTGGCGAAGCTTCTGCCAGACTGGTCCCGGAGTTCTTTGCAGAGATGGATTCTGGACAAACGGATAAGTGTTGAGGGGCGCGAAGCCGTTGCCAAACAGAGAATGTGGGGCGGGGAAAAAATCGAGATCAGGCCATCTCATCCCATCCAAACCGATCATACACCCGAAGCCATTCCACTGGATATCATCTACGAGGATGAGGCACTCATCGTCATCAATAAAGCTCCAGGGCTGGTGGTGCATCCCGGCAGCGGAAACTGGCACGGAACCATGCTGAATGCCTTATTGCATCATGCCGTGTGCTTGAAGGAATTACCACGCGCGGGCATCGTTCACCGGCTGGATAAAGACACCAGTGGACTGCTGGTCGTGGCAAAAACCCTGGAAGCCCAAACCAGCCTCGTGCGGCAGTTGCAAAATCATACGGTAAAGCGCGATTATCTCGCGCTGGTGCTGGGTCATGTAAAGGATGATGGATCGGTCGATGCACCGGTAGGCAGACACCCGGTCCATCGCACAAAAATGGCGGTCGTCGCGAGCGGTAAAGAAGCGCGGACCTATTATAGGGTCCTCGAAGAATTCGGAGGATGCACGTTATTGCAATGCAGCCTGGACACAGGCCGTACACACCAGATTCGCGTACACATGCATTCCATTGGTTACCCCCTGGCGGGCGATCCGATGTACGGCGGCAAGCCAAAAAGGACGGCGCCCCATGCCGGGCAGTTGATCGCCGAATTTCCGCGACAGGCATTGCATGCGCAAAGGCTGGAATTGACCCATCCACAGCACGGAAAGCGGATGGCTTGGGAGGTGGAGCTGCCCGAAGATATGAGCAGGCTCTTACGGATGCTGCGGCAATATCGCGATAACAATCCCTTCCAGTCAACATGCATGATTGGATAGTGCCGGACTGGCCCGCACCACGTAATGTCAAGGCAGTGTTTACCACGCGTAACGGTGGAACCGGCAGCGGGCCTTATGCCAGCCTCAATCTGGGTGACCATGTCGGGGATGATCCGCTAACCGTCGAGAAAAACCGCGCTCTGCTGCGCCACGCTCTACCGGATGAACCCAGATGGCTGAATCAGGTGCACGGCAATGTCCCGATCAGCATCGACGGGGACTGCACGGCCCCATGTCATGGGGATGCCGCGTTCAGCCTCCGTCCAGGCAATGTCTGCGCCGTACTCGTAGCCGACTGTCTGCCGATACTTTTATGCAACCATGCCGGGACCATGGTGGGAGTCATTCATGCGGGCTGGAGAGGAATGGCCGAAGGGGTGATCGAACGGACCCTATCCAGAATAAATACCACAGCAACGCGACATACGCGAATGATGGCATGGCTCGGCCCGGCGATCGGGCCCAACCATTTCGAGGTAGGCGAAGAGGTACGCCAAGCCTTTATCGGGCATGACAGAAAAGCGGACGTGGCTTTTCTCCCTAATTTCCGCAATGAGGCGAAATGGTTCGCCGATCTTTTTACACTGGCGCGGCAGCGATTGGTGAAAGCCGGTGTGGGTGAAATCTACGGTGGCGGCCAATGTACTTTCAGCGATCCAACGCGATTTTTTTCCTATCGGCGTGACGGTATAACCGGGCGGATGGCGGGATTGATCTGGCTGGCCGGTTAAAGCGTCATTTTCGGGTTTCAGGCGCATGGGAAACGGATTGTGAGAAATTTAGGTGCTGGTCCGCCCTGTGTCGCACCATTCAGCGTTGTTGCGCCTTGTCCTCACCCTCGAAAACCATACACTTCCCTTGCCCAACTGCCGGATTTAGCTTGAACGCCTGAATTTGCATTCTGCAACAGCGTATAATCGCGCTTTTTTCACGTAGGCCCTGATGTCTGTTCTTGCCTGGATCATCGCCACCAGCCTGCTTGGCGCTACATTAAGCGTATCGTTTGCCGCCGTGCTGACGCTGAATACGCGCGCCTCATGGGTGCAAATGCTGATCTCGTATGCAATTGGCGCACTGCTGGGGGCTGCGTTTCTCAATACCTTGCCGGAGGCGCTCGAGCTTTCCAAAAATCCTGCACAAATGACCGCGACAGTGCTGTTCGGCATTCTATTGTTCTTCATTCTGGAAAAGTTGGTATTGTGGCGGCACTGCCATGCCGAGGAATGCGAAGTTCATGATCGCCTGCATGGCGCCCCCGCCGTCGTGGCTGCGGCAACCCACAACCATGATAATGGCCGCAGCGGCATGATGATCATGCTGGGCGATACGTTCCATAGTTTCGTCGACGGCATACTCATTGCCGCGGCGTTCATGGCAGATGTGCAACTTGGTATTGTGACCGCCATCGCCATCATCGCTCATGAGATTCCTCAGGAAGCAGGCGACTTTCTGATTCTTCTCAATTCCGGCTACAGCCGCCGCCAGGCTTTTCTGTTTAATCTTTTGTCCAGTCTCGCTACGCTGCTCGGCGGGTTGGCAACCTACTTCATGTTACAGGACATGAACCACATCATCCCTTCACTGCTGGGACTCGCTTCAGCCAGTATGATTTACGTGGCAATGTCCGATTTGATTCCCGGCCTGCACAAGCGTCCCGAAATCGATGCAACCATCCAGCAGGTCGCGCTTATTACTTTGGGCATCAGCTCCATCTGGCTGGCCGGCAGCCTCTTTACGCATCCTGCATAGTTGTTGAACGTTGCAGGGATTCTCGCTTCAAACACTTCAGTCGTGAACCTTATCCTTTGATCCTTATTTCTTCTTTATAAGCAACTCCCATATGGCATCGCTCAAACAACCACCCCCAAAAATCGGTTTCGTGTCGCTTGGCTGTCCCAAGGCGCTCGTCGATTCCGAGCAAATCCTTACACAGTTGCGTGCGGAAGGTTATGATACCTCTTCCAGTTATGACGACGCCGATCTGGTGGTCGTCAACACTTGCGGATTCATCGATAGCGCGGTGGAGGAGTCGTTGGACGCGATCGGTGAAGCCTTGGCCGAAAATGGCAAGGTCATCGTCACTGGCTGTCTTGGCGCAAAAGAGGGCGGTGATGTGATCAGGCAAGCTCATCCGCAAGTGCTGGCAGTTACCGGACCGCAGGCCCTGCCAGAGGTGATGGCGGCGGTACACATGCATTTGCCGCAGCCGCACGATCCCTTTACCAGCCTTGTTCCCCCGCAAGGGATACGGCTCACGCCCAGACACTACGCATACGTCAAGATTTCCGAAGGCTGCAACCACCGCTGCACTTTTTGCATCATCCCATCCATGCGTGGCGATCTGGTCAGCCGTCCGGTGAACCAGGTCATGCAGGAAGCCGAAAATCTGGTCAATGCAGGCGTAAAGGAACTATTGATCATCTCTCAGGACACCAGTGCTTATGGAGTGGATATCAAATACCGCACGGGCTTCTGGCAAGGCAGACCGCTTAAAACCCGTATGACCGAGCTGGTTCGCGCTCTGGGTGAGTTTGGCGTATGGGTGAGGCTGCATTACGTGTATCCCTATCCGCATGTCGATGAAGTGATTCCGCTGATGGAGGAGGGAAAAATTCTTCCCTATCTCGATGTACCGTTTCAGCATGCGAGTCGGCGCATTTTGAAAGCGATGAAACGGCCAGCCAGTTCTGAAAACAATCTGGAGCGTATCAGGCGCTGGCGAGAGATGTGTCCGGATATCACATTGCGCAGTACATTTATTGTTGGATTCCCCGGTGAAACCGAAGCGGAGTTCGAGCTGCTTCTGGAGTTCCTGGAGGAGGCACAGCTGGATCGTGTCGGCTGCTTCGCGTATTCGCCGGTAGAAGGCGCAGTGGCAAACGCTCTACCCGATCATGTCGCCGATGAAGTCAAAGAAGAGCGGCGCGCCCAATTCATGGCATTGCAGCAAAAGATCAGTACCGCGCGCCTGACTCGAAAAATCGGCAAACGTATAACCGTGCTGGTGGATGAAGTACGGAAAGACAAGGCGATCGCCCGCAGCAGCGCCGACGCACCCGAAATCGACGGTGTGGTTTATATCAATAACGGCAAAAATTTGAAACCGGGCGATTTTGCCGAAGTCGAAGTTACGGGATCCGATGCGCACGATCTGCGGGCCAGAACTGTAATAAGTAAGAACCACTTATAGTTGCGTCATTCGCAGCTGCACTCGACCAGCTATACTCGATGTCATTGCGCTAATTGTGGAATGCTCCACTTATCGTACCTGCTTCTGTCTGGCTGGTAACCAAAAAGAACTTGAAAGCTCATAACAACACAAGGAAGTCGATGAAAAAGATTCTTGCCCTGACTTTGTGGTTTGCCACGCTTACCGCTACGGCAGACGAAGTCGATAAACGCCAAATTCTGCCACTTACCGAACACCAGCGAAACCACGTGCTCACCGAAATGCGCGATCTGCTATCGGGTACACAAAATATTCTCGGTGCGATTTCCAGAGAAGACATGATCGCGGTGGCAGGCGAGGCTCGATCGCTCGGCATGGGAATGGTTCATAAAGGCGAAGACCATCTCCAGGCCGTGCTTCCCAGGGAATTCACGCAGCTTGGCATGTCTGTACACAAGTCATTCGACAAGATAGCGCTTGACGCGGAATCCTTGAAAGATCTCAAGCATACGCTACGGCAGTTAACTGAATTGATGCAGAAATGCAATGCATGCCATTCCAGCTACCAGATCCGCGTCAAGGATGAACCGGCCGATTCGGGAATGCGGCATTCGCATCATCAGCATTAGAAAACGATGCTGACAGCATAGCCTGCACATCGCCTCGTCCTGCTACTCTGCTAAAGAAGGCACGCAGGACCATGTGTGGGAAGGTATTCGGAAGGGCGAGATCTAAGGAAAAAGGACGAGATTCAAGAAAAAAAATCAGGGCTAAAGCAATATCTTAAAATCCTACTTCAACCCTGATTCTGCGATTTATTATTGTTGCGCTATTATTATTGTTGTGAGTTACTCCCCGCTAATACAACTTTCTACCGTCGACCTCTTATCTCCAACTGCTGAAGCTTTAGCAAGACCAGAACAATATACTTGACCGGCTTCTCGTTAGCTTCTCCTGCGCCGGCTCATCCAGAACCCAGCCAAGGCAATCCCCACTAAAGCCGCAGTTCCTGGTTCCGGAACTTCCCCCGTTTGCGGCTTTGGATCGCCCGGAGGTACTACTAAAATCCCCGGTTCACTCCTGATCTGGCTGATCTTGAAATAATCGTATTTATTATCCGCACCTCCAGTATTGTAAAGGGCCGGGGCAAAAATCAGATACTGGCCGGTGAGATTCGTATTGAAGGACGTCAGAACATTAGTGGAAACATCGTTGAAGCTGAACAAGCTGAAACCGAGACCGGAGAGATCGGAGAATTTTGCATTTGTAAAGTCATACCCTACGCCGAGGCCAGCGCCACCGATCCATGCGCGGATATCGGCATCGTTGTTCTTCCAGCCGATCATGAAACCCGTGGGGTGAAACAACGCATTGCCGAACTCGAAGACAACGACATCGTCCCTTCCATAATTATCGATCGCATGGTTGGGGGAACTCCCTTCATTGCTTTGATCGGGGTTTCTCACGCCAATTCCGCCGTCATATACGCTGATTGTCGCCTTCTCGAATGCACCCGAGCCGCTGTCATTATTGGTAGAGTACGCACGCGCCTTGAGAATATCCCCGCCTTTATTGAATGTGCAGGAGTTTCCCGCATTGCTGCTGCAATTATCCACGGTCGAACTCGAGTTCTGGATCGTATCCCACGTTATTACAGACGCCGTAGCGATTCCGGCCAACCCTGAACCCGCCATAACCATTCCCGCTACTATCAGCTTCTTCATTTCTTCTCCGAAACAATATAATTTTTGTTATTTATGCCTTATTTAAGCATTAAGCAAATACTATGCCAATCAAAAGAATACAATATAAACAGTAAGTTATTTACGACAGGAAATAAAAGAATCGAATCATTGTAAAAATTTCCGGCATTTGTCTCTTCGTTAGACGTTGGCGGGATTAGCGCAGGGCTTCATCACGTGATGGAAGGGGGGTTGGCTTAAAACCAATGCTTGACCTGAAAACCGTGTATGGGTTCTACTAGCGGAATCCCTCAGATCAGCCCGCAGTTGGCCTACGCCAAAGAAAGGCAAATTTCTTATCAACAAAATTTCCGTGTTAGCAGAACAGAGCTGGCATGGCATCGGCGGAATAGGATTTACGGTCATCAGTCTTGCTTGAGAATAATCATGCCCCAGGATCAGGACAGCATATTTTCCATGGTATTGCGCCGCGTAACCGGTGAGGATGGCGCGCCGCGTCTAATTCTTTCGGGTAGTTGCACGCTTACCACCTTGGGAAATCGCATGCAGACTTTGTTCTCCGAGCTTGTTCGGTATGCCGCTGATCCGGAATTGCACTGGGATCTGTCCGAAATAGCACAAATGGATGATGCTGGCGCGGTCCTGTTATGGCGGGCCTGGGGTGCGCGCCGCCCCAGGCATTTGACCGTTCGGCCCGAGCATGAAAGATTATTCAGCCGTTTGGAAAAAATGCCGCCCCCTCCCCCGCCCGTTTCGCGGGATTGGCTATGGCCGGTTACGGTTCTGGGAAAGGCGGTCTTTCTTCTCTGGGAACATTTCATCGCCCTGGTATTGCTGTCCGGGCAATTAGCGCTGGATGTAAAATATCTGATAAGTCATCCCGCACGTATTCCGTGGCGTGAAATTTCCGCAAATCTCTACCGCACTGGCGCGCAGGCGCTGGGCATTACCGCCCTGGTGGGATTTCTGATCGGTATCGTGTTGAGCTACCTTTCCTCCAGGCAATTGCAGACCTATGGAGCTGACATTTTCATTATCAATATTCTTGGCGTAAGCATTATTCGTGAACTCGGCCCCATGCTCGCGGCAATACTGGTGGCGGGCCGTTCCGGTTCCTCCATGACGGCACAGTTGGGCGTGATGAGAGTCACGGAGGAGCTCGACGCGCTGACGGTAATGGGTATACCCCACAGTCTTCGCCTGGTACTGCCGAAAGTCATGGCACTGGGTATCGCCATGCCTTTGGTAGTGTTGTGGACGAGTGCCATCGCCCTGGTCGGAGGAATGGTTATCGCCGAAATTCAGCTTGGGCTAAGCTATAATTTTTTCCTGAATAAGCTGCCGGACGTGGTACCTCGTGCCAACCTGTGGCTGGGATTGGGCAAAGGCGTGGTATGCGGCATGGTGATAGCGCTGATTTCCTGCCATTTCGGTTTGAGAATAAAATCCAATACTGAAAGCCTCGGCGAGGGCACTACAAATTCCGTAGTAACAGCCATCACTGTCGTGATTATCATCGATGCGATTTTTGCCATTATTTTTTCCAATGTTGGATTAAAGTAAGGCAATCCGATGATTACTGAACGCTGCGTTATCGAGATCGACGGGCTGTACACCCGGTTCGGCAGCCATGTGGTGCACGAGGACATCAATCTTTGTGTGCGTCACGGGGAAGTGCTTGCGCTGGTCGGTGGCTCAGGCTCTGGCAAGACTGCCCTGATGCGTGAGATGCTTGGTCTGGATATGCCGGCCCAAGGTACGGTCCGGGTTTTCGGCGAGCCCCTGCACGGCCACGACCGTAGAATGCTTCAGTACCTGCGTAATCGTTGCGGGGTTTTATTTCAAAATGGCGCATTATTCAGTGCGCTATCGGTATACGACAATATCGCGCTGCCCATGCGCGAGCTGCGAACGCTCGATGAGGGCATGATCCGCGATCTCGTCATGCTCAAACTCAAAATGGTGGATATCGCACCAATGCATGCGACCAAGATGCCTGCGGAGCTTTCCGGCGGCATGGTCAAACGCATCGCATTGGCGCGAGCCATGGCGCTGGATCCGGAGCTCCTGTTTCTGGATGAGCCCACCGCCGGGCTGGACCCGGTACTGAGCGATGGATTCGTCAAACTGATTCAGACGATGCGCCGCGAATTGACGCTGACCATTGTAATGGCGACCCATGATCTGGATACGTTGGTAGCGCTTTCCGATCGCATTGCAGTTCTGGCTGAACAGCGCGTGGTCGCGCTGGGAAGCCTGAAGGAGGTAATCAAGACGGACCATCCGTTTATCAGGAATTACTTCTTTGGCGAGCGCGGCAAAAGGACATTAGGCAACATTGGAAATTCTTATGGGGGATGAATTATGGAAAACCGTGCCCATGCCCTTGTGGCGGGGTTGTTCGTAATGATTCTGAGTATCGCCGCCGCAGCCGTTGCCCTGTGGTTTGGCGGGGATACGACGCCACGCGACAAATACCTGATCGTGTCCGAATCTCCTGTCACAGGGCTCAATCAGCAGGCAACCGTGCGCTACCGGGGGGTTACTGTGGGCAAAGTGGAGAATATCCGCCTGGACCCGGAGAAACTGCAAACCGTTCTGATCCGTATTGCCGTGGACAAGAATTTGCCGCTTACAACAAAGGCATACGCGCAGCTTGGCTATCAGGGTTTGACAGGCCTTGCGTTCGTACAACTGAACGACGAGGGCGGCCAGGCTGAACGATTGACCACCGACCCGGATAATCCCGCACAGATTCCCCTGCGCCCCTCCGCGTTGGACAGCATAACTGATGCAGGACAACGGCTGCTTGGGAAGGCAAATGGGTTGGTGGATCGGTTGAATGTGCTGCTGGGCGATCAAAATCAAACCCATTTTTCACACATACTGGAAAATACCGCGAGCGTAACCGGCCGCCTGCACAACGTCGTTAGCCAGCTTGAACCCGGACTTAAATCCCTGCCCGGGCTGGCTGCCGATGCCAGTGCCGTACTCAAGCACACGGACGAGCTGGTCATGGGCCTCAACGACATCAGTACCCGCATAAATCAGCACGGCGGTCCGATCGACAGCCTATCGCAAACCGCCGGAGAGCTCACCGATACTCTACATAAATTGCGGGAAACAACCGAAGGGATCACGCGCAGCACCCGCAGTGTGGAGCGGGTCCTCCTGCAATTTGAAGAACAGCCCCGGAGCCTGCTGTTTGGCAGATCACCGCCTCCGCCCGGCCCTGGCGAGGAAGGTTTTGTATCACCGCGGGAAATTTCCAGATGAAAAAATTTATAATCTTTGCGATCTTGGCGATCGCCGGATGTGCCGCGCCTCGTGCCCAAACACAGATAATAGTGTACGACTTCGGGTTGCAGCGTCTGGCGGCTATGTCCGGCGCTTCGAGCATATCCGGAAATGCGCAGCTGCGAGCAAGCCTGCTGGTGCCGGATGTGGTAGCACCAATCTGGCTGGATAGCACGGCAATTCAATTTCGTCTGGCATACCATGACCTCGCGCAAATCTATTCCTATGCCAGCAACCGCTGGGCTGCTACACCTGCAATCCTGCTCAGCCAACGAATCAGAAGCCGGATTGCCATGGCCAATCATGACGGCGTAATAAGCGCTACCGAAGGTGCGCGGACAGACTATGTGTTACGCCTTGAGCTTGAGGAGTTCACCCAGATATTCGATACCGCCGACCACAGCCGCGCCATCGTCAAATTACGCGCGAGCCTTATCGATCGCCGAACACGTCTCTTGATGAGTCAGCGAAGCTTCAGCATCGAGCAATCGGCACCGGCACCTAACGCATCCGGTGCAGTGCGCGCGCTGACGGACGCGAGCGATAACTTGATCGGGACCCTTATTGGATGGCTTGTGGAGGAACTGCCGGATAGGAAAAGCTAGGAGGGAAAATTCCTGGGCGGCAACCGGAGGCGTTGTGCTCGCGCCCGCCTTCCGACTATTTACAGAGGACAATTAGTACAATTCAGTTGATAGGCTTTTTCTGAGGAAGTACGCATGAGATGCTTGTTTTCAATACCAGCATTGTTTGCGCTAGCGCTGCTTACCGCTTGCGCGAACAAAGCTCAGCTTATGAATCCGGCCTCATCTGGAAAATCTACCCCGTCTGGCTATCCGACGGTCGAGCATCCGGTTGGGGGTTGTGCTGCCGGGAAAAATCCATTCGACTGCGATCGCAGGGCTATCCTTGCAATGTCGGGAGGATATGAAGTCCAGTTCAAATTCGACGAGACGGTGGTACTGATGCCCGGCTATACGCGTAAGGAGCCAAAGCGTAGCATGGGTTTTGAATACGTGGTGCTGGTTGAAGACGCGGGCCGGCGGATTTCGCTCCAACACATTCTGGTAATGGGCAACACCGTCACCAAGCATTGGCGCCAGGATTGGGTATACGAATCGCCCAAACGCTGGGTATATACAGGTAACCAGCACTTCGAGCAGCAGGAGCGCGATCCTGCCGAAATACCTGGTACATGGACACAACTTGTTTATGAAGTGAACGATGGGCCGCGCTACTCCGGCAGTGGGAAGTGGAACCACAGATATGGAGTATCAACCTGGACTTCTGACCGCAATTGGCGGCCGTTGCCCCGGCGCGAGTACACCAAGCGCAGCGACTATCAGTTGATCAATACTGAAAATCGACAGACCATCACTCCTCAAGGTTGGGCCCACGAACAGGACAATACAAAAGTCATCCGTACCAAGGACGGTAAAGACACGTTGTTGGTCCGTGAATTCGGCTTTAATGATTATCGTCGAATTGAAGGCTACGACTTTGAACCCGCGCTGGCCTATTGGAAGGCCACGTCTGAATTTTGGGCAAGCGTACGCGCGCGCTGGGATAAAATATTCACCACGCATGGCTCGGTTACGCTGTCTATCATTCCCGCCGATGAGACCTTTAATATGGCAGTGCTCGAACTTGCTGACGCGTACCGGAAAAACCCCCAGTTAGACTTATACCAAGCCAAGCTTGACGATATTTTCAGTAAATACGTCAATGTCAGAGCTTCTGCGTCTGTCAACGGGAGCTGGGCACATTTGCGCCACGCAGACGTATTTCATCCCACCCCAGCCAATCAACCTCAGCTCTGAAATGATGTACCGTAGTCTTCCGTGCACGCCCGATTCCTGCCAATCAGAACGCCCGGCCGAATAAACTCAACATCATCTCCGCCGCAGTAACTGTTCAGAAACAGTTGGATGTTAATCAAGTGTTTGATACGCCTTGCGCGTTGATATATTGGGAGGGTAGCAATCCGACGCGTTAGTATGCGTCGCGTTTATGTATGTTTGTTATGTATTATTGACCCTGCTTGAGGGCGCCAAACACGCTCTGCAGCAATCCCTTGGTCTGACCCATCGGATTGCTGCGGATGGCACGCTCTTCCTCCGCCATCATGAGGTAAAGCCCATCCAGGGTTTTCCGGGTAACGTAATTTTCAATGTTGGCATCTTTTTCCGCAACCAAACCAAATTTCGCGCCTTTACCTGCAAATTCGTTGTATTTCTTCAATACGCCTGCCTGATCCGTGGCATTTTTTACAATAGGCAAAAATTTCTCGGTCAATGCCTCCGATGTTGTGTTACGGAAGTACTGCGTTGCTGCATCATTTCCTCCGGTAACAATATTTTTGGCGTCTTCCAGTGACATGTTGTTTACAGCATCCAATAGCAACGGCTTGGCTTCGGCCGCCGCCGTTTCTGCCGCGCGATTCATGGCCAGGATTAAATTATCCGCATATTTGCTCATGCCCAAAGTGCGCATGACCCCTTCCGCCTTTTGCAATGTTCCAGGCAGCGGAATTTTAACCTTGGGGTTATCAGAAAATCCATTTGCAATCCCCAGCTTATCTACCGCTGCGCTGGCGCTTTGAGTGAGCGCCTGCTTCAGGCCGCCGGATACATCTTCACTGGAAAGGGCATCGATATCTGCAGCAGAGGCGGGCGAGAAAATGAGAAGCCAAACAAGTAAAACAGCAACGGTCCGCATGGGGCAACTCCTTTCGAGTGCATCACTTATATGCTTCTGAATAAGCCATAACCCGCGGTGCGTTTAATGGACTACGCTGCTATGGCCAGCTGAGCATCCACAGGTATAGGAAACTTTACGGTAGTTCCTGGCTGGCTGCCAAAAAGTCTGTTTATCTTTATCGAAGGATTTTAACTGAGCCGCTACGTTACACCTGCTTCGTGCGCCTGCTGGTCGGCATGATAGCTGGAGCGCACCATTGGACCGCATGCGGCGTTGCTGAAACCCATCTCAATTGCGGCGCGCTCGAATTCCTTGAACCCTTCCGGCGGAACGTAGCGCATCACAGGCAAATGCCCGGTACTGGGCTGAAGGTATTGCCCGATCGTAAGCATCTCGACATCGTGTTTGCGCAAATCGCGCATCACTTCAAGGATCTCCTCATCGGTTTCCCCCAGACCCAGCATCAAGCCGGATTTAGTGGGGATCTCCGGAAAGCGGGCTTTAAAGTCTTTCAGCAATTTGAGCGAGTGAGCATAATCCGCGCCGGGCCGGCACTGCCGGTACAGACGCGGGACAGTTTCCAGATTATGGTTCAACACGTCGGGAGGACAGGCGCAC
Organism: Nitrosovibrio tenuis; assembly: GCF_900109785.1. Classification (GTDB taxonomy): domain Bacteria; phylum Pseudomonadota; class Gammaproteobacteria; order Burkholderiales; family Nitrosomonadaceae; genus Nitrosospira; species Nitrosospira tenuis_A. Next base: position 79,951 of record NZ_FOBH01000010.1, read on the forward strand.
AACTTTTCCAGCGCGACTTCCAGCCTTCCCCGGAAATCCGGCACGAGAATTTCGACTTTCGTCCGCGGAGAATAAGCCCGGACCTGGCGGATACATTCCACAAAATGCTGAGCGCCTCCGTCACGTAAATCATCGCGGTCAACGCTGGTAATGACGACATACTTCAGCCTCATCGCGGCGATGGATTGGGCCAGGTGCAAGGGTTCATCGGCATCCGGCGGCTTGGGCTTGCCGTGGGCCACATCGCAGAATGGGCAACGACGTGTGCAGAGGTCACCCAGAATCATGAAAGTGGCTGTGCCCTTGCCGAAGCATTCGCCAATGTTGGGGCAGGACGCCTCCTCACATACGGTATGCAGCTTCTGCTCCCGTAGAATCCGCTTGACCTCGTAAAACTCCTGGCTGTTGGATGAGCGCACGCGAATCCATGAGGGTTTGCGCAGCAGCTCACCAGGAGCTTGGGGCACGATTTTAACCGGGTTGCGCGCGGTCTTGGCAGCGCCCTTCTGGCGGGTTTCGGCTTGCGGAATTTCGTTGGTCATGACAAGGCGGAGATGTTATTCATCGGGAAAGGTAAACGGCTCGGAACGGCTCAATATGGGTCTCAGCAAGCGATTTGGAAAGCGGCGGCTCAGAGACAGGCTCGGAAGTGCTCACAAGTCTCGCCTGTATTTTTTCGGAGAGCTTGATGCTTAACGTTTCCAGCCCGTCGGTGATCCCAAGGTCTCTGGTTTGGGTTATTCGCAATCCTGGATACCCACACGGGTTTATCGCGGTGAATGGTATCAGGTCCATATCCACGTTGAGAGCCAGGCCGTGGTAACAACAGCCGTTTCTTATTTTCAGCCCCAACGCGGCAATTTTTGCGCCATCCACATACACGCCGGGAGCATCCGTGCGGCCTTCCCCGTCAATATGGTAATCCCGAAGCAAGTCTACCACGGCACCTTCCATTTTTCTGACCAGTTCGCGAACGCCAAGTTTAAGACGGCGCATGTCGAGCAGCAAATAGGCGATGATTTGACCGGGGCCGTGGTATGTGATCTGACCGCCTCGGTCCGTTCGAATCACAGGAATCCCAGCGTTATAGAGCAAATGTTCCGGTTTGCAGGCAACACCCTGCGTATAAACTGGCGGGTGCTCCAAAAACCATATTTCATCAGGAACACTCCGCGTACGAGATGCCGTGAAATCCTTCATGGCCTGCCACGTCGAAAAATAATCCGCAAGGCCCTTATATCTGATTTGAATGTTTGTACGATCGGTGTTTGAGTTCAATGTACGGAATATTTTAAAGCACCATCGTTACCATTGGATGATCGCACAGTTCCTGGTATAGCGCGTCGAGTTGCGCGCGTGAAGTAGCACGAATCGTACAGGTGAGGCTCAAATAGGTATTTTTTTTACTTATCCTGGCCTCCAGTCTGGCCTCGTTAAAGTCAGGCGCATGGCGCTTTACAATCGCTAATATTGCCTGGGTGAATTCTTGCCGGCCATGTTCCAGTGATGCCGCGCTGGGCGATTCCTGCGAAGTGACACGTCCGATAATCTTGATGGGAAAATCGCACGGATACTCAATGAGCGGGGGCTGATCGGATGAGTTCATAGATTGGGTCGAGGCCTGTCAAGCTCCTGGCATGTTGCTTTGGAACCTCTGAATAAGTCCGAGGTTCCTTCAATCTTTCGAAGCCGCACCTCGCATAACGGTCAGTTTATAATCCTGGTAGAGTCGATATAGCTGCTCGAACATTGCTCCGGGTTTGCCGTCACCCACGGGCTTGCCATCAAGCCGGGTGATGGGCATGATTTCTTTGGTTGAAGAGGTAAGCAGTATTTCCTGGGCGGTGCGCACTTCATACTCGGAAATCTCTCTTACTTCATACGGTATTTGATAAGCGTCGGCCAACTCAAGCACGACATCGTAAGTAATGCCGGGCAGCATCAGATGATTTTTCGGCGGCGCCAGCAGAATGTCGTTCCGTACCACAAAAATGTTGCTCGCCGCTCCTTCCGTCATAAAACCTTCCCGTAACAGCACTGTCTCCATCGCACCCGCATCGATCGCCATTTGACGCAGCAATACGTTGGGTAGAAGCGAAATGGCCTTGATGTCGCAGCGTAGCCATCGGTTGTCATTGGCGGTAATGGCAGCCGCCCCAGTGGCAAGCAGTTCACGCGGAGGCGTTAACAGCGGATTGCTCATGATGAATACCGTGGGCGCGACTCCTTTTGGAAAAGCGTGATCCCGCTTGGCAACACCACGGGTAACGTGAAGGTAAAGCGATTGATCATCATTTTCATTTTCCGCGACGACTTGTTCCAGCAAGCTCCTCCATTCGTCATCAGAATGCGGATTTTGCAGTCGAATGCCATCCAGGCTGTGCTGCAAGCGCTGCAAATGTTCGATCAGCCGAAAAGGCTTGCGCGAATATACAGGGATGACCTCATATACGCCATCGCCAAAAATGAAGCCTCTGTCCAGCACGGGAATGCGTGCTTCTTCAATAGGCATGAAATTACCGTTGAGATAAATCATGATGACCCTTGCAAAAATCCGTGCGAACTGGTTTTAATTGAATAACAACCGCATACTATCCCAGGCGCGGCCGAAAAAGTTCGCTGTATGCACAGTCTCCAGCGCGACCAGTGGATGCTCAGCCATTGGCTTGCCATTGAGCGTAAACTTTACCGTGCCCACTTTCTGTCCCGCACTGATGGGCGCGATCAAGGGTTGCTTATATTCCATTTTGGCTTTCAGTTTATCCGCCTGATGTTTGGGAAGGGAAAAGTAAACATCAGAGCCAAATCCTGTCTTGAGCTTGTCCTGCGTGCCCTTCCATAGTTGAATGACGGTTACTTCGCGCTCCTTTGGGTATAAACGAACGGTATCGTAGAACTGAAAGCCGTAATTCAACAACCGCTGACTTTCCATCGCCCGCGCATTATCCGAGGCGGTGCCCATCACAACGGCAATCAACCTCCGTTCACCACGCCTGGCGGAAGATATTAGGCAGTATCCGGCGGCTTCGGTATACCCGGTCTTGACTCCGTCTATGTTGGGATCGAGCCATAGCAGACGGTTGCGGTTGACTTGGGTAATCTTGTTATAGGCATATTCGCGTAGCGAATAGAGCGGATAGTACTCGGGAAAGTCCCGTATTATGGCCGCTGCAAGCAGGCCGAGATCATGGGCGGTACTATAATGCTCGGGATGGGGAAGCCCGGTGGAATTGGCAAACCGGGTATTCCTCATGCCCAAACGTCCCGCCTCCTTGTTCATCATCTGCACGAAAGCACCCTCCGAGCCTGCGACAGCTTCCGCCAGCGCTACGGATGCGTCATTACCGGACTGGACGATCATTCCGCGCACTAGTTCATCAACCGTCACCGGTCTGCTAGGTTCGATAAACATGCGTGAACCCTGCACGCGCCAGGCATGCTCCGACACGGGCACAGCTTGGGTCAAGGCGATGCGTTTCTGATAAAGAGCACCGAAAACGACGTACGCCGTCATCAGCTTTGTAAGTGATGCCGGTTCAGCACGCTCGTGAACATTTTGACTTGCCAGCGTCTGTCCAGTTTGAAAATCGATGAGAACGTACGATTTGGCAGCCACGGACAAGTCTTGCGGCGCGGCGTGAATTTGGGGTTGCTGGGCCGTTGCGGATAATGCGAACAGAGACAGCAACAGAGGAAATAAACGTTTCATAGACAACTTTAAAAACGCCATTATACTCCAGCCGAATGGGAGGCGTTATCTATCAGGCCGACCGGCACACAGCTTATCCCAGCCTTATTCTGCCCAGCCTTATTCTGCCTTACTCGCTCCTTCTCTACTTTTCCTGCCTAGCGTTCTAGCGTTGGCAAGGGGCTAGCGGCGACACAGACTGAATCCATCATTCCAACCCAGGCGATATTGCGTATCACTGGCAAACCGGCGTTTGTCCTTGAGTGCAAAGGAGGTTTTCTTTGCGGTCTCGCAACCGTCAATATAGCCATCCTTGAAGGCGGGGGGATAACCGGTAAGATTATAGACGGGCCGTGCGCTTGGCCGCGGCGGTCCACCGGAACGCTGAGCCTGTTCCGTGGCCGCGCAACCTGCTAACGCCGTTATCAGAAAAAACGCCGCGATTGAGCGCATCGCAAGCCTCTCGCATATAGAACCAATCCGTAGCCGTTACTCCAGACCAAGACAGGTCAACGTCTGCGGCCACCACCGAAAATACCGCCCAAAACACCCCGGAAGATCTCGCGGCCAACTTGCGAGCCAATCGAGCGAGCCGCGCTTTTCGCGACCGAATCAAGGATGCCTGGCTGATGGCCGCCCCGCGGCCCGGTTCTTCCAAGTAGCATACCGCCAAGCATGCCTATCATATCGTCTGCGGATTCTGTCCGCGCTGGGCTTCCTGCCTTCGACACGGCCTCCCTGCCAGTGTCCTGCCTGATCGCGGTACGGCTTTTGATGATTTCATACGCGGATTCACGGTCAATCGTCTGCTCGTAATGACCGTAAATAACCGACGATTTGATATTGGCCGCGCGTTCGGCATCGGAAACAGGACCTATTCTGGACGCCGGCGGAAAAATGAAGACGCGCTCAACCATTGCAGGACGGCCCTTCTCGTCCAACAGGGAGACGAGGGCTTCTCCAACGGACAGCTCAGTAATGGCTTCCGCTGTGTTCAAATCGGGGTTGGCGCGCATGGTTTGGGCTGCAGACTTGACTGCTTTCTGGTCACGCGGCGTAAAAGCGCGTAGCGCATGTTGCACACGATTGCCAAGCTGACCCAAAATAGTCTCAGGGACGTCCAGTGGGTTCTGTGTAACGAAATAGACCCCCACGCCTTTGGAACGTATCAATCGCACCACCTGCTCGATTTTCTCCAGCAACGGCTTCGGCGCCTCGTTAAATAGCAGATGAGCTTCGTCAAAGAAAAATACCAGCTTCGGTTTCTCCGGATCGCCGATTTCGGGCAGGTGCTCGAACAGCTCCGAAAGTATCCATAATAGAAACGTGGAATACAGTTTTGGCGAGTTCATCAGCTTGTCGGCCGCCAGAATATTAATCATGCCACGGCCTCTGCTATCACTCTGAAGCATGTCATGGATATCGAGCATCGGCTCGCCGAAAAAGCTGATTCCCCCCTGTTGCTCGATCTCCAGCAAGGCACGCTGGATTGCACCGATCGAGGCGGCAGAAACATTGCCATACTGGACAGTGAAATTCCTTGCGTCATCGCCAACAAATTGCAACATTGCCCGTAGATCTTTCAGATCAAGGAGCAGCAAGCCGTTATCGTCGGCAATCTTGAAAACCAGGGTCAGCACGCCTTGTTGCGTATCGTTCAGATTGAGCAATCGTCCCAACAGCAGAGGCCCCATGTCCGATATCGTGGCCCGCACCGGGTGGCCGGATTTTCCATAAATATCCCAGAACGTAACCGGGCAGGCTTCCCATTTGGGCTCTTCGAGTTTGAACTGAGCGAGCCGTTCCCTTATTTTTGCAGAACTCGTGCCCGGGGCAGCCAAGCCCGAGAGGTCCCCTTTGATGTCCGCCATGAACACGGGCACACCAATCGACGAGAATCGCTCAGCCAATACCTGTAGCGTAACGGTTTTGCCGGTGCCGGTTGCGCCGGTAATGAGCCCATGCCGGTTGGCAAAGGCCGGCAGTAAACCGATTGAACGGTCGGAGCGCGCAATGAGCAAAGGTTCTGGCATCATAATCTCAAGCCGCCTGGACGATCGCACGCATCAGCTTGAGAAAATCACGCGTTCTTTTTTTTTCATCCGGTCCAGCTCGCAATTTCCAGCAATAAAATCAGCATAAGCCACAACACCAGGGTCCGCCAGACCAGGCCAACCGCGCTTTGCAGAAAATCCATGTCGGCTTGTTCGCCCACACCTAATTCCGGACGATAGTACTCACCGCCGGGCTCCCGCAATGAATCGCCCAGGCAGACCCCCAGTGCACCGGCGCCACTGGCGAGAATGATCCCCTGGTTATGGTTCATCCATGACGCGGCCTGCGCACGCCAGCAATAAACCGCATCCTCAAAATTGCCTGTAATGGCGAAACTCATGGCGGTCATCCGTGCTGGAAGCCAGTCTATGATGTCAAACGCCTTGACGGCAAAGTCGCCGAAAGCATCGGGGCGCCCACGCCAGCGTTCATTCAATAACTCCGCCAAGCGATACAGTACCGGGCCGAGCGACCCCGGCAGCAACGCGAAGGAGATAATAATCCCGAACACATAGCGATGCGAATGTATCAGTCCCATTTCGATTGCAATCCGCGCTATTTCCTGGCTGCCTAGTTCATCAGCCTGAACCCCGTGCAATGCCCTCAACCGCTTGCGCGCGAGAGGCAAGTCCCCATTCTTGAGAGCTTCTCCTATTTCAGTGAAGGAATGGCTAAATTGGCGAAAACCCATGGTGAGGTAAAGTATTATGACATTCCAGACCCATGCCAGCAGAGGACTGAGACTGTACAATAAATAGTATACCCAGCCCGTGACTATCAATACCGGGACGACCGCGGCAATCCAGGCGGCGATGCCATGACGGCGCTCACCCGTGTTGAAGTAGCGCTCGAGCGAATCGGCATAGGAAAGGAACAGCATTATGACCGGATTGCGGTCGCTACTGGGATGCCAGCGCTCAAGCAGAAGAGCAGAAATTAGCGAGAAAAAAGTCATTGCCTAAAAGCCCAGGTGAGCCACGGTCCTATTTATCCCATGAGAAAATACCGTGAATTTGATCATTCCGGGAGAATACCCAGAATCCAGCCCAACCATTACGAATAGCATGCACACGCCACGGCACATTCCACCCAATACCGGCTTCCGCAGGTATGACGTCTGTACTTTTTGCGTATGGGAGCATTTGCCCTCCCGTTTATTTGAACGTTATCGCAACACCGATTTGAGCAATTTACCCATCTCTGCCGGGTTTCGAGTTACTTTTATCCCGCACTCTTCCATCACCGCAAGCTTCTCCTGCGCCGTTCCTTTTCCACCTGAGATCACGGCGCCGGCATGCCCCATGCGCTTTCCCTGCGGAGCGGTCACCCCCGCGATAAAGCCCACCAGCGGCTTTTTTATGTTATCCCTGGCCCAACGTGCGCAATCTTCCTCATCGGAGCCGCCAATTTCACCCACCATCAAAACCGCATCGGTTTCATCGTCATCATTGAATAATTTCATCACATCGAGATGTCTCAAACCATTTACCGGATCCCCGCCGATGCCGATACAGGTGGATTGCCCCAGTCCCTGCTCCATCAATTGCGCCACCGCTTCATACGTCAGCGTGCCCGAGCGCGATACGACGCCGATGCGCCCTTTCTTGTGGATGTAGCCGGGCATGATTCCAATCTTGATTTCGTCGGGCGTTATGATGCCAGGACAGTTGGGACCGATTAACCGGGTTTTGCGCCCACGCATCCTGTAGCTGGTGCGTATCATGTCTCGAACCGGAATGCCCTCGGTAATGCAGATCACCAGATCCAGTTCCGCATCCACAGCCTCGTCGATTGCTGCTGCGGCAAATGGCGGCGGCACGTAAATAATGGAAACGGTTGCGCCGGTCGCCTCCTTCGCCTCCTTGACCGTAGCAAAAACCGGAATACCTTCAAAATCTTCGCCCGCTCGCTTCGGATTCACTCCGGCGACAAAGCAATCCTTTCCATTGGCATAATCCCGACACATGCGCGTGTGAAACTGCCCGGTCTTTCCGGTGATGCCCTGAGTCATGATCCGGGTGTTCCGGTTAACCAGAATGGACATGCCTATGCGCTGCCCCTGGCTGCGGTAACGGCCTTCTCCGCGGCGTCAGCCATGTTTGCCGCCGGGATAATCGGCAACCCGGACTCGGCCAGGATGTTCTTGCCCAGATCCACATTCGTGCCCTCCAGGCGCACCACCAGCGGCACATTCAGCTTTACCTCCCGGGCCGCTGCCACTATGCCTTCCGCGATCACGTCGCATTTCATGATGCCGCCAAATATGTTGACCAATATCGCTTGCAGTTGGGGATTGCGCAGCATCAGTTTGAAGGCTTCCGCCACTTTGTCGGCCGTGGCTCCGCCGCCGACATCGAGAAAATTGGCAGGATTTCCTCCGTAGAGTTTTATGATGTCCATGGTCGCCATCGCGAGACCTGCACCATTCACAAGACAACCGATATTGCCGTCCAGCGAGATATAAGATAGGCCGTGTTCGGCCGCTTCAATCTCAGCCGGATCCTCTTCGTCCAGATCACGCAGGGCGGCAATGTCGGGATGACGGAATAGGGCGTTATCGTCAAAATTCATTTTCGCATCAAGCGCGAGGACATGATTTTTCGCATCGAGTACGAGCGGATTGATTTCCACCAACGAGGCGTCGATGCTATCAAAAGCCCGGTACAAAGCCTGCAGGAGTTTGGCAGCATCTCCTACAACTGGTTCCATGATGCCTATCCTGCGGGCAATGTCATCTGCGTCTTGCCCGGTCAGCCCGGCGACCGGATCGATAAATACTTTGTGTATCCTTTCCGGCGTCCTGGCGGCAACCTCCTCGATATCCATCCCGCCTTCCGAACTTGCCAACAGGCAGACACTTCGGCTGGTACGATCAACGGTCACGCCAATATAAAACTCTTTCCTGATATCAGCGCCCTGCTCGATCAGCAATCGCCGCACAACTTGACCCCGCGGCCCGGTCTGATGCGTAACAAGCGTCATACCCAGCATTTTCTCAGCCAATTGTTTCACTTCCTCAAGCGACTTCGCCACCTTTACACCGCCGCCCTTGCCGCGCCCCCCGGCATGAATCTGCGCTTTAACCACCCAGACGTCGCCGCCGAGCTTTTTCGCGGCTTCCACGGCTTCGTTAACGCTGAAACAGGCTATTCCCCTGGGGGTGGCAACGCCAAATCCGCGCAAGATTTCTTTAGCCTGGTATTCGTGGATTTTCATAATCGAGGCAGCAATGCTGACAATGAAGTATATCGTAAACACTTTGCCGGCATCAGGTGCAGAAAGGCAGGCGCACTTTTAACCCGCTGTTCAAAGATTCACCTGCACATCTGAATAGCGGCTTCGTGTCTAGGCTTGGTTCGGCTCACTCCGTTATCTCTACCTCGCAAAGAACCACGGTGACGTTATCTTTTCCACCAGCAGCCAAAGCTGCTCCGATCAGGCTTGCAGCCTTGTCATCCAGCGAAGTTGGAGAAATGAGTATGTCGCGAATTTCGCAATCGTCCACCATGTCCGTTAGCCCATCCGAACAAAGAAGGAAGACATCGTGGTTAAGTACTTTACCCTTCAAAATATCAGGGTATGCCAACGGATCATTACCCACTACCCGGAGTATGAGGTTTTTTCTCGGGTGGTGTCTGGCATCCTCCGGTGTCAACATCCCCTCATCCACGAGCTGCTGAACCCATGAGTGATCCTTTGTTAGTTGGCGCAAACGTCCATTCCTCAGCAGGTAAACTCTGCTGTCTCCAATATGACCGATAGCATAATTACTGTCGGAAAACGACAGAAGGTCTCCGGTGCAACCCATCCCCTCATCCTGGGGATGCTTTGCGGTATGCTCAATTATTCGCTTAATAGAGCACTGGAATACTTTTTCGATCAGCGCACACCTTGCTTCTTCGGAAACTGGAGCTTTATCGCCAAAAATAGCCTGGGCCGTTGCTATAAAATATCCGCTCGCGAGTTCCCCGGCCGCCGCGCCGCCCATCCCATCGGAAACGGCAAAAACGCCGGCTTCAGGCATGGCCAGATAAGTATCTTCATTGTTGGTGCGCACAAGACCTACGTGAGTCGTCCCGATCGAGCGTATTCTAACCACGAGCCCCAGGCCGCCAATAAGCAAAAGTCGCAATCAAAACCTTCCTCATGCGATCTAAATTGAAAAAATTCAAACTCTCACTCTCGCTTTGCTGCCTGGACAATTCAGAACTTGGGGTCAATATAATTGGCCTTATCATTCGGACGGTACTCAAACGTTCGGACGACACCGAAAACGGGTTCAATTTCTAACCCCATCCTGAGTGCATAGTAGAATTCGGTTGGCCATCGCAGACTTCCTGGTCGTCTACATTTAACCCGATCTAACGGAAATCATTCGCAGGAATTGACTTACTTTCTTCTAAAGAATTCTAAAGAATCTACGACTCCCATTGACTGGTGCCAACGCCAACCATGGCACTCTACCGCTCATTCCGTGTTTCGGTATAGGAGCCCAAGTGTATGGCTACACTGATATTGATGCGTCATGGCCACGTTGAAGGGATTTATCCTGAGCGCTTTCGCGGACGCGCCGAGCTTCCGCTCAGCGCACTCGGCGTGCGTCAGGCGCAGGCGCTTGCTGACCGGCTGTCCGTCCGTTATGCACCGGTTGCGCTATACACCAGCCCCATGGGGCGATGTAGCAACCGCTATCCCCATCTCCCGCGGCATGAATATTCCATCTCAGCCGCTAATGGACCTGCAAGATCTCGACTATGACGAGTGGCAGGGCTTCACCTACGAGGTAGCAAAACAACGGTGGCCGGTCCTCTATGAGACTTGGAAGGAGAGGCCTCATCTGATGCGTTTCCCTGGAGGGGAGTCATTGCAGGACCTCGTCGCACGCACCGCTGACGTAGTGCGAGAAGTGTTGGCGCGACATCCCGATGACTCCGATCAACTGCTACTGGTGGCGCACGATAGCGTAAACCGTGCAATGTTGCTTCAGCTGTTGGATCAGCCGCTTTCCGCCTATTGGCGACTTGCACAGAGCCCTTGCGGAATCAATGAAATCGTTATCGACAAGCAAAAAAGAATAAGCATTCGCTGCATAAATGACACAGCTCATCTCGAGGGCCTAGCCGCACAGCAATAAAGGATCAGGCACGATTATTTAAGATAATCGTGCCTGGCCCTGTTATCACCCTATATCACCCTATTACTGCTTATACGGTTTCTTGTTCATTACTTCCTGATCTCTGTATTCGTCTTTCACTCCCTTCGGCAAATCCTTGGGCACTTTCATGGCCTCAGAGGTTGAGCTTGGCCCCTTCGTGGAACTGTCCCGGTCTCCCTTGGTCGTGGTTTGAGAAGAAGAGCCGGAGCTGCCCATTGTTTCCTTGTTCTTGTCCGAACTATCGGATGCAGCGGCAGCGCCGAAGCTGCAAACAGCCGTGAAGGCGGCCAGAATAACAGTCGATATGAATTTATTCATTTCAAGCTCCTATGGATGTTGCGGTGGGTAGATAAAATATGTATTTCAGTGACTCAAACAATACCTATACCCTTCGAGATGGTCGGTGCGCTAACGCACCGTAGGTTGGATTCCTGCCGGAAAATCAAATTGAGCCGTTAGAGCTGTGATGGGATCAATCAAATAAACCTTTAGCGCTAAGGAAGCCAAAGACAAAGCTTGCGCTGTTGCCCGCGTAGAGGTGACCTTGCATGGCCTTCGCCGTAGCTTTGGCAGTCTGTGCGAATGGATAGAGATGCCCGCCGGAATCGCTACCCAGATATAGGGACCGGCACCGCAAAGAGCGCGTGAGCAAAACTATATCCGCCGCTCGCTCGATCTGTTGCGCAAAGGGGGATATTAAGATCGAAGCCTCGAAATTGGAAAAGCCGGAATTGAGTTTATGCCAGTACAAACGGGTTTAAAGTCATTTTCTTTTGACCAGCTCGAATCCCTTGTTTTTCATGCAAGCCAATACATATTCGTCAACATAACTCAACCAGACGGCAGTCCCCGTGTCCGCGTAATTATCCTTATCGGCCTTATTCCTTGCCACAACTCGACATTCCTTTAGTTCCGCCATGTAATCTACTCTTTCTCCTCCACGGGTATATTTTCCGTAGTAAGAAGAAGGCGTCGTCGAACATCCGGCCAATCCAACCAGAAACAGCGCCACAATCATTCTCAATTTTTGCCCCTCCCTACTGAATAGCAGACTTCATTGTATGCTAATGACGGATTAATAACCCGGAGCCAAGCTTACACAGTTAGCCCCCAGCGTAGCTTTAGCGGATGAAAAGCCGGCGCCTTCACCGGCCTGAGGGGAGTCCTTAAAGGCGTATTTGGTGAAGAGCGCGCGAATTATGCCTATGTATAACCATCAAGCCGCTGCGATAATTAGCAAGAAATTGACTTCTCTTTTGAAGTAACGCCGCCAATGTTATGCATGGGGACGAATTTTTAACGGGTTTGTTGTTGTGATTCGGATTGCCTCGAAAGACAAAGCTTTGAATTACTCCAAGGGTTAAATCACTGACCCTAGCGGACATTATTTTGAAGTGCCACCTGATTTATTGTTTGAGTTTGAGTTTGAGATGGGGCGAGATACAGGGCAATAGCAACATGGATATATAATCCCGAGAGAATCTAAATAATTAAATGCCGGGTTAAGGTCTTAGATTCAAAACCAACATCTATGGGGCACTCATTCTGGAGTATCGTAAATGAGGTAATTCGGCGATTCTCCGGCCCCCTCACTCCTTCCCTCCCCATAGCTTAGTAAAGTCCGGGGTGTAGTTTTACGTTATATTTGTTGCTCTATCAAGAACGCTTGTCTTCGCACCTGCTCAGTCAGCCGCAATATCTCTTCAGCTTTAACCTTAAGCTCCAAGCACTTCCCGCAGCGGGCAACTCGCGCCCTATGCTTCGATGGCGGCGAGGTTGGCGTTAAGATTGTTGAGGTTATTCACGTCTTTTTATTGTTTTGTTACCTGTTTGACATGTACAGCCGATCTAATGTTCTCGAGTACGGAAGCGTCAGGCATAATGGCACGCACAGGACGCACTACTTCCTCAAACCGTTCGGCATAGGGCTTGTTCGCCCATTTGGAGCTGGTTCTCAAAATTTCGTCCTGCCTCAATGCTTCATTCCATGCCGCAGTATCATTTGCCTCCCAGTGTACAAGATAGGGATTGCTGATTTTGGCTTTATAAACTTCCTCGGCGGTAGCTGCATCAGCTTCAGCTTTTTTCACGGCTGATACTTTTTTGCCAGGTTTTTCGCAAACAGCATGAAATACGCCTTCTCCTACAGAACCTGGCATGATTGCAAACTTGCCTTCGTTTTCACCTTTCAGGGTGGTGCGATCAGCAACCTTTCCTAGGCCATCTCAATTGGCGATTACGATCTCCACGTTATTTGGAAAGAGCTCGTTGCCCCTTCCTCGCCTTGATCAATTCCTCCTTCAGACCTAGCCTAGGTTCTTCGGTACCACTTCCTGCCGATGGGATGAGGAAAATCCTGCCATAAGCGACTCTCCGCTTGAATCGCCAACTGCCTGGACGTCGTATTTATCTCCTCTTGCTGGATTACAAATGACACTGAAGTTTGTGCCTATTCGACCCATAGCATCTGCTTGAGCCACTACCTGTACAGTCCACGGATTAGGATTACTACCGCCAAGCCGAAACCTTACCCTAACTATCTCACCTAGTTTGAACCCTGAGCCCCCGATTACCAGACTGCGAGTATTCTGACTGGCTGTAGGACGGCCTTCTACGGAGATAATCGGTCTGGTTTGGGGGGGCAGGAGTCCCGACACCGGATGAAGTTGAGCCCCAAAGCGTTGCTCAAGCTGTTCAATTCGTTGTAGCAATATCGATATACTTACACCCTGAACAGTCAAGCTCCCAGTTATCTCCACGTTTCCTTCAAATAGCCCTGCAAGGCGGCCTCCTTTACCATTAACGCCTATACCTTAAGGGCTATCACCGACAATCCCAATCCATTTTTTACTTTTGCCGACTACCCCGGGGTAAGCGTCTGCTTCACTTTCTCCCCAAACACCGATGAATTCTTTGCTGTGGCCTCCCACACCTACATGGTTACTACTAGATCCATATACACCACCCCCGCTATCGCTAGTCCCTTCTACGTCGCGCCCACCCCCAGAGTGCTGACCGCTAATTGCAGGAATACCTTTATTTGTTGATTTCTCCGAAAATCGCCATAAATTTTTCTCCTTAATTATAAAAAACGATGGGCATTGAATGTTTGTACAGACAAATATTGCCGCGCCCTTCGTCCGTGGACTTAGCTATACTTCACGATTTCTCTTAAATTCAGTTCGCTTGATCGAAACATTAACTTAGCTGGTGCACGGATTTTACAAAATGATCTTCTTCATTCTTTTTAGCACAAATGTAATCTTTGTCTAAAAAGATTACATCGTGTGACTCTACCCCGATAAACAGCATCCCTAGCACTGACGTCCCCCCAATTCTGCTGGGATTCAAAACTAGAATCTGGCCGCTTCTGGCAGTCTGACCTGCTTGGTTTTAACGTATTCGCTTGGGGTCAG
>NZ_FOBH01000019.1 GCF_900109785.1 Nitrosovibrio tenuis
TCTCAACAGATCAAAATGACGCCGCACCGCTATCCCTTCCTGAATGATCCGGAAGTAACGCTGGAGATGCTCGGCAGAAAGCGAGGAGAAGAAACCCATGTCGTGAATGGAATTATTAGTGAATGGGTTAGATAGCTTGAGCTTTGCGAGAAGCCTAAAAAACCTCTGTAGATGTTAGCGGTACGCCAGGTTGACAGCCGAGCCGAATGGTGGCGTTGGCAACTCAGCTGAAAAAAAATAGGAATGGGCCTGTAAATACGCAACAAAGGCTATAGCGTGACCCATGATGCGAGCGCGTCCATCGTTTCGCTTGGGGTGATATAAATTATGCAGAGGTTTTGTCAGTCGTGATGCAGACATGGTTACCGGTCGTCTTAATTGAGTGAAAATCAAACTGGCGGTTAGCCTGTGGAGTGCAAGGACTGCATGAAGCGCGTAAAACACTTGCGGTAAAAAACGCGGTTAAACAAACCCGTTAAACGCGCTCACATCATCTTTAAACGGATGTTTGCCTTTACAGGGCAGTTTATCTGTACGATAACGCACACAATTTAAAAATAACCTTAAAACGATTTTTTCAAGCGACCGGGGTTATGTATTGTGGTTCGCTACTTCAGCGGATGATGATCAAACTCGACGGCATGGGGAGGAACTATGGAATGGATGCTAATGTCGGTACTGGCTTTTGTGGCAGGAGGTTTAACCGGGGTAAAATGGGGCCGCCAGAGAACCGATCTGCAGCAAAGGAAGAGTGTGCGCGGATGGGAGAAGGGTAGAAGTAAAAAATGAAAAAGTCCGGCGAGTAGTAGGGAGCTCTGCCGGGCCGTGCCTCGAGTGGGGGTGAGGCACCCATAGCGCCTCTCAGGAAGGCGTCAATATCACCATAGCTTGCCGCGTCATTATTTGTGGAACGTTCAATCCGGCGGGTTCGAGAGGGCCAGAAAAGCCCCTGAGGAAGGGCGGTGAGTAAGAAAGTGCGAGGAATAAGTTTTGGTCTAGGGTAAAAGTCGGGCACCGCTTGTTACCTTTACCTGCGGAGGTATGAAATGATTCAAAGCCATTGCTCTGGTTGTGTCCGAGCCTGAGTCTCACGCTATGTTGCTGGCTGGGCTCGGATTGCTCGGCTTTATGGCGCGGCGAAAGAATAGGTTGGCGTGAGGTAACGGCAGCGTAACAAAAAACCCGCCAAGGCGGGTTATAACTGATCAGCTTCTGGCTTCACGCATACGCCATCCCAAAAGACCTAAGCCAGCTAAAAACATCGCGTAGGTTTCGGGTTCAGGGATAGTAGTGACGGCGTTGAAATCGATGCCCCCACTCGTTTGGTTGATCGCTATAAAGTTACCGGCAGGATCCCTAAAAACACCCTGGCTGGTATTGTTAAACTCGTTGAACAGTCTGTTGTAAAACGGGACCGGGGCGGTAAACAAGCTGTTGCCCGCGGGGTTGAGGAGGTTGAAACTGCTTACCGAGTTAAAAGCAGTCCCGCCTTGGAGGTTAAGGTCCGCAACCCCGGCGATTAAATCTGCTGTTGCAATCCTAAAGCTATCGGCACCATGGGTGACCGTTGCGAGTTCGCCCAAGTTATTTGCGGAAACGAAGGCAGTGGGGGTGCCGATTGAGGGGTCCACCCAAAAATCTGCATGCAGGGATGTGACCGTGTATGTACTGCCAAGTTGTCCATAGGTGCCACTCGTCAGCGACAAATCAAACTTAAATTCGGCCCACATCTGCCAATTATTATTTAGGCCACTAACGCTACCAAGCACAGCGCTACCACCATTTACGAAGGTTGTAAAATTGACCCATCCTTGTCCGTGTTCAATTAGTGCGCCAGGTGTATCTACGTGGGTAGACGAGGTACCGATGATGAAGTCTGCCTGGAATGGACCGGTACCGTGACCTGGCCCGAAAGCAGCATTTGGGTCTACGGTAAATGTTGGGAAAGCCGAAGCCTGTGAGCTGATCCCAAGAGCCAGAATAGCTACCGTAGCAACTGTCTGTAACTTTATTTGTACGCGCAATATTTTCATTTTTATTCACTTAAAAGATGTCTACATCCTTCGACGGAAGCGGGGCGTTTCCATTTCCACACAAGCACATCCCGAATAGTATTCGCCAAAGAATTTGCTTCAGGTGACATGCCATATACCGGGAACTCAGGCGAGAGCGGGCTAGCTGCCTCACCAATACCGCTATCATGGCTCTGATGAGTGTCATCATAAGCCAATGAACCAGAATTGAAATCACGCATGGAATTGGCGAACGTCGTGTTTAACGCATTTGCTATGGGAGTTACAGCAACGCTCAGCAGAATAAGGGTAGCGCACGCAATGAGTGATAAATTATTTTGTCACGGTTTCCTCCCGTTAGGGATTCAAGCAATTTCCAGGCCACGATAAAAAAAGCCGTAAACTCATCCATATGCGCTGATGAGGTCGGCTTGGATAACGTGAATTGGAAAGATTTTCGACAGATGCTGTGCACTTGCTACTATTTGAGGGACCGTAGTCTTCGGTAAAATTGCTTTAGATTTTATCCGACGAAGGTCGGACACATTAATTACTAGAATACTTGGATATTTGAGCCGCAACTGGCGGGGAGGCTCAGAGCGCGGTCAAGCGGTGAGCATGGATGAACTCCGTCGGGGAATGATGGCTTGAGCTTGAGTCAACCCGAACCAGATTGGAAAGCCTCAAAATGAGCATTTCATATCGACCGTACTTCAAGCCACTCCGATAGCAATGCGGACCCATCAAGCTGAGAAGTTAGCCGTGCTGAAAAACGCGATTGCAAGCATAGCGCAGGGGCAAAGCATAGATGAATATCTTCGTCGACTTATAGCCACCCCGTCTAGAGCGACAGTACGTACGCTAATGGACTTCACCTGGAACCGCACGCTGGCAGACGACACCCCTGCGCCATGCGTGTGTTATACAGGATTCCTACGGATGAACAATTGTCTCCCGTAGTGTAAGAGGCACAGGCGCAGAAAGAGAACTGGACTAAAGTCCGCTACTGAAGAGGGCTGAGTCCTTTGGTGTGCTGCAAAAGCCCAGCCCTATGTTTAGATGAAGTGTGGCTTGATTTTATTTAAGCGATTTTGCGACGACGCGTGAATAAGCTCACCATTCCCAACCCGGCAAGCATTAACGCGAAGACTTCTGGCTCCGGGACCGCTGCCGCATGAGCGCCTGTAAGAAATATCTGATAAGGCCCACCCACCGTAGGATTCTGAACAAACGTGCCGGAATACCCTGTAACCGGTGAATCACCTCCAGCTCCGGTCGGACCACTTACGGCACGATGATCCCGCCCTCCGACCGTAAAGATTTCCCCGCCTGAACTGATTGGCACGGAACAGCACTGTGTAATTGCCAGGTAGTAATCTCCGGCAGTAACGGGTGTGAGTGGATGGCCGGCAGGAAGCATTGACGGGGCGAAGTCTCTACCTTCAACGTCATCATTTGCATATACGCCCTTCCCACTTGCGTCGAAGAGAAATAGTTCGCTGTCGAAACCTACCCCATCTAAGGTAGTAGCTGAAAACGTTCCGCCGCCATCTATATGTATCTTATACATGTCCTGGGCGTCCCCGCTCGCCGGGGTCAATGTTCCGGCGATTTCTGTGAGAAGTCCAGCGCCACTCGTCACCTCGGCGGTGGCTGGAAGGCTACCGGCATCCGCAATCTCCGTAAACGGTGCTGCGTAAGATGGCCTGCCAAGCAAGATAAGATACAGCATACAAAAACTAACTGAGCTAGCCCGACCAACGGTTGACATGAAACTCCTCCTCAAAACACCCTTTTCCATTCTTTGGCCGTTGGGTAATGCTGTTGGATTTCTTGACATTATTATTCTCCTTAGCAATGACTTTCGTTACTCCCTATAGGGAGCCAATCATAACGCTTGGGCTTGACGATCAATATATCGCCCGAACACAGCAAGAGCGGCGATAATTAAACGTAGCAGAGAATTAACGGACATCAAGAAAAAATTATTATCGAAACAACCCGGCCCCCGCGCAGTCTCTAGGGCACTTGTTGCCTTTTGACATAGCTCTGGTTCTGCACGTTCTGCTCGCCCCATAGCTCTATGCTTTCGCGACTAGCTTATTGCCAAGACCTGGAATTTACGGCGGTTAGCTACCTTCAAATCGGATGTATGGAGCGACGGCCTAAGATGAGTTCCTAGGAGATGCGTTAAGGTCTAGGCACGATGACTCGTACCCACCATTGCTCGTTGCTGAAGGTATTTTCAATGGATTCCACCTAAATGCAGGGAAGATTGCCCGGTGGCGTGCGGGTACCGATAAAGTAAAAGAAAAAAGATGCACGGAATACGTCAACAACCACCGGCTAAAGCCGGTGGTTCCGACCCCGGCTGATCGGGTGGCATAGATTCCACATGATCGGCTTGATCTAAACATGGAGCGAATTGGGCTCCACCTTAACTGATTTTGCCGCAGTAACTTGAATGGATCTACTCCACTACCGGACTTACTGAGCATGGACATGGTCAGTAGGCTGAGCATTGGCATGGTCACGACCTTGACCTAACCGTCCGCCTTGAGGCGGCTGAGCACCTTCGTAGTTCTCGGCGTTCTTTTCTGACTCTTGCTTGGATTGCTTCTTTCCCGTTTTTTTCGCTTGGTTTGTTGCATCCGGCTTATTCGAAGGCTTTTCTTCGGTCACTACTGATTTTTGCGCATATTCATCCTTAGGATTTTAGCGCGGCTCTAATAGCTACGAGCTATGAACGTTAGTAAGATTGCGGCGATACGTTTCCAGCCCCCCGGCGGGTGCTGCGACCCGTATCACGTCTTCCTTCAGCAGGTAGACTGACACCGCCAGCAGCACCACGTCCTTCATCAGGAACGCCACCGGGCCGACCATCGCAGGGAAGCCGCCCGCGGAGGGTTCCCAGCCGCCCGGGATGAACGGGATGAGGGTCACGGTGCAGACGAAGGTGGCGACCGAACCCAAGGCGCCGAGGACCCCGAGCTTCTTATTCCAGAATCCCGCCAGCAGCAGCATGAAGATCGCCGATTCCGCCACACCCAGGAACCAGCTGGCGCCACGAATACCGAACACCGGATACATCCAGGAGATCAGCGGGCCATTGCTTATGTAGGGGATCAGTATCTGCGCTTCGTACTCGAACCACTTCTGATAGGCGAAGAAAAAGAACATGACGACCATGGAAGCGCGGACGAGGTGATAGTCCAGATCCTTCTTGAGCAGAGCGGACCGGCTGAAAAGATTCACAAGATTATTCATGGTATTCTCCTGAGAGGGTGCCGGGCGAGGGAGCCTTGCGTGCTCACCCGCCGCGGGCCGGGGGGCTTAGACGACACGCGGGAAGTCGAGCGCGGTGTCGTTGATGCGGTTGAAGACGTTGGTGAACACCATGGTGGTGATGGCCAGGGCGATGTCCACCAGCTGCGCCTCGGTGTATCCGGCAGCGCGGATCGCGGCGTATGACGCGTCGCTGATCGTGCCGCTGGTCTGCTGCAGCTCACGGACGAAACGCACCAGCGCATCGCGCTTGGCGTCGCCAGTGGGCTGGCCGGCGCGGATCTGTTTCAGCGCCTCCGGCTTCAGGCCAGTCATCTTGCCTAGCAGGCTGTGCGCGGCGACGCAGTAATCGCAGCCAGCCACCTCGCTGACCACAAGCTTGATGGTCTCGCGGTCCTCAGCGCTAAGACTGCCGGCGGCCAGCACGCTGTCGGCGGCAAGCACCGCCTTGAGCGCTTCAGCGTTCAGCGCGCCGATCGCGGCAAAGGTATTGGGCACCTTGCCGGCAGCCTTCTTGATCTCGGCAAAGACCTCGGCAGCGGTGCCGGTGGCGGATGCAACGGGGGGAGTGTTGATGCGGGACATGGCGATGCTCCTTTGGTTGAGAGAAACGGGTTGAAACCACGGTATCACTCTAGACTTGTATGTGATACGATTGAATATTGAATATCCTCAATGTCATGCTTATTCGTCTCATGCTTGATTGCGCGATGCATTGCGGAACAAAAGCCCCCTGGAGCCATCGAAGCCGAGAAGCAATGCGGAGATTTCCCACTTGGCGAAGAGCAGGCGGGCCGAGGGAGGCAGGGGGGCGTTTGTGCGTTTTACGCCGTTACAGCGGCAGGGAGGACGCCGACCGTTGTGGTCTCTTTCAAGCGGGAGGTGCCGGTCACAGGCCCACTCGGGCACGGCGGCAGTGAAATGTGCGGATCACTCAGCGCGCAGCCCAGCAACAGGGTCAACGACAAGGCAATTGTCGCGAAGCATTTCATCCGAAGGTTGGAGAAGGAGCCTGACATTTTCAGTCCCGCCAATGCTGACTGAGCCAGCTTCACTTTACGAGCAAGAGCCAAACCTGGTAACGCCTGGCCTGCGCACGGATGTGCTCGTCCGTCTCATCACGCCACCAACCACGAAACATCCATGGATTGGCTCAGCCGCCTGTTCGAACTGATCCCTGTGCAGGGTCGGGTGGACCTGCGTTGTTTATACGGTGCGCCATGGCGCATCGAGCAAGGCCCGGCCGCGACGGGAGAGATGCCATACCATGCCGTCGTCGCCGGGACGGCCATACTGGAGGCTCCGGGCAGTGGGCAACGGCGCTTGCTGCCAGGGGACATCCTGCTGCTGCCGCACGGCGATTTCCACGTGCTGCATGACGGCGCAGGGGCCGCGCCCAATCCCGCGCACAATCGCGACGCGCTTAATGTGACCTTCAGTGAAAACGCCGGTACCGGCGAGCGCTTCGATCTGCTGTGTGGCCACTTCGCCTTCGCCGCTCAGCATCACCACCTGCTGCAGAGTTATCTGCCGCGCGTGCTGGTGGTGCAGACAGCCGGGCGCAGCGCCTCAGGTGACGCCTCGACTGCGCAGGCGGGCAACGGAGCGCGGCTCGCCGGGCTGGTCTCGCTGATGCGGATCGAATCGGCGGCGGACAATCTGGGCGGGCGGGCGATGCTGAATGCCCTCTCCACCGCGATGTTCACTCTGATCGTGCGTCTGTCCAGCGAGGCGGGCGAAGCTCCGCAAGGCTTGCTGGCGCTAGCAGGATATCCGCGCCTGGCACCAGCCTTGGCTGTGCTGTTTCGCGAGCCGGCGCGGCCGTGGTCACTGCCGGAACTGGCCAAGCTATGCAACATGTCCCGCGCGACCCTGGCACGGCACTTCCAAGAAAAGCTGGGCAAGTCAGCCAGCGACCTGCTGACTGACATCCGCATGACACTGGCGGCCAACGAGCTCAAGAAGTCCTCGGCATCCACCGCCGCTGTCGCGGAAGCCGTCGGCTATCAGTCCGAGGCGGCATTTCAGCGGGTGTTCAAGCAGCGCATGGGCATGACACCGGCGCGCTGGCGGCGGGCCGAGCAGGTCCCGGATTCAACGAGAGCCTTCGGGCAGGAGATCCATCAGCCCACTGCGGACATGCGGCCAGTCGCTCGAAAATGAATCCCCGGGACACACGCACGCGGACGGGCGCTTCGCGGCCGGCAAGGCTGATGGCATGCAGTTTGGCGCGCGCGAGAATCCAGTCCGGTAATACACGGACCAGTTGGCCGCCCATCTCCATCACTGACTTCTTGAGGTTGCAACCCGCACGTTCGGCGACCGCTGCGCCCGCAGGCGCACTGCCGGTCACGGTCACACCGCGGACGCGCGGATCCTCGATCAACCTTCCGATCTTTTCGATGCTGGCACAGATATTCGTGTAGATACGGTGCGGTTTTCGAATTTCGCGGTGTCTTGCTTTGTAATGAGCAAAGCTAGTGGACTTCAGAATGAATAGACCAATCGGTCTATTGTAATTAGTATTTTGTCATATGAAAATGCACTTCGGCTACTGAGAACTATTGCGTTGATTTAGACTGGATTACAGGCTGAGCTGGGACTAGTTGCTGCTACTATGAAAACCACTACTTAACCTCTAACTAGAGAGAAAATAATGAATAAAGAACTCCTTGCCGCTTTGCTAGCAGTTGCTATACCACTTTCGACCCATGCTGCACCCGTTGCAGTCTCTTATTCCGCAACTATTGGGTTCAACCCGTCGGCTACCGTAGGAGTAGGAGGTCAGAATGCAGGCACACTGATCAATGAGTTGTTCGGACCCGGAATTGGCTCCACGGGAACCGCGACGCTGACTGGAACATTTACTTATGAAAGCAACACTCCTGTTTTTAATATCAATAACCGGAGTGCCGGCTATACAAATGCGATAACAGGGGCGACGGCCACCATTGGAGCCTCAACGGTAGCCGCCGATATTCATGATATTGCAGTCAACGCAGCGACGAGTAGTATTGGCTACAACACGAACCCATCCGGAGGATTTTGTGGTAATCGTGAAGGATGTGCTGCTATCGGTCTGGCTTTCACTCCCACCGGAAATCTGGTACAGGCAGTAAACGATTCCAATTTCTTTATATTAGAAAATGGGAATAGGGTTAATTTTTTCAATCGCGATGCCGTTAGTCTATCAATTGGTTATACGGACAGTCACAGTAACTTTTCTCCCCTTCTCTCGACTCCCAGCTTTGGTGACATTAATGTGCATGGGCTAGGGCTTAACCTTATTTCCAACGTGAACAGAAGTCTGGTGGATAGCGTGCTGCTTCCAGATTCAAATTCTTTTGTGACTTCAAGCGAAGTGGAAACAACGCTTTTCGAGCTTGCATTTTCTGGTCCTGGCTTGAATGATAATTTCACGCTAAGTGGTCAATTAACCAGTTTTACGACAAGCCCTGTTCCAGAGCCTGAAACTTACGCTATGCTGTTGGCAGGGCTTGGTCTGGTTGGCTTTATTGCACGCCGGAGAAAGCAAATATCCTAAAAAGCATCATGCCGAGGGGAATATTTGCCCGGAGTGGGATGGCCCATTGCCAAGCTTTTTTTGTGAAGTAAATGTCAATGGCAATTTAATTTTCACCGAACCAACGAAGGCCCTCAGCCTTGTTATGGATAGCAGGATATGCGCCAAGGCCGTCACAACGCACATTCGAACCTGCTTTACAGGAGATGCTTTCAAGTTCCTTCAGCAAGATATTGCAGCCACTGTTTGGTGTTCTCTATTTTTGGTCGAACGCTTTGCGATATGTCTTTCCCGTTTCCCCAAAAGGCACGCATTACTGCTCTATGAATTACTGAATGCTTAGTGGCGGAAGGGGGTCGGGCAATTACCGTCTGCATGTGTTGATCGCCCTCCTTCGTGGGGACCAGGTATTCAACGAATGTTTTGGCGACTACCTTCCTATTATGTTCATCATCGTTATTTTCGAAGTTGTTAAATGCATCATTTGACAGTACACAAGCTGCCATTTCAATCTTATTGCTTAATTGATACGCTTTTACAATACATCGGCCTGCAAAAACGGTATCTTCGACAAGGAATTTTCCATAGTCTATGGCCCCGCGTACTGGCAATCCTGCTTCGAATAGTTTTATCTGGAGAGTTCGTGCTGCTGAAAGAAATGCGTACCAATAAAAGTAATGTGATGAGGAATTGCTCTCGTCAAAAGGCAGGGAAATAAGATAGTATCTGAAAAAACTAACCATTCCACTGAGGCAATTATCGCTTCCATCTTATGTTCCTTTTCTGGATATTTGCCCAGCTTGAAACGCTTCTGAAGTTCATCCTTTCCACTAGTCTTAATCTCTCTAAGTATCGGCAGTACTTGGTCCGCTATTACCTCCGGCTCGTTCCGTTCTAACAGATTCTGATAGCCCAAAATATCGAAGAATCCTACCAGGCCGCTGCTTATATTTTTAGCCGGACATCCACCATCTCTCCTTTACATTTAAGTAGCTGATTGGCCAGGGGTGCTTCACCGCTAGGGCGAGGGTAAGACGCGGTTCGGTTTCTCAAAGCCACTTCCCCTGCGTCTTTAAGCGTAGCCAGACGCTGTGGCAGGCTTCCGTAGAACCCCTCTGAATGGTAAACCCTCTCCAGGGATTCGTCCCCTTCGGAATAACCAGGCGCTCAGCCATGTAGGCCCAGAGAGAATGCAGGGAAAAAGAGTACTTGGGGTGGCTGATGGGGATCGAACCCACGACAACCGGAATCACAATCCGGGACTCTACCACTGAGCTACAGCCACCATTGGGAAAAGTACTACATCGTTTAAAGCTCGGGCACTCGCTGAAGAGATAGCTATGGCGTGCCCGACAGGAATCGAACCTGTAACCCCCAGCTTAGAAGGCTGGTGCTCTATCCGGTTGAGCTACGGGCACCACTCAAATCGGATTCGCCTCGGATTAGCAATGAATGGTCGGGGTGGAGAGATTTGAACTCCCGACATCCTGGTCCCAAACCAGGCGCGCTACCAGGCTACGCTACACCCCGGAAACGGCAATAATATACCTTTCCATCAATCAAGGTCAATTTTGGGATCTATAACTATTTGCCACGCGGCTTGTGCGCGATGCACGTCGGGACATTGCTCACAATTCCTGCTTAGCTCAGCTCTTCAACTTTGTTGCGCTCGATCAGCGCGTAAGCAGAATGGTTGTGGATGGATTCGAAATTTTCGGATTCCACCACATACGCGTCGATACGCACATCCTGATTCAATATGGCTGCCACATCGCGTACCACGTCTTCGACGAACTTGGGATTGTCATAGGCCTTTTCCGTGACGTATTTCTCATCAGAGCGTTTCAGCAGACTATAAAGCTCGCATGATGCCTGATCTTCCGCCATGCGGATCAGATCCTCGATCCATATAAAACTATTGGTATGAATCGATATTGACATATGTGAACGCTGGTTATGTGCGCCATAGGCGGAAATCTGCTTCGAGCACGGGCATAGGCTGGTCACCGGCACAACCACTTTCATGAAGAATTTATAGCTTCCGTTCCTGATTTGCCCGATAAACGTTACCTCATAATCCAGCAGGCTCTCTACGTGGGAAATGGGCGCCGCCTTACGGACAAAGTAGGGAAAGGTCATTTCGATATCGCCCGACTCCGTTTCGAGTTTATTTACCATGGCTCTCACCATGCGCTCGAAAGATTGGACGGATAATTCCTGTTTGTGGCTATTCAGTATTTCCACAAACCGCGACATGTGGACGCCCTTGAATTGATGAGATAAATGTACATGCATATTGAAGGTGGCTATCGTATGCTGTATCTCATCACTTCTGTCCGCTATTCTCACCGGATGGCGAATAGCCCGGATACCTGCCCTGTTGATCGCGATGCTCCTTGTGTCCAGTACACTTTGAACATCCGCAATGGAAGAATTGGCCTCGTTCATTATGAGTCGGTTTCCGGAAGGAAAAGAACCGGCATACGGATAATGCCGGGCAGGAGTTAATTTTATTCGTCGAGCCTTGCTCTGACCGACCTGATGATGCCTGCCTTATCCAACCCGCAGTCAACCAGCATTTGCGAGGGATCACCCTGGTCTATAAAAATGTCAGGCAGACCTAGTTGAAGTACCGGAATGCTAATGCCTGCGCTTGCCAGAGATTCCAGGACTGCGCTCCCCGCCCCGCCCATTATGGTATTTTCTTCCACCGTTACCAATAACTCGTGATTTGATGCCAAAGATGCGACCAGCTCGTCGTCCAGCGGCTTGATAAAGCGCATATTGCAAACGGTTGCATTTAATTCAGCTCCTGCTTCAAGGCAGGGTTTGAGCATACTGCCGAACGCCAGCAATGCAACTTTTGCGCCATTGCGCCGGATTTCACCGCGTCCGACCGGTAGCATTTGCATTTGCTTATCCGGGACAATGCCTTCTCCGGCGCCTCGCGGATAGCGTACCGCTGTGGGCGTGTCCATTTGAAATGCGGTGTAGAGCATCTGGCGGC
Organism: Nitrosovibrio tenuis; assembly: GCF_900109785.1. GTDB lineage: Bacteria > Pseudomonadota > Gammaproteobacteria > Burkholderiales > Nitrosomonadaceae > Nitrosospira > Nitrosospira tenuis_A. The sequence goes on from NZ_FOBH01000019.1 coordinate 11,828, forward strand.
ACTCATTCTCATCCGCAGGAGACATTACGGTCATGTTGGGGATACAGCGCAGATAGGTCAAATCAAAGCTCCCAGCATGAGTGGGCCCATCTGCTCCGACCAATCCAGCCCGATCGATGGCGAATACTACCGGCAAGTTTTGAATGGCGACGTCGTGAATCAGTTGATCGTAAGCACGTTGCAGGAAGGTTGAATAAATGGCTACTACCGGTTTCATCCCATCGCAGGCCAGCCCTGCGGCGAATGTAACGGCGTGCTGTTCGGCGATTCCCACATCAAAATAACGATCAGGATATTCCTGAGAAAATCTCACAAGGCCAGAGCCTTCACGCATCGCCGGTGTAATGCCGACAAGACGTTGATCCAACGCCGCCATATCGCACAGCCAATCTCCAAAAATTTGCGTGTAAGGCGGCTTTCCCGCTGCCTTCGGAACAATACCGGCGGCTGGATTAAACTTTGTGACGCCATGATAAAGAATCGGGTCATCCTCCGCCGCCTTGTAGCCCGCACCTTTTCGCGTTACCACATGGAGAAACTGTGGGCCGCGAAGGTGCTTGATGTTGTGAAGCGTGCTCACCAGCACATCAAGATCATGACCATCAATGGGGCCAATATAATTGAAACCGAATTCTTCAAACAAAGTGCTCGGTGTCACCATGCCTTTGACGTGCTCTTCAGCACGCTTGGCGAGCTCCAGCACAGGCGGGACCACGCCCAGCATTTTCTCGCCCGCACGGCGCGCGGTTGCATAAAATTGTCCGGACATAAGTCTGGCGAGATAATTGTTGAGCGCCCCGACCGGCCGGGAAATGGACATGTCATTATCGTTCAGGATCACCAGCAAATTCGTGTTCATGGCCCCGGCATTGTTCAAGGCTTCGAATGCCATCCCCGCACTCATGGCACCATCGCCGATCACGGCTATTGCACATCGATCCCTTCCCTCCCGCTGCGATGCCACTGCCATACCCAGCGCAGCACTGATGGAAGTGCTGGAATGCGCGGTACCAAAAGCGTCATACTCACTTTCGTCGCGTCGTGGAAAGCCCGCGATACCACCCTGCATGCGCAATTTGCCCATGCCTTCGCGGCGGCCGGTAAGAACTTTGTGGGCGTAAGTCTGGTGTCCCACATCCCATACCAAACGATCGTGCGGCGTGTTAAAAACGTAATGCAAGGCGATCGTCAATTCAACCGTGCCCAGATTGGACGACAAATGCCCGCCTGTTTTCGCTACCGACTCAACCAGAAACTGCCGCAACTCGTCGGCGAGTTGAGGCAGCATCTTGCGTTCCAATAGCCGCAACTTGGAAGGCGTAGTGATGGTATCAAGCAGTGAATACATTTAAACCTTGAATTAAATATTCTCTATTATGATGAGCGCCAGCTTAAAACTCCCGCTGGATGATGAAGTCTGTTACCTGCCGCAATCGCGCTGCCATTGGGCCGAAACCTTCCAGTGACTGATATGCGTCACGCCTCAACTCTTCGGCCAGTTCACGCGCGCGACCGCCCCCGAGGATACTCACGTACGTGGGTTTGTTATTATCGGCGTCCTTACCCGCCGTTTTACCCAATGTCGCGGTGGTAGCCTCCGCGTCAAGTACGTCATCCACCACCTGAAACGCGAGCCCTATGCATTTCGCAAAATGATCCAGGCTCGTCAACTGGTTCTCGTTCAAGCTATTGCCACAACAGGCGCCAAGCATTACCGCAGCTCGAATAAGGGCACCGGTCTTGTGAATATGCATGAATTCCAGCTCGGGTAAACTCAGCATCTTGCCGACACTGGACAAGTCGATCGCCTGCCCCCCCGCCATCCCGCGCGAGCCTGCGGCCTGCGCCAACCGCTTGATCATGTCCAACTGCGTTTGCGGAGCGTCAGCCAGGCGATACTCGGCCATCAACTGGAATGCCAGGCTTTGCAAACTGTCCCCTACCAGCAATGCAGTGGCCTCATCGTATTCCACATGACAAGTGGGCTTCCCTCGCCGTAGCACATCGTTGTCCATGCAAGGGAGATCATCATGGACAAGGGAATAGGCATGTATCAGTTCGACCGCCGCGGCAGCAATGGTCACTCGCTCTTCGTCAGCATTGCTCAGATCCCCCGCTGCAAACGCAAGCAATGGACGCACACGCTTTCCCCCACCTAGAACGCAATAGCGCATCGCGTCATGCAGGCGCTCCGGGGCGACGTTTGTGGAGGGAAGCAGGGTCTGCAGGGAAGTTTCTATGCGTACCTGGCGGCTTCTTGCCCAATCCTTGAAATCAGCGATCATCAATACCGGAGGGGGAGAAATTTTTCAGTGCGTCTGCCTCTAGAAGACGCACTTGTTGTTGCGCATCCTGTAGCATAACCTGGCAATATTGTAGCAACTCCGTACCCCGTTTGTGAGCTAATAGCGACATCTCGAGCGTCATTTGGCCCGCTTCCATTTCTAACACAATACTTTCCAACTCAGTCAGGGCGTCTTCAAAACTTTCCGGCTGAGAAAATTTGACGGGTTCAGCAGGCTTTGTCATGATAGACGCAGTGGCAAAGATCACGCATTGATGGGAAACTGCAAAAATAACGCAATAAGCAGGTTCAGGTCAATTAAATCCACGAAACTTTCCTCAACGGAAGTCCTCTTAGTCGAGATTATAAGCGTTCCAGAAAAGATACGTCCTCTCTATCTCGCTTCTTCCGTTCTCCAAGGCATTAATACGTTAACTGTTTATTGGCTCGAAAGGTTAAAGTACCCAATATGTCGAATCTTTTTGATGTTTCTCAACTGGCGCCAACACAGCTGCCGGTCGACTGGTATCTCAATCCCCGCATTCTTGATTTGGAAAAGCGCTTGTTGTTCGACCGGGGGCCCGGTTACGTCGGCCACCAAATGATGCTTCCAAACGTAGGTGACTACTATGTGCCGGAATGGATGAACGGCGCCAAGGTACTGGTGCACAACAACAAAGGCATAGAACTGTTATCCAATGTCTGTCGCCACCGACAATCCCTGCTGCTTAAGGGTCGCGGGAACGCGCGTAATATTGTATGCCCCATACACAGCTGGACATATGACCTGAATGGCACACTGTTGGGCGCCCCCCATTTTCCGGAAAATCCTTGCCTGAATCTGGGCAGTACGCCACTTCAAAACTGGAACGGACTGCTATTTGAAGGCAAGCGAAATGTCGCGCGCGACCTGGCTCATCTGGGCGTTCTCAAGGATTTCGATTTCTCCAGCCATGTGCTGGAACGGGTCCAGATTGAACAGTATGCGTGCAATTGGAAAACGTTTATCGAGGTGTATCTTGAAGACTATCACGTCAACACATATCACCCCGGCTTGAGTAATTTCGTAAATATCGCCGAGCTGCAATGGGAATTCGGGGACTGGTATAACGTACAAATTGTTGGGTTAAGTCAAGGCCTTGCGCGTCCCGGGACGCCAGTATACGCCAGGTGGCACGAGCAGTTATTGCAACAGGTTGGGGATAAGGTGCCGGCATATGGTGCGATCTGGATGCTCTATTATCCCAACATCATGCTAGAATGGTATCCTCATGTGCTGATTATCAGTACGTTGCTGCCGACCGCATCTGAACGCTGCATCAATGTGGTTGAATTTTATTATCCTGAAGACATAGCGTTGTTCGAACGCGAATTTATTGAGGCAGAGCAAGCTGCCTACCATGAAACCGCGATTGAAGATGATGAAATTTGCAGACTGATGACCGCCGGACGCCGCGCTCTGTATGAACAAGGTATTAATGAAGTCGGTCCATACCAATCCCCAATGGAGGATGGAATGGCACACTTCCATAAATTTCTCCGGCGAGAAATTGATCCGCACATTTAGGCTGCATCCAAACGAGGTCTCACGAAGCCGTCGTTGCGTCCGCGGTTCCCGCCCCCAGGGCATCCTGGAACCTCTGGGATGCTCTTTCTGGCAAACGCTGGGATTATTCGATTGCCGATTTGCCAGAGTAATTGCTTATAAGGAGTGTCCGACTTGCTGAGGTTAACCCAATGATTTCCATTGAGGCGGCCGGTGATTTAATCAATGTTGCCGTTTTCGGAGAATTTACCTTGGCCGACTATAAGGAATTCGAAGAGCAGGTGCTCTACAAATCCCATGTCAATGGCCCGGTCAATGTATTATTCGATTGGCGGGATATGCTGAGCTATACGGTGGATGTCGCATGGGAAGACATCCAATTCATTCGGAAACACGGGAGCGAATTCAACCGGATCGCGATAATCACCGATGACCAATGGCAAATTTGGGGAGTGTGGGTGTCGAACCTTTTTGTTGACGCCGACATCCGGGTTTTTAATAATTACGACGACGCCAAAGCGTGGGTCGAAGCTTAACCGCCAATACAGCCACGTGTATGCGGCGTGTCGCCGATGAGCTGATGGACCATTAGCAACCAGGAGCAACCAGGCTCCACTGTGGATTGGCAGGACCTGTTTAGAGCTCTCCAATCAATCCCCATTCTGACGCCGGCCCGGCTGTAAGTTTCAATTTTGCGGAATTGCTTCAGCTCGTTCTCCCGTACGTTTTTATTGTTTACTAATCCCTGCATGATTCTTCCCCCGGATTATCGTTCATAGTTTTCTTACGGGTTATTCCTGTGTTCGACCTGGCCACATCCAGGTTCAGTTTTCGAGTAAAAAGTAGCTCAGCACTTTGTTGCAAAAAAGCGACACATTTCCTTTCCACTCTCCAAAATTTCTTTATATTGGCAGTCAACTCGTACAGAATGGAACCTATCGGTCCTGCAAGCTCCAGCTACTAATCGCGGGTTATCTTTTTAGCATATTATATTGTGGAAAACGGGCTCTAATACACGGTTTGAACGTGGTTTGAGTGAATCCTGATATTGCGTTGGCAGTGAAAGCTACTATAATATAAGCTCATTAATTAACTAAATTAACACGATTATTTGTCGGTTATCGCGTGGTTGCGTTCTCGGGATTTGGTTAAGATTCAGATTTTAAAGCCAGGCATTTTCGGCCAAGCGGTGAACAGATTAACTACAGAACTAATGTATATCCGACTGGAACCCTTTACATTATAAAAAGATGACTAGTACCGTTAATTTGGAGGGGAAGACCTTGAGTTCAACCATAGCGAAGTTGAACGCTCCGCTAATGCAAGCGTTTGATCCTCGATTATCAAGCGAGTCGCCGGTAGCAATAATCCCAACACCTACTTACAACACTCAAGCTCAGAGATTAGCTGACTTCGACACCTTGACCGCTGCTCTGGAATATGCGGCGGCCGGAGCTGCCGGGTATAATTTTTACGACGCGAAGGGTAATTTGCGGTCGGTCCTTCCCTACAGGGCATTAAGACTCAATGCTCGTACTTCAGCGCAGCGTTTGCTGAGTCTGGGCCTGGTAAGTGGTGATCGCGTAGCCATTGTCGCCGACACAACCCCTGAATTCGTGGAATTGTTCTTTGCCTGCCGCTATGCTGGATTGGTTCCTTTTGCGATGCCCGTTCCGGTCAACCTTGGCAGTCATGCCGTGTACGTTCAACAGCTTCGGGGAATGCTGGAGGGCGGACAGGCAAGCGCTGCCTTGGCCAATACGGACTATATTGCCTTTCTTCAGGAAGCTGCTGAGGGGTCGCAAGGTTTACGATGGGTCGGCACCCCGGAGCAGCTTGGAAAACTTTCCGCTCCAGACATTGCACTTAATGCAAATGATCCCGACGAAATCGCATATCTTCAATTTACCTCGGGCAGCACCCGTATCCCGCGCGGAGTGATTATTACCGAACGGGCATTGATGAGCAATCTGAGAGGAATAGTTCGCAACGGTTTGGAGATACACGCAGGTGATCGCTGCGCATCCTGGCTTCCCTTCTATCATGATATGGGGTTGGTCGGTATGGTGATGGCGCCCATGGTGGCGCAGGTTTCCGTCGATTATCTCGCCACGCGTGATTTCGCAATCAGACCCCTGCAATGGTTACGGCTTATTAGCCGGAATCGCGCCACGGTCGCATTTAGCCAACCGTTCGGCCTCAAACTCTGCACGCTTCGGGTTCGTGATTCGGATCTGGAAGATCTTGATCTTAGCAGTTGGCGTGCAGCAGGTGTTGGCGCCGAAATGATACGGCCGGATACCTTAAGAAATTTTGCAGAGAAATTTGCGCCGGCGGGTTTCGATGCCCGGGCCTTTCTACCTTGCTACGGACTGGCGGAGTCGACACTTGCCGTTACGTTCTCCCAGGTTGGTCAGGGTTTTCAAAGTTTGCGGGTTGATGCCAGCACATTGGTTGACCGAAAGCTGGCAATCAGGCTGCAAGCTGAAGGTAGAAAATATAGCGAATTTGTAAACTGCGGACGTCCTTTACCGGAACATACGGTCAAGGTTGTTGATGATGCCGGGCAGGAGCTGAGCGATTTGAGAGTCGGCAGTGTACTGGTGCATGGAAGTAGTATTATGACGGGTTATTTTAATAATCCGCAAGATACCCAAAAGACATTGCAACCCGGTAACTGGCTAGATACCGGTGATCTTGGCTTCGTTTTCGAAGGAGATCTATATGTCACCGGCCGCCGTACAGACGTAATTATTGTCAACGGACGGAATATACGCGCGCAGGATATAGAAGAACTTGCAGAGCAACAGCCCGAGGTAAGAACCCGGGAAGCATCCGCGTTTGGCATAACGGATACTAATGATGTTACAACGATCGTTCTGGTCATTGAATGCCGCCTGACCTCAACAACAGACCGACAAGCTCTCACCAGCCGGCTGCAGAGACTCGTATATATGGCGTTTGGCGTTAACTGTTTGGTTGAACTGGTTCCGCCGCATACCCTGCCTCGAACTTCCTCCGGCAAGCTCTCGCGCTTTGCCGCCCGCCAGGGTTTTATACAGCGGACTAAATTGACAGACCAGTTATCAGCCGAGTCCGGAGATATATAACCGGCATATGTCAGGTCAATTGGTGGCAGTGACCGGTGCCACTGGTTTTATTGGTCGTATACTGTTACAGTCCCTGATCAAGGAAGGTTGGAAGGTCAGGGCCTTGACCAGGCGTCACCAGACCGACAATGAGTCTACGCAATGGGTCAAAGGTGATCTGGATGATCTGGACGCGTTGCGAGCTCTAGTCAAAGATGTTTCAGCAGTTGTACACTGCGCAGGGCAAGTCCGCGGTAACTCCCTCCAGGACTTCGTTCATACCAATGTAGCGGGTACGCGGAATCTTGTGAGCACTTCGATACAGCAAGATTCGCCGCCTCGTTTTCTCCTTATATCTTCCTTGGCTGCGAGGGAACCGGAACTTTCCTGGTATGCGACCAGTAAGCGGATGGCGGAGCAGTTGGTCGTTGACCACTCGGATGCCCTGCCGTGCGCAATATTCAGGCCCACCGCGGTGTATGGTCCGGGTGATAAAGAGATGAGTCCGCTCTTCAGAGCAACCCGGCGCGGCATATTGCCGATGGTGGGGCAACCCGCAATGCGCTTTGGCCTGTTGCATGTGAGTGATCTGGTAGCAGCTGTATTGTGTTGGCTTTCCACTAATACTCCCGTTCGAGGCGTTTATGAGCTTGATGACGGTACGCCAGGAGGTTATGACAGCGCATCCGTTGCAGCCATCGCGCGAGATGTCTGGAAACGGCCGGTTCGCTGCCTTTTCTTGCCCTCGCCACTCGTTTCGCTGATCGCTAACATTAATTTGCTGTCAGCCCGATTGCTGCGCTATCCGCCGATGTTGACTCCCGGGAAAGTCAGGGAACTGCAACATATCAACTGGGTGTGTGATATAACACCTTTAACTCGTGCGCTTCCGGACTGGCAACCCCACATACGGCTGCGCGACGCCTTACCTCAGGCAATATAATTTAACGATTTTCCAATTCGAGCTGACCCACATGGCGAGCGATTACACTGAAATCCTGCAAAGACTTTGCCATCACCTCAAGAAATTTTGTGAACCGAATGTCGAAATCACGCCGGAGACCGATCTCATCAATCAGCTCGCTATTGACTCTGTCAAATTATTAAACCTGATTATGGAAATTGAGGATGAGTTTGATATTTCCGTACCGCTCAATGCCTTGGCGGATGTTCAGACTGTTCATGAGCTTGCAAATTTAATTCACCGGATAAAATATACCGAACAATGAGCTTGTTAGATAAGCTGGATGCCGTCGCGGCGGCAAGAAAAGCCCTTTTGCCCGAAGGTATTGATGTTTTTGGCATACCCATAGAAGAGGTTTATTCTTCTACAGAGGCAAAGATCGATGATCGTCGCATTTTATTCCTGGGCACGAATAATTATCTCGGCCTCACCTTTTCACCTGCATGCATACAGGCGGCACATGATGCGATTGATAATGAGGGCACGGGCACGACCGGGTCGCGCATGGCTAATGGCAGTTATGCCGGACATCGGGCTCTTGAGCAGGAATTTGCGGATTTTTACTGTTGCAATTCCTGCGTTGTTTTTACTACCGGATACCAAGCAAATCTCGCCACAATCTCTGGTCTGGCGGGGGCTGGCGATGTCGTTATGATTGATGGTGACTCTCATGCAAGCATCTATGATGGATGCCGTTTGAGCGGAGCCGAGATTATCAGATTCCGGCACAACGATATGGCCGACCTGGAAAAGCGTCTCAGGCGCCTGGGAGAGCGCTCGCGTTCTACCCTTATCATCGTCGAAGGTATTTACAGTATGCTCGGTGATCGTGCGCCCCTGGCAGACATCGTCAGCTTAAAAAATACCTATAACAGTACCGTTCTTCTAGATGAGGCACATTCGCTTGGCGTCCTGGGTGAGACAGGTCAAGGCCTGGTGGAAGAAACGGGACTCATTGACGAGGTTGATTTCATTACGGGCACTTTCAGTAAAAGCCTAGGCGGTATTGGAGGTTATTGCGTAAGCAATCACTCGCAACTTGATCAGTTACGCTATATCAGCCGTCCTTATATATTCACGGCCTCCCCCACGCCAGCCACTATCGCATCAACCCGAGCCGCACTTAAGTTACTGCAGGCTGGTACCGAGTTAAGGCGCCAGCTTTGGAAAAATGCACACCAGCTCTATTCACGGCTTTCTGAACTCGGCTATCAGCTCGGACCGGAAGTTAGCCCCGTTATCGCAACCATACTTGATAGTCCGCAGCAAGCCCTGGCGCTATGGAAGGGTCTGCTCGATCACGGCATCTACGTCAATTTAATCTTGCCGCCGGCCGCTCCTGAAGGTAAATCATTGGTACGGTGTAGCGTCAGCGCGGTGCATAGCGGTGAGCAAATGGATTATGTTGGCGAAATTTTTGCCGAGCTGCGCGAAGTCATTCAATAAAAAACCTCTGGACACGGCCTCTGTAAATTCGAGGCCGTGTCCAGAGGTTCTGAAGCTCGTTACCCTCAAGTAATGTTGTTCAGGATGCTTTTGCGCTGGCTCGGCGGCGCATCAGGAAAAAGCCTGCAATACCCCCCACTGCCAGCAACAGCGCAATCTCAGTCACGCCAAAGCCCGAACCATGGCTACCGTGTCCCCCGCCTCCCCCGACGTGTATGGGAATTCGCACCGCTGTGGTCATCTTCCCATTTTTTTCAGTGTCGAGCAGCAATGCGTACTGCCCAAGGTCGTCAAAACTTGCCTCAAATGTAATGCTGCCAGATGGGTATGCTTTGGCTGGCAGCGAGAGGATCTCATGTCCACCCTCTCCATGTCCTTCCATCACCAGACGAACCGCGATCGGGATCTCGCGAGAATCTGGGTCCGTCAAGTCGACCGTGAGATGCAACTCACCGGCTCCTTCCGGAACGTGATCGCAAAACGCGTGCATGGGCGGAAGATTTCCCTTTGGCTTTTCATAAGCGCTGAATGCTACGGGAAAAGCTCCGCTTTTAATGGCGCAGTCCCCTGAATGATGACCTTCATGAGCCAGCATCAGTTGTGCATGGGCTGGCAGCGCGACCAGTGCTACGAGCGAAATCCATACCAGATTCAGCGCCCGCTCAAACGTTTTCTTCATACTATCTCCGGTATCTAATCCGTAAATTAATCATACGTCCAGCATTGTTGCGTAAACAATATAGTCGCTGATTGTATAACAAACCATCTCCAAAAAGGAAACAGAGTATGCGCAACCTGGTGAGGATCAGATGAGCTTTTGCACGCTCTGCAACCCGTCCGCATATGTCATTGGCACTCTTCTTGGTTGGTGAACTTTATAGATACAGGCAATTTTTTCGGATGACTTACTGACAGCTAAGTTGGTAGCAGAGCTGACGACTCAACCGCTACCCGGCACTTGTTCGAATCTCTTGAGCAAGCAATACGGTAATGACAGCAGGCTATATAAATCTTTGTAAATTGCCGCGTCCCCTCCTTTACGGCTTCACGCAACGGAAGACAATCGGCATGGACAGGAAAATTGTAAAGCTGTATAGTTGCCGGGCCTTCGCTCTTTAGGGCATCTCTAAGAATTCAAACATTGCTGCAATA
>NZ_FOBH01000009.1 GCF_900109785.1 Nitrosovibrio tenuis
AATTATTAATAAATCAACTGTCTTAGGAAAAATGCATCCAGACATTTTTAATCCCTTATCTAGAGGTTCCATCTTGGAAAGCACAGAATCTGTATTTAAAAAAAGCTTCTTCAAGGCGTCATAAAATTACCATAACCTTCTGCTAAAAACTTAATTTTGTATTTAACAATACTGGCTCCTTGGGCTTCCCCCAGTTTCACGGACACATCTCTAAGCACATTTCAGATTTTCGAATTGTATCGGACTGATGTAGCCGATAGTCGAGTGCCTGCGTTTTGGGTTGTAGAACCGCTCAATATAATCGAAGACATCGGCACGCAATTCGTTGCGGGTACGATACTGCCTTCGACCAAGGCGCTCTGTTTTCAGGGTGGAGAAGAAACTCTCCATTGCGGCGTTATCCCAGCAATTACCGCGGCGGCTCATACTGCAAGTGATGCCATGCGATTCCAGTAAGCGCTGAAAGTCCTCACTGGTATATTGCGAAGCTTGGTCTGAATGATGTAGTACTGCTTCTGGCCGACCATGGCGCAATATTGCCATCAACAATGCATCCATCACGAGCTGCGCTGTCATGGTTGGCTGCATCGACCAGCCTACGACGCGGCGTGAATACAAGTCAAGTACCACAGCCACAAAAAGCCAGCCTTCTGCCGTCCAGACATAAGTGAAGTCAGCCGCCCATTTCTGATTAGGTGCCGATGCGGCGGTTCGGCGGCTTATTCTGGTCGACGATGACGTCCTATTTTCTGCGAATATCACCCGACACGAACTCGGTTCATCAGCCGTGGGCGTCCACAAGGTCGATGCGCTCCGTGCCCGCCTCATTGAGCTTGCAGGCACGATCGACGTCGCGCTCCATCTGCTGGGCGGACACGGGCTTAATATTCTTCGGGCAGCAGGAAAGTCGTCACGCTGCGGTCTGCTTCGGTGATGATCCAGAGGGTATTCTCCCCGAAGCCCTCGCAGGGTTTTTCCGGGTCAATTGGGTAGGCCGAGAGATACGAGACCCTGCCTTTACCGCTTCGGCGTTGGTTTTCGCGTCCTCCGCATCAATACATCCCAATCACCGCGCATGTGCCGCGCAAGACAATGGATCATGTACGCCCCGCTCACGTGGTTAAGCGCACCCGGGGTTGTTACAAGCTGCCCAACTGGAAATAGCAGGCGTGGTGTGTACTTCATAGCAATCTCCCGAAAATGAGGGTTCAAGAAAGAGGAGATCTAAAAACAGATCCTCTCGTTCGGACTTCCTCGCCTCGCCCCTGGGGGCGACGGGAGTGGGGAGACAGCCCTGCCTTCACGGGCAAGGGTTGGGAATGGGTGGGATTAAACGCAGGCAATTGCAGGGCCACTGATGCCTGCCCCGCGATATCGTTTATCCCCTCACAAGTCCCCCTCACAGAGGACTGGGGGCTTCGCTGGGGGATTACGCGGAAAGGCGCCGGCCGATGCCGTGCTGGATGGGGGTCATGTGAACTGCGGCCGCAAGTAGTTCTTGCGGATCAGAGGCCGTGACAGGCGAAGCGCACCGCCCGCCAGCGATGGCGGCTGGCGTGGCCTGTGATGAGCGGGGAACCGGATCGGGAGAAATTTTCACACGCCAATCTGCCCTCCCCTATCAACAAACAGCCTACCGCGATAGCCAACGCGTCGTCTTTGTCGGGCAAGCAAAATGATGAGCTGACCGTAGCTGCCTATCGGAGTCTGACCTAGGGCAATAGCGTAATACCGAAGTGGCACTGTTCACCCGCCCACCCACAAGCCACGCCCCGCCCGGGGCAGAGCTAGATACACTTATAATACGAAACCCCACACCTGCGGGGTTTCGTAACTGCAATTAAGATATCTTGACGCCGATTTCAGAGGTTCCGTGAGCGAAGTAGCTTGCGCCGATTACCTATAAACGCCATGCCGGCGATAGACATTAAGAGAAGTGTTCCGGGCTCCGGAATCGTTCCCGATGGGACCTCGGGTACGCCACTGCTATCCAGATTGATCCACAACCGATGATCTTGAACTACTCCAGCTATGCCGTTCAGGGTCGAACCCTCTAGCACATAGCCATTGCTAATTCCGTCACCAAAGCCTACCGCGGCGGGGACGCAGGACCGCCCGATGCCGCCCACGCCAGTGCAGAGGCCGCCCGAACCGCCACCGCTTGCTGAGCCAACCTCCCAGCCCATGTCGTTCCAGAAGAAACCGACTCGGCCTTCGCCGCTGGGAACCACGTAGTCGTCTCCCCGAATGACAAGCTGGAATGTATTGAGCGGACTTCCCTGGGCGTTGAAATAGCCGACATTCGGCCAGGTGATGATCACTTCGTTGCCCGCAGCAGAAGAATGCGTCTGTAGCGACATTACTCCGCTACTGCTATTGCGCGTATCCACGTCGGCAAAGAATGGCGAGATGATCGGCTGAGTCGCACCCTGTAGTCCAGTTGGCGTATAAGCCGCAATGCCGTTTCCAAAGCTGATGTTACCGTTGTTGTTGGCATAAAAACTGGTGTAGGTCGTGCCAAACAGAGTAAAGTTGAAGCCTAAATTAATCGGTCCACTGAAGCCATCATCATTACGGCCGTTCGCCGCTCCTACGTTGGCAGCGTTGCTGCCGCCGGTCATCACAAGCGTATTGCCAGTTGAAATCCCCAGATCGGTTGTCCAAAGCGTTGTAGATGGTATGAGCGCGCTCTGGGGAATGGTAATCACTGCCGCTTGTGCTGCCCCCGTGCACGCGGCTACTGCGGCCGCGCACAGATACATACGAAATTTCATATTTGCTTTCCTTTTTATTTTTTATTGAGTCTCACGAACCTCGCCCAGGCTCATCAATAAATATAAGCATAATTCATGCCTACATTATAAAAATGACAAATAATCCTTAACTTATATATAAGGTCGGTAGAAAACGGTTAAATTTGCCTCATTGAAGTGTAAGCTTTTTCGACAAACCCTGCTTATTCGACAAACCCTGCTTATATCAGCATGGGTGCTATTTTACCGATTAACCCTGGCGGAATGTGATCGTGGTCAGGGTACTCGGGCGCATGCCGAAGCAGTACGCGAGGGATGCAGAGGAATTCCTCGAAGGCAAGTTAAAGCTCACGCTGAATATGGAGAAGATCCATATAACGCATGTGAACGACGGCTTCGCCTTTCGTACCATTCCGTGGGATAAGTATCGGGCTTTGCTGCGCGATTGATCAAACAACTGGCAAGCAATTACGGCATGAACCGGATGGATCTGGTGGAAAGCCTGAATCGACAACGCTCAAGGCACTGGCGGAGCACTCCCAGATGTGATTGCTGATTTAGCCGCAGCTGCCCGCTACAGCACGGCCAAAGTTATTTGGCCAGTCCAAGCCTACCCCAGGCTAAATTCCCCGGCGATCTTCTTTCGCCGCGCGATGAATCCCACCAGGGCCAGGCCTGCAAGAAAGAGCGCGAAGATCTCCGGCTCCGGAATGGTTGCGACGGCGATGACCTGCCCAGCGTTATTGATGTCGGAGGCTTCGGTTAGAATCGCCCCGGCGGGCAGATCAACCAGCGAATTGAGGTCCATCATGCCTGCGCCGTTGGGGCCGGTGATGAAAGCATGGTAAGTGTCCCCAGCCGTGAGAGATTCACCCACCACCTGCCCGGCAGCGTTAATGCCATAAGCCTTGCTGAAAAAACCACCCAAGGTGCCAAGGTCTCTCAAGCCCATCCCGTCGGGGCCGGTGATGAAAGCATGGATGGCAGAACCACCCACCACCTGCCCGGCAGCGTTGATGCCATAAGCAAAGCTTTGACTAACGCCCAGAGTGCCGAGGTCTCTCATGCCCATCCCATCGGGGCCGGTGATGAAAGCATGTTGAGTGCCCCCAGCCGTGGTAGAATAACCCACCACCTGCCCGGTGTCGTTGATGCCATGAGCATGGGTGTAAGTTCCACCCAAAGACCCAAGGTCTCTCATGCCCATCCCGTCGGGGCCGGTGATGAAAGGGTCGCCAGAATCACCCGCCACCTGCCCGGCAGCGTTGATGCCATAAGCATCGCTGTAATTACCGGCCAAGGTGCCGAGGTCTCTCATGCCCATCCCATCGGGACCGGTGATGAAAGCATGTTCACCGCCCCCTGCCGTGAAAGACAAACCCACCACCTGCCCGGCAGCGTTGATGCCATGAGCCACGCTGTAACTACCGCCCAAGGTGCCAAGGTCTCTCATGCCCATCCCGTTGGGCCCGGTGATGAAAGCATGGCCGCGAGATTCACCCACCACCTGCCCGGCAGCGTTGATGCCATGAGCAAAGGTGTCACCACCCAAGGTGCCAATATCAGTTGCCGTCTTGCTGTTGAGATCGATGAGGTATGAATGTTGTACTTGTGCGGAAGCATGGGTGCCGAAACCCAGAGCAGCAGAAAATGCTGCAGCCAGGATAAAGCCACGGACTTTGACGCCAGGGATGATTTTCATGATGACTCCTCGTTTTGGAACAGGGGGGAGTGCCAGGCGAGCGGGAGAAATACCTTTATAAGGATAGACAAGTCATTTGAATTATCAAGGTGCACGAAGTGCAGGATGCACTGGAAGACATTCGGACAGGCGTCTTGGGCAGCCTTCTTGAGGCAAATAAAGGTTTTTTTGGATAGCCCCGTATTACCTGGAAGGCGTTCCTTACCCAGTAACAAGCAATAAGTAAAATTTTCCGGCAGGATTTTGGCCAGGTTTAAAATGAAGAAATCGCGATTCACGGAAAGGCAGATTGTTGGGATGTTGAAAGAAGCCGATAGTGGCGTTGCGGTCAACGAGATCTGGCATAAGCACGGGATCAGCTCAGGTAACGAGTGCCGCAGAAACCAAGGCGCGCGGTTACCTTCATCCGGGAAGTCCGCGCCAGGTTTCGCGAGATATCCCTTAACCCATTGCTCTATCAGCTGCGCCCCGACATAGATAGTGATGCGCGCATGACGACCGTAGGCAGCTATGCCATCCTCTTCCGCGTCACCGATGCCATGCGCATCGAGCGCGTGGTCTACGGCGGCCGGGATCTGCCAGGGATTTTCGGTACATGACCGCTGTTGAAATCAAGGCTTGACCGGGATTCGGCTGGCAGCAAGGCGCAAAAATTCTGATCGATACGAAAATAACGAGCGATCGCGACAGCTTAGGAGATTATCCACAGCGTTATCCAGCGATTATGTGGATACTGTGCCGGACCGGAATCAGAAACGATAACTGGGCGTATTACCCCCTGATCTGAGACAAATCCACTGGCCCGAAATAACGGGCATCGAATGCTTGGTATCTGGGCACATGCGCGGGACTGGCAGGCCATTCGCCATGAGGCATTGATCCAGATGAAGGAAGCGCGATAGAACTGACCCTGACAAGCTCGACCATCTCAGGCGGAAGGCCGCCACCGCGGCCTCCTGATCCGAAGGCGCATGGGTTGACGCGACTGCGCGCTTTTTATCTTTGCTTTAATTTTTCCATGAACCACCGACCCGCCGGCCCGGGGGGTGCGTCCTTGCGGTGAATCGCGTACATGGAAAGCCAGGCACCGGTAACAGAGTATGGTTCCAGCTCGATACGAATCAGGGTTCCGCGCGACAGATCTTCCTCGACCATTGGCAGGGGCATATTGCCCCAACCCAAACCCGCCCGTAAAAATGCGTGTTTCGCGCCCAAGTCTGCGAGCCGCCAGGTTTGCGACGCAAGAACGCCGAAAGTTCGCCCTTCCGTCAGAGTGGAACGATCGGTAAGAACAAGCTGCATATGATTGGCCGCATCGGCCCGGGTAACGGTGCCCGCCTGTTTCGCCAATGGGTGAGACGGCGCCGCTACCGTCACCATATGCACACTCAATAGATACTCCGAAGCACAGTCTGCCGGCACCTCGGGAACCTGGCCGGCTATCCCGATGCGACAGCGTCCATCCAGAACCGGCTGCATCACCGCGCCAAGCGCCTCCACATACAGATGCAGCGGCATCGCGGGGAAGGCTTCGTGAAATGCGCGCACCGCCTCGGTCAATGCAGCAATGGGATACATCACATCCACGGCGACAGCCAATTCCGGCTCCAGCCCCTCTTCCAGAGTTCGTGCCTTTGCCTTGAATGCGTCCATGCTACTGATGACGACGCGTGCATCCGCAAGCAATGCCCGCCCTGCCTCTGTCAGTTTAGGATAACGGCCGCTTCGATCAAACAAGGTAAACCCTACTTGCAGTTCCAGATTGGCCAGCGTCTGGCTTACGACCGACTGCGCCCGGCGCAATTTGCGACCGGCGGCCGAAAAACTTCCCTCGTCCGCGGCAGCTATGAATGTGCGCAGCTGATCCGTGGACATCGCATCTAGCATCTATCTCTCCTAACGATATATTGTATCTAAATATATAGTCTTCACAGATATTAATCCAGTATTTAATATTTCCTTGTCGTTTCAGAATATGAAACACACTCAAGCAACCCGGGATACGCGCTCTCAAGATTGAGACGCGCATGCCAGACAGAACGTAATCATATGGAGAAAAAAAATGAACGCGATCGTTGAAGGTACTAGTTTTTTCAACAGGAATATCGTTTCTAAGCGGCGTATACGTGATCGCACCCAGGGCAGCAACCATGGCGGCCTGACCCGTCTCGTCAGCCCATCCGACCTCGGCAATCTGATCAAGCCTTTCGTGTTCCTGGACTACTTTGACGTGGCACGAGGCGGATCACCGATGAACATGCATCCGCATTCCGGCATCGCGACCATGACCGTGCCGCTGTCAGGAAAGACCGAGTATCACGATAGCACCGGCAAGCAGGGAATACTGCCCGCGGGCGGCGTCGAATGGATGAGTGCCGGCGGCGGGGTATGGCACGGCGGCGGCATCGCCGGGAACGAACGCATGAAGGGTTATCAACTATGGGTGGCATTGCCCCCGGAAGACGAAAACGGCCCAGCGTATAGCCGGTACCTTCCTCCGGAGCAGGTGCCGTCGAGCGGCCCGGCGCGCATCATTCTCGGCCGGTACGGCCAAGCGGAAAGCCTGATCAGGACCCGCACGCCGATGAATTATCTGCACGTAAGCCTGAAGGATGGCGAGCGCTGGCGCTACCAGCCGCCGGCCGGTCACACCGTCGCCTGGGTTGCCACGCACCGGGGGAAATTACGCACCGCGAACTGCACGCTGCAAAACGAGATCGCTGTGTTTGAAGAGTCCAGCCAGGCCATCGATTTCGGCGGGGATGGAGATACCGAATTTGTCCTTGGCTCTTCCATCAGGCATCCCCACGAATTGGCCCTGGGTTACTACTCCGTGCACACGAGCCCTGCGGCGCTCGCACGTGGCGAAGCCGAAATCAGAAGGATCGGCCGGCAGATTGAATCGGAGAACATACTCAATCGAAAACGCCACCTGCGGGTTCCGGAGGATTCCGCTTGAAACCGCCACACCGTCATATCCGGTCTCTCAATTAATTGCTTTTACTTAAGGAGTTGCCATGAACAGCAATGAAAAAACATTTCCCACCCTTCCGATGATCGGTCGCCTGATGATGGCGGTAATCTTCCTGATAAGCGGCTTTGGCAAAGCCGCCGCTCCGCAAATGACCATGGGCTACATCGCGTCGGTCGGCTTGCCTTTACCGGCACTGGCGCTGGCGATTGCCATAGGCGTGGAAATCATTGGCGGCCTCATGCTCGCACTGGGCTACAGGACACGCATTGCCGCACTGGCTTTGGCTGTCTTCACCGTGGCCGCAGGTGCATTGTTTCACAACGCCATCGGCGACCAGACTCACTTCATCATGCTGTTGAAGAATATCGCAATAACGGGCGGGCTGCTCCAGGTAGCGGCCTTTGGCGCCGGCGCATTCAGCATCGATGCGCGCCGCGGTTACGGCCTGGAAAATATGAAAACCCATTTCCGGTCGTATCCGTGACACGGCCCCAGCACACGCAGGCCCGCGTGGATTTGAGCGCTGCCAGAGGAGCGAGAAGGCTCTGCTGACAGCGCTGGCCGAGAGGTACGTGCAAGGGGTCTCGACCCCGGAAGGTAAAGGCGATCACTGAGGGCCAGCTGCGAGTCTGGCTCAAGCTGGAAGGATTTCCTGCTTGGACTTAAGCAGCGCGGACTTCGGGTGTGGAGTTTGTGGTCTCGGATGACCATTCGGGATTGAAGCGGGCAATTGGCGAAGTATTGCCCGAAGCGGCATGGCAGCGCTGCTTTGTGCACTTCCTGCGCAATGCCCTGGATTATCTGCCACGCAAGGCCGACGATGATTGCTTGCAAGAGCTGCTGGCTCTATCGTCGGCGCGATATTGCCGAAGCACAGCGGGATCTATCCGCCTGGCTTGGCCGCTGGGCGGGAAATTATTCCAAATTAACCGACCGGATGGAGGAAAACATGGAGGAAACCTTGACCTTGTCCGTCTGGCTGGCGCTGTCCTGAGGCAATGCCGGTAGTATAAGAAAACACCCATCAGTCAGAAAATGCACCCATCAGTCAGAAAATGCACCCATCAGTCGTATATTCTCGACTTTAGAAAGTCTATTATGTGTTGTGAAAGAAACGGAATGGTCTGAGATTTTTCATTCCCTCGTCCCTGATACTCGATATTTCCTTCCTTCAACCCCCGCTCGCCGATAACGATACGATGCGGAATACCAATCAATTCCATGTCGGCAAACATCACGCCAGGTCGTTCGTCGCGGTCGTCAAGCAGAACGTCGATGCCGGCATCGGAAATTTCCGCGTACAATTTTTCCACTTCATTCCTGACTCGCTCATTTTTCTTGAGCCCGATGGGGATGATCGCAACCTGGAAGGGGGCTATCACCGCGGGAAAAATAATGCCGCGCTCATCATGGTTCTGCTCGATGGCCGCCGCCACGATGCGCGACACACCGATCCCGTAGCATCCCATTTCCATTACCCGTGTCCGGCCGGATTCATCCAGATAAACGGCATTCATCGCCTGGGAATACTTGGTGTGCAACTGAAAAATATGACCCACCTCTATCCCGCGGCAGATCTCCAGTTTTCCTTTTCCATCGGGCGAAGGATCGCCGCTGATCACCTCGCGAAGATCAAAAACATGGTCAGGCTCCTTTACATCACGGCCAAAATTAACGTTCGTAAAATGGTAATCCTGTTCATTCGCACCGCAAACAAAGTTGCTCATCACCGCAACAGTGCGATCCGCGATGAGCGGTAGCTGCAAGCCGACGGGTCCGATATATCCCGGAAGGCAGCCGGTGCGTGCGCGGATTTCCTCTTCGTTCGCCAGCCTGAAACCAGACAGAAAGGAAATCTTGCGAACCTTTGTCTCGCTGAGGTAATGATCTCCCCGTAATAGCAACAGATACATCTCTCCGTTCGCGATAACCGCAAGAGTCTTTACCGTTTGTTCGATGGGAAGGCCTAGAAACGCAGCGACCTCTTCGCATGTTTTCTTGCCAGGGGTTCGGATTTTTTGCATCAGGCCATCAGGCGCTCCCCGTGATACGAGCGGCTGCCGCGATTCAGCCATTTCGATGTTGGCGGCATAGTCCGAATCAGGGCAGAAAGCGATGACATCTTCACCGGAGTCTGCCAGAACGTGAAACTCTTGCGATCTGCTGCCTCCAATTGCTCCGGGATCGGCGGTAACGACACGGAATCTCAATCCCAGGCGGGT
The DNA here is from genome assembly GCF_900109785.1 of Nitrosovibrio tenuis. Classification (GTDB taxonomy): domain Bacteria; phylum Pseudomonadota; class Gammaproteobacteria; order Burkholderiales; family Nitrosomonadaceae; genus Nitrosospira; species Nitrosospira tenuis_A. The sequence continues at coordinate 9,652 of NZ_FOBH01000009.1, forward strand.
GAATATGCGGCAGTACGCGTCGTGCATTGCCGCGTAGATCTGTTCCAGGCTGGCTAGATCGGCGTGAAATGAATAGGCATCTTTCATGATGAATTCGCGCGCCCGCATCACCCCGAAACGGGGCCGGATCTCGTCGCGGAATTTGGTCTGAATCTGATAGAAAGTGGCCGGTAACTGCCGATAACTCTTGATCTCCCGCCGCGCTATATCCGTGATGACTTCTTCATGCGTAGGGCCGAAGCAGAAATCGCGCTGGTGTCTATCCTTGATTTTCAGCATCTGCGGACCAAACACTTCCCAGCGCCCGGTTTCCTGCCATAGTTCGGCAGGTTGTACCGCCGGCATCAGCAGTTCCAGCGCACCGCTCGCGTCCATTTCCTCTCGTATGATATTTTCAACCTTTCGCAGAGACCTTAAACCCAGAGGCATCCATGTATAAAGACCACTGCCGAGGCGCTTGATGAGGCCAGCGCGCAACATCAGCTTGTGGCTCACCAACTCCGCTTCCGCAGGCGCCTCCTTGAGGGTGGAAATGAAATAGCTCGATACGCGCATATGAGTTCCCGTTCGCCGTTCCGTTGGGCGTAAAATTTGGCGATTCTACCTGAAAAGCTGTTGATGCCGGCATGCAGGCAGAATCACTCGCTACGGAAAGCACATCTGCATACTCTCTTCATTAATCTCTCTACGGCTTTCAATCTGGGATAAAATATGAAAAAATCTATCCATTCGGGTTAAACGGGTGAATCGTATGATCGACCGTAACGGATATCGCTCAAATGTGGGTATCGTTCTGCTGAATTCAAAAAACGAGGTGTTTTGGGGCAAGCGAATCAAGCAGGACTCCTGGCAATTCCCTCAGGGAGGCATCAAGCCGGGCGAAAGTCCGGAACAGGCAATGTATCGGGAATTGACGGAGGAGATAGGTTTGCATCCGTGCCATGTCCACATCATCGGCCGCACGCGGGACTGGCTGCGCTACGAAGTGCCGGATCAGTGGATAAAGCGGGATTGGCGCGGAAATTATAAGGGGCAGAAACAAATCTGGTACTTGTTGCGCTTGGTCGGGCGTGACTGTGACGTCTCCCTTCGCACGAACGTTCGTCCGGAATTCGATGCATGGCGTTGGAATCAGTATTGGGTGGAATTGGACTCAGTGGTCGAGTTCAAGCGCCAGGTCTATCAGCAGGCCTTGACCGAATTGGCGCGTCTGATTAACCGCCCCCCTCTCCATTTGGATGGCAATGCGTATGGACCTGCCTATGGCAGTAGAGAACAGGTTTCGGTAATTTCCTCCAACAGAGCGGAAAAAAACGGATAGGGTCAACGCAGGGCAGTATGAAACCACATCCAGGCTGTTAAGGCTTATGGACATGCTTAACTCCAGGCCAGGTATTTTCTTTTGGGTGGCAGCTATCCATGTCACCGTAGTGCGTACCGCCCTCTCAGGTGCCAGATGAGAAACATCTTATTACAAGAATGGCACCAACACTTCCTGTGCTTCCCGGTTGACACAGCGGTTTTTCGGATCTTTATTTAGAGGCGCCCCTTACTGATAACAGGTGCCCTTACGGATAATTTGTAGGCGTAATCGGCTGCGCCACTACAGCCGCGTTTTAGGAGATTACCGATGATATTGCGAGCATTGATTGTATCGCTGCTGGCTGTTGGAACCATCGCAGCCCCCCCAGCGATGTCCGCTGATGAACCTATCCAGCCCATCGAGGCCCATAAGCCAAAAAATGAAAATATGGTCGAGCTGGGAAAAATGCTTTTTTTCGATCCGCGTCTTTCGAAATCCGGATTCATTTCTTGTAATTCATGTCATAACCTGAGCATGGGAGGTTCGGATAATCTGCCGACATCCATCGGACACAAGTGGCACCAGGGGCCGATCAGTGCGCCAACGGTATTGAACTCCAGCTTGAATCTGGCGCAGTTCTGGGACGGTCGCGCCAAGGACTTGAAAGACCAGGCGGGCGGCCCTATCGCCAACCCTGGAGAAATGGGGTTCAGCCATGCGTTGGCGGTCGATGTGCTGCGCTCCATTCCCGAGTACCGCGCCCGTTTCAAGCAGGCGTTCGGCTCAGATCAAATTGATATTGGGAAGGTAACCGATGCAATCGCCGCCTTTGAGGAAACGCTGGTTACGCCCGATTCCCGTTTCGACAAATGGCTCAAGGGCGACAAGACAGCGCTCACTCAAACCGAGCTGGAAGGTTACAAACTATTCAAAGAAAGCGGATGCGCAAGTTGCCACAATGGTCCCGCCGTCGGGGGCGCTTCTTACCAGAAGATGGGCGTCCATGAGCCTTATAAAACAGCAAGCAAGGTAGAGGGCCGTTTTTCGGTAACGGGCAAGGATGCCGACCGTTTCATGTTCAAGGTGCCCACCTTGCGCAATGTGGAACTAACCTATCCCTACTTTCATGACGGCGCCGCACCAACCTTGGAAGATGCGGTCAATACCATGGGCCGCTTGCAGTTGGGCCGCAAGTTCACCAAGGATGAAAATGCCAAAATTGTAGCTTTCCTGAAGACGCTGACCGGAAAGCAACCGGAGTTCAAGCTGCCTGTTTTACCGCCTTCAACCAATGAAACGCCCAGGCCAAAACCATTCGAGTAAATAGTATAAATACGCCTGTCTCGCTGAAGATCACTTATCGGAGTATCTCGCGTTTTAATGTTGAGATGCCTCTGCTGCCCAGGCTGCGCTACAGCCTGGGCAAATTTCGTCGGTATATTCTCCAGGATCATATGAAGCAATCTCCCCGCGCCATCAGTGCGCCGCAACGAAACGACGTTAAAATTCTTTTCCCCAGTTTTCGTGACGATTCAGTGTTCCCCGCTCCCGGTTGGGCGAGTCCGCCTAATGAAATCGAAGTCTTCGGGGCGGAGGCTTTTTACAGGGGTTGATATCCATTTTCTCTCGTATCCGAGAATATGGATTTACTCTTGAAAATCAAGTAGAGTTAATTCTTGAATAACTAAAATACGGAGTCACCCATGAGCGCTAAAGGGCAACTATTACAAGACCCGTTTCTGAATACGTTGCGGAAGGAGCATATTCCCGTATCGATTTATCTGGTAAACGGAATCAAATTGCAAGGGCATATCGACTCGTTTGATCAATATGTGGTGCTGCTGAAGAATAGCGTCACCCAGATGGTGTACAAGCACGCAATTTCTACTGTGGTACCCGCGAGGGCTGTCAACATTCCATTTGAGGCACCCGGCACACCTGATGCTTGATCAGATCGCTGGGGATGCGTCCGGCATGGAGACTGCCGCCGGCACCGCGGTGCTGGTCAGCCTCGATTTCAGCAATAAGGCGGACGTTGGAAATCTTGAAGAATTGAGGCATTTGGCTGCAAGCGATCGGCTTGCAATTTCCGCAGTGATTAAAGGCAAACGCTCCCGGCCTGATCCTGCAACCTTCGCTGGCACCGGCAAGGTTGATGAGATCACCTCGGCGCTGGAACAAACGGGCGCATCGCTGGTGATTTTCGATCACGATCTCTCTCCTGCCCAGCAACGTAATCTGGAGCGTCGTCTCGGGCGGCGGGTGGTAGACCGCACCAGCCTGATTCTGGATATTTTCGCGCAACGTGCAAAAAGCCATGAGGGCAAGCTGCAGGTAGAGCTGGCCCAGCTTGAGCACCTCTCAACCCGGTTGGTGCGCGGCTGGACTCACCTGGAGCGGCAAAAGGGCGGTATTGGTTTGCGTGGTCCGGGTGAAACCCAGTTGGAAACCGACCGGCGCCTGCTTGGAAAACGGGTCAAGCTGCTTAAGGAAAAGCTGGCTAAACTTCAGTGCCAGCGTGGGTTACAGCGCCGCTCCCGGCAGCGGGCCGACGTGATGTCGGTATCCATTGTAGGCTATACCAATGCCGGCAAATCCACCCTGTTCAATAATCTTACGCGCGCGCGAACTTACGTTGCCGATCAATTGTTCGCCACACTCGACGCCACGACGCGAAAGGTGTTTGTACCGGATCACGGGCCGGTGGTGATTTCCGACACGGTGGGCTTCATTCGCGATCTGCCGCATACGCTCGTCGCTGCGTTCCGCGCTACCCTTGAGGAGACTGTGCAGGCTGATTTGCTACTTCATGTAGTCGACGCAAGCAGCCCGAACCGGGATGAACAAATCGATGAAGTAAACAAGGTATTAAAGGAAATTGGTGCTGACTCCATTCCCCAAGTATTGGTGCTGAACAAGATAGATCTGGTTGATTTATCCGCGGGGGCGGCGGGTTATCGCCGTGATGAGTATGGTAGAATTGCGCAGCTCCGATTGAGCGCAAAGACCGGTTATGGGCTGGAGTTTGTCAAATTGTCTCTATCGGAAGCCATCGAGCGGCAAGCCTTGCAACGGTGCAAGAGTCGCTCGCAGATCACAGATGCGGCTGCGGCTGGCCGGGTTGCTTAGAGTCAACAATAATAATTCCGCCACAGACTGAATTGAGAGGTTATTTATACCGTTTGGACGGTTTTAGCCGCATTAAACAAAAGATAGGAATCATCATGGGATTAAACGATCCTCAGTGGGGAAGAAAAAAAGGTAATTCCGGTCCACCTGATCTGGATCAACTATGGCGCAATTTCAACAAGAAACTCAACAGCCTTTTCAAGCGCAAGGGCGGCGGTAGCGGATCAGGCGGAGGCGAGGGACCTGGCGGCCCCAGCGCTAGGCAATATGGCGGCGGCATCGGCCTGCTTGTCGGATTGCTCCTGCTTCTATGGATTGCGAGCGGATTTTATATCGTGAATGAAGGGCAGCGAGGCATTGTATTGCGTTTTGGAAAATATGTGGAAACTACTCAGGCGGGCTTACGCTGGCATTTGCCGTACCCGGTCGAGATGGTCGAAACCGTTAACGTGAGCCAGGTGCGCACCGTGGAAATCGGTTATCGAAACAATGTTAGAAGTAAAGTACTCAAGGAATCGCTGATGTTGACCGATGATGAGAATATCATCGACATTCAGTTTGCCGTGCAGTATATCCTCAAAAATCCCGAGGACTTTCTTTTTACCAACCGTGAGCCTGAGAACGCGGTACTGCAGGCGGCGGAAACCGCCATACGTGAGATCATCGGCAAAAGCAAGATGGATTTCGTACTCTACGAAGGCCGCGAACAGGTGGCGGCGAAGGCCACCCAGCTGATGCAGGATATACTCGATCGTTATAAGATAGGCATCGCTATCAGCAAGGTTACCATGCAAAATGCACAGCCTCCGGAGCAGGTGCAGGCCGCGTTCGACGATGCGGTCAAGGCGGGACAGGATCGGGAGCGTCAGAAAAACGAAGGGCAGGCCTACGCCAATGATGTGATTCCCAAGGCCAAAGGTAACGCCGCACGGCTGCTGGAAGAGGCTGAAGGATATAAGCAGCGGGTGATCGCAAGTTCCGAGGGCGATGCAAGCCGCTTCAAGCAGATCCTCGTCGAATACAACAAAGCACCTGCCGTTACGCGCGAGCGTCTTTATCTGGACACCATGCAGCAAATACTCTCGAGCACCACCAAGATTTTTGTAGACCAGAAAAGCAGCAATAATTTGCTGTACTTGCCTCTCGACAAGCTGATACACATGAGCGGACCTTCTTCATCCCCTGCTACGGCGTCGGAGGCGTCTCCCCCGCCTGCGCAGGAAACCGTGCCGGATAGCGCCGCTCGCACGCGCGAAGCGTTTCGCGGTCGTGAACGGGAGACACGATAAGTGAAAAAATATACTTCCATTCTATTGGGCACGCTTATCGCCCTGATTGTTGTGGCGAGTTCATCACTTTATATAGTTGACCAGCGCCAGCAGGCTATCCTGTTCCAGCTGGGCGAAATCGTTGACGTCAAAACATCTCCGGGCCTGTATTTCAAGATTCCCCTTGCGCAGAACGTACGTTATTTCGACGCGCGTATCCTGACTCTGGATACAGCCGAGCCGGAACGTTTTATCACGTCGGAAAAGAAGAACGTGCTGGTGGATTTGTTTGTAAAATGGCGAATCGTGGACGTAAAGCAATATTATGTCAGCGTGCGAGGGGACGAAATGCTGGCGCAGACTCGTCTTTCTCAGACCGTTAATTCAAGCCTGCGCGACGAATTCGGCAATCGCACAGTGCATGACGTGGTTTCCGGTGAGCGGGACAAGATCATGGAAATCATGCGTCAAAAAGCCGATGCCGACGCCCGCAAGATTGGCGTGGAAGTCGTGGATGTCCGGCTGAAGCGCGTCGATTTGCCTCAGGAGGTGAGTGAATCAGTCTATCGCAGGATGGAAGCGGAACGGAAACGCGTAGCGAACGAACTGCGCTCGACAGGTGCGGCGGAATCGGAAAAAATCCGCGCCGACGCAGACCGGCAACGCGAAGTCATCCTTGCAGAGGCGTACCGTAAAGCCCAGGAGGTAAAAGGTGAGGGTGATGCGAAGGCCTCGGCCATTTATGCCAATGCTTTTCAGCCGAACCCCGAGTTTTATGCTTTTTATCGCAGTCTGGAAGCCTACAAGCAGAGCTTTAAAAACAAGAGTGATATGATGGTCCTGGATCCCAGTTCGGAATTCTTCAAATATTTGAAGAATGCGGGCCGGGGTACAAAGTAGGGCTATTTTGAGCCCGGATCGCGTACGATCGCCCCGATCCGTCCGCCTGCGGCGGGGGCTACCCATATCAAAAATATAAAGCTAAATGCGGTTGCTCTGAGTCGCTCATGTTTTCCCATCCAATACGCCCGTATGGTGCGGTAATTATCTTGAAGCATCTGCTGAGGTTATAGCGGATGTGGGACACTCTAGCAATGGCATTCGCACTGATGCTGGTGCTGGAAGGGCTTCTGCCATTCCTGATGCCCGGCGCCTGGCGAGATGCTTTCAGGAAACTTACCGAGATTAGCGACAGCCAGATCCGCTTCATCGGTCTAACCTCCATGTTGGCAGGATTGCTGATACTTTACCTTGTGAGATAGGTCTGTCTCGGCCAACTTCTTTAGATGTGACCAGCATATAGATGCGTCAGTGGATCCTTCCCGAATACGTTGAGGATATTCTCCCTGCCGAGGCACGGCGCATCGAGATGATGCGCCGGCGCATCATGGATTTGCTATGGGTGCACGGCTATGAATTAGTGGGTCCCCCGCTGCTTGAATATGTTGAATCCCTTCTTTCCGGCAGTGGGGGTGATACAAACCTACGCATGTTCAAGGTAGTGGATCAACTGAGCGGGCGCATGATGGGTTTGCGCGCAGATATGACGCCCCAGGTTGCACGTATTGATGCGCATCTGCTAAACCGGAAGGGTATTACGCGTCTATGTTATGCAGGCAGCGTGTTGCATACGTTGCCGTCGGGGTTAACGAGGACCCGGGAACCTCTCCAGATCGGTGCCGAACTTTATGGTCATTCCGGACTGGAAAGCGATTTGGAAGTCCAACGCCTCCTGCTTGAATCCCTGGCAATTGCCGGATTACCGGAAATTCATCTCGATCTCGGCCATGTCGCCGTCTTTCGCGGCTTGGTCAGGGGCTCGGGGATTCCTGCCGAGCTGGAAACCGAGCTGTTCGAAGTGTTGCAAGCCAAGGATACTGATGCGTTAAAATCCCTTTGCGCCGGGCTGACCAAGCACGTGGATACGTGTGCTAGGGAAGCGTTGTTGCTGCTGCCCGAGCTATACGGTGACGTTGAGGTGCTTGAACGTGCACGTCGATTCCTTCCGGATTATCCTGAGATCAGGACGGCATTGGATGAATTGGAGACAGTGGGAGAGGAATTAAACCCCTTGGTTGACACATTGGCCTTCGATCTGGCTGATCTACGGGGTTATCACTACCACAGTGGCATGGTGTTTGCGGCGTATGCCGGCAACAGCCCGAATGCGATAGCGCTTGGGGGCCGTTATGACGAAGTGGGTAAGGCGTTCGGCAGAGCCCGCCCGGCGACCGGCTTCAGCATGGACCTTCGCGAGTTGTCCGGATTAGTTCAGCCGGGTCCCTCCCCCAGGGGAATTCTTGCACCTTATATCAAGGGCGAAAAAGCGCTTGAACAAAAGATTGTGCAGCTTCGCAATGAGGGGGAAATAGTAGTGGTGGAGTTGCCTGGACACGAGCGCGACCAGGACATGTTCAACTGTGACAGAAAGCTGGTATTGGAAGGCGGAGTTTGGCTAACGGCGGGAATTGAGGTGGATTTAAATGTTGGTCTTGAGCAATAATAAAATATCCAGTCGCTTTTTAACTTGCCGTTGTGTATTAATTTTGAAAATCGGTAAACATGACTAAAAATGTAGTCGTCATTGGCACTCAATGGGGCGATGAGGGCAAGGGCAAAATAGTGGATTGGCTCACAGACCACGCTCACGGAGTGGTCCGTTTCCAGGGAGGCCATAATGCCGGGCATACGCTGGTTATTGGCGGTAAGCAGACCGTACTGCACCTGATCCCTTCCGGAATTTTGCGCGGCACCGTTGCCTGCTACATTGGCAATGGCGTAGTGATTTCGCCACAGGCCTTGCTGGAGGAAGTGGATATGCTGGAGCGAGCAGGGGTAGACGTGCAAAACAGGCTCCGCATAAGCGAAGCCTGTCCGCTTATATTGCCCTGTCACAGCGCGCTCGATAATGCTCGGGAAACAGCCAGGGGCCTGGAGAAGATTGGAACGACGGGTCGGGGCATTGGCCCTGCTTATGAGGACAAAGTCGCACGCCGTGCGGTCCGTTTGCAGGATTTGTTTCACCGTGACCGTTTTGCTGCCAAGCTCGGGGAGATGCTGGATTACCATAACTTCGTGCTGAAAAATTATTTCCAGGCTCCGACAGTGGATTTTCAGCAAACCATGGACGATACGCTATCCTTGGCGGATCGTATGAAACCCATGGTGGCGGATGTGCCGCGGCTGTTGTTCGAGGCCAACAGGGCCGGCAGCAACCTGCTGTTCGAAGGGGCTCAAGGAACCTTGCTTGATATTGATCACGGAACCTATCCTTTCGTTACTTCGAGCAACTGCGTCGCGGGCGCGGCAACGACCGGAAGCGGAATTGGGCCGCAGATGTTGCATTACGTATTGGGTATCACCAAGGCTTATACCACGAGGGTGGGCGCGGGACCCTTCCCCACCGAGCTGGATGATGATGTGGGCAAGCACTTGGCGAGACGCGGCAATGAATTTGGGGCAACGACCGGGCGTCCGCGGCGTTGCGGCTGGTTTGACGCCGCCGCGTTAAAACGCTCAATTCAAATAAATGGGGTGTCGGGGCTGTGCGTGACAAAGCTCGACGTATTGGATGGCGTCGAGACGCTACGGCTGGGCGTGGGGTACAAATTGACTGGCGATGGCATGGAAGAGAAGATCCATGAAATCCTGCCGGTAGGCGCGGATGAACTCGCGCGCTGCGAGCCGGTGTATGAGGAAATGCCCGGATGGACACGCAGCACGGTAGGAATCAAAAATCTTGAGCAACTCCCGGACGCGGCGCGAAATTACCTGAAGCGTATTGAAGAAGTTTGCGGGGTACCGGTAGACATGATATCGACGGGACCGGATCGGGAGGAAACTATTGTAGAGCGGCATCCCTTTGAGTGAGACCGCCATTGCCTCCCGGTGTAATGAGTCAAGTACGGGGGTGGAAACCTATACGGTACGCATAGCTGATTGGCGGAATGATAGCCAGGTATTACACGCAGTACGCGAAGCAGTTTTCATACGTGAGCAAGGTGTCCCCGCCGAGCTGGAGTGGGATGAGTTTGATGCAGGTTGCATTCATTTGATTGCCAGGGATGCCGCGCAGAAGGGAATCGGTACGGCGCGTTTGTTCCCACACGGGGTTATCGGACGTATGGCGGTGTTAAAGGAATGGCGGGGAAAAGGCGTAGGCGCCACATTGATGCACTGCTTGCTGGAGGAAGCGATAAAGCGTCAGATTCAGCAAGTGGTTTTGCACGCACAGGCACATGCCGGCGGGTTTTATGCCAGGTTCGGTTTTCGGGCGGTAGGGAAGCAGTTCATGGAAGCGGGAATTCCTCATGTGAGAATGGTTTTGCGGCTGGCCGGCAGATCGGTTGACCAGTTCTAATGGAAGGGCTTCCCGCGAATACAAGCTGAGCGGTTGCAGGGTTACTCGGAGCCGTAAGCTTCGGAGCGCTTAGCTTATATCTGAAAGAAAGCGGGACAGGAATACTGCATCAGAACGGAACCATAAAATCGAGGGACAGCACAACCTGATCCTTATGCCCGCCAAACGGCCGGTAAATTGCGCCATGTAGCGCGTCCACGTTGTCATAACGAACGTTCGGACGAACATTGAACTGTTGCATCGGCTTCCAGTCGATCTTCAGCGTTTTTGCCGCCTTCCAGTTCATTCCCGCGGTGATTGCGTAATAGTCGGCGGGCATGCTAGTGCTATTTCCCAACTGGTTCCGCCCTAGCGCATAGCTGAATCCCTGGTTATTCGTCGCAGCGGCCACGCGCCCGGGCGCGAAGACACGGAATCCATCCCTATCGCGGAACCACTCGGTCCGAACACCTATCGATAGCTCGGGCATGAGGTCGTAATATAAATGCATGTTGATGCCATACCATTGTGCATTTATATTCTCACCGTTCAACAATACACCTCCAGCATAGCCATGGTCGTGCTGGAAAACAAAATGGGTTTTGGGCGTTATCTTGTGCTTCAACACCAGGCTATACATTCCCCAGGGCTCACTGCTGCGCGTGGATGTCTCTCCATAGGTACCGCTGAGATTGGCAGAGCTCCCCATGTCGTCGCTGGTCCAGGTAATACCGGCTATTCCGCCCCAGTTACCTAACTGTTTATCAAAACCGCCATCCCAGCCGCCGGTGGCACTTCCTGTGGTCGCCGCTCCGATAACCGACCAGTTCTTGGTGACCTTATAGTTGCCCAATACGCCGGTATGCGTAAAAGGTTCGCCATATTGCATGGTATAGGCGTGAGTATAAAAGAAATTATCCGGGGCGGGAACCGACTCGTAACCAATAGGTGTATAAAAATGGCCGGCCTTGACGTTCAGGCCATTTCCGACGGGTACATAAGCCTCCGCATAAACCTGAGGAAATGCAATACCGTAGTAACGAGTCGACGCACAACACAAATCAAGATCCCAGGTGCTTCGATTCAAAGGCTGGCCCGTATTGACATCAAACGATGGAACCCCATAAGCCTGCGTAAAAATGGCATCCGAACCGAACATGAAGTCGACACGGGCTCCGAAATCCCAGGCACTGCCTTCCGCTACCACCGCGCGTTGTATGAATATATTGAACTGGTTCAACTGCGCGCGATTGGCCTGATCGGCAAAAGTAACCGTTCCATTGAACCCTCGGGTCTGACCCGGATTGAAGGTAGCTCCACCATTGACCCAGCCGCCTATTCTTACTCCGTTTTCCTTAAGAAAATCCACCGCAGCATTAGCATGAGCATCGGTTGGGTGAGCAATTGTTATTAGCAGGTAAACCGCAGAGACGAACGCTAGTCGGATTCCGCGTGGGGCGAATGGCATGGATGGATTCCCCTTGTAAAGACACTACAGGAAAAGCAGTTATTTTTTATTGGAAGCTATCATGATGCACGTTAAGAACATGTAAATTATTTGTGAATTATTTATTAATTTTTTATTAATGTGATCATTTTCCTCGTTTAACAAGGCATGAGAACGGCGCAACGCTCGTTCAGCAAAAGCTCTGCAGAACCCGCGGGTTGCCGGACCAAAGTTGAGACCGACGCCATGCATGATGCCCCATGAACAGATCAGCGTAAACTCAGGGCTAGGGCGAACTTAATCCAACCTGAATTCTCCATATTGGAGAAGAATGCCTGTGTGCCCGGTAAAACCTTTTCAATCGCCTGATACGTTCCAACAACACCTTGGCTTGGTCCGGTCCCGACAGAAAAACTAGCGGCTGAGTGCTAGGCTGGCAAAGCGGCGGTTTATTCAGAGCCTGGATAAAGACCGCGGAGGAATGACAGGAGGATGACGGGAATGCGTGAAAATGTAGTGGAGAACACAAGGACGTCCGACGAAATCATCAGTCCTTGGGCTTGAGTTTAAAACGGCAAACGTTTCCACCGCGCACCATGCATTCGTTTTGTTCAACCTTGCTGTCGGTAAAAGTTTCCATCAGTCCCCTATCCAGATAACAGATCTCAAGATCTTTCTTTGCCATGGTATGAAATACACAGTTATCCGCTTCAATGACCGCCTCGCCGCCCGGCAACATCGCATTTCGAGCGTTGTAACCAAGCTGATCCATTACCTCGGCAAGCTTTTCGACTTTTTCCTTATGCGTGGTCAAACCAGGATACTGGTTTCGGATTTGATGCGCAACATTCGCCCCAATTTCCTTCATGCGCTTACCCATGTCTTCAACGCCTTCTTCACGCCCGACCGAAGCAACCACCAACTGAGCAAGCCAGGAATATTGACGCGGAGACATTTCCTTACCCAGTTCGGTAAGAATATAAAGCTGCTGCGGGCGCCCGCCGCCAGATGGACGCGTAGGGCCGGCCGCTATCAGTCCCGCCGCCTCCAGGGATGCAAGATGCTGCCGTACCGCGTTGCGCGTAATTTCAAGCCCCTTCGAAAGTTCATCTACACTCAGACCGGGCTTGCTTCCACGCAGCAGCTTAAGTAATTGTTTCTGCCGCTCTCCCATATACCACTCGGCACTTCACGCCCTCAAACTAAAAAATAATTATAGCTCATTAATAAACACATACAATAGATATAACAATAAAGTAGCGTCTAAAAATGCCTATAATGGGCTGCTCATAAAAACACTTATAACACAGTTATGTTGACAAAGTATCCCGTGTTCGCTAAACTTTGTTTCAACGATCAGATAAGAATGTCGATCCATCAAGTAGTTGATTCCCGGATTTTTCTATAGGAGGTGCCGCAATGAAAACAAGGACATTTTTTGCCGCGTTGTCCCTCGGTTTTCTGGCTTCCTGCGCCCAGATGAGCCCACTCGAAGCGGTCCAGAATCCGACCATTAGGAAAGCTTCTCAAAACGCGAGAACACGCAGCGACCACGACGCGCTGACTAAGTATTTCGAAAATGCAGCCAGTGAAATGCAGGCAAAGGCTGAGGAACAAAGAAAATTACTTGAACATTATGAGGAAAAAAGCTATCTCTATGGTAGAGAAGCTCAAGATTTGATTTCGCACACTACGGCGCTGGTGCGTAAATATGGCGAAACCGCGCAGGAGAACAGAAAGGAAGCTGCCGCTCACCGCCAATTGGCGCGGGAACAAGCGCAACGCAATCGTGCCGCGCATGAGGATAAAATGGCTGGCGCTGCTCTCGTAGAAACGCAGCAGAAAAGCAACTGAGGTATTGTGTATTTCCTAGCGCGGGAGTGGGAGAATTCAGGCAAATGTCTGGTTTCCCCAGGTTGGCGGAAGAGTGGAGATGGGGTGGAATCTGAATCTAAAAGTCGACGACGTAGCTGCGCCGCCTCATTCCTCCACGTTGTATGATTCTAAAACCAGGTCGATGGTTTCATAATACTGTAATACTACTTATTAGTAACGCTATTCAGCCCTCAATCTGGTTGATGCGGAATCAAAAAGGAATTGTCGCGTCCACCGAAAACAGAAACTGGTCTTTTCGGTTGTCAAACGGCCTGTACGTCTGATGGAGCCCATCCGCCCTGTCGTAGCGGATATTAGGTCGAATGTTCAGCTTCTGCATGGGCTTCCAATCTAAATTCAGTCTTTTTGCCGGTTTCCAGTTCATACCCAGGGTTACCTGATAATAATCAGCAGGCGCACTAGTCGGGATGAAGCTGCCTGCAAAACTGAATCCTGTGTTATCAGTGGCGGCGACTACCCTAAACGGAGAGAAAACGCGAAAACCGTCTCTATCGCGGAACCATTCGGTGCGAAGGCCGATGGTCAAGTCATTCAGGAGATCATAATACAGATGTGTATTAATGCTATACCACTCCGCGTTCTTATGAGTTCCGTTCAGCAAAACGCCGCCGGCATAACCGTGCACATGGTGCAGAACCAGGTGAGTCTTGGAGGTGACCCTGTGTTGCAGTACGATGTTGTACATGCCCCAGGGCTCGTTGCTGCGGGTAGAGGTCTCCGCGTAAGTACCCGTGATATTGGCTGAGGTTCTCCTGTCGTCGCTCGTCCAGGTAAGACCGCCTAAACCGCCCCAGTTCCCCAACTGTTTATCAAAGGTGCCATCCCAACCCCCGGTAGCGCTGCCGGTCGTGACGCCCCCCATCACGGACCAATTCGAACTGGCCGGATAATTCCCGACCACCCCTACATGGGTAAACGGCTCGCCATTATTAAAGCTGTAGGCATGGGTATAAAAGAAGTTATCAGGCGCCGGGACCGTCTCATACCCGGTTGGGGAATAAAAATGGCCCGCCTTGATGTTGAGGCCGTTGCCCACGGGCACATAAGCTTCCAGATAAGCTTGCGGAAGTGCGATTCCATAGGTGCGCGTCGATTTACAGCATAAATTGAGATCCCAGTTGCCCCTGTCCAGCGGCTGGCCGGTATTCACATCAAACGGAGGAATACCGAAAGCCTGGGTGTATATTGCATCAGTGCCGAACATGAAGTCGAAGCGTCCGCCGATATCGAACGTTTTACCTTCCGATACCACTGTCCGCTGGATGTAAATGTTGAACTGGTTTAATTGCGGCCGGTTGGCACGATCGGCAAAAGTAACCGAGCCATTGTATCCATTGGATGGATTGTTGGCGTTGTAGGTCGCCCCGCCATTGATCCAGCCCCCCACCTTCACTCCACTGTCCTTAAGCAGATCGGTAATGTCCCTTGCAACAGCCGTGCTTGAGCTCACGATGACTGGAGACAGAACGAATAACGCGAATAATAAAATAGAATTTGTGCATTTAGGAATGCATTTCATTTTTGATGTCCTTAAGGAACCTCTACAGGCTTTTCATCGAAAGCCGCTGAAAGCCCCTTTCCCCTGGATGTAAAACTAGATGAGTTTTATTGTTCTGCTTGGTAATAAGGGCATAACATTACCCCTATGTCAAAAAGGAACTATCGCGAGAGCATGCGGTAGGGCGAAAAGACGCGCCAGCCGTTTCTATTGTTAAACCCCTCGGCGTGAATGCCGATAGACGGATCTTGAACAGCATAAGAATAAATTGAGCTGGTTCAACTGGAATCGGGTAGCACGGTCGACAAAGGCGACAGCACCCTCGAGTCCTTCGGATGGAATATTCGCGTTTTGGCTCGCGCTTCCATTAACCCAGCCAATCTCCATACCTGTGTCTTCAGCGGGCTTGTCAAGCTGTTTGCATGAGCGTACTTGAGCTCAGCATGACCAATAACGGGCCGGGCCCTGCGGCAGTGCGTAACGCAGCCGCTACCCGGTCTGTATATGCTGAAATGCGTTTCATCTAACGGAATCTTTTCCCTCCATAACTCGAATCCATCAAGCACGGACCTCGAAATTGGCACAGAACAAATTTACCGTGGAGAAACACATTGACATAACCTTTTTATTCTTCCCGAAGTAACTGTTTTGAAAATATTTCCGTCGAGCCAGCCAAGAAAACTCTGCTGTTCGCTTACCCCAAAAATAACTTATATGCGGGGTTGTTGCTTTCATCCCAATAGTGATTGTCGAGGTGGCCAAGGAATGCCTTAAACTCGGCTTTCTCTTCGGGCGGCACTTCGATCCCGGCCAGAACACGGCCGTAGTCCGCGCCGTGGTTGCGGTAATGGAACAGGCTTATATTCCAGTGATGACTCATACTGTTCAGGAATTTCATGAGCGCCCCCGGCCTGTCTGGAAACTCAAAACGGTAGAGGAGCTCATTTTTTATTTCACGTGCGCGTCCACCTACCAGATGGCGTATGTGTAATTTAGCCATCTCGTTGTCACTGAGGTCGACGGTGCGCAGGCCGCTACTATCCAGGCTTTTTATCAGCTTGGTCGCCTCCTCCCGGTCGCGAACCGACACGGCGACAAACACATGCGCTTCTTTAGGGTCGGCATAACGGTAGTTGAATTCAGTTATGCTCTTCGCCCCCAGCATGGCGCAAAATTTTTTGAAGCTGCCGGGTTCTTCAGGAATCGTCACGGCCATCACGGCTTCGCGATGCTCGCCCAGTTCCGCCCGTTCGGACACATGGCGCAAGCGGTCGAAGTTCATGTTGGCCCCTGAAGCGATTGCGATAAGGTCCTTGTCATGGATCCCCTCACGCTTGACGTATGCCTTTGCTCCGGCAATGGAGAGCGCCCCCGACGGCTCAAGGATTGCTCGGGTATCCTCGAACACGTCCTTGATTGCCGCGCAGATGGCGTCGGTATCCACTAGAATAATTTCGTCCACCAACTCGCGGCACAAGCGTAAGGTTTCTACCCCTACTTGCTTTACCGCGACGCCATCCGCAAACAATCCCACCTGCGGGAGCCTCACCCGGCGCTTCTTCCGCAACGACTGATACATGGAATCTGCATCGAGAGGCTCGACGCCGATAATCTTGATTTCTGGATAAAGCCTTTTCACATACGCCGCGATACCCGAGATAAGTCCACCGCCCCCCACCGGCGCAAATATCGCGTAAATGGCGCCGGTGTGCTGACGCAGAATTTCCATTCCGATCGTGCCCTGGCCCGCGATGACATCAGGATCGTCGTATGGATGCACAAATGTGGCATGCTGCTCCGCCGCAAATTTCAATGCATGGGCATAGGCCTCGTCATAAGAGTCCCCATGCGTTATCACAGTCGCACCGCGCGCTTCGACAGCTTGCATTTTGATTTGAGGTGTCGTAACAGGCATCACGATGGTCGCCTGGCAATTAAGCCGTTGTGCCGCGAGCGCTACCCCCTGCGCGTGATTGCCGGCAGAGGCTGTGACAACACCGCGCTTGAGCGCGGTGGGGGAAAGCTTCACCATTTTATTGTACGCGCCGCGCAGTTTGAATGAAAAAACCTCCTGCATGTCTTCGCGTTTCAGAAATAGCCGATTGTTTAACCGCGCAGATAAATTCGACGCAAGGTCCAGAGGGCTTTCTATCGCTACATCGTAAACCTGAGCGGTGAGAATTCTTTCCAGGTAATTGTTTTTCATTCTATTCGGCATTTTTGCGAAGCTTGAATCCGGGAATTTTAACATGCCGGAGAGTCTTGAATGTCCAGCTTGATTGTTAAAATTGGCGGATAGGATTATCCTTTAAAAAAATTTTCTTTTATCCATTAATATCCATGACGCAAGACGAACAAAAACGCGCCGCTGCTCAGGCAGCCATCCAGCACATACCTGCCGGTAGTATAGTAGGCGTGGGTACAGGTTCTACCGCGAACTATTTCATAGACGAGTTAGCCAGAATCAGGCATAAAATTGAAGGCGCGGTAGCAAGTTCGGAAGCAACTGCCCAGCGTCTCGGCGGACATGGTATCGAGGTTGTCGATTTGAATAGTGTCGATATACTGCCTGTGTATATAGACGGCTCAGATGAGATTACTGAGCACCTGCATATGATAAAAGGGGGTGGGGGGGCTTTGACCCGGGAAAAAATTGTCGCGGCCGTGGCCAAAAGATTTATCTGCATTGCGGATCAGAGTAAGCTCGTCAAGATACTCGGAAAGTTTCCCCTGCCCGTTGAAGTTATTCCGATGGCGCGCAGTTATGTGGCACGCGAGATAATACGGCTGGGAGGCCAGCCCATGCTGCGCCAGGGTTTTACTACCGATAACGGGAATATGATCCTTGACGTTTATGGCATGCAGATTTTAAACCCGGTTGAACTGGAAACAACGCTCAACCAGATAACCGGCGTGGTGACTAACGGGTTGTTCGCGAGGCGCGGCGCCGATCTGTTACTCCTGGGCACCGATAACGGGGTCCGGACGATGGTATCTGATGCATCAGCAATAAAACTGTCATAATCCACGATTATTATCCTTTGATTTGCACCAACCAACAGGTGTGCAATGGCAAGCAGCGAACACATATCCAAACAGTTTGATGCCGACCTTGAGGCCGTGCGCACGCGCGTACTGCACATGGGCGGATTTGTGGAAGAACAGATCGAGAAAGCTATCGAGGCGCTTACCAGCGGCAATGATAGCCTGATAGAAAGCATCATTGCCAATGACCATCGCGTCAATGCAATGGAAGTATCGATAGATGAAATCTGTAGCCAGATCATTGCGCGCCGCCAGCCTGCCGCAGGCGACCTGCGTATGATCATGACCGTCATCAAGACCATTACCGATCTTGAGCGTATTGGTGACGAAGCGGAAAAGATCGCACGCATGGCCAAATTGATATATGAAACCGACCGTATGCATGTGCCGCGTTTCGTCGAGATCAGGCATGTAGCCCACATTGCCATGGAAATGCTGCGCAAATCGCTGGATGCATTTGCCCGCCTGGATTTGGCAGCCGCTGCTCAGGTCGTGCGGGAGGATGAACAGGTCGACGAAGAATTCCGCTCGATCATGCGCCAGCTCATCACATTCATGATGGAAGACCCGCGCAAAATTTCTACCGCCCTGGAAATACTGTTTATAGCAAAGGCGATCGAGCGCATCGGTGATCACGCCAAAAACATGTCTGAATACGTAATATACATGGTTAAAGGCCGGGATGTACGCCATGTCACTGTTGAAGAGATCGAACGCGAAGTAAGAGAATAACGCCGCATCTTTCAGACATCCTCGCGGAAGCGCCGGGTTGGCGCCCGAGCTGACAAACCCGGGGTTTGATGAGAGTCTCCCCCGAAATCCGACTCTTCCGGAGAAGCCATGCTCGCATACTCCACTCTCGCAGCCGTAGACCTCGGTTCCAACAGTTTTCGTTTGCAAGTAGCGCGGGTAGTGGGCAAGCAAATTTATCCGCTGGACAGTTTACGGGAAATGGTTCGGCTTGCCGCCGGCCTTACCGCTGACCAGAGGCTGGATGAGGAATCTCAAGCGCGCGCCCTGGATTGTCTAAGGCGTTTCGGTGAACGTCTGCGGGGGTTTCCACCCCATGCCGTACGCGCGGTCGGCACCAATTCACTCAGAGTGGCAAAAAACGCAGCGAGCTTTTTAAAAAAGGCAGAGGCCGCTATCGGATTTCCCATTGAAGTTATTGCCGGGCACGAGGAAGCACGGCTTATCTACCTGGGCGTCGCTCATAGTCTTCGTCCATCGAACGATAACCGCCTTGTAGTGGATATCGGCGGCGGCTCCACCGAGTTTATCATTGGTAACCGGCTAAAACCAATCAAACTTGAAAGTCTTTACATGGGCTGTGTCAGCTATAGCCGACTTTTTTTTCCGGACGGGAAAATCACCCGAGGAACGATGAGGCGAGCCGAACTGGCTGCGCGCAACGAAATGCAGGCCATCGCCACGGACTTTTCCGCAGCACACTGGCAGGATGCTTTTGGCTCATCCGGCACGGCGCGGGCGCTGGGAGATATTATAACGTTGAACAAGCTCGGCAATGCGGGCAATGACGGCGACATTACGCTGGAAGGGTTGGAAAACTTTCGCGATTATTTGCTTAAGGCTGGCGATATTAAAAAACTGGAAATTGCCGGGCTGCCTGCCGATCGGGCGCCTGTTATCCCCGGTGGCTTCGCTATCATGTCCGCTGCATTTTCTGAACTGGGCATTCGTAGGATGTCTCAAGCCATGGGAGCATTGCGCCAAGGCGTACTCTACGATTTGCTGGGACGCTTCCATAAGCACGACATGCGCGAAATAACGGTCAGGCAATTTATGCAACGTTACCGGGTCGATTCCGCCCAAGCCGGACGGGTGGAATCGCTGGCCTTATTGCTGGGGAAACAATTGCTGACGCACGTGGCTAACGACGCAGAGGAACCGTTGCGTATTCTCTCGTGGTCAGCGCGACTGCATGAAGTCGGGATTTCAGTAGCCCATTCAGGCTATCACAAGCATTCAGCATACATACTTGCTAACGCTGACATGCCCGGTTTTTCCAGAAGGGAACAGGAACGCTTGAGCGCCCTTACGCTGGCCCATAGGGGCGCTGTAATTAAAGCGCGAGATCGTATTACCGACCCGATGGATTTTGCTTTGCTCTTTGCACTGCGCCTGGCCGCGTTGTTCCACCGCTGCCGCAGCGATATTCAATTACCGCAATTGGAGGTGCATTGGAATAATTCGGACTTTACACTGCTCATCGAGCCAGGATGGTTGGAGCGCAATCCTTTGACTGATACAGCACTGTCTACGGAAATCGAACAATGGGCCGCTCTTGATTTCAATCTCCGTGTGAAACATGATAGGGAAGGGATCAATCCTCCCGATAAAACATCCTGAAGCGCAACCAGCGCTGAGTTCCCCTTAGTTCCCTTAGCCCCCTTAGCTCCTAAACCCTTCTATCAATTCATGGCTCGCCATTCAAAAAAAAGATCTGCCAAAGCAGGATTGCCACCGGGCACGCTGGTCCATATAGGGGAGAAAAAGACTGCCGCATCTCATGTTATGTTGGTGGAGTATGACGAGAACGGCGCGCGTGAATCCCAGGTAGCTACCGCCGAACTCGCCGATAAGATCAAGCTTGCACGAGGGACGATCTGGGTCAACCTCAATGGCCTGGGCGATATCGGGATAATGGAGCAAATCGGGGCCTGCTTTAACCTTCACCCTCTGGTGCTCGAAGATATCTTCAACACCGAGCAGCGCTCAAAGCTTGAGGATTACGGCGATTATCTTTACGTAGTACTGAAAACCTTCGTCTATGAAAAGGATGGCCCGGAAGAACGATTAAGTTCGGATCAGATTAGTCTCGTAATAGGAAAAAACTTTGTGCTTTCGTTTCTCGAAACGAATGGCTTTCAGTTCGAGGCGGTGCGTGAACGCTTGCGCTCAGGCAAAGGCCAGATCCTGAAATTGGGCGCGGATTTTCTGATGTATAGCTTGATTGATGCAATTGTGGACAGCTATTTCGTCATTCTTGAGCGACTCGATGAAAAAACCGAGGCACTGGAAACAGAGCTGATATCGAATCCTTTGCCCCGGACTCTGCATGCCATTTATCGCCTGAAACGAGAAAATGTTTTTCTTCGCAGGTCGCTATGGCCGCTGCGCGAAGTGATCAATTCGCTGCAGCGCGGGGATTCGCCACTGATGACCAGCAATACGTTGCTCTATCTGCGGGATGTCTATGACCACACGATTCACATTATCGAATCGGTTGAGTCATTGCGCGATCTGACCTCGGGCATGCTCGATATCTACATATCCAGCATCAGTTATCGCATCAGTGCGGTAATGAAGGTCCTTACCGTCATTACCACGATATTTATGCCGCTCACCCTGATTGCCGGCATCTATGGGATGAACTTCAAGCATCTGCCTGGGCTCGACTGGGACTGGGGTTTCTTTACGGTCCTCGGAATAATGGCTGCCATCAGCGTAGGCATGCTCGCATTATTTCGACGGAAAAAATGGCTATAGCATATGGCTATGAACGGAAAGAACCGCGAAACCGCGTCTAAAACTCGAACACCTGCCCGCGCCTCAGCTTTTCGGGCCGGAACTCTCCAGCTGCCGTCTGAATTTCTGCCATGGTTGCATCTTCATTGCCAGGCTCCATATGCGTTACAAGCAAACGAACCGGCTTGTTGAGCTTTCTCAACCCTTGTGCCAGTAATTGAGGACGCATATGACCCGAAAACTCGGCACCCGTAATATTATGATTGAGAAAGGTCGCCTCTATCATCAAATAGCGGAGGTTGTTTATCGCGTTCAAAGATTCCCAGAAAGGCTCATGGTAAGTGGTATCACCGCTGAATACAAAACTTGCATTGCCACTATCGAATTGATAGGCCACTGCAGGTACGGCGTGGCGCACGGGCAAAGGCGTAATCCTCCTCCCTGACAACTCTACCGGATAGCCTACTTCAACAGGATGAAACCTCACGTAAGGCTTGTCGAGCGAGGGCAAGGCCGTATAGTCCGGCCAAAGTTTGAAATTGAATACATTCTGCTTGAGTGTAGCAATGGTCTCAGGCAGGGCATAAACGTCAAGTGATGTATCCCGGCGTGGCCCGACCGCATCTGCCAGCATCGGCAGCAGGGCGGTGTGATCGAGATGGGAATGGGTGAGAAAGACCGTATGAATCCCGAGCATTTGGCTCAACGTCAGATCTCCTGCTCCAGTACCTGCATCGATCAGAATGTCGTCATCCAGCATCAGGCACGTGGTCCTCAAATCTGCTGCAATGCCGCCGCTGCATCCGAGTACGGTTAAGTGAATAATGTGCCCTCCTGGTCGTGTCCTCAAAACTCTTACAGGATTATTGCACGTCCTGGCAATGAAATGGAAACGGAACGGATACCCAGGATCGATTCGCTCTTCCCTCGAAATTCCCTCAAGATCTTCCGCTCGTACAACGCGCGCCTGAACACGCTCTGGGGGGAGACTTGCTCAGGTATTACCACATCCCTACAACTTAAATCCGGCGTTGGACGCTTAGCCACCAAAAGGTTGAAAGGTGAAAATCATGATTTCCCGAAATTTCGATGCCTGCCTGCCTCCTAATCCTAAGCGATCAACTATCGGATTTAGGTTCAACTTAGGTCGAGGTAATCGAAGCGGTGCAGCTCTGCGCTGCTGGAGCCCAATCCCACGATAGAACTTTGATTCCGCGAACACGCGCCCAGGATTGGATCAAGGCACGTAACAACCGGGGAACGTCCGGCAACATCCATATTTCAGAGATGCGCTTTTCCTCGCGCCAGCTTCGTAGCATGAGCCTGATTATTGCCTCGAGACCCATGGCGTAGCTGCGCATCTGCAAGCAAAGGAGTAATCGCGCCGGTTCTGGGGTAAGCCAATGAATATAGCCCCCTTCGCGAAACACGTAATCGAGCGCATCGAGAAGACTTGAAGGAAAATGCGTCAAGGGGCAGTTGCCCGATAACAGAAGCACGTTAAGTGATGCGTTAGGGTAGCGCGAGAGATAGAGGTTGCGGTTGTGCCTGACCAGCTGCATGTAAGACTGGCCGCGGCCAAATGATCCACCGCCCTTATGCTGGATGTGCACGTCGGGATGCACGCCAAGCTGCCAACCGCGCAGGTTAAGCCGGCGACCCAGATCCGTGTCTTCATAATAGCCACGGCCGAATGCGGCGTCGAAGCCGCCGATCTCCAGAAAAATGCCGCGCCGCATCAGGAAGGCGTGCCCTCGAAGACGGTGTGTACGAATGTAACCCCCGGGCTTGCGTACATATCGGTCCAGGTTATCCCTGGCATAATCGTTTCCGCTGGGAATAACGAGAGCCAGCTTCGGGTCAGCCACAAGCGCCTCGTACAACCGTGGGAGGATATCCTCAGTTATCACGGTATCGGAATTGAGCACCAGTACATAGGATGCGTCGGAGCGGCTGATAGCCTCGTTTACCGATGCACCGAAGCCCTGATTCTTCGGTGCATGGTAAATACGGAGATCCCCGTACGGCAGGTTATCGAGCATTTCACGTGTCTCGGCCCCGGATGCATCGTCCTGGATATAAATATGTCGTATGGATGGGCTGAGGCACCTTACTACAGATTCGATGCAGCGGCGAGTCAGCGCCGGCGCATTGTAAACCGGGATCACTACATCGATCGATGGCATGGCTGACATAAAGGCTCAGTAGGGTGCTTGAAAATAGCCGGAGTAATAGATAATAGGGTAGGTCGTTATACTGGCAGAGAAAGAAAAGGGTTCTCTTTACTGATCTTTTACCTTCTATTTTCTGGCATGTATAGCGGGAGTGGCCGCTGGTACTTTCTCCACTTTCACTTGATAAAGATTCAGGTCTGTTCCTGGTTAGGAAAATTTCCTTATTGTACACCGGGGCATATTCATTGAATAGCACAGCCCGCTTTCCTCATTCCTCGTTATCCGATCTATACAGCGCCCTGAAATCTGCTTTAAGCTCTCGCAGAGCGGCATCTCTAGTGGTAGGATAGCGACCCTGGAAGATGACTATGAGGGATACCCGCCTCAAGCTTATGAGTACTGTCGACAAGATGAGAGCGATTATATCAATCATCCGGACAGTACCGGCTAACTAGGTTAACAATGAAACAATGAAAACAATTGCTGTGATACCGGCACGCATGGGTTCATCACGCTTTCCCGGAAAGCCGGTGGCGAAGTTGCTGGGTCGCGCCATGCTGGAACATGTTTACAAGCGCGTTGCCCTGAGCCATGCCGTGGACGCGACCTACATTGCTACTTGTGATGAGGAAATACGGGATGTCGCGCGGGATTTTGGCGCCCCAGTGATCATGACGGCTGATACCCATGAGCGCGCCAGTGATCGGGTTGCCGAGGCTGTGGCCGATATGGATGCTGAGCTCGTTGTGATGGTTCAGGGTGACGAACCAATGACCCGGCCCGAGATGATTGATGCAGCGGTAGAGCCATTCCGGCACGATCCCCAGCTGGGCTGCGTCAATCTGGTGCGATGCATCGATAATAAAGCCGATTTCTACGATGTCAATACAATCAAGGTCGTGATGAATCAGAAGGGTGACGCACTTTACATGTCACGCCAACCGATACCGACCGCGCCCCCCGCCGCTCAACCCGCTCATTCAAATTTCTCCCATACCCTTGCTTATAAGCAAGTCTGTATCATCCCGTTCCGGCATAAAACCCTGCTTGACTTCGCCCGATTACCGCCTACTCCATTGGAACAATTGGAGTCCGTCGATATGTTGCGATTACTGGAGCATGGTTATCGGGTGAAAATGGTGAGAACCAAGTTCAATACGCAAGCAGTGGATACCCCGGCTGATCTGGAGCGTGTAGCCCGGTTGATGGAGTCCGATCCGCTACTGGCCTCGTATTGAGCAGATGCTTCGCAGGCTCCTTCAGACTGCTTTCTATGCAATTAAAATCAAAACTGGCCCGAAACGTATTGACCATAGGGTCATGGATTACACTGGGGCATCCCTCGATCGCCGAGATCATGGCTGCCGCCGGGTTTGACTGGCTCGTGCTGGATACCGAGCATAGCGTCCTGGAACTCAGCGATGTGCAAATGCTGATTCAGGTGCTCGATTCCCAACGATGCCCGGCAATCGTGCGATTGACCTCGAATGACCCGGATCAGGTCAAGCGTGTCATGGATGCCGGCGCAACGGGCATAATGGTGCCCATGGTCAAAACCGCCGCGGATGCCAAAGCTGCGGTAGAAGCCGTGTATTATCCGCCCAGGGGCCAGCGGGGAGTTGGTCTGGCGCGTGCTCAAGGCTATGGCGCCCATTTTCAACAATATCGGCTCTGGCTGGAGGATAATGCCGTCGTGGTAGCAATGATAGAGCATATCGATGCCGTCAATGCCATTGATTCCATTCTTTCCGTTCCTGGTATCGATGCGTATATTATCGGCCCCTACGATTTATCCGGTTCCATGGGACGCCCTGGCGAGCTCGATTATCCGGAAGTTCAAACTGCAATAGAAAAGGTGCTGGAGGCTGGGCGCCGCCTGGGCAAGCCAGGTGGTATCCATGTGGTTGAACCGGATCCGGACCAACTGCGGCGCAACATCAAGGCAGGCTTCAGCTTTCTTGGCTATGGGCTCGATATCCGTATCCTTGATACGCTGTGCCGCAGCCATATGCAAGACATTCGGGCAACGGTATGAGCAAACTCGTCATTTCCACTTCATCGTTTGATGTGAACAATAACCGTCCTCTTCAGCACTTGATAAAAGAGGGGATTTATATTGTCCAAAACAGCTATGGGCGAAAACTTACGGAAACTGAAACGGCCGCATTGTTGGGTAGCGATACCGTCGGAATGATTGCAGGCATAGAGCCTCTGACAGAACATGTTCTGGCATCCGCCAAAGAACTGAAAGTAGTATCCCGTTGCGGAAGTGGGCTGGATAATGTGGATCTCGCCGCGGCAAAGCGTTATGGGATCACGGTTCTCAACACGCCGGAGGCCCCAGCTCAGGCAGTGGCTGAACTCACCCTGGGTTTGATATTGACCGCGCTAAGGCAGATATGCCAGACTGACCGACTGCTCCGCGAGGGACAATGGCCACGAACTCAGGGCCGGCTACTCGCCGCCCAGCAGGTCGGCATCATCGGTCTGGGGCGTGTCGGTCGACGCGTTGCTCACTTGTGCCAGGCTTTTGGCGCCGAGGTTGTGGCACACGATTCTTATGTTGAGCAGTCGCCTCAAGGCGTAAAACTGGTTTCGTTGGAGGAACTTCTGGTTAAGGCGGATATCGTAAGCCTGCACCTGACCTATGATGCCCACACTCACCATTTGCTGAATAAGGAAGCTTTCGCACGTATGAAACGGGGGGCTGTCGTGATCAATACTGCCCGAGGGGGCCTCATCGACGAAACCTCCCTGGCGGAGGCCCTGCTCTCGGGACAGTTGGATGCTGCCGCGCTTGATGTTTTCGAGCAGGAGCCGTACCGCGGACCATTGCTCCAATGTGACAAGGCAATCCTCACCTCGCATGTCGGCTCGCTCGCGAAGGAAGCCCGTCAGCGCATGGAGCTTGAAGCTGCGGAGAATCTGCTTCAGGGTTTGATTAAAGCGGGCGTGGTGACGGACGAGCACGCAACGAATGTCTAGCGAAACCGCCATAGTGTACGGCGCCAGTGGGTTCCTTGGAAGCCACGTGGCCGATGCATTATCCACCGCAGGCTATCGCGTGCGCCTGTTTGATCGCCGCCCTTCGCCCTATCGACGCTACGATCAGGAAATGATCATTGGCGATATCATGAACCTCGATCAGGTCGCAGAAGCGGCTAACGGAGCCAATGTTGTCTACAATTTCGCCGCCATCGCGGATATTGATGAAGCCCACGACAAACCGCTGCCTACCGCCGCCATCAATGTGCTGGGCAATATGCACGTGCTGGAAGCCGCCCGTCTGGCAGGAGCGCGCCGCTTCGTCTTTGCCAGCACGATTTATGTCTACTCTGAGTCGGGCTCCTTTTACCGTGCAAGCAAACAGGCTGCGGAGCGGTTTATCGAGACTTATCACGAGCGTTATGGACTGGATTACAGCATTTTGCGCTACGGGTCCTTATATGGCAGACGCGCTGATGCGCGTAATGGCATCTACCGGATGTTATATGAAGCCGTAGCACGGCATTCGATCACTTATCACGGCACCGGTGAAGCAATCCGGGAGTATATACATGTTGAAGACGCCGCACGCATGAGCGTCCAGGTGTTGGCGCCCGAATTTGCCAACCGCCATTTGATTCTTACTGGCCAGGAGCGCCTGCGTATTAAGGATGTGATGACGATGATTTCGGAAATCATGCCCTGGAAAGTTGACCTGCATTTTGATCAAGCTAATGCGGTGCATCATTATGCGGTAACGCCCTATGCGTTCCAGCCCCGCATCGGACACAAGCTGGTGCTTAATGAGCACGTCGATCTGGGGCAGGGGCTGCTGGATTGCCTGCGGGACATCCATCAAACCATGCATCATTCCAGTGAAGATGATGAAGCAACACCTTTGGCATCGGATAACAAGGCATGAAAACCGCTGGGTGGGAAGCCATCATTTTCGATTTCGATGGAGTGGTGGTTGAGTCGGGGGATATCAAGACGCAAGCTTTTGTCAATCTCTATCAGGATCATGGCGACGCAATCATGGCTGCGGTAGCACAGTATCACTGCTTGAACGGGGGCATGTCGCGCTACCACAAATTCCGCTATTTTCAGCAAAATCTGCTGAAAAAACCGCCCTTGACGCGGCATGAAGAACAACTCCTGGACCAGCGTTTCTCGGAACTGGTAGTCGAAGCCGTCATTGCCAGCGAAGCGGTGCCGGGCGCAGCCGAGTTGATCCGTAAAGAAGCCATGAGGATACCTTTGTTTATCGCATCCGGTACGCCGGAAGCCGAGCTGAATACCATCGTTGAACGCCGTGGCCTCGCATCCTATTTCACTGCTGTACGCGGTTCACCCACGCCTAAACAGATGCTGGTCGCGGATATTCTGACGACCCATGCCCTGGTGCCGGACCGCGTCCTGATGATTGGCGACGCGTTGGCTGATTACCAAAGTGCACAGCTTAACAAAATCGCATTTCTGGGACGTGTTCGTCCTGGGGATGAGAACCCGTTTCCGGCAGACGTAAGCGTATTGCCCGATCTGAGCCCTTTACTCGCTTGAGTACATCAAACTGCAGTTGTTTTAACCGTTATACAGCCAGGCAATCCCATGAGTCGAACCAAGCTGCCGCGTTGAGCATTGAAATAAAACAGTGACAGCAGTACAACAATTTTAATGCCGGGATATAAGGGAAACGCTGAGAATGCGCTAAAGGTAGGACCGAGCGTAAATTTCGATTACTTTTTATAGATCACGAGACATGACTGGCATCAAACAAAAAAACCCTGTTAAAGCGATTATTCTCAGTGCCGGTCAGGGTCGCAGGCTACTTTCGCTAACCGAAAATACTCCGAAATGTCTACTGCCGATTTTAGGCAAACCGATTATAGAGTGGCAAATCGATGCACTTCTCGCTGCCGGGGTTAACGAAATCACCGTCGTCACCGGTTTCCAGTCCGCCATGGTTGAAGCCCTGCTGCAACAACGATATACGGATGGGCAGGTCAATACAATTTTTAATCCGTTCTTTGAAGTTGCGGATAACCTGGCCAGTTGCTGGATTGCGCGATTCGCAATGGATCGTGACTTTCTGCTCCTGAATGGAGACACTGTTTTTGATGGGTCCCTGCTGGCCCAGGTGTTAAACTCCGAATCCGCCCCCATTACTCTTAGCGTCGATCGCAAGCCCGCCTATGATGCGGACGACATGAAGGTTCAGTTGGATGAAAGAGGCTGGGTCAAGCACGTGAGCAAAACTTTATCCGCAGAGCAAATCGATGCGGAGTCTATCGGGCTTGTTTTTTTTCGGGAGCACGGACCGCAATCGTTCCGCGATGCAGTCGAAGCTGCGCTTCGGCATCAAGCCGAGCTTAAATCCTGGTATCTGACTATCATCGATGCGCTGGCGGGAAAACAGATGGTCAAAGCATGTTCTATCTACCAGCACCTCTGGTGCGAGATCGATTTCGCCGTAGATTTGGCAAGAGCTGAAGCGCTCTTCAGCAGAGAATCCAAGGAAAGTATCCGGCCCGACATACAGCCGAGACCTTTTGTGCTCAACTGAGCTTATCACGCATGAGTAGGAACCGTTGAGTTTTGCTTAGGAAAGCCAAGCGCGTGCTTGGCTTCAACAGTACGCCTCAGGTTGAACGCCAGAAGTTTTCCCAGCCGCTGGTTGCCTAGGGGCCCGCCCCCCGCCCGCTGGAGAATGTCCAGATCGGGTGCCTTGTTGGCCTCCATTATGCACGGGCCGCTGTCGAGCAGGGCAACGTCCCAACCAATGACTACCTGGTCGGAGAATGCGCTGCCGTGCGCATATTGCACCAGTTCGATCATCTCTGGCCAGCACGGCAGCTTGCGATTCAGGATCTGCACGCCCGTCTCGTGTTGCTCATACCATCCGTCCGCAGTTGCCCCCCAGGCGCCACGGGTGCCCCTTCCCAGTTGGCCGGTGCAAATATCGACGTTGGCCGCGATACCCCCGGCGTGCCAGTTATCGACGACGACCGATTTATTTCGCGCCATGCGAAAGACCGCGTTGGTTGCTTCATACTGCCCTTGCTCGTTACGGCAGGTCATTACGCGAACTGTGGCGAGTGTGCCGTTGGCCAGATCGGTGATTTCCTTATGATTCACGAGCCGGGGTTGTACCAGAAAGGCTCTGCGCCGCGACTCCAGCCGCAAGCGACCCAGCAGCTCATCGCCAGTAATAATTTCACCCTCGTTGCGCTGGAACCGCCCATCGCCAAGGTATTCCCAGCACGTGGCTTTTGTTCCACCCTGGCCGTGCAGCGGTTTTATGAATAGATCGCACTCGGGCAAGTCCGGCAAGGCCCAATCCACTGCATTGACTTCCGCATGCGCAACGTTCAGAAGAACAGGCACAGTCATTACCCCGTGCTCGAGACAGCGGGTCCTGAACCGAGCTTTGTCCTTGATGCAGTCGGTGCTGCGTTCCGCCGGGACGGGAAGACCACCATTATTATCGCGCAGAAAGCGGTAGAGTCCCGCTTTTGTTTCAAACCGGTTCAGATACTCGCTGGCATGCGTTTTTTTATCGTCATCATGCAACTCGAAAATATAATACCATGGAGGCAGAATGGCAAAGCGCCGCGCCAGTTCAATCTGTTCGCGAATTTGCTGGATCACTCCTTTACCGGCGCGTTTCTTTATGGCTCGACCGTTGAGGGTCGTAAAAACCGCTACCAGCACACCAAGCATGAGAGGGGCGAACAGCAGCGCCACCCCCTTCACCATTCGGTCACCAGAGTTGGCGTCGCGCCAAACTTCACGCTGGATATACCGGTGAATACTTGTTGCTGCCGAGCCATCTTCGCGCAATCGGGCAAAGATCCACAGGGCTCCGCTCAAGTCCCGGGTTAGACTATCAAGA
The DNA here is from genome assembly GCF_900109785.1 of Nitrosovibrio tenuis. Classification (GTDB taxonomy): domain Bacteria; phylum Pseudomonadota; class Gammaproteobacteria; order Burkholderiales; family Nitrosomonadaceae; genus Nitrosospira; species Nitrosospira tenuis_A. The sequence goes on from NZ_FOBH01000009.1 coordinate 40,117, forward strand.
CTTATGTTGCCGACGATTTTCACTCGTCTCTCCACGTTCACTGCCGCAGTTAGTCAAAGGACAGGAATTTCCATGTCGCATTCCCGGCCGTCCAGACCTCTTATAGAAGCGCAAACTTGCAATCTATACTCAGCCGTGACTTTTGAATCTCCTTACATGAATCCAAATATATAATAGTACGCCGTTATGTATTTTAGGTTACGGTAATGAAAATAATTCAGTCTTTACAATGAAAATATAGACCGTTCGGACTATTGCATTTGCAAAGAATATTTAGGACAACTTGGAAGCCACGAGGGGGACTGAGTGGCAGCAGGGCAAGGTACTGCTATATACTCAAGATAAACTGCTCGCGATTCCTTCGCAGTCTTATCATTCGCAAAACATCATGGATTCTTCGATGACTGGTGCTTCACCCTGGGATATGTCAGCATTGAACGCAACGATGCGCAAGTTTGGCGCGCCACAAACAATAATCCGGCAATACCGGTATTGGAGCATTATGCTGCGTCCAGCCCAGTTGACGCTGGGTTCAGTGGTTCTGGCTGCTCATGAGCCTGCGCGAGCATTCTCTGAGCTTAGCCAGGAAAGTTTTACTGAGCTTCACCAAGTCACAGCACAGCTGGAGCATGCTTTGGCTAACGCATTCTGTTACGATAAACTGAATTACCTGATGCTGATGATGGTTGATCCCGACGTACACCTTCACGTCATTCCGCGTTATGCAGAGGCAAAGTATTTTAACGGGGTCGAATTTATTGATTCCGGCTGGCCGGGGGTGCCCGATTTTAGCCGCGCTTACGCAGTCAATGCTGAAGTTAACCGCCATGTCATCGAGCACATCGGATCCTGCTGGGCATGACTAACGTGGAATCGCAACAGCGAATTTCCAGCGTACATATCTATCGCATGAGTTTGACCTCGCCAGGAATATCTCTTGAAAAGGTTGTCCCCGAGTTGCCGACACTGGGTGCAGCACCTCTCATTCCCTAGAACCAGCTTGACAATATCGGCTTGGGCGCGTGCATCGACAGGATCGCACTTTTGCCTTTCGCGCACCTCATCCTCCAAAACCGCCGTCGCGCCGCCTGAAAATTGACCAGAGAATTGCCCAGAGGTTCTGCAAGTTGTCCTGGCTCTCTAGCTTTCTCACAGCATTTTCTCTATGATTGCGTACCCAACCGCCACCATAAACCACGTGTCCACGCTGCGTGTCTGCACGCAGAAAAAACGAAGCATTTTCTTTTTGTACTGTCAGTTAACTGATTTGAACGAGTAATCGACGCGTGACACAGCTTGTTCTGCTGCGGCATGGAGAAAGTATTTCAAACCGGGATGGACATTTTACCGGCTGGAACGATGTTGAATTGAGCGCAAGGGGTGAGCTGGAGGCTGAGTGTGCTGGCCGGTTGCTCAAGGAGACAGGGTTCAGGTTCGACATGTGCTTCACTTCGGAACTTAAGCGAGCTACCGATACACTACGTATCGTATTGTCAGCAATGGGGCTCGCTGAACTGACAATACGGCGGAGTTGGCGTTTGAACGAACGCCACTACGGCGCGCTGGAAGGAATCGATCCCTTGAGTGCTATCAGGAAATTCGGCGTTCGCCCCATTCTTGACTCCCAGCTTCGGTTTGATTCGCCACCGCCTCCTCTCGATCCCTGCGACGCGCGTTTCCCCGGGAATCAGTTGCGTTATTCTTCCATTGACAAGAACGAATTACCGTTAGCAGAAAGCATGCAGCAGGCTCTCTTACGGGTACTGCCCTACTGGCGGGAAATAATCGTCCCGGAGATCCGCCATGGAAAGCGCGTTCTCATCGTCGCTCACAAGCATATCCTGCGCGCCCTGATAATGCATTTGGACAGATTGTCGATCGCACAACTGATAAAGTTGTCGATAGCCAATGGGCGACCTCTGGTATATGAGCTCGACGACAACCTGAACCCCGTCCGGCATTATTATGCTGATCGACGGGACCGCCTGTAGTTATGTTCTCCTAATCCATATCAGTTGATTCCGCAAGACGGACCTTTGCTTAATTTTTAGAGGTAGCTTTGACGCAGTTCTCCATAGTCATCCCAACGCTTAACGAAGCAGAAAATATCGATCCGTTGTTGACTCGCCTTTTTTCACTTGACCTGCAAAAGGAGAGTTTTGAAGTCATTATCGTTGACGATGGCTCAGCCGACGGGACGCCGGCCAGAGTGCGCGCCTGGGAGAGCCGTGCGAATGTGCGGCTGGTTGAGCGCCGGGAAAAGCCCGACCTGACAGGCTCCATCCTGGCAGGCGCGGCATTGGCACGCGGCAATGTCATTGTTGTGATGGATGCAGATTTGAGCCATCCGCCTGAGCGGGTGCCCGCCCTGATTGCGCCGGTGCTGGACGGAAGCCACGATGTAGCAGTCGGTAGCCGCTACATACCGGGCGGCAGCACCGAAGGATGGCCTCTGCATCGCCAGTGGTTATCACGTCTTGGCGGCTGGCTTGCCCGCCCGCTCTGCGATGTAAATGATGCAACGTCCGGCTTTTTCGCGTTTCGCCGCGAACTGGCCGCAACCATTGCGGAACGTGCACGCGGATACAAGATTCTGCTCGAACTGCTGGTGGCCGGTCAGGGAAAGTTGAGGGTAATAGAGGTCCCCATCTGTTTTAGCGACCGGACGCGCGGCGCCTCGAAGCTGTCATTTTCACATCAATGGACCTATCTGCAGCGCCTGATGACGCTGGCCGGCGGTACCGTTTCCTTCGGTACGGCCAGCCGGTTTGCGGTGGTTGGGCTATTTGGCGTTGTCGTGGACGCCTTGCTGTTCCAATGGCTCATGAGCAACGGAGCCGGTCTGGCGCTGGCCCATATCATGAGCTTCTTCGCCGCGGCCTCGGTGAACTACACACTCAATTCAAAATGGTCGTTCCGCCTCCACCATGCGGGCCATCTTCAATGGCGTCAGTTTAGCCGTTTTTTGACCGTGGGCGTGTTTGCGTTGTTGATGCGCGGCGGCGTACTGGCCCTGCTGATCTATAGTTGGCATATACCGTCGTATTTAGCAATTTTTCCCGCCATCGCGGCCACGGCTGTAATTAACTATTTAGGCTCCGCTTTCTACGTATTTCCTGTCGAGCACAACCCACCCTCGCCAGATGTACGCTGGAGGGTCGCCTCATTAGGGATCATCGGATTTAGCGTACTGCTGCGTTTGATCTATATCGGAACAGCTGAACTGTTTCCGGATGAGGCGTACTACTGGAATTACACCCAACATATGGACTTGAGCTTTTACGATCATCCACCCATGGTAGCGTGGCTGATCTGGCTGGGGACCTCGATCTTCGGCAATAGCGAGTTCGGGGTTCGGTTCGGCGCATTTTGCTGTGGTCTGATAACGATGGGCTACATGTATGCGCTGGCGCGCAACCTGTACGATAAGTCGACCGCTATTCGCACAGTGCTGCTGCTTGCCGTGTTGCCATTCTATTTTGCCACCGGTGCGGTGATGACAGCAGACGCACCGCTGGTTGCCGCCTGGGCAGCGACTCTGTATTACATGGAACGAGCGTTGATTGGCGATCGCCGGTCCGCCTGGCTGGGCGTGGGCATCGCGTTTGGCCTGGGCATTCTGTCCAAGTATACGCTGGGCCTTCTCGGCCTTTCGGCCTTGGTATTTGTAATCTTCGATCCGGCCGCGCGCCGCTGGCTACGCCGTCCCCACCCTTATCTGGCGGCGACACTTGCCCTGCTGTTGTTTTCACCGGTCATCATCTGGAATATGGGACACAACTGGGCCTCGCTTTCGTTTCAGTCGAGCCGGATCCAGGGAGTCGGTGATGATCAATTTTCCCTACACCTGCTCATTCTTCACCTTATGGTACTGCTGACCCCGGTAGGCTTGTTGGCCGCGATAATGGCATTGCTATCGGGACGCGACAATAGCGGTAGTTCACACGAGCGCAGACGCCGTTTGTTCGTGTTGGCATTCGGGGGTGTGCCTTTGGCGGTGTTCGTCGTTCTCAGCATTTTTGATTCGCTGCGGTTTCACTGGACCGGCCCGATATGGCTCGGCATGCTGCCCACCATGGCATGGCTGATGGGCCAAACCGATGATTTGCGCGCCGTTGCGGTCCGCTTGAGGTCAGCCTGGAAACCGACCATCGCGATCTGCCTTTTTCTTTACGCTTTTGCACTGCACTATCTGGTGCTTGGCATTCCGGGTATTCCATACCGGGGCATTTACGAAGGCTTCCCCGAACATTATTTCTGGCGCGAAGCAACACAGGGAATTGAAGAAGTCGTGGAAGAGGTTCGGCAACAGACCGGGCAAGAACCCATTGTGGTAGGCATGAGTAAATGGTCCGTGGCAAGTGTACTGACCTTTTACAACCGGGGAAAGCCGATGGAGATTCGCTCGCGCAATATGTTTGGCGACAGCGGGGCCATGTATGATTTCTGGTACCCATCGGAACCACCCACGGCACGCCCAATCATCCTGGTGGGCATGTGGCCCCATAATCTTGAGCGAACCCGGCAAGATCGTGACATTGGCAAGATGCTTGTGGACCCCGGCCCGGTACAAGATCGGGAAATCGTGCAGGACGGTAAATCCCTGCGGCAAGTCTATTACCGTGTTGCATATGGATACCTGGGCGAACAGCACCTGGGAAACCTCAAATAGTCGACGTAGGGCGAAGCGTCGACAGCTGAGTCGTCCTGGCTGAATGGACAGTCGGTCAGCATCCAGTTGGCAAACCGGTTTATGCTGTTCCTTCGTTCAAAATATTCCCACGCGTTTGTATTCCCAAGTTTTTTCGCCCATGTTTTTCTTTTGCCAGACGATGGCAACAGCGGTAATGACAAGAAGGAAGGTGACAACTTTAGTATAAAGCGCGAATGTATCCGTCAAACCCGATATGAAAATGAAACACACCAAAGCAGCACCCGGAATAGAGAGACTATGGGCTTTGAGTGTTTGAAACCAGCTCCGCAGGAGAAAGGCAAACACCAAGAGGCCAAATGCACCCAGATGCATCCCAATCTCAATCCAGTCGTTATGATAGTGAGAAGTTTCCATATACTTCGGCAAATCCTTGTAGATCCCCCCTTTGTAGGTCATTACAGTTTTTTCGAAGTATCCTTCCGGTACTCCCGTCCCATGGCCAAACAGCGGCTTTTCGGCAATTCCATGCAGGCCGACGTCCCACACGGCGAATCGATACCCGAGGCTTGTATCGTATTTTCCCTGCTGTGAGAGTTCGATATCGGTCTGGACCTGAGCCAACCTTTGGTACAAGCCGCCACTGTATGCGAAAGCCACGGCCGTGATGATAAAGCACACGGCAATGCTCAAAAGCACTTTTTTTTCTGATTTGTAGCGCAGAAAAATCAATAATCCCGATCCCAGAAGCGTGGCGACAAGCGGTCCTCGGCCATGCTGATTAAACTGGACATATAACAACAATAATGTCAAAAACCATAACGCCGATTTTATTTTTTTATGGTTGCTTTCACCCGCCAGATAGATTGATATGATGATGCCAATCCCAAGCATCGACGAAAAGGTAAGATAGCTTATATCCAGAGGCGGGATGCCTTGTTCACCGGCAATAACGCACTGGTAAATGCCAATCATCAGAACGATGGCATAACCTGAAACCAGACCGCCGATTGCCCAGGGCAAACGGTCTTTATTCAAAAGAGACAGAAAAGGAATGAAGACCAGCAATGCAAAATATCTCCTCCATTTCAAACGCCCCGATTCAGGGTAATCCCCCCACAGAATTCCCAGCGCCAGCGCTGCACACAAAATGAGTATCGCCAATACCAAGGGCTCTTTAATAATCTGACCCAACCTGCGATGGCCGTTGTCAAGAATCCACACCAGTGCCACAATAAAACCCGCACTCATACTCATCCATTTCATCCACAAGGCTATGCCGAAAAAAAGCAACACAAACTTTGCCAGAATGTTTTGCCAAGCCTGGGCATTTGGCAACAGGCTGGAAGAGCTGACTACTTTGTCATGCATCGCAAGCCTCTGATCAGTACTTTCCTGAACATATTCATATACCAGTCATTCCGCGGCTTTTTCAAACAAGACTATGATCGAGCACTGAACTTAGGATGGCGCAAGATGAGGCAAAACCGCGGTGCAGGAGCTTGTGAATCAGACACTGAATCAGCGCCTGATTAGGCATCCAGTTGATGCTCAGTCCATAATCGAGTTGGCAACCTGACGCTGAGCTGGCAAAATCTGCGGTTTATCCGGAGCTTCTCATGCTTATCCCGGGCGTGGTCAACGTTGCACGATTGCTGTGTACTCGGAATATTAATCCCGGCATGCCGGCTCTCAATCTCTGTCCTGTCTGAAATGGCGAAATCGGATCCGTTTTTCACTCGTCAGATAGAACATGATCTCGTCTTGGGCCGGTGTTTGCCCCACTTTTCATAATGAAAGCCCTTTTTTTTCTCCGCCATTATAACGATATCGATCACATCACACCGGTCATCTCAAAGTGGATCGAGTCAGGTCATCACTGCGATGTTGTCCTGGTAGGTCATCCAAAGTTTCGCAATGACTACCGTATCGAATTTTTGAATAAGCTCGATCGTGTCCGGCTCGCTCATATTCGAGATCTGTTGCCTCCGCCGGAATTCTTGCGATGGCGGCTACAGATGCTCCTCCTGACCAACGGTGCGCGGCGCCTCTTTTTTATTGGCAGGCTTGTTGGAATACTGGTCCAAACATACAACGCCAAACGACGTGAGCCAATCTGGCGGAACACCACCAGGCGATTGCTCGAACACAGCTTTGGCGAAGGCGGCAAGGGCGTGGTGGTCTTCGACTGGATCACGAGAGATTCGCCTATCTCGGTCGAATGGGTCGAGACAGTCGTCGCGACTGCACGAGGCATGGGCCTTGGCACGGTATCGCTGCCGCATGGAGACAGTCCTCATGCCAACCGGCTGATACGTCATCATGAATGGGTCTTGAAACCGGATGCTTTATTTTCGGCCGCAAGAATATTTGACAAACTTGTCGTGCCCAACGAGTTGTGCGCAACGCGCTTTCGTCCGTTCCTGGATAACCAGGCGATCGCCGTATTGGGGTCCCCGCGCTATTGTGATGAATGGCTAAGCAAATTGGCAAAGTTGTCCCCGCAGCGCCCGCAGGGGGCTGGCTCCGAGGGACGACTCAAGATCGTCATCTTCTTGAGAAAGAGCAACTTCACCACGTTCTGGGAGGAAGTCAGCGAGGTCGTGGGAATGATCGCCGCTTTTCCCGGCGTCGAATTGGTGATCAAGCCCCACACACGCGGCGGCTGGAGACAGCCCCTGACCGGAAATGCCTCTCTGCGCCAGCTCTCGAATGTGAGCGTCGCGGCGGACAGCGTCCACTCGATCCATCTGATGAATTGGGCGGATGTCATTATTGATCTTGCCACCTCGGTGGTATTTGAAGCCGTCAAGGCAAAAAAACCCGTGCTGGCGGCCGATTACCTGCATGCTGGCCGTTCCGCGCTGGCCTACTATATGCCCGAGACAGAGTTAAAGTGCCGGGATGACGTGTACAGAAGAATCGACGAATTTCTTTCCAACGGCTGCGAATCGTTTTACGTGGAGGAGCACCGGCAGCGCTTCATCGATGAGATGCTTCATGCCGGGGGGGCAGATGTATTACCACGTTATGTGGCACTGCTCGAGGAACAGGCGGAACGGATAAAAACGGACGAAACGGGCAGCACAGGTGGAACAGGCGCTAGCGAAACAAGAAGCCTGAAACGCGCGTGACCGAGCTACACCCTTGACCGAAACCATGCATGACATGCGAGTGGCCCAGGCAACCATTTGGCTCAATGCCAGTCGTAAAATTTCTATTGCGCAGGCCCATTGAATCGATCTGAACTTGGAGACGAATTTTCCTCCGCGATCTATTTCGGCGGCCCCGATCAACCTCCGGGCGCCCTGCGCAATGTGCTGGCCGCGCATGTCGCGGCTGTTCCCCCTGGTGGTTCCATCAATTGGGTTACCTATTATTTTCGTGATCTTCGTTTGGCCGAAGCCCTGATTCAGGCGTATAAACGGGGTGTCAATGTCACCCTCAGCCTGGAAGGCAAACCGCGCATTCCGCACGCCAATGACGCCGTGATTGCCATGCTTTCGGGATCCGACGGGTTGGGCGATGCGCTTCGCGTCGTGACCATCACCGGCATACCATCACCGGCAAATAAGTCATGGAAGCCCCAACTACACGAAAAACTCTACTGTTTTTCCCACCCGAAACCCGTTGCCTTAATCGGTTCTTTTAACCCATCCGGGAATATGCCGGAAGAGGATCCCGAGATCATCCGGGAGATAGGTGACCAGGACCGCGGCTACAATGCGCTGATTGGGCTCCGCGATCCGACGCTGGTGGAAGAGTTGGTGAAACACGCAAGGCATCTTCACCAGGCGCCGCCGGGCCTCTTTTACCGGTTCTCCGCCGACGCAAACCGGGCCATCCATAGCCCGGATACGACGATTCATCTCTGGCCCCGCGTGCGTCCACATCCGGTCGTGCAGTTCCTGAGTCAGGTTAATAGTAGCGCTCGTGTCCGTGTCGTGGCATCGCATATCAGAACAGAAGCCGCTGTCGACGTGATGATAGGGCTCGCCAGGCGAGGCGTGGCACTGGAAATATTTGCGGAGTCGACGCTCAGACGTGTCACACCGAAGGTGGAACGGCGGCTGGCCACCGTTGGAATCCGATTCAGGCGTATCCGAAATCCCGAACACCTTCCCATGCACCTGAAATTCGTATTAATAGAGGATAGTGATCGCGCATGGTCGATTTTTGGCAGTTTTAATTGGACTAAACCCTCATTTTGGCTCAACCATGAGATTGCCGCCATCTCGAGCGATCCTGCGATTTTTCAGGCTTTTGCCGGCCGTTGGGATGTGTTGGAAAACGAAAGAGGCTGATGCGGAAAGAAATTGCGCAGTATTTGCTTGAGATTGCCGCCGTGGACCCAGCGTTTAAGTCACAAGACGAGGTTCCGCGTGAGCTTGTGGGGAGTCCTGTCTATCGTTGTGATGCGATTCCGTCATGCAAGCGAATCAGCGATTCGCACTTTTGCATCCGCGGCTCGGTTTACGAAAACTCATCTCCGTTGAAAATCAGTCTGGGAGTTGCATCCAGCCGCGACGGGTTTCGGGCAAGGCGTTTATAATGCTGTCCATCCGCCATCAATGACCAGATTTGCTCCTGTCATATAACTTGAAGCGTCCGACGCCAGGAAAATGATTGCCCCCCGATATTCGTTTTTTTCCGACATGCGGCCAAGGATGGTCCGCGATGAATAATTATTTGCAAACTCATCGTCATGTTGATTCCAGACTCCGCTGGGCGTGAGCATGTTTATGCGGATGGACGTATTCATGTAATAGGCGGCCAGAAATTTCGTCAACCCCAGCAGGCCTGCCTTGCATACGGAATAAACCGCGGGTTTATATGTCTGGTGTTCCTGGCCCGCCTTTTTGTAGATGCGCTGGTCCGGCCCCACCAGCCCGTAATTGGACCCGAGAAAAATAACAGATCCCTTTCCGGATTTTTCCATCACCTTGCATGTGGCTTGGGCGAAGAGGAAGGCGCCGGTTAAATTGACATCGAGAGATGCTTCCCAAAGCTCTCTTGGAAGCTCCGTGAATTTCGAAAAACGCGATGTATCGGAACCCTGTTCAAATTTTGGGTCAATCGCAGCACTGTGGACCACGGCGTCGATCCGATTGAAACGGGCTTCACATAACTGCGCAATGGATCGGCAAGAATCGGCGTCGGTCACATCCAGAACCTGGACCCATGTTTGCGTGTCCGGAGATGCGGACGCTATTTCGCTTTTCAGCGATTCAAGCTTGCTAATGTTCAGATCACCCATCACCAAATGCGCGCCAGCCGATGCAGCCGCGAGAGCGAACTCCTTGCCGAGGAGGCCGGTGGCCCCGCTGATAAGCACCACGCGGCCTGTGAGGTCGAAGGGTGTTCCCTTGTAAGCTTGATTCATAACGAAACCTTCTGATGAATTTGAAGGGACTTTTTGACCGCTAGAGCGGTGTGCAGTACATCGATGCCATCCTGCAAGGTGACCCGCGTAGATGATCTCCCGGAAAAGCTATCGATAAATTCCTTCATCATCGATAGAAATAACTCATTCCGGTCCCAGGTTGGCGGTAATTCGATTTTATCCAGGATCTGCCCATTTTGTTTCAGGGTGGTAAGGCGCGCGGGATAGTCCCAATCCACGATGGCCTTTTCAGCGACAATGTTCATATGGCGAACAGGTGGCTTTCGCCAATAATCCATCCGGAGCTGAACACAGATGTTCCGCTCGGTTTCGTACGTGATGAGGGCGGTATCTTCCACAGTGAGTTCGAGAGAAGTTCGATGCCCTCCGACGGCAAAGACGCCCCTGGGTCTTCCAAAAAGCCAATGCAAGTAGTCCAACTCATGTATAAGGGTCAGGACAACTCCTCCCCCCTGATCCGCGCGGGCTGCGTAGGTCTGCCGGTAATCTTCCCAAGGATGCCAGTCTGGCAAATATTCCCCCAGATCGACTTGCACCGAATAGATCTTTCCGAGTTTATCCTGGTTGATCCACTCTTCGATTTTTTGCAGCCCCGGATGCATACGGAGCTGACATCCCACCAAAACCTTCGGGTTATTTGAGGCGAGGTAGCGTGTGAGCTCGGGCAGTCGCCGTTTTTCGTGGGCGACCGGTTTTTCAATGTAAACGTGGGACCCTGCCTTAAGTGCTTTGATGAGCGTTTCCAGATGGAGGGAGGTCGGGTTGGCTACCACCACGAGGTCGAATTTCTTGCTGAGCGCGAGATCGATATCCTGAAAGACGGTAACGTCTTTGGGGATGATCTCCTTTGGCGGTGGGAGATTACGGGTTCGCACGACGCCTAGTTCGTGAACCCCGAGTGTATGCAAATTGTTGAGGTGCCTGACGCCAATGGAGCCAAGGCCAACCACCAAAGCTTTCAAATGACGCTTTCCCGTTTTTCCATCAAGAACTCGGCCAGTTGAAACGAGTATTCATCGTCGATATCGATGGAATCTTTGCTGTCGATTTTAAGCGGTAAAACATGTGTGCCTGTAAGGGAATTTTTTTCCAGAATGGTCCGGGTGCGAATCAGGTCGAGATAGCCGATTTGCCAGTACACTTTAGGCAAACTTTGCCTGGGCTCGTTGAAGGGCTCGGCGATCCGTGGAATGCTCAGTAGAGGCCGCATAAAACCGTCCTCCGCGATGGTCCACATCTTGTAGGGATTTTGCCCCGGCTCAATGACTCCTCGAACCGAGTCGGCTGCCATATTCTTTTTCAACAGGTCAACGGCTTCTTCTACCTTCGCAACGCTACGGGAGGGAGATGTGGGACGAAATTGAAAAATGGCATCTGGAAGAGGAACCCGATTTTGCTCAAGCCACTTGAGAAAATGCTGAAATACGGGCAAATCACGCGTGTCATCCTGTGCCAGTTCACTGGGTCTCAAGAATGGTACTTCGGCACCGGCGTTTCTGGCGACCTCGGCAATGGTTTCCGAGTCCGTGCTGACGAAAGTTCTTTGAATCGAAGGAGACGCGAGGGAAATTTCTATCGAGTGGACAATAAGCGGTTTTCCCCGTAAAAGCCGGATATTCTTATGGGGTACGGCTTTGGATCCTCCCCGTGCGGGAATGAGTGAGTAGATCAACATCGGCTATGTAGTGCATTGCTTCCGGTGGGTCGGGCGGCCCATTTCGGCCGAAATGATGCGCTTGGGGTAAATTGTTGTCAAGCGACGGGATCTGAACTGTTTTGGCATGAATTTTTGCTGACCTCGAGATTTATGCGATCGATTCGAATATTTCAGGCTGACTAGGTATAATTACGAACCCCATGACTCCGGGATTCTGTCTCATCTTATAACTCCCCAGTCAGAGGATGGAATCCCTTCCCTGTTCTGATGGGCCAGTGGCTTGTATTGAAGAGTCGAGGATTATATCGGAGAGGTTCTGGTAAAGGCGAAGCAGATGCAATCGATACCGCGAGGTATTAGCCCAGCCAACGCCCCCATGTGACCGCGGCGGAACCCCAACGTTTTCGTCTATTGGTTTGAATCGTCATCTTGCGCCTACGCAGTGCGATGGAGATAGCAATAAGCAATTCCTGGGATAGCAATTCCTACATTGCTAAATTGAAGTTCTGAAAAATGTATGAGAAATTCCGCCTCAACCCTCATTATTCCGGTTGAAAATCAGGTTCGCGAGCTGGACGCGAAACTCCTGCTGTCCTGTGTAGCGGCGGAACGCGGCTTTCCGGTTATTATCGGTTCACGTGCGTTCGTTCATTTCGAGGTGGCATCGCTTCCGCGTGGTGTGTATCTTGCGAAAAGCATGCGCAGCCTGAGCAACTCGATGTTCAGGATTTTGCGTATGCTCGGCCACGAGATTGTCGCATGGGAAGAAGAGGCGCTGGTTCATCCGCCAGCCGAAACCTATTTCACCCTGCGGCTGTCTCCGACGACGATCAGTAATGTATCCCATGTATTTGCCTGGGGTCAGGAAAATGTCGATTTACTCCAGCAATACCCGCAGCTGCCTGCAAACATGCCCATCCATATTACCGGAAATCCGCGGGGGGATATATTGCGGCCTGAAATGCGCCCCTACTTTGATACAGAGGTGGAAAAGCTCCGTAATCTTTATGGGGATTTCATCCTCATTAATACTAATTTTACTGATGTAAATCCCTTCATTCCCAATATTGGCTTGTTCGTGCCATCGAAAGACGGGCAGAAGAAATCCCGGCGCGGCCAAGCCGGGATTGGAATGAGCCGCGAGTTCGCCGAAGGACTGTGGGAGCATAAACAAGCAATACTGGAAGACTTCAAGCGGCTCATTCCGGCCCTCGAACAGGCTTTTCCCCATCTGACAATCGTGGTCCGGCCGCATCCAAGCGAAAACTTCAAGGTGTACAATGACATCGCTGCGAAATGCCAGCGAGTAAAAGTCAGCAACGAAGGGAACGTGATTCCCTGGCTTCTGGCTGCAAAAACAATGGTGCACAATGGTTGCACGACGGGATTGGAGGCCTATGCACTCGGGGTGCCCGCCATTTCTTACCTTTCCACATTTAATGAATACTATGACTATGACTTTCAAGGCTTGCCCACCAAGCTAAGCTATCAGTCGTTCAGTTTTGAAGAACTGCAAACGACTTTGGCTGGGATTCTTAATGGTGAACTGGGAATGGCGGGGGGTGAGGAGCGCAAAACGCTCATCGATTATTACCTGGCAGCTCAAAATGGGCGTTTGGCCTCCGAGCGCATCGTCGATATCCTTGAGGACAGCGGCTATGGTGAAAAGCAGCCGCCCGCATCCCCGGTCGGAACATATGTGCGGGGTTGGGCGCTTGCCAAGCTAAAGGCTTCGGTCACAAACCTGAACATGCGCCGCCCCGGCCCCAACAGGCTTTCCTACCATGACCATCGCTTTCCCGGAATCTCAATTGCGGAGATTGAGCAGAAAATCGCACGTTTCGGCCGTTTATTGAATCGTTTCCGCACCATCCGGGTCCAACAACACTCGAAACATCTGTTCAGGCTCCATGGTTAATTGTTAATGGATGCCCCGCTTCTCACGATCTTTCTTTTCAAAAAACTTCCCGCATCTGTATGATATAGTGGCGCGCCTGCAAAAATCGGGCTCAGATTAATATATTTTTTTATTTAAAACCAAAGGATTAATCGCAAATTTGTTTATGAAGACACCAAAAGTCATTGCTGAAATAGGCTGTAATCATAAAGGGGACATTGAGATTGCGCGAGAAATGATAGGAATCGCGGCCACATTTGCAAAATGCGATTTCGTAAAGTTTCAAAAGCGTTCGAATAAGGAATTGCTCACCCCTGGAGAGTACAACGCACGCCATCCAAACCCTCAAAACAGTTATGGTGAAAGCTATGGCGCTCATCGTGAATTTCTCGAATTTGACATAGACCAGCATCAACAATTACAACAATGGTGCCAGGAGTTTGGGATCGGCTATTCGACATCGGTCTGGGATCTTACCTCAGCAAAAGAAATTGCCAGCCTCAATCCCGAATTCATCAAGATCCCCTCAGCGTGCAATCTCAATTTTCCCATGCTGCAGTATCTGGCCACTCATTATGATGGAGACATTCACATATCCGTGGGCATGACCACTCCCGCTGAGCAGGAGCATATCGTGCAGTTGCTGGAGGAATGCGACGCCGCTAATCGGGTTGTGCTATACGCGTGTACATCCGGGTATCCCGTTCCTTTCGACCAGGTCTGCCTGCTCGAGATACAGTCGCTCAGTGAGAAGTTCGGCTCGCGCGTCAAGGAGATTGGGTTTTCAGGTCATCATCTCGGCATTGCCATTGATATTGCAACTGTCGTTTTGGGCGCTTCCTGGATTGAACGCCATTTCACATTGGACCGTACCTGGAAGGGAACCGACCATGCCGCCTCGCTGGAACCGGATGGGTTGCGCAGGCTGGTACGAGACGTTCGCAATGTCTGCAAGACATTGAAGTTCAAGGAAGGTGAAATGACGGAAATTGAGCTTGCGCAGCGCGACAAACTCAAACGCGTGCAAGGGGTACACTTCAACTGATGCGCTGGGTAGCTTTGATGCCTCTGCGTGGAAATTCCGAATCACCTCCTGGAAATAGCGCGCGCAACATGGCGGGACGGCCGTTATTCGCCTGGACCCTGGAACAGGCCCTCGCGGCCGAGTGTTTCGATACAATCTATATCACTACTGCTTCACCGGAAATTCGCCAAAAACTATCAGATGAATCTTTGTTGGCAAATAAGAGGGTTGAGGTTCTTGATTATTCCGATGCGACCGGTGCCGGTACCGGGGATATAGACAGTGCCCTGTTTGAGTTTCAGCAGCATGCCGCTTTCGATGTCGTGTGCCTGATCCAGGCAACCTCGCCTCTCACCCGCGCGGAAGATTTTCGCGCCGCGAAGCATCAATTTCTTGCGGAAGATCTGGATTCGCTTCTGACTGCCGTGCAGTCAAAACGTTTTTTTTGGACGCGGACAGGTACACCAGTTGATCATGACCCCATGAAACGCTCTGCATCGCAAAATCGCAAAGGCTATGCGGTGGAAAATGGCGCCTTCTACCTGACCCGGGCGAAGTGGCTCAAAGATCACGGCTGCCATTTGGGTGGCCGCATTGGCATCCACGAAATGGCCGCTGAGACCGCAATTGATATAGGCGATGAAGCAGGCTGGAGTGTTGTCGAGCGACTTTTGGCAAAACAGAAGCTGATATCGGCCACCGCCCGTGCTTCGCAGGTTAAAGCGTTGGTACTTGACGTGGACGGCACGCTGACCGATGCGGGCATGTACTACGGACCTGCTGGCGAGGCACTGAAGAAGTTTAATACACGTGATGCCCATGGCTTACAGCTACTGCGTGAAAAGGGGGTCAGCGTTTGCATTATCAGCACTGAGGATAGTCCCGCCGTTGCAGCCAGGATGAGAAAGCTGCATATTGATGAATATTACCCAGGCATACGTAATAAATTTCCCCTTCTCCTGGAGTTGGCGCAACGCTGGGGCATCTCCCTGCTAAATATCGCATATATCGGCGACGATCTCAGCGATCTGGAATGTTTAAGTCATGTAGGTACAGCTTTTTGTCCTGCGGACGCCGTTCCTGAAATTCTGCGTCAAGCCCATTACGTTTGTGAGTGCTCAGGCGGTCATGGCGCTGTCCGAGAAGTGTGCGATCTGATCCTCAAATCAAGCGAAGGCACACCATGCAGGGATCTGGACGCAGAGAAATGCCAATGATGTGCCTGGACGAATGGCCCGCTCATACGGAGATCACTTCAGTTTCAATACCTGACTTGGCGTTTGAGCGCTGGGCAACTAGCGCAGCACGCCACGCCGCAACAGTCTCCAGGATACCTTCAGACCCCAGAGGACGGGGTGGCGCCGCAGCATTGGCGTTACCTCAACGCGAACACCGGTATGACGCTCGATCTTCCACGCCGCATAATTAATGCTGTCGTTAAAGGTAAACGCCGCCTTTGTAAGACGAAGCACGGATAGAATTTTTCCCTGCCAGCGGCGCAACCGCCAATGCAAAAGTGAATGTTGGCGCTTCACCGTATCTGTCACGCATCGATAATTTCCGCCTGCCAGTATCTCCAGCGTTCCCGCTAACGCGGGCGCAGCGCACCGGGTGAGCAATGCATAATCCTCCAGATTGATCTGCACCAACTGGCGCGCGCGCGTGGCGCGCTCCGGCCGCAATTCCGCGCCGTAGGTCTGCGTCAATCCATTGATCCAGATTACTTCGGCATCGGCTATGGATGAGCCGAGCACAGGAAGGCTGGATTTGAGGAACTTCACCACAGCATGAGCCAGAGCTTGATGAATACGCCTGCGGCTGGCTTCATCACGGGCATATAATAAACGGGAGGGTTGAGCAAAGCGAGCCCATAGATAAGGGTGAAACCAATACCGCGTTCCACGCTCGAAATCCGCCATTGAGACGACTGCATACTTGGCCCGGAATTTCCTTTCACCGTTAGCCACTTCCAGGTAGAAGACGTTCGGCGGTAGCCATGCGTTGAAATAACGTAGATAGCGTTCAGGATAGGCATCACTGTAGCTGTTCACCACAACATAAAAATCTGCGACCCCATCACCGATCTCATGGGAACGCAGGCAGGACCCATAAAGCAGAACCGCCTCCAGTGACGACCCGAACCGTGATTTCAATGCTTCAGTCAGGATAAGAAAGTCTCCCGATACGGCCTTGGAACTCAACGAAGCCATTTCCGAGATGAGATCATCCGGAAGTTGCTGCTCGTCTGTCGGTAGGGTCCTCGGCATGTTATGAGCCTGCGTTTGCGCGAGCCGCAACCAGAAAGGTAACCGGACCGGCCGGGGTAATCCGCAATGGTCCACTTTGGCTCGCTGCGCGATAGGATTCGCCATCGACGATATAGTCGTCGTCTATCAGCAACTCCAATACCTGCTTATTGCAACTGTGATAACCGTTTTTCTCCTCGAGGGCGCCCCGGCGGCCGAAAAGTAGCTGCATTAACGAGCGCAGAGGACGCTTGCGCTGCTCCCGGATAAAAGTTACGTGCAACGGCTCCGGCTCCTGCCCCCAGTACGGCCGCATGCCAAACAGCAGCCGATCGAGGGTACTGGCGAAAAGAAATGCGAATGACCCTCGGTGAAGCTCGATATTTCTTTCAATGATGGACATTTGGACCGGCGCCCATGCCCCGCTACGACGCCCCAGAAGCACACCGGCCAAGTAGCCAAGTGTAATGATGGCTGAATAAATTTCCCCGGTAATACCCAGCTGCTTGATCCTGCTCTGCGAGAATATCACCGCTCGGGCAATAAGCCCCACGCCGAAGAACATTCCATAAACTTTTGCTGCCCCGGCTTGTTCGATGCACAGTACATGGCGCTGCAATAGTATGGGCGGGGTCTCCTTCATTAAAAAATCCTTCAATTGCTGCAGGATGGATTCGGGGCTGCCACAAACACCCAGGTCGAGCGCTGTCATGTTGGTGGTACCGCCCGGCACGACTGCCAGCAACGGCCACTCGGCGCGTGGATGCGTTGCGAATAAATGACACAATACTCCTTGAACCGTACCGTCTCCGCCAACAACGACCAACAAATCAATACCGGCACCGATGAAGGCATCAACCGAAGCGTTAATCTCAAGCGCATTCGTTACTTCCCTGCAGGTGGCACCCGGTATTCCGGACAGCGCTTGCCTTACTGACTCCTTGCGCTTGCGAATACGTCCGCTAAGCGGATTGAAAAGCAAGCCGATTGAAGCTGTTCCGGAACCCAGTCTATCTATCCGTGACTTCTCTGCCATTTGTCGTAATCATTAGAGGAACAAAAATACGAACAGCCAATTTCCCATCGTCGCGGCCAGGAACGATCTCCTCAAACCACGAGTGTAACGGTCCGCCGGACCGCCGTGCTTGCCAGCCCATCAGTACCCGCCCAGCCAGAAAAACGGTTGAAAGCAGATGCCAGACCACGACGGACCCGAGCCCGATGTCCGGCCTGCCTATAAGCCAGCCACTTGTCAGCAGGATCAGGTTGGGATTGCGCCGGGCAGTGATGAGCCGGTTAAAAGAATCAATAGGACGCCAGATGAAGATATCAAATGATGCCAGCCAGAATTGAAATGCGCCTTCACATAATCGGCCACCAATATATCCGACAAGTATAAGCACGATCAGTACCGGCAAATCAGGTGTCGCCGTTAACCCTGCTGGCAGGCCGACCCCCCAGGCAATATACCAGAGTGGTGGATGAATAATATCCAGACCGTGATCAAGCACATCTCCAATACGGCTTGACGTAACCGTTACCCTCGCCAGTTTTCCGTCGACGGTGTCGAGGAAGGTCATCAGCCATCCCATCAGCAGACCTATACCGTAGTGGCCATACCAGAAGGCGATTCCGGCCAGAACGGCAAATAAAAGACTGAGCAGTGTGACATGATTCGGCCGTAATCCGAAGCGCACGCAAAAACGCGCAGCCCAGAATGCCGGGACAGGCCAGAGCCATTTCGTCACAAGATCGGTCACACCTTTGTATGATCGGGCAAATAATTCTGATTCGAGCGTTTCGCGGGTTTTACTACTGATCGGCAATATGTAGGGGAGGTCTCTTTTCTTAAGGTTCTGCCGGAGGCCCAACAAATTCAAATCTCTGAGGGAATGACAAGGTAAGTCAGCGCAAGCCTGTCCTCTTCCGCCCGCTATGAAGTCTGCCAGCACGTGCTGCACATTGCCTTCGGCAATCCGTAGAGCAACCGGCTGACGGCTGTCAGTGATCAGGATGAAGCTCGTTTGCGCGTTGATCAATGCTTCCAATACGCTGGCATCAAACAGATGATCCGCCCGTAACAGCAGCGCGGGACACTGCACAGGAATCTCCCCGGGGTCGTCGGTCAGCCTGGTTTGCTTGAACGGCTCTAGCATCCGTTGCAGACGCTCGCGCCCGCTCAAGCCCCAGATGTTCGTTTCGCTATCGCCGATGATAAAAACATAAGTGGTCGGTGGCATTTACGATGGATTCGCTAAATTAAAAAAAGGGGGCAATTGCCGGATGTAGGGTTATGGCCGCTTGTTCGATAGAGATTGAGGTAGAAGTCATACCGTTCCACCGGCAGTGGCCCCGTCATCCGCGAACTCAGGCTATATACTGTCCCGCTCTTATCTGCCACGTTACAGATAATTACCATCTGGCGGGCTATGGGCTTTTCACTTTCCAGAAAAAGTTGGGAGGAGCTAAAAAATCCGCCTAAGCCAGAGGCTCGCAAGTAAAATCAGCATCAACCCTGGGAAAAGTGCGATGAGAGCCGGATTCAAACGCAGCAGCAAACCAGCGTTCGCAATAATTTGATCGAGCAAATAGACGCTCATGCCAAGCATGGAGGCAAGAATCAGTCTGTTGGCAAGCCCTGTTCGTACTGACCCAAAAACGAAGGGTATCGAAAATAATAACATCGCAATTGTAGTCAATGCTCCCCCCGCCTTGCGCCACAAGGCGAGTGCATAGGCGTCCGCTTCCTGACCCGTGGCGCGTAAAAACCGAACGTGCTGAAATAACTCGATCGGCGTCAGGCTCTCCGGTGGCTTGGTTAAAGTCGAAATGTCGTCCGGATTGAGGAATGATTTCCACTTCATCGAGTTTGTGTTTACGGATTCTATCCGGTTTCCCGTGAATGTCTTGGTCGTGACATCGCTTAGCTCCCACAGATCGCCATCGATGAAATCAGCATATTTAGCGTGAATGTATGTTTGCAAAAAACCATTGTCGTCGAAATGCATCACCTCGATATCCGCCGCCTTGCCCGCGTGCAGCATCTCCCCAATACGCAATATATTCCGTTCATCACGAGTCCAGATCCCCAGGCCCTTCCCAAGTTCTGCACTCTTTTCGAGCGCGGCGGCCCGGGTTGAAATAGCCTGCTGCTGGAGCTGGGCAGCGACAAACTGATCCAGTATGAGATTAAAAACTAATAGGATTAACCCTACTGCGATAGGAATAAGACTAATACGAACGGGCGACACGCCTGCCGCTCGCATTACCGTTAATTCTGACCCGACAGCCAGCCGCCCCAACGCGATGACATTCCCCAGCAACGCAACAAAAGGTGCAAGCTGGATAAATCTTCTCGGCAGCAGCAACGCGGTGCTCAGAAACGCGTCTTTAACGGCATAAGTGCCCTTCCCCACATCGTGGAGCTGATCCAGCAAGTCAAGAAAGCTGAATAAAGGCAATAATATGGCCGTAGCGATTGCAAGACCTATAATTACCTGTACGGCCAGATAGCGACTAATTGTCGTCATCGACGCACAACTCGCTTCTGCCGGAAAGCAGATGACAAGGAGGCCAGGGCTGCAACAAACATAAGAATATAGAGCCACCAGACGCCCGGAACCCTGCCTATCGTTCCCTGCTCTACCCATGTTTGAGCTAATCCGCTCAGAATATAGTAGATAGCGAAAACCAGTGCTGCAGCAAATATTGTCCTCTCACCTTTATCCTTGCGAGGCGGGGAGCGGCTGAACGGCACGGCAATCAAAGCAAGCAGGACTGTAGCGATGGGGCGGGAAAACCGCCATTGTAATTCAGCAATATCGCGCGGCTTATCGGATTGCATTAAGACTCCAATGGGTGCCGCTCGCCGTCTGAAATTTTGTACGTTACCGCTATCGGTGAAATAAACCAGTTTTTCAAATTGAGCAACAGTATCTTTTGCTCCCGAATGCATGAGCCGATAAATGAAGCCGTCCGTGAGATGTATCTGGGGTCGCTGGCCGGCTGCCAGTTCCTGCTGGCGAGCCTCTTTGGCCAGGATGATCTCGCTGACGCCGTTCTTGTTAGTGTAATGAAATACGTTCTCCATCTGCTTACCGGAAGCGTCTTTGGTCTGAATATAAACCACTCTGCCTTTGCGCTCACTTCCATAGAATCGTCCTGCCTGGAATCGATCGGTATTTAGTTCAGCCTCCGCCTGAGCATTCAGCGTATAACTCTCTTCATAGGCCCATGGGCGAATGAAGATAGAAAGCACGCCGCTGACGATTCCTATAGGAATGGCAACCACCAATACCACAAAGGTTATGCGGTGGTCGCTCACGCCGGCGGAACGCAAAACACTTATTTCCTGATCCTTGTTCATCCGGCTGAGTCCCATGACGACCGCTACGTATAGCGAAATCGACATCAGCACATCCAAGGCGATTGTCGTTTTCAGCAGTATGAGCTTCAGCGTAGCGGCGATGCCAAGCGACTCCGTCACCGCCCCAGACAGAAGACTGGCGCTGATGAAGCTTGAATATAATACCGCCAGGATGGTGACCACCACTGTAAACGGCATCAACAATTCCGTTGCAATATATCGTTCTATTATTTTCAAGGATTTTCTGCCGCTGCGTGAAACCGGGATTGATGGTTATCGGATGAATCCGAGAGTCCGGTTCACTCTCCGGTAATAGATGGGGTAGCGCTCAGCACGGATTCCACAAGCAATAAATCTTCAACTTTATCAACGTCCACACCTGCTTGCGGATAAGGCAGAAACACTGGCCGAACTTTGATGCCAGTTTTGGCCGAGACCGCCTTCAATCCCCGGTCGATTGTCAACAATCCGAGCAAATATAAAAGAACCACCAGAGGATTAAACACTTGCGCAATCAATAACCATGGGCGCTTGCGCAAATCCTCCGCTCGCTGCCAGAACGAAACAAGGCCGCGGCCGCGGTGATTGAGAAAAGCGTAGAGGTTGCAACCACAGAAGCCCCCATCTCGCAGCCGTATTACGGTTCGCTTTGTGCCCGGAAACGCAGCCATTACATCTTCATGTTTGACCACCCCAACCGTAGCGTCGGCTTCCGACGTTTGCGATTTGCTTAAAAAATACTGCACTATCGAAGGCGTCAATAGTGCATGATCGGCCGTCGTCAATAATACAGGCGCATCCCGATCAATTCCGCTCAGGGCGCTGTTCGCGCTGCGGCTAGGCGAATCTAGATTGGGGATCCAAATGATCCGTCCGCTTTCGATGCGCTTTTCCAGCTCTGGACAATCGGAAAGCACGTGCTTGGGTGGACCGCATACTACAATTTTGCGCACCATACCGCTGGCTTCCAGCGCATCGAGGACGCGAATAATCATGGGCGTGCCGCCGACCGGTGCAATTGCCTTACAGGCCACCCCTGTCTTACTTGCGATGGGGTCGTGTGCCGTGCGATCCGCCGCAAGGACGATAGCGGTAAACTGATCTTTTTCGCTCATTGGTGGTTACCAGGTTGCCTGCCGGATGGGCCCGGCTACAGCGTTTTTCCGTAAATGCGGTAACGCTTATACTCTCTGCAGCCTATGCTATCAAGCATTCTGCGCATGGGTTTGTTATCCTCAAGAATCCACGATAATTCAACCGCTCGAATGCCCCAGTCTCTCCCCGTTTTTCTCAACGCGTCGATCGCCATGAACGCCAGCGCCGCCCCGAGGGGCGTATTCTGGAATTGCCTGCGCACTCCCATCAGAGGGATTCGGGCAGTATGAACTTTCCTGGATCTAAGGTGCTTGATCAGCCGGGCCCAGCCAAATGGGAACAGCTTTCCGTCAAGCTCGGAAAAAATCTCGTTGAGATTGGGTAACCCCACCATGAAAGCAGCCGGAATGCCATCCACCTCGGCAATCGCAATAGCCTCATCGGGTACAAGCAGGCGGAGGCTATTTCCAAGCTCCGCAAACTCGGCCTTGGTAAAGGGAACGAACCCCCAGTTACCGGACCAGGCATCGTTAAATATATCGCGCAGCACTTCGATCTCTTCGCTGAATTTGCCGCGATTCAAGGCCCTTAGCCGTATCTGCCGGGAAAATCTCTCGGCGAGCGCACTCATCAGTCGGGGAGCCTCGAAGTCCGCGTCCACCCAGTAGGCAAGCAGATCCTTTTGCGGGCGAAAGCCTTGCTCTTCGAGCATGCGTCCATACCAACTGCGCGAATGGGGCATCATCACCACCGGAGGGGTATCAAACCCCTCTACCAGAATGCCGCACTCCTGGTTGATGGATAAATTGAACGGTCCGCTTATTTGCCTGGCATGCCGGGCAACCAGCCATTTTTCAGCCGCGTTCACCAGCCATTTGAATACCTCCGCATCTTCGATGGCTTCCAGTAAACCGAAATGTCCGGTATCGGAACCATAGCGTCCCCGGTGCAACTGATCAATTTGCGCGCTGATCCTGCCTACCGGCCGATTATCCCGGTACGCAACCCATGCCTGCCATTCTCCATGCTCGAAAAAAGGATTGAATTTGGAAAAGTGCAAGCGCCGTTCCAGACGTAACGGTGGCACCCACAGCGGATCATCCGCATAAACATGCCATGGGACATCGATAAATACGCCCAGCTCGCGCCGATTTGTGACCGGGCGTACGACAACTCTTCCGGATTGGGACTCGGCGGCTTCAACCACGACTGACGATGGCTCTAACTGCTGCATAACATATTGTCGGGTTGATGTTCCGTTAAAAGGCGCCAACCACCGGCCGGCTATTGAAATCCTGAGCAGATACTGTCGGCAGGATCGCAAACTCCGCTTCGGCTGGAGGATATGCCTTTTTCCGGTGTACCTGCAGAGATTCCCTGTATGGTGGAATGGTCGACGTGCGTAACTCGTGACACGCTGATGACGTGTTGATATTATAATAGGTTTACGGCTCAAGTGGACTTGGCAATGTTGTTGCGGTGCCGCTAAGCATCAGGTGGCGCTGGGGCTATAAGTCCGGTATCCGCTGAAGCAAGAAAAAGGGAATAAGAAAAAATGTTGGGGAAATTTGTTCTGGCCATAATTATGAAAGGTTGATCGTTAATGGAAACTCCTGAATATAACCTGCTAATGGCTCTTGCCCTTATCCCTATTGTCTTTTGGCTGCAGCATTGGGTGAGAAAACGCCGCCATCTAAGGCGTAATGATGCTGGGCACCAGGAATTTGATAGTCTCGGTGCAACGCTTCTGTCGGCCATTATAGAAGGAGGGGCCGTGGTTTCCAGCTTGATACTCATCATTTGGATAATGGGAGGGATCTTGAGATACTTCTTCCCCATGATATTTAACGCACGGTAAGACTTTTGAATTTAATTTTAATTTTGAGTTGGGTTCCATCTGAAAGACACGATAAGGAAACGAGAAAGCAAATTGCAGGAAAAGCATTACTGCAGCACTCTGCGCTGGGTGCCTTGCCGCTTACTGGCGCCGTTCGCAGTGGCAATGCGCGAACTGGGCCTCCCGTGCGCCTGATCGCCGGGATCTTGTTAACACCGTGCTCCGGAAGAAACCTGTTCGGAGGTTTTTCAACTGGCGCACTCCAGGGGGGATTCCTTCAGAGCTTCCTCTCATCTCTTTTTACTAATCCTGGTTGTGTATGCAAGTAGTTGTCACGGGAATGGGGGTCGTGTCGCCGATTGGCATCGGCACTGATGAATTTTGGGCAGCGGCTGTCAAGGGAACCAGCGGAATTCGAAATATCGCAAGCTTTGATTCGTCTGGTCTGCGCACCAGAATCGCTGGGGAAGTCGTTGGATTTGATCCCGCCTCCTTTCTTTCCGCAAAGTATATTGAGCAAACAGACAGATTTACGCAACTTGCCCTGCTGGCTACCTGTCTCGCCCTGGAAGATGCCGGAGGGCTGGATGCCTATACACCGCAGCGCTTGGCTGTAAGCGTGGGTTCGGGAATGGGCGGGTTCGGCACGTTCGAATCTTCCGCCTTGCGAAAGTTCCGGAATCAGCCAGTGCCTCCTTTTACCGTACCGCGAATAATGGCAAATGCGGCGGCTGCCTGGATTGCGATCAAGCATCGGCTGAAAGGCGTGAATTTGACCTGCAGCACGGCATGCTCCTCCGGAGCTAATGCTATTGGCGTGGCGCTGGATCTCCTGCGGGCAGGAAGAGCCGACGCAGTTATTGCGGGTGGCGCGGAGGCCTGCGTATTACCGCTGACCATCAACAGTTTTGAGATACTGCACGCGTTAACGACAAGCTCTAATGACAGTCCTGCAAGGGCATCCCGGCCCTTTGCCAAAGGCCGGGATGGCTTTGTCATGTCGGAAGGAGCGGCTATGCTCATCCTGGAAAGGGAAGACCGGGCAAAGGATCGAGGGGCAAAAATGTACGCCCGGCTGGCAGGCTATGGCCAAGCATGTGACGCTGCACACATCGTGATGCCGGACATGAATGGCCAGGTAGCAGCAATGCGGGGAGCACTTGAAGACGCTGGCTTGAAACCTGAGACCGTTGATTATATCAACGCGCACGCAACCTCCACACCTCTCGGCGATATCGTTGAAACTCGGGCTATTAAAAGTCTTTTGGGGGACCGGGCTGGAAATATTGCCATCAGCGCGACGAAATCCATGATCGGACACTCTATCGGCGCGTCGGCCGCCATTGGCAGCATTGCCACCATCATGGCGCTACACACCGGCACGGTACACCCGACCATCAATCTTGATGAGGCTGATCCGGAGTGCGATCTTGATTATACGCCCAACCACGCCCAGCAGAAAAATCCCAGGGTCGGCTTATGTAATGCTTTTGGGTTCGGGGGCAATAATGCAAGTATTCTTTTCACCACCCTTGAATGAAGGAATGAGACCAGACGATGGATACGGCAGATATTGAAGCAAAGGTCATACAGTTTATTGCCACGAAGGTTGAGAACCTGGATGCTTCAACGATTAACAGGTCTTCAAAGTTCGAAGAACTCGGGCTTGATTCTATGGATACGATTCAGCTTTTATTTGATGCGGAAGATGCCTTCGGGATGAGCTTCGATAGTGAAGAAGCAAAAGGATTTAGCTGCGTGGGTGATATTGTGTCGTATATCGAGAAGCATCAGGCACCGGCAGCCCCATAAATAAACGCAGTGTTGAGCATCTCAAATATGAAATGTAGCTGGTGCCGAATCACTGCTGACAAGTTGGGCGTTGCCCTCCTAGTGCTGAGCGTCATGCTGAATTGCGTCTTCTGGATGGTGATTTTTTTGGTGGCGAGATCTTGGATTTTGGCTCTGGCGTCTTGCCTTCAAATGGTTCCTCTGTTGTTTTTGTCTTCGCCTTTTTTGGCTCAAACTCGAACCCCACTTTTCCGTCCGCTCCAGTTACCAAATATGCGGAAAATGGCCTTCCCTTCTTGGACATGAATTTTGATAGCAAATCGGTTTTCTTCGTGCGTAATAGCTTGATAACCTGTTCCCGTTCAAGCGGACGCGTAAGTATTATTTTTGCTATCTTAAAATTACAGGTTCGCGTCGATCCCACGGCTTTTTCACATGCATAATTCATCCCATGCTCAAACACCGCGCCGCCACAGCGAGGACATTGTCCAAGCGATTCCTGCCCTGTAAAATCAACCTCTTCGGCATCTTCTTCACTGCCTTCACCGAAATCGAACTTCATTTCAAATTCATCCGTCAATTTGATGTTCGCATTGAATAACCGTCCCATTTTGCTGCGAAAACCCTGTAGCGGACCCACCGCGCGGTCAGTAATCAGCTGCTCCATTTCAGCCGTTTCGAATTGCCGCCCGGCAAGAATCTTCCATAAACCGAAGTCACAGTTTTGGCACTGAAATTTTTTGTAAGTCTCGTGTACCACGCCGCCGCATTTAGGACAGGGAGATTCAAGGGTGGAAAAATTTCCGCTTATCGTTTCGCCGCGATGGCTTTTCGCCTGTTCCACTATATGGCTGGTCATGCCAGCAATTTCTTCCATGAATTGGCTGCGTTGGAGTTTTCTCTGCTCCATCTGGCGCAGTTTGAATTCCCAGTCCCCCGTCAATTCCGGCGAGGTGAGTTCAGGTACCTTCAATCCTCTCAGTAGGGTAATCAGGGAAAACGCTTTCGCGGTCGGATGCAATTCCCGGCCTACACGCTGCAGATAATTCTCGGATATAAGGCCTTCAATAATTGACGCACGGGTGGCGGGAGTACCCAATCCCTTGGCACTCATCGCTTCCCGCAGCTCTTCGTCTTCAACAAGCTTACCCGCGCTTTCCATGGCCGACAGCAAGGTCGCTTCATTTAATCTTGCTGGCGGCCGCGTCTGGTTGGCAATGACCTTGACTTCTTCCGCAAGGACCCGCTGACCCGTATCTATCTGGACCAGCGTCGGGGCATTCCCAGCTCCGTCAATTAGCGCCTCTTTGCCGTAGACGGCTTGCCAACCCGGATTAACCATAACCTTACCTTCAGTTTTGAATGGCTCATCTTCGACACGAGTAATGCGCGTGGTCACCATAAATTCGGCGGGAGGGTAAAAAATCGCCAAAAAGCGCTTGGTTACCAGATCATATAGTTTTGCCTCGGCTTCGGTCAGCCCCTTCGGCTCGAGAGAAGTGGGAATAATGGCAAAATGATCAGAAATTTTTGCGTTGTTGAATATGCGTTTGTTCGGTTTGACCCAGTCTGCCTGAAGAATCCGTCTTGCAAAAGTGCTGTAGCCGGTCTTTTGCAAGGAATTGAGGATATCCTTAACCGTTGCCACATAATCTTCCGGCAGCGCACGAGAATCAGTGCGCGGATAAGTCAACACTTTATGCTTTTCGTATAATGCCTGAGCTAGCCCCAGTGTTGTCTTCGCCGAAAAACCAAACCGTCCGTTGGCGTCGCGCTGCAAACTGGTAAGATCGTATAGCAGTGGGCAAATCTCCGTTGCCGGTTTGCTTTCCTCGGTGACAACCCCGAGCTTATTCCAGCATTTATTACCAATAATCTCGGCATTTTCCAGGTCCCACAACCGCTCGGCCTTTTTCTCTACATCCTTTTTGTCCTTGGAAAACTTCTCGTCGAACCAGCGACCATCATATTTTCCAGAGTTGGCGGCAAAGGTGGCATGGATTTCCCAGTAGCTCCGGGAAATAAAATTCCTGATAACATCTTCCCGCTCAATTAAAATTGCCAATGTCGGGGTCTGCACCCGGCCAACGGTTGTCTTATAGAACCCGCCTTCCTGAGAGTTGAACGCCGTCATGGCCCGCGTGCCATTTATACCCACGAGCCAGTCAGCTTCAGAACGGCTTACCGCTGCATCCGCCAGTGGTTGCACAGCACCCTCGTCAAGCAAATTCGTGAACCCTTGGCGTATTGAAGCAGGCGTCATCGATTGCAACCAAAGCCGTTTAACAGGCTTTTTTGTTCCAGCGTGACGTATGATGTTATGAAAAATCAATTCCCCTTCGCGCCCGGCATCGCAAGCATTGATAAGAGCATCCACATCCCTGCGCTTGATAAGCCTGGTCAAAAGCTTCAACCGTGATTCAGTTTTTTCGATGGGATTCAGATCGAAGTGAGGAGGGATGACAGGCAAATTGGAGAAGCTCCATTTCCCGCGCTTGACTTCATATTGTTCCGGCACTGCCAGCTCAAGCAAGTGACCAACAGCCGACGACAGAACGTATTGGTTGCTCTCAAAGTAATCCGTATGTTTGGTGAATCCGCCCAACGCACGCGCAATGTCCGCAGCGACAGACGGCTTCTCGGCAATGATTAAGGTTTTACCCATGAAACTCCGTACAGAATTGCTGAACTTAAAAAAAAAACAGCGGCCAAATTGATCCGGATGCTACTAGAAACCGTCCGGCAACCATTCAATCCCGGCTATGCCTCATTAAGATGCATGCGATTTCAGCGGCAGTTACCGAAGTCGCTGATAGTATCCACCGGGCAGACTGGCGACTGTGCCTTCCAGCTCGAACGCCAATAGCATCGCCGATACCGTTTCCACCGTCAAGCCACTGCGTTGGCACAGCGAATCAATACTGATGACATCGTGGCCGAGGTGCCTGAACAGCAAGGATTCTTCGCGCTTTGGTTCATCGACCTGGCGAGCCGCTTTCCGCACGGCGGGATACCCTAACTCGTCCAGGATATCCTCCGCGCTTTCCACCAGTTTTGCTCCCTGCTTGATGAGCGCGTGGCATCCCTTCGACAGCGGCGAGTGTATCGAGCCAGGGATGGCAAATACGTCTCTCCCCTGCTCCAACGCCTGCCTCGCGGTAATGAGAGAGCCGCTTTGCAAAGCGGCCTCCACCACGAGACAGCCACTGCTCATACCGCTGATGATCCGGTTGCGGCGCGGAAAATTGCTGCCAAGAGCGGGAGTGCCCAGTGAAAACTCTGAAATAAGCGCGCCCTTTTCCGCAAGTTCATGAGCAAGCTTGCGATTAACAGCTGGATAAACAATATCCAGCCCGGTTCCCACCACTGCGATACTGGCTGAGCTACCACGCAAGCCGCCACGATGAGCCGCGGCGTCTACCCCGAGCGCCATTCCGCTAATAATGCAAAGCCCGGCATTACTCGCTGCCTCAGAAAAAGCTTCGGCATTCGCAAGACCTGCAGGCGTGGCACTGCGGCTGCCAACAACTGCGAGCGCGCACGAATTCAGAAGCTCACGCTTTCCTTTGAGATAAAGAATCGGTGGTGGATCCGGAATATTAAGTAACAGCGAGGGATAATCCGGATCAGCGAACGTGACAATGGAATTTGCGGAATCTTCCAGCCATGTGAGCGCTATCGAAATTTTTCCTGGGTCCGCACCTCTCGTAATGTTGTACGCTACGTGCTTTTTAACCACGCGCTCCAGCGAAGTGGAGCTTGCCGAGAAAATTTCAGCGGGGCTTCCAAAAGCCGCGAGCAGCCGTCGTATTGATTCATCACCGAGGCCGTCAATCAAGCCGAGGGCAAGCCACTTTTCGCTATCCTGTAACGAGTTCACAATATATCGTACAGCACGGTCTTTGCTTCGCGCCGAGAATCGGTCCGACCACTCCGCTTACTGCCGAGCCCTTGATTTTCGAGATCGAGGCAGCGTACTGTCAATATGTCTTTCATGAAAATGAGGCTTTTCCTCGTGCATGCTCAGAATGGGTATTGCGTGAGGTAGCGGTGCGGATGGAAAAAGTCGTGTAAAAAATCAGGATATAATAATCATTTCTCGCGAAACACAATGCCTGAGCTTCATTACAAAGCTTGGGGCAAATTTGTCGTAATGATGTGGTTTAACCCACATTGAGCCAGTTTAACGTACAAGCCACTTTTATGGCACTGTTAAAAATATTGCAATATCCGGACGAAAGGCTGCATACGGTAGCAGCCCCGGTAGCGGAAATTAACGATGAAATCCGCTCCCTCGTTCAAGAAATGGCGGAAACAATGTATGCCGCTCCCGGGATCGGCTTGGCGGCCACTCAGGTTAATGTGCATAAACGGGTCATTATAATTGACGTTTCTGATACCCATGATCAGTTGAATGTCCTGATCAACCCGGAAATCGTTGCGAGCAGCGGTCAATCTGATTACGAAGAAGGCTGCTTGTCGGTCCCCGGTGTGTTCGGTAAGGTCCCCCGCGCCGAGCGCGTTACAGTGAAAGCTTGGGATCAGGACGGCAAGCCGTTCAGGCTGGAGGCCGACGGCTTGCTGGCAGTATGCATTCAACATGAAATGGATCATTTGCTGGGCAAGGTATTTGTCGAGTACTGGTCGTGGCTGAAACAATCCCGCATTCAGACCAAGCTGAAAAAACACCGGCAAAAGGTGATGTGATTGAAGTTTTTGTACTGATCTTGCCGCTCCCCGCGAGGCATTCCTGCTGTTTAACCCCGTGAACAAGTTCTTGAACCCTCCCAAATGTTCAGTTGATAACTCAAGTTGATAACGCCAGTGATAACCAAGCGGCAAGCCCGATATGAACGCGAGCCCATTTCATGGGACCCAAGGTTGGGCTTGTTCCAGATAATGACGCTGAAAAGCGCAGCGCAATAAACCGGGGGTTTACGCCACGATATGTTGAGGTGTTTCGCAAGCGATGTACGCTGTCGGACTCCTAGCTGTCCGACTCAGGAACTTTTTCAGGCTCCTGGGTAAATTTCCCAATGAAGATTATTTTCGCCGGCACCCCGCCATTTTCCATCCCTGCGCTTGAGGCCCTGGCGCGCGCCGGGCATGAGATTGGGCTGGTGTTGACTCAGCCTGACCGTCCGGCTGGGCGAGGAATGAAAACCGCCATGAGTGCCGTTAAGTTCCTTGCATTGGAGCATAAATTTGCCGTGTTACAACCGGAATCACTCAAGCAAGCCGAGTTATACCCAGTATTGGCCTCGATCGGTGCCGATGTCATGGTCGTCGTGGCTTATGGGCTGATTTTACCTTCGGCTGTTTTAAATATTCCAAAATTTGGCTGCCTCAATATTCATGCTTCGTTACTGCCCCGCTGGCGGGGGGCTGCTCCAATCGAGCGTGCAATATTGGCGGGTGACCGGGAAACCGGGATTACGATCATGCAAATGGACCAGGGCCTGGATACCGGCTCTATCCTATTGCAACGACATATCCCTATCGCGCAAGATGATACAGCCCAGACTCTGCGAGATAAGTTAGCCTCGCTGGGCGCAACTAGCATCGTGGAGACATTGGCAGGCTTGCAGCTAGGAATAATCCCCGTGGTTCCTCAAGATGAATTTGGCGTGACCTACGCATCAAAATTGGAAAAGCATGAAGCTGCAATTGACTGGCGAGCAAGCGCGAAAAACATCAACCGCGCAGTAAGGGCATTCAATCCATATCCTGGTGCACACTCCCGTGTTCGCGAAACCCCGATCAAGGTATGGCGGGCGAGCATCGAAACGGGTAGAGGGGGGGAACCTGGGGAAGTTATTGCTATAGAAAGCCGCGGCATCGTCGTTGCTTGCGGCATAGGCGCACTCGTACTGGAAATCGTGCAGAAATCCGGCGGAAAAAAGCTGAGCGCTGCAAATTTTCTCTCGGGATTCCCGTTGCGGCCGGGTGATCGCTTTGAATGGCAGGGATGAACAAAACACAGCGAATTGCCGCCGCAACTGTAGTCAAAGTATTCGGTGGTGCAAGCCTGACCGCAGCCTTGCAAGATGTGTGGCGCACCCATGCCGATCTCTCGGCGCAACAACGCGGAGCAATTCAGGATTTAAGCTATGGCGTACTGCGTTTTTACGGGCAACTCAACATCTTGCTCGAATTATTGCTGAACAAACGCCTATGGGATGAGAATTTGCGCTGTTTATTATTGGTCGGCCTCTATCAATTGATTTATAGCAAGACTGCTCCTCATGCCATTGTGGACAGCGCCGTATCGGCCGCGCAGGACCTGAACAATAACAAGATGGTACGGGGACTGATCAATGCAGTATTGCGCAACTTTTTACGCCAACGGACCTCACTACTCGAACGGGCAACCAAGACCGAGGTTGGACGGTATTCTCATCCACAATGGTGGATAGATAAACTCCGCGCGCAATATCCGCATTACTATCAAGCTGTATTAGACGCCAGCAATCAACGGCCGCCCATGACGTTGAGAATCAACCGGCGCAAAATCCCGATACGGGAATACCAGGATCTCCTCAATCAAAATGGCATGAGTGCCCAACTGCTGGCAAATGATGCGCTCGAATTGGTGCGCCCGGCAGCGGTGGAAAAACTGCCCGGATTTACCGAAGGATTGGTCTCGGTACAGGATATGGGTGCGCAACTGGCAGCTCAAATCCTGGATGCGCGCGACGGCATGCGCGTTTTGGACGCTTGTGCGGCTCCAGGCGGCAAGACCGCACATCTGCTCGAATTGGCGGAAGTTGAGTTGACCGCGCTCGACAGTGATGTCGCACGAGTGACGAAGATAACGCAAAATCTCTCTCGACTGAGCCTCGCAGCCCATCGCGTCGCGCAAGGGGATGCCTCGCAGCCCTCAAAATGGTGGAATGGAGAATACTTCGATCGGATTCTGGCTGACGTTCCCTGCTCTGCTTCGGGAGTGGCGCGACGTCACCCCGATATTAAATGGCTAAGGCGTGAAAGCGATCTTTTTCAGTTCGCGGAAAAACAGCGCGGGATTCTTGATTCGCTGTGGCGGACGCTGAGCAGAGGTGGTAAATTGCTCTACACCACCTGTTCCATATTTCCCGAAGAAAACAAGCTGCAGGTGGACAGCTTTTTGCGCCATCATTCAGACGCACGTCTGCTGCCCCTCTCCGGAATTGAAACAATCGAAGGGCAACTATTGCCGAATTCCCATCACGACGGTTTTTTTTATGCCCTGCTGCATAAGGTCTGATCTCCCCATGCGACTGTTGCACGCAGCTGCGGCGATGCTACTGGCTGCAATGCTGTTGCTGACCTCAACAGCCCATGCGGAGGGCGGCATACGCGTAAAATCGGTTACGCTGGAAGCTGTCGATGATGGTTATCAGTTCGATGCAGATTTCGAGATTACCCTCAACCCCAAGCTGGAATACGCGCTCGAAAAAGGCATCGTACTTTATTTCGTAACCGAGCTCAATCTGGTGAATTCACGCTGGTATTGGCTGGACGAGAGGATAGCTCAAAGCAGGGTGCGAGAGGGACTAAGCTATAACGCACTGACTCGTCAATATCGTTTGAGCCGCGGCGCGCTATCCCAGAATTTCAGCACTCTGAAAGAGGCCTTACAGGCTCTGGGGCGGGTCCGCGACCGTCCCATTATTGCAATCTCCGAGCTAAGGCGCGACATGGAATATACCGTGGAGCTACGCATGCGCCTTGACATCTCGGCATTACCCAAGCCCTTCCAGGTAGAAACGCTTAGCTCAAGGGACTGGGATCTGAGCACCGGCATCCTGCATTGGACCACCCGCTTGCCACTACCAAAACTTCAAGACAATAACCGCCCGTGAAGTTCGTCATTATTATTGCTGCGGGGCTAGGTGCCATTCTCCTGTTTTTACTTGCGAGCGCAGGTGCCGATACCGGGCTGTTTGAACGTAAATATCGGCTCCTGATCCGGCTCAATGCCGGTTTTGTGTTATTTCTCATGGCCGTGGTGGGTTATCTGCTATGGAGGCTCAGGCGCAGGCTTAAGACCGGCGTGTTCGGGTCCAGGCTCGCATTACGCCTGCTGCTGATTTTTTCACTGATGGCGATTCTTCCGGGAGCACTGGTGTATGGCGTATCGGTGCAGTTTCTCAGCAAGAGTATCGAGTCCTGGTTTGATGTCAAGGTCGATCGGGCGCTCGAGGGCGGCTTGGACTTGGGGCGCACGATTCTTGACAATCTCCTGGAAGAATTACGCAGGAAGACACAGACCGCCGCGCTCACGTTAGCCGATCAATCCGGGCCGCCGCTACCGGTGCTGGAACAGATCATTGATCAATCACAGGTACAGGAAGCCTTGATATTTGATCAGAACGGCTTGATGATAGCTGTTTCGCGTGCGGATGACACGACTCCGGCGCCTGAAATGCTAAGCAAGGAAGTAATTCGGCACTTAAAGTCAGAGAAATTTTATAGCGAGATCGAATCAATTCCCGGCGAGGGGCTGTACCTGAAAGTGCTGACGCCGATCGGTCCACAAGGGGCGGGGGAAGATACTCAAGTATTGCAATTATTGCAGCAGGTGCCGAAACAACTAGCCGAAGAAGCGGAGTTGGTTCAAGCTGCTTATCGTGATTATCAGGAATTGCTATTGTCGCGTGAGGGCCTTAAAAGCCTGTATGGCGTCACGCTTACACTCGCGCTACTGCTTTCACTTTTTTCAGCCCTGGCTGCGGCGTTTCTTATCAGCGAGCGGCTGAGCGCGCCGCTGGGTATGCTGGCAGAAGGAACCCGAGCAGTGGCGCAGGGGGACTTCAGCAGACGCCATCCGGTACAAAGCCGGGATGAGTTGGGTGTGTTGACCGAATCATTTAATTTGATGACTCAACAGTTGGAAGAAGCGCGCACGACAGCGCAGCGCAATCAGCAAGAGGTGGAAAGCGCCAGAGCTTATCTGGAAAACATACTGGCGAATCTTTCTTCCGGCGTCCTGGTATTCGACGAAAGCTTTCACATGCGCAACGCGAATCCGAGTGCCGAACAAATTCTGAAGATTCCCCTATCGGGCCTGGAAGGTCTTACGATTGAAGAATGCGCCGTACGCGAACCGCAGCTCGCGTCTTTCAAGGCTGAGATTCTTGAAGGGTTTGATTCGGCCGAAAAAGGGGAGTGGCAATGCCAGGTTGAACGCTTGAGAGATGGCGCCAACCAGGTATTGCTGCTGCGCGGGACCCGTTTGCCAAACATATCGGGCGGTGGCGGGGTCGTCGTGTTTGATGATGTTACCAATTTATTGCAGGCACAGCGTACGGCCGCATGGGGAGAAGTGGCACGGCGCCTGGCCCATGAAATCAAAAATCCGCTGACGCCGATACAGCTATCTGCCGAGCGTGTCCAGCATAAGCTTGCCCAAAAGCTCGGCAAGGAGGATGCGCAGATTCTGCAGCGCTCAACCGAAACCATCGTCAATCAGGTGGAAGCGCTTAAAAAAATGGTTAATGAATTTAGCGAGTATGCGCGCGCGCCAGAGCTCGAGTTCCTCCAGTTGGACTTCAACGGACTGGTGCGGGAGGTGCTGGCCTT
The DNA here is from genome assembly GCF_900109785.1 of Nitrosovibrio tenuis. GTDB lineage: Bacteria > Pseudomonadota > Gammaproteobacteria > Burkholderiales > Nitrosomonadaceae > Nitrosospira > Nitrosospira tenuis_A. The sequence continues at coordinate 75,649 of NZ_FOBH01000009.1, forward strand.
ATATGAGGCCGCAAGTACGGCTGCGGGCGGAAATCGGCAACCCCATATTTATCTGGCACTGGCTTCCGACCTGCCGCCGGTAAGGGGGGATTCGGCCCGCCTCCGTCAAGTTATCCACAACCTCTTGCAGAATGCACAGGATACGGTAATCGATATCGCGGAGCCCGCTATTATGGTGCGAACCGAAGCCGTCCCGGGCGGGGTTCAGTTTAGCGTGAGCGATAATGGCAAAGGATTTAGCGAACAGGTCAAAGCTCGGGTTTTCGAACCATACGTTACTACTAAATCCAGAGGCACAGGATTGGGACTACCCATCGTTAAAAAAATAATAGAAGAACATAGCGGATCGATTCAGATAGAAAATATCCGGCCAAGCGGCGCGCGGATCTCGATCACGCTGCCAATTATTCCTCAGTACGATTTGGCGGTAACAGCGGCGCGGCGATGAGTATGGTCAGCCATTGTGCATGCGTGGGAATGGTTCGAATGACCCCTGAGGGCCACCGCAAACCGGGACGTGTCCAGAGGCCCTGTTAAAGGCCGAGCATGCCGATGATTAACGCAATCAAGGTCAATTTAGGTTAATTAAATACAACTGATTCTTAAATCATGAGTAATAACACAATACTTGTCGTTGATGATGAAGTCGGCATACGTGAACTGTTGTCCGAAATCCTACGCGACGAAGGCTATCGCGTAGCGCTCGCGGAAAATGCCGGGCAGGCGCGCACTTGGCGAAAGCAGGCGCGCCCAGATCTGGTATTGCTCGATATCTGGATGCCAGACACCGATGGCATCACTCTGTTGAAAGAATGGGCCAGTTGCGGACTGCTCACCATGCCGGTCGTAATGATGTCGGGGCATGGCACCATAGACACTGCGGTAGAGGCGACACGTATGGGCGCGTCCGGCTACCTGGAGAAACCGGTACCGCTTCAGAAGCTGTTGAATACTGTAGGAAGAGCATTGCGCGGAGGACAAGTCAAACCGCCCTTGGCACTTCCCCTTGCCAGCCTGGGCAGAGGCCCATTAATCGCCGATTTAAAAAAACGCCTGGAGCAGGTAGCCAATCTGCGAACGCCCCTCCTACTCATGAGTGAACCTGGAACCGGAGCAGATCTGTGTGCGCGCTTTCTGCACCGCCCAAATACGCCATGGGTAGAACCGGATAACCTCGCTGCGCTGGCAGATGGACCATTTGCCTTATTGGAGCAGGCAAAAGGCGGTCTGCTGTTTCTCAAGGAAATCGGTGATCTCAACAGATTGGCGCAAAAGGGATTAATGCTCCTGCTGGGCAAGCTGGAGAAATACAGTGTAAGGCTTGTGTGCGCCACTTCAATGCCTTTGGCGGAATTGACGGCACAGGGCGCGTACGATCCCAGGCTATATGAAATTCTGAGCGGCTTATGTATCAATGTGCCCGCATTAAGGGAACATAGGGAAGATATTCCCGAGCTTGCCAACCAGGTACTCTCGCGCTATATCGAGTCGGGAGAGGTCGCAGTACGGCAATTCAGCACCGCAGCGCTCAATTGCTTGCGCAACCATGACTGGCCCGGCAATCTCGCGCAACTCACCGGCGCAGTGCATTCTTTGGCGCTAACCTGCTCCGGCGACGAAATATCAGCCGACGATGTGAAGCAAATATTGGCATCCTCATCGCCGGCACAAGCAGTCGCCGGTGTTCCGCTCAACATTCCTTTACGCGAAGCCCGCGATATCTTTGAGAAGATTTATTTTGAACAGCTTATTGACCAGGAAAACGCCAACATGACCCGAGTGGCCGAGCGGGCCGGGCTGGAACGAACCCATCTCTACCGGAAGCTCAAACTGCTGGGTATCAAGCTGCGGAATACCTAGCAAACCTCCGAATAAACCCTTCATAGGCGTAAACGGAAGCTTTGCACTGGACACAACGGCGAATGGAAAAGGCAAACGCAAAATCGAATTAAACTCGCGTCAAACCTTTTTTGCATAAAGAAATGCTTTGCCGTTACGTCTGATTCGGCTCGACTCGCGATTTGTCATATTGTCTGACTTCGCATCTTAAGCGATAATAGTGGCTTTGCCGACCCGCACCGCTACTCGTGTTGGAGCAGCGGTGTTTTTGTGCCATATTCTGTTGAACGAGGGAGTTCGTGTTCATGGGAACATTTAGAGATTTTGATGCGCCGGTGTTCAAAAACCTGACAAGCGCCGTCCGTGCGCTCGCGATGGACGCTGTGCAAAAAGCCAATTCCGGTCACCCCGGTATGCCCATGGGCATGGCAGAGATAGCCGAAGTTTTGTGGATTCATCATCTACGGCACAACCCTGCAAACCCAAAGTGGGCTGACCGCGACCGTTTCGTATTATCCAATGGCCACGGGTCGATGTTGATATACGCACTGCTGCATCTCACCGGGTATGACTTGCCCATGGAGGAAATCAAGCGCTTCCGCCAGCTACATTCAAAAACTCCAGGCCATCCCGAGTATGGCTACACGCCCGGAGTGGAAACCACTACTGGTCCGTTGGGGCAGGGTATCACCAACGCGGTCGGCATGGCGCTTGCAGAAAAAATACTGGCTGCGGATTTCAACCGGCCCGGTTTAGATGTGGTCAATCATTACACCTACGTTTTCCTCGGAGACGGCTGCCTGATGGAGGGAATTTCTCATGAGGCTTGTTCGCTGGCGGGAACGCTGGGGTTGGGCAAATTGATCTGCTTCTATGACGATAATGGTATTTCCATAGACGGCCATGTGGAAGGGTGGTTTACGGATGATACGCCCAAGCGTTTCGAAGCGTACGGCTGGCACGTGGTGCCCAACGTCAATGGTCACGATCCTGTAGCGATCGAGGCAGCTATCGAGGCGGCCAAGCAGGCTACCGACAGACCGTCGATGATCTGCTGCAAGACCATTATCGGCTTGGGGTCCCCGAATAAGGCCGACACTCACGAGGTCCACGGTGCCGCGCTGGGCGATGCGGAAATAGCGGCTGCTCGCCCGCATATCGGCTGGAACCATCTGCCATTCGAAATCCCGGAGGATGTGTACTCGATGTGGGATGCTCGTGCGAAAGGCAAGAAACTGGAAGACGAGTGGAATCGAAAATTTGCCGAATATTCGGCAAAGTATCCCGCCGAAGCTGCCGAGTTCACGCGGCGGATGTCGGGCGACCTGCCGGATTCGTGGCGGGAACACGTGGACGGTCTGATCGCTCGTGTGAACGCCAAGGAAGAAACAATTGCCAGCCGCAAAGCTTCGCAAAACGCCATTGAAGGTCTGGCGCCAAAATTACCCGAACTGGTCGGGGGCTCTGCGGACCTGGCCGGGTCAAATCTTACCCTCTGGTCGGGTTCGAAAGGCGTCGAACGAACCAACGGGGGTAATTATATTTATTACGGCGTGCGTGAATTTGGCATGAGCGCGATCATGAATGGACTGTCGCTGCACGGTGGGATTATTCCGTACGGCGCCACTTTCCTCATGTTTTCGGAATATGCACGCAATGCATTGCGCATGGCGGCCTTGATGAAAATTCGCAATTTGTTCGTGTTCACGCATGATTCGATCGGCCTGGGTGAGGATGGGCCGACACACCAACCGGTGGAACAAACCGCTACGCTACGTTACATTCCCCACATGGATGTGTGGCGTCCGTGCGATACGGTCGAATCAACGGTGGCCTGGGCGCGCGCAATTGAACGGCGGGATGGGCCTTCAACACTGATTTTCAGCCGTCAGAATTTACCCTTTCAGAAACGTGACGCTGCCACCATCAAGCTGATCGACAACGGCGGCTATATCCTGTCAGAGGCAGCAGAAGGCGCACCCAGCGCTGTCATTATCGCCACGGGTTCCGAAGTTTCGCTGGCAATGATGGCGCAAAAAGCACTAGCCGAGACAGGCGTTCATGTTCGCGTGGTTTCGATGCCCTGCACGAACCGGTTCGACCGCCAAAGTCAGGACTACAAAGATTCAGTGCTACCAAAGGGCATACGCCGCGTGGCAGTGGAAGCAGGCATTACGGATTATTGGCGCAAGTATGTCGGACTAGAAGGTGCCGTGGTAGGCATAGACACTTTCGGCGAGTCCGCGCCGGCTGGCGAGCTATTCAAGCATTTTGGATTCACCGTCGAGAATGTCGTAAAGACGGTGAACAGCGTTATTTAATCTCACTCGGATGGTCCTACGCTGCGGGATTCTACTCCGCCTCGGGTTTATTTTTTCAAGGAGTTAAAATATGACAATCAAGGTCGGTATCAATGGATTTGGTCGCATTGGAAGAATGGTGTTTCGGGCGGCGGTACAGAATTTTCCGGACATCGAGGTCGTCGCTATCAACGATCTGCTTGAGCCCGACTACCTGGCCTATATGCTGGAACATGATTCGGTGCATGGCCGTTTCAAAGGCGAGGTTTCTATTGAGGACAATACCCTGGTCGTTAATGGTCGCAGAATCCGTCTGACTGCTATCAAGGACCCTGCTGAATTAAAATGGAATGAGGTGGGTGCCGACGTCGTGGTTGAGTCCACTGGTCTTTTTCTTACGAAAGAGACTTGCCAGAAACACATCGCCGCAGGCGCTAGAAAGGTCATCATGTCGGCCCCCTCCAAGGACGACACTCCAATGTTCGTGTACGGCGTGAATGACGTAACGTATGCCGGAGAATCCATCATTTCCAATGCCTCATGTACTACCAACTGTCTAGCTCCTATCGCCAAGGTATTGAACGATACGTGGGGCATCAAGCGCGGCCTGATGACTACCGTGCATGCCGCCACTGCCACACAGAAGACTGTGGATGGTCCTTCCAATAAGGATTGGCGCGGTGGCCGCGGTATTCTGGAAAACATCATCCCATCTTCGACTGGTGCGGCTAAAGCCGTGGGTAAAGTTATTCCCCAACTGAACAAGAAACTGACCGGTATGGCTTTCCGTGTTCCAACTTCCGATGTTTCGGTCGTCGATCTCACTGTTGAGCTGGAAAAGGATGCGACTTATGATGAAATTTGTGCTGCCATGAAGCAAGCGTCGGAAGGATCCATGAAGGGTGTACTTGGCTACACGGACGAGAAAGTGGTTTCCACCGATTTTCGCGGTGAAAGTTGTACTTCCATCTTTGATTCGGAGGCTGGCATGGCTCTGGACGACAGTTTCGTCAAGCTCGTTTCCTGGTATGACAACGAATGGGGCTATTCCAGCAAGGTTCTGGAGATGGTCCGCGTCGTAGCCAATAAATAGTATGTCAGGGATTGCGGAGTGTGAATAACGCTCCGCGCCCCTTTTCCTCGATCGTCCCTTCCCATCTTGATGAGGCATAAGGATCGGGTGTGCCGTCCTCAAGCCATAAAAAATTGGAGTTTTCACGTGTCAATCATTAAAGTCACCGACCTCGAGCTTAAAGGTAAGCGTGTCTTCATCCGTGCTGATCTCAACGTTCCCGTTAAAGATGGCAGGGTTACCTCGGACGCGCGCATCACTGCTTCCATGGCGACGATCGATCACTGCCTCAACCAAGGGGCCAAGGTGATGGTGACATCGCATCTCGGCCGCCCCGAGGAAGGCGTGTGGTCGGAAGAGAACTCGCTTAAGCCGGTCGCGGATAATATCGCCGCACGTCTGGGGAAGCCTGTCCGCTTGATCAAGAATTGGGTTGAAGGTGGTTTCGAGCTCGAAGAGGGCGAACTGGTCGTTTTGGAAAATTGCCGCTTCAACAAAGGTGAGAAAAAAAACGCTGATGAGACTGCAAAAAAATATGCCGGACTTTGCGATGTCTTTGTAATGGATGCTTTCGGCACAGCGCACCGTGCGGAGGCCTCGACTCATGGGATTGCGAAATATGCTCCTATTGCCTGTGCAGGTATCCTTCTGATGGAAGAGCTGGAGGCGCTCACCAAAGCCCTGCTGAATCCGGCGCATCCCATGGTTGCAATCGTCGGCGGTTCCAAGGTCTCAACCAAGCTAACCGTCCTTGAGTCTCTGTCGGAGAAAGTGGATCAACTGGTGGTTGGCGGTGGCATCGCCAACACTTTCCTCAAAGCCGCAGGCAAGAATGTCGGGAAATCATTGTGCGAAGATGACCTGGTGCCCACAGCCAGAATGCTGATGGAAAAGATGACGAAGCGCCAAGCTTCCATCCCTATTGCGGTCGATGTCGTGGTCGGGAAAAAATTCGATGCGAGCGAACCAGCGGTATTGAAAGATGCGGATGCGGTTGCCGATGATGACATGATTTTTGATATCGGCCCGAAGAGCGCGCAAGAGCTGGCAGACATCATCATGCGAGCGGGTACCGTTGTGTGGAACGGACCGGTTGGTGTGTTCGAGTTTGACCAATTCGGTGCCGGGACCAAAACGATCGCTATGGCCATAGCCAATACCAAAGCGTTTACGCTGGCCGGTGGCGGTGACACTATCGCTGCGATCCAGAAATACGATATTTATGACAAGGTATCGTACATCTCCACCGCGGGTGGGGCATTTCTTGAGTTTCTTGAAGGCAAGAAGCTTCCCGCAGTGGAAATACTTGAACAGCGAGGACGTTAATTGTCTGCGTTTGATAGACTCAATCCGGCTCTAACTACTTAGTATGATTCGAAGAACAAAAATTGTGGCAACACTCGGGCCCGCTTGCCGCGACCCCAAAGTTTTGGAGCGCATGATAAATGCCGGAGTAGACGTAGTACGGATCAACTTCTCTCACGGTACGCGGGAGGAGCATATTGAATATGCCGAATTGACCCGTTCGTTGGCCCGCGCCGCGGGCCATGCCGTGGGGGTTCTGGCAGACTTGCAGGGACCCAAGATCCGCATCGGTAAATTCGAAACGGGCAAGATCGTACTCAAAACCGGCGATAAATTCATTCTTGATGCGGAATGCAACCTGGGCAACCAGGAGCGAGTAGGGCTGGACTATAAAGAGCTGCCAAATGACGTCGAAACCGGGGCGACATTGATGCTGGATGATGGGCGTATCGTTCTTGGTGTTTCCAATGTTAAAGGGCAGGAGATCTCTTGCGTTGTCGAGCAGGGCGGCGTGCTGTCCAACAATAAGGGCATCAACCGCAAAGGTGGCGGACTCAGTGCGCCTGCGCTGACTAATAAGGACGTAGAGGACATCCGGACCGCTGCAGCGCTCAAGGCGGACTATCTCGCGGTATCGTTCCCGCGTTCCGGCGAGGATATGCGCTGGGCACGCGATGTGATGCATGAAGCCGGGGGGAAAAGCCTGCTGATGGCGAAAATGGAGCGTTCCGAAGCCATTCTGGCTCTGGATGATATCTTGCAGGCATCCGACGCAATTATGGTGGCCCGCGGTGATCTGGCGGTGGAGGTGGGGGATGCAGTGGTACCAGCTTTACAAAAGCGCATGATCCGCACCGCGCGCGCCAACAATAAGCTGGTGGTGACTGCTACACAAATGATGGAATCGATGGTGAGCAGCCCGATTCCCACCCGCGCAGAGGTATCGGATGTAGCGAATGCGGTGCTGGATGGCACGGATGCGGTAATGCTATCGGCGGAATCTGCGACAGGACAGTATCCCGTGGAGGCGGTCGCAGCCATGGCCAGGGTTTGCCTTGAGGCAGAAAAGGAATATCTGGCGAGCAATGAACTGCGCAGGCTGCAGGGTGGCCTCCCGGAAACCATAGAAGAAGCGATTGCGCGCGCAACCATGTTCACCGCTGGGAGCTTAAAAATCCGGGCCATCGCCGCGCTCACCCAGAGCGGCAGAACAGTATTGCTAATGTCGCGCAGAAGCTCCAACGTTCCTATATTCGCGTTGAGTCCCCAGGAGGACACCCGTCGGAAAATGACCCTATTTCGGGGAGTTTATCCGGTGAAATTCGGCGGCGGCTCGAATGATCCCGAGATCATCCTTAATCACGCGGAAAATGAATTACTCAAGCGCGGCGTGGTGCGTAACGGTGACCTGATTATAATGACTATCGGCGAGCCGGTAGGCAAAGCGGGTGGCACCAATACCATGAAGATCGTTAAAGTAGGGGAATACAGAAAGGCTTGAATGACGCCATATCAACCTGAAGGAGAAATGCTGTTTTTCATGGTGACAATCTTTCGACAGTTGCTCTCCCGACCGGATACCGCTTATTCTGAGGATTTCCTAAGCTCACCACTTATGGTTCACAACTGATTCTAACTTGGAGGAGGCTCAAATGGCACTCGTATCACTGCGTCAACTTTTGGACCATGCGGCGGAAAATGGCTATGGCCTGCCCGCTTTCAATGTTAACAACCTGGAGCAGATCCATGCCATCATGCAGGCAGCCGATGAATGCGACAGCGCTGTGATCATGCAGGGGTCAGCGGGCGCGCGCAAATATGCCGGTGAAGCGTTTTTACGCCACCTTATCTCGGCAGCGGTGGAATCGTATCCGCATATCCCTATCGTTATGCATCAGGATCATGGCGCATCCCCTGCAGTTTGCATCAATGCCATCCGTAGCGGGTTTTCCAGTGTAATGATGGACGGCTCACTGCAGGCGGACGCGAAGACCCCTTCGTCGTATGAATATAATGTTGAAGTCACCGGCAAGGTAGTGGAAATGGCACATGCGGTCGGGGTTTCCGTGGAGGGCGAACTGGGCTGCCTGGGTTCGCTTGAATCCGGCATGGGGGAAGCGGAAGATGGTCACGGCGCCGAAGGCAAGTTATCCCATGATCAATTATTGACCGATCCCGAACAGGCTGCGGATTTTGTCAAACAAACCGGCGTAGATGCCTTGGCAATCGCCATCGGAACCTCCCACGGCGCGTATAAATTTACACGCAAGCCAACCGGTGACATTCTTGCCATTCAGCGAATCAAGGAAATCCATCAGCGTATTCCCAATACACATCTTGTCATGCACGGCTCCAGTTCGGTACCTCAGGAATGGCTCGACATTATCCGTGAATATGGCGGTGAAATGAAAGAAACTTACGGCGTTCCCGTGGAGGAGATTCAGGAAGGTATCAAGCACGGGGTGCGTAAAGTCAATATCGATACCGACATTCGCCTTGCCATGACCGGGGCCATCAGGCGACATCTCGCCAAGAACAAGAGCGAGTTCGACCCGCGCAAGTACCTCAAGGATGCCACGGCGGCGGCGAAAGATATCTGCAAGGCACGGTTCGAGGCGTTTGGTAGTGCCGGCCAGGCCAGCAAGATCAAGGTTGCAAAACTGGATGACATGGCGAACAAGTACGCCAAAGGCGAGTTGAAGGCCGTTATCAAGTAAGAACCCGACGCACGGCCCAGGGGATTTTTCACCCGGGGCACCGGCTAATCAGGAGGCCCCCTCTGCGAGGGCCTCTCGTTCACCAAAATTGGGACGCAAAAGCGAGACTTTCAGCTTAAATCTCTCATTTTTAGCGCTCAGTTGTTCGCTCGGTTGTATCAACTCAGGCTACATTCAACTGTAGTTACCAAAAGGGATTGTTTTTATAGAAGTCGGCCCAAGCTTTGCTCAGTTCCCGTTTTTTCATGTATGCCGGGCCGGTGACCCAGCCCAGAAGGATTCCGGCTGGTTCTCGCTCACCGCATTGATTCACTTCGATAGCGCTTCACCCAGGAGGCCTTCGGCCGCGGCAGTGTCGTTTATTGTTCCTAAAACTGTAGAGCTTGTGGTTACCCTGACTAGAAATACTCAAGGATTTTAGCAATGAATTGCGCCGCAATCGAGCAGCGCTGTTCGGCGGCAGGCGCAATTTGGGTTCGATCTCGGTGGGCATGACTTGTAGGCGAGGCCCGAGCCCCAACGTTATTTTGCCGCCGCCAGCTGAGTAAGCAGTGTTTCCTGGGCGCAGAGCCTTTTTGCCCTGCGAGCGGTCTTGATATGATAATGACCATCGCCATCCATTTCCCAAGCCTGCCTGTTGTCCTTGAGGTAGATACTTAAGCCTTCCGACAGTACGCGTTTTTTGAGCTTCTCTTCCAGGACGGGAAAACATATTTCGATACGGCGAAAAAAATTCCGATCCATCCAGTCCGCGCTGGATAGGTAAATTGCGTGGGCTCCGCCACTGCGAAAATAAAAAATACGGCTATGCTCAAGGAAACGCCCAATTACCGAGCGCACCCGGATGTTTTCCGATAAACCCTTAATGCCGGGGCGCAACGCGCACACGCCTCTGATGATGAGATCGATTTTTACTCCCGCGCCTGAAGCAGCATAGAGTGCCTTGATGATTTCCGGCTCAAGCAATGCGTTCATTTTGGCAATAATGCGCGCGGGTTTCCCTGCAATGGCGTTCTGAGCCTCGTTATTGATGGTTGCCAGCATTTGACTGTGGAGGCTGAACGGAGATTGCCAAAGATGTTTTAATTTTCCGGCCTTGCCAAGGCCGGTCAGCTGCATGAACACTTCGTTCACATCGGCGCAAACTTCCTCATTGCAGCTGAACAAGCCAAAATCGGTATATAGCCGTGCAGTGCTGGCGTGGTAATTACCCGTTCCTACGTGTATATAACGCCGCAGTTTGCCTTCCTCACGCCGTACCACCATGGCCATTTTTGCATGGGTTTTGTGACCCACTACCCCATACACAACATGCGCGCCCACTTCTTCCAGCCGGCTTGCCCAGTTTATGTTTGCTTCTTCGTCGAAACGTGCAAGCAACTCCACCACTACTGTGACTTCTTTTCCGGCACCCGCGGCGGCGATGAGCGCCGTCATTATCAACGAATCGGTTCCGGTACGATAGACGGTTTGTTTGATTGCCACAACATCGGGATCGACCGCCGCCTGTTGGATGAAATGAATGACGGGCTGGAAGGATTGATACGGATGATGTAACAAAATGTCATTATTGCGTATCATCTGAAAGATATCGACGGCTTTTTTCTTTTGAAGCGTTTGGGGCAGGCCGGGAATAAAGGACGGATACTTCAGGTCAGGGCGGTCGATCAGATCGGGAACCTGCATGAGCCGCACCAGATTTACCGGACCTTCCACCTGATAGAAATCATCATGGGAGAGACCAAGCTGCTCAAGTAAAAAATCCGACATGTGTTTCGGGCAGTTGTCCGCCACCTCCAGCCGTACGGCATTGCCTAGATGCCGTTGAGGTAACTCGCCTTGCAAGGCGATGCGCAGGTTCTTGACTTCCTCCTCGTCCACGAACAATTCGCTATTACGGGTTGCGCGGAACTGATAGCAGCCCAGTACATTCATGCCTGAGAATAATTCGCCTACATGGGCGTGCAAAATGGATGACAAAAACACGAAATTATATTCGCTGTCGCTGATCTCACGTGGCAACAGAATCAAGCGGGGCAATACCCGCGGCGCCTGAACGATGGCCGTACCGGAACTCCTCCCAAACGCATCCTTGCCTTCCAGCTCAACCGCAAAATTCAAGCTCTTATTCAGCACACGAGGGAAGGGGTGTGCGATGTCGAGTCCAATCGGAGTCAGCACGGGCATGAGTTCGCGGAAGAAAAACGCCCTGATCCATTCACGTTGCGTGTCGCTCCAGGCGGAACGACGGAGGAAGTGGATACCCTCTTTTGCGAGCCCCGGCAGAACTTCCTGATTCAATAACTGGTACTGGAGCGTCACCAGGGCATGAGCCTGCTCGGAAACTCGCTTGAATACCTGATGCGGCAACATCCCATCCGGTCCAAAGCCCGGCGTGTCCAGATTGATTTGCTCCTTCACTCCTGCGACGCGAACTTCGAAAAACTCATCAAGATTACTGCTGACTATGCATAGAAATTTCAAGCGCTCAAGAAGCGGAACATCCTTGGTTGCGGCCTGAGCAAGCACACGTCGATTGAATTCGATCTGGCCAACTTCACGGTTGAGGAATTGGCTTCCAGTTGGGTTATTTGTCATGAAAAAACCATTTTCCTACATGGCTAAGCGAAAGAATTGGGGCGATATGAAATTTATCTTTTACACGCTTATTTCGCCGGCGGTACGTAGCCCAGGGGTTGCTCCGCGCCGCTGCCAAAGAAATATGCCTCAAGCTGTTCGGCGAGGTATTTGCGTGCCTTGATATCCGACAGATTCAGGCGATATTCATTCACCAGCATGGTCTGATGTCTGATCCATCCGGCCCAGGCCTCTTTCGATACATTTTCAAAAATTCGCTTGCCCAGCTCGCCCGGATAGGGTGGAAAATCCAGGCCTTCCATTTCCCGCCCGAGTTTAATGCATCTAACACGTCTGGCCATTAATCTTCCCCAAATAAAGTCCGTAAGATGAAATCATGATGAGTCGAGTTGCGGTTACCCTGTACCTATTGCTATAACAGTACAGATTTCCGCATCGACCAGCGCAAGTACAGCTCATCCATATATCTCTACAGTTTTTTCATGAACACCTTGGAACGGCGGCGGTAATTGTATAATCCCTGTTTGGCTTTCGGTAATTCCCCGATATCGGCTTCCAGGAAACCACGCTCGACAAACCAGTGCGCGGTTCGTGTGGTCAATACGAATAATTTCGTGCTTCCCTGCGCCTTGGCCCTTAATTCGATATTCTTGAGTAACGCGTCACCGCAACCCGTGCTGCGATAATCGGGATGTACCGTAAGACACGCCAACTCTCCTGCTTTGTCACCAGGAAAAGGATATAGCGCTGCGCACCCGATTATCATGCAGTCATGCTCGATTACGACAAACCGGTCGATTTCCATTTCGAGTAATTCGCGGCTGCGGCGAACCAGCGTTCCGTCAGCTTCCAGCGGTTCAATCAATTGCAGAATTGCGCCGACATCCTCTATCTTCGCATTTCGCAAATTTTGCAATGGGCCTTCCGAGATCATGGTCCCGATACCGCTATGGGTGAACAATTCCTGTAGCACCGCACCGTCCACGTGCCGGCTAATGAGGTGTACGCGCGCGACACCGCTTTCACAGGCATGCACAGCAAACGGCAAATACAACTGCGCATCGTCGCTCAACTTCGGGGGACGATCATCCGTACAGCGCGCAAGCAAGGCCTTACACTCCGCTACAGTCAGTTCAGGCATCAGTGCTGCCCCGAGCGCGGAAAGAGCTTCCATTTCTATGTCTTCGTCATCCATAAGAAAGATGAGTTTCTCCGCTTTGAGCGCGATTGCCGCTTCGGCCGCGACGTTTTCCAAAGTCAGATTAAAGATTTCCCCGGTCGGGGAATAACCCAGCGGGGAAAGCAGTGCCAGTTCACCTTGCTCCAGGCGCGAGCGAATCCCTACCGTATCCACCCTACGCACTTCACCGGTGTGCATTAAGTCAATTCCTTCTATCACACCCACGGGGCGCGCAGTCACGAAGTTTCCGCTCGCCACGCGAATAGCTGCGTTTGCCATGGGGGAATTTGGCAGTCCCATGGACAGCAATGCTTCGATTTCAACACGAATCCGCCCTATGGATTCCTTCACGCATTGCAGTGTGGCGGCATCCGTGACCCTCATCCCTTTGACATATAAGGCTTGCAGGTTGCGTTCCATCAGCCGCGATTCAATTTGTGGCCGTGCGCCGTGCACCAGTACCAGCCGAACACCCAGGCTCGCCAGCAAATTGAGGTCATGAACAAACTCAACAAATTTTCCGTCCGCTATTACTTCGCCCCCAAAGGCAATGACGAATGTCTTGTTGCGAAATGCGTTAATATATGGCGCAACGGAACGGAACCAGGTTACAAAATCGATGTTGAGTCTCACGTTACGTATATTTAATGACTATTATTAATTTTTTAAGGCTCGCTGTACGCAAGTATTAAAACCAAAATCCGAAAGCTTTCCGGACAACCCCTTGGCCCGAAAACAGCGGTCAAACATTGCCGGCAGATCAATAATCTCCCCATAGCGCCTGTATTGCGGAAACGGCTGCCAACGCCGCAGTTTCAGCACGAAATATGCGAGGGCCCAGACCCAGGGGGACAAATCCTGCCGCCATCGCGGCAGCCCCTTCATCCGGCGTAAAGCCGCCCTCCGGCCCAACCAGCAAGGTTATAGAGGAGATAGGGGAAGACCCTGAAAAATCCCGCAAGCCCTTCTTTGCGCAGGGTGAAAGCATAAAGCGCAAATCGGCCGAGGTATTCACGGTCGAATGCTTACGTTCATTTATTTGTGCGCCAACCCAGCAGGAAAATGATGTCAATGGCGCTACTTGAGGAACACGATTTCGACCGCACTGCTCACACGCGGAAACGGCCACCTGCTGCCAATGCCTGACGCGCTTCTCTGCTCGCTCGCCGGATAGTTTTATCACGCTGAGTTTTGTAGTGAGAATCTGGATGTTGCTTACCCCAAGCTCAACTCCTTTTTGTACAATCCAATCTATCTTATCGCTGGCGCATGCTGCTTGAGCCACTCTAATCTCAAGTGGAGACTCACGCTCGATATCCACGTATTTTTCAATTAACGCCGCGCTCCCGTTTTTACCGATCCGTTCGATAACGCCCTGGAATTCGCCACCTTTTCCGTTGAATAAAATTAGCGGAGCGCCTGGTTCAAGCCGCAATACCCGTATGGCATGGTGAGCGGCCTCTCTGGGCAATTCGACAATGTTGCCAGCCGACATTTCTTCGGGACAGTAAAAACGAGGAAGCGCCATCGTTTCAGGAGCAGCGCAATTTAAGCCCGGCTATCATGGTAATATTGGTGGCTGACCAAGAATTCTGTTTTTGATCCTATCGAAAACTCCTGGATCCCTGTTTTTCCGATTATATCCTCTACTCGCATATTTCATGGCGTTAGTCTTGCTCAGGATGTTCTGGAAGAGTATTAAATGACGTATTTTTGATTGTTCTGGAGGGGACATGGCAAGTCTGGAAACACCTATTTGTGACTTCGGCTGGAAAGCTGTGAATTTCGATTTGCCTGGGGTGGATAAAAGGCGATACGACCTCGCATCGGTAAGAGGTCAAAATGGATTGCTGGTAATGTTTATCTGCAATCATTGCCCTTACGTAAAGGCAGTTCGCGATCGCATTGTCCGCGACGTGGCCGAGCTGCACACATATGGCATAGGTGCCGTCGCTATCATGTCAAATGATCCCGCCGATTATCCGGAGGACTCATTCGATAATATGGTGCGTGTGGCGCGTGAATATCATTTCCCGTTTCCCTATGTATGGGATGAAACACAGGAAATTGCGAAAGCGTATGCTGCGGTATGCACCCCGGACTTCTTCGGATTTAATAATAATCTCGAATTACAATACCGCGGCCGGTTGGATGCCTCCCGCAAGGAAGCCGCGCCGCCCGACGTACGCCGCGACCTCTTCGAGGCTATGCGCCAAGTTGCTCAGACGGGCCGCGGGCCTGAAACGCAGGTCCCAAGTATCGGGTGCTCCATTAAATGGCGGGCGGAATAACAGGTGCTCGAGGCAGTCGTCGCTACCGTTAAGGCAGTTGCACAACAGGAAATTCTGCCCCGCTACCTACGGGTTGCGCGCCAGCGTAAAGCTGATGGCAGCCTTTTTACGGAAGCCGATGTCGTCACGCAGGAGGTGCTATCGCGGGAATTGCGCAAGATTTTCCCGGGCCCTGTGGTGGGTGAGGAAATGACAGAGCAAGAGCAGGTGGACCGCTGGGGCGCAGGTGACGCCGGGTTGTGGTGTATGGACCCCATAGACGGCACCTCCAATTTTGTCAATGGCCTGCCCTATTTTGCCGTTTCAGTCGCGCTGATGCGAAAAGGCAGAAGCGTGCTCGGGGTAGTCTACAATCCGGTTGCAGATGAAATGTTTTACGCTGAGCAAGGCAAAGGGGCTTACCTCAATGGTGAAAGACTACCCATCAAGGAACATGTCCCGGCGTTACGCAGCGCGATCGCCAATGTGGATTTGAAGCGCCTCAGCCACAAGCTGGCCGGGGGAATTTGCTCCTCCCGGCCTTTTTCATCCCAGCGTAATTACGGAGCATGTTCGCTCGAATGGTGTTACACCGCGGCCGGCCGTTTTGACCTCTACCTCCATGGCGGACAGAAACTATGGGATTATGCCGCCGGCTGTCTGATTCTGGAAGAAGCCGGCGGCCACATGTGCGGCTTTGATCAGGATGATTTCTGGGCGGAGCCGATTTGGCAGCGTTCCGTCATCGCTGCTTTGGACCGGGGTTTATTCATACAATGGCGGGACTGGGTGCGGGCACATCGGTAATTCCGCTTACTAGGCACATTTTTCCGACTCCACAATGGTTTACTCAAGAAATTCTTTCTCATCTTAATCTCAAGCAAGTTCGCCTAGCCGAACTGCACGCACAATGGGACCGGGCAGCGTCGGCGGCGCTCTTCTTATGCAGCCTGATCAAAGCAATAACACAGAAGATATATGGTTCTGACCGATAACTAGGTCCAGTTCTGCTTTCGACGGTGTTACCGCAACGGCCCGGCAGCCAGATATATTACCCCGATGTTCCGTCTATGCTGCCGTGACCATGATATTGAGCAACGCACGACCCAGGTCAATCGTCCGTAGCCCAATGGCCAGTTCCAACGTATGACACGATCAAGGAGTTGCGTGAAGCCATACCTCTATACAGCTCACGTGATGACCTCGGGGCATGCAGCAAACCTTTCTGATGACCTATAACTTCGGCAGACAGAGACATAACAGATACTTAACACCTGCTGAACCGCTAATCCACGCGGCTAAAACCGAACTTTGTCAGGGGCGACTATTCAGGCTATTAAACATCGCTCTCCCATAGTGGATATGAACAAATGTCGTTGGGTGCAGCACATCCCAGAAATAAAAAGTAGGTGTTCCGGGAGTAATAGTGACATTGAGATTGACATCCGGACATGTTGCGGGATTGGTAAAGAGGCAGCTGACAGCACCTGTTCCAGGAGCAATGGATTCCAAGGCAGGTAAACCAAAGACGGTACCCGTTTGGAATAAATTCTGCGTTATCGCATAAATATCGACGAGGGTGATACTAGCGCCTTGTAGTCGAGTTGCCAATTCATCACGAGCATCAAGCAATAGATCGTTATGACTTTCGGTAAGCAGCGAAAGCTCCTGTGCCCTTGCCTGAGCGATCGGCGCGGTGCCTAAATCGGGCAGGTTTGGTATAAGGAAATTTCGCGCACCAAGAGCATAGAGAGTTTCCACAGCCTTGGAGATGTGCCCCACGACTTCGGCCGGTTGATCTGTCAAGCCCCCAATATAGTCATTTCCTCCTGTCCAAATTACATAAAGTGCGCCCGCTTGAGGTTTTTTTCCCCTTAAGGCTGTGCGGAACATCTCTATCTGGCCGAGGACCCCGGGCACATAAAACTTGCCTGGTGTTTGACTTACATATCCCGATGCTGAACCGCCGAAGGCAAAGTTAATGGCACCATATAGTACAAGGCCTTGCTTGGATAAAAATGGGGCAAGAGACGCGCTGGGATCTTTCTTTAATAGCTGCCACAAGTACTCAACCGCAACCGGGCCG
This sequence comes from Nitrosovibrio tenuis, assembly GCF_900109785.1. Taxonomy (GTDB): domain Bacteria; phylum Pseudomonadota; class Gammaproteobacteria; order Burkholderiales; family Nitrosomonadaceae; genus Nitrosospira; species Nitrosospira tenuis_A. Next base: position 93,016 of record NZ_FOBH01000009.1, read on the forward strand.
TTGGAAAAGCGGCCTTGGTAGTAGGTTCTCTTAGGGCTTACAGATGGCGGTATTGCCGGGGATATCCCTTGGGCCTTGGTGAGAATAGTGTCATTGCCAATATCTGACAAGCTATCGCCAAACACATAGAGAGCGGGGGGATTTGGAGAGGCAGCCCAGTTTAAGGTGGACGCACACATGGCGAGCATTACGAAAATCAACCGGCTAATCACTCTCATTTCAGGCTCCTTTTTATTGAGATATAGAGGGCTCCATCCGTTCGGATGGCGGACACTTTATTGCGCCTTACCGCCAAGCTGGGAACATCTTTCTTACACAAAAACAGAAGTATATATAAACAGTTAACTATCCTTCTACGTCATCTGTCAAGGCAGAAAACGATCGACCAGCATGATCGCCTTGCAGTATTGCTTTCAAATGTCTCCTTTTAGCGACATAAAAATACACAAATAAACAGCTAGTTATAGAACTGATGAGATATAAGGGTCAGAATTGGCGACAAAAGTGCTCGCGCGTGCCTGTTAATTGCTTGATTAAACATCATCTGACAAGCCTGGCATGAATTATGCTTGGTACGGGCAAGCAGGTTTGTAAGATGAGCAATAGTTTGCTGTATGCATTTTAATGTAGCGCGATCTAGATAATAGTACCCATGTCGTTCTCTCGACCTGATCAGCTCACGCGAGGCGGTCACGCAGCCCGCCTGTTAATAAGGCGGGCAACCTGCCTATTTGCCCTACTACTCGGCGCTATTGTGAAGAGCTACAACAATAAAGCGCTACCTATGCAGGTCCATGGAGTTTAGCTTAATCCTTATCCAAAAACATTAATTACCTACCTTAATCTTCTTGGAATTATCGATATGTTATCACACAGCAATGAAAGCCTTAACTTCGACAAAGCTCATTCTTCCTCCTCCGGAAAAATTGGGAATTTTTCCACGTTATACGAGCTGCCAATGCCAGGAGAACTACCAACTAAAAAGGTTTCGGAAAGTATTTCTGGCGAACAATACATTCTGAAGCGTGGTGACTACAATATCTACTTGGCTGATTCTTCCCAGATTCGCAATAAGGCGGTCGCGCTCGTCAAGCGAATGTATTCCTGGCGCGGGTATGATACAGAGAGCGCCGCGGTTTCTTTACATAATCAACTTACGTTTGTAGCGACCCGAGCTCAGTATATTGTCGGCACAGTAACGTTAGGGCTGGATTCGAAGGGGTATTTGCTTGCCGATGAACTTTACGGGCGAGAGATCAATGCCTTTCGCGAGAAGGGGAGAAAGGTCTGTGAATTGTCGAAATTCGCTATAGATCCGGAACACAGTTCGAGAGAGATAATTGCCTCATTATTTCACCTCGCTTATATCTATGGACGCATCATTCACAACGCGACTGACTTATTTGGCGAGGTTAATCCCCGCCATGCCAGATCTCACGAACGCATGTTTGGATTCCGCCAGATTAGTGAAATGCGCACCTGTCCGCGTGTGGGCGCACCTGCTGTGTTACTGCATCTGGAACTGGATTACGTGGGTGATCAGATTGCTTCCCTGGCTGGTTCGCGAAAACCTGGGGAACGATCCATCTACCCCTACTGTTCCGCTCACCAAAAGGGATGGTTAGCCAATAACAGCCAGAACATTAACTGAACAGCGACTTTTAATCCAGTCGGCCGTGCTGTGCAGTTGGCCAACAAGCGAGCAGACCTGGGCTTATTAGAGATCTTTCCAAGCCTTGATACGAGGCGAGAACAGCTGCCCTATACCTGTAGGTAATTTGCAACTCCTCCCGAACCGGTGGTTTGAATCGGATGACGGGAAGGTTATAACTGACCTGCTTACCGCTCTCAAGAAGGGATAGGAATCCGACGCCATACTCAGCTTGCCATGATCGGAGGAGGCTCCATCAAACGTGGCGCATGAGCACGAGCTTAACTGAAGTTGAATATCAGCAAAGGTTGGATAGGCTGGAAGGTTGTCGGATTTTCCTGCATTCTCCCGTGAGCGCATACATTGAGGAGTCGCTTCGAGCGGACAATCGCCCAAAAAAGAGCGAGCGACTTGTCCCAAACCCTGGGCCTTCATTAACTGTATTTATGTCCCCGCTGCCCCTATTGCGACACGCTTTGCCTTCAACTCCTCCCCAATTTCGCAATCTCGCCGTTCAGCTAACTCTTCTCATGGCTGGGCGAGCAGAGGTTCCACTGCCCAGCGAGCGCCTCCCGGGCATAAAAAAAGCCCCACTTGCATAGCAAGAGGGGCTTTTTTATAATGTTTTCTAGATTTCGTATCAGGCTTTACGGCGTCTCGAAGCGCCGATACCTAACAGACCGATACCGAGCAGAGCTAAGGTGGCGGGCTCTGGAACCCTATTGAAATCGATGCCCCCAGTCGTTTGGTTGATCACTATAAAGTGACCGGCAGGATCAATGAACACGCCCTGGGTGGTATTATTGAATTCGTCGAACTGTATGTTGTAAAACGGGATCGGGGCCGTAAACAAGCTGGTGCCCGCAGGATTGAGAAGGTTGAAGGTGTTTGTCGAGTTAAAACCAGTCCCTCCCAAGGCGTTAATGTTCGCAACACCAGTAATCAAATCTGCTGTTGCAATCATAAAGCTGCCCGCACCATGGCTAACGGTGGCCGCTCCACCGGCGTTGTTTGCCGAAGTGAAGGTGGTGGCAGACCCTATAGAAGGATCGACCCAGAAATCCACATGCAGGGCGGTAACGGTGTAGGTGCTATTGGGTTGGGCATATGGACCACTAGCCAGCTGCAAATCAAAATTAAATTCAGCCCACATCTGCCAATTGTTATTTAGACCACTATCGCTACCGAGCACAGAAGTGCCACCATTTGTGAAGGCTGTAAAATTGACCCATCCTGACGCATGTTGATTAGGTGCGCCAGGTGTGCTTACGAGGGTGGACGAGTTACCTGTGATGAAATCGGCCTGGAAGGGGCCGGTGCCGTGACCTGCCCCGAAAGCAGCATTCGGGTCGACGGTAAAGAGCGGGAATGCGAACGCCTGTGAGCTGACCCCCAGCGCTAGAATTGCTACGGCACCGGCTGTTTGTAATGTCTTATACGTGGACGGTAGTTTCATGGTTGATCTCCCTTAAATGAATATGAACTGCTCAAGTAACTATGAGTTGGTAAAACTAAAGTACAGAAAAGCGAATTTGCTTTCCTTGGTTAAGAAGCAGGATTTGTGCCACGTTTCAATAAACGTATAGTATCAATTGATTACAAAAATAGCAGCTTTCAGACCCGCCCTATGTGTAAGAAATTCCGACAGTAAAGCGGGCTCGGATACAGCTCAGATACAGATTTGGGAGAACTGTATTTCCATTTATGGAGCGCACCCTGATGCCCTATAGACTTTAAACACACATGCAAAAACCCCAAATACAATGCTTCAAGTGATGACTCCTTTCGTGGCGAACGTCGATTTGCGCGCGCCCGGCTGGAACGATCCGTCGCCAGTCGCTGACAAACATATTAATCTGGCCGCACCGGCTTTGGCATGACGCTTGAATTAGCGCGAATGGAATGGAGAATCTTTGTGATCGCATCCAACCCAACAGATAACATAACCGGACGGTCAAAAACAATTTATGCCGTTCACGAGCCAACGAGCGTCGAGGAGATAGTTGGGATTGTCCACTCCGCCCGGTCGTCATGTACTCCCTTGTATCCGGTTTCCAAAGGGTTCAACTGGGGTTACGGATCACGATCTCCCGTAATCGAGAACTGTGCATTGCTTGATCTCGGAAAAATGAACCGGATTCTCAATGCGGTAAGCATATCGGCGAATAATCCGATTGCGGTGATCGAACCAGGAGTAACTCAAATTCAGCTTTACGAGTTCCTGCAAAAACGCTGCCCAGATTTAACCTTTAACGTGACCGGCTCGGGCCGGGATACCAGCATCATCGGCAATGCACTCGATCGCGGCGTAGGATACATGGGGCCGCGAAAGGATGATCTTTTCGGTCTGGAAGTTGTTACAGGCACCGGGGAAATTCTTCGTACCGGCTTCCGCCGGCTCGGCGATTCATCTCCTCTTGCGCACAACCATCCGTTTGGCCTAGGGCCGATTCTCGACGGTTTGTTCTTTCAAGGCAATTTCGGCATCGTCACTAGCGCATGTTTCCGCCTGTCTCCAAGGCGCCCAAAAGAGGTTGCGGTTTCTCTCGCGCTTCACAAAACTTCTGATCTGCCTCAATTCATAAACGAATTGGCGCACCTCAAGCGTGATGGCCTGCTCACCTCGGTGACCCATATTGCGAACCGCGCAAGGACACGTTCTACGCTGAGTTTCGGCATCACCCGTTATCTGGAGAATGAGTGTGGCTTCAGCCGCGCGGGCGCCATCAAGGAAGCTGACCAGGCAATAAACGCCATTGTCACTGACGAGTGGACGAGTCTGGCATCCGTAACGGGTAACGGCGGACAGGTGAAGGCAGCGCTGCAGGAGATCCGTCGCAGAACCCGCAGTCTTGCCCGTCTGATGGTTATTACAGATAAGTTCCTGGATCTGGGCTATGCCATCGCGCACTTCCTACGCTTCATTCCTTTTGCGCGCGCAAATGCTGCGGCGATTTCGGCCATGCGCCCGCTTCACAAACTCGCTCTGGGGGTTCCAACCGACGTTGCAATCGAGAACCTGCTCTGGAAATTCGGTCATTCAAACAATCGCGCCGCCGAGCTTGACCGGTCACGTTGTGGATTGCTGTTCGTCAACCCGGCTCTGCCGTTAGAGGGCCGGTTTGCTGCTGAGATAGTGGAAGGAATGAAATCGGTCGCGTCACGTTACGGCCATACACTCTACATGACGCTTAACATTGAAACGACAACCTCTCTGGTCGCAATAATCAATTTGCTGTTCGACCGGGCGTCCCCGGAGGAAGTGGAGCGCGCTCACAATTGTGCCGATGCTCTGCTAGCCTACATACGCAGCAAGGAACTTGAACCGTATCGCGCGCGAGCCGATATGATGGATCAGATTGTCGCGTCGGACCCGGACTATTGGAAGAAAATCCGCGCTCTCAAGCAGGTATTCGACCCTGATAACATCATCGCTCCGGGACGCTACAATCTGCCGTGACGCTTCCGCCCAGGTTGATAGCCTGTGATGATAACCGAAGGTCGTTACGAGGGATCAGCGATTCAGCCTGCTTAGACACTACGCTACTTGCCACCATTTGGGCGTAATAGCTTTCAGTCCCTTTTATTTATTGGGCATCAGTAGGGATACTTTCGGGACATGCGGGACCAACTATCCTGAAGAATAGCAATACGGCCTCGAAAGGGCTGGTAAAATCCCTGGCAACATTACCACAATCGCGCGTACCGGGATAACGCGGGAAGAATGAATAATACCCATCCCCTTACTCGATCGATTTCTTGGCTTGAGCGGGACGGCGGGAGATATGTGTAGAAGGGTTATTGCCGTTGAGAACATTTTGGCTCGACTTTAATTTAGCGTTCCGCAATATTGCGCGCCAAAGGCGCCGTAGCGCCATCGCAGTAGGTGCTGTTGGGTTTGGTATTACCGCGCTCATTCTGGCGAATGGTTTTATCGAATGGATTTTCCTGGATTTCAGGGAATCTACAATCAAGTCACAACTGGGTCACCTGCAAATCGTCCGCCCCGGCTATCATGGCGCAGGAAAAGCGGACCCTTATGCCTTTCTTCTGCCAGACGTCATACCTGAACTGGAAACGCCAAACGAACCACGGCAAATCAAAGCCGTGGCTCCGCGCCTTTCTTTTAGCGGCCTTGTCAGCTACGGTGAATCAACCATTTCATTTATTGGCGATGGTGACGACCCCAGACAGCAAGAAGCCTTCGGTGACGCCCTTCAGATTTCCGAAGGCCGTAATCTTGCTGCTGATGATCTGCTGGGAATCATAGTCGGTGAGGGACTTGCACGCAATCTCGGCGCCAATGTTGGTGACCGAGTCGTACTACTGGCAAGCACCGCCTCGAGAGGAATTAATGCGGTGGAGGTCACCATTCGGGGCCTCTTCTCCACTGTCACCAAGTCTTATGACGATTCAGCTCTGCGTATGCCTATTGAAACGGCGCGCCAACTGCTTCGCACACAGGGCTCGCATGTCGGGATAGTGTTGCTGAACGACACCGCGCAGACAGATATCGTACTCGCAGAGTTGCGCGAGAAACTACAAAAAGATAATTTCGAAATTGTTCCATGGTATGACCTGGCGGATTTCTACAATAAAACGGTGGCGCTATACACCAGACAAATCAATGGGGTCCGACTGATAATTGCCGTGATCATCTTGCTCAGCATCTCCAACACCATGATGATGAGTGTGATGGAGCGGATTGGTGAAATCGGCACTTATATGGCACTCGGTGCAAGGCGCACCGGTGTCATGCGGCGATTCCTGAGTGAGGGCGTCTTACTCGGCTGCCTTGGCGGTCTGCTCGGTTTACTGCTGGGGCTGATATTGGCTTATGCGATTTCCAGCGTTGGCATCCCAATGCCGCCACCCCCGGGGATGGCGCGTGGCTACACAGGGCAGATTCTCGTTACTTGGGACATAGCCCTTAAATCGCTGACGCTTGCTGTCGGCACAACTCTGGCCGCCAGCGTCTATCCAGCCTGGAGAGCGTCACGTATGCAAATTGTTGATGCCCTGCGCCATAATCGGTAATCAAAAATCCCATGCTAAAACTTGCCCTGCGGAGCGTTTTTAGACAGAAATCGCACACTGCAATGACGCTGGCAGCAATTATGGGCGGTGTGGCGGGCCTTATTCTTGCCGGCGGCTGGGTGAACAATATGTTCTTGACCCTATCGGAGGCCCTTATTCACTCACAATCAGGGCATCTGCAAGTTTATAAAGCCGGATACTTTGCTGCGGGTTCACGCGCCCCCGAGAAGTACCTGATAGCGTTTCCCAGTGCGGTAAAACAACGTGTTGCCGCCGATGGGGGCGTTGCCAACGTGATGGCGCGGCTGAACTTTTCAGGCCTGCTCAACAATGGCCGCAGTGATTTGCCGATCATCGGCGAAGGAGTGGAACCGGGACAAGAGACCCTGCTAGGAAGTTCTGTCTCGATCACCGCAGGACGTCAATTGGCGGACGGGGACGCGTTTGGCATCATGCTCGGTTACGGCGTCGCCCAAGGACTGAAATTGAAACCCGGCGATTATGTAACCTTGCTGGTGAATACGCTCGACGGCGCGCTGAATAGTATGGATCTGCAGGTCATCGGCGTATTCAAGAGCTTTTCCAGCGATTACGACGCCCGAGCCGTAAAAATCCCGCTTGCCGCAACTCAAGAATTGCTCGGCACACAAGATGTGAACGCGCTCGTCGTATCGTTGAAAAAAACCGATGACACAGATCGTGTCGCAGCCCGGCTAAAAGAACAACTCGGCGCTTCCAGCCTGGAGGTCAAGACCTGGGTCGAGCTGAATGACTTCTACGAAAAAGCGGTAGAGCTTTATAAACGACAATTCGGTTTTCTCCAGCTGATCATCCTGATTATGGTTGTGCTGAGTGTTGCCAACAGCGTAAATATGACCGTCTTCGAACGGGTAGGGGAGTTCGGCACCATGATGGCGCTCGGTAATCGCAGTAGCCAGGTGTTTCGGCAAATCCTCATCGAAAACATGTTACTCGGAGTGATCGGCAGCAGCCTCGGGCTCGGACTTGGTGTGGCACTAGCGCTCGTCATTTCTGCAATGGGTATCCCTATGCCCCCGCTACCGAATTCGAACCTCGGCTATACGGCCCAAATTCAGATTATCCCGTCGGAATTGCTGATATCCTGTGCGATTGGTACCGGCGCGACGATTCTGGCAGCTGTCCTTCCGGCAAGGCATATTTCTCGAATGCCCGTCGTCGAGGCGCTAAGGCAGAATTTCTGATTCCGTTAGAGGAGTTTACGAGCCGAGATATTAACTGAGTTGGGGGAAAGTCGTGGTCATAAGCTTCAGAATGAGTAGCGCAGCTCAGTATAAACGCGATCATTATGATCGAAACGGCCAAACAAACCCGTTGGTTTCCCGCCAAAAATGTCCGCCCCCACGGCCCAGCGCCAGTTCCTCTCAAAATTCCAGGACAGCCTCGGCCGAAACATCCAGTCGCTGTGATTGAGACTATGGATGAGCAGGGTTTGCGCTTCCAGTTTCCGCCAGACCTTGCCGACGAGCAATATACTGCCACCGCTCTCTACCGCGTCTGAAAAACTGTCCCGGTCATGTGCAAAAAAAACCCGCTGGAAAAATTGTAAATTCAGGCGGGTTTCGGCGGGCAAGCTGAAGTCCAGCCCTAACGCGTAATCGAGGGTGTTCTGCTTGACCAGCCCATTCACTGCGGAGGGCCGCGCGACATTAAAACTGCGCCCGTCCGTGTAGACCAGTTCACCCTTAAATACAATCGAGCCAAAATCTTTGGTAACGGTTCCGCCTGCCTGGTCGATCTTGTCATGCCGCGGTTGGAAAACAAGAGGATCGGCTGGCCCGCTGACCCGATAAAATGTGGAAGAGGCATCCAGGCTATGATAATAGAAGGCTGTCATATCCCATCCGTTTTTTAGTTGCGATAAGCGGAACCCATAATTGGAATTGCCAATATTCCGCCCGGAACGGTCTTCACCCAGAAAACTGGCCGTTCCACGCAATGGGCCAGGATAAAAATCAGCACCGGGCTTGCCAATCTCATCAAGGGTCGGTACCGGTATCCACAATACCTCGGCATGTGTGTCGTTCTTGGAATACTCGGCGCGTATCGCCCATTGGGGTATCCGCAGTATGTCAAACGCAGGCAGGATAAACTCCCGCAGATCTTTGGCCGACACAACGTCGGCAAAAAACAATCCGACCATTTCCCCCCAAACGACATGCTGACGGCCGAGACGGAAATCAAAATTACCAGCAGAGACATCCAGGTAATTTTCCCGGACGAAAAATTGAGCGCGCTGATTCTGGCGAACCGCCTCCGGATAAAAATTGGACAAATCATAGGCGGCGTCATAATCGAAACGGCCGCTGATTTTCCATTTTATGTGTTCGTTGAATTGTCCGGTACGTGAAAGTTCAGTTCGAAGCTTTGCTTTGGAAAAGTGTTCGGGACTGCTGTAGTTGTCGGCAAGTTCGAGCTGCGAAAACCCTCTCCATCCTGTTACTAATTGCTTCCATATGGGCGTAGATGGTGACACTTCCGCCGCGGGTTCAATACTGCCGAATAGCGATTCGCGGAAACCTGCCTCCCTTTCAATTTCATCGTCATCTTTATTTTGCGCAGCATTATCTTTATTGCCGTTGATTAATGACCGGGTTGAGAGCAAGGAAAGGGATAAAGACAGAGGCATAAGTAAGGACTCATCTTCAGCTTCATCGAGCGCAGCAGGGTTACTTTTACCCGTAAGTTCGACCACTTTGCGAGCAGAAAGCGGGGCCAGGGATAAAGACAAGGACAAAAATAAAGGCTGCTCATCGGTATTATTAGGCAGCAAGCTGGATGATGCCGGGATGGCGACGGCTGCGTAACTAGATGCCGCAGTTTCTGCAAGACTGCGTGCCGGCAACACTATCGATGCCGTAATAAATACGACATATCCAAATAATTTACGCCGGTGTTCCATCCATCCTGTTCAATCCGTATCCTCGACTTGAGCATTACGTGTACGGCGTTGCTCAGTCATGATGTCCAATTTTCGTTATCGTCGACGTCCTGCCTCACGATCTGGCCATCTTCGATACGCACCAATCTGTCCGCCATTTCCATAACACGCGAATCATGCGTAGAAAATATAAAGGTTGTCTTGAAATTGCCGTTGATCTCCTTCATCAATTGCAGGATGCCTTCACCCGTCTTATGATCAAGATTGGCAGTTGGCTCATCAGCCAGTACAATCTTTGGTTGTGTCGCAAGCGCGCGCGCGATCGCGACTCGCTGTCGCTGGCCACCGCTAAGCTGGTTTGGTCGATGTCTTGCAAGTTTCGACAGCCCAACAATGGCCAGATATTGGGAAACCCGGTTGCGGCGTTCCGCGGCGCTTATCTCCTTGAGTTGCAGCAAGGGGTACTCCACGTTCTCCTCAGCTGAGAGCACGGGAAACAAATTGAATGTCTGAAATATAAAACCGATGGTTCGCGCCCTGAGATCGGCCAGTTCATCGGGCGTCCGCCCACTGACATCCTGTCCGTTAATTAATATTTTTCCCAGCGTTGGGGTATCGATACAACCGATCAGATTGAGTAAGGTCGATTTGCCGCTTCCCGATGGGCCCGCGATCGCAAGGAAGGCACCATCGTCAATACTCAAAGTAATATCCTTGAGTGCCTGGACCGCCTGTTCACCCAAGGTGTAGTCTTTGAATACATGCTCAAGGCGTACAATGCTCATGGGACCCTTAGTTATGCACTTTCAGTGTAAACGGCATTCCATAACAGGAACTGAAATGAAAAAAAAGTCTTCGCGATACTTATTGTTAACAGTAATTTGCATATTCGTCACCACGGTGTCTGCGGCGTCCGGCGATACCATATCGGCTCAAAGCATTCTAGAAAAGTCTGATCAGACACGCTTTCCCCGTGCGAGCTTCCAGGTTGACGTCACCATTCATACTACCGCCCCCGGCCAGCCAGCGGATATGCATCAATATAGGGTTTTATCCAAGGGCAATGAAAACGGCCTGGTGATGACCACCGAGCCCGCTTCCGAACGCGGCCAAATATTGTTGATGAAAGGACGCGATCTGTGGATATTCATGCCGGATATCTCACAACCTGTGCGTCTTTCAATGTCACAACGGCTGACCGGCCAGGTGGCAAACGGCGATGTGGCACGAGCAAACTTCGCCGGCGACTATAATGCTACAATTTTGCGCACCGACACCATTGATAGCGAAAAATACTATGTGCTGGAACTTACTGGTGTTGATCGGGGTGTTACATATCATAAGGTCTTATACTGGGTACGGCAATCGAATTTCTGGCCCTACCGTGCCGAGTTCTACTCGTTATCCGATCGCCTGCTCAAAACCGCTCGATATGAAAACTATCAGTTGGTACTCGGACAGCAGCGGCCAACCCGCCTGGTCATGGAAGATGCGCTGCATAAGGGCGAGCAGTCTGTGCTCGAATACTCAGCAATGAAACTGCGGGATCTACCAGACAAGGTTTTCACCAAGGATTATTTGAAAAAAATGGAGTAGCTACAACGAACTCCACCGGAAAAAAAGCGCTCATAACGTTATTTGGCCCCATGAATTTTGGCATCCCGGGGATGAGGCGGAATCTAACCCGAGCAACAACAATAAATGGGCGCTTCCCCATCATTGAATACCCGTTTCCCGGGTTTGATGGTTGTGTTGTTTGCGCCGTATCAATAGAAGAACAGGAGTTTCGATTTTTCTTGCAGTTGTTAGCATTGTTCGGGTGAATGTCAAACACTCCGGAAACTGCCTCGGCAAGACAGCTGGCAAAATGTAAAAATATTTTGCTCGACGCTAAAGTGTTGCGGAAAATTACCGTTGACTGAGCCATGTCTATACCCGAAAGATTTACTCTAGGCGATGCCTTTAAACAGTACTTCGAAATTGTACCGGCGTTTTCGACCGCGCTCAAAGACGAGGTTTATCGCGTGCGGCATCAGGTTTATTGTGAAGACCTGGGGTTTGAACCGGTTCGACCGGACAGACGCGAAACTGATGAGCATGATTCTAATTCACTGCATCTGCTGATGCGCAACGTCAAGACAGGCGAGTTCGTTGGTTGCACTCGCATTGTCCGGCCCAGGCAAGGGGATCCCCACTATCAATTACCGTTCGAAAAAAGCTGCGCGGCCGCACTGGACCGATCGATAGTTGATCCAGCCAAATTGCCTCGTCATCATATTGCCGAGGTGTCACGGCTCGCGGTTGTCGCCGGGTATCGCAGGCGCAAAGGCGAGGAAAATAGTGCAGTAGGCATCTCAAGCGAAGATTTTGGCACGCCAAAACAGCCGCGGTTTCCCTTCATTCCAATTGGCTTATATCTGGGCACTACGGAATTGGCCCGTCTGAATGGGATCGACACACTTTTTGTTCTGACGGAGGAACGGCTGGCGAATCACTTTGATAAATTGGGCTTTCAACTTCAATATATTGGCCAACAGATTGAGCATCACGGGAAACGCGTCCCTTCAATGATGGGTATCAGCGCTATCATTAATAATATGCGATCCAATTTGCGGCCACTGTACCGCGCGATTGCGACCGATATCGAAAAAAACTATCACAGTCGAATCTGAGCTGTTCTGGTCTAGCCGAATTTGAACGTTAAATTGGTCCAATTTTTACTAAAATCATTATAGCCCGGCAATCTACCGGAGCTTGATGCGGTCAAGGCTGAGCGTGTTCAAGAGCTAGGATTCGTTCTGATACCGGCTGGAATCAACTGATCAACCCGGGACACTCGACATTAACCAGTCCAGATCAGTACTTCAATGCAAATGAACCAGCTTTATACCTTTCCATCATCGTTGGCTAACACCTCATCCGCTGGCTATTAATTAATTTGCTTGGCATACCAAAAGTACACTGGTGAAGGCTCAAGCTGGCAGGCAGGATTGATCGCTTGCTAAAGCAGCCTAGGACAGCACAAGGCTGTATGAGACCAAACTTACCGGAAGTAAAGTGTGCGGTGCTAAGGGCAAGGTTGGCAGCCGCTAAGTTTGGTCGCTTATGCCCCGGCGAAATTTTTTCTGGCATTCTGCTTGAAACGGAGGCAATCACCCACGAGATTTCGTCGCCTCATTTTTCGTCGTGCATTTGTTGCTCTATCCTTAGAGAAGCAATAAGACAGACGAGCAGGACCCACTCATTTTCCCCAAGGGAGCAGTAATGATCGAAAGGGAAGGGCGGCAGCCTGGCATGGCCTACAGCGAAGCATTTCTCTTTCCCACTTCCTTTGCCCAGCAAAGGCTGTGGTTTTTCGAGCAGTTGCATCCGGGCAGCGCGGTTTATCACTTGAGCACGGTGCTGACGTTCGATGGGTCGCT
>NZ_FOBH01000008.1 GCF_900109785.1 Nitrosovibrio tenuis
CTGACCCCAAGCGAATACGTTAAAACCAAGCAGGTCAGACTGCCAGAAGCGGCCAGATTCTAGTTTTGAATCCCAGCAGAATTGGGGGGACGTCAGAAGCGGCCAGATTCTAGTTTTGAATCCCAGCAGAATTGGGGGGACGTCAGGCAGACAAGGCCAAAAGTTCGGTTGAGTTATCATGGGAATAACTAATAAAAATTCGTGGCTTCCTAGCCGTCATAACTCTATTTCCTTAACGAATGGCGAGAATTCACAGACTGTTGTGCTGGAATCGCCTTCGCGCAGGTCGCAACCATTGTGGGATAGGCGACGAAGACTTGGGGCAATCAAGAAAAGGCTGGAAATTAGCCCCGGAAGAGATCCAGGTCATTCTGACTTCTAGCCAGAAGGATTACATAGCCATCTTTGAGAGTGTTATCTCGCTCAATACTGACACCGGTACTACGCAGATCCTGTAGAACATCGACTGGCGTATTAGGGGGATAAAGAACATGGACGATTCCACCTGTTCCCTCTGATTTAGATTTTGCAGCGGTTAATTGTTGTTTAACGAGGGGCGACAAACGATTGTTTGTGACGAATTGAGTATTGGACAAAGCCATTTTCTGCACATCAATTTGTTGTTTGGTTTTGCCGCTCTCGATGACTTCAGAGACTTTAACTGGAGCCGGTTCAACCCCTGTTTGTTTTTTCCAAGCGTCAGCTTGCTGGGTTGCAGATTGCGTATAAGGATCACTGGCAAAACTATAAGTAGCTATTCCAGCTAGCGCCGCTCCCGTCGCGGCACCGATAAGGGCACCATGTTTTCCCCCTATGACTGCGCCAAGGCCCGCCCCTGCCAATCCACCTAAAGCTGCTCCCATCGCAGCCTGCTGACCTTTACTCGTATTCGCACAACCACCTACTGCCACTGCTATTACCATTATTACTGGCATTAGTTTTCTCATATTTGGCTCCTTATTGTTTTTTGAAGAAATCCCTAGCCCACCCTTCTATATTTGGAATTTCTTCAGCAATTACCTCTTGATTTTGATCGGCTGGTTTCTGACTACTGCCTGGTACCTGACTACCAGATGGTTCCTGGGTCGAATTGTTAAATTTTTCGGCCGCGCGAGCGAGATCTTCTTTCTTGTTCTCCGGTTTGTTTACCTGGGTAGGTGTTTTAGCTTGAGATTCTTTAACTACGGGCCTTTTTTCTATATAACCTAAATCTAATAATTCAGAGTCAACGCCATGTTCAAAGGTATAACGCCCGTTACCCATCGGTTTTAACCTAGCTGTATAGCTGTAAGGCATAGCTTTGATCATATTGGTAACAATACCGGAGGCAAGCGCGGATGTAACTTGTCCAATAGTATTGTCATAGTAATATGTGCGCCCATATTGGTCAGTTGCAGCAACGAAGTTTGGTTCTTGTTTTTCAACACTTGCATTAACCCTTTCACCCTCAATTTTGCATAGAAACGGCTTATTGATGGAAATCACGTCTTTCGCGGTTATTTTTCTGATTGCAATTTCCCCTAAATCTACATTAATGCCTGTTATAGCCTGAGTTAATAAACCCATATTGTTAGCTGATCTTTTTTCTCGCCGTGTATGGCGTTCAACCGCATCACGTACCTTAGGGGACGCGCAAGCTTTGGCTGCAGCCTCTTCGGTCGTCTTTGCTAGGCCTTTCCATTTTTCCGCTGTTTTTGTATTTGCTTGTGTCCCGAGCCCTTCTTCGTACATACGTCCCAATGCAGACTGAGCCCGTGCATCATCATTTTTTTGCGCGGCCGCCTGGTAATACTGATGGGCACGCGCATAATTTTGGGGCGAGGCTTTTCCTCGCCGCTCGTATTCGTCGCCCAGATAGTAAGTCGCATCAATATTACCTCGTGCTTCCGCTATTTTTAGCCAATACAGGCGATACATCGCCGAGTTTGGCGCCATTCTAGGATCCGATAGTTTCAAAGCTAGATCACCGGTCATTGGGGGAAACGCAACCGGGTTATTTCCATTTTTGCTTATCAAGCGAACGTCATCGCACTCGCCACCACCCATTCCCTCTATCATTCCCTCCCATCCTTGACCCTCCTGGTCTCTGAATAGAGATATCAGCAAGTGATTAGTTGGGTTTGAGGCGGCGTAGGGGGGGGAAAGATTTAATACGCCACTGGATCGAGAAATGGCGCCGACTAGCGGCGTCACACTTGTTTGTTTGGATGGGGGAGTGGCTTTTACAGATCCACGAATGGCGAACAGCGGATCCATAGGTTGATTAGGATTGTTCAGAAAAACCTCTGCTATGTTAACTTCCATCTCCAATTTTCTGTTACAGGCATGTCCGACGAGCGTATCACCTGCCAATTGTTTTGCAGTGAGATCCCGAGGGGTTAGTTGAACCGGCTTTGACTGAGTCGGGGCCGAAGATTGTCTTGAAGACAACGTTTGAGGGTGATTCTGTCCAATTCCCGAACCCAATGTGCTGAAATTGGCTCCTAATATTTTGCTCCCAGTAAAACAGGTGTTTTTCAATTTCGCCATCTGTGCTCGGCTTTCTTCTGTCAATCTAAATTCGCCATTTTGAGTGTATAGAAGAGCTGCCGCTCTTGCGTTCTGCTGCAATGCTCGACTCATGATTCTTTCCCATGGGCCACGATGGGGGATTCCTCCAGCGTACCACTGGCCTGTTATGACGCCACAGCTGGTTTTTGCGTTGATTGCTTCGGCAGGAAAACCAACAATCCAGTATGGATTCATAACACCACCTGGGTCGAGAGTACGCATTGCCGTCTTGAGGTTGACTAGAACAGAATTCACATCGTCTTTTGCCTCAAATATAACCATCACGATATCGCTTCTGGAACTGAGCTCCGATATAGCTTTTTCAGCCAAGGCCGAGACAGGATCAGCCTGTAAAGCAGGGGGAAATAAGAGCGTTACCGCAAGTAGGAGCCTCTTCATGTGTCGCTGATATCGGTTCAAAATTTAAGGATAAACTATTTATGTAGCATACTATACAGTTCAGTCATATGGAGAAGCAACGACAAAGATTGGCAAGGGGATCGCGTCGGCGCATCGCTTATCGATCAATGGCTGGATCAGTTGGGCACGAGAGACATGATCGGCACAGACCACGTCTGAAGGATAAGCACGAGAAAGACAAAAGTTGTAACAAAACAGTTAAATTTGGTTAAATTTCATAATTTAAAATTTGAAGGACTTTGGCTTTGTCATTCTGAAGTACACCCCAGCTTTACAAATCTGCCTGACACTTTTCTGCCTGTTTTTGCGTCAAGTTAGGATCATATAGCTATTAATTGACAGGCAACCGCGGCGGTTATAGACTCTATCCGGACATTATTTGTGAAAGGATCACGTCATGACCAGCCAGAGAATTGGATACATCCGTGTAAGCTCGCTCGATCAAAACATCGAGCGCCAGCTCGACGCGGTTCACCTCGACAAAGTATTCACTGACAAGGCATCAGGCAAGGACACAAACCGACCACAACTCCAGGCTGCCCTAAATCACATTCGGGCAGGGGATACGCTTGTAGTCCATTCCATGGACAGACTGGCGCGTAACGTCGAGGACATGCTCAGGCTAGTCAGGGAAATGAAGGACCGAGGCGTATCGGTTGAATTCATTAAAGAGAATATGAGTTTCACTGCTGGCAGTGATGACCCGCGTTCCACCCTCATGTTTACAATGCTTAGCGCGTTTGCGCAGTTTGAACGGTCGCTCATCAAAGAAAGGCAGCGGGAAGGGATAGCCTTGGCGAAAGCCAAAGGAAATGTCTATAAGGGGAGGAAACCAGCATTAAGCCTTGAGAAGGCTGCGGTACTTCGCCATAGAGTCGCAGAGGGGGCCCAAAAGTCGGCTCTGGCGAAAGAGTTCGGAATAAGTCGAGAGACCCTTTACCAATATATAAGACGATGACAGAAGGGCCAAATCGCAGCTGATCTTCCTCTTGGAAAGTCGATATTGATATGTCACAAGCTTCTGTGGTACCGATACCTAACCAGCCGCTCGTTTTCATCAGTTACAACCTTGCAGACTCCGCTTTTCAAGAAAAATTGAATTCGCTCCTGAGTCGTGAGCCAGGTTTCAATCGAATTTCGATGTCAGAACACCCTGATATAGAGGGCAATAAGGAACCCGGTCCGCTGTTTCGCCCAGTCATTGAAAGGGCAAATGTTGCTGTGTTGCTGATTTCACCCCAGTATTTGACGTCACACTTTAGTTCGCTTGAAGCTCTTGCACTGGTCGAACAGCGAGCACGCCGCGACTTGCGTCTTTTCCCGATTTTACTGAGACCATGCAGTTGGAGGGAAGTAAAGTGGCTGAGTGAAACGCAGGTGTTCCCCTTAGATGGAGAACCGATTAGTGCACACATGGAGGAGGAGCAGGAAAGCCTGTGGGCTCTCGCAGCTAGGCACCGGTCAAACTGCCTTAGAAAATGATAACCGAACCAGCAATGAAGATACCACTGAGCAAGGGGATGACGAAACTGTTTTTGCGACCTCAATGGGAGATTCATATGACCGGCCGAGCGAGCAGTCTCTAGCCAAACATCTGGAAAAGTATCAACTGTCTAATGAGGCCAATAAAATTGTTCACCGCGCTCAAGTCCTAGCTGCGTTTAAAGAAAACACGAGTTTCGTAACGACGTCGTGTTTGCTCTTCGCAATTGCGGAGGGCGGACGTGACTCGTCCGATTTCTTTCGAACTCCGCAGTTCCTTTGGGAAGAACTCCGGGAAAGCCGAACTCGGAAAATCTATGAAATAATCTTTAACCGTGAATTCCCGCGCGTCCAATATTCTTCAACCGATGGAATCGATTTTGGGGCTTATAAGGATCTGGCACAGGTGCCTAGCACCAGCATGCTCGCGGTATTGAACGCTGCTCACCGCTTCTCGGTGAAAACGACGCGGCCAGAGATCGAGACGAAGTCGAAAAAGGCCTCTGAGTTCTCAAGCCCCGCCAAAAATCAATTGGGGGTCATAAGTTCGCGTCACCTTTTTGCGGCGCTACTTCTCTACCAACCGCCTGACGCGACTACGGGTGTGGCGGCGAAGATATTGTCGCTGGGGGTAGACCTCATGCGGCTGCGCAAAAATTTCTTAGACTTTGTCATCAAGTCCCTGCCCGGCGATGATCATAACGCGTGGCACGAAATACTGCTGCCTGGAGAAGCAAGACAGTCTGGCGAACTTGGTATTGGGCTCGACGACGCTATACCG
The DNA here is from genome assembly GCF_900109785.1 of Nitrosovibrio tenuis. Classification (GTDB taxonomy): domain Bacteria; phylum Pseudomonadota; class Gammaproteobacteria; order Burkholderiales; family Nitrosomonadaceae; genus Nitrosospira; species Nitrosospira tenuis_A. The sequence continues at coordinate 5,234 of NZ_FOBH01000008.1, forward strand.
AAGGAGCCGCCTACCCAGCAAACTCAATCGCATACCCGAGTTCCTCTACCCGGATTTCTGACCGATTGCTGGCAGGGAGAAGACCTGCTGAACATTACTCGCGACGTCAATGCACTAGCTTCTCTGATTGCAGCATGGACCGTTCAGCCGCCGCTTTCCATCGGTCTGTTTGGCTACTGGGGCTCTGGAAAAACCCATTTCATGCGGCAATTAAAGGCACGAGTGGAAAAGCTATCGCGTGAGGCTAGAAATTCCGGCTTGCAGCAGAATGCGGTTGGCTACTACAAGAACATCGTGCAGATTGAATTCAATGCTTGGCACTACATTGAGGGAAACTTGTGGGCCAGTCTGGTCGAGCATATTTTTACGAACTTGAAATTCTCCGATCAGGAAGACAGCAGTCTCGCGGATACCCGCCGCCAAGTTCTGATAGAGAAACTGGACTTAAAGAGACAAGTAAAGGCTAAAGCGGAGGAGCGAAAAGCCCAACTAAAAATAAAGGAGACGCGAGCACGCGATCGGGCTGTGCAAGCAAAAAGCAGTCGGGACGACACGGTTACAGAACTAAGTAGACTGCGTGACGAGCTGGCGTTAAACGTTTTGAATCAGCTTAGTGTATCCATCGAATTCACGGCGGAACAGCAGGCGCTGCTAGAGCAACTAGGCGTACCAAAGAATTCCCTAACGTCGGCAGCAGCTGTGAAAAAGCAATACTTGGAGGTGCAGGGCCGGTACCACCGCGTGCGCGCCAATTGGAACCTTTGGAAAAGTGACCCAGAGCAGCTTCGCAAGTGGATCGTAGCTTTAGCAGGCGTTGGAATCCTCGCACTTATGCCAAGCACTTTCAACTTCTTCCGTGAGATGCTGACTGCTTACGGTGAGGTGTTCGCGAATATCGGCGCCTTCTTAACGTCGTCCATTACCTTTTTGCTTACTTTGCTGATCGCCATAACGCCTTATTGGAAGCAATTTCGAAAGGTGTTGTCTGCTCTGCAAGAAAAAGCAGACTCAATCGAACAGGAGCGGCAAAAGCGAATTCTGGAGTTAACAAGCGAGCTCGATGTTATGACGCAGCAGTATAAAGAGGCGGAGCGCGAAGCCGATACTATTAACCTACAAGTGCAGGAGCTGGAAGCAGAGATCGCCGGGACGACAACAGGCAGGCTTCTCGCCGAGTTCATCGAAGACCGTGCAGCAGCCGATGACTACAGGAGGCACTTAGGGGTGCCGGCGCTAATTCGGCGTGACTTCGAACAACTGTCGACGCTGTTTGAGGAGCAACGTGCAGAAGAACTCGGGGGTAACGGAGCCACGGATGGCAACACGATTAATCGGATCGTACTTTATATTGATGACCTAGATCGCTGTCCGCCTGAGCGCGTCGTCCAAGTCTTGCAGGCAATTCACTTACTTCTCGCCTTTCCGCTTTTTGTAGTAGTTGTTTCTGTCGATCCAAGATGGATGATTCATTCTCTGCAAGAAAGCTACGAGTGGTTGCGTACAGTTGAACATGGGGAAGAAAAAAGACCGAACAACCCGCATGAGTTCAGCACTAGACAAATTGCTACGCCCCACGACTACCTCGAGAAGATTTTTCAGATTCCATTTTGGCTGAAGCCAATGGAAGACGTTACATGCAGGACGTTGCTGGAAGGGCTTACGAGGGACAGCCGTATAAAGGTTGTTGGCAGGGACGGCAAGGATAAGCAGAAAGGGGCAAGTGAAGTGAAAACCGATAAGGTGCAGCAGAAGGAGACTTCAGCCTTTTCCGATGGACCTGTTGCCTTAGCTGCACGACAAATCGCCTCGGCGCAGCAAGAGACGGTGGGGGTGAAGATGCAGGAGGAGAAGCAAAGTGAACAGGCGACAGCGGTGAGAAATGGCGAACCTACGGCCCAGCCAGCTAGCCGTCACATCAAACTCGAACAGCAACAGATCAACGACGAAGAAGTAATCGATTTAGCACCCGAGAGCTTGACGCTCAGTGACTCAGAAATCGAGTACATGAAAGAGTTGACTAAGCTGATCGGTCGCTCGCCCCGAGCTGTCAAGAGATTTCTGAATTGCTACAGACTCATTCGTGCCGGGTTACAACCAACGGAGATAGCCGTATTTATTGGCAAAGATGGAAAGAGCGGCGAGTTCAAGGCGGTTATGATTTTGCTCGCACTGATTACCGGCAACCCATCAATTTCTTTGTATTTCTTGAATGAACTAGAGAAGCCACTGAAAACTGGTGAATCAAACACGATACACACTTTTCTCAATCGTTTGGATGAAAACCAAGAGATCGCCATGTCTCCAGATTGGCACGCGGTGAAGGGGTTTCTTGAGAATCACATAAAGTTGGAGAACATGTTTGCATCCATGGTGCGTGTAGCCCCTAAAGTTTCTAGGTATTCATTCAAAGTAGCCAGCGAAGAAATAACCGGAAGGAATGGCTTCTCTTAATGCGGGGACATAAATCGACCCCGACAGTGCGACAGTCCGCGAGGATGTCGGCATAGGCCATGAGGAGTTCTTGGTGCGAGCGCGGCTCGCGTCCGAGAATGATCCAACTGAAGCGGACTTCGGCGGCGATACTGAGAATCAGATCCGGCAATTGCGCCTCTGCGATGCGTTGATCAAGCATCGTGCGCAATTCGGTGACTTTCGGATCCTCTTCTTCGGCTTCCAGCCGTGTAAGAGCGGGTTCATGAATGTTTTTACCATATTCTATATATGTGATAGATGCTTACAATCTAAAATTTGGCCAAGTGTTCAAACAGTCGCGCGACCGCCTCAGCACCTGGATCAGCGTGACCGACCAAATGCTTGGCATTGACATAGGAAGCGCGGCCCGCATTCGCCTTGCTCATGTGGGCAGTGCGATCGGCACCCGCACGCGCGGCTTTCGCCGCCTCGGGCAGGCTCTCTTCCAGGGCATCAAGGGCCGGTGCAAGGGCATCGACCAAGGTGCGGTCACCCGGACGTGCCCCGCCGATCTCCTGCATTCTCCGCAACCCGGCCTGCAACGCTTCGCGCATTGGCAAGCCGCTTGAGGCGGCATCGCCCGCTGCGGCGAAGAAGATGGCGAGGAGCACACCGCACGAGCCTCCCATGGTTTGGGAAAGCTCCAAGCCAATGGCTCGATAGAGCTGGGTATGGTCGGCAAGTGGCAATCGGTCCACGGCGCTGATCAGGGCGCGTGCCGCGCCGGTTAGCGTGCTGCCGGTGTCGCCATCGCCTGACTTCGCGTCAAGCGCGTTGAGGTCGTTCTCGGCGGCGATCAGAACCTCGCAGCAACTGGTCAGGAACTCCCTGGTCGGCTTGTGCATCGAGGGCATCGGAACGACAGGCGTCAGGCCGTCCGGAAGCGCCTGAATCGCGACCTGGCCTAGCCGGGAGACCCGCGGCCATGCTGCCAGCGGCGTGTGCTGCTTGAGCAGGGCGATCTCGGCATCGTCGGCAGGATAGGCTGAAATCGAGAAGCCATGCATGTCGAGCGATGTCATCATGGCCGCCGGCCCGATGACGTGGGTTATCCGCTCGCCAATCGCTGACCGCCGGATTTCGTTGAGGATGATCGACATCTCGATGACCGACGTGCCGCCGAGATTGTTGACCATAGCGACATGCGGCTTTTCTTCCATTGCAGCTGACAGGCGCTCGACCAGGGCAGCGACAGCTTCGCTCGCGTCCTTGAACTCGACCTGCTCAACCCCGGCTTCACCGTGGATGCCAAGCCCAAGCTCGGCCATGCCGGGCGGGATGCGATCCTCCTTTGGCGAACCTGGGATGGTGCAGGTGTTTAGCGACATGCCGATGCTTTTTGTCTTTGACACGACCTTGCGCGCGGCCGCGGCGACCTGCGCCAAGTCGGCACCATTCTCGGCCAACGCGCCGGCTATCTTGTGCACGAAAAGCGTGCCGGCGACGCCGCGGGCTTGGGGCAAGTCGGGCAACGCCACATCATCGTCGACGATGACTATCTCGACATTCAAGCCGAACTGGCGAGCGCGTTCGGCCGCCAGCCCGAAATTCAATCGGTCACCGGTATAATTCTTGACGATGAGCAGGCAGCCGGACGATCCCGTCACGGCAAGGATGCCTGCCAGTACCGCGTCGACTGTCGGCGAGGCGAAGATGTCGCCGCACACCGCAGCCGTCAGCATCCCTTCCCCGACGAAACCCGCATGTGCCGGTTCGTGGCCCGATCCGCCTCCCGAGATCAACGCGACCTTGGACTTGTCCCAGTCATTGCGTACGACCACCCGTATATGCGGATAGCCGTCGAGCCGCGCCAGCTTACCGCCAGACGCCGCGACCAGACCATCGACGGCTTCGGTGACGATGTTTTCTTTGGTGTTGATGAACTGGGCCATGTTTTCCCTATCTGACTGAATTTTTGCTGGATCAAAAAGCTGCGCACGCAACATCCGTTGCTCAACAAGCATTTACCGACATTTCAAATTGTACCGTATCGATATACCCAAACGGGTAGCCGCCATGAGACGTTTCTCGTGTCTCAATAGGGTTGTTTTGCGATTTCCGGCATGCTATTTTTCAAGGCTCTAAAGGTTAACGAGACAAGTACTGATCCATGGCGCTCTACGGATATGCTCGTGTTTCCAGCAGGGAACGAAGCCGGCTTTTAAACGTACTCATAAATCCGGATTAGCGGAAGGACAACTTGCCCAATTATTCGCAGCTTTTTGTTTTTCCGTTCTAAGCCGGAATTTTACCGTCACGTTAAAACTTGAACAATTTAATACCGCATTTTCTGATGCTTTGAAATTTACAGATGAAAAGTGCGACCAGGATGGTTTTAAACACGATATTGTAAAAGTAGCGTGCTTGCTTCAAGAAGACGGGTGAGATATCACCTTCATACATAAAAGCCTCCTAGATTTTTTCCCGGCAGAATTTATTAGGAGTTGCACGGAAGCTCAAGCAGAAAAAATCTATAAAGCGATTGCGAAAAATTGGGAACCCTGGCGCGCCACCTTGCAATTTCTATCCGTCATTGACAAGGATCGCTTCGCCCGACATTTCGCTATCCCGACAATAGAAGAGAATTTAGTCAATCTTAACGCCGTTGATGGCGTCATCGAGAGTGAATTGCTGAGTGAATTGGTAAATCGGATTTTTGTTAAAGTTGGCGGCAATTACCGAAGAGTAGCAGAAAGCCAACAGTACAAACTAACACACACTGGGCCGTATGCTCCACCTTCTGAAACCTATTTTTCAGAAGGTCTGCTTATAAAATGCGTTAACCAGCTTACGTCACCCCAATTTTTTCGTGATGTGATTGAGCCGCTTTTGAATCGCACCAAGGGCGAGAGGAATTTTCAATTAAGCTGCAGATGTGGCCACGCCGGACCAAATTAAAAAAATAGAGCTAAACTTGAGGGGGATAGTAACAGTAGAGGCGAGTCGCCTGAATTCCCTGCTCGCGGATTACAAACGGTTTGTTACGCATGAAGAGGAAAAGGCCAATTTATTCGCATCGATTGTTGCTTAAACCATCTCCTTCTACGGCTGGTTAATCACTTTCTAAAACAGCTTCTCTTATTGCATAAAATCGCTGACGTCCCAGTTCGCCCGGTATGGAGCGCTTGCTTTTATACCGCCCAGGATCGTCCACGACCAACATCCCCACGCTTTAGTAGTTCGGCTGCAACTAGGCGCGGGTCAAATTCGCCACATGCCTCCTTAAAACCGGCATCGTTGAAAAGAAATAAATCTTTATTCCGATAGCCAGCACAATCTCTAATTAGAGAGGCATGGCCTCTGCCAGCATCGAATCTCGACATAGCATGCTTTTGCAGAAACTCGCGTACATTTCTCACTCCACGATCTCCGTCACTCAGCTTACGGGCGTCATCTAGCCACGCTCTCCACACACTTAAAACCGACTCGTTAATTTCCCTTATATTGGAGGGCAGTATTTCAAACTCGGCGGCAAGAATTCCCGCACTTTTCACAAGCGCAAAACGATGTAACGCGTTCTTGCAATGCTGTTAACGCACCCTGCTGGTGGGAAACCGCTGTTACCCAATATTGCACGCTTTCACAAACCTCGCGCATTGCCTGTTCATGACCCCCGAAGTAGTTGATAACTTTGCTTAAGAAAGCAGGCCCTGCGGTACTAAAATATTTCGCACAGCGCTCCTTCAAATGCTTAACAAAAATAGCCGAGGGCTCTCCATGCATATTCGAAACTATCCCGCCATCAAACATACGAGAAATTAGGATCAGCCTCCAATTCTTCCATTCGAGAGTGGAACGGCCCCGAAGAAGGATATACGGGTGAGCAAATTGTTAGGCTCCGTGACAGGCCGGGGGTTAGATGCGATCCATGAGCTAATTTCGCGCGTTTGCTTGGTACGGCAACGTACGGAACAACTCTCGCGCTGGCGTACTATTTTGATTCAGCAATTTTGCTGAATTGAAATGGGGAAACGGCCATGAAAAATACTTTCGCTTTGAAAAATACGGCTCGATCGATCCTTATCGTTACCGCCATGTTTGCTGCAGTAGGCACTGTTCAAGCTCAAAGTAGCACAGCCAAAAAATCAGCCAGCTCCATCTCGAACCCGGGCACCTACACATACGGTAAAGACGCGGCACGCGACTATGCAATCTCGCAAGGGTCAGGCTCACATGCATATGGAAAAGACCAATCAGCCGACTATGCAAAGTCCCAAGGGTCAGGCTCGCACACGTACGGAAAAGACTCGTCAAGAGATTACTATTACTCAAGGTCGGAAGGACCACGCTCAACCGGGCAGTCTACGGGGATGGGATCGAGTTCCTCGCAGGGCTCGAGCACCTCTGGAACGTCAGCAGGATCAGGGGGGTATTAAATACGGCCCCTTCTTCTTGACCGTTAGGCAAGCCGGTTAACCTGGTGTATCCGAGGATCGTTGACGGAAACACGGATTAGTCCTTGCTCATTTTGCGCCCGAAGTCTCTATTTAGCGGGTGGCATTCCGCACAGTCGAGCTTAAGGTGGGGCTACGGGGAGTTAAAAAGGGCTTCCAAGCTATTGCTATAGGCAGAGCTGCCAGCGTTAGACACATAGGAAATAGAATCCTGGTGCCTATCAACCGAATTCATAAGCTAAACCCGCTTCCTTGGTTTAGCTGCTGCGACGTCTTTCCTAATAAATTTCAAGAGACGGATTTCAGGAGACGCACCATGCCCTACCGAACACTGGATGACCTTCCCGAGAATGTTAAAAACGTGTTGCCGAAGCATGCCCAGGAGATTTACCGGGCGGCCTTCAATAATGCCTGGGATGAGTACAAGGACCCGGAGGAGCGCAAAGGCCATGCGTCTCGAGAGGAAACCGCCCATAAGGTAGCCTGGGCGGCGGTAAAGAAGGAATATGAAAAAGTCGGCGACGAATGGCGCCGGAAGTCATGATCTTCTTCGATCACGTCGTAAAACCTTCCGCTCCTGACTGGGAGATTTACGATGATTCCGGTTGTTCCCGCGAATGGCTGCGAACATTACCGCGCCGAATTTCTCAATCCACCTGCCTGTGGGCTGAAGCTAACTGATCAGCTTGAGGGGCAGATCGATCTCCCTGGCTTTGGACTGAATTGCGGTTGAAGTCCTGCCCAGCCTGAGCGCAATTCGTCTTATCGGCGTGTTCTGATTGGCAAGGGTTTCCAAGGTCTGCAGCTGTTCCAACGTCCAGGGTCTTCCGAAATTATTGGGTTGTCGTCTATCACCCCGTCGTCTATCTCCCGCTCTGCGCTCGAGTTCATACCGTGCAGTTTGCCCGACGGGAGGCTCTTGCCTGCAGATTTCTTCCACAATCTGGAGAGCGCGCCGACGTTCAGAATCAGACGATTCTGGAGATTTGCCATCTTCGGCAAGAGATTGCAGCAACTCAACAAATTCGCTTCGGATGCCGGCAGGCACTAGCGCAATAAGGGCTTGAAGAACGGAATGAGATTGCCTAAGCTCTTCAAGCCCGGTGCTCGAGTTTTTCTGGCTGAGCGATATTATCTTCGGGGACGGTTTCCCTTTTTTCTGTTTCATAGCAATGCAGTTAAACTTCCTAAACCAACCATTTCAACAATAACGGCTTCATTATCGAATTAATGAGAATAATACCATTCTTGCGGTCCCTTGCCTTAAGCCCGACACATGCGTTCGCAAGGCTGATCATAAATTAAAACGGGAGCTGAGCCTCCGTTGGCGACCGATCGTAGAGGTATGGTAGAGGTATTTATGAGACGACCGCTGAGCTTGTCAGGCAAGGCCCCCTAGAGCATGGCACAGGTTTCTGATTCCGCCACGATCGCCACAGTGAGCCGCCACGGTGAGATTAACGGCGGCGTATCGGATTCACTTGAAAATATCCAGCATGCACACGCGCATCAGGACCTATTACTTGCAGTTATTGACGTCCTCGGTAATCGTTTTCCCATCCTTGAGTACGACGGTTTGCCTGATGGTCTTGCATTCAGGATTTTGAGCTTGCTGGGCCGGTGACACAATCTCAGCCCTGCCTTTCACGCCGCTATCGGGGCTACTGAAAGTCTGCGGTTGCCCGGTATCGTATGCTCGTTGCGATGCCTCGACCATCTTTTGCTGGTCATTCTTTCCCAGACGCTCCCCAATCCCGGCGCCCACATACCAACCCGCCACACCCCCTAGGACAGACGCCGCGATACTGCCCGCTGTACCGCCCCCGATATATCTTCCCAGGTAGCTCCCTCCAATAGCACCACCTATGCTGCCGAGCAGCCCGCCAACCTGCCGTGTATCCGTCGATTGGCATGCCGGCAAAAGCATGACCAGTGCAACAACCAGCAACCGCCTGATCCGCGGCATGGATTCCGACACTGTACTCATGAAAGTCCCTCCAAAATTTTATTCTAGCCGAACAATCTGGTTATATCCGAGCCAGGACCCTCCACCTGGGGCTCATCGATACCGTTCTGCGAAGGCACGCCGAATCATCACCAACTACTGGCGCGAGGCAGGATTCAAGTTTACAACCCCCTGTTCTGAAGAGTGATTTATGGATTAAAATTGCAGTTTCTACCCCAATAAGAAGAATTGCAATGAAGATGAAGAAGAAAATAGTTCGGCTGGGCATACTTCTCGCGTTGATTCCGATGCTCTCGGGCTGCTGGTATCTGGTCGCGGGAGGAGCGGGAGCTTATGGAGGATACAAGATGAAAGAGAAGGGGTACACGGTCCAGAGTCCCATCGCCAAGGAGAAGGGGACGGCTCAACAGGCCAAATAGCTTGGTAGCTTGGCGGGGCAAAGGCGAACACACGCAAAGCACCCACACGCGCTCGGCCATTTTATTTATTGGTTCTCGTTTATTTTTTCCCCAGTCCCAAAGACTGGGGCGGCCATACGCGGCTGGGAGCTCGCCGTGGGCGGCTATGGGCTACCTATGCGCTGCCGTTGCGCTGCAACTGATTCATATCCTATTCACTTCTGATGCACCTTTGCCCATTCGTCCGCTAATCGCTGCGCTTCAGCGACCTGTACCGGCGTCATGAGCTTTTCCATGAGTTCCCGGTTCTCTTTCGCATCCTCATAACCACCTGCGCTGGCGATACTGAACCACTTGTCCGCTTCCACATAATCTTTTTTCACCCCGTTGCCCTTGTAATATAGAATCCCCAGGTTGGTTTGCGCTCCGCGATGACCCTGCTCGGCAGCTTTGCGATACCAGGACAGCGCCTGTGCATAATCCTGCGCGACGCCTTGCCCATTGTCGTATTTCACCCCCAGGCTGTATTGCGCACGCGCATATCCCTGGTCCGCCGCCTGACGGTACCAGGACAAAGCCAGCTGATCATCTTTGGCTACGCCCCGGCCGGTGTCATACCTCACGCCCAGATTGTATTGTGCGTCCGCATCGTCCTGCTCGGCGGCCTTGGCGTACCAGGACACGGCTTGATGATCGTCCGGCATGACCCCTTTTCCGGTGGCATACATGGTCCCGAGATTGAATTCAGCGGGCGCATAGCCTTGCTCCGCCGCCTTGCGGTACCAGGTCACCGCATCATAATCATTCTGCGTGACGCCGCGGCCTCGGGCATATGCCACGCCAAGCTTGAATTGGGCTTTTACATTTCCCTGGTCCGCTGCCTTGAGATACCAGGACGTGGCTTGTTGGTCGTCCTGCGCAATGCCCGTGCCGGCGGCGTATGAAATGCCAAGATTGAATTGAGCGTCCGGGTTCCCCTGTTCAGCGGCCTTACGGTACCAGGATACCGCCTCCTGATCTTTTTGCGGCACACCGCGGCCTTTGGCGTAGAGAACGCCAAGCGCATATTGCGCCTCCGCGTATCCACCTTCCGCGGCTTTTTGATACCAGGATGCTGCCTGTTTATCGTCCTGTTCTACACCCTGTCCCTTGAGGTACATGAAAGCGAGGATGGCCTGCGCGGGGGCGTGGCCCTGATCCGCCGCCTTGAGGTACCACGACAGCGCTTTCTGATAGTCCTGGGCAACCCCTTGCCCTTTTGCGTACATGACACCCAGATTGTGCTGGGCTATGGCATACCCTTTTTCCGCGGCTCTGAGATACCAGAACATTGCCTGCTGGTAATCCTGCTTGACCCCCTGGCCTTTGAGGTATAGGAAGCCTAACATCGACTCTGCTGGCACATCTCCCTGCTCCGCAGCCTTGCGAAACCAGTTCGCAGCCTGCTCATGGTCCTGGGGAACGCCGCGCCCTTGAGAATATAGAACGCCCAGATTGAACTGCGCATCCGCATTACCCTGGGCTCCGGCTTTTTTGAAGGATTCCACGGCCTTGGGGTAGTCCTTGGCGAGGATGAATTGCATTCCATCCTCAAAGTCTCCCGCCAGCACGGGTAAAGGCATCGGGAGAACGAGCAATATGAATGCCAGCCCAGCTGTTCGCAGCGCGGATATCGCCCTCGGGGACTTCCTTGGGGACTTGGATAAGTACATCATTTACCCATCATTATTTCAGTAGACCCGGAGTTTTCCAAAAATGCATTTTATCGCGAACAGCACGTAAAATGACGATGCGCCGGAGGCCGGAGGCATTTTCCCGTTTTGCTGGGTTTGAAAAGATACTGACTGGATAAGCGGGGAATCGACCGGCGTCATTAAAGGGTTTTAATCAGCCGAGCACGCCTTCAGCTTTTCCCATGCGATGCGGGCCTCGTAGCGCTTTCCGGCAAGTGTTGCGACCACTGTCGAATTATCGGTCCTTTTTAACGTTAAAAGGAACGAATAACCGGGGGCCGCCTTGCGGCTGTAGTTGGCAGCCGGCGAAAACGTATGGGTCACAGGTACAGGTGGGTTATAACTGATCACGGCGTCAGGGTTTTCTGGTGAGTTACGGGCATAGGTGCCCGGCAGTGAGCCAGACGGGTAGGCATAAATTTCGGTGGCCTCGATCCCGGGATATTGCCGAACGTCATATTGCAGGCCCCGGATAAGCCACCGGCTGTCCGACTGCAGGCTGTTGACGACACAGCGCGCCAGAGTATTATGGTTTCCCGTGAATTTTGCCCCATACGTTTCCGTTTTTTCTTCTAACCCGATACTCGCACAGGCCGATAAGAGGCAGGATGACGCAAGGAAGACTACAATTGATTTATTCATGGCTTGAACCTTGAATCTCGACGCTTTTAGAGCGATTGTGAACCCGCAATTCGGAATAATCCATCAAAGAGGGCGGACCATTTCCCTGAAGGGTGATCTTGCCTCAATTGATGATCTGCCCTTTCCGGGGTTTTCACCCTTTCCCGGGGTTTCATTAAAGTAGGTCAAATGTAGCGAGTTGTAAAGCAAAACTCGCGGCATCACCAGGGCGCAATCAGGATAACCGCATGGGTTTGACACAAGGCTTTTCAACGCTGAACGCCCGGCGTCCCCGGGAAGAATCATGTGTTCATCTGAGCGAGCGGAATGGCGTTCGCTCGCTTCACCTGGGCAACAGCATGGTACAGAGTGCCATGAGGTTGACCGTTCCCAATCAACTGGAACTGGCTTACACGCGCTGCATGATGGGCTTTATGCTGTTCCATCCTCATCCGGAAAATATCCTGATGATTGGGTTAGGGGGAGGCTCTTTGGCGAAATTTGTCTACCATCGGCTATCCCGTACAAAAACCACCGTGGTTGAGATCAATCCACAAGTCATTGCAGCCGCGCGTAATTATTTCTCTGTGCCGCCCGATGATGAGCGTCTGCAAGTGGTGATCGGGGAAGGGGGCGAATATATCGCCGGCCATCCCGCCAGCGCGGATGTGCTGATGGTTGACGGCTTCGACGATGGCTGTCAGGTTGCTTCGCTTTGCACGCAGGACTTTTACAACCACGCCCACGCGGTATTGAAACGCAGTGGGTTACTAGTGGTTAATCTGCTCAGCAGAGACAAGAGCTGTCAAAACTACCTGAGCCGCATCAAGACCAGCTTTTCCGGCCACGTCTCAACATTGGCGGCTGACCCGCCTGGCAATCTGATCGCTTTCGCTTTCAGGCAGAACCCGGGCAAACGTGTATGGGCAGCTTTGCCGGAGCGCGCAAAAAAACTTGAAAATGAATTTGCGCTGCCTTTTACGGAATTCGCCAGGAAATTAGAGCGGCCCAAATAGAGCGACCCAAACCTTGAGCATGCGGTGTATTGTGTGGCCTGGGAAACAAGCACCGGATAAGTAAAGCACAGCTCATCAAGGCCTCGGGTAGGAAGGGTAGGTAGCTCGCCAGACGGTGAAGCTGCAAGCTGCACCCATCAATTGCCGATGGGTTGCGCTACGCTCCTCCCTCTACCGATGCTATCCATGCTGGGCTGTGCGAGCATGAAGCAGTATGGTAAAGTTCGTGGTACCCAAGCCCGTAATAATCGGCGGTTCTACGCATAAATCAACGAAAGGATAATCAGACAATGAAACTATATGAATCTGACCACACCAAGTTCATGCGCGAATTGTTCGAAAAAAATCCGCAACTGCCGGAGGAGCAAAAAAAAGCGCGCGCCATCTGGTGGGATAAAAAACTGGATCCGGACGAGCGCAAGCGTTTCAAGGAATCAGGGGTACCCCAGAAAGCGTACGTCTATTTCGGGAAGTAACCCGGCAGTTTAACGTCCCGGCGTTTGCTTCAAAGCGCCTCGAACACACCCGCGACGCCCATGCCGGTTCCCACGCACATTGTAACCATGCCGTATTTCTGCTGATGCCGGCGCAGGCCGTGCATCAGCGTGGCGACCCGTATGGCACCGGTTGCGCCGAGGGGATGGCCCAGTGCAATAGCCCCGCCCAGGGGATTGACTTTGGCGCGGTCAAGCCCCAGCTCGTTGATGACCGCAAGACTCTGGGCTGCGAAGGCCTCGTTCAGTTCGATCCACTCGAGGTCATCCTGCTTCAAGCCAACCTGTTGCAGGACCTTGGGTATGGCTTTGACCGGGCCGATACCCATGATTTCCGGGGGAACACCGGCCACCGAGTAGCCAAGGAAACGGGCGATGGGGGTAAGATTGAAGCGCTTCAGTGCCGCTTCGCTCGCGACCACGACCGCGCCGGCGCCATCGGACATCTGAGAGCTGTTGCCGGCGGTTACCGAGCCATTGGCCGCGAACACCGGTTTCAGCTTGGATAGAACTTCTTCGCTGGTGCCGGGGCGCGGGCCTTCATCGGTGTCCCTTATGGCCGATACGCTGCGGACTTCATGCGAGGCAATGTCGGGCCGGTGCTCTTCCACTTTATAAGGTGCAATTTCATCCTTGAATTCACCTGCCTCGATGGCTTTTAGTGCCCTGGCATGGCTGGTCACGGCGAATTCATCCTGTGCCTCACGGCTGACCTGCCATCGCTGCGCCACTTTTTCTCCGGTTATGCCCATGCCGTAGGCAATGCCGACGTTCTCATCATGCTCAAATATCGCCGGGTCCAGCGACATCTTGTTTCCTGTCATGGGCACCATGCTCATGCTTTCCGTGCCGGAAGCGATAATAATATCGGCATTGCCCAGCCGGATGCGATCTGCGGCGAGCGCCACTGCCTGGAGGCCCGACGCGCAGAAACGATTGACCGTCATTCCGGGAACATTATTTGGTAGTCCTGCCAGCAAGAGTGCTATACGCGCGACATTCATGCCCTGTTCCGCCTCCGGCATGGCGCAACCGGCAATCACGTCGTCAATGGCTGCCGGGTCGAGTCCGGGGCATCGATCCAACGCAGCTTTCAACACATGCGCGAGCATGTCATCTGGCCGCACGGTCTTGAACATCCCGCGTGGTGCCTTGCCTACCGGAGTACGCACGGCAGCGGCAATGTAGGCATCCTGAGTTTGTCTGGTTGTCATAAATTCCTTTAACGCTAATTCATAATAAAGCGGAAACGATACTCGCGTTGGCTTCGTTCTGCGGCTTCTTCGCCGTACTCGTACTCATACTATATGTACTGTCCTCCCCGCCTTGGTCTTTCCGCCGTGTTTCTCCCCGCCTTGTTCTCCATCCCATTGTAAATTAGACGCGGGTAGATGAGGCATGGTTCACGAGACCGCGCCAGCCATCGGGCATGCTGTATTCAGCAGAATGTCATTTTCGCGCTAATTTCTCAGCGGTTTGCCAGTTTTCAAAGTATGCGCGATGCGCGCTTGCGTTTTCTCCGTCGCCAGCAATTCTATAAACGCGGTCCGCTCGAGCTCGAGGAACCAGTCTTCATCGACCAGGCTGCCGGGTGTCAGGTCGCCGCCGCACATTACGTAGGCGATCTTGCTGCCGATCAGGTAATCATGTTCGGAAATGAAGTTCCCTTCACGCATGTTCACCAGCATGCCCTTGATGGTGGCAATGCCGGTCGAGCCGGCGACCGGGATATCGCGTGCCCTGAGCGGGGGACGATAGCCCGCTTCAGCCAGCGCGAGCGCCTGCGCCTTGGCAACATACAGCAGTTCAAACCGGTTCATTACTATCGGGTCCGCGCGGCGCAGGTATCCTAGTTCTTTCGCCTGCTCCGCGCTTTTTGACAATTGGGCGGTCGCGACAAGTTGAAAGTAATTTTTCAGCAGAGGAAACGGATCACCATTCCTTGCATCCTGCGCTGCTCTCAACGCGAGTTCCTTGCAGCCGCCCCCTGCGGGTAACAGGCCTACGCCTGCTTCCACCAGGCCGATATAGCTTTCCAGGGTGGCTACCGCGCGATCGCAGTGCATCACGAATTCGCAGCCGCCCCCCAGGGCAAGCCTATCCACCGCTGCAACGGTCGGGATCATCGAATACCTGAGATCCTGCGAGGTCTGCTGGAACTGCGCTATCATTGCTTCCACTTCGGCAAGTTTTCCCGCCATCAGGGCGTCGGCGAGATTCAGGCTGCGCGCGGCCTTGAGGACGGCGGACTGAGCCGTTTTTTTAAGCTTTTTTGCCAATAGACCGAAGGCGGAGGGGGGTTCACCGCTTTTCAGGCGCTCCGTGGCTTTCTGCAAATTGGCTCCAGCGGAGAAGGGCGGTTCGGTCTGCCAGATCACTAGCGCCCGCCAATTGCGCTCCGCTTCATCGATAGCCTGCTGAACCCCATCCAGCACATCGCTGCCAATGGTATGCATTTTGCTCTTGAAGCTGAGAATGGCTACGCCATCATGCCGGGTATCATCAACGGTGTGCCACATCCGTACTGCATCGGTTTCAAAGATGGTTTCACCGTATTGCGCTGGCTCGCCGAGCAACCGATCCGGGAACAGTTGCCGCCGGTACACGGGTAAAGTCGAGCGTGGATGGAAGGTGTTCGTGGCGGGCGCGTACGAGCCATGCACCCGGTGGACACCCTCTATATCTGTATTTACGGCCGGGCTGGCTTGCCGTCCAAGGTCGCGCACCCATTCGGGTAGCGGCGTCGTGCTCATGCTTTTGCCTGCCGCGATGTCCTCGTCTATCCATCCGGCAATTTTGCTCCATCCCGCCCCCTGCCAGGTCTCAAACGGGCCTTGATTCCAGCCGAAACCCCAGCGCATCGCAAAGTCCAGGTCGCGCGCATTGTCGGCGATGGTGCCAAGATGGACGGCGCAATAGTGGAACAGGTCGCGAAATATTGCCCATAGAAATTGGGCCTGTGGATGTGCATTGGCGCGCAGCTCGGCGAGTTTATCCGCAGGATTTTTGCGTTTGAGCAATTCCTTTATGTCGTTGTCAGCCTCGCCCGCGGACGGGACGTATTCCTGGCGCCCGACATCTAGCACCCGGATTTCCTTGCCCACCTTCTGATATATCCCGCGTTTGGTTTTCTGCCCGAGCGAACCTTTGTCTACCAAAGTCTGCAACCAGCCGGGCACGGCATAATGTTTGTGCCAGGGGTCGCCAGCCAATGCGTCTCGCATGGTATTGATCACGTGCGCGAGGATATCCAGTCCCACCACGTCGGCGGTACGGAACGTGGCACTTTTGGGGCGGCCGATCAGTGGACCCGTCAACGCATCGACCACATCAAATCCAAGGGCAAATTCCCTGGCATGATGCATTGTGGCAAGAATGGAAAACACGCCCACCCTATTGGCGATAAAATTGGGCGTATCCTTCGCACGTATGACGCCTTTACCCAGATAAGTCACCAGGAACTCTTCCAGGCTGTCGAGCATCGCGGCGTCGCTTTCCTGGCAGGCAATCAACTCCACCAGATGCATGTAGCGCGGCGGATTAAAAAAATGAATGCCGCAAAAACGATGGCGCAGGTTTTCAGGGAAAGCCCGCGCCAATTGATTGATCGAGAGTCCGGATGTGTTGCTGGCGAAAATCGTGTGTTCGCCCAAATGCGGCGCTACCTGTTGATATAGACCCGTTTTCCAGTCAACGCGCTCGGCGATCGCTTCGATTACGATATCGCAGTCCTTGAGCAATGCAAGATTCTGCCGATAGTTCGCAGGTTGAATGGAGGTTGCGCGGGCCGGGACCGACAGGGGCGCGGGCTCCTGTTTTTTCAGATTTTCCACCGCTTTGATCACGCTGGCATTGGGGTCCCCCTGCTCGGCGGGAAGCTCGAACAACAGTGTTTCCACATTGGCATTAACCAGATGTGCCGCAATCTGCGCCCCCATGACGCCTGCACCGAGCACTGCGACTTTGCGCACCATGAATTTGCTGTTATTCAATTTCGCACCCTCCTCTTGTGAGCCGCTTTTTTTACTCGTCCGGAAGGACGCGCGGTTTGCGATGCTCATCCACCGCTACGTAAGTAAGCACCGCCTCCGTAACCTTTATGCATACTTCATCACTGCCCTGGCGCAGGCCGCGCTGGGCATAAACAGCAACGTCCACGGTGATGGATGTGCGGCCTGTTTTTACGATATTGGCATAGAAGCTCACCACATCCCCTACAAACACCGGTTGCTTGAATACGAATGAGTTCACCGCCACAGTGGCTACCCGTCCGCGTGCGCGTCGGATCGCGGGGAGGCTGCCAGCAATGTCCACCTGCGCCATGATCCAGCCGCCAAATACGTCGCCCGCATAGTTGGTGTCCGTGGGCATGGGTACCAGGCGCAGTATCGGATCATCATCAGGCAGTGATACCTGGTTTTCCGGTTGGCTATCCATTCTATCCCTGTCTCAGCTTATCGCCATACCCTGCTACTCCTGTCGAAATCGGCAGCCGTAAACTTGCCAGTAGCAGGGGTTCAATGGCCGTCGTAAAGTCTTTCCACCTCGGCCTTGTAGTGGTCAAGCACGCGCGTTCGCCGCAGCTTCAAGGTTGGTGTGAGCATATGATTGTCGATAGTCCAGGGCTCATGCGCGAGCGCCACGCGGTATATTTTGGCATAGCCGGGAAACTCCCGTATCTGATGAGCAATTCGCTCCAGCAGGATTTCTTCAAACTTATGGTCGCGCAATAGCTGGCGCCAGTCGGGGTCAAGATCATACTGCACCGCGATGTTTTGCCAATTGCGCGAATTCAGGACGACCAGGGCACTTAAATAGGATCGACCGTCGCCGATCAGCATGACTTGATCGAACAGTGCATCATGCAGGATTGCCGCCTCCATATCCGCTGGCGGGACTTTTTCGCCGGTAGACATGACAATGATTTCCTTCAGCCGCCCGGTGATGGTTATCCGGCCCGTTTCATCGATGCGCGCGATATCTCCGGAATTGAGCCAGCCGTCCGGCGTTATGACTGCCTGGGTGGCTTCCGTATCCTTCCAGTAACCCAGCATTACATTGGGGCCGCGAATCAATAACGCGTCGTTTTCGCCGAGTTTCACTTCCACCCCGGGAATAGGCCGTCCTACGCTGCTCGGGACATTGTCGTCAAAGGTATTGCTGCATACCACCGGACTGCTTTCGGTCATGCCGTATCCCTGAAGGATAGGCAGCCCCAGTCCGATAAAAATGCGCGAAACTCCACTGGATAATGCCGCTCCGCCGCTCATTGCTCCGCGAAGCCGCCCGCCGAGCTTGCTCATTACTTTTTTTGCGACCAGGGTTTCGAGCAACGGCCATAGCAGGTGGGAAGCGCGCCGGGGGCCTCGTCCCTGCTGATGTTCAAAACGGCTGTAGCCGATCTCGACCGCCATATGGAACAGCTTCCTGCTCAGCGCCGGCCCTTCCACCAGTTTCGCGCGAATCCCGCCATAAATACGCTCGTAGATTCGCGGTACCGAAACCAGAATGGTGGGACGGATGGTCAGCAAATCCTCCTGTAGCTGATGAACCGAGCGGGCGTAGGCGACCGTTGCGCCGCGCATCATCGGGACGTAGTAGCCGCCCGTGCGCTCAAAAGTGTGCGATAGCGGCAGGAATGAAAGCAACAGGTCATCCGGTCGTATCTGCACGACCTCCAGGCTGCTGCGAGCATTCGTGAGTATATTGTAATGGCTCAGCATTACCCCCTTCGGCCGGCCGGAAGTGCCGGAGGTATAGATGATCGTTGCCAGTTGATGTGGATCGCGGTTGACATGCGGTACCGCTCCAGTCTCTCCAGGCGGTTGCTCAGCTCCCCTTTCGGGGAGCCAGTCATACAGCGCCCGCACCACGCCGTCATCCGTCTTGTCGGGCTCCCTCTGGATCGTGATGACGCGCACAAGATCGCTCATCTGCTCGCGGACATCGGAAAAGGCTTGCCATTGGGCCAATTCTTCAAGTAATAACACCTTTGCATTCGCGTGCCGCAGGATATAAGCGGCGTTTTCGGGCCGGTCGGCTGTATAGAGCGGTACGACCACAAGTCCCAGCCTCATCGCCGCCTGCTCAAATATGACCCATTCCGGGCAGTTCCTGAGCATCACGGCTACCCGGTCGCCGGGCGATAGATTTTCTCGCGAGAAAGCGGCCTGCCAGTGGGCAATGCGCTCATCCATTTGTGACCAGGTGAGATCACGCCACTTGCCGCTGGAGCGGTCGTAATCGCGATAGGCTATATTCTGGGGCGAACGGCGCAAGCGCTCGCGGAACAATCCGTCGAGCGTTTCCGCCACCTCCACCGGAATAATATCCTCCGGGTCCTGTTCCCTGGTTTGCATGGTGTCTCTGCCCTCTTGTATCTGCAGCTATTATTACAGCTGTTATTATTGACTTGAAAATCCATGGATAAGCGGCGCGTTCAGGCTCAAGAGCTTATTCGGAGACTTTCATGGCCTGTAGTTCATGCGTTGTCCGCACCTTCTCCCCCCGCTCAGCTTTGGGCGGCTGGTTGCGTTCTATCCGATGCACTGCCGAAATCCGAAGGAAAATCGTCTACCATGATGACGCGGCGGCGCAGCGATTTCATTTTTCCCATGAGCTCCAATTCGCCGTTGGTGATGACTCTTTGCTTGAGAGCCTCCGCAATTTTATCGTCAGCCTGAGCGTTTATCTGGCCTGTTTTCACCGCCGCGCGCAGTTTGGCCTCCACTGTTTCGCTTACCATTGCGCACTGCAGCGCTTGTTCCAGGACATTGAGCGGCTCATCAGGGGACGCCGGCATATAAATACCGGCAGTCAGGCGATCACGCGCTTCTCCGGGCGTCAGCATCAATGTTGCCACGTTGTGGCCGATCTCATCCGATGGTGGTGAAAATGGCTTTCCCAAGGGAAATATCAGAAAACGCAGGAGCCCCCTCAATGCAGCGCGGACGGGGAAATTATCCAGCAAGCCATCGAATGCCTCTTGCATGCGATAAAGCGCATCCTGAATCGACCAGTGAAGCAGCGGCGCATCTGCCACGGGACGTCCGTCATCCTTGAAGCGTTTCAGTGCCGCCGAGCATAAATAGAGCATGCTGAGAATATCGCCAAGGCGGGCGGATAACCTTTCCTTTCGCTTCAGCGAACCGCCCAAAACCAGCATTGAAATATCCGCGAGAAAAGCGAACGCCGCGGAAAAGCGCGTCAGTTGACTATAATAACGTTGCGTTTCAGGGCCGACGCTGCCGGGAGCGCTCGCAAGCGACGCGCCGGTCAGTCCATGCAATAGCGACCGCGTACCGTTGCCGACCGTAAACGCTACATGGCGTATCAATGCCTGGTCGAATTGCCTTGAAGCCCATGTGGAATTGCCGTCGTTCGCTGACTGAATTTCCTTCAGTACATAAGGATGGCAGCGTATTGCGCCCTGACCGAAAATAATCATGTTACGCGTAAGAATGTTCGCACCCTCGACCGTGATACTCACGGGAATATGCTGATAATTGCGTCCGAGGTAGTTGCTGGGCCCCATGCAGATACCCTTGCCGCCATGCACATCCATCGCGTCGTTGATCGCCTGGCGTCCGCGTTCGGTGAGATGATATTTGACGATGGCCGAGATGACTGAGGGCTTCTCGCCCATATCTACCGCACCGGCCGTCATGACCCGTGCCGCATCCATCATATAAGTATTTCCCCCGATACGGGCCAGCGCTTCTTCCACTCCTTCGAAGCGTCCAATCGGTGTCTTGAATTGAACACGTACCCTGCCATATGCACCGCTCGTGCGTGCCGCCAGCTTGGCTCCGCCAGTGCTCGTGGCGGGCAGCGAAATTGAGCGTCCAGCGGCTAGGCAATTCATCAGCATGCGCCAGCCGCAACCCACCCCTTCACGCTCCCCGATCACCCATTCCATCGGGATGAATACGTCTTTTCCGGAGTTGGGGCCATTCTGAAACGCCGCATCGAGCGGAAAATGGCGGCGGCCAATGCTGATGCCGGGCGTATTGGTGGGGATCAGAGCCAGGGTGATGCCGAGGTCTTCCTTGCTGCCCAGTAGTCCGTCCGGGTCATGTAACCTGAACGCGAGCCCCAGGAGTGTCGCGACAGGCCCCAGGGTGATATAGCGCTTTTCCCAGGTGATACGCATCCCCAGCACGTGCGGATCGCCGTTGAATTCGCCATAGCATACGACGCCTGAATCAGGAATAGAGCCCGCGTCCGATCCCGCGTCCGGCCCGGTCAATGCAAAACAGGGTATTTCCAGCCCTTTTGCCAGGCGCGGCAGGTAATGGTTCTTTTGCTCTTCCGTTCCATACTGCAGCAGCAATTCTGCTGGCCCCAGCGAGTTCGGAACCATCACCGATACCGCCGCAGTGCCGCTACGCGAGCTGATTTTCATGACCACTTCGGAATGTGCCAGCGCTGAAAAACCACGGCCACCGTATTGCTTGGGGATGATCATGCCGAAGAAACCGTTGTCCTTGATGAACTGCCAGACATCGGGGGGCAGATCGTGCAGCTCGCGCGTGATGCGCCATTCGTCCAGCATGGCGCATAACTCCTCAACCGGGCCGGCGAGAAAGGCTTTTTCTTCCGCGGTCAGTTTCGGTTTTGGATAAGCCAGCAGCTTGTTCCAATTCGGCCTGCCACTGAACAAATCCCCTTCCCACCAGACAGTACCCGCTTCCAGCGCTTCCTGTTCGGTTTGCGAAACCTGGGGCAGGATCCTGCGGAAGACTTTAAGCAGACGGTTTGAAACAACAGCGCGCCGCACTGGCGGGACGAAAAGGACAACGCCGAGAACCAGAACCAGTATCGTCAGCAGAGAAGAGATCAAGATAATATTCCTGCGTCAGTTTGCATTAATTCCATCGCTTTTTCCATGGAACGGAAGCATGCGCAAGGCGTGCGGAACGATTATTTAGCCGTCGGCGCGGCCGCACCGCTCAGGCTCATCTTATTGTGCACCTTTTGAACACCTTCAGCCATCCAGGCGAGCATCATCACGCGATCCATCTGAGCCTGGCTATTCACTGTACCGCTTAGCATAAACTCGCCATTGTGTGCCTCGATCTTTACATCCGCATTTTTGACTTCCGGGTCCGCCCGCACCGCCGATCTCAGGGTATCGGCGAGCGTATTATCGTCTACTTGCGCCTTTGGCTCAGGAGTTTTCCACGATTCATGCACCTTATCCTCATGTTTTGTACAGCCGGCAACACAGAGAACGCCGACGAGCATTACTGTCAAAACTATAGATTTGTATTTTCCGTTCATGATGTTTCCCAACCAGAGTTGATAAAAAAATGACAAACGAGTTGAGCATCGACAAGCAAATATATCCTGCGCCTATCGAACCGATCTGGACCAGTTCAGAAATTTTTTAGATACCTCAGCACTTGTTCCGGCAGGTTATCGTCCAGGCAATCGAATTCAATTGATCCTTTCATGGAACGCAACCAGGTAAGCTGGCGCTTCGCCAATTGCCGTGTGGCGGCAAGAGCCATTTCCCGCATTTCCGTCGCATCGACCTGGTCGCTCAGATACATGCATACCTGTTTATAACCGACGCAGCGCATCGAAGGGCTTGTGTTGCTTAATGGAAATTTATCACGGATTGCACGGACTTCGTCGATCAATCCCAGCTTGAGCATTTCCTCAAAGCGTCGTGCGATGCGGTGATGCAATAATTTGCGATCGGTGGGAATCAGGGCGATGTGAGCAATACGGTAGGGAAGGCCGGAGACCCTGGGCGTTTTGAAAATCTCCGACATGGGCTTGCCGGTGATATAGCAGACTTCCAGGGCGCGCTGGATTCTCTGGCTATCGGTGGGGTGAATGCGCGCCGCGCTGGCGGCGTCAAGTCGTAGCAGTTCATTATGCATCGCGGGCCAGCCGATTTTTTTGGCTTTGGTTTCAATTTCGCTGCGCAAGCCATGGTCTGCAGAAGGCAGTTCAGACAGACCTTCCAACAGTGCGCGAAAATAGAGCATGGTCCCGCCCGTCAACAGCGGGGTATTGCCGCGCTCCGTTATTTTTCGCATTGCGGCAAGCGCATCGCCGACAAACTCTGCAGCGGAGTAGCGCTCGTGCGGTTCGCGTAGATCAATAAGGTGATGGGGCAATGCCGCCCTGGTTTGCGCATCCGGCTTCGCCGTGCCGATATCCATGTGCCGGTAGACCTGGGCTGAATCCACGCTGACAATTTCCACGGGCAAGTCCCTGGCAATTTCCAGCGCAACACCGCTCTTTCCGCTAGCTGTAGGCCCCATTAGAAAAATGGCGGGCGGATAGGACTCGGTTTTCTTATCTCGGGGTTGGGGACGTCGCTCTGTCATGCATGAACGAGGCGTGCAGTTGACTTATTTGATCGCATGGCCATGGGCCGCTATTGTTGAGGCCTTCCTTCAAAAGCATTAAACGCCATATTCGATCGAATGGCAAGGATCGGTTTTTTCGGTTAGAATTAAAGTCTTCCACAGCCTTGGCGTCTTCCGCGCGCCAGTTTTCCGAGACCGATCCATTTCATGATTCTCGTCCTGAACCCGGCTACGGGATCTGATAGTGCCGAATACAAGCAGTTAATGGCGCATCTTGCCAATCTGCCCGGCATTTCCACGCGTATTCATACCGAAGTCGGCAGTGAGCAGACGCTTACTGAGGTGTATTTGATCGGCAATACCAAGGCGTTACCCATCGAGGATATGCAAAGTTTGCCGTGCGTCGAGCATGTGGTCAGGATTTCGGAAGAGTATCGGGTTCTCGGAAGGCACAAGAACGACCACAGGCCCACCCATTTTGATTATAACGGTGTACGCTTCGGTCAGGATACGCTAAATGTGTTTGCCGGTCTTTGTGCCGTGGATACGCTGGAGCATGTCGAGCTCATGATGCAGGCACTGCGCGACAATGGGCAGGTATGCACGCGCATGGGCGCTTATAAGCCGCGCACCAGTCCTTATTCTTTTCAGGGCCATGGCAAAGCTTGCTTGCCCTACGTGTTCGAGCTGGCGGGGAAATATGGCATCAAGGTGATTGCCATGGAAATCACCCATGAATCGCACGTGGAAGAAATTTGCGAGGCGCTTTACCGGACGGGCAACTCTACCGGGGTTATGCTGCAAATCGGCACGCGCAACACGCAAAATTTCGAACTGCTGAAAATCGTTGGGCGTCAGCAGGACTTTCCGGTACTGCTCAAGCGCGGCTTCGGCATTACCTTGGACGAGTCGCTCAACGCTGCCGAATATCTGGCTTCGGAGGGCAACCGCAAAGTCGTATTCGGATTACGCGGCATGAAGACCAACATGGCGGATCCTCACCGCAATTTTGTGGATTTTGCCCATGTCCCGGTGGTCAAACGTCTGACCCGCATGCCGGTTTGTATAGATCCTTCTCATTCTGTCGGCATGCGCGCTGCTTCTCCTGAGGGAATCCTGGATATCGTGAACGCGACTGCCCAAGGGGTGATCGCTGGCGCCAACATGATACTGGTGGATTTTCATCCGGTGCCTGGCAAAGCGCTTGTGGATGGACCTCAGGCCCTGCTGATCAGGGAACTGCCGCTTTTTCTGGAAGACGTTCGCATAGCAAGGGAATCCTACGAACAACGTGTGGCCCTGGCTGGACGTTACCAGGAAACCATAGCCTGATTCGGAACCCTCAATCCCCATACGCTCGCTCAAAGCAAACTTGTGAGCGCTTGCTTCAGAAAGTTTTGTACACCTCGGCTGAGGCCGGTACGACTTCTGTGACTTCTACTATTCCTCCGCTCTCTCTGGCCCTTGCCAACAATTTTGTGATCTCTCTGGCTCCTCTGTACCCTGTAACCCGACTAAAATGCAGCTCCGCATTTTAGGGCCTCTGCTCGTATTAATGCTATCGCTCTGGGTTTCCTTTTACGCCCCCGTTGGGGCTGCCGGCTCCGCCAGTATTGCCGGACAAGTGTCGTCGCCAGCTTCAACACAAACCCTGCCGCTCGTGCTGATGGATGATCGCGGGCGCAACATCCGGTTAAACCGGCACGCCTCGCGTATCGTGTCGCTTTCACCCAGTATCACTGAACTGGTGTTCGAGGCGGGGGCTGGCAGCAAACTTGTGGGGGTCAGCCGATACAGTGATTATCCGGAGGCCGCCCGCTCCATTCCAAACATTGGGGATGCATCCAATCTCGATCTGGAGCGAATTGTCGCTTTGAGGCCAGACCTGGTTATTGCCTGGCGTAGCGGAAACGCCATCTCGGATATTGAAAAACTTGAAAAGCTGGGGTTGGCTGTTTTTGCTATCGAGGCAGCCAGGCTGAACGACATTCCACGGTTGCTGCGCATTGCTGGCCAGCTGGCGGGCACGTCAACACAAGCTGAATCGACTGCGGGCGCTTTCGAAGAGACGCTACATCAAATCAGGCGCAGCTATGGCAGTCATTCGAAGATCAGAGTTTTTCAGTTAATTTGGCATCAGCCGCTTATGACTGTAAATGGCAATCATGTCATCAGCGATATTCTCGAGCTATGTGGTGGTGTCAACATATTTGGGTCCGCGCCCTCTTTAACTCCACTCGTATCCGTGGAAAATTTGCTCGAAGCCGATCCCCAGGTCATCATCAGCAGTATGTCGCAGGAATTTTCTGAAAGCGAAGTGAAGGCCCTGTTGGGCCGCTTTTCGCACATCAGCGCGATAAGGCGCAACAATTTGTATTTCGTGCACCCCGATCTCATGCACCGCCAGACAGCGCGCGTGATCCAGGCCGCGAAAATAGTCTGCGCGCAGTTGGAGAGTGCCCGTTTGACGCTAGGAGCGCAGGGGGATGGGTGATGCCCTCGGAGGACACGCACAGCGAACACTCATGCGCGCTGTAACAATTTGAAAGAAAAGTTCTCTTGAGGAAAAGGATGCTCTAAAATGGCGGTTTATCCATTTTTACCTTGGCTTTTACCCGGGGCTATGCTTCCATCCGCGAATTTGCCACAGGGGATCCGTTAATAATTGAATGCTTTGAGTGAACAATGCCGTTACTAAATAACAGTTTTTATGGAGAACGACCAATGATCAAGGTGTTGCTTGCAAATCCCCGAGGTTTTTGCGCCGGCGTGGATCGCGCCATTGAAATTGTTGAGCGAGCGCTGAGCATGCATGGCGCGCCCATTTACGTACGCCACGAGGTCGTGCATAACCGCTTCGTGGTGGAGAATCTGGAAAAAAAAGGGGCCGTATTTGTCGAAAATCTCGATGAGGTGCCCGTTGGAAGTATTCTGATCTTTAGTGCTCATGGTGTTTCCCACGAGGTGAGACGAGAAGCCGAGGCGCAACAGTTCAAGGTATTCGATGCCACTTGCCCCCTGGTGACGAAGGTTCATATCGAAGTGGCGAAAATGCGGGAGCAGGGAAGGGAAATTATCATGATTGGCCACGCGGGGCACCCGGAGGTGGAAGGCACCATGGGGCAGGCTGAAGGGGATGGTCCGGCGATGTATCTGGTCGAAACAGAAGAGGATGTGGAGAATTTGAAGGTCAAGGATCCTACTCATCTGGCCTACGTCACCCAAACGACTTTATCCGTGGATGACGCAACACGTGTGATAAAGGCACTGAAAAAACGCTTCCCCAAAATTACCGGTCCGAAAAAGGACGACATCTGTTATGCCACACAAAATCGCCAGGACGCTGTCAAAATGATGGTGAAGCAGTGCGATCTGGTCATCGTAGTGGGTTCACCCAATAGCTCGAACTCCAACCGGTTATGTGAAGTGGCAAGAAACGCCGGGGTGGATGCTTACATGATTGACCGGGCTGAGCAATTGCAGGAAGTCTGGCTGGAGGGCAAAGACAGGATCGGTATCACGGCCGGAGCGTCCGCTCCCGAAGTGCTGGTACAGGAAGTCATATCACGCCTCAGGCAGATAGGCGCCGGGCAAGCCGGAAGAGAAGTAATGGTGGAAGAACTCAGTGGCGTGGTTGAATCGGTAGTATTTCCATTGCCCAAAAATTGACCGTAGAAAAATATCCAGAGTTGCGCCATACATCTGTAACCTCTATCGACTGTGTTTCTTGCAGTCTACCTCCGAGGACATTGAACGCAACCGCATTAGCGTGAAGGAACTCTGAACAAATATCCCGCAGAGTGCCTGGTTGAGAACTCGCTGGCAACTGCATGGGCAATTGAGCTGAACGCTTCCTTCTTCCATCTTCTTGACACTGCCATTTATCAGGGCACGGTTCAGCCTTTGTTTTGCCGTGTGGCGATCAAGGTTGATAACTCATCTGTCAAACAAGCTGGAACTCGGCTGTCAAGCCTCAGCTGTACTTGAGCGCTACGGGGAGCATTCAGAGTTTTTAACCGCTACCGTAAAGAGGGTTGAGCAACGATCGCGCGTTGATGATGCGGCTTCCATTTTGCGTCAGGCATAAAACATTATAAGTTTATGACACATTAATACTCATGCAACATATCCTGGAAAAGGCCAGAAAGATTCGTTTGGTGATCTTCGACGTGGACGGCGTGCTCACGGACGGAAGCCTATATCTCACCGATGGCGGAGAGGAGATCAAAGCGTTCAACAGCCTTGATGGGCATGGCATAAAAATGCTAAAGGCCAGCGGGGTCAAGGTGGCTTTAATCACCGGCAGGGAATCGCGCTGTGTGGATTTGAAGGCGATAGACCTGGGCATTACGCTCGTCTACCAGGGCGCGAAGAATAAGTTGCCTGCATTCGAAGCGTTGTTGAGCGAACAGAAGCTGGACGCTTCGTCCTGCGCATACGTAGGTGACGATCTGATAGATTTGCCGGTGATGTTACGCTGCGGCCTTGCCATCTGCGTGCCTGCAGCGCCTGCTCTAGTAAAAAAGCACGCGCATTATGTTACACATCTGGGGGGCGGGCGCGGTGCGGCGCGTGAAATTTGCGAGATGATTATGGAGGCGCAGGACACACTGGAGCCTCAATTGGCGATGTACCTTAAATGATCCGCCGACTGATTATCACGTTTCCTCTCGTCTTGCTCGCGCTGCTGGTATTGGCGGCGCCCTTCTGGCTGAACCCGTCATTACGTACGCCCTCCCCATCGCAGGAAGGCGGCCTGGGCCGCATGCCCGATTATGTGGCTGAAAACTTCTCAAGTGTTGAGATGGACAGTGATGGGATTGCCCGCCATATGCTCCTGGCGAAGAGAATGGTGCATTACCCGGATGATGATACGACTGACCTGGAGCAACCCTATTTCATTGAAACTGAGCCCGGCAAGCCTGCTGTGCAAATAACATCTGACCACGCGAAATTATCCAGCAACAACGAAAACATTTATCTGACCGGTAACGTCATGTTATTGCGGAATGCGGGCAAAGGCCGCGCGGAAACAAGCTTGACTACCAGCTTGCTGCATCTCGTACCAAAAGATGATATTGCGAAAACCGATAAGCCAGTGGTGATTACCGAGCCTTATGCGGTTATAAGGGCCGTTGGCATGGAAATGAACAACCGCAGCAATGTTACCCAGTTATTGTCACAGGTAAAAGTTCTTCATAACAAGAAACGCTAAGCATCACGCAGCATCACGCTCCAATTTTTCGTTTGTCATACATATATGAAACAGGCCCTGATCATATTTCTCATTGGCATGCTCTTCACAGGATCCGTTCTGGCCGAAAAAGCAGACCGCGATCAGCCAGTCCATCTGGAGGCTGACCGTGCAACCGTGCAGGATGCCAACAAGCTTGCCACGTTCACCGGTAACGTAGTGCTCACTCAAGGGACACTGATTATACGGGCGGATAAGATGACAGTGAAGGAAGATACCAACGGGTTCCAGCATGCGACGGCCTTTGGCAATCTCGCCAGTTTTCGGCAGAAGCGTGACGGCAAGGATGAGTATGTCGAGGGCTGGAGCGAACGCATGGAATATGACAGCAAAGCCGACAAAGTGGAGCTTTTCAAGAAGGCAAAACTGAGGCGGGGTCAGGACGAGGTATACGGGGATTATATTTCCTACGATGCGATTAATGAGTTTTTCCAGGTGATTGGGGGCAATAATCAAACCGCTCCGCAAGCCCGGTCCGAAGGGAGGGTCCGGGCCGTCATTCAGCCAAAAAAGAAGGAGCAGAATCCGAACGCCGAGAGTCGATGAGATGAATGTCATTCGGTTCATTCGGTTTACGAAAAAAAATGAGCGAGTTTAAAGCCGATAACTTAAAAAAAAGCTATAAATCACGGACCGTGGTGAAGGACGTGTCGCTGGCTGTCGCCAGCGGCGAGGTTGTCGGTCTGCTCGGCCCCAACGGTGCTGGCAAAACCACCTGCTTTTACATGATGGTAGGGCTGGTGCCGCTGGATAGCGGCAACATATGCCTGGATGAGCGTGACTTGAGCCAGATGCCGATGCACCAGCGTGCGCGCCTGGGGTTAAGTTATCTGCCTCAGGAGGCTTCCATTTTCAGGCGGCTATCCGTCGCTGACAATATTCGTGCGGTACTGGAGTTAAAAAACTACTCACGTGGCGAAATGCAGGAGCACCTTGATAATCTGCTGCATGATCTACATATCACGCATATACGCACCAATCCAGCCATTAGCTTGTCGGGTGGTGAGCGTCGACGTGTGGAAATTGCCCGGGCGTTGGCTACTGAACCGCGTTTTATTCTCCTGGACGAGCCTTTTGCAGGTGTTGATCCTATTGCTGTCCTGGATATACAGAAAATCATTCATTTCCTCAGAGAACGGGAGATCGGCGTGCTCATTACCGACCATAACGTAAGGGAGACACTGGGCATTTGCGATCATGCTTACATTATTAACGACGGCACAGTGCTGGCCAACGGTACTCCCGCTGAAATCATTTATAATGAAGATGTGCGAAAAGTATATCTGGGAGAACATTTTCGGTTGTGAACAGGGTTTAATCAGCGCTCCGGGTTCATCGCTGTTTTCCAAATTATGAAGCCTACTCTGCAGTTCAAGCTGTCGCAGCATTTGACGCTTACTCCTCAACTGCAACAATCCATACGGTTGCTGCAGCTTTCTACTGTCGAGCTGAACCAGGAAATCGAACGCATAGCACAGGAAAATCCCCTTCTGGAACTCGACGATATATCGGTAAATGACACCGCCGATTATCGGAATAACCCGGTCGACAACCGGTTAGAATCCTTATCCGCGGATCCTCTGGGGATTTCGGACGAAGCGGGGAACTCGCTTGCAATTGATGTTGATTCCGACATTAAAAAAAATGCGAATGATGAACCAGACTGGTTCCGGGAAGAAGGTACATCTCGCGGTACGCGGGATGACGAGGATGAGCGTGATTTTTCGCAGCAGGCGGCAGAGCCGCCCAGTCTACGAGACCATCTTAATTCGCAGCTCTGCCTTAGCCAGATTCCCGAACGCGACAGGCGAATTGTTGGTTTACTGATCGACTGCCTGGATGATGATGGATATCTTGCGCAGGATCTGGACGAGCTTGCCGATTTATTACCGCCCGAGCTTGGGATAGACATCGACGATCTGCACGTCGCCCTCGAACACCTGCAGCACTTGGATCCTCCCGGAGTCGGCGCCCGCAACTTGAGGGAATGCCTGGTTATGCAATTGAGCGCTTTGCCGGACGATACGCCCTATCGCGAGCCGGCATTGCTCCTGGTGTCCAATCACTTGGAAAGTCTTGCGGCGCGGGATTTTTGCGCTATTAAAAGGCAGTTGCATTGCGACGACGAATGTCTGCGTGCTATCCAGTATATGATCACCCACCTGAATCCGAGGCCTGGCACCGCGTTCAGCTCTACGGTCGCCCGCTACATCATACCCGACGTCATCGTGGTAAAGATCGGCGGCGCGTGGGTAGCCCACCTTAATCCGGAGGCAATGCCGCGCCTCAAGATCAACCGCTTGTACGCCGAAATTCTGAAACGCTGCCATGACGATTCCTCACGGCGTTTAGCCAGCCAATTACATGAAGCCAAATGGCTTATCAAGAATGTGCACCAGCGGTTCAGCACTATTCTCAAAGTGTCTTCTGCCGTTGTCGAGCGCCAGCAGCAATTTTTCGAACACGGTGCGGTGGCTATGCGCCCGATGGTATTGCGTGAGATTGCGGATACCCTTGAGTTGCATGAATCCACCATTTCTCGCGTCACGACGCAGAAATTCATGC
This sequence comes from Nitrosovibrio tenuis, assembly GCF_900109785.1. Taxonomy (GTDB): domain Bacteria; phylum Pseudomonadota; class Gammaproteobacteria; order Burkholderiales; family Nitrosomonadaceae; genus Nitrosospira; species Nitrosospira tenuis_A. Next base: position 36,472 of record NZ_FOBH01000008.1, read on the forward strand.
GAACCTCCCGTGGCATATTCGAGCTAAAGTATTTTTTCGGTAGTCATGTAGCGACCGATACCGGCGGTGCCTGTTCCGCCACTGCGATTCGGGCTCTGATCAAGCAAATGATAAATGCCGAAAATTCGAAGAAACCGCTGAGCGATAGTCAGATATCGGAGATTCTGGGTCAGCAGGGCATTATGGTCGCCCGCCGTACTGTGGCAAAATATCGAGAATCCATCCAAATTCCGCCCGTTAACCTTCGCAAATCTTTTTAACCCAAGCCCAGGAGGTCTAATGAATCTCAATCTCACCGGTCATCACGTCGAAATCACCCCTGCAATGCGCGATTATGTCATGTCGAAGCTGACCAGGATTACACGCCATTTCGATAATGTTATTGATGTTAGCGTGATCCTGTCGGTAGAAAAGCTCAGGCAAAAGGCTGAGGCCAACGTACACCTGCGGGGCAAGGACATTTTCGTCGAAACCGAAAGCGTTAACATGTATGCCTCCATAGATAACCTGGTGGACAAGCTTGATCGCCAGATACTCAGGTGCAAGGAAAAAAGTACGGATTATCGCAATCACACTAATGGTGGGCCAAAGGATCAGGAAGCGGAACAGGCTTAGTCAAATTTACACAAACCCGGGGTTCGGCAGCGCCGTTGCCATTTTCAATATCATCAGCTTGGTTGGCAGCTCGTTTTTTCATCTTGATTGAGAATCACCGGGACAACAGAGTTGTCCGGAAGTCGTTCATCAACGGGGCTGACTCGGACGGTAGGTCCGGCTTTAAATGAAAGGGCGGCAAGCCGCCGCCGTTTTACAAACATGCAGAAGGCGATCCATTCGAATGTCCCGTCTCACCGTCGCCCAGTTATTTGATGACAAGAAACAGAAGTTGTGTCTGACCTGGGAGGCGGGCAGGGATGGTGGTGGCAAATGCCTTGATGATGATGCGGTTGCCCACTCAACACAAGGGATTATAGGCCACCTCAATTTCATCCATCCTAACTGGATTCAGGTACTGAGCGATACTGAAGTCAATTATCTCAACCAGCTGGACCAGGTCTCCCTCCAGCGAAACATGCAGCGGCTTGCCGAAAGCAACCTGCTGTGCATCATTGTGACGGGCGGTGCCCCGGTACCGGCGTCGATTCGGGCGGTTGCGGATTCCTGTCATACCCCGCTGTTTTGCTCCCCACAGTCCAGCCTGGAGGTGATTTGGCTATTACGCCTCTATCTGGGACGTGCGCTGGCTCCATTCACCAGCAAGCATGGTGTGTTGCTGGACGTTCTTGGAATGGGGGTGATGATCACGGGGGAAAGCGGCGTTGGGAAGAGCGAGCTGGCGCTTGAACTGGTGAGCCGTGGCCACGGGCTGGTTGCCGATGATGTAGTAGAGCTTTACCGCATCGCGCCCGAAACCCTGGAAGGGCGCTGCCCTTCCATGCTGCGTGACTTTCTTGAAGTTCGCGGATTGGGAATGCTCAACATTCGTACCATCTTCGGTGAGACGGCAGTGCGACGGAAGAAAAATATGAAGCTGATCGTGCATCTGCAAAAACCTAGCAGTACTGATTTTAATTCCTTAGAACGGTTGCCGATCAATGATGTCACCGAAAATATTCTAGATGTGAATATTCGAAAGGTAATCATCCCGGTCGCGGCGGGGCGGAACCTGGCGGTGCTGGTCGAAGCGGCGGTACGTAACTATGTATTGCAGTTACGCGGTATTGACAGCGCAAAGGAGTTTCTCGCACGGCACCAGCAAGAGATGGAAAACGGCCAGAACGAATAAAAAATGAAAAGTCAGTTGCGTTATTGAACTGCGACGCGAGTCTCCCCAGGACTCACCCATCCCCAAATTCAGGAAGCACATGCAACTGATCGTCATCAGCGGTCTCTCCGGCTCCGGCAAGACCATCGCGCTCACCGTTCTGGAGGATAGCGGCTACTATTGCGTCGACAACCTTCCGGCAATCCTGTTGCGAGAGGTCACAGTTTATTTAAACCAGTCCGGCCATCAGCGCATGGCCGTCAGCATTGATGCTCGCAGCCGCGAAACCTTGCACCTTTTGCCGCAACAATTGGCTGATTTGCGTCTGCAGGGAATGGATGTACACCTGTTATTCCTGGAAACCAAAACAGATACGCTGGTAAAGCGTTTTTCAGAAACGCGTCGTCGCCATCCGCTTAGCGACAATCGCATGACCTTGCCGGAATGCATACAGTTGGAGCGCGAAATGCTGCGCGAAATTCACGATCTCGCGAATCGCATCGACACGAGCGACTTGAGCGCCAATTCGCTTCGGGCATGGATCAGAGATTTTGTCGGGCTCAACCATGCACACCTGACACTCCTGTTCCAGTCCTTTGGCTTCAAACACGGGATTCCGCTGGATGCCGATATGGTGTTCGATGTTCGCTGCCTTCCCAATCCCCACTACGAAGCACTGCTGCGACCTCTTACGGGAAAAGATCAGGCGGTGATCGACTATCTCGATGCCAATGCCGATGTCAATCGAATGCTGGGCGATATCAAGAGGTTTCTTGATGATTGGTTGCCGTGTTTCATTCGCGACAATCGCAATTATTTGACCGTGGCAATTGGCTGTACCGGTGGACGCCACCGTTCGGTATATTTTGTGGAGAGACTGGCACAACACTTCCGGAAAGAGAATCAGGTTCTGCTGCGCCATCGGGAACTGGATGCCTGATCGGTCGAGCCACTTATGAACACATCAAAAACAATTACACTTGCTTATACTGGTGCATCAGGCATGCCCTACGGCCTGCGCCTGCTCGAATCATTGCTGGCTTCCGGCCATAGGGTTTATCTACTGTATTCACAAGCGGCGCAAATTGTCGCACACCAGGAAATGCAACTTGTATTGCCATCCCGCGCTAAAGAAGCCGAGGAACTGTTCAGTCGCCGCTTTAATGCCGCTGAAGGACAGCTGCGCGTATTCGGTCGGGAGGAATGGTTTGCCCCGGTGGCTTCGGGTTCCAACCCTGCGGATGCGATGGTAGTATGCCCCTGCACGATGGGGACGCTTGCCGCAATTGCTGCAGGCCTGAGTGAAAAGCTAATCGAGCGTTCAGCCGACGTGATGCTGAAGGAAAATCGCAAACTTATCCTGGTCCCTCGCGAAACGCCGTTTTCCGCAATTCACCTCGAAAATATGCTAAAACTTGCACGCAGCGGAGCCATTATTTTGCCTGCAAACCCCGGTTTTTATCATCACCCCGGGAATGTGCAGGACCTGGTGGATTTCATCGTGGCGCGTATACTCGATCATCTTGGCGTCGTGCATTCCCTCATGCCCCGCTGGGGCGCAGAACCCTGATTTTTCAGTAATTCCGTGCAGGCCTCGGCGGAGATGAGCTCCAGTCCGGCTGCTGTAACGCAATGGATCCCAACCTCCGTCACGATAAAGTCCATAGGGATATCGTGAGGTTGAGGATGTAAGTTATCCAGCCGCAAAATTTCGAACGCTACTCCAATTGTCAGCGGACGGGGCTTTATTGCAACCAGGGTACGGTCGAAGTAACCACTGCCATATCCCAGCCGAAAGCCCCGCTTATCAAATCCAATCATCGGTATGACCACCGCGCCAACCGCTACCGAATCCGTATTGTCTGGAACGGGGATATTGTAAGCGCCATTTTTCATTGGCGCTTCACGCCACCATTTGCGAAAGCGCAGCGGTTCATGCCGATTCACGACTTCAGGCAACGCAAGTATCGCGCCGCGCTCATGGATAAAATCCATCAAGGGAAGGGGATCATATTCTCCCCGGTGAGGCCAACAAAACCCTACCGCTCGGCTATGCAAAACTGGGAAGCCCTGCTTGAGCGATTCCGTAATCGCCGAACTCCAGCAACGATGATCGTTTTCGGTAATAGTCTCCCTCAGGGCCATCAGCTCTGCACGTTGCTGTTTCCGCCATTCCTTCCAATTATCCATGCCTTTCAAGCGTTCCGCGAGGCAACAGCCATATTGAGCAGTTTGGCCACCGGCGCCGGAATGGCTACTGTCAACGCATCGGCGAGTGTTGTCCACATGCGCTCTACCCCAATGTGATCTCCTGTTGTAGCGGATGAAGATAAATTCAATTGCAGAGGATGCGGATGAATTCGAAGTCTGAAGTGGGTAAAAATATGAACAAAAGACGGTATGCGCGGCGGTAACGGCTGAACTTCCATGCCGAAGTGCCGGGCGCAATATTCGATTGCGTTTTCGCTTACGGGCATTTCAGGCAGGCACCACAGGCCACCCCAGATGCCTCTGGCCGGGCGCTTTTCCAGCAGGATTTTTCCTTGCGCCATGAGCATCAACAGAACGGTTTCCCTTTCGGGCATTGGTTTCCTGGGCTTGGGAGCGGGCAATCTGCCCACCGCATCATTTCGAAAGGCGGTGCAATCCGATTGCAACGGACATATCGCGCATTTAGGCTTGATGCGCGTGCAAACGGTTGCGCCAAGATCCATCAGGGCCTGAGTATAAGCTTCAATTCCACCATTGACGTCCTTTTCGCCTTGCTCAGGCAGCAGTTCCTGTGCTTTTTGCCATAGTAATGCTTCTATTTTTCTTTCTCCGGGATACCTTTCGATCCCAAAGCAGCGCGCAAGAATTCGCTTGACGTTGCCGTCCAGTATCGCGCAACGCGCCCCATAAGCAAACACGGCGATCGCCGCGGCAGTCGAGCGGCCGACGCCTGGAAGCTGGCAAATTACTTCGACCTTTTCTGGAAATATGCCTTGGTGGTCTCTGACGATAAGCTGCGCTGTCCGATGCAGGTTTCTTCCACGGCTGTAATATCCCAGGCCGCTCCATTGCGCCAGCACTTCGTCAAGCGAGGCCGAGGCCAAGCTGTTGAGATCGGGGAAACGTTGCAGAAAGCGAAGGTAGTACGGGATAACTGTAGTCACCTGAGTCTGCTGCAACATGACTTCGGACACCCAAATGACATACGGATCGCGTATGTTCTGCCACGGCAGATGATGACGTCCGTAACTCTCTTGCCAGCGGATCATTTTCTCCGCAAATGAACTCATGCTCGCCCGGACGCTTTTCTGCCTTTTATGATGGGGAAAGGTGGAGCGGGTGAAGGGAATCGAACCCTCGTCGTAAGCTTGGGAAGCTTCTGCTCTGCCATTGAGCTACACCCGCCATGCAGCCAGATTACAGCGAGATTATACGATGGAAATGGCCTTGTTAGTGTTGCCACAGAGGCTGAGTGGGAAGGACGCGGCTATGGGTGGAAAGGCATGCAGCGTGGCCGAAGACCGCGTACCGCCAATGTAACACCACTTAAAGTCTCCCAAATACAAAACCAGGATGATAAGAGCGTGTGTTCCTCATTGTCGACTATAAAATCGCACCACCGTATAATCCCCTGTATGAACATTTTTATCGAACCGATTTTTTACCCAGGTTCATTAAAGGACCGTTATACGCGTGCATTCGCTTCAGGGCGGCTCGTTAAATGACACAGCTCATCGTTAATGGTCAACCCCAGCATTTTCCCTTCTCAAATCTAGCAGAGGGGAAAACTCAGGATTCAAACAATGCAAAGTTGACCGTCGCGCAGTTGCTGGAACACATGGCATTGCAGGGAAAGCGTATTGCGGTCGAGCGCAATGGCGAAATCGTCCCGCGCAGCAAATTCGACCAGCCAATTCTGGCAGATGGCGACCGGATTGAAATCGTGGTAGCTGTTGGCGGCGGGTAAGCAGAGGATAAGCTATTTGGATAATCTGATCATTGCCGGCAAGGCTTATTCTTCCCGGCTTCTGGTTGGCACCGGAAAATACAAAGATTTTGCCGAGACTCGCGCTGCGGTTGATACCAGCGGTGCGGAGATCATCACAGTGGCAATCCGCCGCACCAATCTCGGCCAGAATCCCGATGAGCCTAACCTGCTGGATGTGCTGCCGCTTTCGCGTTATACATTGTTACCCAACACAGCCGGTTGTTATACGGTGGAGGATGCGGTGCGGACCTTGCGCCTTGCGCGTGAATTGCTGGATGGCCACAGCCTGGTAAAGCTGGAGGTTCTGGGGGATCCAAGGACCCTCTATCCGAACATGGTTGAAACCATCAAGGCCGCTGAAATCCTGGTAAAGGAAGATTTTCAGGTGATGGTTTACACTTCGGATGATCCTATCCTGGCTCGGCAGCTGGAAGAAATCGGCTGCGTCGCAATAATGCCCCTGGCTTCACTGATCGGCTCGGGCATGGGAATCCTGAATCCATGGAATCTGCAGATCATCATCGAGAACGCCACCGTTCCGGTGATTGTGGATGCAGGTGTCGGCACGGCTTCGGATGCGGCCATCGCCATGGAGCTGGGCTGCGATGGAGTATTGATGAACACTGCCATTGCCGCCGCGCAAAACCCGGTATTGATGGCTTCGGCCATGAAAAAAGCGGTCGAGGCCGGCCGTGAAGCTTATCTGGCCGGACGCATGGCAAAAAAACTTTATAGTGCCAGCCCCAGTTCGCCGGTCAGCGGGATTATTGCCAGCAGCAATACGCACAAAGACGGGCACAAAGCTTCCTAATCACGGTTTTTTTCTAGGTGCGTTAAACTAAATCCCGCAGTTGGCCGCTTATTTTCAGTTTAATCCATGATCCGCAAAGACTTTTTGCATTACCTGACCTTTACCTTTTTGGTGAGTTCGCTACAGGGCGGATTGAACTATATTCCCGACACATGGCTGCGTTGCACCTTCTTGGAATGGGAATGACCATTCCGTTTCGCTGCACCTTGTCCTGCACCTCAAAAACCGCGCACTTCACTCTGTCCAGCTGCCGGATTTAAGTTAAATGGCAGAGCATCGTCCCATCCGCAGCTTTGTCCTTCGTCAAGGCCGGGTCTCCAACGCCCAGCACCGCGCCCATGCGTTGCTAATGCCGAAATATGGCATTTCCTTCAAAGAAGAACTGCTTGATCTGAATAGCATCTTCAGGAGGAGTGCGTCCATATTTCTCGAGATCGGCTCCGGCATGGGTGAAACGACCGCTGAGATCGCCAGGGAGCATCCGGAGCATAACTATATCGCTGTTGAAGTTCACACGCCTGGGGTGGGAAGCCTGCTTAAACAGATCGATGAGCTTGGATTAACAAATGTGCGCGTTATACAGCATGATGTTGTGGAAGTGCTGCAATATATGCTGCCAGCCGAGTGTCTGGATGGCGTGCATATCTTTTTCCCCGATCCATGGCCCAAGACGCGCCATCACAAACGCCGACTGATACAGCCCGAGTTCATCGAGCTGCTCTGTCGCCACCTGAAGCATGGCGGTTATATCCACGCCGCGACGGACTGGAAAGATTACGCGGAGCAAATACTGGGCGTATTGAGCAATGAGCCGCACCTGACCAATACTGCTGCGGATTTTGCGCCACGACCGGAATACCGTCCTTCGACCAAGTTCGAACAGCGCGGTTTGCGGTTAGGGCATGGCGTATGGGACCTGATCTTTCGAAAAAAATAAACCGAACGGCCTTTACGCCTTGTTATGCCTTGCTCTTCTCTGGAAGAAATATCTGCAACAGATCATTCAGGAAGCGCCTGCCAGTAAAGGTGGGCGCGACGCGTCGATAATCGCGCTCTATGAGGCCGCGTCGCTCAGCCTCGTCCAGCTCGCGCTGAATGGTGGTGATGGGCAGGCCAGTACGTTCCACGAACGTCTCAGTTGTAAAGCCTTCCGTAAGACGCAGCGCATTCATCATGAATTCAAATGCCCGATCGCTGCGCGCCACTTCATGTTGTTCCATGAGAGGGGGCTCGGCAGCGACCATCCCCGGCGCTGTTTTGGCAAGGTACTCTTTTGGCTGTTTATAGCGGATCTGGCGGATGATTTTATCGGGGAAGCTTATCTTGCTATGCGCTCCCGCGCCGATGCCCAGATAGTCGCCAAATAGCCAATAGTTCATGTTGTGGCGTGATTGTCGCCCCGCTTGCGCAAATGCCGAGGTTTCATAGTTGATGTAGCCGGCGTTCGCGAGTGTTTGCTCAATCATTATCTGCATTTCCGCAGCTGAATCATCATCAGGCAGTGGCGGAGGATAACGGTGAAACAATGTGTTCGGCTCAAGGGTCAGCTGATAAGCTGAGATATGCGCGACTCCACATGTGACTGCGGTCTCGATATCGCTGCGTGCCTCTTCAGGAGTTTGATTTGGCAGCGCATACATCAGATCGAGATTCACGTTGTCGAAATTCTTTCGGGCGATTTCCACCGCTCGATATGCATCATCGGCGTCATGTATCCGACCCAGCGATTGCAGATGCCTGGGGTTGAAGCTCTGGATACCGATGGATAAACGGTTGATTCCCGCCGCACGGAAATCGGCGAATTTTTGTGCTTCGAACGTCCCCGGATTAGCTTCCAGCGTCACCTCTGCAAGAAGTTCCAACGGCAGCAAAGCGCGTACGGCCGAAAGGATGGTGTCGATGGATTGGGCGCTCAACAGGCTGGGGGTGCCGCCCCCAAAAAAAACGCTAACTACTTTGCGCCCCCAGACCCGAGGCAGTGCTGCCTCGAGGTCGCGCATGAGTGCCGCTACATATTCACTCTCCGGCAAATCGGAAACCTGACCGCGAACCTCATGCGAATTGAAATCGCAATAAGGGCATTTTCTGATGCACCACGGAATATGAACATAGAGGCTCAGCGGAGGCAGCGATTTCAGCCTCGATGATTGACCGCCGGATATGGATGCGGGCGAAATGATTGTTGTCATGACTGGGCCGAGCGGTAGCTTTTAATCGGAAAAGACGCCGCTTCAGCTATACGAAAATTGCCAGGTTTGCGTTAAGAGGACGCTCACGCCAAGCCATTAAGAAATTTCTTCCCTGATGCTTTCGACCAGCCGCGCCAGCGCTTTTCCTCGGTGGCTGATTTGATTTTTCTGCTCCATCGGAAGTTCCGCCGCGGTCTTTCCCAAACCAGACAGGAAAAAATAAGGATCGTAACCAAATCCTCCTTCCCCGCGCGGCTCCAGAATGATCTCGCCGTGCCAGGATCCGTCGGCGATGATGGGCTGCGGGTCCTGGGCATGGCGCACCAGCACTATCACGCAATAATAATGAGCCGTGCGGTCGGGCTGGTCTCTTACTGCGTCAACCAGTTTACGGTTGTTTCGCTCGTCGGACTTGGGTTCTCCCGCATAGCGCGCCGATAAGACACCCGGATTACCATTCAACGCATTCACGCAAATGCCGGAATCATCAGCCAGAGATGGAAGGCCAGTGTGCTTGCAGGCATGGCGTGCTTTAGCGAGGGCGTTTTCAATAAACGTGCAGTGCGGTTCGTCGGCTTCGGTTATATTGAATACGGCTTGTGGAACGGCTTCGATTCCCAAGGGCGTCAGCAAATGGCCGATTTCTCGCAATTTGCCCGCGTTACTGCTCGCAATGACAAGTTTCTGCATTTTTTGCGCCCTATCCGGCCGCCAGCGCTTTTTTCTGGATCTGGATCAGTTCCCGTATTCCCTGCTGTGCCAGATCGACCATGGCGTCGAGATTCTCGCGGCTGAACGGAGCGCCTTCGGCGGTTCCCTGCATCTCAACCATGCCAAGATCGCCAGTCATGACGACGTTCATGTCGGTATCGCAGCTGGAATCCTCCAGGTAATCAAGATCAAGCACTGGTATCCCCTCAAAAATGCCTACCGAGACCGCCGCGACATGTGAAAATATGGGCGTTGCCGATATCACCTGCCGGCGCAACAGGTTGTCTACCGCATCGTGCAATGCGACAAAAGCGCCGGTAATGCTGGCCGTACGGGTGCCGCCGTCGGCCTGAATCACATCGCAGTCAATCTGGATAGTACGTTCCCCCAGCTTTGTCAGGTCCACTACGGAGCGCAACGCACGCCCGATCAGGCGCTGGATTTCCATGGTACGTCCCGATTGCTTGCCATTTGCTGCTTCCCGCTTCATCCGTTCCCCAGTGGAGCGCGGGAGCATACCGTACTCCGCGGTAAGCCAGCCCTGCCCTTTGCCGCGGAGAAACGGAGGCACGTTCTCGTCCACACTGGCAGTACACAATATCCTGGTATCACCGCATGCGATGAGCACAGCACCCTCTGCATATTTGGTGTAGTGCCGGATAATTTCTACAGGGCGGAGTTGAGCGGGGGTGCGGTGACTGGGGCGCATTGAACGTGATCAACCTTTTCATTAATGATGGGTAATTGGCTGTGTTTTGGCTCTGGTGCGCCTCCGGCGCGGGTAACCACAAGATTTACGCTGCAATCAGCCGGAGGCGCGCCGGGATGCCTATGCGCTGTGGCATAATCGCCGATATTTTAACGTATTGAGGACTGGTCAGTGGATAAGTTAACCACGATCTACAGCATGACCGGCTACGCCGTGGTTACCCGGGAGTTGCCGTACGGTTCGCTCAATCTGGAGCTGCGCTCGGTCAATAACCGCTACCTTGACATCCAATTTCGCCTGCCAGACGAACTCCGTTCGCTGGAGGCCGCGATGCGGGAATTTCTGGCTTCACGGCTGAATCGCGGAAAAGTCGATTGCCGCGTAAATTTTTCCAGGGTTGGAGGCACTGAGGATCTCCAGCTTATCAACTCGGATCTGCTCCAAAAATTGTTGGAACTGGATCGCACCGTCCGATCAGCGCTGCCCAATGCTCGGGGTTTGGAGGTAGCGGATATTCTTCGCTGGCCGGGAATACTCGGCGCCAACTCCTTTCCCGCGGAGAATCTGAACGAACCTTGCATCGAATTGCTGCGCGCTGCCCTGGACGACTTCGCGGCGGCTCGCGCCCGCGAGGGGGAAAAACTCAGGGCCATACTATTGGAACGCCTCGGAAGGATGCGCCGACTCACAGAGGAAGTGGCCCCGCGTATTCCCGCGTTGCTTGCGGTGTTTCAGGAAAAGCTCAAGCTGCGGCTTCACGAAGCCATGATAAATTGCGATGATGACCGGATCCGGCTGGAGTTATCGCTATTTGCCAGCAAGATCGATGTGGACGAGGAGCTGTCCCGCCTGAGAGCGCACCTGGAAGAGGTGGAACGATTTTTGTTCAAGGGCGGCGCCATCGGCAAGCGCCTGGATTTCTTGATGCAAGAGCTCAATCGCGAAGCCAACACCCTGGCGGCGAAATCCGTGGATGCGGAAGTGTCGAAAACTTCCGTGGAACTCAAGGTGCTGATCGAGCAGATGCGGGAGCAGGTGCAGAATATTGAGTAATATATTACTCTGATGCACAACGTCGCAATAACCCAGTAATAGCCTTGTACCATGCGACTTTTTCATATCTTACTGTTGCATGTCATGTCACCAAAGCGCATAATTTGTTTGTACCAAGGCATGTAGTTTTGGTACACACATACAGATGTTTTTGGTACACGCTATTCGCGGGGCTAGATATGGGAAAGCTAAGTGATGTTCAAATCCGCAGCTGGATCAAGGCTGGTGAACGCTTTGAGGGGAAAGGCGATGGTGATGGTTTGTACCTGGCCTATCGGAAAGAATTTGCAGTCCCCCGCTGGCTCTTCCGTTATCGCTTTGCAGGAAAATCTCGAAGCATGGGCATTGGCACTTATGGGGATTTATCCCTAGCCGGTGCCAGAAAGACCATCAAGGAACTGCGGGCGCGTGTTGCACTTGGGCATGACGTGGCGGGTGAGAAACAGGAACGCAAGCGGGTAGCTGTAGCCAAGATCGAAGCCGAAAAGAACGCGCTGTCCGTGGGGCAGCTTGCTGATGAATACTTTGAGCGGATGATTGTCGGGCACTGGAAACACCCCAACATCGTGCGCAGCAGGATCGAAAGGGACATCAAGCCGAACATCGGCAAACTGGCAGTGCAAGACGTGAAGCCCATGCATATTGACGTGATGCTGCAAACCATCGTCAAGCGCGGCGCACCGACCACGGCGAATGACGTGCTGCGCTGGGTGCGGCGTATGTTTGACTACGCAATGAAGCGGCATATGGTGGAATATAACCCGGCCGTGGCATTCAATGTATCTGATGCGGGCGGCAAGGAAGAAGCCCGCAAACGCTGGCTGACGCGGGATGAACTGGTGCGGCTGTTCGAGGCTATGCGCAACGCCAAAGGCTTTACCGTGGAAAACTTCCTGACAGTCAAACTGCTGCTGTTGCTGGCGGTGCGTAAACAGGAATTGACGGCTGCAAAGGCGGCAGAATTTGACCTTGATAAAGCCGTCTGGTATCTGCCAGCCGAACGAACAAAAACGAGCGCTGCGATTGACATTCCTTTATCCAAGCCCGCCGTGGAATGCCTGCGCAAGTTGATCGCGCTGGGATGCTCCAGTGATTACCTACTACCTGCGCGTAAGCGTCAGGAAAGAATGTTGCCGCATATCCACGAAAATACATTGAATGTTGCCATGAGCAAGGCCAAGCCGCAGCTTAAAGATTTGGAAAACTTTACTATTCACGACTTCCGGCGAACTGCTCGCACGCACTTGGCTGCGCTGGGTGTCGATTCGCACATTGCTGAACGCTGCCTGAATCACAAAATCGAGGGGGTGGAAGGCATCTATAATCGACACGACTACTTTCCAGAACGGCGTGAAGCATTAGCGAAATGGGCGAGCTTCTTGGATGCCTGCGAGGCCGGGAAAGATTGGAACGTAGTGCCGCTACGAGAAAAGCAGAAGACGGCGTAATCGAGTTCGCGGCACCTAGCCTGACGGGGCGAACGTATGGATACTCTTGCCATATTGCTGCGGCATCTATTCAAGGGTGAACGTGAATAGGGGCGCGTGATGTCTCACAAATTTCTTACCTACCACCCATACCTAACATTTTCGGACCCGCTCAACACTACCCACTTTGTGAAGCCTAACGGCAAACAGCGAAAAGAGTTGAATTCGGACACGGGAGCGCTTTTCCGCATCGGTAGAGAAGCATACAAACAACTTCCTGAAGCTAAATCAAAAGAGAACTTTGACAACGCTCACTTGGGTTTCTTCAAGTTCATCGATAAGCTTCGCTTAGCGTTTCAGGAGATGAAATTTAAGTGTAAAGATTCGAGTGGGAACATGTTAGAGATTGATTGGAGTGATGTTCAAGATCATCAGATAGTGGATGTGGCTTGGCAGATTTTTTCCAAACACCAGGCAACAGCCGATACTTTCGAGAAAGAGGCATACACCGAACTGTTTTTGTTTCATGCCCTAATTGAAATTGATAATGCGCTCATCTGCATTGATCTCGGTTCGACTGATGCTGTCTCTGCGGCAATTGAAGCGGCCAATGCTCTATCCAACGCAATGGCAATTGAATCTGGAAGCGATAAACTTCAAAAAGCTAGGCAAGAGATGGCTTATCAAGGGGCCATTGCGAGAATCAAGCGCGATCCCAAGCAAAAAGAAAAAAGCTTTGTCTTCGATTGCTGGCAGAAATGGCAACAATCACCTACTATTTACTCATCGAAAGCAGCATTCGCTAGAGACATGCTGGAAAAGTGCGAACACTTGGCAAGCCAGAAAAAGATTGAGGACTGGTGCAGGGAATGGGAAAAACCTAACCCTGCTGGCTGAGTGAGCATTTAGCCAGCAAAGTAAGCACTGAGCCAGCATAGCAATATATTTTTCATAAAATCAAGAGCATACCATGCGAAGCGTCTTAACTCAGAAAGGCGCACAACATGGCACAACGCACCGACACGAGCACGATCCCCGATGCTCTCAAAAACTTCGATTCACTTCCTGATTCAGCGAATGTCCGGCAATCCGTAGTCCAAGGACTTGTCGGCTGTTCTGCAGCAACAGTCTGGCGCATGGTCAAGCGTGGCTCACTACCCGCCCCCCGCAAGCTATCAGAACGCGTTACCACATGGAACGTGGGCGAATTGCGCAAAGCGTTGGCAGAGTAGCCAATATGCAGAAACGCCGCCACAACCCCAACCTCGCCAAAATACACCGCAACTACACCGTGGAAGAGGTTTCCAGCCTGTACGCCGTATATAAGGGAACTGTACGTGCATGGATCAAGGCCGGACTCCCTGTTCTCAATGACAAGAGGCCAATGCTAATCCTTGGCAGCGACCTTGCCGCGTTTCACAAAGCACGGAAGACGAAAAACAAACAGACCTGCAAGCCGGGCGAAATGTATTGCGTCAAATGCCATGCGCCAAAAGAACCAGACGGCAACATGGTGGACTATGAGACCGTAACCGAGAAAATAGGGAACCTTGTCGCGATCTGCCCGGACTGCTACTCGACCATGAACAGGCGCGTCAGCTTGGCCAAGCTGGATCAAGTTCGTGGAAAAATGAACATCACATTGCCGCTACCACTGCAACACATAGTTGAGAGTAACCGACCCAGCGTGAACAGTGACTTGAACAGGAGTATGGCGACATGACAAAACACAATGCTGATAATGAACGAATCAAGCGCAAGTATTTCGCATTCCTGAAGGATGCGAAACGCCTCAGTGAGCAGTCGGTTGACGGGGTGGCAAGCGCCATCAATCGCTTTGAGACCTACATCAAGCATCGCGACTTCAAGGCGTTTCATTTTGAACAGGCGATTGCGTTCAAAAAACACCTCGCCGAACAGAAAGGCCAGCGGACGGGTGAAAACCTCAGCAAGGCGACCCTGCACGCGACTTTCAATCAACTAAAGCAGTTCTTCCAATGGCTTTCGCGGGAACCCGGCTACAAAACCCGCATTCAGTATTCCGATGCTGAGTATTTCAACTTGTCCAGGAATGACACGCATATCGCAACCGCGCAACGGGAGCAGCGATGGCCGACACTGGAGCAAATCAAGCGTGTCCTCGATACGATACCAGCCAGTACGGATATAGAGCGCCGTAATCGCGCCCTCTTCGCCTTCACGATCGTGACCGGCGCACGGGACAGCGCCATTGCATCAATGAAGTTGAAGCATGTCAATTTAATTGCGAATTGCGTCAATCAAGATGCGCGTGATGTAAAAACGAAGTTTAGAAAAACCTTCACCACCTTCTTCTTCCCGGTGGGTGATGAAATTCTCGAAATCGTAGCGGAATGGGTGCGGTATTTACGACAAGAATTACTCTGGGGAAATGACGAACCGCTTTTCCCGGCAACGCGCATTGTGCTTGGGCAGGCTCGACAATTTGAAGTGGCCGGCTTGGATCGGAGCCACTGGAGCAGCGCCACGCCCATACGCACGATATTTCGCGAAGCATTCAACACTGCTGGCTTGCTTTATTTCAACCCGCACAGCTTTAGAAATACCCTTGTCCAACTCGGCCAAGATGTCTGCAAGACCCCAGAACAATTCAAGGCTTGGAGCCAGAACCTCGGGCATGAGAACGTTTTGACGACCTTGACTTGCTATGGAGAGGTCGGGCGGCAGCGTCAAGCGGATATACTGAGAGACTTGGCAACCCCGTCGAAAATTGGGCAAACTAGCGAAAAAGAGCTTGCTGGGGCGATTGCGCAATTACTCATCAATCATCGCAAAACAGGCCAAGCCAACAGCTCGACATAATCTGTTTCTATTGTTGAACAACCTTGGCATTGTCGCGCCTACACCGAACTTAAAGAAAAACCATGTCAGAAGAAGAGCGCCGCCGATTACAACAACAGCTTTGGAATATCGCCAACACATTACGCGGTAAGATGGGTGCTGATGAGTTCCGGGATTATATTCTTGGCTTTATTTTTTACAAATACCTGTCCGAAAAAATCCAGTGCTTTGCCAATGCCGAGCTGGCGCAGGAAAACCTTAAATTCGCCGACCTCAAAGAAAACACCAAGGAAGGCAATGCCTATATCGCCGCGCTGGAACATGCCGCACTGAGCGAGCTGGGTTACTTCTTAAAGCCTTCCGAACTGTTTCATACCATCGCCATGAAGGGCAGCAACCAGCAAGATTCCAACAACGAAGGGGCAAGCCATAATTTCATTCTGGATGACCTGACCAAGATTCTCAAGAACATCGAGCAAAGCACCATGGGCACCGACAGTGCCGATGACTTTGTGAACCTGTTTGAAGACTTGGATTTAACCTCATCCAAGCTGGGAAAAACCGAAAAGGAAAAGAATGAGCTGGTTGCCAAAGTGCTGGTGCATCTCGACAAGATCGACTTCAACTTGTCGGACAAAACCGCCGACGTGCTGGGCGATGCCTACGAATATCTGATCGGTGAATTCGCCAGCGGCGCAGGAAAAAAAGCCGGGGAGTTTTACACGCCGCAACCCGTTTCCACACTGCTTGCCAAGCTGGTGACTAGCGGCAACAAAAACCTCAAGAACGTGTATGACCCCACCTGCGGCAGCGGTTCGCTATTGCTGCGGGTGAAGCGTGAAGCCAACAAAGTGGACAAGATTTACGGGCAGGAACTCAACCGCACCACCTACAACTTGGCACGCATGAACATGATCCTGCATGACGTGCATTACGCCGACTTCGACATCCGCCAGGAAGACACGCTGGAGCGCCCACAGCATCGCGATTTACGCTTCGATGCCATCGTCGCCAATCCGCCCTTTTCGGCGCACTGGAGCGCCAGCCAGCTACACATAAGCGATGACCGCTTTAGCGTCTATGGCAAGCTCGCCCCCAGCAGCAAGGCAGACATGGCCTTTGTGCAGCACAATCTACCACCTCGCCGAAGAAGGCACCATGGCCGTGGTGTTGCCGCATGGCGTATTGTTCAGGGGCGCAGCCGAAGGCCACATACGCCAATACCTCATCGAACAACTGAACTGTTTGGATGCCGTGATCGGCCTTCCTGCCAATATCTTCTACGGCACCAGCATTCTTACCTGCGTACTGGTGTTCAAAAGGTGCCGCAAAAACCCAGACAACATTTTATTTATAGATGCCAGCCAGCACTTCGACAAGATGAAAACGCAGAACATCATGCGCCCCGAGCATATCCAAAAGATTGTGGCCGCGTACAAGGCGCGCAGCAACAAAGACAAATACAGCCATGTGGCGAGCATGGACAGCATCAAGGCCAACGGCTACAACCTGAATATCCCGCGTTATGTGGATACCTTCGAGGCGGATGAGGCGATTGATCTGGATGCAATCTCGGCGCAATTGGTCAAACTGGACAAGGCCAGCCATGCCACAGATGCCATGATTGCGGCATTTTGCAAAGAGCTGGGCATCAAGCCGCCTTTTGCAGCGGCGTAAGGGGAAGTCATGGAAAACACGCCCAGCGGACAAAACCTCCTCATCTACCACACCGACGACGGCAAGGCTGCCGTGTCGCTGTACGCCCGAGATGGCAATGTCTGGATGAACCAAAGCCAGTTGGCAGAACTTTTTAACACCTCAAAGCAAAACATTAGCCTACACATCAATAATATATTGAAGGAAAAAGAATTGCAGGCGGATTCAGTTATCAAGGATTACTTGACAACTGCCGCCGATGGCAAGCAGTACAACATCACTTTTTATGCACTGGATATGATTCTGGCGATAGGCTTCCGCGTGCGCAGCCCACGCGGGACAGAGTTCAGAAAGTGGGCAAACACCCATCTTAAACAATACCTGATTAAAGGTTTTGTGATGGATGACGAACGGCTCAAAAACCCCGATGGCCGCGCCGACTACTTCGATGAACTGCTGGCGCGCATCCGCGACATACGCGCCTCCGAGCTGCGCTTTTATCAAAAAGTGCGCGACTTGCTCGCCTTGTCGAGCGACTACGATGCTACCGATAAAGCCACGCAGATGTTCTTTGCCGAAACGCAAAACAAACTGCTGTACGCCGTAACCCGCCACACTGCCGCCGAAATCATTACGCAGCGCGCCGACGCCAACGCCCCCAATATGAACCTCCTCTCATGGAAGGGGCGCGTCGTGCGCAAGGGCGACATCACCACCGCCAAGAACTACCTGAATGCCGATGAAGTGGATAGCCTCAACCGCCTGACCATTATCTTTCTGGAAACCGCAGAACTGCGAGTCAAAGAGCGCAAAGACCTCACCTTGCCGTTTTGGCGCGGCAACGTGGACAAGCTCCTCACCTTCAACGACAAGCCCATCCTCACCGGCACAGGGCGCATCAGCCACGCGCAAATGGAACAACAGGTCAACGCGCTGTATGACCAATTTGATGCGCGGCGGAAAACCGAGCAAGCCATTGCCGCCGATGCGCAGGATTTGGAAGAGTTGAATGATGTGGCTAAAGCTGTCACGCAGAAAAAGAGGGGCAAAAAGTGAGCGCGCCGCAGTTACGGTTCAAGGATGAGGATGGACGGTTGCAACCAGATTGGTGTGAGAATACATTACTCAACCTAAGCGAGAACGGCTTCACTAATGGCGTATTTAACGACCCGAATAAAACCGGGCGGGGTTACAAGTTAGTCAATGTGCTGGACATGTACATTGACTCAACTATTGATGAAAAAAGATTATTTCTTGTCGAGTTGAGTGAGGCGGAGTTCAAGAAAAACAAAGTTGAACACGGTGAAATCTTCTTTACCCGTTCATCTTTGGTCAAAGAGGGAATCGCATATTCAAATGTTTATCTTGGGCACTCTCAAGATATTACATTCGACGGGCATCTGATAAGGATGAGTCCAAGGAAAAACGTGCTCAACTCGATATTTGCGAACTACCTGCTAAGAACCTCAAAAGTAAGAAAGCAGTTGGTAGCTAGGGGTAAAACCGCAACGATGACTACAATTGGTCAGGCAGACATCGCTGCCGTGATGGTTGCGTTTCCTTCGCTTGATGAACAAACCAAAATCGCCAACTTCCTCACGGTGGTCGATGAAAAAATCTCCCAGCTCACGCAAAAATACGAGCTGCTTGCGCAATACAAAAAAGGCGTGATACAGCAGATTTTCAGCCAAGAACTGCGGTTTAAGGATGATGAGGGGCGGGAGTTTCCGGAGTGGAAAGAGCGAAAATTAAAGGACGTCGCCCAAATAGTTGGGGGCGGAACTCCAAAAACGGGAGTAAAAGAATACTGGGGAGGAAACATTCAATGGTTCACCCCGACCGAACTCAAGACGAAATATGTAACTTACAGTCGGCGAACAATTACAGAAGCAGGTTTTAAGAATTCATCCGCCAAGATACTTCCTGCGGGTACGATCCTCTTTTCTTCAAGAGCCACCGTCGGGGATGTGAGTATTGCATCGAATGAATGCACTACCAATCAAGGATTCCAGTCCCTACTTGTGAATAAAGAGAACAATAACGTGTTCATCTACTATTGGATACTAAACAATAAAATGCTGTTCTTGGAAAAGGCGAGCGGTTCAACCTTCATGGAGATTAGTAAGAAGGAAATAGAAAAACTGCCAATTGCTGCGCCCACTCTGGCCGAGCAAGCCAAAATTGCTAACTTCCTGACCGCCATCGACGATAAAATCACCGCTACCCAAATCCAGCTCGACGCCGCGAAACAATACAAGCAAGGCTTGTTACAACAGATGTTTGTTTAACCATTCCGCCATGAATAGGCAATCTGAATATGCCTTGGAAGCCGCCCTGATCGACCAACTCAAGGGCTTGGAATACGCCTGTGTGGCGATTGAAGATGAAGCGGCAATGCTCGCCAATCTCAAGTACCAGCTGGAAATTCATAACAAGGGCATCACGCTCACCCAGACCGAGTTTGAACGCGTTCTCAACCATCTCAATACCGGCAGTGTGTTCGAGCGGGCAAAAATACTGCGCGACAAATTTGCGCTGAAGCGTGATAACAACGAGACGGTATATATCAGCTTCTTGAACTGCGACGACTGGTGCCTGAATGAGTTTCAGGTGACGAGCCAAGTCACCATGCAGAACAAGCGCAAAAACCGCTACGACGTAACTGTGCTTATCAATGGCCTGCCGCTGGTGCAGATAGAACTCAAGCGCCGTGGCGCAGAGCTTAAGGTGGTATTTAATCAGGTGAACCGCTATCACCACGATTCTTACGATGCAGGCGTTGGGCTGTTTCAATACGTGCAGTTGTTCATCATCAGTAACGGGGTGAATACCAAGTATTTTGCCAACAACAAGCAGCAGTCATTCAAGCAAGCCTTTTTCTGGACGGACAAAGAGAATAAACGCTTATCGGATTTGCACGAATTCAGTGCAGAGTTTCTGAAGCCTTGTCATATCGCCAAGATGATGACGCATTACATGGTGATGACTGAAGAGCAGGTGATTAAAGTATTGCGGCCTTATCAGTTTTATGCCACGGAAGAACTGGTGGATCGGGTCAAGAACAGTAATGACAATGCCTACATCTGGCATACCACCGGCTCAGGCAAGACGCTGACCTCATTTAAGGCCAGCCAGATCATCCAGCGTATACCCAAGGTGCATAAGGTGGTGTTCGTGGTAGATAGGAAAGACCTGGACTACCAGACCGCGAGGGAATTTAATGGTTTTGCCAAGGGCAGTGTGGATGAGACCACCAACACCCGCAAGCTGGTCAAGCAGCTTAATGACGACAGTACCAAGCTGATCCTGACCACGATTCAAAAGCTCAACAATGCCATTGTTAAAGAGCATTATTTGAGCAAGGTCACCCACCTGCAAGACAAGAAGTTTGTGTTTATCTTTGATGAATGTCACCGCAGCCAGTTCGGCGATACGCACCAGAACATCAAGCAGTTCTTCAAGAACGCGCAGATGTTTGGCTTTACCGGAACGCCTATCTTTGCGGATAACGCGACGGGCAGCACCGGCCAGCAGAAAACCACCAAAGACTTATTTGGCGAATGCCTGCACAAATATGTGATCGTGGATGCCATCAAGGATGAGAATGTGCTGCGCTTTGCCGTGGAGTATGTGGGCAAATACAAGCGCAAGGACAGCCTCAACGAGATGGATATAGAAGTCGAGGCGATTGATACCAAAGCGCTATTGGATAGCCCGCAACGGCTTGGGAAGATCACTGATTACATTCTGGCCTACCATGCCCAGAAAACCAAAGCACCGGACTTTACGGCGATGTTTTGCGTCAGCAGTGTTGAGACCTTAATCAAGTATTACGAGCTGTTTAAGGATAAGCAGAAAGGCGCAGACAAGCCGCTTAAGGTTGCCACGATCTTCAGCTATGCCGCCAACGAAGAAGATCCCAACGCAAACGGTCTGGCCAATGGCTTGATCCCGGAAGAAAACCCGATACCTGAAGGCGCAAAAATAGACAAACGTAGTCGCGACAAGCTAGACGAATTTATCGGCGACTATAACGCGATGTTCGGCACGAAATACAGCACCAGCGATAGCCAGACGTATTACAACTACTACCAAGACATTGCTAAGCGTGTGAGACAAGGGCAGATCGATATTTTGCTGGTGGTGAATATGTTCCTGACGGGCTTCGATAGCCCGCGCCTGAATACCCTATATGTGGACAAAAACCTCAAGTTTCACGGCTTGGTGCAAGCCTTCTCGCGGACTAACCGCATCCTGAACGACAAGAAATCGCAAGGCAATATCGTATGTTTCAGAAACCTGAAGACCACCACCGATGAAGCGATTGCCTTGTTCTCGAACAAGAACGCCAAGGAAACCGTGCTGCTTGAGCCGTATGAGGATTACGTTAAGCAGTTCAATGAAGCAACGATCGAGCTTTTGAAAATAGCACCAACAGTTAAAAGTGTTGATGCCCTTCCAGACGAAAACGCAGAACTTAAATTTGTAATCAGATTTAGAGAGTTGCTACGCATCAAAAATATTCTGACCACCTTTGCCGATTTTTCTGAGGCTGACTTAGCACTTGAGCTGCAAAAGTTTGAAGACTACAAGAGCAAATACCTTGATTTGCATGACAAGGTTAAAAAGCAAGGCGAGGGTGAAAAAGCGTCCATCTTGGAAGATGTGGATTTTGAGCTGAGCCTGATCCATCGCGATGAAATCAATGTGGCGTATATCCTGAATCTGTTGGTGAGCCTAAACAAGCTCAAACCAGATGAGGCCAAGAAGCGCCAAAAAGAAATCATTGATCTGGTGGCCGGTGAAGTGCAGCTTCGCAGCAAGCGGAAACTGATTGAGCAGTTTGTTGAAGAGAATCTGCCCAAGCTGAAACCCAATGACAATGTGATTGCAAAGTTTGAGAGCTACTGGACAAAACACAAGCAAAAAGCCTTTGAGCAGTTGTGTGCCGATGAGTATATCAACCCCGCGCAACTTGAAAAGTTGCTGCAAACTTATGTCTTTGCTAACCGCTTGCCCAGAGACCAAGAGATTGTTGAGGCTTTGAGCTTTAAGCCAAAAATATTAGAGCGTAAATCCATCCTTGAGCGTGTCGCGGATAAGATTAAAGCCTTTATTGACATCTTTATTGAGGGAATGGGCGGCAGCATTTGATCGAGTTACATGACCAGCAGGATTTCTGAAGCTGGTTTAGTGTAAATTTGCACACTGACGCTGACACGATACACCCTGCAAAATCGTGTACCAAGACATGTACCAAACCAAAAGACACATTAAAGTATAAAACGATAAATCATCTAGTTATGTGGCTAATATAGATTCAGGTGCACTTTGTTATTTGGAGGTAATTCTCATGACCGAATTCACCCATCTTGTCTGTCCTCATTGCCAGGCAATCAACCGTGTTCCAACTCCTCGGCTCGAGCAGCATCCCAAGTGCGGACAATGCCACCAGCCCTTGTTTACCGGTCACCCGGTGGAGCTCACCAACGCCAGCTTTGCCAAACACCTCGAGCGCAACGACATTCCTTTGCTGGTAGACTTTTGGGCGCCATGGTGCGGCCCGTGCAAGATGATGGCCCCGGCGTTCGTACAAGCAGCGTCTGCGTTGGAGCCGCGCGTGCGCCTGGCCAAGGTGAACACGGACAATGAGCAGACGCTGGGTGCGCAATACAATATCCGCAGTATCCCCACCTTGGTGCTGTTCAAGGGAGGACGCGAGGCAGCACGGCAGGCCGGTGCCATGACGGCACAGGATATCGTACGCTGGGTTCAGTGACTACA
Source organism: Nitrosovibrio tenuis (assembly GCF_900109785.1). Lineage (GTDB taxonomy): Bacteria > Pseudomonadota > Gammaproteobacteria > Burkholderiales > Nitrosomonadaceae > Nitrosospira > Nitrosospira tenuis_A. Next base: position 59,376 of record NZ_FOBH01000008.1, read on the forward strand.
GTCCCGCTAGCGGGAAAGCTGGTACACTTCATAAAGCCGCTGCGAACCAAGCCGGAAAGGGGCGCAGCAGCTGTGGTGTGCCGTAAGCTGCAAAGGTGAATTTCCATATGACAACAACGCCGGGTAACCTGTTTATCATCAGTGCGCCGTCAGGCGCAGGCAAAACCAGCCTGGTCAAGGCGTTGCTGCAAACCGGGATTGATCTGAGCCTGTCGGTTTCCTACACCACACGGCCAGCGCGTGCGGAAGAAGTTGACGGGCAGGATTACCATTTTATAAGCCGCGAAGATTTCGAACAAAGACAGAAGCAGGATGATTTTCTCGAAAGTGCGCAGGTTTACGGAAATTTTTATGGCACTTCGAAAAAATGGATCAACGACGCCATCACATCCGGCCGTGATATTTTGCTCGAAATCGACAGCCAGGGTGCCCAGCAGGTGCGGCGCATATTCGCTCAGGCGGTAACAATTTTTGTTCTACCCCCCTCGCTGGACGCGCTGGAAATGCGCTTGAGGCGCCGTGCACAGGACAGCCTCGAAGCAATCGGGCGGCGTTTGGCTGCGGCCCGCGAGGAAATCAACCATGTGCGCGAGTATGACTATGTTATTATCAATGAAAAGCTGGACGATGCATCGCAAGAGTTGAGGTGCATTATTCAAGCCGAGCGTTTGAGAACGGCAAAACAGCTTGCTCGTCACCACAGTCTGATAACACAACTCGTAAACATATCTGTTCCGTAACTGGGCAATTATCGGGAACATCTCCATCCCACTTTCGGGCGGGTACCAGCTTCCGATACATCTGATTCCCTCAGATTCCAAATGGGTTGCCCTTATTTCAGCGGGCGTTCTATACTGTTATTTCTGATAACTTAGCGGGGCACAATCATGGCACGCATCACAGTTGACGATTGTTTGAAAAGAATTCCCAACCGTTTCGATATGACTTTGGTCGCGACCATTCGAGCAAGGCAGCTTTCAGTCGGTGGTAGTCCAATGGTGGAGCCCGCGCGAGACAAGCCTACTGTCATCGCGTTACGCGAACTCGCTCAAGGGAAGATTGGTATGGAACTTCTCTCCGCCGGTCCCCTTTAATGCCCGAAAAGGTATCCCACAAAAAATCAGCGTTCCTGAAAGTATTCACCGGTTGCACACTCCGCAAAAATAAAGACTTCATGAGGGATTGACGTTCTGAGGAAAACGCCAGAGGAGCGGGTGTCTGTCACGCTGAAATGAAGGAAATGACCATGCGAGCACGAGGTTTGCCCAGTTCCTCTGCTACCTTACCCGAGGCCGGATTCCTATTTAGCGAACTCTCCAGTTATCTCAAGCGCGAGGATGTTTCCGAGCTTCAGAACGTCTATCTTTTCAGTCAAAGCGCCCATTCCGGACAATTCCGCAAATCGGGCGAACCTTACATCTTCCACCCGCTTGCCGTAGCCAGCATACTCGGCAAGTTACGCCTGGATACCCAGACGCTGGCCGCCGCACTGTTACATGATGTGATGGAGGATACCCATATCTCCAAGGCCGAGATCAGTGACCGATTCGGCAAACCTGTCGCGGAGCTTGTGGATGGCGTCTCCAAGCTCGACAAGATCGAGTTCCAGACTTATGCCGACGCTCAGGCGGAGAATTTTCGCAAGATGCTGCTGGCAATGGCGCAAGATGTCCGCGTCATACTGATCAAATTGGCGGACCGGCTGCACAACATGCGCACGCTGGAGGCAATGCGTCCCGAGAAACGGCGCCGTATTGCGCGTGAAACGATGGAGATCTACGCGCCGATCGCCAACCGGCTGGGGCTCAACAATATCTACCACGAATTGCAGGATCTCAGCTTTCGCTATCTTTTTCCGACGCGTTACCGGGTCCTTGGCAACGCTACCAAGGCAGCGCGGGGAAATCGACGCGAAATGGTAACGATAATCCTCGACGCCATGAGGCAGCGGCTGAAAGCGGCAGGGCTGGACGCGGAGGTGAGCGGCCGCGAAAAACAGCTCTATAGTATTTACAAAAAGATGGTGGAGAAGCACCTCACGTTTTCCGAGGTACTCGACATTTATGGCTTCCGCGTCATCGTCAAGGACGTGCCTTCGTGTTACGTTGCGCTGGGGACGCTGCATAGCCTGTACCACCCCATTCCCGGAAAATTCAAAGACTACATCGCTATTCCCAAGGCAAACGGCTATCAGTCATTGCACAGCACGCTCTGGGGACCTTATGGGACGCCGCTCGAAGTTCAGATTCGCACCCCTGAGATGCACCGAATTGCCGAAGCCGGCGTCGCATCTCACTGGCTCTACAAGAGTACGGATGCCGATCTTAACGATCTGCACATAAAAACCAATCAGTGGTTGCAAAGTCTGCTGGAAACTCTCAGCGATTCGACCGATTCTCTGGAATTTCTGGAACACATCAAGGTTGACCTTTTTCCTGGCGAAGTCTATGTATTTACACCTCAAGGCAAGATATTGGCTTTGCCGAAGAATTCAACAGCGGTCGACTTCGCCTATGCGGTCCATACGGATATCGGAGACTGTTGCGTGGCTGCCAAAATCAACGGGGAAAGCGTTCCGTTGCGCACGGTTCTTCAAAGCGGCGACCAGGTCGAGATTGTTACTGCTTCGCATGCAAAACCTAATCCCGCCTGGCTTAATTATGTAGTTACCGGCAAGGCACGTTCCCATATTCGTCGTTTTCTAAAGACGATGCAATACGATGAATCGGCGAGGCTGGGCGAACGCCTGCTGAATCAGGCTCTAACATCGCTCAAGATCGATCCGCAGACGGTAAGCGCGGCACAATGGGACAAGCTGGCGCGTGAAAGCGGCGCTAAATCCAGACAGGACCTGCTTGCAGATATCGGACTGGGAAAGCATCTCCCCGCAGTCATCGCGAGAAGGCTGGCTTCACCTGCCGAAACCGTTTCAGGCACAACCGGGGTGGGCATCATCACGATATTGGGTACCGAAGGCATGGCGGTGCAATTTGCCAAATGTTGCCGACCGATACCGGGAGACCCGATCGTCGGCTTTATCAAGAAAGATCAGGGACTGGTAATTCACACTGATGACTGCCCGGCAATCACAAAAATCCGCGGAACCTCGGATAACTGGCTGGATGTCGCATGGGGTAAAGACATTACCCGGCATTTCGAAGTCAGCATCAGGTTGATGGTAGCCAATCAGCGTGGGGTATTGGCAAGAGTGGCGGCCGCAATCGCCGACGCGGGCTCCAATATCGACAACGTTGTGATGGAAGGGGATGGCGCATACACCACCATGAACTTCATGTTGCAGATCCGCAATCGTCATCATCTGGCTCAAGTGATGCGGGGCTTGAGGCGCATCCCTGAAGTCGAGAAAATCAGCCGAATGAAAGGCTGAAAAAGGCTGACGATTTCCTATTGCTCCGTTGTGGCCTACCTTTCATATGCCAGAACGGGCGCTAGCCACTTTTCTGTTTCTTCCAGCGGCCAGCCTTTACGCTTCGCGTAGTCTTCCACCTGATCCTTGCCAATCTTGCCCACTGCAAAATAGTCCGCTCCAGGATGAGAAAAGTAGAAACCCGACACCGCCGCTGTAGGAACCATGGCGTAGGATTCGGTCACGATGATGCCTGAATTTTCCGGGGCTTTGAGCAGTTCGAACAATGGTCCTTTTTCCGTATGGTCCGGGCACGCCGGGTACCCCGGCGCGGGGCGGATGCCGCGATATTCCTCGTTGACCATCTGCTCGTTGCTGAGGTTTTCATCCTTGACGAAACCCCAGAATTCGCGCCGCACCCGCCAGTGCATATGCTCGGCGAAAGATTCAGCCAGTCGGTCGGCCAGCGCCTTCAACATGATGGCGCTGTAATCGTCATGCGCCTCCTCAAATGCCTTCACGCGGGCATCGATACCGAGCCCGGCGGTCACTGCGAACGCACCGATAAAGTCCCGAATTCCCGTTTCCCTGGGAGCGACAAAATCGGCGAGGCATAGATTGGGGCGCCCGGCAGGTTTCATGGTTTGCTGCCGTAGATTATGAAACGTCATCGCTATCCTGGTACGTGCTTTGTCGGCATAGATTTCTATGTCATCTTTATGGACGGTATTGGCGGGGAACAAGCCGAATACGGCATTGGCGCCCAGCCATTTCTGCTCGACGATCTTTTTCAGCATGGCCTGCGCATCGCGATACAGATTGCTGGCCGCCTCGCCTACCACTTCATCCTGCAGGATCGCGGGGAAGCGCCCGGACAACTCCCATGCCTGGAAGAATGGCGTCCAGTCTATGAACGGAACCAGTTTTTCCAGGGGATAATTTCGCAGGGACCTCACGCCGATAAAGTCCGGTTCAGGCGGAGTGTAGCTTTCCCACTCGGTTTTAAAAGCATTTTTGCGCGCTTCCGCTATGGATAACATTGGCGATGGCCCCTTTTTGGCTTTATGCTGGGTGCGCACTCTCTCGTATTCCGTTTTCAGATCCTGAACATAACCAGCTCGCAAATCTTGGGATAGAAGATTGCTGCAGACCCCGACAGCACGGCTTGCATCAGGTACCCATACCGTAACGCCGCTGTAATTCGGCGCGACCTTCACGGCGGTATGTACGCGCGAAGTGGTTGCGCCGCCGATCAATAAAGGTATGGTAAAGCCTTCACGTTCCATTTCTTTCGCCACATGCGCCATTTCTTCCAAGGAGGGCGTGATCAACCCGGATAGTCCGATCATATCGGCATTTTCCCGCCGAGCCATGTCCAGAATCTGGGCGCAAGGCACCATCACGCCCATATTGACGACTTCATAATTGTTGCACTGGAGTACCACCGTAACGATATTCTTGCCGATGTCATGCACATCGCCCTTTACCGTGGCGATGACGATCTTGCCCTTGGGCCTGGAATCGCCCGATAATTTCTTTTCCGCTTCAATAAACGGCAGGAGGTGCGCTACCGCCTGCTTCATCACGCGCGCGGATTTGACGACCTGGGGCAGGAACATTTTGCCTGAGCCGAATAGGTCGCCCACCACGTTCATCCCATTCATCAGCGGCCCTTCGATTACCTGTATGGGCCTGCCCCCGTCCCTGGCGATTTCCAGCCGTGCCGCTTCGGTATCTTCCACTATATAGGTGGTGATGCCCCGGACGAGCGCATGGGTAAGGCGTTCCTGTATGGGCTGGTCCCGCCAGGAAAGGTCTTCGGTTATCTCCTTGCTTTGCCCCTTGAAGCTCTCGGCAAATTCCACCAGCCGTTCGGTGGGGCTGGCGTCGCCGCCTTCCTTGGGCTTGCGGTTGAGCAGCACGTCCTCCACGCGTTCGAGCAAATCCTTGGGAATGTCCGAATAAACGCCCAGCTGCCCGGCGTTGACAATGCCCATGGTCATGCCGGCTCGCACCGCGTGGTAAAGGAAAGCGGTATGGATCGCCTCCCGCACCGGCTCGTTGCCGCGAAAAGAAAAGGACACGTTGGAGACGCCCCCGCTCACCTTGGCATACGGCAGGGTTTGCTTGATGAGACGGGTGGCCTCGATGAAATCCAGGCCGTAATTGTTGTGTTCCTCGATACCGGTGGCGACCGCGAAAATGTTGGGATCGAAAATGATGTCCTCTGGCGGAAAGCCGACCTGATCCACGAGAATGCGATAACAGCGCGTGCAAATTTCCACCTTACGTTCTTTTGTATCAGCCTGACCCGACTCGTCGAACGCCATCACAATCACCGCCGCTCCGTAGCGGCGGGCCAGTTTTGCATGCTCGATAAACTCCGCCTCCCCCTCCTTCAAACTGATGGAATTGATGATGGCCTTGCCCTGCACGCATTTAAGTCCCGCTTCGATTACTGACCACTTGCTTGAATCGATCATTATCGGAGCACGGCTGATGTCCGGTTCGGCGGCGACAAGATTCAGGAACGTCACCATCGCCTTCTGCGAGTCGAGCATCGCTTCGTCCATATTGACATCGATGATTTGCGCGCCGTTTTCCACTTGATTTCGGGCTACGCTCAGGGCTTCAGCATAATTGTTACCCAGTATCAAACGGGCAAAGGCTTTCGAGCCCGTGACATTAGTGCGTTCGCCCACGTTCACGAACAGTGAGTCGTCGCCGATGCTAAGCGGTTCCAGACCCGATAGCCGCAGCTTCTTTGGAATGTCGGGGATGGCCCGTGGCGGGATATTACCCACTGCATCGGCGATGGCCTTGATATGTGCGGGCGTAGTGCCGCAGCAACCGCCGACAATATTGACAAAGCCCGATTGCGCAAATCCCTTGATCAGACTTGCGGTATATTCGGGCGACTCGTCGTAGCCGGTTTCCGCCAGCGGATTGGGCAGTCCGGCATTGGGATGCGCACTGACATATACGCCGGCAACCCGGGATAGCTCTTCAATGTAAGGACGCATCAATTCCGCTCCCAAGGCACAGTTAAGTCCCACTGATAATGGACGTGCGTTACTTACAGAATTCCAGAAGGCCTCGGGCGTTTGGCCGGAGAGCGTGCGGCCTGACGCATCGGTGATGGTTGCTGAGATCATCACAGGCACTCGCATGCCGTGGGTCTCAAAATACTGATCGATGGCAAATAGTGCAGCCTTTGCGTTGAGTGTATCGAATATCGTCTCGACCAGCAGTATGTCCGCGCCACCGTCAATCAAGCCGCTAATGGAGACTGAGTAATCCGCCACCAGCTGATCGAAGGTGATGCCGCGAAAACCTGGGTCGTTCACATCCGGCGAAATCGATGCGGTTTTGGTGGTTGGACCCAGCACTCCCGCAACAAAGCGTGGCTTTTCCGGCGTTCTGGTCTCCATAGCCTGTGCGGCTTCCCGAGCCAGCTTGGCTCCCGCAAAATTCAGCTCGTATACCAAATCCTCCATGTAGTAATCCGACATCGAGGCAGCGGTGGAGTTGAATGTGTTGGTCTCGATGATGTCCGCTCCGGCTTCCAGATAGCCGGTATGAATGGCACGGATAATTTGTGGCTGGGTAAGTGTCAGAAGGTCATTATTGCCTTTCACATCGTGCGGAAAATCGGCAAAGCGCGACCCGCGATAATCCGCCTCGTTGAGCTTGTAGCTCTGAATCATCGTGCCCATGGCGCCGTCCAGCATCAGGATGCGGCGGGCCAGGAGGTCTTGAAGTAATGTGGCGCGGGGATGCTCTTTCATGACGGGGCTGGTTCCGGTAGAGGCTGGATTCTATCACGCCAGCTCTGCATATTTTATCGGCACACTTCTGCCCGAGATGGCACTTACCGGGCGAGAAGGGGAAGAATGAGAAAGAATCGAATAAATTACTGAGGTAACAACACCGCGGATTAGTTTGTGGCAACGTGGCGTCGATTTCGGCTCATTCGGCCGAGATCCTGTCCAAAACCCGCGTTGCGGATCGGAGCGCACCTTCTATGAATCCCTGATAATCCGAAAATGCTTCACCGCAAATATGGACATTCGACCTGGCATTATCCTGATCCAGGGAAAATGCTTCAAGATACTCGATGTGCTTCCAGGACATCACGCCTGGCAACCATCCGTGGGCGGCTGCGCCAAAAGGTTTTTTGCCCCAATCGCGCATACCGCAGGCGAGGAGGCGATCCTGCGTAAAATCATGGTGCTCATAGTCCCGCGCAAACTGCACAAAACGCTGCCACAACCGAGGATAATCCGGACCTTTCTCTTTCCTTGAAAACCAGGTCTTGGCCATCTCCTGGATCTCAAGCTGAGGATCTTCCAGATTTTCTGCTGGATCCCGATGGCTTTTTTGGTGATCGCATTCGATCTCTCTCAGGTAGTCGGACCAGAATGTGATCGCCGGGCGGTCCGTGTATACCATGATCAGCCCTTTTGTTCTGTCGTTGCTTTTCACATAGAGCAGCTCACGTGTAGGGAGATCCGCGGCATAGCGGTTCAGAGGCCTGTTGTCTTCCCACCAGGGTCTTTCGATAACAAAGAAGCACTTCAATAACGGTAGGCAGGCGACGGCGTTCAATGCTTTCTTGAGGTAAACGGGCGGATTTCCACCCCAGGATATCTCTTCGAGCGGACGCTTGGGCAAAGCAAGAATTACCCTTTTCGCCCTAACGAGTTGTTCCTCCTTATTCTCATACTCCTCATTCGTGACCGTGAATCCGACATTAATAGCATCGCCATCAGATTGAATATCAGTTACTTTTGTATTTTTCTGAATTTGAATACACAGTGATGGATTCTCTTCCCGGGCTTTGTGAAGTTTTTCCAGAAGCCTCCAGATGATCCGGCTCATGCCTCCGCGAATGCCGCGAAGCGATCCTGTGCTTCGAATTGCTCTAAGCCAAAATATAATCCACTCGGCAGCATTCAGATTCTCGTGTACAAAATGATAGTAACTTCCCCAGTCCCTGATCTTGACTACGGCGTAATGGCTTAACACCTCGCTGAGGACATTCCAGAACCCCAAGTTCCAAAGCGGCTCGCCTCTGAAACGGGCGTGTTGGCGAATCCTTACGAAATCCTCGTCGGTAAGATTGTGGATCCATTCGAGCAGTTCTCCTTTCCAGTAATGGCGGTAAAAGAACGCTGCATCATGCAAATTCCTCCACTGCTCATTGGCGGCATCGGTATGCCAGGGACCTGATTTTTTCTTATTCTCTTCTTTATTGAGCGCTTGTGAATCCGTCGCCTCGGGTTCAATGTCTTCAACGAGTTCAAAGATCCGCCTGAGAGCCAGTATCATCAAGTCGAAAGGCGTTTTCTGTTGAGCTTCCTCCTCGCGAAGGGTGAATCTGGGCTCCATCGGATCTTCCGAGATATATGAAGAAAACGGTACCAGATCATCCAGGCTTTCTTCTTCACCCGGAGTTTGTTCTCTGATTCCCAATTCGCTGAGCAACGCTTCCAATAAAGGTTGATCACGCGGCTCAATCCTCATTGGTCCGAATTCCGCGCGAAAATACTCAATCGTTGATACTTTTTCAACTTCTCTACCGTCTTTTTGTACCCACTTCTTCTCTACAGGGCCTTTATAAGGAGATTCCTTGTCTGCGCGTGGCTTGGAAGGGTCTGGGGGTGCGGCTGCGAAATCCCAGTTGCACGGGTCCCATGTATCTTGAAACCCGATGGCCTCTCCCTTCTGCTCGCCAGTTCTTTGCAAGGACCAGGTTTCTATCCGGCCCCCAAATCGGCTCGATGCTTCGAGAAGAAGAATGCTTTGAATGTTGAGCGCACCGCCCTTGTTTTTCTTGATGAGTTCATGGCAGCAATATAAGCCCGCAATACCGCCGCCTACGATAACCACATCATAGGGCCCCGCGAATTGCGTATCGATTTTATTATCTGACATGGACGTTTGTTTGTAATCGCCGTAGCTCTTCCCTGGAATAGCGGTATTCCGGGTCCAAGGCTAGTGCCGCTTTAAAACAGAGTACTGCCTCGGGGGACCTTCCGAGCTGCCGCAGGCATACCCCTTTGTTGTGATACACCACTGCCCGGTTATTATCGATGGCCAGGGAGACGTCGTAAAGCGGCAGTGCTTCCTCGTACCGGCCTATATCAAACAGAACATTTCCCCATTCGTTGAGTGCCGGAGCATAACGTGAATCAAATCCCAGCGCCACGCGAAAGGCGGCAATTGCGGCCTCGGGCTGGCCAAGATCCCGGCGAATCAGCCCCATGTTCCCCCAGTGCATCGGGCTCCACGGCTCCAGGCGTAAAGCTGTGTTGAAGTGGATAAGAGCCGCGTTGAAATCCTTACGGGTCCACGCAACATTTCCCAGGCCACGCCAGATATCGGCACTGTCCGGCTGCTCCTCAGCTTTTTTCTGAAAGAAAAGCTGGGCTTCCTGAAGTCTTCCGTTCCGCCATGCCTCGTAACCGGGCATAAGCGCCTCATCGAGCGGGGGCCAGTCACTCCATTGCATACCGTTTCAGGTTGGTGAGATTGCCAATTGATAGCAGCCTGCCAGCATCGTCATATTTTCCCCCGCGGCCAATCCGGGCCGCAGGTGCGCCTGCTCGGCTCCATTCAGAAAGACGATCCGGTTCGACAACCCGGTGATACGAACCAACAGCTCACTCGAGGCATTGTCGCCGCGAAAGACATGCAATTGAAGCCCTGCCGTGGGAGGGGCGGGGGGAGCCCAGGTGGTTTTGAGGTATACAAGCAAAGCGATCCGGCAGGCATCCCTTTTATCGCAGTGTTCGCCCATGTGTTGGCCGGGGCCATCGTAATATGTATAACAGCTGGCGCTCCAGGACGGAACAAGCCTGTGGCCGGTCACTTGCTCCAGGGAAGCAAGCACCGATCCCGAAGAGAGGAAACTGCGCGCATGGGGTCCGAGATGTGCGCGCAAATTATTCTGGGAGATTTCTCCGGGGCACCGCTCAGCAACCAGGCTCCAGCTCGCGTTCCGGCGTTGCCTAAGGGCCTCATCCAATAGCCTCAGGTGCGCGCCAGTATCAAGAGCGGGAGGACCCAATACCGCTGCACCCCGGTTGTCGAATTCAGTTCGGAGCCGCGCAAGCGAGACTCGATCGATCTCAAGTTCGGGTTCGCCAGTGATCGTTGCGGCAGAGGTAAAACTGATCATAGCAATGCTTCCTCACGGGAAAATTCCTCCAGCAGCATCGCTCCAAGCCGCGTTGGAATCGCATGCTGGCGAAGTGTCATGCTGGCCTGAATTATATTGCGCTTTTGTCGCTGATAAATCGCAGCGGAAGCCCATGCGTTGGAAAGCCTCTCTCCCAGTCTGCGATGATAGCGGCAAACATTCAGAAAAGCATGCACGCCATCCAACAGCCCGCGTAGCGGTCGTAAATCCGGCCGCCAGGGGGAAGTGAAACCGGCGGCTTCCGATTCTGGTGTGCGAGCAGCTGCAAGGGGGTCATAGAGCCGGAACACATTCATCCTCACATGGCTGGATTCATGGCAGAGCAGATCGCCGATGCGCTCGATGTCATCGGCACTCATGAAAATCGTCCCCGGTAGTTCCGAGGGGCTATGGCTGCGCGAATAGCTGCGCTGCTTCAGAATACATAACGCTTGGACATGCCGTTGGAGCGCATGATAGGCGAGCGGCCATACCTGACTGAGGAGTTCCAGCGCCGCCTCAATGCGTTCCGCTGCCGGGCCAATTTCATGGTCCGCTGCGGGCCCGAAACCTGATAACAGGGGAGCAGTTTCAGCTATGGAATTAAGAACGGGAAAACCCCCGATATGGGGCAGAGGCTTTAGTCGGGAATGGGAAAAGCCCGATGGCAACCTGCTCCCATCGTTAGGCAACGTCAGGGTCAATCCGTCGCTCCAGGTGAAACGCGTATTCCCCTCACTTTCCACCACCGCTATCGTAACCTCGGGGGGGCCACTGAAAAGCAGAGCATGGGCGTGCGGCAAATAAAATGCTCCATCGGTGAACAGACACGGAGGTAAAACAAAGGCGATGTTGCGGACGTCGGGGTGATGAAGCAAGTTCCGAATCCCTGACAAAACACGTTTCTTTTCGTCAAGGCGACTGAAATCAGCTCGATCCACGCAGGGAACGGTATCAATTTCCGCCAGGGGAGTCGAGAACAGCCGCGCGCGGCTACCGGCGAACAAGCTGCCAAGCACAGCAATCGCTCGCTGCGCAAGTTGAGCTTCGCTGGAATCCGCCGCGGCAACTGCCGCGTCCAGTTGGTGTCGCCAACGCTCTGCCCGCCTTAAAGCGGCGAGCCCAAACAGCACGTCGACGGTATTACCCGGTGCGGAGGGATAGCACAAGCCGGCGCAGTCATTCAGCACATACTTTAAAAACGGTTCCGTAGAGCCCGCCTGGCGAGCGTCCTCTGCGTTCACGTCACGACCGCCCCATCTTGCAAGGGCATAAATTCATGGGAAAAGCGCATGCCTTCATTGTTGAAGTAATTGTATGCATTCAGATGGTCGAACGCGGCCTCATCGAAAGAAAGCCAGCGCATCAAATAGGGGTACAGCGTTTTATAGAACGAGCACTCCGGCGTCCGGTGCCGTACCGCACCATAGCGTTCCCAAGCCTGCGCGGAACACCCGGATTGGCATAGCTGGCGGTAGGAACAGCTATTGCATCCCTCAAGATCAGCCGGCCGGCGTTCCCGGATTTGCGCCATGATGACGTTGTTCCGGGACGGCTGCGACAGGCTCTCCACTCCTGGATCAAAAATATTGCCCAGCTTGAGGCCAGGTGATTGCGTGGCGCGGCCACAGGGGTAAATATCGCCATTGGCTGCGATTGCCTGGAAGGTGTCTCCAGCCCCACAGTGCGTCCGCATGCAACGCGTCCGGCGTTGTTTACTGGTGAGAAAGTCACACATGCTGCGGACGTTATCTTCCAGCAATGGCAATCTCTGCTCCACGATATGATCCATGAGACCTTTGATAAAGCCGATGATATGCTCCTGGTTTAAGCCAACCTTGTTCCAGTTCTTACGGGCATCGCCCAGATATGCCACCGGATTCAACCTGAAGCCGTGAATACCGAGACTGAGCATGGTAGCCGCCAAAGCTGCCGGATCATCCGCATTGGACCGGTTCAGCACGACCAGGCCGCCGAAGGAAACCTCGAAGCGGTGCAGCAGATCGATCCCTTTTGACAGTTTGCTGAACGATTCCTTGCCGTTGACCTGAGGACGACTCAGGTTCTGGCTTTGGGCGCCTCCATCAATGGAAATGCCGACGCGCACATCTTCCTCCTTCAGCCAGCGGACCCGCTCCTCATTCAGTAGCGTGGCGTTCGTCTGGGTACTGATGAACAACCTTCGGTTGCGTCGCTGTGGGTGATTGCGGATGTACTGTACCGTCTCTTTCATGAGGTCATATTTCAGAAACGGCTCTCCGCCAGCAAATTCGAAAGCCAGGGTATCGCTCTCACGCATGGCAAACGCGAGATCCACAGTTTTTCTGGCGATATCCCGATCCATGGCAGGCATGGAAGAATTGGCGCCCGCCAGACAATAAGGGCAGGCGAGATTGCATTTTTCGGTAATCAGTAACTCGATCAGGTTTCCCTCTTCGTAGTTTGCCCCGTCGGCAAACATCCTGTGGTCCACCGCGGCATGCGAGTTAAGTGTCAGCAACCCGCGACGATAAAGATGCGCGATGAAGCCGAGCGCTGCATCTGTGCCGTGGGACGACACATTATGACGCAACCAGCCAAAGGGTTTCCTGTCCAGTTGCCTATACCACTTCGCCTCGCCGGCATTGAGAAATGCCCACGCCGCGTTCTCGGGATGAATCGCAAGCGTTTCGCCTGCAACCTCTTCCAGAACGATGCCATCAGTTCCCATAATTGTCTCGTCACTCAGGCTGATCGCGCCGAAAGGCTCGTAATGCTTACCATATAGGTCGGTGAGATACGCGCTTTCGGCACTTTCTCGGGAGGGTCTGCTGAAGTATCTCATCTCATGGTTCCCTCAACCGCAGCCGGATCGGAATTGATATTTAAAAGCCAGCCTGGAACTTTGCTGCCACCGATTTGCCAGCCTCCGCCTCGGCTAGAGGTCAAACGCGGCGAGGAGGTAATTGAATCGACAAGTGCGCCTTCCATCCCGATGACTTGAACCAGTTCAGGCTCATATATCAGGCTCGCGGAGCCATTTTCCCGTACGACCCGTCCGCCAGGGAAAAGACTAAAGCCGTGGTTGGGGATCACCAGCAATGGCGCTGCAAGATGCTGCAGTGTTTTTTGCATTTCTGTGGGCCAATAGTGTGAAAGCACCGAAAAATAGCGCTGGGCCAGTGCCGTTGTGGCCATACAACCCCAGTGACAGGGAAAATGCTGTATGACTTCCCAGCCAAAATACCGGGCAAAAATATTTACCGTCCAGTTCAGTTCATGAACCGGTTCCCCCGCTCGTGAACTGACTTCCGCCAAATACATGAGGCCAACGTCGCCTTCGTATTTTTGTGAAGCGATTGGCCAGCGATCCTCGAACGCATCGCAACAGCAGGGCGGGTAACCAAGCAATCTTCCTAAAAGGCCTTCCCATCCAAATAGCTGGCATAACCAGGCAATAAGCACGGTTTGCTCGTCAGGCGCCAACAGCAATCCGCGCCACGCCCCGGAGCCCGCCTGGGCGCTTGTCACGTCGATCATGCGGTTGCTGTACTCGCCTTTATCTGAGTCGTGTTGGGGAAGAAATTCATGGGGCCCCAGCACTCCAAAATAACCGCGTACCCGAGCCCAGTTCGCCAGGGCGGTCAAACTTCGCTCATTGCCATGAATCAATGCCAAAGGCTTGGCGCCGGCAAGCAGAAGGCGCAACTGCGGTTGACGCAACAGTTCCTCCTCCGGCTCTGTTCGCCAGTGTACCGGGCCAAGCAGGGTCGCATCATCGATCGCCACCGATATTGCATTGCTGGGCGGAGGCAGGGATGGGGGAACATTATTGCATTCCCATTGCCATTCACGCAGCGCGGCCGAAGGATCTCCTTCCAGCAACCGGCGTAGCATCCCGGAGTGGCAGGCGGCCTCCACGAATGAATGAAGCAACCCGGCGGCGCGGCTTGACCAGCCCGCGCCGTTAGCCCGCATAGGCTGTGATTGGGTTCATCAGGACTGCAATATCTAGCGTGTGATATGAAAACCGCGCACGTGTAAATCCACCGGCCCGGTGGCGGGAATAGCCACGTGACCGCCATCCGGGAGGGTTACATTGATGAGGCCGGCCCCCACAGCGGTTCTCGGATCGAAATTGGCGTGGCCGCCTCCATTGACAAATCCAGGCGGTCCGGAATTGACGTGAGAACCCGCTCTGCCGAGATCGGGGACATTTACACGATTCGCGAGGCCACGAGAAGGATCGAAATTGGCATGACCGCCACCGTTTACGAACCCGGGAGGGCCTGAATTTACATGGACGCCTGCTCTGCCGAGATCGGGGATATTTACACGATTCGCGAGGCCACGGGAAGGATCGAAATTGGCATGACCGCCACCGTTGACGAACCCCGGAGGACCAGAATTCACATGGACGCCCGCCCTGCCCAGATCACCCAGATTACCCCGGTTTCCGATAGCTGCTCTGGGGTCAAAATTAGCATGGCCGCCACCGTTGACAAACCCCGGAGGCCCGGAGTTTACATGGCTGCCGGCCGCACCGATATTGCCGAGGTTACCCAGCCGGGATGCAATTGCTCTGCTAGTCTCGGCTGCAATAATGGCATTCAAATCGCCAACCGTTAAATCGCCGAGTTTGGCGCTGGCGGGCAATGAGCGAGGTTGAGGTGCAGGTGGCGCTTCTGCGGCTTGCGGGGAACCGGGAGTGGCTGGTGGAGAATCGTCTGGGTTATGCTCATCAGGCATTATTAAACTCCTTTTTATGTGAAGTATAGCAATAACTCGCGGGCCAACCTGAAACGCATATCAGGTGGAATTAGAATGGAACGCAGGCACTTGTACCTGAAAAACAAAAATTTATTAACCTCGGTAGCGGCATGATTCTTCCTGTTGGCAAACTAATATGACAAATCGTTATTGTCAAGAGAAATAACGGTCGAATTCTAGCACCTCTACTTTACAAATTCATGGCACAACAGAATCTGTGAAATGATGCTTAAGATACTTCCATTTCCGATTTCTTCTCACGTTTTGTATTGCACCGCTTTCGCGCTAGGAAACGTTCATGGTAGGAAACTTTATACCAATTGGCCGCACTGGTTGCAGCAGTATGCGCCGGTTTTCACGTCAGTGATGAGCTTGTTTGGTTGAGCCTGATGGCTGTGCTCTTGTTTGAGCAGGATTTGCTTCATTCCTGCGCGGATGCTATTGCGCCTACCCAGGCTTTATCGCCAATCTTCCGGGTTAATATAAGTACCTGAAACATTCATGCAGCAAATAACTTGAGCAAGCTATAGTCTTCGTCTACAAATTAAAGCATACCCATTAAATTTCAATTCGCGGGGCTGATGAACTTCCACCAGTCCGGGACTGAGCAAAAGCGGCAAGGCCGGCCGGTAAGTAGAAGCACCTGAAGGGGTGTAATCTTAATCTTTGGCTTATCAAGATAATGTCCCAAATCCTCGATCACGCGCAGGGCCATTCAATTATCGCAGCAGCATCGGACGAGGCTGAGCGGCGGTGGCTGGTGCGCGTGGTTCACGCTGCGGTGAAGGGCCGCGTCAGGTTTGAGGTTAACGGCTTATATCGCTGTGAGCCAGTCAGGCTGAGGATCGAATCCGAGCTCGCTCACCGCGCGGGAATAAAACAGGTGTCCGCCAATATTCTGACCGGGAGGCTATTGATCATTTTCGATCCGATTCATGGCATTGAAGAGATCAGGGTCTTGGTGGAGCAATCGCTGGAGGGGTCGATACCTACCGCATCCAAGCAGCGCTTGGATGCCAATATTCATCCCTTGCATTCCTTGCCGTCGACCGCTACTGCTGGCGTCAGGCCGGCTCTCTTGCAGGGACAGAGCAACTGGCATGTTTTACCTGCGGATGTAGTGCTGTCAGACCTGGAAACTTCCAGAGAGCACGGTCTTGGCCGAGCTTCCGTACAGTTGCGGCTGCATCGTTATGGCATCAACCGCCTACCTAAAGCACTGCCCCGTTCCGGGTTGAGCATTTTTTTGGGCCAATTCAAGAGCCTGCCGGTTATTTTACTGGGCGTATCCGCCATGCTTTCCGCAGCAACTGGGGGTTTTGCCGACGCTGTGGTAATCCTCGGGGTTGTCATGATCAATGCCGGTACCGGCTATGCCGCCGAGTCCCAGTCGGAGCGAACAATTAATGCTCTCGGAGAAAGCGTCCAGCAGAACGCCGCGGTAATTCGCGATGCGCAACTTGCAGAAGTGGAGGCCGAAGTTATGGTCCCCGGGGACATTCTGGTGCTGACGCCAGGAACTCAGGTAGCGGCGGACGCGCGACTGCTGGAGTCGCGCAACTTGACCGTGGACGAGTCCGCACTCACTGGCGAAAGCCTGCCCGTCATTAAGAGGGTGGAATCTTTGGACGAACCGGACGTCCCGCTGGCGGATCGGTTCAACATGGTCTATATGGGTACGGTAGTTACCGGAGGCAGTGGATTAGCCGTGGTGGTCGCCACGGGCGGGCATACCGAGATCGGCACCATCCAGACGCTCGTGAGCGAAACCAGGCCACCGGAAACTCCCATGCAACGGCAGCTTAGAACCTTGGGGAACCAGATGGTGCTGCTTTCCGTCGGGATATGCGGAGTCGTGTATTTGATCGGGCTGGCGCGCGGCTACGGCTGGCTGCAGATGCTGAAGACTTCAATTTCACTTGCCGTCGCGGCAATTCCGGAAGGCCTGCCCACCGTGGCTACAACCACATTGGCGCTGGGCATACGAAACATGCGCCGTCACCGCGTATTGGTGCGGCACCTGGACGCGGTGGAAACCCTAGGAGCGATGCAGGTGATCTGTCTGGACAAGACAGGAACACTCACCTTTAACCGCATGTCCGTCCTGGCGATATATAGCGGGGAGCGTCGTATCACGCTAGCTAACGATATGTTTTACGGTGATGGCGTGAGAATGGACCCCGCTCAGAGCGATGAATTATTGAGGCTCATACACGTGGCTGTCCTGTGCAACGAGACAGAATTGAATGGAGATGCAGGCAATTACGCGCTAAAGGGTTCGGCGACCGAAAACGCACTGGTGCATCTGGCGCTGACTGCTGGCGTGGAGGTGGGCATGCTGCGCCGACGCTACTCCAAGGTGCAGGTGGAATACCGCGCCGAAAAGCACAACTTCATGCGTACAACCCACACAACAGGAGGGGCTGGAAAGCTGGTTGCGGTCAAGGGCAGCCCAGCCGAAGTACTGGAGATGTGCGGCTGGTGGATCAAGGATGGGGTGCGCCTGCCGCTTACAGAAACCGAACGCACCGCGATACTTATCGAAAATGATCGCATGGCAGGGGAGGCCTTGCGCGTGCTGGGATTTGCCTATGTAGAGCTGGCGCACGCCGATCTGCTTCCCGCGGAAGAGCTCATCTGGCTGGGAATGACTGGCATGGCTGACCCGGTGCGACAAGGAATGAGGGAGCTTATCGCCTTATTCCACCAGGCCGGCATCGATACGGTGATGATCACCGGTGACCAAAGCGCCACCGCCTATGCTATAGGTAAAGAACTAGGCATATCCGGCAGCGAGGAACTGAACATTCTCGATTCTATCCGGCTTGAGCAACTGGATCCGGAAGTGCTAACAGGGCTTGCCCAGAAGGTCAACATTTTCTCTCGCGTCAGCCCGGCCAACAAGCTGCAAATCATGCAAGCGCTGCAGCGAGCCGGCAAAATTGCGGGCATGACCGGAGACGGAATCAACGACGGGCCGGCGCTCAAAGCCGCCGATATCGGCGTAGCCATGGGCGGCATAGGCACCGATGTGGCCCGCAACGTGGCCGACGTGGTACTGGAGGACGACAATCTGCATACCATGATCGTAGCTGTCTCGGAAGGGCGCACGATTTACGACAATATCCGCAAATCGATACATTTTCTGACCGCGACAAATCTTTCGGAGATTATGGTGATGCTGGGTTCCATTGGAACCGGACTTGGCACCCCGCTCACCACCCTGCAGTTGTTGTGGATCAACCTGGTGACGGACATTTTTCCAGCTCTGGCGCTCGCCGTCGAGCCGCCCGAGCCGGACGTTTTACATCGCCCGCCAAGAGATCCGAAGGAACCCCTCGTAAAACCGTCTGACTTCAAGCGCTACGGATTGGAATCGCTCACCATGACCGCCGGCTCCATGGCCAGTTATGGCTACGCGGTGGCGCGCTATGGGATCGGGCCGCAGGCCCGCACCGCGGCCTTCATGACTCTTACCATGGCGCAACTGTTGCACGCTTACAGCTGCCGTTCCGATCGCAGCGGCATTTTCAGTGGTGAAACGCTGGGTCCAAATCCATATCTCAACCTGGCGCTGGGCGGAACGGCCGCACTGCAATTAGCTTCGGTAGCTGTGCCGGGACTCAGGAGCCTGCTCGGAAATACACTCCCAAGCCCCATCGATTGGGTGATGATAGGCGCGGGATCGGCGCTGCCTTTTATTATGAACGAGGCGAGCAAAGGGCCAGTCATGAAACGCAAGCGGCGCCAAGGGCTCTTATATTCACCGACCTCACCAGCGGGAGCCTGATAATGAAACAGGATTTCATGTTTACATCCGAATCCGTTACCGATGGGCACCCGGATAAACTTTGCGACCAGGTGAGCGACGCAATAATCGACCGCTATTTTCAACAGGATCCATTTTCGAGGGTCGTGGCTGAGTGCGCGGTATCGAAAGGGATACTGTTTATCGCGGCGCGCTTCGCCTCGCTGGCCTCGATTGATATCTCCAGTATTGCGCGCCAAGTCATCGGCCAGATCGGCTATGAGCATGGGGATTTCAATGCAAGGGATTGCACCGTCATGACCAGCCTGATGGAACTTCCGGCGCTATCCCATCCGCAGTTGGACGAGCGGGAAATGAGTGAGGGAGAGCTGGAAGGCGTAACGGCCAGAAACCAAGCCAATGTTTTCGGCTTTGCCTGCAACCAGAGCGCAGCCATGATGCCGCTGCCCATCTGGCTCGCTCATAAACTGGCACGCCGTCTGACAGCAGCGCGGCTGCAAAAGCAACTGCTCTATCTCGCCCCGGACGGAAAAACCCAGGTGGGCGTGGCATATCGCGACGGTAGGCCGCATCGCATCCACTCCATTACCCTGGTGGCGAGCCAGCGAAAGGAGGCTCTGCAAAACCTTGTTTCCCTGCGCGACGATCTTTGTCAGCATGTGATCGAGCCGGCGTTCCTCGGCGAAGAGTTGCGGCCCGACGTGCGTACTCATATTTTCATCAACCCGGACGGACCGATTGTGGACGGGGGGCCAGCGCTGCACTCGGGACTGACCGGCCGCAAGAATGCAGTTGACACTTATGGCGAGTATTCCCGGCACTCGGAGTCCGCGCTATCCGGCAAAGATCCATCCCGAATCGACCGTGTGGGCGCCTATGCAGCGCGCTACGCCGCCAAGAATGTTGTCGCTGCAGATCTCGCACAGGCGTGCGAGGTACATCTTGCATATTCGATCGGGATAGCGCGGCCAGTGAGCATCCAGGTGGACAGCTTCGGCACCGGGACCATACCTGACACGGAAATTGCAGCCCGGATTCAGGCTCATTTCGATTTCCGCCCGGCGGCGATCATCCGTACGTTCAACCTGCGCTATCAACCGCAACTGTATCGGGGAGGTTTTTACCGCAGACTTGCGGTATACGGTCAGGTGGGAAGAATGGATGTGGGACTTCCGTGGGAGAGCACGGATAAAGCAGAGTTGTTGCGCTAGCCGAGATATTTCATCACCTTTCCGAACGATCAGGGCCTGCCGTTACACATAACGATCGGGACAACTTGTTGCGAGAGTTCGCTTTGATCAGGTGTCGGCGAACGTAATCCTCAACGCCACCAGCCCGACGGATTGGGTTGAGAAATCCTTGATTATCCCGTCTATTTGCGACCGTGGCTATTTTGCAATTGTGGTTATTTCGGCCTATAAAGAGGTTCCGGGCTTCATTGTTCGAGCATAATCATGACGGTTCTGACTTTAGGACAATTCTTCGGCTAAGCGAAAGAGTGAAAATTTCATGGGCACCTCGAATCACGCTCAGTTACAGCCCGAGGATTTTGCCATTATCAAGGGGCTCGCTAAAGAAATAAGTTGGCCCGTCGAAGAAGTGGAAGACATCTACGCTGAAATTCTAGGACGCCTCAGTTCAAGCGCAAGAATCCACGACTTCCTGACCGTGCTTACCTATAAGAAAGTCCGCGAGGTGCTGCGCCATGCGCGGAAGTCCACAGTGTCCCGAGATTCGGTCAGGCATCGGAAATCCTCTCCCTTTATACTCAAGGCCGACCCCGGTCGTCAGTTTGTGGAGTCTGCCGAAGATTCCCGAACTGCTGCCTCGCCGGGCACGAAGGCATAGCCGGAATCCAGCCGGAACATAAGTTGTCGAACGTCGACCAAGCTGGTGGGTCACCCGCATCGTTTATTGTCGCTATTGGGCGTGAGAATGGCGGGCTTACGTGCAAAGGCATCGTCAATCCGCTCGAACCACAGTTGAACTGCTTCGTTCGCCTGGACTTAGATTATCGCCGCAATCAAAGCGATCGCCGAGCGCTCCACAGCAGTTTCGATCAGTTTTGCCACTAAAGTATCTGCCAACTTCTGCGCCGGATGGGTTCGGTGCACAGCTTGGTGCGCTGCGAGGCAATGCGCGTTCTGAATGCAGCCCTGGTCGCGCAAGGTTTCAAGAATCGTAGTGGAACTTACGAGGCATGCGTCGTACTTAATCACAACACTGCCGGTAATGGTGCTGACCTCGGTTTCCAGGACGCCGCGCACTGTTTCCATGCAAGATTTCACTTGCCGGGCCCCGGACAAATTATTCTTCAGGGCCTGTGTCTTGACGCGCAGCCGGCCAGGCACGTGGTGAACGTAACACGCCATGATATTGCTCCGTTTGGGTATTCTCCTTCTCCTTACGGTCGTATTTAAACATGGCTTTGTTACACGATAATGAATGCAGCCTCCGCTTATTGAACGATCAGGCGGACAGTAAAATAATAAACGACGAGAGTCAGAACATTCTGGAAGATGGTGGCAAGCGGGCCGCTACCGAAGGCAGGGTCTTTGCCCAATCGGAAGAATGTCCAAGGAAACAGAAAGCCAATGCTGGTCGCGACGGATCCTGCCGTAAGCAGCGCCAATGAAACGGCCAGCGCCAGGTGAGGGTCGCCGAATATAAGCCAGATGACGGGAAACGTAAGCGCGCCGAGGGTGAGACCAATGATGAATCCGGTACGCAATTCGCCAACTATCATGGTGCGCACGGTCGCGTGGCTCAGGGACAGCCCGCGCACGGTAATCGCCTCGGTCTGGGTGCCGATTGCATCAGCCAGGTAAACCAGGCCCGGAACGAAGAACGCGATCGCGACCTGCGACTGCAGCGCGTGTTCGAACCGGGTCATCACATAAGTTGCCAGCATGCTGCCCATCAGCCCCACCAACAGCCAAGGCAACCTGTCCCCGACACGCCGTATTGGCGGCGATTCCATGGCATTGCGCGCCTGCAGCGTGTAATGGCGGATCCCCACCAGCCGGTGCAGATCCTCCATGTGCTCGTGGCGCAGCACTTCCAGCAGGGCTTGCGGCGGCACTACGCCGAGCAGGCGCTGCTGTTCATCCACGACAGGGACTGCGGAAATGCCGTTGACAAGGGCGAGCGATGCGACTATTTCCTGATCCACCTTCGGATGCACGACCGGGCGCGGCTCTCGAGCAATATCTGACAAACGGTGGTGTGGCGCAGCCACCAGCAGCCGCGTCATAGGCACCATACCCACCAGCGTATTTATCCTGTCGGTAACATAGATCGTGTCAGCATAGTCGAAAATACTACCGGGCAATCTCGCCAAAACCGACGAAACAGTCTCTTCCGGACTGCCGGTCGGCACGCGCCTAACCAAGTGGCTGACAGCCGTCTCGCGTGCATGGTTGCGTTGTCCCGAGGCCGGGTTTTGCATGAGCGAGTGGCCGTCTGAAAGAATGTCATAACGACGGGCGCGTCCAGCCCCATCGTTTATTTAGCCACGCCAGAACCGGCCCGCTCTCCAGGCTTCCCTCGCGGGGGCGCCAGGTAATACCCTGATAATGGCAGGCTCCGGGCACTTGGCGTGCCCGGACCGAGGCAGCATTACATCACAGGAGCGGGACCCGGCGCGATGGGGCGATCCGCAGGGGGAATGGCGCGTTCCTCCGCAGGGACCGATCTGGGCAATGCGGCATTTGCAACGTCTTTGACGCCTGTGACAACGCTGAGAAGGATGTCGCGCACGCTGGTGACCGCCGTGGTACCTATGCCGCCAATTGCCTCCGCTGCGCCGCCAGCTACTGCCCTGGCAGTTTCTACGACATTACCACCCGTTTCGGTGGTTGCCTCGACAACGCCATCTATGGTCCGCTTGGCCACCATCAGGGTGTCGCCTCCTACGGCAGCAGTACCATTTACCGCGGCTCTCGCAGTCTCAGTAGCCACCGAGATGACGTCGCCACCCACGTCGGACACACCCAGCACTACCCCCTTGGCGACACTTTTGGTAGTAACCACGAGTCCGGTCCCGACATCTTCGGTCGCGGACAATGCCCCCCTGACCACGTCCCGGGCAACAGTGACCGCTTCCGTACCGACAGCGCCGGTAGCTCTTAGCGTGTTGGACACGGTATTGCGCACCAGGCTGACGATTTCCGATTCGATTTCGTCCATGCCTCTCAGACTGCCGGCAATACCCGTTTTTACGGTAGTGCCTGCAGCGCCTATGTCCTGTGCGGCAGCTCTTGCCTTGGACTCGGCCGCTTCGCGGGTACACCTGTCTTCGCGGGCTTCCGCCTCGGTACGCGTCTCTTCGCGGCGATAGGCGTCATCGGAGCGAAATTCTTTGCCTGGCGGCGTTTCTACGCCAGGATGCCTCTCTTTATCGGAATAATACCCTGCGCCTGGGCGGGTTTCTTCCTTAGGCGGCGCTTCAACACTGGCGCGTGTGACGTCAGCAGGAGGCATTTCCACATTGGTGGGTATTTCTTTCTCGGAAGTTTCTACATTGGTACGCTTCTCCTCGCTGGTTCGTTTTTCCTCACTGCTTCGGGTTTCCGCGTTGGGTTGCTTATCTGATTTCGGCGTTGTCATCTTGATTTCTCCTGGTTACGGTTTAATTGCTGTCATCACTTCGGACACATCCTGTGGATGCGTTTGCCGCGTGTGCGGCTGTCTCTATTTCGACTTCAGCTTACTGATGATTCCCCGTATTTTTTTAAACTTGATCTTCCGTTAAACATGGCTGTGGTGTGGCGAACGCTACTTGCGATCAAGGCGGCCTCCTTCCGCACTGCTTGAATCATTTAACAAAGGTAAGGTATTCAGCGCATACCAAAATGCAGCCACCGCCGGCACGGCAATATTACCCTCAATCATCTGCGTAACACCCGTGCCGATCAGACCCAGGAATATGAGGCGCCGCATGTTCAGGCCGGTTGCGGAGGCATGTCTGCTCATGTCGGTGGTTCCTGGATTGGCCGGAACCGCGCGGGCCGCCCGGGCCACGCCGGCGGGTGTAGCCAAGTTTGTAGCCGAAGTGCCTTCCGTCAGATCAAATAATCCCTGCTCCGCCGCGGAATGCAAAAAATCGGCTTCATTTTCTGAGTAGCGTATCAGCACCCCCGCGGTAGCAGGGTTTGTCTCCACCGCTATAACGCCCGGACAGCCACCCAGCCTCTCCTTCAGCAGGGTGAAATAAGCCTCCTCCCCACGCTTTTCCGGAACCTTGATCCGTTTCCTGCCTGGAAGAGCGTGCACCACCCGTGCAAGCGGGGCCATCAGGGAGCCGGAGTCGCAGGCGGAGCTTTATCCCCACCGCCGGCTTCACGGGGTGGCGGACCACCTGCCCCAGCCGGAGTTGTGGCACCACTCGACTGCTCAGCCTGGGCCGCAGCCTCCGCAGTCGGGACTTTATTCGCATTGCTGGCTTGGCCGGGCGGAGCGCTTGGGGCCGGAGCAGTTTGACCGCCGGCAACAGCCGCACCAACCGGGGAAGAAACCGCCGCAGCCGGCGCAGCCTCAGACTCCAGCTCCGATTTGGCTTCCGCCACCAGATCCTCGACCGCCTCGCCCCATTCGGCAAACGTCTCCGCTCCCTTTTCGTACAGCACAATGCCCGTTTTTATAACCGCCTTGGTCACAGGCTTGACGATGTTTGCAAGAGCAGGAAGCAGCACCGGCGCCAGTACCGACGCGCCCAACCCGGCTACCAATCCGGTCACAATATTGCTTTTGAAAAAGTTTTCGGCCATGGTTTACCTTCCTTATTTGCCCTTCATGTTTACCTCACGGAGATTTCTTTATAGACAAATAGTTTTCGGATGCAAGTTTTGTCATAAAAATTATTATTCAAAATCGCGTTCAAAAACGGATACTGAATCTGTTAACGGCAGCGCTTCCTGCACAGCATCAGCTCAGCTAGCGACGCATCAGGCTCTGCCGCAACAGCCGACCTTGCTGCCATCAGACCGCAGCGAACATTTGCCGCAGGCAGCGCGAATGCACCATTCGGATGTCGCGAAGTCGCACGAAGTGCTTTAAAGTGTACTTTATGGGGAACGGAAACATCGGACAACCCGGTCTGGCAGAGTGCGCTTTCCGCAAAAATACTTTTGAAAGGGCGGATCTGCCTCTTCCACTTAACGAATTTGGTTTCGGAAACAAAGACCGCGAACCACGACATGTGACTCATGGAGCCATCTCTCCCCAATAAAAGAATGCAGCGGCTGGCGACCGGGATGCTTATTACGATGCTTGTCATTCTCGTTCTCGCCAACGTATATCTCTCAGCTCATCCGTTGGTTGGTTACCTCCGCGCTTTTGCAGAGGCGGCGGTAGTCGGCGCCCTGGCCGACTGGTTTGCAGTAACTGCGTTATTCCGCCAGCCGCTGGGCCTGCCGATTCCTCATACCGCAATCATTCCGCGCAACAAGGAACGCATTGGCCAATCGCTGGGACGCTTCGTCGAACAGAACTTCGCGTCCCCCGAAGTCGTCTCTGCCAAACTGAAAGGGGTGGATCTATCCGGCAAACTGGCCCAATGGCTATCGGAGCCGGAGCGCGCCGAGGTGTTTGCCGACCGTGTGACCTCCCTGATTCCGCAACTGCTGGATTCCGTCGACGGCCATCAAATGCAGCACTTCGTTTCCGACAGCGTATCGAAACGGGCGCAAGGAATTAATCTCGGCCCGTTGCTGGCAGAGGTGATAGCGATGCTCACCGCAGAGAAGCGGCACCAGGTACTGCTGGACAAGTGGCTGCGGGCAGCCGATGAGTATGTCAGCGACAACGAACCGCGCATCCGCCAACGCGTACGCGAGAATACGGCGTGGCTGTGGCAGCGGCTCGCCATGGATGACAAGGTCGCTGACAGTGTCGTGGCGGTGCTGCGCGAAATCGTCGCGGAGATTGCACGCGATCCGGTGCACCCGCTGCGCCTGAGACTGGATGAAGTTATCGGGAAGCTGGCCACGGACATTGCCACGTCCCCCGAGTATCGGGAGCAGATTGCGGTACACACACGCAAGCTGCTGGACCATCCGGCGCTACGCGATTACGCAGCCGACGTGTGGCACGATGTTCTTCGCAGTATGCGGGAGGACATAAGCAGCCCGGACTCGCACATCAAGGCGTGGTTGACGGAGGCGACGCAAGCGGCCACCCATGCGCTGCTGAGAAACGAACAGTTACGCTGGCGCCTCAATGATTGGATCCACAACGTGGCAGTTGAAGTCGTGCAGGCCCACCAACGCGATGTGGGTTTATTGATCGCCGATACGGTCCGGGACTGGGATACTGCAACCATCACGCGCCGGATCGAACAGCAAGTGGGAGAAGATCTTCAATATATTCGCATCAACGGCACGTTGATCGGCGGGTTGGTAGGGCTTGCGATTTATGTGTTATCGCGGGCCTTTGGCTGAATTTTCCCATCGTGAATTATTGCCAAGCTTCTGCCCGGCATCCAGAAGGGCAAAAATTAATTTCTGTCCAGCTTGCGATACTGCACTGCTTCTGCAATATGGATACTGGTGAGCGCGTCGCTTGCCGCCAGATCTGCAATGCTGCGCGCGACTTTCAGGATGCGATGGTACGCCCGCGCGGAAAAATCAAGTCGGGCAATGGCTTGTTTGAGCAGATTTTTCGCCGAATTGTCCGGCACGCAGTGTTCATCGATCTCCTTGACCGTCAGCCTGGCGTTGGCCTTGCCCTGTCGTTCCAGTTGCCGCTGGTACGCGGTTTCAACGCGCTGCCTGATTGCACTGCTCGACTCACCATTGGCTCGTCCTGTCAAATCTTGCTCGGATACCGCGGGAACTTCGATTAGCATATCGATGCGGTCAATCAGGGGGCCGGAGATTTTGCCGCGATAGCGCGCTACCTGGTCGGGCGTGCAGCGGCATCTGCCACTGTAATGCCCGAGGTAGCCGCAAGGGCAGGGATTCATTGCAGCGACCAACTGGAACCGTGCGGGAAAGTCTGCCTGGCGCGCCGCACGCGATATGGTGATCCGACCCGATTCCAGCGGTTCACGCAAGACTTCCAGCACCTTGCGATCGAACTCCGGCAGCTCGTCGAGAAACAGTACCCCGTTCATTGCAAGCGAAATCTCGCCGGGGCGTGGAGTGCTGCCGCCCCCTGCCAGGGCCACTGCGGAGGCTGTGTGATGGGGTGAACGATAAGGGCGGCATTTCCAATTGGCAACATCGAAGCCGCCGCTGCCTAAAGATTGCACGGCGGCCGATTCAAGTGCTTCATCTTCTGTCATCGATGGCAGAATACCCGGCAGACGCGCCGCCAGCATGGACTTTCCGGTACCGGGCGGACCCACCATTAAAATGCTATGGCCGCCTGCGGCCGCGATCTCCAGCGCACGCTTTGCGTGCCCTTGGCCCTTTACCTCATCCATGCCAGGATAACGGGATATACTCGAGTTTGTATCTGAATTGATGGCTATTCCCGAGTCCGTTCCCGTGTTTAATAAACTGCTGACGCCGTAACGACGCAATAGCTCGCGTCCGGCAAGATGTGCGCAGATTTGCAGCAGCGAAGTGGCGGGATAAATAGTCGCCTGCCTGACCAGTGCGGCTTCTGCGGCATTTTGATGAGGCAGTACGAAACAGCGTCCGCAACGCGATGCGCCATAAGTCATCGCCAGTGCTCCCCGTACGGCGCGCAATTCCCCCGTCAAAGCGAGCTCGCCAGCCCATTCGTACTGGTCAAGCTTATCCGAAGGAATCTGGCCGGTCGCTGCCAGAATGCCCAAGGCGATGGGCAGATCGAAGCGCCCGCTTTCCTTGGGCAGGTCGGCGGGAGCAAGGTTGACGGTGATGCGCCGGGAGGGAAATTCGAATTGGGCATTTTGCAGCGCGGCCCGCACCCGGTCTTTGCTTTCTTTTACCTCGGCTTCAGGCAGTCCGACAATGGTAAAGCTGGGCAGCCCGTTGGCAATGTGAACTTCCACCGTGACCAGTGGAGATTCCATGCCCGAGATAGCGCGGCTATAAAGAATCGCTAGGGGCATGCAAAAAATTCTCAACGAGAAGCGGCAGGATCAACGCGAAATAGCCCCCGCAAACGGCACACGAATATTTGTATCTAACTCTTTACCTGTTATTACCTGTTATGGCGTGCCTGACTTTTTGTTGACCCCGCCTGCTCCAATGGATTATTCCGTTTCCGAAAGATCATCCAGTGTTTCCGGTGGAACATCAATCTGGTCTGATGTTGCGGCAGACTCCAGCCTGGCTACTTTCGCTTCCAGCTCGGTCAATTTCTCGCGTGTGCGCTTAAGTACCTCCTGCTGAACCTCGAATTCGTCGCGCGTCACCAGATCCATTCTGGTGAATATGCCCGCCAGCATAACCTTCAGGTTCTTCTCAACATCCTTTACGGGGCTCTGAGCCAGCAGTTCGTTAACCTTCGTTACGACTTCATCCAACACTTTTTGATTGAGCATGATTTCCTCCATGAATTCCGTTCCGGCATCCGGCCGGAAGAACACCCGGCATTCTGCCGGAAGAGCGTACGTACGCATGATAAAATCTCACACTTCGAGCAATTAGGCAATCGGCGATTTATGCAACGTTTGCAGCTTCTGGAAAACTGGATCAAGGCACAGCTACCCCAATTGGCCGAGTTTCATTCGCAATTTTCTCCTCAGGATGTCACGCTGACGCCCGCTTCCGCCGATGCAAGCTTCCGCCGTTATTTTCGGCTAACTACAGGCGATCGAAGTTTGATAGCAATGGATGCGCCACCTCAGCAGGAAGATTGCAGGCCCTTTGTGCACGTGGCCAAATTATTTGGCGAGGCAGGCACGCACGTACCAGCCGTGCTGGCACAGAACCTGGCGGACGGTTTTTTATTGCTTTCCGATCTCGGAAGCACGACCTATCTCCAGGCGCTGAATGAGCCATTGAACGAAAACCCCGGTAACGCCGACAATAAGGCAGACCTTCTCTATCGCGACGCGGTGGCCGCTCTGCTTAAAATCCAGCTTGCGAGCGAGCCGGGTGTTCTGCCGGAATACGACGGAGCCCTGCTTCTTAAAGAGTTGAACCTGTTTCCCGACTGGTACCTTGGCAAGCACTTGCAGGTCGTGCCCGATGCAAAACAGAAAATGGAGCTTGAGAGCGTATTCAAAAAAATTGTGCAAAACAACCTGGTGCAGCCCAGAGTATTTGTGCATCGGGACTATCACTCGCGTAACCTGATGGTTACCGATCCCAATCCGGGCATTATCGATTTTCAGGATGCGGTTTACGGTCCCATTACCTATGATCTGGTCTCCCTATTCAAGGATGCCTACATTCGCTGGGACGAGGAACGTATCCTGGACTGGCTGATCCGATACTGGGAGCAGGGACGAAAACTCGGGTTGCCGGTTGGGCGCGATTTTGCCGATTTCTACCGCGATTTCGAATGGATGGGGGTGCAGCGCCATATCAAGATTCTGGGGATATTCGCGCGCCTTAATTACCGCGACGGCAAAAATGCATACTTGGCGGACTTGCCATTAGTGGAGGGTTACCTGAGAAAAGCTTGCGAACGCTACCGCGAACTCAGCCCGCTGCTTATGCTGCTGGACGAGTGGGAAGGTAACAGGCCGCCGGAAACAAAAGTTGGCTACACCTTCTGAAACGCTGCCATTCAAGGCCATGATCCTGGCCGCTGGCCGCGGCGAGCGCATGCGTCCTCTGACCGATACCATGCCTAAACCTTTGTTGCGCGCAGGCGGCAAGGCATTGATCGAGTATCACCTGCAGAACCTCAGGCGTGCCGGTTTTTATGATGTAGTCATTAACCACGCTCATCTGGGGCATATAATTGAAGCTGCGCTGGGCGACGGCAAACGTTACGGTCTTAAAATTCGTTATTCGCATGAGCCGGTTGCCCTGGAAACGGCCGGGGGTATTGCCCAGGCACTGCCTCTTCTGGGAGTCGGCCCAAATCGCCAGGGAGGACAGCCGTTTTTCACGGTGAATGCCGACATTTACTGCGAAATCGAATTTTCCAGCCTGGTACCCGTTCTATGGGACATGCAAGCGCATCCAGATGGAGAGCTCGCGTATCTGGTACTGGTGGATAATCCGCTGCATCACCCCATGGGAGATTTTGTTCTTGATAGTGGGAAAGTATCGCTTTCGGGAAAAAATAATCTGACTTTCAGTGGGATCGGTGTTTACCTGCCGAGCCTTTTCGATGATGTCGTGCCGGGCTCGACGGCCAAGCTCGCACCCCTGTTGCGCCAGGCGATGACAGCGGAAAGAATCGCTGGCGAACATTATCGGGGGTTGTGGGTGGATGTCGGCACGCCGGAGCGCCTGCGTCAGCTCGATCTTCGGCTCGATACGATTGCGGCTCAGGCAGCGTCCATGAAGTGATGAGGCAACGCAACCCTTCAAATCCACGTTGTTCAAAGGTTCTTTGCGTTCTCTCGCAAATACTGTAAAAATCTCCATCATGATCCCGATAAAATCCTTCGGCGAACGGCGCCGCCATTTAGCGTCCCGCATGCGCAAGGGTGTGGCCATTGTTCCCACCGCACCGGAGCGCGTGCGGAACCGGGACTCATATTATCCCTACCGTTTCGACAGCTATTTTTATTACCTCACCGGCTTTGCCGAGCCCGAGGCGGTATTGGTAATCGTGGCGGATGCCAATGAGCAAGCGTCGAAGCACATCCTGTTTTGCCGCGATAAGGACCTGGAGCAGGAAATCTGGAATGGATTTCGTTACGGCCCCGACGCTGCACGAGAGGCATTCGGCTTCGACGAGGCATACTCCATTTTCAAGCTGGATGAAATGCTCCCCAGGTTGCTGGCGGACCAGCCTGCCGTATTCTGTGCGCTCGGGCACGACACGGAGTGGGACACGCGTGTTACAGGCTGGATTAACCGTGTGAGGCAACGGGCACGCAGCGGTGTTACTGCTCCTGGCCAAATTCATGATATCCGGCTTCCGCTGGATGAGATGCGGCTGTTTAAAAGCGCGGAAGAGCTTCAAATCATGCGTCGCGCGGCAGAAATTTCCGCCGGCGCCCATCGCCGTGCGATGCGCAAAACCAAGCCCGGCATGTTCGAGTATGAGGTGGAGGCCGAGTTGCTTCACGAGTTTCGGGCCGGCGCTGCGCAAGCGCCTGCCTACACCTCCATCGTAGCGGGCGGCGCGAACGCGTGCGTGCTGCATTACGTCGAAAACAATGCCAGGTTGAAGGGCGGCGATTTGATACTAATCGATGCGGGGTGCGAGTTGGACGGCTATGCTTCCGATATCACCCGCACATTTCCCGTGGATGGCAAATTCAGCCCGGCTCAAAAGGATTTATATCAATTGGTGCTCACTGCGCAGGCAGAGGCAATTGCCGCCGTAAGGCCGGGAAGTGCCTGGAATGAGCCGCATGAAGCGGCGGTGCGGGTGCTCGCACAGGGATTCATCGATTTCGGCTTGTGCCAGGGCAGTGTCGATCAGGTCCTTCAGTCAGAAGACTACAAGCGTTTTTATATGCACCGGACGGGCCATTGGCTGGGGCTGGATGTGCATGATGCCGGCGAATACAAGCTTGAGGGTGAATGGCGGCCGCTGCAGCCGGGAATGACCCTGACGGTGGAACCGGGATGTTATGTCCGCCCGGCTGATAACGTGCCCCAACATTTCTGGAATATTGGCATACGCATCGAGGACGATGTGGCGGTGACGGAGAATGGGTCTGAAGTGCTGACGTCAGCCGTTCCCAAGACCGCGGCTGAAATAGAAGAATTGATGCGAAACCGAAAAAACTGACGTGGACGACCACAACAAAATTGTCATAAGACGAATCGCGCGGCATGAGAAAACGGGTTCCGCGGAAGAGACCGTGCACGTTTTTCATCCCAGCCCGGCGAGCCGCTGGCTCGTCTACCTGCTCCTGGTTCCGGCATTTATCATCATGGCGGTCCTTGGCATTTTCTTTTTTACCGCATTTCTCGCTTTATTTGCGGTTGCGGCCGCTGCCTTGGGGTTTCGGTTGTGGTGGTTGCGCCGTAAAATGCGCAAGTCTCCGGGTAATTCCCCGGATGTGCGGGAGGGAGACTACGTTGTCATCGAAGACGCGGAAATTGTCGAAGAAAGAACCGCAAAGGGGACCACAAAGGCGGATGACGCGAACAGTACGAAGGGCGGATAAAGAATACTTATGCGATACCTAAGCGGCGAAAGCAGACATGGAAAACATGAGCCGGCTGCAAGTACCGAAAAAGAGTACCGATAAAGCGAACTGAAGCAAGCGAATACCGAAGCGATGAACACCCAACATTACGACTACGACCTTATCATCATCGGCGGCGGCCCGGTAGGCATGGCGTTGGCGCTGGCATTGCGCGGCAGCGGCACAACCGTGCTGCTACTGGAGGCGCGAGGGCTACCCACCAAGACGGAAGATCCGCGTCCATTAGCGTTGTCTCATGGCAGCCGGCTCATCCTGCAGCGCCTGGGTGTATGGGATGCATTACCTCAAGCCACGCCCATCACAACCATCCATATATCTGATCGCGGAGGATTTGGCCGAACCGTTTTGAACGCTGCTGAAGCAGATGTGCCCGCTTTGGGTTATGTCCTGAATCACCATGACCTGTTCAGGTCCATGTATGAGGCACTGACGGCCGATAGGAAGACCGGCATTGCAGATATCGACTACGTCGCCGGGGCACAGGTAACAAAATTGCAGACCAGCGCCGGGCGGGGGCAGATTGAATTCAATCACGAGGGCGTTACGAAAAAAAAGACCGCCAGGCTGCTCGCTGTCGCGGATGGCGGACGCCTGACCGGACAAATTGAAGGCGTGACACAGCATATGCATGACTACCAGCAGTGGGCGGTCGTTGCACATGTCAAAACCGAGCGCCGCCGTCCTGACTTCTTCAACACGACGGCATCAGTGACACACGCACTAACGAAGCGGAAGGGCCGACCGCATCGCTCGCGTGCGCTACGTGCTGCCGCTCAGCCCGGTACGGATATAGCCGCCGTGGCCAACGTCGCCGGTGTGGCCTATGAACGGTTTACACCTGACGGACCCGTGGCGTTATTGCCTTTTGGAGAGCATTTTGCCCTGGTGTGGACCGTTTCGCCCTCCGCTGCGCAGGAAATTCTCGCGCTGGATGACGCGGCCTTCCTGGCCCGGTTGCATGATCACTTCGGCGACCGCCTTGGCAAATTTGTTGAAACGAGTCAACGCTCCGGTTTTCCTCTTGCGCTCAAATACGTTGATCCTGTTACGGCTTGCCGGGTCGCATTGGTGGGCAATGCGGCGCAAACCCTGCATCCGGTTGCCGGGCAGGGCTTCAACCTGGGGTTGCGTGATGCATGGGAGTTGGCCGAGGAAATCGTTGCATCACCTGTCGACCTGGGTACCCCGGCAATGCTGGTAAGATATCGGGATAAACGCCGCATGGATAGTGGTGTGGGACGCATGTTTACCGACTCTTTGGTAAGATTGTTTTCCAATGACAACCTTGTGCTGGGGGCGATGCGCAGCATGGGGCTGAGCGCACTCGATTGCCTGCCGCCAGCCAAGCGTTTTGTGGCCCGGCGCATGATATTCGGGGCCAGAGGTTGATCTTGGGTTGCTCCCCTGAATGAGCCTGGTGCCGGGAGCGTCTGTTCAGAAGTTTCCAAACGGGGGCCGTAGAACGAGCACCTGCTTCGGAAGTTACAACTTTCCTGTTAAGATTCTGCCTTTTTGCCCTTGCCCTTTGCCCGCCTCGCGCGGTTTCCTGACTCCATCATGCCCGCCGCCATGCAAATCGGTCCGCATATTCTTAAAAATAACCTTATCGTAGCGCCGATGGCCGGGGTGACCGACCGCCCCTTCCGGCAGTTATGCAAGAGCATGGGCGCGGGGATGGCGGTGTCGGAAATGGTGTCGAGCAACTCGCTTTTGTGGGGCTCGGAGAAGACGCGGCGCCGCGCCAACCACGAAGGCGAAGTGGACCCTATTTCCGTACAAATCGCCGGGGCCGATCCGGTCATGATGGCCGAAGCCGCTCGCTATAATGTAGCTCACGGGGCGCAAATCATCGATATCAACATGGGCTGCCCGGCTAAAAAAATCTGCAACGTGATGGCGGGCTCGGCGTTGCTGACGGATGAAGCGCTCGTAGGCAAGATACTTGACGCCGTGGTAGGGGCGGTCAGCGTTCCTGTTACGCTGAAGATCCGCACGGGCTGGGATACCCAGCATAAAAACGCGGTCTCCGTAGCACGGATTGCCGAGCGTGCCGGGGTGCAGGCACTTGCCATTCACGGACGTACCCGCGCTTGCGCCTACATGGGCCATGCTGAATATGACACAATCGCCGCGGTAAAGGCTGCGGTGAACATTCCCGTCATCGCCAACGGCGATATCGCCACGCCGGAAAAAGCACGACAGGTACTCGAACATACCGGGGCGGATGCAGTCATGATCGGCCGCGCCGCTCAGGGACGGCCATGGATATTTCGCGAGATCAGCCACTATCTAGCGACCGGCAATCATCTCCCGCTGCCGGAAGTCACCGAGATCCACCGGGTGCTTACCAACCATCTGCATGAGCTTTATAATTTCTATGGTGAATATTCCGGCTTACGCGTAGCGCGCAAGCATATCTCCTGGTACACGAAGGGATTGATGGGCTCGGCCACGTTCCGGCATGCAATGAACCAATTGCAAACCGCTGATCAGCAAATGTCGGCGGTTAACGAATTTTTCAATGAACTTGCCGGCTACGGGCGGCGATTGACTTACGACGAGCCTGAGGAATTGGTCGCATGAGCATCATCAATGAAAATGAAATCGCCCGTTGCGTACGTAAAGCCGTGGAAGAGTATTTCAATGATCTGGATGGCGAAAAGCCCCACGCGATTTATGAAATGGTGATATGCAGCGTAGAGAAGCCGCTCATCGAGATGGTCGTTGAGCAGGCTGGCGGCAACCAGACGCGCGCGGCCGAATTGCTCGGCATCAACCGCAACACGCTCCGCAATAAAATGAAGCAGTATCAGATCAAATAGCCGACTAGCCCAAGCCCGGCATAACACCCCTACCGCGACTTCAATCTGAGACAGCCAGTGATACCCAAGAATACCCAATGAACATCAAACAGGCTCTCATCAGCGTTTCCGACAAGACCGGAATCATCGAATTCGCGCGCGAGCTGAACCGTCTGGGGGTAGCCATTTTATCTACTGGAGGCACTGCCAAGCTGCTAAGGGATGCGGGGCTGGCTGTTACTGAAGTGGGCGATTACACCGGTTTTCCTGAAATGCTCGACGGACGGGTGAAAACCCTGCATCCCAAAATTCATGCCGGTATTCTCGCGCGAAGGGACTCGCCCGAGCACATGGCGGCCATGAGCAGCACCGCAATTCCGACGATCGAGCTCGTCGTGGTGAATCTTTATCCTTTTAGCCGGACCATCGCTCGGCCGGATTGCAGCCTGGAAGAGGCGATTGAAAACATTGATATCGGCGGCCCGGCCATGGTGCGGGCTGCGGCAAAGAATTATAAGAGCGTGGCGGTCGTCACTGATCCGGACGATTACGCCTTTTTACTGGAAGAAATGAAAGCAGGCGGCAGCGCGGTCTCGCAGGAATTCCGCTTCCGGCTCGCCTGCAAGGCTTTCTCGCACACTGCTGCCTATGATGGCGCCATCAGTAATTACTTGACTTCGATGGACGGCGAAACGGGGGAGCGTCAAACCTTTCCCGACCGCCTCAATCTCAACTTCGCTATGGTCCAGCAGTTACGCTACGGCGAGAACCCGCATCAACGCGCCGCCTTTTACCGTGATCCGGCACCTGTTCCAGGCATTCTTGCCAGTTATACCCAAGTGCAGGGCAAGGAGCTGTCTTACAACAATATTGCCGATGCGGATGCGGCGTGGGAATGCGTCAAGACGTTCGACGCCCCTGCATGCGTCATAATCAAGCATGCCAATCCCTGCGGGGTAGCCGTGGCCGATACGCCGCTTGCGGCCTACAAGCGCGCCTTAGCCACCGACCCGACATCCGCCTTCGGCGGCATCATCGCTTTCAATCGTACGGTGGATGAATCTGCCGCGGAAGCGGTGATCCAGCAATTTGTCGAGGTAATCCTTGCGCCGCAATTCACCGCGGAGGCGCAACAGATACTCGCCCGCAAAGCCAACGTGCGCGTTTTGACTGTACCGTTGGAGGCCGGCAGCAATACCTACGACTTAAAGCGCGTGGGCGGCGGGCTGCTGGTGCAAACGCCGGATGATCTCAATATTACCGCCTCCCAATTGAGGGTAGTGACTAAGGTAAAGCCAACGGTACAGCAATTGAATGATTTGCTGTTTGCCTGGCGGGTGGCGAAGTTCGTCAAATCCAACGCTATCGTGTTTTGTGCCAACGGCCAGACGCTGGGAGTTGGGGCAGGCCAGATGAGCCGCGTGGATAGCGCACGCATCGCTTCAATCAAGGCACAGAATGCCGGGCTCGACCTCGCCGGTTCGGCGGTTGCCTCCGATGCGTTTTTCCCGTTTCGCGACGGGCTGGACGTGGTCGTTCAGGCGGGCGCCCGGGCAGTCATCCAGCCGGGCGGCAGCGTGCGTGACGAGGAAGTTATTGCCGCAGCCGATGAGCAGGGTGTCGCGATGGTTTTTACCGGCGTGCGGCATTTCAGGCATTAATTATCGACAGATGATGCTGCCAGCCTTTGTAAACCTCAATAAGCCCGAATAAGCCCGAATAAGCCCGAGTAGGCCCGGTTTCTTTTTATATCTCTGCGTTAACATACCCTTGATGAAATTGCTCGTAGTTGGTGGAGGCGGCAGAGAACATGCCCTGGTCTGGAAACTGCTCCAGTCGTCAACCATCACTCGCCCCATACAGATCTTTGTCGCACCCGGAAACGCCGGCACAGCATTGGAAGATGGCGTGGAAAACATTGCGCTCACGGCTATTCCTGAGCTGCTGGAATTTGCCAAAAACGAGGCCGTTGCATTCACAATCGTCGGGCCGGAAGCGCCTCTGGTCGCCGGCATTGTGGATGCGTTTCGCGCTGAAGGCCTGAAAATTTTTGGCCCGACGCGGCAAGCCGCTCAACTGGAAGCCTCCAAGGATTTTTCCAAGGCATTCATGCAGCGCCATGGCATCCCTACCGCTGCGTACGCAACCTTCGATTCCTCTGCCGAAGCCCATCAGTATCTGGACGAGAAAGGCGCGCCCATTGTCATCAAGGCCGACGGTCTTGCCGCTGGAAAAGGCGTCGTAGTTGCTGTGACACTGGAAGAAGCGCATGCAGCGGTCGACGCAATGCTGGTGTCCCACCAGCTCGGCAATGCAGGAGCCCGGGTGGTCATCGAGGAGTTTCTGGAAGGTGAAGAAGTCAGTTTTATTGTCATGGCCGACGGCCGCCACGTCTTGCCGCTTGCTACCAGCCAGGATCACAAGCGTCTGAAAGCGGGCGATAACGGGCCGAACACAGGCGGAATGGGCGCATATTCTCCCGCGCCAATGATCACCCCCGCCCTGCACGCCAGGATCATGCGAGAAGTCATCGACCCGGCGATCAACGGCATGGAGCAGGAAGGCGAAAACTATACCGGTTTTCTCTATGCCGGACTGATGATTGCGCCAGACGGCGGCATCAAGGTGCTGGAGTTCAATTGCCGCATGGGTGATCCGGAAACCGAGGTCATCATGATGCGCCTGAAAAGCTGTCTGGTTTCGCTGCTGGAGCACGCGCTGAACGGAACCCTCGATAAGGTGGAGGCCGAGTGGGACCGCCGCCCTGCCTTGGGTGTGGTCATGGCCGCGCATGGTTATCCCGACTCGCCAAAGAAGGGTGACGTGATCCGTGGCTTGGCTGAGCTCCCCTCTATGCCGGCAAAGGAAAAAGACTATTACGTATTCCACGCAGGCACGACCTTGGACGAAGAGAATGGCAAGGAAATCGTCACGGCGGGGGGGCGTGTGCTGTGCGTGACCGTGTTGGGCGATAGTGTGAAAATGGCTCAGCGCCGCGCCTATGAAATTGCCGAGCAGATCCACTTCGACGGCTGCCAGATGCGGCGCGATATAGGGTATCGGGCTATCAATAATCGGAAATAACGGCTTAGTACTTTGTTGTACGAGCGTATCGGGAGTGCAATGAGTTCAACACAACTCGTTAAAGAATTTTTCACCGGACTTCAGCAACGCATCGTCGATTGCCTGGAAGACATAGACGGCAAATTTTTTCGCCGGGATCTGTGGGAGCGACCCGAGGGCGGCGGGGGTTTAAGCTGCGTGCTGGAAGAGGGCAATGTGCTCGAACGCGGCGGAGTCAATTATTCGCATGTGTTTGGCGGTGGGCTGCCCGCCTCCGCCACGGCCGCCCGGCCGGAACTATCCGGGCGCTCGTTCGAGGCCATGGGTGTGTCGCTGGTGCTGCACCCCCGCAATCCTTATGCACCCACCGTGCATCTCAATGTGCGCTATCTCGAAGCGCGCAAGGAAGGCGCCGAGCCGGTGTGGTGGTTTGGCGGCGGCATGGACCTGACCCCTTACTATGGTTTTGAAGAAGACGCCATACACTTCCACCAGACCTGCAAAGATGCGCTGCAACCATTTGGCAAGGACTATCATCGTCGCTTCAAGAAATGGTGCGACGAATATTTTTACCTGAAGCATCGCGGGGAGCCGCGCGGCATCGGCGGCATTTTCTTCGATGATTTAGGCAAACCGGATTTCGACACCTGTTTCAGCCTGACCAAGAGTGTCGGAGACCATTTCCTGTCCGCTTATGTCCCCATTCTCGAGGGGCGCCTGAACACGCCCTACGGCGAGCGCGAACGGGATTTCCAGGCATACCGCCGCGGCCGCTACGTGGAGTTCAACCTGGTGTGGGACCGTGGCACCTTATTCGGATTGCAATCGGGAGGGCGCACCGAATCCATCCTCATGTCGCTGCCTCCCATAGTGAAATGGCGCTACGACTGGCACCCGCTGGCGGGCAGTCCGGAGGGTAAACTCTACACCCACTTCTTGATTGGCAGGGATTGGGTGTAAGAAGGCTTGAGCCTTTTTGCTGGCTAAATTTTCATCGGCTGAGGCAGACCCGCTTGCATTCGTCTTCTGCTTCGGGAATAGCGTAAATGATGGGGCTTTTTGTTATAAAATAAGCCTAAATGGGGACGTAGCTCAGCTGGGAGAGCGTCGCGTTCGCAATGCGAAGGTCGGGAGTTCGATCCTCCTCGTCTCCACCACTGATTGTAAACGATATTTTGTTACTACATCAACAATATCGGTCCGTAAAAATAAGTACGCGTAGTAATTATGTAGGAAATCAAGTAGGCTACTCTAGAGGTGGCTAGTTCCTAACTCTTAATCCTAGATAGAGCGTTTGGGACGCTCACGACCCACCATTTAAACGAGGACTTGCCGAATGCTAGTCTTTGGTGTTTTAAGTTTAGTAGCCTCATAGTAGGATTCTCCCCCTACTTACTATTACAACGATTTTTTGCGCTGAAAGCGGCGCTGAGGGCGCAGGAACCACCAGCAAACGTACTGCGTGCCAAAATCAATTTTCCCCCCGTCAGACTTACTCCTTGTTAGCTATCCGGCGTCTCATCCACGCGCCCGCACCCAAGATCAAAGAGCCGTCAGAAAATACGAACCGCTGAATATGGAACGCCGTACCTGGACTCGAATTTGATTGAGTTGGGTAGAACACAAAGATTCCTGTCAGCGAAGCTAACACCCGTGCTGGTGTGTCGACTATAGCCTGTCCAAATTGGGGAAGTCCATTATGGAGCCACGGAGCGTATACCAAGATCACTGGTCCTTGTTGTCTTGTTTTGAACGAGTTACAAAGGCATCAAAAATGAAGGTCAACCTAAAAATATTTAGAGCAGCCGCAACAGCAGTACAAATACTGTAGAGGAATAACCAATAACCTATACCATTACCTATTGGCTCAAGCCTTAAGAAAACATGGCTGCAACAATCAAGCCAAGCTGGGGCATCAAAGTGAAGTGCATTAGTAACCACAGCCCAAACCAGAGCAATTAACTGAAATAAAACAAAATGTAGAAGAGTTACGGAGATATTTAAGTAAGGGGAATTTCTACCATTACCATTTGGGTCATTGCCGGCTATAAGAGCCTTAAATTTTTCATCCCCAAATGATACAAATACGGCAAATCCACCAAGTGTAAATCCTAATAGATTAGGTAGAACTATTATTGGTTGATCCCACCATTCATGGTGAAGCCAAAAATCTCCGGTTAAAATGGACAGCAATAACGCAAAATGTGCATATGGTGAAGTTATAAGAGCTCTTATGCCACCATAGATGGTCCAATATCTATTCAGGATACTAATAACACCAGCATAAGGGTTTCCTGCTGCCATCTTATAAGGCTGACGTATAGCCAACTAGAACATCGGGCGAGTTTTGCTCATCAGGGCTATAAGTAATCGACTCTTTCCAGGGAGCATAGGAAGTAGATTCTTCAACACGTTGACCACTAGCCGTGTAACCAATTGCAGTTACTTTTCCGTTGTCGGCAGCGACTTTTGCAAGTAACGTTGTATCATGATCTGGCTTAATCGATTCCATTGATTCGGCTGTATAAACTTGGAAAATTCTTCTTACGTTTAGTCGATCAAATCGTCTAAAAACCTCTTCCTCATCATCGTGATTGTCGTCAGGGTTAGGTCGAACCACATCAATCGTAAGTTTAGCCAATCTATGTAGCGCTAATATTTTTGATAATTGAGTACGATCTGGGATTATTGTTATCTCAACTTTTCCAAACTCTTTCGTAATTGTGGGGGTACTGAACAAGTTATCAAAGAGCTTCAACAGCGAACCTGGAGATAGCACGACACCGGTGTGGTAAGAAACATAATAAAGCTTATGAGTACGTGGATAGAAGACATAATCAGACATTGCTAGATTCGGTTTTAACTCATCTGGGATCGTTATCGCAGCTATTTCATCCTGAGTGGCAACCTCATTTGTCTCGACGTTAAACCACGGAGCATTTGGATCGATTTGATCAAAACGATATATACGGCCATATATACCTTCTATCATTTCTTTGTCTGAGTCCAAACGCCTCAACTCACCAATCATCAATCGCTGGGTTGTTCTTAGCGCAACGCTCTTCTTCATACGATACGCGCTTCGGAACAAATCTACATATTTTTGCGGTGAATGAGGGTGCGTAACAATGTTCAATCCTGAAATTGTAATTTTCCGATTCTGAGCCATGAAATTTCCATTGATAGGAAGCAAATTATTATTGATCTATACCCAGTTTATTATTTCTTGTAATTCTGCTATTCGGCTACTCCGTCTAGAACTCCCACTAGGTCGGCTATAAGCTGACTCAACTCCCCAGTCATAATTGCAAAATCGCTGTCAAAAATATCTTCGTCGGACTCCGCATTTTCTTTCAGAATATCTAGCGGTATTATTTTCTTAACTTGAAGATTTTCGGTTAATACAAAAGATAATTTGTCATTCCATGTAAGAGCTAATTTGGTTACTTCCTTACCTGTTCTTATATGATTTTGAATTTCTTTGGAATCAAGTGAATGTCGAACATATCGAATGGTAGATTTTTCAATATCGCTTCCGCGTAATTCACAGTCCTTATCTACCGTGAAAAAGGTAGGGGCTTCCGTAATTACCCATTCGGTCATTGCAACTGAGCCAGACGTTTTCGTATTCAGGGATGACAGTTCAAAATCCGGATAGCTTTTACGTAGAAACGATACTAATTCATCTGCTTTAGTGACGTTCGTTGTATCAATCACAAGCCAACCATGAACTAGGTCAATCCATGCATATGTCTTATACAGCAAGGAAAATGCCTTAGGTATGAGGTCGCCGACTACTGCTTCTTTCATTTCCTTCAAGAGTTTGCGACCAGGTTTTTGTCCTTTTTGATCTGTATATGCTTCAGATCGTAAATTTAAATATTGATTAATTACAGTAGCTGGCAAGAGTTTTTTTTCCTGAGCCAAACAAATCATTAAATGTTCGCGAAACTTATAAACATAACTATCGGTATCTTTTTTAGGAGGAATCCATCCCTGAACCTCAATTTCGTGTGATCCCAGCTCTCTAAGAGAATTCTTGGCAAATATTTCGTCAAGAGAATCTAGACTTTGATCTAACATATTGATTTTATATATCTTTAAATTTTTAAACCACATAATTTCCTTAAGGGAATCGGTACAAATATTGTTTGAAATAGAAGCAACGCTTTTGGATTACCCCGTACCAAAGTACTCCGCGTGAGAACAGCGTTCTCTAGAGCTTCGACGATGTTATTTTATGCGAATGGGTTCCATCTTACCTACTTCGATACCCATGACCATTGGACGTTGGTACACCTAACTATGAGTAGGGATATTCTCGGCCAATTTATTTTGAATCACGCGAAAGATTAGCTATTCTTCGGCTAGCTATTCCAATGAAGTATCTTTTCCCCTGATCTACTTACCGTACTGTACAGTTATTGACAGTACTCTAAGGCTGCAGCATCGGTCGGCCTTGATGTATTGTGATTATGACTGAGCGCTCGTTAACAGCCCCCCAAGCTCTGCTGACTTCTTCATCCGGGTCGCATTTGTGCTTGTGGTCCACTAACGAATTCGGGTAGGGGAATACAATCCTTTCCCATGTTATGCCGGTGATTTCGTACCTTTTAGGTTGCCTATAACGGTTCGGCTTACCGTTCCATTGCTTAGCCAGATATTGGAAACGCTTTTTTTAAATTCCTGCCCCAGCTCGTTCGTTGCCGTAGTTGGAGGATGGTCCGGTTACCACGGTTTTGTTTCCGTCGCCTTTACAAGTTTTCGTCATTGACGTACTTACCCCTTGCGGCCATGAACCAGCCCGAGTCGGATAGTGCCATGTTCGAAGAGTCTGACATGGACTTTACGTAAAGAGCGACGCCACCAATATTCACGGCAAGACGCGCGAGAATTCCTGTAACCGTTACAGGATCAGCAAGAGTGTTCATTCCTGTTACGGGAATGAAATGGATATTTTTCCCAGTTACCGTTACAGGGATGTTTATTCCTGTTACAGGAACGGGTGGAATATTTTTCCTGTTACCGTACCAACGGTCCTGATACTTATATGGTTCCGTTACCGTTACGGATAGGAATGCTGGCTTTCCGTCATTTATCCATCCATTGCGGAGTAGCGCCATACTCATATGTGTTATCGCAGAGAATTGGTACAGGCACTGTTCGGGGCCATTTAGCTTGTTCATTTCCGGTCCGTATAACTAGTAGGTTTACAAATGCATGACTGAATGTAATTTTCCAAGTCTTGCAAGCGATAACGCACCGCACGTGAACCAATCTTGATGTATTGCACACGTGCTCCGACCCATCGATCACGTTCAAGGAACGCTTCACTGACGCCGAGGTATAAAGCAGCTTCTCTAGTTGAGAGTAAATTCTCTTGCATGGTTTCTGTCTCCACAGGTTGTTAATTGGAGGAGAAAGAATGCAAGAGTTGGAAAAAAAGTGATATGTGCTGTAACTGTTACCGTTACAGGAAAGTTCGACAAAAATGAGGGGAATTATTTGAAAATATTTTGCTGGAACTAGAAAAGAAACCAGCAGACATCCCAGATTTTGCGACACTCAAATTCATCTGACCGACAGTTCTGCTGTCGCAATGTAAGTTTTAGACTAGCAATTAGTTCAGATTCGTAAGTCAACAAAAGGCGTTGCTTCTTGTTTTTTTACCTCATATGAGGAATAATAACCGGAAGTAACCTTCGGGAGTAGATAAATGGCACTTTTGGTTCGCAATGAAGAGTTTGAATGCAAATATCGGCTTAATGAGGTTTTTGGCTTAGAGACTGAAGACGTAAAGGACGTTATTATGCAAGGGCTATTTGCGCGAAAGACTTGCACGTCCCACCACCCAAGAATTTACCCTGGGCTGACTCAATGGGCTGAAACGATAAGAGCTCTAAGGGATAAGACATTGCCTATGGGTTGGTCAAGTAGCGACGATAATAATTTTCCGCTTTCCATACATCCTTCTGGCAACATAGTTGTAGCGGTTCATACTGGTGATAAAGACGCAGGAATATCCGGAAATAATCCTTCTAATCGTGCCGCAAAAGGTACTAATACAGAGCAGGCTATTTGGACAAATCAAAAACAATTATCTCTGTTTGATGCTTTACCTGAGATCCCATTAGTTCATGGCAGTGCAAATAGAATAATGTGGATCTTGCTTTACCACGTCACTCCATATGAAATCCGATTTGAGCTTTCTCTACCGTTCGATATAGTCGATGGGAAAATCCGCTCATGGCATGAAAGACTAGTGTTTCCCGCGATAACACTTGATCAGATTGATATTGAGATTGGGGATAATAATGGCGGAAATGATAATGGACAAGAATTTGATATTGACGTTGAACGAAAAAGCTAATATCAAAAAGTTTAACCCTAACCGGCTGACGTTCGCTAGAACTCGTAGAGGTTATAAAAAAGCCGATCTAGCAAAGAAAATTGGTGTAACTCCCCGCTCAATGACGGGTTATGAAAGCGGTGAGTTTCCCCCTGAGTTGGAAAGACTTGATCA
Source organism: Nitrosovibrio tenuis (assembly GCF_900109785.1). GTDB lineage: Bacteria > Pseudomonadota > Gammaproteobacteria > Burkholderiales > Nitrosomonadaceae > Nitrosospira > Nitrosospira tenuis_A. Next base: position 104,056 of record NZ_FOBH01000008.1, read on the forward strand.
GATTGCAGGTGCCTTAAAGTTTCCGAGAGACTTTTTCTTTGAAGAAGACCCTATAGAACAAATTGAGTCAGATGCCGTTAGCTTCAGGGCAATGTCTAAGATGAGCGCCACATTAAAGAATATGGCGCTTGGGGCGGGTACGATTGCTGTACAGCTTAATTCCTGGATAGAAAATAAGTTTCAGCTGCCTTCGCCGGATTTACCCGAGCTTGGGCGCGATATTGATTCAGAGGCAGCAGCGGAGGCGCTTCGTAAATACTGGGGACTTGGTGAACAAGCAATTAGTAATATGGTTCACTTATTAGAAGCAAAGGGAGTGCGTGTATTTTCCTTGGCAATTGAAGCTAAAGAAGTAGATGCCTTTTCCATGTGGTGGGATGGGACTCCTTTCGTTTTTCTAAATACGCAGAAGTCTGCAGAACACAGTCGCTTTGATGCCGCGCATGAACTGGGTCATTTAGTGATGCATCGACATGGCCAGCCACATGGACAGGAAGCTGAGAAAGAAGCGAATACTTTTGCTTCAGCATTTCTAATGCCGTCGAGAAGTGTCATGTCGAAGCAATTCCGCTTTCCTACGCTGGATGGGCTGATTAAAGCTAAAAGGTACTGGTCGGTTTCTGTTGCGGCACTTAATTATCGACTTCATTCACTCGGCCTGACTAGTGAATGGATTAACAGAAGTCTTTGTATACAGATTTCTCAGGCGGGCTACAGAACGCGTGAGCCCAATGAGGTACAGCGCGAGACTTCTCAGGTCCTAGATAAAGTGTTCAATGCACTAAGAACTGAAGGCATAGGTAAGGGAGATATCGCACGTGATCTTAAAATTACGCCTTATGAAATCGATGAGCTGACCTATGGCTTACTTAAAATTGGGCCAGTTCCTGAGCGCGATGATGTCGTAAGAAAAAACAATTCACATCAGCCGCCGAGGCCAATATTTTCCATAGTTAAATGAAGATTGCAAACCAATGATGCAATAGCCAGGTTATTGGGGGGGACATGCCGACGCGCAGCATTATCGTGACAGACTTTACAAGGTTTAAAAACGGCCAGAGAGTTTGTATTGCTGGTACAGATATTGTGACTGGACAATGTGTTCGACCATGGCCCTATTTGGCACCAGCTGAGTGTGAAAGATTGCAAATTCTGCCTGGCACAATTCTTACAGGAACATTCAACCCTATTCCTCATTTAACTGGCCCGCATCAAGAAGACACAAGTCATATAGACCTGCACGGTGATGGCGCATGTACTTCTGATCAATTCAAGTGGGCATTGGAGGCAGGATTGTTCAGTAGTATCGAGAGGGGATTCGAAATAAACCTTGCTGTCGATCAAAAGCATATTCCTCTTGATCATAAACTGGGACGATCGATTATCACAATTCGCATCAAACCAGCTAATATTGAACTAGAGGAAGATGCATATAGCCCTGGCAGAATAAAATTGCACCTTACAGATGGCTCAGGTCGCAATTTTAGATATCTTCCAATTACCGATTTAGGATTTTACCGTCATGCAATGACACATCAAAAGGCTGGTGATCTAGAGAGTTTGAATTCGTTCATCTATAAACAAGAAGAAGTTTATATACGGATAGGTTTAAGTAGAAACTGGGATCAGCGCCCTGGGTATTGGATGCAAGTAAATGGAATATACACTTTCCCTAATTACCATAGAGAGATAAGGAGCTTACGGATAGTTTAGATTGGATATTGAACCTAATTCGTGGCTTGTTTGTTTGATTTCGAGGAGCAATTTAATATGACCGCTGTTTACTCCATCGGACACTCTAATCACGACATTAATACTTTTATTGCGTTACTAAAACGCTACGATATAAGTGCTCTTGCTGATGTGCGGTCACACCCTTATAGTCGCTTCGCGCCGCAGTATTCAAGAGAAACCTTAAAAGTATCTTTAGCTGATGCAGGAATTGCCTATGTGTTTCTTGGTAAGGAATTGGGCGCACGAAGTGATGATCCCGCATGTTACCTACATGGGAAGGTTCAGTATGACCGGTTAGCCAAGCAGCCAGGTTTTAGAACTGGAATCCAGCGAATTAACGAAGGCATGAATCGTTATAGCATTGCACTGATGTGTTCAGAAAAAGACCCTTTAGATTGTCACAGAGCGTTGTTAGTGGCACGTAATATTTTTGATTCAGGCATATCTATTGATCACATTCATGCTGATGGTGTTCTTGAAAGCCATGAGCATCTGGAGTCCAGATTACTTGCTATATGTAAATTACCGGAAGGTGACATGTTTAAGGCACGAGAACAATTTGTTGCTGAGGCATACTTTATTCAAGGGCAACGCGTTGCTTATCAAGACGAAGCAATGAGGCAAGAGGAACAACTCGCCACTTCATGAAAATCTTCACTATTGGATTTACCCAAAAGAGTGCAGAACAGTTTTTTACGAGACTAAATCAGCCCGGGCTTGTTCGTCTTATTGATACCAGACTCAACAATACTTCCCAGCTTGCCGGTTTCACAAAAATGAATGATCTAAGATATTTTAGCCGTAAGATTGGAAACTTAGATTACCTCCATCTGCCCCAGTTGGCACCTACCAAAGATATATTAGACGCGTACAGAAAGAATGGCGGTGATTGGGATGTTTACGAGAAACAGTACCTGGATCTAATAGCACAGCGTCGCATTGAAACGACAATAGATAGAAGCGTTATTGAGGGAGGATGTTTGCTTTGTAGTGAAGCGACACCTCATCATTGTCATCGTAGGTTGGTTGCAGAATATCTTGGAGACAAGTGGGGGGAAGTTAACATTTGCCACTTATGATCGTGACCTACACTATCAATACCTAGTTAATCTCTCAATAAGGTATATTTTGAGGCAATCGTATATTCTCATCCTAAGGAAAGAAAGCGCAAGTAACTAATTTTCAGTAGTATCAACTTCTTTGGCTTCTGGGCGGCCGTCAATAAGTTTGAGCATGAAACGCTCATACTTTTCCAACCACGGCCGCAAACGTTCCACTCCAATTTGCGTGTAATGAGATGCAGTCACATCACCCTTCATACTATGCCCGAGCAATGCCTTAAGCGGATAGGCTGGACAATCCAGACTTTCTAGCACTGTTGCAAAAGTTCGTCTTAGGCCGTGCACAGTGACTTCACTGCCGGCAGCTTTGTTGGCCCTCAGCATCGCCTTGCGTGGCTCACAAATTCGTCCTGCGTTGCCATCCTTGCCCATCGAACTAAATACATAATCGCCCATGCGCCAGTTCTTCATTAATTCCAATAATTCGTAAGCTTCCCCGTCAAGTAGACAGTTCAGAAGTAGAATTCTTCCCTGCTTGACGTCCCCCCAATTCTGCTGGGATTCAAAACTAGAATCTGGCCGCTTCTGGCAGTCTGACCTGCTTGGTTTTAACGTATTCGCTTGGGGTCAG
>NZ_FOBH01000006.1 GCF_900109785.1 Nitrosovibrio tenuis
CGCTAGTGGGTACCGCAATCCATTTTTGGCGGCCCAAATCAGCTACATCTGACTTGGAAGGCGCAAAAAGATCCTGATTTTGCCGCTTTCTCCCCAGGAAAATAGGAGGATGGGCTGACCTGCTAAGAATTTTGTGGCCATCCACTGAGTGAGTCTTCATGTTATTTTTACATGAAGGCGAAGATGAAGAAGCGATTTAGTGAAGAGCAGATCATAGGAATATTGCGTGAAGGAGAAGTTGAGGGGGCGGTCATCCGAGACATCTGCCATAAGCACAATATGAATCGCCCCGGAATTTATAGACACCTTTAAACTTGAAGCGACAAGGAGGTGTCATGAGCAGCAAGCGTTATAGTGAAGAATTCAAGATTGAGGCGGTCAAGCAAGTGACCGAGCGAGGCTACCCGGTGGCGGAAGTTGCGCTCCGGTTGGGCGTATCACAGCACAGTCTGTATGTGTGGCTGAAGGACTATGGCCACCCGGCGGATGTTCGGCAGGAACAGCAAAGCCAAGCTGCCGAGATGCGGCGTTTGAAGGCCGAGTTGAAACGTGTAACCGAGGAGCGCGACATTCTAAAAAAGGCCGCGGCGTACTTTGCCAAGGAGTCCCGGTAAGGTACGCGTTCAACCGGTCAGGTTGATGTGCTACCAGCCCAGCGGCGACACGTGTGGTAGCAGAGTGTCATTCACGTCCTTCCTCGGTTCTCGCAAGGTCTGCGCCACCCGTTCCAGGTAGATCGTGTTCCACAATACGATGGCGGCGACCCACAAGGTTGAGGCTGCTCGCGCGATAACGCTGCTTCTCAAAACTGCGGCCATGGATTTCGCCTAGCCGGTTCAGGAACACGGCGCGGGCCAGGGAATCCTTTGCTTTCGCCCTTGTTCAGGCCGACCTGCACCCGGCGTCGCAGGTCTAACATTTCCTTAGGGTCATGAAACAGTCAGATCTTAACGTACTTTTTCCGTTTCGTGAGCACGTTGAACGCCGCTGAGTGCGTCCGTCTCGTTCTTTTTGCCATCTTCTGCTCCATTTCCTCGCCCTGTAGGGCAATCAAAGGTAGCAGACTCTCCACTTATCGGCTTATTAAAATTTCCGGTACCAGCTCTGATATGCTCCAGCCCAGCGGACAAAAGGGAACCATTTTGCTACACAAGTAAAGTATTCATGAAACCCCTACCCGCGTTAGGCGCGGTGTTGTCGTAAACTTTATAAATTCTGGTCAGATCAGCGCCGGTTGCGACTCAAGCGGCTCGCCCTTGTAGGGCGCGACCTTGATCTCCCCTTCCCGCTTGCGGGCCTAGGCAATGTCGTAGCTGTTCTGCATCCGCATGAGCGTATCCATCGAAATGCCAAAGGCCTTCTCGATGCGCAGCGCCATTCCGATGACAGGTATGCGCGCTCGTTGAGCAGCGTCGAAAGCGTTGCCCGCGTGACACCTAGCACATCGGCCGCACCCGTCACGGACAGGCCCAGCGGCTCGATGATCTCATTCTTGATAAAGCCGCCGGGATGGGCCGGGTTCTTCACGCAAATTCCTAGATTTGCAGCCATGGCCACCTCCTAGTGGTAATCCTCATAATCGAGGTCGATGATCTCAATCTCTTCCTGGTCGATCCGAAACGTCATGCGCCAGTTCTTGGTGACGAACAGGCTCCCATGCCCCTTTGCGGTCGCCGGTAAGCTGATGGGCTTTCCAGCTCGGCACCGTGCGCAGCTCGTCTTCCTTCTCCATGTCCTGGAGGAAGGAAACCATGCGCCGGATTTTGGCTATGACGGCGGGCTGTAGCCCGCTGGCATCATCGTTTTCGATGAAGAACCGTAATCCTTTATGGACCACGTTCTGATCTTCACGATTCAGGCTAGGCTACCAGAAAAGGTGTTCGGTGTTTAGTGACGCCATACACTACGCAGCCAACCCCTGCCAAGCCAATCGGCCTGCTTCGGCGAAAATATATAGTTATAGCTGCACCTTATTCTAGTCTTTTGACCATGCTTGCGGCTCGCGTGGCCGCCTACCGGCACTTGCGCGCGGGCTTATCTGTATTTTTGCTGCCGCGTGTCGCTCGGCCGCTGCTGATTTGGAGGATTTCTTGAGTATTCCCGCATGAACTCCTCCAGACTTTCCCGGGAAACCAGTCCAACCTTATAGACTGCCGGATTGCCATCAGGATCGAACACATACGTAGTGGGCAGCATCGACACCGGACCGATTTGGGACGCCGTTTTTTTATCGCCCAATACGACCGGATAGGAAATCGACATCGATTTGACATACTTCAGCACGGTCTTCGGATCGCGGTAATCCATCGCGATACCAATCACCATCACATCCTTGCGGCTTTCATAGAGCGATACCAGATCGGGAATCTCCTTCAGGCAGGGCGGACACCACGTGGCCCAGAAGTTTATCAGTACCCACTTGCCCTTGAAGTTGGAAAGCGTGAGTTTCTTGCCATTGGTATCTGTAAACGTAAAGCCCTTTGCCTGTGCGCCGATAGGCAACAACAGCAGCAGGCAGAACAACACAGCAAGGGAGCGTCGTATCATACTGCTATTGAAGAACAGCCTCGGTTGAAATCTGTGGAGAATCTTGAGGAACCGCCTCCGCAAAAAGCTGCGACAGCGGCACGTCCATTTTCTCATTCATTGCGGCAACGATGCCATCAAGCAATCGCTCCAGCTTTGCATTACCCGCTGCCGCGGCACGTGCTGCTTCCGGGCGGAATGTAAAGAGGCGGTAAATATCGGCCACCATGATTTTATCAGGGTCCACTATCTGGACCCATCCACCTGTTTTGACCTGCCGGACGAGATTGGCTTGAACCATTCGCTCCAGTATCGGCTCGATCTCTTCGAAACCTAGATCCAGCCGCTTCTGCAGGCTGCAATAGGTTTCAACTCTTCCGTCCCGTAATGCTTCTCCCAGTGCTTGCAGCAAACGCAAAGCGTCGAAAAATTGCTTTCCCTGCGCTGTTGGGTCGCGCCGCCACGCGCGAAAGCGCCAACTCGAAAGCGAGGCGGCAATCACCGCGCCGAGTAACACCATCAGCCAGGAAAGATAGACCCAGAGCAAAAAAATGGGAACGGTGGCAAACGCGCCATACACCGCCTGGTAAGTCGGGAAGTGGGAAATGTACAACCCGAAAACTCTTTTCATTATCTCAAACCCGACCGCCGCTGCCACCCCGCCGGCAATTGCGTGACGCAACAAGACCTGGCGATTAGGTACGATCAGATAGGGAATTGAAAATGCAATGCTTGTCAGCACGAGCGGCGCCAATTGCAGAAGCACAACGTTAATGCCGGGAATATCCTGGGTTAATCCCATCGAGATTCCGATCAGCCAGGAAGTAAGAGACAGGCTTCCGCCTATCAATAGCGGTCCGATGGTCAGAACGGCCCAATAGATCAGCACGCGATGCAATAGCGGGCGCAACCGTGGCACGCACCAGATGGCGTTCAATGCCTTATCGATCGTCAGCATCAGGGCAATGGCCGTTACGCCCAGAAAGAATGTGCCGATAGCTGTGAGCTTGACCGCATTGTCGGCGAATTGCTGCATGTACACTTCGATTGCCCGGTTTGCGGCCTCCGGCACCATGGTGGTGAGAAGGAAAACTTTTATTTGGGTTGAGTAGTCACTAAAAGCCGGAAATGCCGCCACTACTGACAAGGCAATCGCTATAAAAGGCACCAATGAAAGCAAGGTTGTAAAGGTCAGGCTGGCCGCGACCTGGGTGCAGTTATGCTGGAAAAAACGGATCAGTACATAATGCGTGAAATCCAGAAATCGCGCAGATTTCATGAGTTACGGGCCATCGGAAAATTGGCTACCCTAAACCTGAGGGTGAGCCCGCTCCAGCTTGCTGTGCAGCTTATTGAGCGCGCTGAGGTATGCTTTGGCTGACGCCACCACAATATCTGTATCCGCCCCATGGCCATTGACGATGCGTCCCGATTTTTGGAGCCGCACGGTGACTTCACCTTGCGAATCGGTACCGCTGGTGATGGCGTTAACCGAGAATAATTGCAACTCGGCGCCGCTGATCAGAATTTTTTCAATTGCGCGAAATGTCGCATCTACGGGACCGCTTCCTTCGGATTCCGCGCGCGACTCTCTCCCATCTTCCGAGATGACCACATGGGCATAGGGCATTTCGCCCGTTTCGCTGTGTGCTATAAGCGAGAGAAGCCGGTAATGTTCCTGCAGGACCATGGCTTCGTCCGAAACCAGTGCATGCAAATCCTCGTCGAAAACATCATGCTTCTTGTCCGCTAGTTCCTTAAAGCGCATGAAAGTGGTATTGAGGGCTTCTTCCGAATTGAGCTCGATACCGAGCTCGGCCAGCCGGGTGCGGAAAGCATTTCGGCCGGAATGTTTGCCAAGCAGTATTTTATTCGCGCCCCAGCCGACATCTTCAGCACGCATGATCTCATAGGTTTCGCGGTGCTTGAGCACGCCGTCCTGATGTATGCCGGATTCATGGGCGAACGCATTTGCTCCGACAATGGCTTTATTGGGTTGTACCGGAAAGCCGGTGATTCCCGAGACCAGCTTGCTTGCCGGTACGATATGTACAGCATCGACGCGTGTGTCGCAGGGGAAAAAATCCTGGCGAGTGCGCACTGCCATCACGATTTCCTCCAGGGCAGCGTTGCCTGCGCGTTCCCCCAAGCCATTTATCGTGCATTCCACCTGCCGCGCTCCATTTGCTACCGCAGACAGCGAATTCGCCACCGCCAGCCCCAGGTCATTGTGGCAGTGTACGGAAAACACCACCTTATCCGAGTTCGGTATGCGCTCGCGCAGCGTACGGATGAGGTTGCCGAATTGCTCAGGCATGGTGTAACCGACGGTGTCCGGAATGTTCAGGGTTTTGGCTCCCGCATCGATAACGGCTTCCAGCACACGGCAGAGAAATGTGATATCCGAGCGGCCCGCATCCTCAGGAGAAAACTCTACATCGTCCGTGTATTGGCGCGCCCATTTCACCGCCCTGACCGCTTGCTCCACCACCTGATCGGGTGACATGCGCAGCTTCTTTTCCATATGAATGGGCGACGTAGCAATAAATGTATGTATGCGCGACGCGCTGGCACCTTGCAATGCCTCACCGGCACGCCGGATATCGGCTTCTATCGCACGGGCAAGGCCGCACACCGTACTTTCCTTGACCGAGTCAGCCACTGCCTTGACTGCTTCAAAGTCGCCGTTGGACGCGGCCGGAAATCCGGCTTCAATTACATCCACGCGCATGCGCTCCAATTGCCTTGCAATACGGATCTTTTCCTCCCTGGTCATCGAAGCGCCAGGGCTCTGCTCGCCATCACGCAAAGTGGTGTCAAAAATAATTAGATGATCTTTCACGGTTTTCTCCGCTTGAGAAAGGATACCCGAACTGTGATACAGAACCAGAAACAGATTCCGTCAATGCAAAACTCGAAGAGGGGGTGGGTAGTTAGCGCGCGGGGCGCAGCAGCGGCCTTGCCAGGAGCGGCAAGCGAGGCAAAAAGCGGGGCGGGCAACGATAACCGGCATGCGTCATACTCGGAATATAAAAGGTTTCACACGTTCGTGCAAGAACTTTCCTGAGCCAGTTCAGACGTTCCCTGCATACCTCCCTGGCTGCTATATTGAAAGCATATCGAGGATAACGGACTGCGTGAACAATAATGCACCCGAAATTAAAAAAGCGCGAGCGCGAGGTGGAAATGAGGCTCTCCCGGGCGGGTGTGCCGCTACGCCGCTATATTCTGAGCATGACAATAGCGCTCGCGCTAAGCGGTTGTATTGCGGAAAAACCCTGGCATGTGGAAGAGGTTACGGGACACTTGCCGGATCTGAATTTTTCCCTGACCTCTGATCACGGCAGTACCGTGACAGCAAGCACATATGAGGGCTACCTGTTATTGATGTACTTCGGGTTTACACGTTGCACTGCCGAATGCCCTGTTTCGATGGCACGCCTAGCGCACGTCATGCGACTCCTGGGGGACGATGCGAACCGCGCGCGTATCCTGTTTGTCACGCTTGACCCCCGACGCGATACGCCGCAGATATTGCATCGTTACGTCACCCAATTTGATTCCGAACATGCGGTCGGACTGACGGGGACGATAGCCGATATCGAACGTCTTACCAAACAATATCGGGCAGCCTACCGCCCTCGCTCCAGAATTGATGAAGCGGGGGATATAGAGCATGGCGATGCGGTGTATATTTTTGATACAAAAGGTCAAGCACGCCTGCTGGCGACATCCTCCGACTCGGACGAGAGTTTGGCGAAAGACCTGCAGCGTCTCATCAAGACCAATTACTAGATGGCCCCATGCTTGAAGTAAGGCTCAGCCTTATGGCAAGTTCCGGACCCAAAGTAGCGGTACAATTTCTGGAGCGAACCAATCATGGATATGTTGTACTGGTTCACCCCTTGGGAGGAATCCGCTTTGGTTGCCGTCGTGGCAGGCACTGCGGCCATCCTATTCTTGCGCGGTTGTGGCAGAAGCCATCCACGGCTTCAGCAGAAATTGTATTTTTGGACAGGACTCATTCTCCTCTACCTCGTTTCCCATACACAGTTCGACTATTACGCCGAACATCAATTTTTCATTCATCGGCTTCAGCATCTGGTATTGCATCACCTGGGACCCTTTCTAATCATTTTGAGCAGCCCCTGGTCGACGCTTCTTGCGGGCATGCCTCATCCGGGAAGACAACTGTGCGCTCAAATAGCCGAATGGAAGCCACTCCTCTATTTGGACCGGGTTCTCTGCAAACCCATTATTGCGGTGACGCTATTCAGTGCGCTCATCGGTTTCTGGCTATTGCCTTCCGTACATTTCACCGCGATGATCGACTGGCGCTTGTATCGCTTGATGAACTGGAGCATGTTTATAAACGGACTGATGTTTTGGGGGATCGTCCTGCATCAGAGGCCCATACTGTCCGTCCGCCTGACGCCGGGTTCCCGTATCGCCATGATGCTCGCCGTGATCCCGCCACAAATCGTGCTGGGAGCACTGATTTTTTTTGCTACGCGGGAAATCTACCCGATCTACACCATTTGCGGCCGAGCTATTGGCGGCGTGAGTGCCATAGCAGATCAGCAAATCGGAGGAATAATTCTATGGATTCATGGTGCAATGATGAGCGCCATCGGCATATTGATTGTGGCTCGCAATGAACTGATGCCAGGAAAAGCGCGGGAACAGGAGCAGCCGGGCTGACAAGGCGCGCCCCCCGCAGTTCATTTTCCATGGCAAGCGATCAGCCTGAGCTTATGCCCCAGATGCTGGAGTTAAAGACTACGAAAGATTAGGCTGCCCGCATAGCTCATTTTTGCAACGCCTCTCGTAACAAATACACATCGCGCGTCGTTACCGGGGATGCTGTATTGCCCCAGTTGTTGCGAACAAAGGTAAGGACCTCCGCAATCTCGCGGCTGGATAATTCTTTTGCGTAACCGGGCATTTCCTTCGGTTTCGGCCCGTGTCTGGTCGCCGGGCCTTTGCCCCCTTCCAGCATGAGGCGGATCAGGGAAGTGGAATTGTCGGATAGCACCATGGGGCTGCCGGCAAGCCGCGGAATCTCCGGTGTCTTGCCTGTACCGTTATCCCTATGACATTTGGCGCAGAATCCGGCGTATATACCCGCGCCGGGGCGTTCAAACGCATCGACCGGAAATCCAGTCGAGATCTTCGAGACAGGTGCCGCTTGGGTTAGATAGGATGACCTTCCCTTTCTGGCTCTCAATGACTTGAGATAGTGTGCGATTGCATCCAGGTCTTCTTTTTGTAAATACTGTGTGCCATTTTCGATAACCAGGACCATGCTGCCAAATGCAACCGTATGACTATTGTGGCCTGTCTGCAGAAACGTGGAAATCTCTGTTTCGGTCCATCTGCCCAGGCCGGACGCGCGATCTCCGGTCAAGTTACCTGCAAACCAGTTCTCGATTACCGCCCCGCTCAGGTATTCTGTTGATGATTCGGAATACGCCTTTTCCTGATAGGCGAGACCTCTAGGAGTATGGCAGGCGCCACAATGACCCAGCGCTTGCACCAGATAAGCGCCGCGATTCCAGTGCTCGTTGCGGTCGGTACGCGGTTGATAACGTCCGTCCTTAACGAACGCCGCGTTCCAGAATCGAAACACCCAGCGCTGATTGAAAGGGAAGGGTAATGCAGTCTGAGGCGGCCTCTGGCTGACCGCTTTGATGCCGTTCATGAAATAGGCATAGAGCGCCTCAACATCGCTGTCCAATATCGCCGTGAAGGAGGGATATGGCATGGCTGGATAAAGACGTCTTCCACCTTTCGCGACCCCATCACGAAGCGCGCGGCTGAAATCTTCATAACTATAGTTGCCTATACCGAATACCGGATCAGGTGTGATGTTGGTCGAATAAATGGTCCCGAACGGCGAGTTGATCGCCAGCCCACCGGCAAAAGGCGGGTGACCTGGCCCGGCGGTATGGCAACCCGCACAATCAGCAACCTTGGCCAGGTAGGCCCCGCGCGCCACCAGATCAGCTTCCGCGGCCTGAGCGGTTGCGGCGACCGCGCACAGGACAATCCATGAGCAACCAGCAGCTTTGCGCTGCATCCGGCTAATCGAATCCATAAAAGCGACTCCCTGATACGGTCCGGGTAAGGACTTGATGGGCCTCGCCCCCGCATAACCTTCATTGTATCCGGGCCTGAAAACCTGGAATCCGCCTCCTCAAATCCAGGCGCTACAAGGCGGTACCAAAAAAATTGCGCAACACGTAAATACAATCGCGACGATAAATAAAGAACTCGACATCATTCCCAGCATTGTCAGAAACCGTGTCTGCCCTTCGTCAACCCCGGCGTCAGGATGCCCATTTGCCGCTTTGGTAATCACCACTGATCCATTGCGTATTTGCCGCCATGAAGTCCAGGCCACATATCCGGACAGTAAACCAGCTGCCAGACAAACCAGGCTGATTACAGCAAGAATCAGAGGCAACTCGACCCAGAGCGGGGCCGAAAGCGGCACTTGGCGCGGATAGCAGGCATAAGCCGCGATCGGTTCGCTCAATGACATCTGCATGACCCAGGCCACGGGTGCGCCAAATAAGCTAACCAGCGTTCTGCCCATCGGATAGCGATGAGGAGAGCGATGTTTCGCTGAGACGTTTTGTTTAACGGAGGGACTCATTTCCAACACAGCGTCTCTTTAAAGGTATGGAAACAGATATAAGGTTGAAAAAACGAACAGCCAGACAACGTCCACGAAATGCCAGTAAGCTCCGCCAATGGTCATGGCCACGTAACGTCTGCTATCAAAATAACCCAGCATTGCCCATACCAGGAGGAGTAACAGTACGGCCAATCCTATGATGACGTGGGCCATATGAAATCCAGTGATCGTAAAGTACAGCGAACCATATAAGTCCGTGGTCATTCCGTAAGGCTTGTTACGCCATTCCATGAGCTGAATTGCCACGAATGCGGTACCCAGCACAATCGCGGCTGTCAAGCCCGCGATACCCCGGCCCGTTCGGCTTTGGTGAACACCGCGCTCTCCAGCCCAGACACAAGCGCTGCTCGCAAGAAGAATAAGGGTATTGGCGCCCGGAACGAGCAGGCTGGGCAAACCGTCTGGGGGCCATGTCTGCTCGGTTTGAGCTGCCAGATAGAAATAGCAGAACAACAGATACCCGAACAGGCAGGCTTCTGTCACGATCAATGTCTGCACCCCCCACCACCCGCCCGAAAGTTTCCCGGCACTTCCCACAGGCAACCGTTCACTCTGGAGCTGTACTGGCTCAACCATTGTTATCTCCTTGAGGCATTGCGCGCTGAGCGAGCGCTTTTCTGGGCCACAGCCATACGATCAGCGCCAGGCTTCCGGCGATGGCAGTTGCGGCTGTGAACAGCCACCAATGCAGAAGCAGGCCGACAAACAGCAGCGAAATGAACAGGCCGAGAAAAAAAGGTGTGGAGGTGTCATCCGGCATTTTTAGGATAGCCAATGGCTTGGCATCAATCGGAGAGGTACTGATTGCCTCGCGCCCTTCAGCAAGCAAAAGACCTTCCTTGAAATTGGAACGTCCTCTGCCTTCATCCAGCCGATCCTCCCATAACGGGTGACGGCTTGCCACAGTGGGAATTACGGCAAAGTTGTATGCGGGCGGCGGCGACGATGTCGCCCACTCCAGCGTTGCCGCATCCCACGGATTCGGGCCAGCCAGGGCTCCTCGCTTGAGACTTACCACGACATTGACTAAAAAGATAAGGACGCCAATTGCGAACACAAAAGAGCCGATTGAAGTGATCATATTGACGCCATCCCATCCCATCCGGGACGAATAAGTGTAAACGCGCCGGGGCATGCCCAGCAGACCCGCCCAATGCATGGGGAAGAACCCCACGTTGAAACCGATGAACATGACCCAAAAGCTCAATTTTCCAAGCGTCTCGTCCATCATCCGGCCCGTGAATTTTGGGAACCAATAATAGATGCCCCCTACCACGGGGAAGACATTAATACCGAGTAAAACGTAATGCAGATGGGCGACTATAAAATAGGTTTCGTTAAGCTGCCAATCGAGCGGTACCGCCGCTGTCATCACGCCGGACAAGCCGCCGATCACAAACAGCATGACAAACCCGGCAAAAAATAAAAACGGCGTTTTGAACACAGGTCTTCCCAGCCAGATGGTCGCAATCCAGGCAAACACGGCTATCGAGCTCGGGACTGAGATCACCATGCTGGCCGCGCCGAAGATCGACAACGCAACGGTCGGCAAACCGGTTGCAAACATGTGATGGATCCAGACCTCAAAACCGATCAGCATGACGGCCATGGTAGCCAGTGCCATCGCGGTATAACCTACCAGCGGACGGCGGCAGAATGTCGGCAATGCATCGGATACAATACCCATGGCCGGAAGCACGATGGCATAAACCCATGGATGGCCGAAGATCCAGAACAAGTGCTGCCAGAGCAGCGGTTTGCCGCCGTTGGCGACATCGAAAAAATGCGTGCCCATCTGCCGGTCGAGCCATAACAGAAAAAATGCCAGGCTGACAGAAGGTATTACCAGAAGATTGGCTACGGACGCTGTGAGCGTGCCCCAGACCAGAATCGGCACGCGGTTTATTGTCATGCCGGGCGCACGCATCCTGAAAAGTGTCACCACGAAATTGGCTGATCCGACGGATGTGGATATGCCTAACAGCACCATGCCGAGTGCGAAGACATCAATGTTCGGGCCCGTGTTAAACGTGGGCCCTGAAAAAGGGACGTAGTTGAACCAGCCTCCGTTCGGCGCCTGGCCAAGGGGAAAACTTACGTACATGAAGATGCCGGCGAACAGGAATATCCAATAGGAAAAAGCGTTAAGCCGGGGGAAAGCCATATCCCTTGAACCCAGCAATAGCGGCCAAAGATAATTTGAAAACCCCGACAGTATCGGCAGGGCATACAGAAAAATCATTGTCACACCGTGCATGGTGAAAAGCTGGTTATATTGTTCCGGGGTCAGCAATGTCTGATCGGGCCGGGCCAGCTGGATACGTATGAGCAGCGCCTCCAGACCGCCTATTATCAAGAAGATGAAAGCGGTAACGATGTACCGCAAACCGATGGCTTTATGATCCACGGTCGAAAGCCATCCACGCCATCCAGGTTCCGATTCCCACGTTCTGGCGAGCTGTACTTCGATGTCGGAACCAGGCGGCGCGCAGCCAATCTCCGGCACCCGGGCAAGATGGTCATCGATTGGACGTTCGGTGATATCAGCGCTAGCCATGGCTTATCCCGGTATCTGTCTTTAACCTAAACCCGGCAGTTGGCTTCCGTAGCGAGCTCATCATGAAGGTGAAGGTCAGGTATCGAAAGAGGGCTTTGTAGATCATCGCGATAAACTGAAAAATGAGCGGTCAACTGCCGGATTTAGGTTTAATCCAGCTTCGATAAAAATGTTGCGAGTGCAGAGCTTTCGGCTTCCGACAAGCTAATGCTTGGCATGCGCGATCCCGGCTTGAACTGTTGCGCATGAATGATCCAATCCATCAAATGGTCGGGTGTATTGGTCAACAATCCCGCCGCAAGCCTCCGCCTCGATTTCAAGTGGGTCAGATCGGGCCCATGAGTACCGCGAGCCTTGGTGCCGCGAATCGCATGGCAGCCGGCGCAACGGTCCATGAACAGTTTGTATCCGGGGTCCTCATTCGATACGGAAGGCAATAATGATGCTGGCCGGCGCTGAGTATCGCGCCATTTTTCAAACTCCTGGATATCTTCCGCAATGACTTCGAAACCCATGTGGGCATGGCCAGCGCCGCAATATTGTGCACACTGTCCCGTGTAGGTGCCGGGCGCGTCCGCCTGGATCCATTTCTGATTCATCAGGCCCGGAATCATCTGTGTTTTTCCAGCGAGTGTCGGCACCCAAAAGGCATGAATGACGTCGGCGCTTTTTAATTTGATGAGAACGGGCTGGCCCACAGGGATATGCACCTCGTTCGCGGTAATAAAGCGTTGTGCCGGATCGGAATGTTCATACTCGACTTTCCACCACCAATCGTATCCCGTAACGGTCAATGTAACGGTCGGTGCCTCGGGCGGCTTGGCAACGGCATTCAGTACCATCAGCGAATAAACCACCAGCCCGATGAGGACGAGGGTCGAGATTCCCGTCCCAATATACAGCCACTCAAGCCCTTCGCCTTCGCGGCCGATCGCGCGTGGATCGGCGGCTGGACGTTTACGGCGAACCGCCATGATCAACAGCACAGCGATAATGAAACAGACCGCGGCGCATACTCCAACGAGTACCCAGCCAAGGTACATGGTCGGGCGGGCCGCAGGGCCATAACTGTGCAAAAAATAATTCAATGGAGCATCCAGCGTCTCGGCCATGCATGCGCCCGGAACGGCCGTCAGCCCGGCCACGGCCGCGCCGAACCCGCGCCCGCCTGTTAGTGTTGAGCCGGGCCAGGGCCTCGCTTCACCGCATTCATCCAGGGATTCCGGTGGAGGTGGATTCATGCTTTGACAGGCCCGAACCGCGGTTTCGACGCTGTTTGAGCTGGATGTTGCAGCCGCAACGGACCGAGGCGCCAAGGTAAAGGCGAGATCAAAGGTGCCGTCTGTGTATGTGTACCCCGCTTCGAGGTTCGTCTTGATCGCGAACGCCGAGGCGTATGGCTCGTCATGCATGGGATCGCGTGGATTCGAGGAGCAGTTCCATTCAGTATAGTAAATGCCTTGCAGTGCGCCACGGTGTGAATGCCTGCCGCGTCTTCCGCACCACACTGCGCGGATTTTTCGAGAAACGGTTTCGAGGTCGTCGCACGCGGCGCCATGCGAGCATGGTCGCATCAGACCGTATCTTCCCAGCAGTGCGGCAGATCGATCGTTGGTGCAGCAAGGTCACAGCTGACTCCAGGGGGCGTGGGAACAACCTCATCAATTCCTCGCGTGCCCGGACAGGCAATCGTGCTCATCAAGGCAAGAGCAGCCTAACGGGAATCGAAGCGGCGGGTAGGGCCGCAGGATGCTGGGAACGTCGTGTCGAGGTTGCGGTCGGAATAGAAAAATCGGATACCGATACCCGGGAGATGCGAAGCATACTACCTCCCCATCGCGGCCGGGCGGCGCCTGTGTTCGTATGGGAATCCGTTTTTAAGCGAAAATCTGCTTGACGGATGACTTTATGATTCCGGGTGAATCGGCATCGCCGTGCAATATTGCCGACGCATACGCTTTCGCTTGCTTGAATGTGATGTGTGGCGGTAGAGGCGGCACGTCCGGATCGGTATAGGCTTCCAGAACCACCGGACGGTCGGCGCCTAAGGCGCAGCCCCAGGCACTGCCGATTTCTTCGGGACGGTCAACACGGATGCCCCGCAAGCCGATCATTTCCGCGTATGCCGCGTAGGGAAAGTCGGGAACATCCTGCGATGCTTCGAATTTCGGGTCGCCTTCCATGGCGCGCTGTTCCCAGGTTACCTGATTCAGATCGCGGTTGTTCAGCACCATCACCAGTAAATGCGGATTACTCCAGCGCCGCCAATACTTCCCGACGGTGATAAGTTCATTCAGGCCGTTCATTTGCATTGCACCATCTCCGGCCATTGCAATGACCGTCCGGCGGGGGTGCGCGAACTTGGCCGCAATCGCGTAAGGTACCGCCGGCCCCATGGTGGCCAGTCCACCTGAAAGCGATGCCATCATACCTTGGCGGACTTTCAGATCGCGCGCATACCAGTTTGCGGAAGAGCCGGAGTCACAGGTGAGAATGCAGCCGTCCGGCAGGCGCGGAGACAGTTCCCAGAATACTCTTTGTGGATTGATGGGGCTGGCCGGCGCCATGGCGCGGGCCTCCATCGTCTTCCACCACTGGGTTATCTCATCCTCGATTTTTTTACGCCAGGCGCGGTCATTCTTTCGTTTCAGTAGCGGGATAAGTAATCTCAGCGTTTCCGCGCTGTCTCCGACCAGATTCACTTCCATGGGATAGCGAATACTCATCATGCGGCCATCGATATCGATTTGCACACCGCGCGCCTGACCTTCCTCGGGTAAAAATTCGGAGTAGGGAAAGCTCGATCCGATCATGAGCAGCGTATCGCACTGCATCATCATGTCATAGCTCGGCCTGGTGCCCAGCAGTCCTATCGATCCAGTTACAAAGGGCAGGTCATCCGGAACCACTGCTTTTCCAAGTAAAGCTTTGGCAATACCGGCACCGAGCAGATCGGCAGCTTCCAGGACCTCAGGTGTGGCCTGCAGCGCGCCAGCGCCCACCAGCATCGCGACTTTCGAGCCGGCATTGAGGGCGTCGGCGGCGCGCTGTAGATCTTCCGGCCGAGGTATCACGCGGGGCTCCTTGTATCCAATTCCAGAGTGGATCGTACCGTGCTCCCGCGCGGGTTTTTCCGCATCCATCTCCTGGATATCATTGGGTACGATAATGCAACACACGTTTCGCTCAACCTGGGCGATGCGCATGGCGCGGTCAAGAATGTGGCGCATTTGCTCTGGCGTGGATACCATATGGACGTATTCGTGCGCCACGTCCTTGAACAAGGAGATCAGGTCGACCTCCTGCTGGAAGTTGCCGCCCAGCGCGGCGCGTTTCTGTTGGCCGACGATGGCGACCACCGGTTGGTGATCGAGTTTGGCGTCATATAAGCCGTTTAGCAGATGAATTGCGCCTGGACCGGAGGTAGCCAGGCAAACACCTACTTCGCCGGTGAATTTCGCGTGCGCACAGGCCATGAATGCGGCCATCTCTTCGTGCCGCACCTGTACAAAATCAATTCTATCAGGGGCGCGGTTCAGTGCACCCATGATCCCGTTGATGCCATCTCCCGGATATCCAAAGATGCGTTTGACTCTCCACTCGGATAAGCGTCGCACTAAAAAATCGCTGACATTCTCCTTCATTGCCATCTCCTCTGTTGCTCCTTTAGTCCGGCAGAACATCGGAACGACCTTTAATGCATCGCCTTGCGCTTCTATTCGGCTCGTTTTCAGACGCGAGTTCCCCGCGGACATGTATGATGCTGACGGTATGTATCCTCCTGTCAGTTTCTCAATGCATTACGGCCCAGGCGCTTTACGGGGTTTACGGCAGAGTTTGAGCCGCTTGAATTACAGTCCGTACAATTAGGTATCAGGTGGACATCGATCCATGAATTCAATACTACGCCGCGAATCCAGTGTTTCTGTGCGCTAGCCCACTCATACGTCTTGTCTTGAAATATTGAAAATAGATATTTCAGCGCGTACTGCGTAGCTGATCATTTACAGGAATATTTATGGCCGACTACATGTCATCAACATATGGCGGGCGGATAAGGAGAAAAAACAGGACAATGAGGCCCGGGATGACACCGCTCCCGGCCGCGAATAGAGGGGCGCATGCAGGAAAGCTGGGAGGGAGAAGAACTTGCGTTAGAAAATGCGGAGGGCAATGCGCAGGAAAATGATTTAGCAGGCCTGGACTGCCAGGCCTGCCTGAGAGCAAATCGAAAAGCGAATGTCAGATGAGACTTTTTTGAAATCAGAAAGCAATCTGGTATTGCAGGACGAACTGGCCTCTATTGGAAATCTTGTATCCGTCATTGTTGAATACCGGCCTGTTCTGGTAATCAAACGTGACCTTGCTGTTGTGGCCCTTTATCAGCCAATTTATGCCCACGTTGAAAACGTTTACCTGGTTATGCAGAGCCTGGTAGTCTGCGCTCGTCCAGGAGAAGTAGGGCATCAACTGCCCGTTGTTGCCGCCGAGCAAGTCCTTGGCCATCAGATAGCCGATCTGCCCGTAGAAAAGCTTTCCCGTTCCAAACATCGGGAACGCGTTGCCTCCGGTAGCGAACGGTGCCGTACCGCCCGTGGCCGGAGCCATGCCAATGCCGTTCATGCGCAGGTAATTCGGGCCGTAATTTGTGTCGAAAAAACCCAGATAAGCCGAGACGGCGGTCTCCTTGACCTTGTCCACCGGCGCATCCAGGTAGAGCGCCAGCGACCAGATAGTCATGTCGTGGAATTTGACGTTTGTTTCGCCTACTTCGGCGCCACTTCCATTCAGTATTGGGGTGCCCGTCCACGTTGCCCCCTTCTGAGTGATGAAGCCGCCTTCAAGGTTAAATACGCTCTTTTTGCCCAGATAGGTTCCCTGCCAGTAGGGGTTTGTCATGGGCTCGGTATCCCAGAAGTTGATGGCGTAGAACCCTTGGTAGCGCTTGTGATGCCCTTCCCGAGAGAACTGAGCCATGGTGGGCGAGATGGTCTCGAAGGCCGTGCCTGAGGTATTGATGGGGAACGGATCGCTGGCGGTGAACCGGTAATTGAACATGCCGATCTGACCACGGAGATAAACACTCAGGCTTCTGTTGAAGATGTCGGTCCGGTCGGCGGTGAACTGGGCGAACAGCGGAATATCCATGGTCATGATCGTGCTGACGCTGGGGCTGCTGAAGCGGGACACGCCATTGGCCATGACCAGGCCGCCGCCCACGATCATCTGATGGCCCTGGGTCAGGCGCAATTCACCAAACGCATCGTGAAAGAATGCCTGGATCTTCCTGTTGCCGACAGCCGTATCTACACCATTGTGCTGGGTACTGGCATCCTGCGTAAGAAAGTTGAAGTTGTTCATCCCGTACTGGGTATAGAAATACACCCGGTCAGTCAGTTGACCCTGTAACACGAAACGGGTTCTGCGCAGCCCAATATCGGTCGTGTCTGTCACCGGGTGACCCAGGACCTGCGAACCTGGATTGTTCTGCTCATACCGTAGCCAGACCTGGTTCAGGAAGCCAAATTTCAGGTACTGGCTTCCATCCGGATTCAGGTTCCACTTGAATGGATCAGGTGACTTCCAGTTTGCGTAACCCATTCCCGAGGGTGTGGGAGCGGGAGCTGGACCGCCGGCGGCAATAGCTCCCCCGGCCTGACTGGTAGCGGGCAATTCGGCAGCTTCACCCGCCCCGGCCTTGGGAGCAGGTTTTTTATCCGAAACCTTTTCGAAGGACCCCATGCGCACCCGTCCTTCACCGGGTTCCGAGTAAATCTGTTTAGTTTTGGTGTCCACATAAAGATCGATGACATAAGCCTTCGAAGACGCAGCATCCGAATCGGCGGATGTCGGCTTATCCTGTGCATGCAGGGGAACTGAAAGTAAACAGCCTGACAGTAATAACAACGGAGCATGACATTTCATTACGATCTCCCTGATCAGAGTTATGCTATAGGTTTAATTAGTTATATTGATGAAAAGTAGGGAAAGCTTGATCCTATTGGTCAAAATAGCATGGGAGGTGTCAAAAAACCGTCAGGGGACGGTGAAAAAAACGTGACAAATACGTGAGTTAAATGTGACGGAGAAGTGAATTATTCGTTGACGATTTCTTGCAGCCGGGGATATGCAAAACCACTATCTCGGTAGTGTTTTTGCCTGATAAGGCATTAATGGCGCTGTGGGGGGCAGGGGTTGTGGAAAAGGCGGGCTGGGGTGCGGCGGATTGCCGCGCATGCGCGGAAGAATGGGGTCTGAACTCGAGCGAAACCGTCGTTATCCTCCGGCTGCTCCCCCTGCTGAAATATTGGTGTCCACGTCAGGATCCGGACCGCACCAGTCAGGTCCAGATAAAATCCTAACGATCTTGTGGAGAAGGCCTTCATTCTCCGGTATTGGCGGTGCGCACGAGCGGCGCGTCTGCCCTGCCGTGGCCCAACCCGTCGAAGAACCCGGTTGATCAGCTGCCGCCTGCCCCGAAGCCGAACCTCTATTTTCGGATGGCGAAACTTCCTGGCCTGTGGTTACGGCTTTTTGACCAGGAGGAGTTTCCGTTACTGAACTGGCGCGGCCGGGCATCGTGACGCTACCCCATTCCGACGTACCTCCCGGTGATTGGGATACGCATGCAGCACAAAGAAACAGTGTTGCGCACAGGTAGATAGCTCGGGCTGTGGCGTGCTTAAGGGAAGCAGGAAGCATAAGGAAGCAGGAAGCATAAATTCTTCTTCCCGCGAATGCTTGAAAAACCGTGATCACCCGCCTGAGGCCCTCCATAGGATTTGTTCGAGGCTTTGTTCGGAATTCGCATTTCTCAACAATGAAATTCAATCAACTCCATTATTCAGTGGGACAATCAGCCCCCTGCGCCTCCCGCCGCAACATTGTCGTCCATGTCACGGTTAGGCCCGCGTGGCGTGTCAGGTCCCCACAATATTCTGCCCAATTTGCAGAGAAAGTCCTCCTGGCCAGAAGCGGCATCCCTGCAGGTGCTATACCCCTGTCTTGCGGACGACCATGTTCCCCCGGAGCCTGCCTGATCGGAACGGGCGGGCCCAGAGGCGGAGCTACCGAAAATTCTCGAGAACCAGTTACCCCGATCCGGTGCGGTTTCACTCCACCCCGCTGCCGGCTGGCCAGCCGCTGAGCTGGTCTGTGCAGCGTTAGCTTGTGCAGGGGTGGACTGCGTTCCCGTGCTATTTTGTGTAGCCGCGCCGGCCTGTGCATGGGCTGCATTTGGCACGGGTAAAAGCATGATGCTCACAAGTGCGGCGGATACTGCAGAGTTTCTCAAAATGGGAATACGGTTCATAGTGGTCCTCTCTGATTGTTACGCCCCACAGCAAAGCAAATAATACCGCATGAATACATTATGCGTGAGCGTGGAGATAGCGAGCTGCCTGTGACACTATTCAATACTAAAGACACAGCAAGAAGCTTTCACCTCCGGTACTCAAGCATTATGGAGCCGGTGGCATAACATATCGGTTTCGATATGCGGCCGTCAAGTAATCAACGCTTATACCCAATACGCCTGGCCCCCGGGCTCTACTCAACCAGAGCCCGTCTTTCCATCGCCGCCGCTTCAATTTCCCTGCCGGATTTTCTGTAGAGTTCCGCAAGATTCTTGAGGTTCGTGATCACCTTCGGATGGTTGGGGCTTAGGGTTTTCTCCAGAATTGTCAATGAGCGGGTGAAGAGCGATTCGGCCTCCGCATATTGACCCTGAGCTTCATAGAGTGCGGCAATATTGTTCAGACTCAAGGCGACATGGGGGTGGCCGGGCCCGAGCACTTTTTCCCAGATTGCCAGCGAGCGCTCGAGGTAGGGTTTGGCCAGGATAAAGTGACCCTGCGCATAATAAAGATTCCCCAAGTTGTTCAGTGTGGTGGCCACATCCGGGTGGGCGGGCCCCAGGGCTGTCTCCAGAATCAAGAGCGAGCGTTTGAAGAGAGGCTTCGCCACTTCATAGCGGCCATCGGCCATATGGAGTTCCGCGAGGTTGTTCAAACTCTTCGCCACGCGCGGGTGATCCGGTCCGAGGGCTTTTTCAAGAATTGCCAGCGAGCGGCTGTAGAGAGGCTCAGCCTTTGAATAAAGGCCTTGTGCCAGATAAAGCCCGGCCAGATTATTCAGGCTGATGGCGACATCGGGATGGCCCGCGCCGAGCGCCTTTTCCGAGACAGCGAGCGAGCGCTGGTATAACGGCTCCGCCTGCGCATAGCGCCCCTGTATCTTGAAAAGCAGCGCGAGATTATTCAGGCTGGTTGCGACATCGATATGTTCGGGTCCGAATGTTTTTTCCCAAATCGCAAGAGAGCGTTTATAGAGCGGCTCAGCGTTGGCGTACTGGCCTTGCACCCGGTAGAGCTCCGCCAGGTTATTCAAGCCCTTTGCCACGGCGGGGCTATCGGGGCCAAAGGTTCTTTCCCAGATGGCAAGCGAATGCTTGTAAAGCGGCTCCGCCTGGACATATTCGCCCAGGTCCTGATAAATCAACCCGAGGTTGTTCAAAGTCTGGGCTACGTTTGGATGGTCATCGCCCCACTCCTTACGAGCGACCTCGAGCGCCTCTTTCACCAGCACTATTGCCTGGTCGTATTTACCTCTCTGATAGAGTAGCCGTGCTTCGTTATTGAGATGAGCCCATTCCGCATTCTGGGCATGAGCAAAAGATGCAAGGGCAAGTAGAAAAGTAATAAGAAATAACGAGATTGCCGTCTTTTCCATTTCTCGTACTAACCCACAGGTATAGACACGACAGCTTTTATGGGGCATTTCGGCAAGCGGTCAGAAACCGAAGACAAGCTTTCCGTGGGAAACTGGATTGTAATCCACTTCGGTCTCCCACCATCAGGATGGTGAACGACCGACGTGGATAGAAAATTGCGACGGGAAGTTATGCACCAGATCCCATAAAGCCAGGGGTGGCCAGGCGCCGCCTTGCAATAAAACCGATCAGACCCAGACCAGCGAGCAGCATGGCATAGGTCTCGGGCTCGGGAACGGGCGTGACGTGGACGAAATTCGGTACATCAGTGAGTATGATTCGCCCGTTAAGCGGCTGAACCTCACGCGCATCCCCATCCGGGAAGAGCTTTTGAAAAGCTTGAACTTGGCTTGCGGACATATCCAGCGGCTGAGCCAGATCGATCCACTTTACACCTTCCGAGAAGGGGGGCGTCGTGAGCGAACCAGTGTAGCGAAAAGATTCCAGGTTATCCGGAATAAGCGAATTCAGATTGAAGGAATTGACCGCAAGATGGTCGGCAGTGGTTTGGGGCAGATTAGAGAAAATTGGAGCAAGTGCGGCATTAGTATCGCCATAGTTGATCCACCGGCCAACCACCAGAAGATGACTATTAGCATCGCTAAATACCAGATGCAACTCCAGGGGGGTTGCGTGACTGTTCTCCAAATGCTCTGAAGGCGTATGGAAATGGAATTGGGCTAAATTATAGGTATCCCCATCGACCGTAATAGACCCCGCGCCGGCAGCTACATTGGCTCTGACGGTTTTCTCCTTACCGGGGGAACCGTTATTGATAACATCCAGCGTGGTGCTGGAACTCAAATTAAATGTCAACGGAGATAAATTTCCAAAAAATGTATTGTCCGAACGAATATCGATCGGACTTTGGGCCTCCATTCCAGCTAATTTATCATCCACTATATCCGCATAGGCAGCGGGCAGCCCGGACACGAAAAGGGCGGAGACAAGCGATGCTAACGGCAATAACCGAGACAATGATGATTTCATAATGAGGGATCCCTTATAAAGATGGCATTTGAATGGAAGGGTTGCATATAACGCTATGCAATTCAAAAGTAACATGACCTATGTGAAAAAAGCGTCGCTTAAACGTTAAAAATTCGTTAAGGTTCACTATAACGTCACATTAGAATGTTATGACCAGGGTTACTCTTGTTACTGTCGAAAGTTGACAGTACAGTCCGGTCAGATTCTCGACTCGGGGTTGTGCCACCAGCCATCCGGTGCGATCAGCTTATCCGTCGCTTCAGGTCCCCAGCTTCCGCGCTCATAAGGAATAACGGGGTGATGCTTTTTCAGAACAGGTTCCAGGGCTGCCCACGCGGCCTCCACCGCGTCCTCGCGGGCAAACAGGGCTCCATCGCCATTCATCGCGTCTCGCAACAGCCGTTCATAAGGGGACTCGCGCCCGAAGTGTTCTTCGACCAGGCAGAGTTCCCGCTGCTCGCCGACGAACTCTTTTCCCGTGCGCTTGACTCGCGCAGCGAGCGCAACGGCGGAGATGGGAGAAAGGCGAAACCGCAGGTAATTGGCATCCCTGGCATCGGGTGCTGGGTCAGCAAAAAGCTGCTGCGGCGGCGGCTTCAACTGGACAAGTACTTCAGTGGCGGTCTCGGCAAGGAATTTGCCGGAACGCAGGTACCACGGTACGCCTTCCCAGCGCCAGGAGTCGATAAAAAGCCTCAAGGCGCAGAACGTCTCAACGTCGGAGTCCGGTGCGACGCCTGGCTCCTCACGATAGCCCGCATATTGGCCCCGTACGACGTCATCCGGGTTCACCGGACGCATGGCCTGAAAGACATCTGCCTTTTCTCCCTGAATGGGCTTAAAGCCTTTGTGGGATGGCGGTTCCATGGCAAGCAGCGCGACGATCTGGAAAAGATGATTCTGGATTACATCGCGAAGGCAACCCGCCGATTCATAAAATCTGCCGCGTCCCTCGACGCCGAAATTCTCCGCGAGTGTTAACTGGACGCTGCCGATATAGTTCCGGTTCCAGATCGGTTCAAGGAAGGAGTTGGCGAAGCGAAAATAAAGAATATTCATGATCGCCTCCTTGCCCAGGAAGTGATCGATGCGAAAAATCGAATCTTCCGGAAACACCGATCGCGCGATGCAATTGAGTTTGCGGGCGGACTCGAGATCCCGCCCGAACGGCTTTTCCACGATGACACGGGCCCCCCGCGCCAAACTGGCGGCGCCCAGCCCTTTTATTACCGTTTCGAAAAGGGAAGGGGGGATGGCCAGATAATGAAGGGGGTGCTTGGTTCCCTCCAGGGCGCGCTTGAGCGTTGCGAACGTATCCGCGTTATTGTAATCCCCAGAGACGTACTGTAGCAGCGAAAGGAGATGGCTAAGCGCATCTCGATCGTCGATCCCCGACTTCGAAACCGAATCGATAACCCTGTCGCGAAGCTGGTCAGTGCTCCATGACGTGGAGGCCACCCCTACAACGGGCACGTTGAGCGAACCCTGCTTTACCATCGCGTACAGTGCCGGAAAGATTTTTTTATACGCCAGATCGCCCGTTACGCCGAATAGCACCAGCGCATCCGAACGCACAGTACTCCCATCGGTTCTGTTTACGCCAGTCATCTCAGGCTTGTCCTTTTTTTTCATCATGCCCGCCGAACCGCTTTCTCATCGCAGAAAGCACACGGTCGGCATAGTCCGCATTGCCGCGAGACTCAAAGCGGCTGAAAAGCGCGGCGCTGATCACCGGTACAGGTACGCCCTCATCCACCGCGGCCAGCGTGGTCCAGCGTCCTTCGCCCGAGTCGGATACCCTTCCCGAAAATTTGCTGAGATCGGCGTCTTCGACCAGTGCCTCCGCCGTCAGATCGAGCAGCCATGAAGCGACAATACTGCCGCGGCGCCAGACCTCCGCGATCTCCGCGACATCGAGTTCATACTGATAAAACTCCGGGTTACGCATGGGCGCCGTTTCGGCATCCGTATCACGCGCCTGCTTGCCCGCGTTAGCGCTGTGCAGAATATTCAGGCCTTCGGCATAGGCCGCCATGAGACCGTATTCGATCCCATTATGGACCATCTTTACAAAATGGCCGGCTCCGTGCGGTCCGCAGTGGAGATAACCCCGCTCGGCTGTCCCTTCCGCCTTCCGGCGGCCGTATGTGCGGGGCGCTGCGTCGATGCCTGGGGCAAGGGCGGCAAAGATCGGATCCAGGTGCTGGACAATTTCATTTTCGCCACCGATCATGAGGCAATATCCCCGTTCGCGTCCGGCAACGCCGCCGCTTGTGCCGACGTCAACATAATGCATGCCTTTTAAGCTTAGCTCAGCGCCGCGCCGGATATCGTCGTGGTAATAGGAATTTCCACCATCGATAACAATGTCGTCCTTTTCGAGCAGCGGCAGTACCTCCGAAAGAAGTCCATCCACCGCGGCGGCGGGAATCATCAACCATATTGCCCGCGGTTTGGCCAGACGGGCGATAAGGTTTTCAAGCGAGGTGGTGCCAACCGCGCCCTGCGATTGAAGTTCATGGATGGCTTGGGCGCGCTGGTCATACACCACGCACTCATGCCCAGCCTTCATCAGGCGGGCTGCCATGTTGATACCCATACGCCCCAATCCGATCATTCCGAGCTGCATCGTGCGTCTCCTTCTCTTAAAAATGCCGAGTTCGCCGGGGCTGGCACGGGTTCAGAAGACCAGCCATCCGGAAGGTGGAATTAATCCGTTCACCCGTAAAAAAAGTTGCGATAATATTTAAATCTTGAACAGAGGCTGACTTAATTCTTTTTCCAATCCTTTTTCAATAACTGCTCAAAGTCGAGCTGCACAGAGTCCCAGGTGTCGGCCTTTATTGTTTTTCGCATCTGCGCAAGCGCGCTGACGTGCCGGCTTTTGGCCACCGCGGCGCTGCAATCTTCCGGAACATGGATCCCAAAACCACGCAAATACGCGTCATTAGCCGTAAATAGCACACAGGAATCCGTCGTAAATCCGCAAAGGATCAATTGGGTCGCGTGCAGATGCTGGAGCAAAAGATCCAGCGGTGTCTGGAAAAAACCGGAGTGCCTGGGCTTGAGAACGAAGTAATCGTCGGGTTGTGGAACAAGTTCCCGGACTATCGGCGCGCCCCGTGCGTCATCTGTCACACAACGCATCACCAAGTGTTTGAAATCGGATTGCCACTGGCCAAAATTGTCATTTACATACAAGCACGGAACCCCATATTTCTTTGCTTCCCGTTTTAGCCGTGCAATATTCCGGGCTGCGGGCAGGGCGGTCTTCATCAGATCTTCCCCTTCCTCAAACTCCAGGTCATTGATGACATCGACCAGGAGAAGCGCAACGGCGCATTCGTGACGCACGCACTCATTATTCATTCGATAGTTTATCCGCTCCGCCAGGCGTCATGCTGACGGCTCCGATAGTAATGTGGCCCGGCTGGGGCAGCACCTTCAGCCGGCCGATCGCATGCCCTCAGCATTGTCCTTCATTGCCGCAGCAAGCGCATCGGCCACGATTGTTTCCGCCTGCTCAAGGATATGCTGCAGGTGATCCGTTCCACGGAAACTCTCGGCATAGATCTTGTAGATATCTTCAGTGCCGGACGGGCGTGCAGCAAACCAGCCATGTTCAGCAATGACTTTGATCCCGCCTATGGCGGCATTATTGCCTGGGGCACGGGTGAGAATAGTCTGGATTTTTTCCCCGGCCAGATCCCTGCAATCGATTTGCTCGGGCGACAATTTCGCCAGAATTTGTTTTTCCACCGGAGAGGCGGGCGCGTCAACGCGCTTGAATACCGGGTCGCCAAACTCGCGTCCAAGCTCATTGTATAGCTCGCCGGGATCGCGGTTGGTGCGTGCGGTAATCTCCGCGGATAACAGCGCCGGAATGATGGCATCTTTATCCGTTGTCCAGACCGAGCCGTCGAAGCGCAGGAATGATGCCCCCGCGCTTTCTTCACCGCAAAAGCCGAGCGAGCCGTTATGCAGGCCATCCACGAACCATTTGAAACCTACCGGTACTTCGTAAAGGCGGCGGCCAAGCTTTGCGGTTACAAGATCGATCATCCGGCTGCTTACCACTGTTTTTCCTACCGCCACTTCGCTGGTCCATTTCGGGCGGTTCTGGAAGAGATAGTGGGTAGCGACGGACAGATAATGATCCGCAAGCAGCAAACCTGAGCTTCGGGTCACGATCCCGTGCCGGTCATGGTCCGTGTCGCAGGCAAAGGCAATATCGAAATGATCCTTCAAACCGATCAACCCCCGCATGGCGTAAGGCGAGGATGGATCCATGCGAATCTTGCCGTCCCAATCAAGTGTCATAAATCGAAATGTCGGATCGACCTCCTCGCGCACGGTTTTGAGGTTCAGCTTGTAGCGCTCCGCGATTGCTGGCCAATAGTCCACCCCGGCGCCGCCGAGCGGGTCCACCCCGATATGAATACCGGCTTCACGTATCGCATCCATATCGACTACAGCGGCAAGGTCGTTTACGTAATTATTCAGAAAGTCATGCTGATGTGTGGTGGAAGCGCGCAGGGCGTTTTCGAAACGTACCCTTCTTATGCCGGCCAGACCATTTTCGAGAAATTCATTTGACAGAGTTTCTATGGATGCGGTGATTTCAACGCCGGCCGGACCGCCATGTGGTGGATTGTATTTAAAGCCGCCACTCTCGGGAGGATTATGGGAAGGCGTAATGACGATGCCGTCAGAAAGACCTTCGGTGCGTCCGCGGTTATAGGTCAGTATGGCATGAGATATGGCAGGCGTAGGGGTGTAGGCGCGATTTTTCGCCAGCATGACTTCGACCCCATTAGCGGCCAGCACCTCAAGCGCGCTGGCCAAAGCCGGCTCGGAAAGCGCGTGGGTATCAATGCCCAAAAACAGTGGCCCATTGATATTCTGCTGTTTACGGTAACTGCAGATAGCCTGCGTGATGGCAAGCACGTGCCACTCGTTGAAGCTCGTTTCCAGTGCCGAGCCGCGATGCCCCGAGGTACCGAACGCCACTCGCTGTGCTGCCACTGCCGAATCCGGAATTTCCGTATAATAGGCGGTAACAAGTCTGGGTACGTTCACCAGCACGGACGCCGGGGCAGGTTTCCCTGCAAGGGGGCTGATCTTCATAGTGATCTTCTGAAAT
This sequence comes from Nitrosovibrio tenuis, assembly GCF_900109785.1. Lineage (GTDB taxonomy): Bacteria > Pseudomonadota > Gammaproteobacteria > Burkholderiales > Nitrosomonadaceae > Nitrosospira > Nitrosospira tenuis_A. The sequence goes on from NZ_FOBH01000006.1 coordinate 26,687, forward strand.
TATGGTAGACCGGCCGGCCAGCCATCGAGCGCAGGCGCGATCTCATCTACCAGCCTGACCTGACGAGTGTGAAGCATGCCGCGCTATTTGCTCCTTGGCTGCAGCTACGACATGTCCGGGTTCGAATCCGAAGTGCTGAGCGACCACCTTTGCCGGGGCGGACAAGCCAAAGCAGCGCATGCCCAGGATGCGTCCCGCCACGCCGGTATAGCGTTCCCAACCGAAGGTGGACGCTTCTTCAACCGCTACTCGTGCCCATATCTGGGGCGGCAGGATGCTGTCGCGATACTCCTGACTCTGATTATCAAATAATTCCCAGGAGGGCATGCTGATGACGCGCGCCTTGATTCCCTCGGACTTGAGCTGTTCATAGGCCGTAATACACAGCGCGACCTCGCTTCCCGTAGCCAGCAGCAGCACATCGGGTTTGCCATCCTCAGCATCAGCGAGGACGTATGCGCCGCGAGAGACTCCGCTCGCAGGCGCGTACCGAGTGCGATCGAAAGTAGGTACCGCCTGGCGGGTCAGTATCAGGCAAGCGGGACAATCCCTGAGTTGCATGATGACTCGCCAGGCCTCAATGACTTCATTCGCATCCGCTGGCCGTAACACGATCATGCCCACCATTGCGCGCAAGGAAGCAAGATGCGAAATGGGCTGGTGCGTGGGTCCATCCTCACCCAGACTGATCGAATCGTGGGTCCAGATGTAAATGACGGGAATTTCCATCATCGAGCTCAGCCGGATCGCCGCCCGACAGTAGTCGGAAAAAATTAGAAAACTTGCAGCATAGAAGCGCAGTTTCGATAAGCTCATTCCATTCGAAATGGCGCACATCGCGTGTTCGCGCAAGCCAAAATGGAAATTGCGTCCGCGGTAATCCCCACGCTGTCCGGGCGCCTGGAAATCGCCATACTCCTCACCCTTCAATTCTGTTTTTGTCGAAGGCGCAAGGTCTGCCGCACCCCCGAGCAGCCACGGTATTTTCCCTGCAATCGCGTTCAAAACCTTGCCCGATGACTCGCGCGTCGCGATCCCCTTGGCATCTGCGGGAAAGGCCGGTAACGCGCTGTCCCAGCCTGCCGGCAAACCACGCTGTTGCATACAGTCGATTTGTTCAGCCAGATCGGGATACCGCGTATGATAGCTCGCAAACGATTTTTTCCAGGCCTCATGCGTGGCTGCACCGCGCTGCCCGAGCTGCGCTTTAAAGTGCTCCCGGATGCCATCCGGCACATAAAACTGCTTATCGGGATCGCAGCCATAGAATTCTTTCGCCAGCCGCGCTTCTTCGGCGCCAAGCGGTTCGCCGTGGGCTTCTCGCGTATCCTGTTTATGCGGTGCGCCGTAACCGATATGGCTGCGCACGATAATCAGTGTCGGACGGTCATGCGTATTGAGGAATGCTTCATAAGCCTGCGTCAAAAGATTCAGGTCATTTGCATCACCAACTCGCGTGACATTCCATCCATAGCTCAGGAATCGCCCGGCCGTGTCTTCAGTAAAGGTGAGATCGGTTGATCCCTCGATGGTGATGTGATTGTCATCATAAATCCAGCACAGATTGGCCAGTTTGAGATGCCCGGCCAAAGACGCAGCCTCACTGCTGATTCCCTCCATTATGTCGCCGTCGCTACAGAGCGCGTAGACGTTATAATCGAACAGTTTGAAATCCGGTCGGTTATACGTGGCGCCCAGCCAGCGCTCGGCCATAGCCATCCCAACGCTGACGGCGGCACCCTGGCCGAGGGGGCCGGTGGTGGTTTCCACACCCGAGGTCCAGCCATATTCCGGATGTCCCGTGCAGCGGCTGCCGGCCTGCCGAAAATTCTTGAGGTCATCGAGCGTTACAGCCAATCGGTCTGTCGTGTCATAGCGCGGGCTCGCCGCTTTTACTTCAGTGAGATAAAGGAGGCTATAAAGCAATGCCGAGGCGTGGCCGGCTGAAAGGATAAAACGGTCGCGATTGGGCCATTCCGGATCATCCGGATCATAGCGGAGGAAGCGCTGCCACAGGCAATATGCCGTCGGAGCGGCACCCATCGGGGTGCCGGGATGGCCGGAATGCGCATTTTCCACGGCATCGATGGACAGACTGCGGAGGGTATTGATACATAACTGGTCGAGTGTCATTTGTTCGGGCATGGCATTGGTCCGGTAGAGCAAGCGGCTCGGCTGTGCTTGGTAAAAAATGCCTCAAAAACACTCTCTTCTACAACGCCTACAACCTAACAACCCTTCGCTTACATCCCTCTTAAGCAAACGTCTGGAGCCTAACCAGAATTTTGAAGCACACTTGCGCCTGAAGGTCGTCCCTATCCCAATTTGAAGCTTCAACCAGCCGACAAGCCGGCAAAATCATCCACTATGTAAACGAGGCCCTTGCTCATGATTATTAAAGCCTGCAACCACGGTATCGCCGTATCAGCGCATTGGTCGAGCTGTCATGATTCAGTTGGCCGTCGGTATTTTCCAGCTCCGCAATAATTTGCCTGGACAGCGCCTTGCCCAGTTCGACGCCCCACTGATCGAAAGAATCAATGTTCCAGATCGTCCCCTGCGTGAAAACGCTGTGCTCATAGAGAGCGACTAAAGCTCCGAGCGTATAGGGCGTCAGGCGCTCCGCGAGTAGGGTATTGGTTGGGCGATTGCCTTCGAAAGCCCGGTGCGGGCAGAGCCAGTCCGGCACTCCCTCGCTTCTCACTTCCTCCTCGGTCTTTCCGAACGCCAGGGCCTCGGTCTGAGCGAAGAGATTCGCCATGAGCAGATCGTGATGGTTACCCAGCGGTTGGGACGTCTGGCAGAAGCCGATGAAATCGCACGGGATCAGCCGGGTCCCCTGATGTATGAGTTGATAGAAAGAGTGTTGACCGTTCGTCCCGGGTTCTCCCCACACAATGGGAGAGGTTTGATAATCTACAGGAATACCATCCATAGTGACATGCTTGCCATTGCTCTCCATGGTCAATTGCTGCAAATAAGCCGGGAAGCGCTTGAGATATTGCTCATAGGGCAGCACGGCAATTGTGTGCGCATTGAAGAAATTGTTGTACCAGATCGCGAGCAGTGCCATGATAACGGGCACATTTTCCTGGAAAGGAGCCGTGCGGAAGTGCTGGTCCATCTCATAAAAGCCCGCCAGCATGCTTTGAAAATTCTCGGGTCCGATGGCGATCATGGTTGAGAGGCCCACCGCTGAGTCCATCGAATACCGTCCGCCCACCCAGTCCCAGAATTCAAACATATTGGCGGTATCGATCCCGAAATTCGACACTTCCTCCGCATTGGTCGAAACAGCAACGAAGTGTTTGCGCACCGCTTTCGTGTCATCGAGCTTGCGTAGCATCCATTCACGGGCCGCGCAGGCGTTGGCTAGCGTTTCAGTCGTGGTGAACGTCTTGGAACAGATAATGAACAACGTTTCTTCCGGGTCGACATCTCTGGTTGCTTCGTTGAAATCGGTGCCGTCCACATTGGATACGAAACGAAAGTCCATACTGCGCAAGCTGTAAGCGCGCAAGGCTTCGAAAGCCATTACCGGACCTAGATCGGAGCCGCCAATGCCGATATTGATGATAACGCGAATCCGTTTGCCGGTATGACCCCGCCAGACGCCGCTGCGTATCTGATCCGCGAAAGCAGCCATGTGATCGAGTACCGCGTGCACCTGGGGCACGACGTCGATACCTTCGACAACGATCCGTTCACCCTTGGGCGCGCGCAAGGCAATGTGCAACGCGGGCCGCTTCTCAGTGAAATTGATCTGTTCACCTCTGAACATTGCATCGATGCGTCCGCACAAACCACACTCTTCAGCAAGCCGCACAAGCAATTCAAGCGTTTCGCGGGTGACTCGGTTTTTTGAATAATCGAGGTAAATGCCGGCGGCTTCAGCCGTGAAGCGTTCACCCCGTTTGGGATCATCAGCGAAAAGCTGACGCAGATGCAACGGCTGGATTTCCCGATAATGTTGTTCGAGCGCCTTCCATGCGGGGCGCTCTACCAGGGATTGCGTTCGCGGGGGTGCCATTCCTGCCGGCTGATCGCCCGTGTCTAGCTGGCCTTGGGAGTCTAGTGAATCAAATCGAAGCATGACTTGAGGAGCCTGGCTTCATCTTGGTTAAACCTGAATTCATGGTTGGCCACTCATTTTCCAGTTTATCGCTATGATTCACAGAGCCCTTTCGCGATACCTGAACTTCACCTTCATGGCGAGTTCGCTACCCGTAGGATTCCTATTTTGGATTACACGCGTTTCTTGCGGCAGGTGGCGGTGTCGCAACGCCTTGGAATGGGGACGCCGCAAAGCGCCACACCCGGGTCCGTGCGAAGCGAGCGGGCAGCGCAGCGGAAGCAACAGGCGCATTGATGGTTCGTCGGGGCGCCTGCATGTCGCTGTGGGGTCGCAACCATTCCGCATCGTTGCGACCTTGCTCTGCATCCCTAAAAAATCGCACATCCCATCCAACTGCCGGATTCAGGTTCAAATCTAGCATAGCAGGTGTTACCGAAAAGTGAAGTAAATGTGAGCAATTCGGCAAACCCATGGGGCAGGAAAGGGAATGCCCGCGGTGAAGATGGGCTTGCACCATCGTGCTCGCAAATCCCCGGATCAGCCTGTTACCCAGAAGCCAGGCGCTACTGACAAGGTAACAGGCGCTGATCCGCAGAGTCAACCATCAATCAAGAGCGCGACCCTGAAAGCGGAAACGGCCAACTGGAAGTTGGGGTGCTGGTTGCGGCGGAGGTATCAGCTGCTTTTTCCGATGTTTTTTTTCCAGATGTTTTTTTTCCGGTTGCAGGTTTTTTGGTCAAAGCTTTTTTCTCTGTCGCAGGTTTTTCAGGCGGCGATTTTTCCCCCGCAGACCCCTTGGAAGGGCTTGTTTTCTTGGTTGAAGCGGGTTTCTTGTCCGAAACTTCTTTCTTGACTGCTGTTCCTTTGGTTGATGTGGCGGTTTTCTTTCCAGCCCCCTTTTCAGCCTTTTTCCCTGTTTTCCCCTCCGCCTTTTTCTCCGCCTTTTTCTCAGGCTTTTTTTCGACTGGTTCCTTGCCCGCCGTCTTCTTACCGGTTACCTCTTTCTTGGCAGGAGTTTTTTCAGAAGTTGTTGCTGAAGTCTTTTTCTTTACAGCAGACTTTTTAGTTGCTGCCGCGTTTTTTTTCTCGTCCTTTTTCTCCACTTTTTTTTCGGCGGACTCCTTGGTCGTTTTTTTAGCTGAAACTTCTTTCTTGGTTGCCGGCTTTTTCACAGCCACGGACTTCTCGACGGCAGGTTTCTTTGCTGCGGATTTCTTAGTCGTTGCCATTTCAACCTCCAGATTAAAGTTATGGAATTACAGCTCATTAATTATTATTGCGCCTATCGATCTGCCCAGCATCCTTACATTCCTTGCCATTTTTATGCTTTAGTCCCAGTTTAAAGCCCCCCCGGTCTGATACTCGGTAACGCGGGTTTCAAAAAAGTTTTTCTCTTTTTTGAGATCAATCATTTCGGACATCCATGGAAAGGGATTGCTGGCCCCGGGATAGAGCGCCTCCAGGCCAATCTGCTGACAGCGGCGGTTGGCGATATAGCGCAAGTATTCCTTGAACATCGGCGCGTTCAGTCCCAACACACCGCGCGGCATCGTGTCCTCGGCATAGCGATATTCCAATTCCACCGCTTTTCGCATGAGTGCGCTGATTTCGTCACGGAACGCCTTGGTCCACAAGTGTGGATTTTCCATCTTAATCTGATTCACGACATCTATGCCGAAATTACAGTGCATGGATTCATCCCGCAGGATGTATTGATATTGTTCCGCCGCACCCGTCATCTTGTTCTGCCTTCCGAGCGCCAGGATTTGTATAAAACCGACATAAAAGAACAGTCCTTCCATGATGCAGGCGAATACGATGAGGCTTCTCAGCAGCTTCTGATCCGTTTCAGGCGTGCCAGTCTTGAATTGCGGATCGGTGAGTATATCGATGAACGGAATCAGAAACTCGTCCTTTTCACGAATGGACGTCACTTCATGATAGGCGTTGAAAATTTCTCCCTCATCCAGCCCGAGCGACTCGACGATGTACTGATAGGCATGCGTATGAATTGCTTCTTCGAATGCCTGGCGCAACAGATATTGGCGGCATTCGGGGTTGGTGATGTGGCGGTAGGTTCCGAGCACGATATTGTTCGCGGCCAGCGAATCAGCCGTAACAAAGAAGCCCAGGTTACGCTTAACGACGCGGCGCTCATCTTCGGTCAGCCCATCGGGATCTTTCCAGAGGGCGATGTCGCGGCTCATATTGATTTCCTGGGGCATCCAGTGGTTAGCGCAGGCGGAAAGATATTTCTCCCATGCCCATTTGTATTTGAATGGCACGAGCTGGTTGACATCCGCCTTGCAATTGATAATACGCTTATCTTCAACCGACACGCGACGCGTGGCGTCACTGCCAGCAAAATGCTCATCGTTTCCGCTATGGACTGCTTCGATATTCTTGAAATCCGTCACGCGGCCGGTTGTTTGCGGACCTGGACTGGATGCGGTCAGCATCGCATCACTCAATGTCCCGTTTAGCCGTGCCATCCCTGATTGCACTGTTTCGTCCTCAAATATCAACATACCTTCTCCTTTTACTCCGAATCTCCTGCATTATTGGCAAGACTCACACTCGGGGTTATCAATGGCACAATATTTCACGTCGGTTGCGGGCGTGGCCGCACTCATGGCGGCCATGTTTCGCTCTGCGGGGACTGCGTTCAAAGAGCCTGCTTCCACTGTGGATTTTTCCGCTGAAGTTGCCCCCAGCGAGCGCAGATAATAAGTAGTTTTCAGACCGCGCTGCCAAGCCAGCTTGTAGGCCTCATCCATTTTTTTCCCGGAAACACCCGCCATGTAGATGTTCAGCGATTGCGCCTGATCGACCCATTTTTGACGCCGTGCCGCGGCTTCGATCAACCACTGGGGTTGCACTTCGAAAGCCGTGGCGTAAAGTTCGCGAACATCGGCCGGCACCCGGTCTATCTTGCTTAAGACACCATCGAAATATTTGAGATCGGAAATCATGACTTCGTCCCAGAGTCCCAATTTTTTCAGGTCGTTTACCAGGTACTCGTTAACCAGGGTGAAATCTCCCGATAAATTGGATTTGACATAAAGATTCTGATAGGTCGGCTCGATGCTGGCGGATACGCCGATGATGTTGGAAATGGTTGCGGTTGGCGCAATTGCAAGACAATTGGAGTTACGCATGCCATATTTCTTGATACGTTCGCGCAATGGATTCCAATCCAGCGTGGACGACATATCCACATCGACAAATCCTCCGCGCTCTTCGCGCAACAGATCGAGCGTGTCCTGGGGCAGAATGCCGCGATCCCACAGGCTGCCGCGATACGAAGCATAACGGCCGCGCTCCTCGGCCAGTTCAGTGGAAGCCCAAAAGGCGTGATAAGCAACCGCTTCCATTGCGTGATCGGCAAACTCCACCGCCTCTTTTGAGGCATAGGGAATGCGCAGCTTATGCAGGCAGTCCTGAAAGCCCATGATGCCCAGCCCTACCGGACGATGCTTCAGGTTGGAATTGCGCGCTTTGGCGACAGCGTAGAAATTGATATCAATGACATTATCCAGCATGCGCATAGCGGTGCCCACGGTCCGCTTGAGCTTGGCGGTGTCAAGTTCGCCGTCATGGACGTGTGCCGCCAGGTTGACCGAACCCAGGTTGCACACGGCAATTTCATGCTCGTTGGTATTCAAAGTTATCTCGGTGCAGAGATTGGAGCTGTGCACCACGCCCACATGGTTTTGCGGCGAACGGATATTGCATGGATCCTTGAAAGTAATCCATGGGTGGCCGGTTTCAAACAGCATACTGAGCATTTTGCGCCATAACCGTAGCGCTGGAATTTTCTTGTGCAGGCTGAGCTCGCCGCGAGCGGCTTTTTCCTCGTAGCCAAGATACGTCTGCTCAAACTGTTTACCGAACTTTTCATGCAGATCAGGCACGTCAGAAGGGGAAAAAAGCGTCCATTCGCCCCCCTCCATTACCCGTTTCATAAAAAGGTCGGGAACCCAGGTGGCAGTATTCATATCATGAGTACGGCGGCGGTCATCGCCGGTATTCTTGCGCAGCTCCAGAAATTCCTCGATATCCAGATGCCATGATTCCAGATAAGCGCAAACTGCGCCTTTGCGCTTACCCCCTTGATTGACCGCTACCGCAGTGTCGGATACCACCTTGAGGAACGGTACCACGCCTTGCGATTTGCCATTCGTGCCTTTGATGCGTGATCCCATTGCACGCACCGGTGTCCAGTCATTGCCGAGTCCGCCGGCATACTTGGCGAGCAAGGCGTTTTCCTTGATCGCTTCGTAAATACCATCGAGGTTATCCGACACTGTGGTCAGATAACACGAAGACAACTGTGAACGGCGGCTGCCTGAATTGAACAGTGTTGGGGTGGAGCTCATGAAATCAAAATTCGACAGCACGTGATAGAACTCTATAGCGCGCGCTTCGCGGTCGATTTCATTCAACGCAAGTCCCATGGCCACGCGCATGAAGAATGCCTGAGGCAACTCAATACGGCGGTCCCGTACGTGCAGGAAATAACGGTCATACAAAGTTTGTAAACCAAGATAGCCAAACTTGAGATCACGGCTGGCATCCAGTGCCTTGGCCAAGCACGGCAGATCAAATTGTGCCAGACGCTCATCCAGCAACTCGGCATCAATTCCGTATTTGATGAAGCCGGGGAAATACTCTGTATAGCGATCTACCATTTCCTGATGTACGACTTCTTCACCCAGCACCTCTAAACGAAGGGTGTGCAGCAGCAGTCGCGCAGTCACATAGCTGTAGCCGGGCTCTTTTTCGATTAATGCTCGCGCCGAGAGAATGGCCGATTTTCTCACTTCTTCCATCGGCACGCCGTCATACAGGTCTTTCAACGTAGACTTGAGTATAAGGGTGGCATTCACCGCTTCACCCAATCCGGTGCAGCAGGACTCGATCAGCTTCAGTAATTCGGCCGTATCGAGGGGTGTTCTGTGGCCATTCTCCAGCACATTCAGAATGCTGGCTGGCGCTTCCACCAGGGCCATTTCTTTCTGTTGCGCCCGCTTGCGGGCGCGATCCTCGCGGTAGAGCACGTAGGCGCGTGCCACGTCATGTTCGCCGGAGCGCATCAAGGCCAGTTCTACCTGGTCTTGAATATCCTCAATATGAAAAGTTCCTCCCGCCGGTTGGCGGCGAATCAACGCTTTCACTACTTCATCAGTCAGCTGCGCCACGACTTCACGCACTCTGGCGGAGGCCGCACCCTGTCCGCCATTAACGGCGATGAATGCTTTCGTCATCGCAATGGATATCTTGCCCGGCTCGAACGCGGCCACCGAACCATTGCGGCGAATGATTTTGTACTGGGAATATCTCGCATCCTGACTGGCGGGGGCTGTAGAAGAATCATATCCTGATACTGCCGGGCGATTCATAGGGTCTGTTGCAAGCTGCATGTCGGATTCCTCCTCATCTATATCGGAAACTGCTCCTTTCCGATGGCCGGAGCCGAAATTTTTAAAACTCCTAAACCACTATATCTAGTATTACTGTTGAACGTATTTTACTACAGTTAGTGCGTTCAGCCAATGGTGCAATATTTCTTCGCGTATGTCAATTCGTGCATGTCAAAAATTTTTTGCAGGGTTTTTCTAAATTACAGGTAAGCAATTGAAAGGTTATGCGCCGCAGAAATGATATTGAAAGAATGGACAAGGCACGCAGCGAAAATTCAGGCTTTGGCCGAGAATAAAGGCGGCAGTGCGAAATGCTTTCCGCTATCGCTCATCCTCCGTTTTTACTGAACCCCGGTCAGCCTTGTTATTTATCGACTTGTTGACGTCTTCCCTCTCGGGCTGAGCCGGTTGTTGCGATTGTTTTGCCATTTCCAAAGCGTGACGGATCTGTTCCGGTTCATGGGCGCGCAGCCCTTCCGCCAGAGCGCGCGAGGCATCCCGGCGGCGCTCCGCATAATGGCGCAGCGTCTCCAATGTGGCGGCGGAAGGCATGGCAGGGTTGGGTGGAATATGGGAAAGTTGCTCAAAGCTCTCTTCATAACGGTCGCTCACTACGGTATCGATGCGGCCCGCCAGCTCTTCAAAAGAGATATTACCCCGTTTGCCCTCATCCAGTATTTTCTGCCAAGCCTGGCTGATTGCAGCATCGTCACGCAGAAATTGTCCAATTTCCTTGCGCGCCAGCAATTCCTGGCTCCATAGATAAGCAGGCGCGGGGATTCCGCCGATAAGGATGACAATGGACAAAGCAAACGCGGCTCCCGCCAGGACCCGGGGGCGATGGGGGTCAGGTTTGGCTTTATTGATGGGTCGCGCTAATATTACTCCGCCAAGTATCCCGGCCAGGAAACCGCCGATATGTGCAGCGTTGTCGATTCCGGTAATCAAAAGGCCAAGCGCAAGACTGGCAGAGGCAAATCCGGCCGCTCCCCAGAAAAACCAGCGGAAATCTCGCGGATGAAGATTGCGGCGCTCACGCCAGAGAAATACCATCAGCGCGCCATACATCCCGAAAATAGCACCTGAAGCACCGCCGGAAATAGCCGCTCCCTTATGTGCGACGAGGGACAACAGGTTGCCGGTCAGGCCGCTGGAGAAATAAATGCCGGCAAAGCGGGCGTGCCCATACATGCGTTCCACCAACTGACCCCCATCCCAGAGTGCCCACATATTCAATGTCAAGTGAATAGCGCCGAAATGAAGGAACATGGCGGTGCCCAGACGCCACCACTCGCCATCCTGAGTAGCCGGGCCAAAGTTCGCGCCCCAAGCCAGTTGTATACTGTTGGCCGAGTGCCACAATCCCGCGCCGCTGGCAAGCATGGCGAGAAAGATCAGCAAATTGGCTGTTACAAGCAGCAGAGTCACGGGTACACGTGGCGCTCGTTGATAAAGCAGATCATGGAGGGAAAGCATGAACGGTGGACTCATTTCCGGTGACCCATTATTATGCATCGCTCGATAGCCATTCTTGTCCGCAAGCTTGAAGGTTTTAACACAGCTATTCCTTTATCTACTGATCTCTCTGCCGGCCCGCCCCTCGTTCGCCGACGCTCAACCGCGGATTCAGTTACCGCGTACGGGGCTGGCGCCTGGTGACTTGGCCGTCATTATTAATGATGCGGATCCGCTATCCAGGCAAATCGGTGATTATTATCAAAAGGTCCGTCATATCCCGGCAGCCAACGTGATCCATGTGGATTTTCCATCCGGGCGGGATATGCTCTCAAAGGATGAATTTCAGCAACTGAAGGCCGAGGTCGATCGGGCGACACCTCCTCATGTTCAAGCTTATGCTGTGGCTTGGACTGTTCCTTATAGAGTAAATTGCATGTCGCTTACCTCTGCATTGGCTCTTGGCTTCGATGAGAGTTATTGCTCATCGGAATGTGGTCCGACTAAACCCAGCCCTTATTTCAACTCTTCCAGCCTCAGTCCGGCGCGCGACTACCAGCTAAGACCTGCCATGATGCTCGCTGGCATAAACTTCGACCAGGTCAAGGCGCTAATCGATCGCGGTGTTGCCGCCGACCAGAGTTTCCCCAAGGGGCACGCATACTTGGTCATAACCCCGGATAAAGCACGCAGCGTGCGGGCAAGCTATTTCGAGCGGACTACAAAAGAACTGGCCGGTGTTTTTCCAATCGAAATTGTTGAAGCCGAGGCAATAACGGACCGACACGACGTCCTCTTTTATTTCACCGGGCTTGCGCAGGTACCCGACCTTCACACGCTGGAATTTCTGCCCGGCGCGCTGGCTGATCATTTGACCTCATCGGGCGGCCAGCTTACCGGTTCGAATCAAATGAGCAGCTTGAGGTGGCTGGAAGCAGGCGCCACCGCAAGTTACGGAACCGTGGTGGAACCATGCAACCATATGCAGAAGTTCCCTTTCCCGGGTATTGCGATGTTTCACTACGCGCTTGGCGCAAGCGCCATTGAAGCTTATTGGAAAAGCGTAGCCTGGCCAGGAGAAGGCGTTTTCATAGGTGAACCGCTGGCGCAACCCTTTGCGCCCAAGTTGCGGGAACTTCGACCAGGGCAGTTCGAGCTGCAAATTTTTTCGCCGCGCGAAAGGCGGCTCGGAGTGGAACGGTCCCTTTCGGCTGCCGGACCTTTCAGGCCGCTTCCCCGGCAAATTTCCCTACGCCGTGGCGCCAATCTGGTGCGCTTCAAACTCACTGAAACGGAAGGCTACCTCCGGTTGAGGTGGTGATGCGATACACGAATGCCATGAGCGCATCATCCACAGGGCTGTTATCTGCGCTTGCCGCGGAAAGCAGGGCAAAGCAGAATTTGGCAGGCTTTGGTCCATGTAGGGAATCTGTGGGAGAATCCCGTCTTGTGCTGTCCGGGTTCGGGAGAAAACCGGCTTTATCAAGGTCACGCAACTTTTAATAACACTATTTTTGAAAGGAAGAGCTGTGGCGGTCATTCGGTTACCGGACGGGTCGGAGCGCAGGTATGAACAGCCAGTGACGGTAGGAGAAGTTGCAGCGTCGATTGGCGCAGGACTGGCTCGTGCCGCCCTGGCGGGCAAAGTGAACGGCAAACTGGTGGATATGTCCAGCCGCATCGAAGCGGATAGCGAGCTGAAAATTGTTACCGAAAAGGATGCGGAGGGATTGGAAATCATTCGTCACTCTACCGCGCATTTGCTGGCGCATGCGGTGAAAGAGCTGTTTCCCGATGCACAGGTTACCATTGGTCCGGTAATCGAAGACGGCTTTTACTATGATTTTTCTTATAAGCGACCTTTTACACCGGAAGACCTGGCTGCGATAGAAAAACGCATGGCGGAAATCAGTACGCGTGATCTGAAAGTGGAACGCCAGGTGTGGGATCGCTCGGACGCTATCAATTTCTTCAAGAACCAGGGCGAACATTATAAGGCGCAGATTATCGAGTCCATCCCTGGAGACGAGGATGTTTCGCTCTATTCCCAGGGCAATTTCACCGACTTGTGCCGCGGTCCGCACGTACCGACCACTTCCAGGCTCAAAGTATTCAAATTGATGAAGCTGGCCGGCGCATACTGGCGCGGGGATTCCCACAACGAAATGCTACAGCGGGTTTATGGCACTGCCTGGGTCAAAAAGGAAGACCAGGACGCCTATCTGCATCGTCTGGAAGAAGCGGAAAAGCGGGACCATCGCAAGCTCGGCAGGCAATTGTCCTTGTTTCACATTCAGGAAGAAGCGCCGGGCATGGTGTTTTGGCATCCCAAAGGCTGGGTTATCTGGCAACAGGTGGAACAGTATATGCGGGACATATTCCGTAATAACGGTTACATGGAAATCCGCACACCGTCCGTTCTGGACAAAGGTTTGTGGGAACGCTCCGGGCACTGGGAAAACTTTCGCGAGAACATGTTCATCACCCGGGCGGAGGAGCGCGACTTTGCAGTCAAGCCGATGAACTGTCCCGGTCACGTCCAGGTATTCAGGCAGGGACTAAAAAGTTACCGTGACCTGCCCTTGCGGCTGGCAGAATTTGGTTCATGTCATCGAAACGAACCCTCCGGGGCTCTGCATGGTATCATGCGCGTGCGAGCGTTCACCCAGGACGATGCTCATATTTTCTGCGCCGAATCCCAGGTGCAGAATGAGGCTGTGCAATTTATCGACCTGTTGCAAAAGGTTTATGCAGATTTCGGATTTAACGAGATTCTGGTAAAACTTTCCACCCGCCCGAAGAAGCGCGTGGGCTCTGAAGAGCAGTGGGACAAGGCGGAAGCCGCACTAAAATCGGCATTGGATCACAAGAAGCTCGGTTGGGAACTCCAACCCGGCGAAGGCGCGTTTTATGGCCCCAAAATCGAGTTTTCGCTCAAGGACAGCATCGGCCGTGTATGGCAGTGCGGCACCCTGCAGCTCGATTTCTCCATGCCGGGGAGGTTGGAGGCCGAATTCGTGGCAGAAGATAATTCCCGCCAGGTGCCGGTAATGCTGCACCGTGCCATCCTCGGATCGTTGGAACGCTTTATCGGCATTATCATCGAAAATTATGCAGGGGCTCTTCCCTTGTGGTTGTCACCCGATCAGGCAGTGGTGTTGAATATATCTGAAGGACAAGCGGACTACGCACAAAGGATAACCGAGGAGCTCAAGCGCGGCGGCATTCGCGCGTACGCAGACTTGAGAAATGAGAAAATAACCTATAAAATCAGAGAACACAGTTTGCAAAAACTGCCCTACCAGATCATCGTGGGTGACAAGGAGGTGGCCGCACAAATGATTTCGGTGCGGAACCGGGCAGGCGCCAATCTTGGCCAGATGTCCTTAAACGGCCTGATTGAACGGCTCAAGGCAGAGATATCCGCGAAAGCTGGTGCGGTTTAATTTATCAATCAGATTTGGGGAATTACTATAGTTCAAGAAAAAGCAGCACGTATCAATCAAGAGATTAATGCGCCGGAAGTGCGTTTGATTGGTGCAGATGGAGAGCAGATAGGCGTAGTCACCCTGGCGGCTGCCAATCGTTTGGCGGAAGAAGCCGAAGTGGATCTGGTGGAAATTGCGCCTACCGCTCGGCCCCCTGTGTGCCGTTTGATGGACTACGGCAAATTCCGCTATCAGGAAAGCAAGAAAAAGCACGAGGCCAAGCTTAAACAAAAACAGATCCAGATCAAGGAAGTCAAGTTCCGGCCCAACACGGATGACGGCGATTATGCCATCAAGCTGCGCAACCTGATCAGTTTTCTGGAAGAGGGAGATAAAGCCAAAATCACGTTACGTTTCCGCGGTCGTGAAATGGCGCATCAGGAATTCGGTATACGCCTGCTGGAGCGCGTAAGGACGGATTTGGAACCCTATGCGGTGGTTGAGCAATTTCCGCGGATGGAAGGCAGGCAGATGGTAATGGTGCTATCCCCGAAGAAGAAAGAGGTAAAGATAGTCAAGCCTAAGGAATCCAAGCCAAAAATGGTTGGGGAGAACGGAGAAAACGGGGTTGTGGCGCAGAATCCTGGTCCGGTACAACCGTAGATATCCGTAGCTGAAAACCGGATTTCCGTTGTAATGCTTTCGTTTATAACGCAATTGAAAGCAGGTGCAGGGCAATTGCTTTTTTCCCGCAAGTGTTGTTCATTTTTTAAAAACCAAGTGATTTTCGGGTCTCAAAGTGTTCCGGACGGAAACACCCGCTGTCATATTAAAGCAGGAGTAGTGTCATGCCCAAGATGAAAACAAAGAGCGGCGCAGCCAAGCGATTTGTGGTGCGCGCTGGCGGAAGTGTCAAGCGTTCACAGGCGTTCAAGCGTCATATTCTTACCAAGAAAACCACGAAAAGTAAGCGGCAATTGCGTGGAACCGTCGGCGTGCATTGCAGTGATGTGGCATCCGTGCGCGCTATGCTGCCCTACGCATAGGAGAGAATGACATGCCAAGAGTAAAACGTGGTGTAACGGCTCACGCCCGCCATAAGAAAGTTCTGGATCTGGCAAAAGGCTACCGCGGGCGTCGGAAGAACGTCTATCGTGTCGCCAAGGAAGCAGTAATGAAAGCGGGGCAATATGCTTACCGTGATCGCCGTCAGAAGAAACGCCAGTTTCGGGCCTTGTGGATCGCTCGTATCAATGCCGCAGCGCGTGAATGCGGTCTGTCCTACAGCGTATTCATGAATGGCCTGAAGAAAGCTGCGATTGAGGTGGACCGCAAGGTACTGGCCGATCTGGCCATATTCGACAAGGCGACTTTTGCGAAGATAGCGGAACAGGCCAAAGCCAGTCTGGCTGTATAAAAGTAAAAGAATTGACGAAAACTGGAGGAGGCTAAAGGCAGAGGCGCCTTGCCTCCTTTTTTCTTGCAGAAGGCCGGCGGCCCATCCCTAGTATATTTCATGAATAATCTGGATCACCTCCTTAGCGAAGCCATCGATCTGTTCAACGGGATCAGTGACACTGCCGAGCTCGAGCAGGCAAAAGGGCGTTACCTGGGCCGGCATGGCAGGCTGACCGAGTTACTGAAGGGGTTAGGCAAGCTGCCGCCCCAAGATCGTCCTGCAATGGGCGTGCGCATCAACCGTGCAAAGGAAACATTGGAGGAAGCGCTCAACTCACGCCGCGATGCAATACAGCAAAAGGAGCTCGAAGCGCAGTTGGCGGAAGAGACACTGGATGTCACGCTACCCGGGCGGGGTATGGGAATGGGCGGACTTCATCCGGTAACCCGCACACTGGAGCGAATTCAGGCACTGTTTCACTCAATCGGATTTGCTGTAGCATCGGGTCCGGAAATCGAAACCGATTTCTACAATTTTACGGCGCTTAACATTCCCGAAAATCATCCGGCGCGTGCGATGCACGACACGTTCTATATAGATAACGGGGCCAATACGCATTTGCTGCGTACGCACACCTCGCCGGTGCAGATTCATTATATGCAGAAAACGCAGCCACCTTTAAAAGTGATTGCCCCAGGGCGCGTTTATCGCCGCGACTCCGATTTAACCCATACGCCGATGTTTCATCAGGTTGAAGGGTTATGGATTGCGGAAAATGCAAATTTTTCAGCGTTAAAGGGAGTGCTGGCAGACTTCGTGCAACAGTTTTTCGAGCGCGACAATTTGCCGGTACGCTTCCGTGCTTCATTCTTTCCTTTCACCGAGCCCTCGGCTGAAATGGATATTGGTTGTGTGATGTGCCGGGATGGCTGCCGCGTGTGCAGTTATACCGGCTGGCTCGAAGTGCTGGGTTGCGGCATGGTCCATCCTAACGTTTTCAAACATGTCGGTATAGACAGCGAAAAGTATATTGGTTTTGCTTTTGGCATGGGTGTGGAGCGGCTGGCCATGCTGAGATACGGCGTAAATGATTTGCGATTATTTTTCGAGAATGATCTCCGGTTCCTGAGACAATTCAATTAAAAGTTTTCCTTAAAGAGTTCCCCTCAAAGCATTCCCTCAACGTTTCCGTGCATCCAGATAAGCTTTCCCAGCTCTCAGCGAAAGGAGCGGGGAAGATATCTGAAGCGCATCAGGCGCATTGTGCCTTGTCCAAAAAGAACAATATATTCTCATGAAATTTTCGGAAAAATGGCTCCGCACTTTCGTTGACCCGCCTCTGTCAGCTACCGAACTGGCTAACGCCTTGACCATGGCGGGGCTCGAAGTGGAAGCTATTGAAGCGGTTGCCCCAGCCTTTGACAAGGTAGTGGTAGGTGAAGTGCTGTCTGCTCAGAAGCATCCCGACGCGGATCATCTTAGCGTATGCCGGGTAAACACTGGTTTAGCCACGAATGCGGAGCCACTGCAAATTGTGTGCGGAGCACCTGATACCCGGGCGGGAATAAAAGTGCCGTGCGCTCTACCGGGCGCTCAACTTCCGGGTATTACCATCAGGCAGACAACAATACGTGGCGTCGAATCCGCGGGAATGTTATGTTCAGCCCAGGAACTGGGTCTGCAGGGAGACTCGCAGGGTTTATTGTTGCTTCCCCCCGACGCTCCGGCAGGCGTGGATTTTCGCGATTATTATGAGTTGGATGACAAGCTTTTTACCCTCAAATTAACGCCAAATCGCGGCGACTGCCTTGGGTTGACGGGCGTGGCGCGGGAGGTGGCCGCTATTACTGGCGAAAACCTCTACCCTTTGGCGATTGAACCGGTCGCCAGCCAGATCGGCGATGCTCTGCCCATTAGCGTGGAGGCGCCGGATGCCTGCCCGCTGTATTGCGGTAGAGTCATACGAAATGTGACACTGGACGTGCCCACGCCACCATGGATGGTTCGACGCCTGGAACGCAGCGGCATCCGTGCCATCAATGTGGTGGTGGATGTGACCAATTACGTAATGCTGGAGACCGGGCAGCCGCTTCACGCTTTCGATCTCGCCAAAATTTCGGACGGGCTCGGGGGTAAGGGTTCGATTCACGTGCGCTATGCGAAGCACGGCGAGCAAATACAGTTGCTGAATGGTGAAGATCTCGTGTTGCAGCCCGATATGCTGGTCATTACGGATGAGGTGCAGCCGCTGGCATTGGCGGGCATCATGGGTGGTATTGAAAGCGGGGTGGAACCGCACACTAAGGATGTGTTTCTGGAAAGCGCTTTTTTTAGTCCCACGGTAATTGCCGGGAAATCGTTTACCCTGGGTTTCAGCTCGGATTCGGCTCATCGCTTCGAACGCGGCGTCGATTTTGCTGCCACGCGCGATGCGATGGAGCGCGCGAGCCGCCTCATACTCGATATTTGCGGCGGCCGGGCGGGACCGGTTTCTGAAATCAGAGGCGAGTTGCCACGGCGCGATCCCATATGTTTGCGTTTGGAAAGGACGCGGCGAATCCTCGGCATTGATCTCGGTGAAACCGGGATCGCGGAAATATTGCAGCGCTTGCAGTTCAACTTTCGATCCGCTGATGGTGTGTTTCATGTGACGCCTCCGACCTATCGCTTCGATCTTGCCATAGAAGAAGATTTAATTGAGGAATTGGCGCGGGTACATGGTTACAATCGCATTCCAGCCAATTTACCCGCCGCCGGGTTGGGTATGCTGCCGGATCCGGAAACCGCTCGCGCGCCGTCGCAGTTGCGGCAAATCCTGGCGGGGCGCGACTACCAGGAAGTAATCAATTATGGTTTCGTGGATGTCTCGTGGGAATCGGAGCTGGCGGGCAACAGGACACCGGTAATGTTGAAGAATCCGCTGTCCAGCCAGATGAGCGCGATGCGCAGCAGCTTGCTCGGCGGCCTGATATCAAACCTCCGGTTTAATCTCAACCATAAGCAGCCCAGGGTGCGCCTGTTTGAGATAGGCTATTGCTTTACAAAAGCAAGAGAAAAAGACAGAGATGTCTACTTGCAGGAGGAAAAACTGGCTGGACTCTGTTACGGCGATATCGTGGCAGAACAGTGGGATGCCCCTGCCCGCGAGGTGGATTTTTACGATGTGAAAGCTGATATCGAGGCGCTGTTCTGGCCGGCCTCGATACGCGCCGAACCGGCACCCCATCCGGCGTTGCATCCCGGCAAATCGGCGAGAATACGCTTGGGGGAAAAGGTTGCCGGCCATATGGGAGAACTGCATCCGCGCTGGCAGAAAAATTTCGATCTGCCTAAATCCGTAGTGTTGTTTGAACTGGATCTTGGCATTTTGATGGCGCGAACACTGCCGAGAGCCGCAGAGATTTCCAAATACCCACCGATACGGCGTGATATCGCCGTGGTAGTGGCTGAGAACATCGAGGTTCAGATGATGCTGGACTGCATGCAAGCTGAGAAATCGTCCATCGTTTCGGAAATTTCCTTATTCGATGTGTATCGCGGCAAGGGAGTCGAGCACAGCAAAAAAAGTCTTGCATTCCGTATCTTATTGCAAGATACTCAAAAAACGCTCACCGATGCGGAAGCGGATCGGGAGGTTGCAAGGTTGCTGAACATTCTGGAAAAACGGTTCGATGCAACGTTGCGTAACTAAGGAAAACGGGTGAAAGAGACTATGACCTTAACAAAGGCCGAACTGGCGGATTTGCTATTCGAAAGGGTCGGCTTTAACAAGCGCGAAGCCAAAGACATGGTGGAATCCTTCTATGAGGAGGTTCGCGTCGCCCTGCAAAATGGTGATGGCGTAAAACTTTCCGGCTTTGGCAATTTCCAGCTGCGGGATAAGCCCCAACGCCCCGGCCGTAACCCCAAGACCGGGGAAGAAATTCCGATTACCGCCCGACGGGTGGTGACTTTTCACGCCAGCCAGAAATTGAAAGCCATGGTAGAGAAAAATCAGCATGGAAAACATAATAGCCAGTAGTGCCCTGCCTCCCATTCCTGCAAAACGTTATTTTACGATTGGCGAGGTGAGCGAGCTGTGCGGGGTCAAACCCCATGTGTTACGCTATTGGGAGCAGGAATTTACGCAATTGAAGCCCATAAAGCGCCGCGGCAATCGTCGCTACTATCAGCACCATGAGGTACTGCTTGTCCGTCGTATCCGCGAATTGCTCTATGAAGAGGGTTTTACCATTCATGGCGCGCGCAGCCGCCTGGGTCAGGGGATGATCGAGGCGATGCCGTATGCCACTGCCTCAGCAACTCCACCATTGTCTTCGCCAATTGATCTGGCGCTATTACGGAGCGAGATTGAAAGTGTTGTTTCTTTGCTTCGGTCTTAACTTGGTTTAGCGCGTGTCTCCCGCGCCCGCACGCCATGAATTCACCCGCCTCATGGTACGGATAACCTGATTGATCCACAAGAAATATATTCAGCGACGCCTAACCTTCCTGCTTTTGCTATAATTTCAACCTTCGGGGCGTAGCGCAGCCTGGTAGCGTACTTGCATGGGGTGCAAGTGGTCGGAGGTTCAAATCCTCTCGCCCCGACCAGCCAAGCCACAATCTGATCGATTCCTCTGCATATCGAGGGCTAGCGTAATGAGCTGTCCTTCCCGATAAGCTAAAAACATCCAGCCCGGATACATCTCGGGATCGTGGGATGGTGGCAAGGTGATGTGCGACCAGAATTTTTCGCATCCCAAGTCAAGCTAATAGTCGAGTCTATTCGCCGGAAGCGGGGCAAAGATGCCGCAAACGCCCGTCAGCCTGTGAGGGCTAGCGGTACAAATTGAATTTCAGCTCTGTTAACCAATGGCGTTATTCACGCTGCTTGCGACAATTTTCCGGCCGGTCTGGTGAAATATCCGGGCTAGGGTACTGTTCGAATGCGCATATTGCTCAGCAACGATGACGGGTATTTTGCGCCTGGCCTAGCCTGTCTTGCGGAAGCGCTTTCCGCTATCGCGGACATCATCGTGGTCGCGCCCGAGCGCGACCGAAGCGGCGCGAGCAATTCGCTGACGCTCGACCGGCCTCTGAATTTACATAAATCGCACAACGGTTTTTATTATGTCAACGGGACTCCCACGGACTGTGTGCATCTGGCGGTAACCGGAATGCTGGACACATTGCCCGATATGGTGGTTTCCGGCATCAATTACGGTGCCAACATGGGCGACGATACAATTTATTCCGGCACTGTAGCTGCTGCCACTGAAGGTTTTTTGCTGGGCATACCTTCTCTTGCCATCTCTCTTGCAAGTTTTTCCGCGGGAAATTTTGTTACCGCAGCGCGCGTCGCGACAGAAATCGTGCAACGTTTGGAAAATGACAAGCTGCATGGGGCGGTATTGCTGAACATCAATGTTCCCGATATCGCTTATTCCGAACTGCAAGGCATGGAAGTTACACGCCTCGGCCGGCGGCACAAAGCGGAGCCGGTAGTCAGATCGAAAAGTCCGCGGGGCGAAACGGTTTATTGGGTGGGCGCAGCCGGACCCGCCCAAGATGCGGGCGAGGGTACGGATTTTTTTGCAATCAAGCGCAACCGTGTGTCTATAACACCGTTGCAAATCGACCTGACCCGGTATGGGCAGATGGATGCCGTGCGGGAATGGATCAAATAGCCCGCAAACCTCTGAGACCGGATGCGGCCGCGCAGGGTGGAGCAGTGCCTTCCGCAGGAAGGTGCGACCGGGAAGTGAGCGCTTCCGAAATTGATGAAGTTCAGTGAACATGTTCGGGGCATCCTCCTCGCTGTGCAATCCCCCTTTGCGGGAACCCTCGCCCGATGCTTCGGGAAGGCCCCCTCAGCGGGATGTGGGCCCCCACGAACGCGGTCACGGCACCCGACGCTGCCCGATCCCTGCTTCGCGGAGCCCGTTCGGCAACGCCTTGGGCGTCGCTGCGCCGCACTTTCTGAGATCGTAGATCACGCTACAATTAACGTCGCACGCTTGTGATCCTCCCGATCTTATCCCAATGCGAACCGCAGGAAACTTATTCAACATTTCCCGTCGCCATTTGGACATGGCTGCAGCCCCCTTCTCGAGGTAATGAAGAGCTTGAATAGCCATCACTCCGGAATCGGCATGACTTCTCAGCGGACCCGCGCGCGCATGATCGAGCGGTTGCGCGCACAAGGTATCGCTGACGAAGTGGTACTGGCGGCAATGAGCGTAGTTCCTCGCCATATTTTCGTCGAAGAAGTTCTGGCAACCCGCGCTTATGATGATGTTGCCCTACCTATAAACTTTGGACAGACTATTTCAAGCCCATTTATCGTAGCGCGCATGAGCGAGCTCGCACGCGCAGGCTCGAGCGTTGATAAAGTGCTTGAAATCGGATCAGGTTGCGGCTATCAGACAGCCGTATTGGCACAGCTTGCGCGCGAGGTCTATTCGATCGAACGGGTGGGCCCGTTGCTCACTCGCGCTCGTGCCCGCTTGCGTGAGTTGCGGCTCGGCAATATACGCCTGAAGCATGCTGATGGTTTGCTCGGGTTGCCAGAATGCGCGCCATTCGACGCAATTATCCTAACGGCCGCGACGGCACATATTCCTCCTCTGCTGCTTGAACAATTGGCGGTCGGCGGAAGGATGATTTTACCCAAGGGAAATCAAAAGCAGTCTCTGTGCGTTA
Organism: Nitrosovibrio tenuis; assembly: GCF_900109785.1. Classification (GTDB taxonomy): domain Bacteria; phylum Pseudomonadota; class Gammaproteobacteria; order Burkholderiales; family Nitrosomonadaceae; genus Nitrosospira; species Nitrosospira tenuis_A. Next base: position 49,151 of record NZ_FOBH01000006.1, read on the forward strand.
TCGAACGCAACTCGGACGGATATACGGAGATAATCCTCGATGAAGTGAAGTTTGTCCCCATGATGTCCGGTATCTGGAAACGTTAAAGTGAGAGATGGGAATGAGGCGTACAAGGATCAGGCAGGGGCACGCGAATAGTCGTGTATCGTCCGCCCGGGTTAAGATGGGATGCCGTCTTGGATCATTTACGGGAAAGAACTTTGCCCTTACATATGGGCCGTCCCTTCTTCGACCGTGCCTTCTTTTATCTCTGCTGATCACCGGTTGCGTATCGACCCAGCAACCCGTGCCAATCATTGATCGTACCACGGCAGAACCGCAAATTACGGTAGATACACCGGGTCCCACTTCCGAAATAACCGTCCAACGACCCAAGATCCATGTCGTGCAGAAAGGCGACACCCTCTATTCCATCGCGCTGAGTAACAGGGTTAGTCAAAAGGATTTGGCCGAATGGAACAATATTCACTATCCGGGTGCCATTCATGTTGGCCAACAGCTTTACTTGTCTCCACCCGCCGAACTGACGCAGCCTTCTCTTTTTTCACTCCCCCAACCCGCATCGCCATCCAAGGCTATCGCTACGCCCGGCACTCTTGCGCTATCGGAAGCAAAACCGCTGAGCAATACCGAAAAGCTGAAAAACCAGCCCAAAGCATTCAAACTGCCGTATTCCGAGCAGGCAGTAGCACAGTTAAAGGGCTTGGCCGATACCCCCGTGGCAGTTCTTCCGGCGGTGGCCAAGGCTGACGCAATGATTGAAAAAAATGCCGAAATCAGTGTCAAGCCCTCTACGGCGGAAGCTGTCCGAAATGACGATGGGGTTGAATGGATCTGGCCGACAAAAGGCAAAGTGCTGGAAGGGTTTTCCGAAAGTACCAAGGGCATCGATATTTCGGGCAAGCCGGGGCAAGCAGTCACCGCCTCGGCAGCAGGCAAGGTGGTCTATAGCGGCGCAGGATTGCGCGGCTATGGTAAGCTCATAATTATTAAGCATAATAATACTTATCTGAGCGCTTACGCTCACAACAATAAAATCTTGGTAAAGGAAGGACAAGCAGTAGCCAAAGGGCAAAAAATCGCTGAGATGGGAAATACTGACACCGATCTGGTAAAACTTCACTTCGAAATTCGGAAGAACGGAAAGCCTGTGGATCCACTGAAACATTTACCCGAGGTATCTGGATGAGCCAACTAAATTATAGCTGCGACGAAGAGCCGTTCGATCAGACGGATCCAATGGATCCAGATGACTTGCCCCCTGAAGTTGCCGAGGCAGCGCCGGCTGCTGGGGTGGAGCCTCAAAGCGATTATTTGCTGACCGATGTTACGCAAATCTATTTCAATGAGATCGGGCAAAACTGCCTGTTGACCGCGAAGGAAGAAGGGGAGCTGACTCGCCAGGTCAAGCAGGACAATTTTTCTGCGCGCCAGAAAATGATTGAGTGTAACCTGCGGCTGGTGGTAAATATCGCCAAGCACTATACCAATCATGGCGTAGCTTTGCTGGATCTGATCGAAGAAGGAAACATGGGAATGATGCACGCGCTGGACAAATTCGATCCGGAACGCGGGTTTCGTTTCTCCACCTATGCCACATGGTGGATACGCCAGAATATCGAGCGTTGCATCATGAACCAATCGCGGACTATTCGTCTGCCGGTACACGTCATTAAGGATTTAAACATTATTCTGCAGGCGGCCCGTCACCTCGAAGCGCATACCGGAAAGGAGCCCAAGGCCAATGATGTGGCGCATCTGCTCGGGCGCCCGGTAAAGGAAGTACAGCGAATGCTGTCCTTGAACATGAGCATGATGTCATTGGATGCGCCGCTCGAGGTTGACCCGTTGCTATCCATGGGTGACATCATGCCCGACGACAACACGCCTGGCCCCGATCTCATGCTGGAACAATCCGAGATCAAAGACCGGGTGCAAGAGTGGTTATACCGTCTAAATGAAAAACAACGTTATATAATCGAAAAGCGCTACGGCCTCAACGGTTATGAAATTCAAACACTGGAACAACTGGCCTCCACACTTGATCTTACCCGTGAACGAGTTCGCCAGATTCAGCTCGAAGCACTGCAGACGTTGCGTATCATATTGCGATGCGATGGAGTATCGCGGGAAGGGGTATTCTAGCGAGCCTCTGGACAAGTCCTCATGAGCCTCGCAAGCATGTTACAGTAACTCGGGAATATCACAAGGCGCGATGCAGAGTCGTAGCTGTTGGTCTGCGATGTCAGGAAGTCCAACGCGGTGGCGCCCCGGCGCTGCCCAAGGAGCCCGGACCCCGCGAAGCGGATCGGGCAAGGTCGAGTGCCGCGACCGCGTTTGTGGGCACCCGCTGCGGGGGCATCCCCAAGCATCGGCGATGACTCCTGCAAAGCGGGATCGCACAGCGAAGGGATGCCACGACCGTGTTCACTGAACTTCATCAATTTCGAAACTGCTCACTTCCAGATCGCACTTTCCTCCAGAAGGCACTGCTCCGCCCTAAAGCGGCCCACCATCCGGTCGCACCAATCGCTGCGTCACCTTTCGCTCATCCTACCCAGCCACAATCGCGTCCCGCGAGGACTTGTTCAGCGGGTCCCGACGTTTCCTACCCACTTTGCCGCAGGGCGGGCGGAGCTTGAGTTCAGAACTATGCAAGAAGGCGCCGGAGCAACTGGATCCGCCTGCTCCTCGTTAGCTTGACCGTCGTTGACCCTGAACTACCCCAAGCGATCAAGTGCCCGATTTAGGTTAAACTCTTTACTCGGTCAAACTTATCACATAAACTAATGTGATAAGTTATCAATACCGTCATGCGGAATCAGCGCTGTAACCCACGAAGATTCCAAATGACGGCTCCCCGCGTTTGCGATAATCTATTATTTTCTAACTTACTTATAGCCATGTCACAACTAGAGTTTATAGCCCCCGACCCCAACCTGTGTACCGAAGAGGAGATTTCGCAACTGGTCCATACATTTTATGCGCGGGCCAGGCGTGATCCATCTCTGGGTCCGATATTCGAAGCGCATGTCGTGGACTGGGATGCGCATTTTGTGCAAATGATCAATTTCTGGTCGATGAAACTGCGTGGCACCAGCCATTTTCGGGGTGCCCCCATGCCCAAGCATGTAGCTCTGCCGGGGCTCAACGCCCAATTGTTCGAAAGATGGCTGCAGCTCTTCCGTCAAACCACAAGCGAAATGGGTAATCCGATTTTGCAATTCAACGCTGATATGCTGGCCTATCATATCGGGACCAGGTTGTGGCAAAGGTATCAGATGGAGCGCTATCCCGACAGAGAAATGGTCGAGCTCTCCCAAATGTAGTTGTGGGTGCGACTCGCTCGTTGCCGATTTTAAACGCGCTCCTGTCCGGTTTTTCCAGCGTCGAGCGAGGCGGCCGAAGCAGGATCTGCGAGCAGCACTGTAGCTAATCTTAGTCGCGTTATGCTATGTAGACTCAGGCTTGCTCGGACGGGACGCGTATGGGCGCTATCGCGCATGATGGCCCAGCATTTTTCCGCTGGTTTATTGCACCCGGCGGACGAACGGGGCGGCTCGGCCACTACATTTTTCCGCTGATAATTCGCCATCATGAATGGGCGCCATTCTCCGTCATTGCCCAGCATATGCGATATCAATACCCGGTGGTCTTGACGCTTCACCTCAATCACGTCCCTGTACTTCACCAGATTCCCCTCCTCCGCGCAATTCGGACCCTCGGAATCGAGCGTCAGCATCTTTCCTTCCGGGCTCAACGGCCCGGCATACACCCATAGGTCGCGCGAGCTGGGTGGATCCGCCTCCATCCCGGATTAATATGACGTCTGGCCGTGTGGGTTCAGCAGCTGCAAAAGCGCAGCTCGCTGGAAAGAACCGTTACAATTCCTCGTCCAGGCCCAAGCTCTTCAGCTTGAGCCCCTTGATCTCTTGGAGCGACTTGCCCGCGATTCCTTGCAAGTCGCCGTACATGCCTACTGTTGCGCTCATTACGCGCATGATCTGCTCTTCGCGCTTGGCCCATTGCTTCATGATTACCTTGCGTTCCTTATCCAGGTCCTCCTGCATGGTGGAAAATGCTTCCACTATCGCCTCAACACGCTGACGGAAGCGCGGACCGGTGAGATACTGATAAATCAGTTCCGTTTTGGTTTGCAAGCCTTCGGAAGACTGGCGCACAAGCGCAAGCTCCAGCAGTGAGTGTCGCAGGACAAGCGCCACGGGGAGCGCGGCGCGCGGGTGCGCAACCCAGATGCCGTCGATCATTTCAAAAGTTTCCACACCTTTTGGCAACGTCTGGCTCACGATGACCGCGATTTCGGCTTTGGCGGCGCGTTGGTCTTCGCGCAATTTTGCAAGCCAGAGATCGCTCCAGTTTCTGGTACGTTTTGTCTCCCACAAAATCGTCCCCCCGGGTTGCCCGGCCGCACCCACGACACGGTGAAGAACATCCCCTCCATAATCGCCCTTGGGTACCGGCTCGATTGCATCGAAGGGAAACTTTATGCGTAACAGATTCTCAAGCGCGAGTTCCTGCACTTCGCCCTGCAATTGTTGCGAACCTTGCTCGGCTCTTCTCTTCAGTTCCTCGATTTTTTGCTGCATGGATGCGATGGTCTGATCTTTTTCCATTACCTTGAGTCTGAGACCTTCTTCCGCCTCCTGCCTGGCCAGCGCGCGCACCGCGTTGAGTCCATGCTGCACACGTGTTTCGATCGTAAGTTCGAGTTCGCGTTTGGCATCGTCGAGTTCGCGTTGTTTTCTGGCAAGTTCCGCTTGCACTTTTTGGGCCGCAGCCAGTTTCTCATCGCGTACCTTAAGAACTTCGTGAAGCTCCGCAATTTCCCGCGCTCTGCTATCCAGTTCGGCAGCATTGGCGAGTTTTGCCTTTCTGGATTCTTCGGCAATAACGCGATTACGCTCTGTACTCAACTGCGCGGCGACCTGGCTGGCTATCTGATCATCCAGCGTGCGTCTGGCTTCCGCAATTTGCTTTTCTTTTTCGCGAATACCTTGTTCGCGCCCTGCGATTTCCCCATCCTTTTGCAAAAGTCTCTGCTCGTATTGCTGGCGCGTGGCATTTATAAGCGGTGCCGCAAGCGATTCGGTAAGCCGGATTTCGGCTTGGCACTTAGGGCACTTAATGGTAGGTTCTGTCATATTCATTTCCCCTAAAGCGTTAGTAGCTGAATCCAGCCTTGCTGGATGCCGATTGTTGTTCGCGATTATAAGCCAGGCATTTGTTGCCTCGCTGCGCGATCGCCTGATTTACGTAGCCGCCAATACGGGGAAGAACATATTTGAGATATACTTGGTTTTAGAAACTGACAGGTAAATTATCCGGAACGAGCCCGGGGATCACCTGGCTTTGAAAATCTCTCGACGAATCCGCTGTTTCTGCCGAGCTGATTCAGCGTATCCTTGGTCACTTCATTACAAACCAGTTTTCAATTCTACTTATTTATTATCATCGCCTGTGTCCTTCATGAGTTGGAGCGGCAGGTTTTTGGCAGAGATATAAGCTATCTCTTACGCCTTGTCGGTTGCTTTTATATGCCTTACTCTGCATAAATCAGAGAGTAAGAACGGATCAGATTTTATGTCACCACATAGGAGCGAAAAAGATGAGCAATCAAACTGGAAATGCGCCACATACCCTCCCACCTCTGCCCTATTCGGATAACGCGCTGGAGCCTGTCATATCGGCAAATACACTCGGTTTCCATTACGGGAAACATCACAAGACTTATGTCGACAACCTCAACAAGCTGATAGCCGGGACCGAGCTTGCGGATGTGTCCCTGGAGGGGGTCATCGCCGCAACGGCTGGCCAGGCCGACAAGGTAGCGATTTTCAACAATGCGGCACAAGTCTGGAATCACACATTCTACTGGAACAGTCTGTCGCCAAAAGGAGGCGGTGAGCCCCCCGCATCTTTGAGGCAAAAGATCGAAACCTCGTTTGGTGGTGTGGATGCGTGTAAAAAAGAGCTGGCGAACGCCGCGACCACACAGTTCGGCAGTGGCTGGGCATGGCTGGTAAAGGATGGGGACAGTCTCAAAGTGATAAAGACGAGCAATGCGGATCTGCCAATCATTAAAGGGCTGAAGCCGCTGTTAACGATCGACGTATGGGAACATGCATACTACCTCGATTATCAGAACCGTCGTGCCGATTACGTCAGCGCCGTCCTTGATAAGCTGATCAATTGGGGATTTGCCGCGGACAATGATGTTTAAAACACACTGGTTGTGACGGTGGCGAGACAGATTCCAGAAGAGCTGGAAATTATCCGACGCGGTTGTAGCGAGCTTCTGCTAGAAGAGGAGTTGAAGCAGAAGCTTGCTTCCAATCGGCCTCTCAGAATCAAGGCGGGATTCGATCCCACAGCGCCGGATCTGCATCTGGGGCATACTGTCCTGCTCAATAAGATGCGCCATTTTCAGGATTTAGGGCACCATGCCCTCTTCCTGATTGGCGATTTCACGGGAATGATCGGCGATCCCAGTGGCAAGAATACCACTCGCCCTGCTCTCACGCGCGAACAGGTGATCGAGAACGCACGATCCTATCAGAACCAGGTTTTCCGAATACTCAAACCTGAACAGACCGAGGTCGTATTCAACTCCGCCTGGATGGATCAATTCAGCGCCGCCGACCTGATAAAACTGGCGGCGACTCATACCGTCGCGCGCATGCTGGAGCGTGACGATTTCGGAAAACGCTATCGAAGCAACAAGGCGATCGCCATTCACGAATTCATTTATCCTCTGATCCAGGGCTATGATTCGGTTGCGCTCAGGGCAGATGTCGAACTGGGTGGCACCGATCAGAAATTCAATTTGCTGATGGGCCGTGAATTGCAGAAGCATTTTGGGCAATCGCCTCAGTGTATTCTGACCATGCCGCTTCTTGAGGGGCTGGATGGCGTCAGCAAAATGTCCAAATCCACGGGCAACTATGTTGGAATTACCGAGAGTCCCGCCGAAATTTTCGGTAAGCTGATGTCGATTTCCGATGAACTGATGTGGCGATACATCGATTTATTATCTTTTGAGCCTACCAGTGTCATCCGCCAGTGGCAGCACGAGGTGAAGCATGGCTGTAATCCGCGGGATATCAAAGTCATGTTTGCCCAAGAAATCGTTGCGCGTTTCCACAGCAATCAGGATGCCGAAAAAGCGCTTGCTGATTTCGAGGCCCGTTTCAGGCGCGGTGGAACTCCGGACGATATACTGGAAAAATTATTGCATACCGGAAAAGAAGGTTTATCCATTTCCCAGTTGCTCAAGCAGGCTGGATTGACCGCCAGTACGACAGAAGCACTGCGCATGATTGAGCAAGGTGGTGTAAAATTAAATGGCGAAAGGGTCAGCGATAAAACTATCACACTGGGTCGTGGTCAAACCGCTGTGGTGCAAGTAGGCAAGCGAAAATTCGCCAGGGTGACAATCTCCCCTGACGGAGAATAAAAACAAAAGACAAAAGTCCTTGACCGTCTCTCTGGTATCTGTATAATGCCGCCTTTCGTTGCTTGGCTTGTAGGGTGTTAAATTTCAAGCCGGCACTGCTCTTTAACAATTTACAGCCGATAGGTGTGGGCATTTGACTGGGACACTATGGCTATTCTCTTCTTAAAAGGGGATGGCCGAGTATCAAAAGTTGAAGTGCTCGCACGAAGTAAGAAGATTCCAATTGCCCCGGGAACTCAATTTGAGGACTCAGGGTAAATTCGGAATCGGGTAATACGTCAAGCGAGAGTTTTACCAGTATTAAACTGAAGAGTTTGATCCTGGCTCAGATTGAACGCTGGCGGCATGCTTTACACATGCAAGTCGAACGGCAGCACGGGGGCAACCCTGGTGGCGAGTGGCGAACGGGTGAGTAATGCATCGGAACGTATCTTCGAGTGGGGGATAACGCACCGAAAGGTGTGCTAATACCGCATAATCTCTACGGAGAAAAGCAGGGGATCGCAAGACCTTGCGCTCTTAGAGCGGCCGATGCCTGATTAGCTAGTTGGTGAGGTAAAGGCTTACCAAGGCGACGATCAGTAGCTGGTCTGAGAGGACGACCAGCCACACTGGGACTGAGACACGGCCCAGACTCCTACGGGAGGCAGCAGTGGGGAATTTTGGACAATGGGGGAAACCCTGATCCAGCCATGCCGCGTGAGTGAAGAAGGCCTTCGGGTTGTAAAGCTCTTTCAGCCGGAACGAAACGGTCACGGCTAATACCCGTGACTACTGACGGTACCGGAAGAAGAAGCACCGGCTAACTACGTGCCAGCAGCCGCGGTAATACGTAGGGTGCAAGCGTTAATCGGAATTACTGGGCGTAAAGCGTGCGCAGGCGGTTTTGTAAGTCAGATGTGAAATCCCCGGGCTTAACCTGGGAACTGCGTTTGAAACTACAAGGCTAGAGTGTGGCAGAGGGGGGTGGAATTCCACGTGTAGCAGTGAAATGCGTAGAGATGTGGAGGAACACCGATGGCGAAGGCAGCCCCCTGGGTTAACACTGACGCTCAGGCACGAAAGCGTGGGGAGCAAACAGGATTAGATACCCTGGTAGTCCACGCCCTAAACGATGTCAACTAGTTGTCGGGTCTTAACGGACTTGGTAACGCAGCTAACGCGTGAAGTTGACCGCCTGGGGAGTACGGTCGCAAGATTAAAACTCAAAGGAATTGACGGGGACCCGCACAAGCGGTGGATTATGTGGATTAATTCGATGCAACGCGAAAAACCTTACCTACCCTTGACATGTACCGAAGCCCGCTGAGAGGTGGGCGTGCCCGAAAGGGAGCGGTAACACAGGTGCTGCATGGCTGTCGTCAGCTCGTGTCGTGAGATGTTGGGTTAAGTCCCGCAACGAGCGCAACCCTTGTCATTAATTGCCATCATTCAGTTGGGCACTTTAATGAGACTGCCGGTGACAAACCGGAGGAAGGTGGGGATGACGTCAAGTCCTCATGGCCCTTATGGGTAGGGCTTCACACGTAATACAATGGCGCGTACAGAGGGTTGCCAACCCGCGAGGGGGAGCTAATCTCAGAAAGCGCGTCGTAGTCCGGATCGGAGTCTGCAACTCGACTCCGTGAAGTCGGAATCGCTAGTAATCGCGGATCAGCATGTCGCGGTGAATACGTTCCCGGGTCTTGTACACACCGCCCGTCACACCATGGGAGTGGGTTTCACCAGAAGCAGGTAGTCTAACCGCAAGGAGGGCGCCTGCCACGGTGAGATTCATGACTGGGGTGAAGTCGTAACAAGGTAGCCGTAGGGGAACCTGCGGCTGGATCACCTCCTTTCAGAGAAATTCCTGGTTCAAGTGTCCACAACCTATCGGTTGTTTTGAAAAGCAAGACTGGGGGCCGGGGAGTGGAAGGCTGGAGAAACTAAGCCCAGCCCTTTGGTCCTTGACTCTTGGGCTCTGTTCAGGGTCTGTAGCTCAGTTGGTTAGAGCACACGCTTGATAAGCGTGGGGTCGGTGGTTCAAGTCCACCCAGACCCACCAGCTAAGGGGGTGTAGCTCAGATGGGAGAGCACCTGCTTTGCAAGCAGGGGGTCATCGGTTCGATCCCGTTCACCTCCACCAATTCAGAAATCCGGAAAATAATAATTTAGAAACCAGAAGTAAACGGAAGCGTTTACTTCTGGTTTTTAACCAGCGGCTGTATTTAGGGATAGAAGTGAAGTTTTAGGGAATCAGGCGTTTTGCATCAAGCCTGTTCCACACTAACTGTCTCGATGCTCTTTAACAATTTGGAAGAAGTAAAGTATTTCGCGTCGTGGATGCATGGCTGTTTGATTGAGCCATAATTTCCCGATGCGGAGTAATGGGTTAGATTGTATCGACGCGTCGCATTTTTAGTCGGATGCGACACGGGCAAACACCTGTAGCCGATTGGTTCGGAAAATAAGATTCGGATTAAGCCATATGTGGCTGACATCCCATTTTGGACTCCAGAGCCCTTAAGGTTATAGGATCAAGCGAATAAGTGCATGTGGTGGATGCCTTGGCGATTACAGGCGATGAAGGGCGTGGAAGCCTGCGAAAAGCTCCGGGGAGCTGGCAAACGAGCTTTGATCCGGAGATGTCCGAATGGGGAAACCCGGCCCGCAAGGGTCAACCTTGGCTGAATACATAGGCCAAGCGTGGCGAACCTGGTGAACTGAAACATCTAAGTAGCCAGAGGAACAGAAATCAACCGAGATTCCCAGAGTAGTGGCGAGCGAAATGGGAGGAGCCTCCAATTTTTAGCACTCGAACCAGCCGAACCGTCTGGAAAGTCGGGCCATAGCGGGTGATAGCCCCGTAGACGAAAGTTTGGGTGTGGAACTAGGATTGGAACAAGTAGGGCGGGACACGTGAAATCCTGTCTGAACATGGGGGGACCATCCTCCAAGGCTAAATACTCGTAATCGACCGATAGTGAACCAGTACCGTGAGGGAAAGGCGAAAAGAACCCCGGAAGGGGAGTGAAATAGATCCTGAAACCGCATGCATACAAACAGTGGGAGCGGACTTGTTCCGTGACTGCGTACCTTTTGTATAATGGGTCAGCGACTTACATTCAGTAGCGAGCTTAACCGAATAGGGGAAGCGCAGCGAAAGCGAGTCTTAATAGGGCGATTAGTTGCTGGGTGTAGACCCGAAACCAGATGATCTACTCATGGCCAGGATGAAGCGAGGGTAACACCTCGTGGAGGTCCGAACCCACTAATGTTGAAAAATTAGGGGATGAGCTGTGGGTAGGGGTGAAAGGCTAAACAAATCTGGAAATAGCTGGTTCTCTCCGAAAACTATTTAGGTAGTGCCTCACGTATCACCTTCGGGGGTAGAGCACTGTTATGGCTAGGGGGCCGTTTAGGCCTACCAAACCATGGCAAACTCCGAATACCGAAGAGTGCGAGCGTGGGAGACAGACATCGGGTGCTAACGTCCGGTGTCGAAAGGGAAACAACCCAGACCCTCAGCTAAGGTCCCCAAGACACAGTTAAGTGGTAAACGAAGTGGGAAGGCTAAAACAGTCAGGAGGTTGGCTTAGAAGCAGCCATCCTTTAAAGAAAGCGTAATAGCTCACTGATCGAGTCGTCCTGCGCGGAAGATGTAACGGGGCTCAAACTGTGCACCGAAGCTAGGGATTTACACGCAAGTGTAGATGGTAGGAGAGCGTTCCGTAGGCCTGCGAAGGTGGCTTGAGAAGGCTGCTGGAGGTATCGGAAGTGCGAATGCTGACATGAGTAGCGATAAAGGGAGTGAAAGGCTCCCTCGCCGTAAGCCCAAGGTTTCCTGCGCAACGTTCATCGGCGCAGGGTGAGTCGGCCCCTAAGGTGAGGCAGAAATGCGTAGCTGATGGGAAACTGGTTAATATTCCAGTACCTTTGTCCAATGCGATGTGGGGACGGAGAAGGTTAGCTCGGCCGGGTGTTGGATGTCCCGGTTGAAGCGTGTAGACGTGCCGCCTAGGCAAATCCGGGCGGCTTAGTTGAGGCGTGATAACGAAACGCCCTTCGGGGCGCCAAGTGAGTGATACCCTGCTTCCAGGAAAAGCCACTAAGCTTCAGTTGGATGAAGACCGTACCGCAAACCGACACAGGTGGGCGGGATGAAAATTCCAAGGCGCTTGAGAGAACTCAGGAGAAGGAACTCGGCAAATTGACACCGTAACTTCGGGATAAGGTGTGCCCCCGGTACGTGTAGCACCTCGCGTGTGAAGCGGATGGGGGTTGCAAAGAAATGGTGGCTGCGACTGTTTAATAAAAACACAGCACTCTGCAAACACGAAAGTGGACGTATAGAGTGTGACGCCTGCCCGGTGCCGGAAGGTTAAGTGATGGGGTGCAAGCTCTTGATCGAAGCCCCGGTAAACGGCGGCCGTAACTATAACGGTCCTAAGGTAGCGAAATTCCTTGTCGGGTAAGTTCCGACCTGCACGAATGGCGTAACGATGGCCACACTGTCTCCTCCTGAGACTCAGCGAAGTTGAAATGTTTGTGAAGATGCAATCTCCCCGCGGCTAGACGGAAAGACCCCGTGCACCTTTACTGTAGCTTTACATTGGACTTTGACAATATCTGTGTAGGATAGGTGGGAGGCGTTGAAGTGGGCTCGCCAGAGCTCATGGAGCCGACGTTGAAATACCACCCTGATGTTGTTGAGGTTCTAACCTGGGTCCATTATCTGGATCGGGGACCGTGTATGGTAGGCAGTTTGACTGGGGCGGTCTCCTCCCAAAGTGTAACGGAGGAGTACGAAGGTACGCTAGGTACGGTCGGAAATCGTGCTGATAGTGCAATGGCAAAAGCGTGCTTGACTGCGAGACTGACAAGTCGAGCAGATGCGAAAGCAGGTCATAGTGATCCGGTGGTTCTGTATGGAAGGGCCATCGCTCAACGGATAAAAGGTACGCCGGGGATAACAGGCTGATTCCTCCCAAGAGTTCATATCGACGGGGGAGTTTGGCACCTCGATGTCGGCTCATCACATCCTGGGGCTGTAGCCGGTCCCAAGGGTATGGCTGTTCGCCATTTAAAGTGGTACGTGAGCTGGGTTTAAAACGTCGTGAGACAGTTTGGTCCCTATCTGCCGTGGGCGTTGGAAGTTTGAGGGGACCTGCTCCTAGTACGAGAGGACCGGAGTGGACGCACCTCTGGTGTACCGGTTATGACGCCAGTCGTATCGCCGGGTAGCTAAGTGCGGAAGAGATAACCGCTGAAAGCATCTAAGCGGGAAACTCGCCTCAAGATGAGACTTCCCGGGGGTTAAACCTCCCTAAAGGTTCGTCGTAGACCACGACGTTGATAGGTCGGGTGTGGAAGCGCAGTAATGCGTTAAGCTAACCGATACTAATTGACCGTGCGGCTTGATCCTATAACCTTAAGCAAAACAGGTAGTAATATAGGTATTGCCAGATACAACTGATCCATTACTCATATAATTCTTGATTATTTATTACTTACTTCTTCCAAGCCGGACGTGCGATAGGTCGTGACTTATTGTCACGATCTGTATTGCTCGTTACGGTAAAAGCTACGCTTGGCGGCCATAGCGCTTTGGACCCACCCCTTCCCATCCCGAACAGGGTCGTGAAACGGAGTCGCGCCGATGATAGTGTGCATTCGCATGCGAAAGTAGGTCACTGCCAGGCACCTTACAATAAAAAAAGCCCCGACTCTCACGAGCGGGGCTTTTTTGTTGCTGCGCCCGGCAAGCATTCTGGGTATGGTACAGATGATGCATTTGCTTCCTCTCCACCAACCTGGGTGACCGAAGCGATGCCGCGGGCCTTGTCGGGATTCGGAACCATGTGGTGAGTAAATCAACATGAAATCAGTGCGATTTTTATCCTTCCGTTTTTTATCCCTCGTTGTGCTGGCGTTGGCCGTCTGCTGCGCAGCGGGGCGGCTGGGCGCGCAGCCCGGCAATAAACCCTATCGCGCAGTAATGGACATTGATGGCGTGCAACACGTGAACATCGTGGCGGGTGATTATTTTTTCAGGCCCAGCCACATCATCGTCAAAGTCAACAAGCCCGTAATGTTTGTGGTTCGCGTGGAGCGTGGGATCATCCCTCACGGACTTGTGCTCAAAGCGCCCGAAGCGAGTATCTCGATCGATGGGGATCTGAGCCAGGAGTCCCAAACATTCGCTTTTACCCCCAGCATGCCCGGCAAGTATGCTTTCTACTGCCCCAAGAAGCTGCTCTTTTTCAAAAGCCACAGGGAACACGGGATGGAAGGCATTCTGGAAGTTGTTGAGTAGCGGGCATGGATTGCGCGTTGTTGTTTTTCTTGTTTTCAGTCCGATCGCTTCGTTGTTCTAGGGTAAGCGGCATGAACAGCAATATTGGGCGATAGAGCCTCGCTGCCCTCTGGCCGCCGATAACTTCAAACTGGCAAACCTCTAATGTATCTGAGCGGGGAAAAGATCGAATCGTGCAGGTCTAATAAAAACCTGCTCGCCCCGCGCCAATTTCAGTTCACGGAAGCGCTCCTTGCTGATTTCAACCTGAATCAATTCCTTATCCTCGCTGTCGTCGCGTGTCAGTTCAAGGCGAACTACCGGGCCGACCGAGAGAATGTGAAATACATGTGCCGCAATCGCTCCATCGCCGTTAACTACCCGGTCCACATGGATATCATGAGGGCGCACGTAGGCCACGGCTGAAAGTTCCTCGGCTTGGGTATGTTCAGGCGCATCGACTTCAATTCCCCCTATCCAGGCGCGCCCGCGGTGGAGTCGGCCATGGAACAAATTCACCTTGCCAAGGAATTCGTAAACGAAGGGGCTCGCCGGGCGCTCGTATACTTCGTCCGGTGTGCCGATCTGCTCAATGCGGCCTTCATTCATGACTACCACGCGGTCCGCAACCTCCAGAGCCTCTTCCTGATCATGAGTTACGAACACGCTGGTGATATGCATCTCGTCGTGAAGTCTCCGCAGCCATGAGCGGAGCTCCTTCCGTACCTTGGCATCGAGCGCTCCAAAGGGTTCATCCAACAGTAAAACTTTTGGTTCCACCGCCAGTGCCCGTGCCAGGGCGATCCTCTGGCGCTGTCCTCCCGAGAGTTGGTGCGGATAGCGGTCGGCCAGCCAGTCCAATTGTACGAGTTTCAGCAATTCATGAACGCGGCTGCGAATCTCCGCCTCAGTCGGGCGGAATTTCCTCGGGCGTACACGCAAACCAAACGCCACGTTTTCAAAGATAGTCATATTCCTGAACAGTGCGTAATGCTGGAAGACAAATCCCACTTGGCGCTCGCGCACATGCTGGTCCGTTGCGTCTTCACCTTGAAACAGCACCTGCCCGGTATCCGCGGCCTCCAGCCCGGCAATCACTCGCAGCAGCGTGGTTTTTCCGGATCCTGAAGGGCCGAGCAGCGCGAGCAGTTCACCCGATCTTACTTCCAGGCTGACGTCGCGCAGCGCGGAAAAAGTCCCGAATTGCTTGGAGAGATTACGTACCTGTATACTCATCGGTATATTCCTTGTTTCCTTTATTTTTCGATTCGACTACCGTTTTCAGCGCCAGTGTTACCAGCGCCAGCAGCGCCAGCAGCGACGCCACGGCAAACGCAGCCGCGAAATTGTATTCGTTATACAGAATCTCGACGTGAAGCGGCAAGGTGTTGGTACTGCCGCGTATGTGGCCGGATACGACAGATACAGCGCCGAACTCACCCATCGCGCGTGCGTTGCAAAGAATAACGCCGTAGAGCAACCCCCACCTGACGTTCGGCAGCGTCACATGAAAAAACGTCTGCCAGCCATTTGCGCCCAGCACCACAGCAGCTTCTTCCTCCTCGGTACCCTGCGCCTGCATCAACGGTATCAATTCGCGTGCGATAAAGGGAACCGTTACAAATATGGTGGCGAGCACGATGCCGGGCACGGCGAAAATTATCTTGATGTCCTGTTCCGCCAGCCACGGCCCGAGCCAGCCTTGCAGGCCGAAAATCAGCACGTAAATCAACCCCGACACAACCGGCGAGACTGAAAATGGCAGATCGATGAGCGTGATGAGCAGGTTCTTGCCGCGAAATTCGAATTTGGCAATAGCCCATGCAGCCGCTATGCCGAAAATCAGATTGAGCGGCACTGCGATCGCGGCAGCAGTGAGGGTAAGCTGGATCGCCGATACCGCATCCGGATCGGTAATCGCAGCGACATACACGTCTATACCCTTTTTAAGCGCTTCATAAAATACCGAGATCAGAGGAACGAAAAGAAACAGCGTGAGAAAGGACAAAGCCAGGCCTATCAAGGCCCAGCGCACCCAGACAGGCTCCTGCGTTGACCGCCCGTGGGTATTTGAAGGGCGCGCGCTTGAAGGTGCAGGAAGAACGACGGTATTCATCGGATCTTTCTCATGCTGAGGCCCTGCGGCGGCGGCTCCACCACTGCAGCAGATTGATGATCAACAGCATCACGAACGAAATGATCAGCATCACCACCGCCAGCGCAGTGGCGCCTGTGTAGTCATATTGTTCAAGTTTGGTAATAATCAGAAGCGGCGTGATTTCAGAGATCATGGGCATATTGCCGGCAATAAAAATAACCGATCCGTATTCGCCGATCGCGCGTGCAAAAGCAAGCGCGAAGCCGGTAATCAGCGCTGGAAAAAGCGTGGGAAAAATAATCCGCGAGAATGTTTGCAGCCGGTTTGCGCCCAGCGTGGCCGCCGCCTCCTCCAGTTCCGCCTCGATGTCCTCGAGCACCGGCTGAACCGTCCGCACCACGAAAGGCAACCCGATAAAGGTCAACGCCACAAAAACACCGAGCGGCGTAAAAGCGATCTTTATGCCGAGCGGTTCAAAAAACTGGCCGATCCATCCATTCCCGGCATAGAGCGCAGTCAGCGCAATACCAGCCACCGCGGTGGGCAGCGCAAACGGAAGATCGACCAGAGCATCCACCAGTTTTTTTCCTGGAAAACGATAACGTACCAAAACCCATGCCACGAGAAGCCCGAATACGGCATTGACGAGCGCGGCCGCAAAGGACGCGCCAAATGTCAGGCGATAGGACGCGAGCACTCTGGGCGTAGTGACCACATCCCAGAATTCGGCCCAGGTGAGGGATGCCGTCCGGATAAACGCAGCCGAAAGAGGGATCAGTACAATCAGGCTCAGATACAGCAGCGTGAACCCAAGCGCAAGATTGAATCCCGGAAGCACACTGTGCTGTTTAAATGTATGCATTAGAAATTACCCCTGAATCAAGGCTTTACCGATGATTTCCAGCCAGCGCCGGATATTGTTCTGTTATCGACCACTGGCACAACCGACTCAATCGCGCGGACCGGCATACCGAGAGCGCGCCCCTGCAGAAAATTCGCTCTCGCCTGGATGGCGGCGGTCATCTGCTGTGTTGTTTCGATCTCATGCACCAGAACCGACGCGCCAAAGTGATGCACTGCGTCCACCAGAGAGCCCGTTCCGTAACGGCGCAGGAGAATGGAAGCCTCCAGCCTGACAATATCGGGATACAGAGGATAAAGGCTGGCAAGTTCCGCCATCCAATCCTCGCTCGCACCGCTGTGATTGACTGCTATTCGATAACCACGCGACCGATAATTGCTGATCACGTGCTTGAGCAACCGTGAGTCCCGATTCACCTCGGTGGGGATTTCGATGACCACTCGCGAAGTCTCTGCTCCAATGATATTGAGTATTCTCTCGAACGCACGGCCATGATCATCCTTGACGCTTTCCAACAGACGCGGCTGAACCGTTACAAAAAGATCGCCATGTGAAGCGTTGGCGAAATAATTGAGAGCATGAATCACACGGCAGAGGCGATCGAAACGCACCAGCAGCGCATCTCCCTCAGTCAAGGCAAAGACCTTCCAGGGGGACAGGACGCTTGTACCATCCGTTGCGGAGCGAATATAAGCGGCGTGTCCAGTTACCGTACGTCCACTCGTGTCGAAGACCGGCTGGAAGACGCTCGATAGCCAGCAATTGAAAAAATGCCCGACTATCCAGCCATCCTCAGAACGTTGAACCGGATAGTCCGTGGCCTCCTGAATGCGTGCCAATTCATCCTTTGTCTCATTCACGGAAACGTTCATTTTTCCACTCCTTTCAAAATCATTACAGGCTGTCTGCATCGCGGATAGCGAGGTCTGCGTAATTATTTCTGGTAAATCTGATCGAAGGTCCCACCATCGGCAAAGTGGACCTTATAGGCATTCTTCCATCCGCCAAACGCGTCATCGATCTTGAACAGTTTGATGGGGGGAAACTGATGGGCATATTTCGCAGCAATCTTGGCATTGGTGGGACGGTAGAAGTTCTTTGCTGCGATCTCCTGGCCTTCATCCGAATAAAGATACTGCAGGTACGCTTCAGCAACTGCTCGCGTCCGTTTCTTGTCCACTACCTTATCCACTACCGCAACCGGCGGCTCTGCGAGAATGCTCAGTGACGGCACCACAATCTCGAACTTGCCGGGACCCAGTTCCTTGATCGCCAGAAAAGCTTCGTTTTCCCACGAGATGAAGACGTCTCCGACGCCGCGCTCCACGAAAGTGGTGGTCGAGGCACGCGCACCGGAGTCGAGCACCGGAACATTCTTATAGATGTCGGCAACGAATTCTTTTGCTCTGGCTTCGCCGAAATGCCGTTTTCCAAACTCCCAAGCCGCCAGATAATTCCATTGCGCGCCGCCAGAGGTTTTCGGGTTGGGAGTAATCACGGATACGCCTGGGCGCGCAAGATCGTTCCAGTCCTTGATACCCTTTGGATTTCCCTTGCGTACCAGAAAGATGATGGTTGAGGTATAAGGCGTGCTGTTAAGCGGTAAGCGCGTCTGCCAATCGGCCGGCAGCAACTGGGCCTTCTCCGCAATCGCGTTGATATCATTGGCTAACGCGAGCGTGACCACATCAGCCTCAAGACCGTCGATCACCGAGCGCGCCTGTTTGCCGGAACCCCCATGGGATTGTTTTATGGTCACCCTCTCCTTGGCCTTTTGCTCCCAGTATTTAGCGAACGCGCCATTAAACTCCTGATAAAGTTCCCGCGTTGGATCGTAGGAAACATTCAGTATCGTTTTATCGGCCCATACATTGGCCGCGATGATAAGGCCGGTTGCCAGTAGGCTGGACGCCAGCCGAGCTTTGAATTTCATCATTGTTCCTTTTTGAGTTAGCTATGAGAAAAGTTCAGATATTCCATCAAAACGCACTGAGTACAACCTCGACATAGAAAAAATCCGAGCTGCCGGGACTTCTGCCAAGCGCTGCGATTTGCCGGTTGCGCGTGAACTCGCCACTGGTGAAGTGCGAATAACCCACGGTAGTGTCGATGTTCGGGGTGAGCTTGTAGCGTGCGCGGATATCGAAGTTGTGACCGATGAAGTCGCCGCTTCTTCCGGAGGGATCGCGATTGAAACCAGGGTTTTGGATGGCGCTGTTGTTGCCATCCATGAGGTTATTGAAGCGGTCCGTACGACTTGCAAGCCAGTACCAGCTGTAGCCCCCGTCTATGCGCAGATCTTTCGCAGGCTGAAATTCAAGCTTGATTTTTGGAGCCTTGATATTCTCGAACACGATGTAATCATCCGCGGACCACGGCCGCGCGAAACCAAAGAAGCGCTCGAAACGGTTGTCCACGTTGTCATTAGGATGACGGTCGCCGGTGGCATAGCCATAAAAAGCGCTGAGACGCGGTTTCCAGCTGTGCTGGAAGGTATACCCCGCCTCAAGAGTATAGCCATGGGCCTCATGGCGCTGTCCGCTGTTTCGGCCAAACTGGTAAATCAGATTAAAGTCGTAATCCAGGTTGGTATTGGGGATCTTTCCGTAACCGCGCAAGGCCGGTGCCTGAATCTCACGGTCGATTTGCCCATTTCCAGGTTGTCCCTTGCTGCCGTCCTGCACGAGCCCCATGTAATAAGGCTGGAGCGTGATGATGTCCGACCACTCGCGCCAATGGCCGATCACACCATAAAACCACAGGTTCTCGATGCGCTGATCAAATTCGGTCGGCAAGCGTTTGACCGGTTGATAAGCCCATGTATCGATCTCCCAGTTATTGACTTCCTGTCCCAGATTGATGCGGAAGCCTTCAAAGGTATTCGTGGTGTTGCGCCATTCGTTTCGACCGATCAGGCGCCGATCCAGGGCTTCATAAGCCATGCGGCCTGCCCGAAACCTGATCGGGCGTTGCTGCTTCCGATCATCCTCACCTAGCGCTCCTTTAAAGTACAATTCGCCGTATGCCTGGATCAGTTCGAATTCATTGAAGTCACGGTCATCGTGCGGAAAATGCCCGTTGTAGCGCCGCGAGTCCTGAAATTCGATAGCCCCGCGCAGCGGATCAAGGATTTGCTTAACCCCTAAATAGGCGCGGGTCCGCAGCAGGAATGGCTCGTCCAGTCGGAGGTCAGTACGGCGTATATCATTACTGCGAAATTCGTAACGCGTCCGGTGATCCAGGCCGACATCCAGCCAGGTGATATCCTTGAATGCTTCGATACCCGTCTTGCTCAGGTTGCGTACATATCTCGGCGGATCGGATTCCGGCTGGGTAGAGTAGCTGCTGGCAGGCCTGAAATAGCTTGTCGATTTCTTGCCGGCGTCCGGTTTGGGCGAAGCTGACGCGGCTGGCTTATCCGATGACGCAGGTGTACCCGAGGGCGGAATCGCCCATTTGTAATTTTCATCCGACGGCCTGATCGCCCACTTAAGATTCTCGGGGGGTGATTTGATTGACCATTTATCTGAATCGGATACTTCGGCCTGGGCCATTGTCTGCACGCCTTGTTGAGTTGCCGGGAAATTCCCGGATTGCTTGTTACTCTCGTCCGCCTGAAGCGGGTTGATAGGTGATGCACCGATTGCGAAGGCAAGTCCGACTCGCCAAAAAACTTTCATTCCTCTCTCCTGAACCGCTCCTCCGTTGTTTCGGTCGGGTGCGAACATGGGTTATTTTTATGTCACCTCCAACTGTTTGGTCGGTGTAATTTCTAGATTGTTGGGCCAATGTTTCCGCTTCAGGATTTAGGAGGCAGTGTTTTATGGAATGCTTCGGTAGCCTCGCTGATACCGTCCCACGCTAATTTTTTCGGCACGCTATCGGCACTTACGAGCCAACAAACAAACTTTCTCGCGGTCTTGTCTGACTACTGCTCTGGGATACGAGAAGGCGACGCCTGGCGGTCAGTAGTCAGTACCTTCAGTCACCGCAAAGAAGTATTGATGGGGTAGAAGTTACCAGTCTCCCCTTATATGAGGAACTAATAAGATTTGATTTTATTATCTCTTTTTTTCATATAGAGGGTTTATATAGCCCGATTGCTTCCGAAAAAACCAAGTGACGTTTCAAGATCATTTAAAAGGCACTGACTAACACTTCAACGTAAAAAAAGTCGGTGTTTCCTGAGCGCTGGTCGATTTGGGTAGGATGTGCCGCTATTACATTTTTAACGAATTCGCCAGCGATAAAGTGGGAGTAACCCACGACGATGTTAACTCGCGATGCGGGCTGATAACGTACGCGCAATTCCAGCGCGCTCCCGACGTAATCGCCGCTTCTCCCGGTCCTATCCCGATTGAAACCGGGATCCTTGGTGACGCTGATGTTGCCGTCGAATGAATCGAAAAGACGATCCGTCTTGCTGGCCAGCCAGAACCAGGCATAGCTGGCTTCAAACCCCAGTTTCTGGGTCGGCTGCAGGTCAAACCTGATTCTGGGGGCCTTGATGTTTTCATAAATAACATAATGATCTGACGACCAAGGTCGGGCAAAACCAAAAAAACGGTCAAAACGATTATTCTGGTTGTCGTTGGGATTACGATCACCGGTTGCGTAACCATAAAAAGCACTTACACGCGGTTTCCAGGCGTAATTGAAGTTCCGCCCTACTTCGGCCGTGTATCCATATGCATCATGCACCTGGGTACCATTCGTACCGAACTGATAACTGAAATTGAGATCGTAGTCCAGCAGGTTTCCAATCCTGCCGTAGCCGCGCAACGACGGCATGTGGATTTCCCGATCGAGCCGGTTTGTTGCGGTAAAGCCATTGGGGTCAGCCGTTTGCTTCTGACCCATGTAATAGGGCTGAAGCGTGATGATGTCGGACCACTTGCGCCAGTGACCGATTGCACCAAAAAACCACAGGTGATGGTTAGCCTCATCAAATTCGGTTTGCAGGCGCCTGACCGGCTGCATCCCCCACATATCGACTTCCCAGTCGTTATCTTGCTGACCTAGATTCAGGCGAAAGCCTTCGAAGGTATTGGTGGTATTACGCCATTCATTGCGCGCAAGGAAACGCCGGTCCAGCACTTCGTAGGCCATGCGTCCCGCCCGGAATCTCAGCGGCCGGTTCTGTTTGCGATCGTCCTCACCCAACGCGTCCTTGAGATATAATTCGCCATATCCCTGGATGAGGTCGTAGAGGTTTCTTTCCTGATCGGTCGGGGGAAATTTGTGGTTGTAAACTCGTGAATCCTGAAACTCGACTGCGAAGCGGAATGGATCGAGGATTTCTTTTATTCCCAGATATGCGCGGGAACGCAGAAAGAAAGGGTTATCGAACCCGCCTTCAACATGGCGTATATCATTGTGGCGCATTTCATAACGAGTGCGGTGCTCGAAACCAATTTCCAGCCATGTAATATCCTTGAGTGCATCAACGCCAATCTCGCTCAACCTGCGTACATATCTGGGTGGATCGGAGTCAGGATTGGTAGCATAGCTGTCTGCACGGCGGTAATAGCTCGTGTTTTGTTTGCTTGCTTCCGGTTGGGCTGGAAGTGGGGCAGCCGGTTTATCGGATGCAGCGGATGTATCCAATGATGGGAGCGCCCATTTATAATTGCCATCCGATTGGCTCAACCATTTATCTACGTCAGACACCCTGGCTTGGCCAACTCCCTGCGCTCCTTGTTGGGTTGCCCCGGAATCGCCCGACAATTTTCTGCCCACCTCTGCCTGAAGCGGGTTTATAGATAAGATGCCGACCGCGGACGCAAGCGCCATGCGCCGAAAATACTTCATTCTCTTTCCCGAAGCGCCCCTCCGCTGATTCGGCCGGATGCAGAGATACGGCTGTTTCCCTGCTGCCCCCAATTGCTTGATCGGTGTAATCGTTTTAATTTGTCGGGCCTTTTCGTCGGCTCTGAATCAGCCTGAATTCCTCAGCTTTGTTTTACGGAATCAGTCCGGCCGGGTGGGTGACGGGCCACGCGAATTTTTTCGCGGCACTCTATCTGCACAACCTTGCCATCGTGAACCACCACCTCCACCGAACCATATTCGATATTGGCGATTGCGCGCAGAATTTGCTGTCTGACATCCATGGGAATGCATCTGCCAGTCTGTCCTGGCGAAAGCTGCTTTTCTTCCACGTCAGCAATTTTTATATTCCCGGACATTCGAGTTCTCTTGAGATGAACAGCACAGCACAGCAGAAAATTACCAGTGGCTCTTTATAATTGAAACTAATAACATTTCATTTGCTTATCTGTTTTTTGCATATTTAGATTGACATAGGCAGCCATTGCGCAAGCGATGCAGGTTATCTTTGCAGGTGAATGCTTCAGGCACACCGGTACTGTCCAAACCTCATCTAATCTGGGAAAATGCAGGCAATTGCCGGGGCGGGCGAGCCTCAAGCGCTTCGCATAAAGGATCCGTCCAATCGGACCGATCGGTTCATTCGTCACCATTCGTCACCTATTTTCAAGAGCGGATTTTTACAATGAGCACAACGGAAGCTGTTTCCAGAAAAGCGCAACATGACATGAACAAGCTGCACAAGCGGTTAAGGCGGCTCGTCGGTACGGCTATTGCCGATTTCAATATGATCGAGGAGGGAGACCGCGTGATGGTGTGTCTCTCGGGCGGCAAGGACAGCTACGCCCTGCTCGATATCCTGCGCAGTTTGCAGGCTCACGCGCAAACACGGTTCGAGTTGATCGCCGTGAATCTGGATCAGAAACAGCCAGGTTTTCCCGAACACGTATTGCCGGAATATCTCTCCGCTATTGGCGTGCCGTTCCGCATCGTCGAACAGGATACCTACAGCGTGGTAAAGCGCCTGATTCCTGAAGGCAAGACGACTTGCAGCCTGTGCTCGCGCTTGCGTCGGGGAGCGCTGTACCGCGTGGCGGGGGAGCTGGGCGCGACAAAAATTGCGCTGGGACACCACCGCGACGATATCCTGGAAACGCTATTTCTAAATCTGTTTTACGGCGGCAAGCTCAAAACCATGCCACCCAAGCTGGTGAGCGACGATGGCCGGAACATCGTGATCCGCCCGCTCGCGTACTGCAAGGAGAAAGACCTGGCGGCCTATGCCGAAATGGAAAATTTTCCCATCATTCCGTGCAACTTGTGCGGTTCCCAGAAAAACCTTCAGCGCCAGGTCGTGGGGGAAATGCTGCAGCAGTGGGATAGGAAATTCCCGGGCAGGCTGGAAACCATGTTTACCGCGTTGCAGAATATCCAGCCCTCGCATCTGCTCGATCCCGCGCTCTATGATTTTAAACGACTGAAGGCTGGAAACGAGCCTTTCCCCGATGGCGACAAAGCCTTCGATTCCGAAACATTCGAGCCTGATGTGGAGGAACTCCTGCATTCGACGAGAGATTGAACAGCGCCTGATCAGGACCACCATTCATTAGTCAGGCAAAACTCGAGCATATCAATGACTAAGCATAAATTCGCTTGGCTCCCGGCCATCTTCGTTATGGGTGCGGCCCTGATGCCGTCCGCCTACTCGGCCGTGCCGATCATGGACGGTAAAAATGGTGTTCCCACGCTGGCTCCGCTGCTTCAGGAGGTGACCCCCGCAGTAGTCAATATTTCGGTGCAGACGCGCTCCGCTATCGAAGACAATCCCTTGTTCCGTGATCCCTTTTTCCGGCGTTTTTTCAATCTTCCCGACCAGGCGGAGCGCCCCGAGCGCAGTGCCGGATCGGGCGTAATCGTGGATGCGGCCAATGGATATGTGGTTACCAATTATCATGTGATCAAGGATGCCCAGCAGGTCATTGTGACGCTCAAAGACCGGCGTCAGTTTCAGGCAAAGCTGGTGGGAACCGACCCAGGAACCGATATTGCGCTTTTGAAAATCGATGCAAAGAAATTGCAGTCCCTGCGCCTCGGCAATTCGGATTTGCTTAACGTCGGCGATTTTGTCGTGGCTATCGGCAATCCGTTTGGCCTGGGGCAGACCGTCACTTCCGGTATTGTCAGCGCGCTGGGTAGGAGCGGGCTTGATATCGAGGGTTACGAGGACTTCATCCAGACCGACGCATCCATTAATCCCGGCAATTCCGGTGGCGCGCTGGTCAACCTCAAGGGCGAGCTGGTCGGCGTCAACTCGGCCATTATCGGTCCTTCCGGCGCTAACGTAGGCATTGGCTTCGCCGTGCCCAGCGTGATGGTCAAGGCGGTATTGGATCAGATCGTGCGCTTTGGCGAAGTGCGCCGAGGCAGACTGGGGGCGAGCAGCGAAGACGTTACGCATGACCTGGCGGCATCCCTCGGGCTGGCTTCCACCGCAGGCGCCATCATTAATACAGTCGAGCCCAGCTCGCCAGCGGAAAAAGCAGGTTTAAAGGCAGGGGACGTGATAATAGCCATTAACGGAAAGAGCATTAGAAATTCCATTGATTTACGCAACAAGATAGGGTTGATGCCGATCGGGGAGACGGTCAGCCTGGAACTGATAAGGAGCGGCAAGCCCGTGACTACAAAGGTCAAGATTGCCAAGCCGCTGGATATGCCTGGCACCGAGGCCGAGACAGTGCCTCAGCTCGCGGGCGCAACAGTGGCAAATTTCAAAGCCGGGTCGTCACGCGGACCCGAGGGAGTAGTGGTAACAAAGGTCGATGCAAACAGTCCCGCCTGGATGCACGGCCTCAGACCCGGCGATATCATTGTCGGGGTCAATCGGAGAAAAGTGCGCTCGGTGCAGGAATTTCTCACGGCTGTGCAAGCGCGCGAAGAGGCCATCATTCTCAATCTGCTGCGCGGCGATTTCAGGCTGACCGTCATGATCCGCTAAAACGGGTCTTTTCTAAACGGCGTAAACGCGTAAACAACCCTCAAGCGCCACTGACATCTGCCACGCTGCAGCTGCATATTGCGTGCTCTGGTTAAGACGTCCGCAAATTTATCTTTAGTTACGGTTGACATGAGTGACATCGAGGTTTTTCGTTCACGGTATAATCCCACGTTTTTATTGCTGAAAAGCCGGTTTATGCAGGAAAAATATCATCCACGGGAGATCGAATCCGAAGCGCAGCAGCACTGGGAGAAAACCGCTGCTTTTAAAGCCGTTGAGACTCCCGGCAAGCAAAAATATTATTGCCTGTCGATGTTTCCCTATCCCTCAGGCAAGCTGCATATGGGGCACGTGCGTAATTACACGATCGGTGACGTACTGTCGCGATACTGGCGCATGCAGGGCTACAATGTGTTGCAGCCGATGGGGTGGGATGCATTCGGTCTTCCAGCGGAGAATGCGGCGATGCAAAACAACGTATCTCCCGCGCAATGGACTTACGATAACATCGCATACATGCGCAAACAGCTGCAAAGCCTGGGGCTGGCTATAGACTGGAGCCGTGAGCTTGCGACCTGCCAGCCGGATTATTACCGATGGAACCAGTGGCTGTTTCTGCGGATGCTGGAAAAAGATCTGGCATACCGGACAACGGGCACTGTCAATTGGGACCCGGTCGATCAGACGGTGCTTGCCAACGAACAGGTTATCGACGGGCGCGGCTGGCGGACCGGGGCGCTGGTGGAGAAGCGCGAAATCCCGATGTATTACCTGAAAATTACAGCATATGCCGATGAACTGCTCGAAGCATTAAACACGCTGCCCGGTTGGCCGGAGCGGGTAAAAACCATGCAGGCCAATTGGATCGGCAAGAGTTTTGGTGTCGATGTCACGTTTCCTCCTGATGCCGAGTCCGGCATGACTCAGGCACTCAAGGTTTTCACCACCCGTGCCGACACCTTGATGGGGGTCACGTATGTTGCGGTGGCGGCCGAACATCCTGTTGCGCTGCACGCGGCAAAACACAACCCGCAACTGGCCGAGTTCATCGAGGCGTGCAGGCACGGCGCCACGATGGAGGCTGAACTTGCCACGCAGGAAAAAAGAGGCATCGATACGGGACTGTCTGTCATACATCCGCTAACCGGGGCGAGACTACCAGTATGGATTGCCAATTATGTACTGATGGGCTATGGCGAAGGCGCGGTGATGGCCGTACCTGCCCACGACGAGCGCGATTTCGAGTTCGCGACGAAATACTCGCTGTCTATCAAGCCGGTGATCAGGCCGAGTGATTCACCTTTACCGGTTCCTCTCACTCAGGCTTATGTGGAGCACGGCGTTACGTTCGATTCGGATGATTTTTCCGGTCTTGAATTTCAGGCAGCGGTGGATGCCATTGCCGAGACGCTGCAACAGAAGGGACTGGGCGAAAAAAAAGTGCACTACCGCCTGCGCGACTGGGGTATTTCACGCCAGCGCTACTGGGGCTGTCCCATTCCTCTCATTTATTGTGATGCATGCGGCGTGGTACCTGTGCCGGATGACCAACTCCCCGTAGTGCTTCCGGAAGACCTTGTGCCGGATGGGTCAGGCAATCCGCTGGCAAAGACCCCCTCGTTTTTCGAGTGTTCCTGTCCGCGTTGCAATAAGCCTGCACGGCGCGAAACCGATACCATGGATACCTTTGTGGATTCTTCCTGGTATTACATCCGCTACGCCTGCGTCGACCAGAAAAACGCCATGACGGATGAGCGGGTAGATTACTGGCTGCCGGTTGATCAATACGTTGGTGGCATCGAACACGCCATTTTGCACCTGCTCTATTCACGTTTCTGGACCAAGGTCATGCGCGACTTCGGATTGGTAAAGTTCGATGAACCATTTGCCAATTTGCTGACCCAAGGGATGGTACTGAATGAAATCATGTTCCGCAGAACTGAAACCGGGCGCATGATTTATTTCAACCCGGCGGACGTGGACATACAAACCGATGAGCAGGGGAGGCGGATTGGTGCCGTGCTGCGGGCGGATGGGCAGCCGGTGAACTCGGATGGCATCGGTACCATGTCGAAGTCCAAGAACAATGGGGTCGATCCTCAAAAAATAGTGGATCAATATGGCGCCGACACTGCACGTTTGTTCATGATGTTCGCCAGCCCGCCGGAGCAGACGCTCGAATGGGCGGACACCGGGATTGAGGGTGCATTCCGCTTCCTAAAGCGGTTATGGAAACAGGTTCATGAACATATGGAGCAGGGCGAGACAGCGGGTCCGGGGCGAAGCGAACACCTCGGTGGGGACCTGAGGCCCTTGCGTTTCCAATTGCATCAAACTATCGTCAAGGTTAGCGACGACCTGGGCAGGCGCCATACCTTCAACACCGCTATCGCTGCAGTGATGGAGTTCATGAACGCCCTAGGAAAGCTGGATAATTCCAGCGCCGCCGCGCGCAGCCTGATGCAGGAAGCATTGGAAAAAATTGTGTTGCTGCTGTCGCCGATAGTCCCCCACATTTGTCATGCGTTGTGGCGTGAACTCAGGCCGGGTACGGAACTTCTCGATCAGCCATGGCCACAAGCCGATAGTGCTGCTCTGGTGCAGGACGAGATTGAACTGGTCGTGCAAGTCAACGGCAAACTGCGCGGCAGGATTTGCGTTGGAAGTGATGTGGAACCCGCGGCTATCGAGCGCCTCGCGCTGGAAAGCGATCAGGTGGAAAAGTTCGTCGCAGGGCGCAAGGTGAAGAAAGTGATAGTGGTACCGGGCCGATTGGTCAATATCGTTGTTTAACCGCACGAGACTGGAACATCAGGACTTATCATGAAAAATATTCTTCTGGTTATGTGTTGTGTTTTGCTCACGGCGTGCGGCTTTCAGTTGCGCGGTCAGGCTACACTGCCGTTTGAGACGCTTTTTATATCAGCTCCCGCGGGGCATCCTATTGGTACCGATCTCAAGCGCCTTGTCAAGGCAGGCACCAAGACCCGTATTGTCGGGGAAGCGAAAACCGCGCAAGCTACACTCGAAATCATCAGCGTGACTAATGACAAGGAAATCATGTCCGTCTCAGGCGGAGGGCGGGTGCGGGAGTTCGAATTGCGTTACCGGGTCTCATTCCGGCTTATAAATGCCAAAGGCGTTGAACTCATTCCCACGAATGAAATTGCCCTGCGCCGGATCATCCCCTTTACCGATGCGCAAGTCGTGGCGAAAGAGGGAGAGGAAGCCATGCTGGTCAGGGAAATGCAGGGCGATTCCGCGGCGCAAATCGTGCGCCGCATGGAGGCGGTGAAAACAGCTTCGGCTCAGTAATGGCTCCCTCAGTAATGGTTCTGTCAGTAATGGCTCCGCATCCGGAACATATTTCAAATTCCGTGAGCCGTGCATAGCCATGCGTGTTGCCTCCGATCAGCTTCGCCAGCATCTTCACAAACAGCTTGCACCGCTTTACACGGTATTCGGCGACGAATTGCTGCTGACGATCGAAGCCTCCGATCTGATCCGCGCCAAGGCGCGCCAGTCGGGCTATGTGGAACGCGAAATTTTTGCGATAGACCACCATTTCAATTGGGCGGAGCTTCAGCAACGCAGCAGCAACCTGTCGCTGTTTGGGGAGCGGCGGATAATGGACCTGCGTATCCCTTCCGGAAAACCGGGAAATAGGGGTGGCGCGGTTATTGAGGAATATTGCAGTACACTGCCACCGGATACTGTCACGCTTGTCATGCTGCCCAAAATCGACAGGCAAGGCTCGGCGGCAAAATGGTTCAGAGCGCTTGAAGGCGCGGGCGTAATGGTTCCGGTATTTCCGGTGGAACGCGCCCGTTTGCCAGCATGGCTTGGCCAGCGCCTGGACAGGCAAGGTCAAAATGCGAGCCCGGATACTTTGCACTTTCTTGCCGAAAAGGTGGAGGGCAATCTGCTTGCAGCCCATCAGGAGCTTCAGAAACTTGCTTTGCTGTATCCGGCAGGAACGTTATCCTTTGGTCAGGTTAAAGACGCGGTACTGGATGTGGCGCGTTATGACGTTTTCAAACTATCGGACGCGATGATGATTGGCGACACAGCGCGCTACAATCGCGTGCTGGAGGAATTGCACGGAGAGGGGACAGCGTTGCCGTTCATTGTCTTCACACTCGCGGGATTCATCCGCTCCCTGATTACGATTCGCAAGGGACTGGATTCAGGCAGACCGCTCGCCCAACTGATGAATCAAATCAGGGCGAGGATAGATCAACAGAAAGCGATGGAAAGCGCAGCCAGGCGTCTTGACCTTAAACAGTTGGTCGCGGCATTATTGCACGCGGCAAAAATAGACAGGATCAGCAAAGGTGCTGCACAAGGTGATGCCTGGGATGAATTGCTGCAATTGGGGTTGCGGTTTGCTGCAGTTGCGCGTCGGCAATAAGAGAATGCCGGCGATGGCTCCCCAGGCTGATCGGGGCCGGTCCTGCCGACCAGCTGCGACAAAGCGGCAGAGTGTGTAAACAATTTCTCATACGATGCACTGCGCCCCACTTTATGCCGCTTACCTTGATGCACCCACCCGCATAGATTAATTCGTTCTCTCGAATGAAAGGAACTCTGATGGATATCATAGATATCAAAACGTACATGCAATCGATTGGACGTGAAGCGCGTGCCGCATCGCGCCTGGTCGCCAAGGCCGAGACCGGGGCCAAAAATCGCGCGCTCACTCAAATGGCCATGGCCATCAAGCGCGATGAGCAGCGGTTGCTGGATGCGAATGCCGGGGATGTGGAAAACGCCAAAGCCCGAGGGCTGGAGCCCGCCATGATCGACCGTCTGTCCCTCACACCCAAAAGTATTGCAAGTATGGCGGAAGGTCTGCTGCAAATCGCGGCACTGGCTGATCCGGTGGGCGAAATCAGCGACCTGAATTATCGACCCTCAGGTATTCAGGTCGGAAAAATGCGCGTGCCGCTCGGTGTGGTCGGCATTATTTATGAGGCGCGACCCAACGTTACCGCGGATGCCGCGGGATTGTGCCTCAAGGCGGGCAATGCGGCGATACTGCGGGGTGGATCGGAAGCAATTCGCAGCAATCAGGCCATCGCGGCTTGCGTGAAGGAAGGGTTGAAAGCCGCGGGATTGCCTGAAACGGCGATACAGGTGATCGAAACCACCGACCGCGCAGCCGTGGGCGAGCTGGTCACCATGAAGGAATTTGTCGATGTCATCGTACCGCGCGGTGGCAAGGGCCTGATAGAACGCATCTCCAATGAGGCACGCGTTCCGGTCATCAAGCACCTGGATGGCGTGTGCCATGTATATATCGACCAGGGCGCCGACCTGGAGAAGGCCATACGCATTGCCGATAATGCAAAGACTCAGCGCTATGGGACCTGCAACACTATGGAAACCTTGCTGGTGCACGAAGAAATCGCCGGCGAAGTACTGCCTCCTCTATGTAAAATCTACCACGACAAGGGAGTGGAATTGCGCGGTGACGCGGCTGCCCGGGCCATCGTTCCAACAATGAGTGAAGCCAAGGAAGAAGACTGGTACACCGAATATCTCGCGCCGATTCTGAGCGTGCGGGTGGTTAGCGGAGTGGATCATGCCATCGAACATATTGCCGTCTATGGCTCGCAGCATACCGATTCAATCATTACCGAGGACTACAGCCATGCGCGCCGGTTTCTGCGCGAAGTAGACTCCAGTTCGGTAATGGTGAATGCCTCCACCCGCTTCTCCGACGGATTCGAGTATGGGCTGGGTGCGGAAATCGGCATCTCGACCGACAAAATCCACGCCCGCGGCCCAGTCGGGCTGGAAGGATTGACCAGCCAGAAATTCATTGTGCTGGGCGATGGACACATCAGGCAATAAGCGGCGCAACAATAGTCTTAAAAAGCGCCCCGTTTTTAAATCAAGGATTCCATGGCTCAGCTTAGCGAAATCAAACTCCCGGATATTGGCGACTTCAAAGATATTCCCGTTATCGAAGTGTTGGTGAAGCCCGGCGACACGGTCGAGAAGGAAACCCCCCTTATTACTTTGGAAACCGACAAGGCGACAATGGAAGTTCCTTCACCTCAAGCTGGCGTGGTGAAGGAAATCAACGTCAAGGTGGGCGACAAGGTATCTCAAGGTTCTGTAATACTTACTTTGGAAGCAGAGGCACCAGCAGCCAAGGCGGAAACTACCCCAGCCGCTGAATCCGTTAAAGCTGCTGAACCTGCGGAATCGACTGAGCCGGTCAAGAAGCCCGCTCCTTCTGCTCTGGAAAAAGAACGCATGCAGGAGTCCACCGCTGCGATCACTTCGGAATCAGTGCCGTCCCGAGCCGCTCCTTCTGTTCCGCGCGGAGACATTCATGCCGATGTGGTGGTGCTGGGTGCGGGTCCTGGCGGCTATACCGCCGCATTCCGCGCGGCCGACCTGGGCAAGAAAGTGGTGTTGATCGAGCGCTATCCCACGCTCGGCGGTGTGTGTCTCAATGTCGGCTGCATACCGTCCAAGGCTCTGCTGCACATCGCCAAGGTCATTACGGACGCGGAGGAAACCGCGCGCCAGGGCATTGGTTTCGCCAAGCCCGGCATAGAATTGGATAAGCTGAGAGACTGGAAGGAATCTGTGGTCGGCAAACTGACCAAGGGACTAACGGGTCTGGCAAAGCAACGCAAAGTGACGGTGGTGCAGGGGAAAGGCAAGTTCACCTCAGCGAATATGATCCAGGTGGAAACAAAGGGGGGGGTAAAAACCGTGTCGTTCGAACACTGCATCATTGCCGCAGGTTCAAGCGCGGCACGCATTCCCGGTTTTCCCTACGACGATCCCCGCCTCATGGATTCGACCGGCGCGCTGAAGCTGGAGGATATACCCAAGCGCATGCTCATCATAGGCGGTGGCATCATCGGCCTGGAAATGGCAACTGTTTACGACGCGCTCGGGAGCAGGATCAGCGTGGTGGAACTGATGGATCAATTGATTCCCGGTGCGGATGCGGACCTTATCAGGCCCTTGCATAAGCGCATACAAAAACGCTACGAAGCGATTTACCTCAAAACCAAAGTTACCGGCATCGAGGCTCATGAAAACGGCCTGAGGATTACATTCGAGAGCGTTTCAGATACTCCTGCGCCCGAACCGCAAGTGTATGACCGCATTCTGCTTGCAGTGGGTCGCCGCCCCAACGGGGGCGATATCGGCGCTGGAAATGCAGGCGTCATCGTGAATGGGCGCGGATTCATTCCCGTGGATAAGCAGTTGCGCAGCAATGTCCCGCATATTTATGCCATCGGCGATATCGTGGGGGAACCCATGCTGGCACATAAGGCCTCTCACGAGGGCAAGCTCGCGGCGGAAATCATTGCGGGGCACAAGGCCGCTTTCGATGCACGCGCCATCCCCTCGGTGGCTTACACCGATCCGGAAATTGCCTGGATGGGGCTGACCGAAACCGAGGCCGGCAAACAGGGCCTGGAATATGAAAAAGCCGTGTTCCCCTGGGCGGCAAGCGGCCGGGCACTTGCGATGGCGCGCGACGAAGGCATGACCAAGCTGCTGCTGGACAAAAAGACCCGGCGCGTCCTCGGCGCGGGAATGGTGGGCGTCAACGCCGGCGAACTGATTGCTGAAACCGTCCTGGGCCTGGAAATGGGAGCGGATATGGAAGATATTGGGCTCACCATCCACCCGCACCCGACATTATCGGAAACAATCTTTTTCGCGGCGGAAATTGCAGAGGGGTTGATTACCGATCTTTATATGCCGAAGAAATAACTCGCGAGCATCCTGCATGTAATCCTTCCCAACGAATCGTAACTCCATTAATTGGTCACTCATCAGTCGGCCTTGGATCAAGGGCAAACTGAATCTGATCCTTTTATTTTTCTGACAGCAAGGTTTTCTTTTTTCGGACCTGGCTGTTACTCAAGTCGAACACGTTTCCACGTTAACAGCTACGACCGAGTCGTGCCTCTCCGATGTGGATCAAGCAGGCTCCGATATTCTGGATCTGCATTGGCGGAAGCATTCCGCTCTAAAGAAACCTTGGTGCCGCCCAGAATACCCGGGGTCATGGTCACAGACCCATGGCTTGTTCGTTTGTGTCCAATCCCCAACTGGCTCACCGGGCAGACGACCGGAGTACAACAGCCAGGCGATGGCAGCATCCACTCAGACGCGCTGCGCCACTTTTAAACGCATCAGGTGAAGCATAGCGCTTCCCGTCAGACGGGGCTGCTCAGGATGTGCTAGCTCGCCCGAGCCAACTTATGTGCCAGTGCTTGACGACGGCAAAAGCAATTTGACGGTAACCTGAAAACCTGTTCTTTTAGAGAATAGGTCAATTTACCTGCTAATGCAGGATTGCGGGCGGAATTGATGAGGAGCCCTATAGTCTCCTGGACATATTCTGTAAGCGTATTGCAAATTCTGGAAAAAAACGCTGGATAAAAGATATAAAAGGATACCTTTGGTACTTGTAACATTCACAAATTGCTCACGCATACAAAATATATTCTTCACGCATCATGTGTTAATTTAGTCTATCCATTATTCACTTGTTATAACGAAACGGGCGGTATAAATCCGTTGCAGTTGATTTTGGCGTTACGGTTCCGCGCGGGTTTGGCTATGCCGCACGACGCTGGCCAGCCTTACCGACGAGCCCTCACTTGATTCAGCACAGTCTCGTTCAATGGAGGTTACCATGCTTGGACACAGTCGACCCCGTGCCGCATCGTTGGCATGCATATGCTTATCGATATTGATGGTCAGCCAGAATGCTTTTGGGGAATCTCCCAATCCCTCTCTGCAGTCGCTACAAACGCAGATTGACGCGCTGCAGAACAAGGTTAGCTCGTTGCAAAATGCTCTCAACAAGCTCTGCGGGGACAACGTAAACTGCAACCAGCCAACCACAAACATGAATCTGGAACTTGTTAAGCAGACCTTTCATCACTCGGCAGCATCCGTTCGAACGGAGAGTGTAGCTTGTCCCGCAGGGAAAAAAGTGTTGTATGTTACCGGCTCGGCATATGTTACCTACCCGGGCAAATATGTTCCGGTTCTGTATGCAATCCCCAAGAATGACCGTTCGGGTGGGGAGGTTGCGGCGGGGGAACCGACGGGTGCAAGCACTCTCGACTTAACCGTATACCTTCTTTGCGCTAACGTTTAATTAGCGGGCTCACAAAGCGCGTGGCTACACCTCCATTTGGATCGAGAGGTGTCAGACTCGATTGGTTCAAAGAGCTTTTTATGCTCCCCGTTTTGTTTGGGGCAGTTTGCTTAACTGATACCTGCGATAGAGATTCAGTACCTTCGGCACATAAGTTCTGGTCTCTACATACGGCGGGATCTGATATCCGTGTTTGACCACGCTGTTCTCTCCGGCATTATAGCCAGCCAGCGCCAGGCTTAAATTGCCATCAAACATTCTCAGCAGGTCGCTCAGGTAGCGGGCGCCGCCATGAA
The DNA here is from genome assembly GCF_900109785.1 of Nitrosovibrio tenuis. Lineage (GTDB taxonomy): Bacteria > Pseudomonadota > Gammaproteobacteria > Burkholderiales > Nitrosomonadaceae > Nitrosospira > Nitrosospira tenuis_A. Next base: position 84,136 of record NZ_FOBH01000006.1, read on the forward strand.
GGTTTTGCACGGGATCGAACCGATCGGTGACGCCGTACCGCTGCGCGGTTTCGGGCATGAGCTGCATCAGTCCCGCAGCGCCTTTTTTTGAAACCGCCGCGGAGTTGTACCCCGACTCGGCGGATATTACCGCGTGTAGCAGTGCGCTTTCCAGGGCGTAAGTCCGGGCGATCGTGTCGATGATTGAACCGTACTGAACTTTAACAGCCGGCTCAGGCCGCCTGATGCGCGGGCGCGTGATGAATTGATAGCCAGCGCTGCGGTCTGACGCTGATCCTGTAAGTGGAACGTAACGGCGATCCGTTGGTACGTTGCTGAAATGCGTTACGCCATTTTCGTCGATAAACGAATAGATTTCTGCGTGGACTGGCTGTGCCAGGCCGCATGCCAGCAAGACTCCAAGGATTAAAGGATGTAGGACGGGTTTCTTGATCATGTGTGGTGAACCAACCAACCCTGGTTGCTTTCTTCTCCTGTAATCCGACTGACTCACAATTATACTCATGCCTATGGGAACGGATGCGATTGATAGGGCCATTTTGTACTCATATATTGACATAAGGATGTATTCAGGCAACGCCTGACCTTATTTTCCGTTTTTCCACCTTCCTTCAGAATAATTGAAATCATTGTGAAAATATCGCTGGGGCGCGGCATATTCACCTTCGCATTTCGCCATGATAATGCGGTTGGGTTTCATTTGCTGTCGTGCTTGTGTCCATTACTACTGGCAACGAGTTCGCGGTAATTGTCAGGGGTTAAATGCGGCAGCCTCTGCAGGAAGGCGACGATATTCCAGATGTCGCCGTCACCCATGCTCTTGCCCCAAGCCGGCATGCCACTCATCTTGATGCCGTGCTTGATTGCCCAGAAAGCTTCACGCGGATCGACCTTGCCGATCTTGCGCCATGACGGAGGCTTGGGATACAGGCCCAGGCTCAACTCCGATTCTTCCATACCGGGTCCGAGGTGACAGTTGGTACACATCGCGTCGTAGTTCCCGGCACCCAGCTTGATGCGAGTGTCGATGTTCAAATCGGGCGGCGTTAGTGCCCCGGAACGCGCCTGCACCGAACTATCGCGTACTGTGTTGAGGATTTTGAAGGTTACCGGCCAATGGGGGTCGTCTGCCGCAATATTGAATATACCGGAGTAAATGAACACGGCAATGCCGAGAATCCCAATCACGGCGGCAAGGATCAGCAGTTTTACCGTTTTTATTAATGTTTCGAAAGTATATTCCTCGGGCCGAACAAAGAAGACTGGGATGCAGCCCCATCAGTTACAGCTCAGTGCGTGTGTTGCCGCAATAAAATAAACCCGCCGGGCGGTTTATTTGTCATATTCTGTCCACGTAATTCACGGGCGCATGGTCAGCCAGGGGCTTCGGTGGCGCAGAAAAACCGGTCCATCCAAGAGCGGAACCTGTCTCCGGTCCTTTTAACAATTGCAGAGCACCAACATGGCGGTATCCCAATACTTCCGGGGGCAGCGAGGTCAACGCATCCTCGTCATCAACAATTCTAAAGATAGGCAAGCTGCCCAATGAAGCCGCGAACGCTTCATTCCCGACTCGTGGCGAGGCAAAAGTATAAACTGCCTGGGGGGCGCGGCGGAGCGCCGCAAGCGTGGCAAGCGCGGCGCCCAGGCTGTGCCCGGTATAGAAAACCGGACAGGCAAGCGTGGCAAGCTCCTTTTCCATGCTATTCCAGACCGAGTCAAGCGCTTTCCTGAAACCCTGGTGTACGCCCACGGTATTTTGATCGAGCGGGAGTATTCCAAATTCAAAATCGGTGATCAAGCTGTTAATGTTTTGCTCAGTGCCCCGAAATACCAGAACGGCAAATAACGGCTCTGCTGCGGATTCGACCAGCATTGCTTGCGTATTCTGCGAAATAAAGAAACGGCGCTGTTTGAATCCCACGTTCTCCAGGAAACTGGTTCGGGTCGGCTGCCGGGGCGGGTCTTCTTCCTCTATGTCATGCCGATAGACTAGCCTGCTGAGCTCAGCGAGCCACAGCGCATTCCCACGGCTATAGACAGATTTGGCTTCCGGGTTGAATGGCGGAAATTTGTTGCGGGCGAAGAAGTCGGTCGCTTTTCCTGGCTGAAGTAGGTCCTCCCATGTTGTAACGGCCGACATCGTTTCTCCTTTGCATCCGACCCAAGCTTTTTTATAGGCTGTATGACTGCAAATGGCAAAATCGAGGTTGCAGCTCCACAGTGGGAGACGTTAACAAATAGGGCGAACCACCGCGCTATCATTTGCTTAGATGTTCTGCAATCGCCACAAACTGCGCTACCGATAGATTCTCCGCCCGCTGGCCTGGATCGATTTCAAGCCGCTGGTAATCCTCCGGTTTGAGATGGTCGCGCAGCGTGTTGCGCAGGGTTTTGCGTCGTTGCGCGAATGCGGCGGACACAATGGCGGAAAATAGTTTTTCCCTGTCTGCCGCGATAAGCGGCTGTCTGCGCGGGATCATGCGGACTACTGCGGACTCTACTTTTGGTGCGGGGCAGAAGCTCTCGGGTGGGACAATGAAAAGCTGTTCCATTTCGAAACGGCATTGAAGCATGACAGAAAGCCGTCCGTAATTCGAGTTGGAAGGAGCAGCTACCATGCGCGCCACTACTTCCTTTTGCAACAGGAAGTGCATGTCCCGGACCCCTTTTGCGAATTGGCTCAAATGAAACAGGAGGGGGGTGGAAATATTGTACGGAAGGTTGCCTACCACCCGAAGATCGTTCCCCAAGGTTGAGAAGTCGAATTCAAGGGCGTCGCCCGTGTATATAACCAACGTGTCCTGGGAAAACGCCCCGCGCAGGCGTTCGACGATATCCCGGTCGATTTCCACCACATGCAGACAACGGAGAAATTGCAGCAAAGGCCGCGTCAGCGCACCCAGTCCAGGGCCGATCTCAACCAGTAGGTCGTCCTTGGATGGATGAATAGCACGAACAATGTCGGTTACGATCTGAGGATCAACGAGAAAATTCTGGCCGAAGCGCTTACGGGGTACGTGACGCATAATATGCCAGGGTCGCAGAACCTGTTCTTATGTATTGAGATGCCCGCCACGAGTTTTCGGGTGGCATCAATTAGACGATCTATTCCAATCTATTCCGATCTATTCCAATCTATTTCCGGTTTTCAGCCAGTACCGCCGCCATTTGGATTGCGGCAATCAGACTGCCCGGATCGGCCTCCCCGGTTCCGGCCAACTCCAACGCGGTGCCATGGTCCACCGAGGTGCGAATTATCGGCAAGCCCAGCGTTACATTGACTGCCGTGCCAAAGCTGGCGTGTTTGAGAACCGGCAAGCCTTGATCGTGATACATGGCGAGAATGCAATCATATCCTTTTAGTTTGGATGGGTTGAACAAGGTGTCGGCGGGCAAGGGGCCGATCAAATCCATCCCGATCGCGCGTAGCCTGTCGAGCGCTGGGATGATGATATCTATCTCTTCTCGGCCAAGATGGCCCAATTCACCGGCATGAGGGTTCAACCCAGCCACGGCGATGCGTGGCTTGGGGATCGCAAAGCGTGCGATCAAGTCCTGCCGAATTATGCTGAGTTTCTGCTCCAGCAGGCGCTGTGTAATAGCCCCGGACACATCCTTGAGCGGTAGATGGGTGGTGGCAAGCGTTACCCGCATTCCCCCCCCGACGAGCATCATGACTGCCTGGCCGTTCATGAGATGGGACAGGTATTCCGTGTGGCCGGTAAACGCAATGCCGGCATCGTTGATGATGCTCTTATGCACTGGCGCGGTAACCATTGCATCGAATTCGCCGCTGTGGCACCCCTCAGCAGCGCATTCCAGCGTATTTAGAACGTAACGCGCATTGGCCGCATCCAGTTTGCCCGGCGTTGCAGGTCCGGCGAGCGGGATGTGCAGGATACGTAACGCACCCGCCTTGTGCTCAGCATTAGCGGGGGGCGGGTAGTCGATTATTTCCAGGGGAAGCCGTAATAAACTGGCACGTTCCTGCAACAGTTCACGGTCGGCGATGACGACCAGGTTATATGGCAGATCCAGCTGGGCAATCTGAATGCACAGGTCGGGGCCGATTCCCGCCGGCTCGCCCGCTGTAAGAGCGAGTATCGGCTTCGCATCCGACTGCGGTCTCGGAGATGTATTCAGCGGTTTTTCGATTCTAACCTTCCTCAAGCCTGTATTCGACGTAAGCACGGTCGCGCAATCGCTGCAGCCATTCCTGAAAAGCGGCGTCCGCCTTGCGCGCTCTGATCGCCTGGCGTGCCGATTGACGCTGGCGTTCCTGGCTAACGTCCTTAGTCCGATGGTCAATAACGTTGATCAAGTGCCAGCCAAACGGACTCTGCACCGGCTCACTGATCTGGCCGGGTTTAAGCGTGCTCATGGCACGCTCGAATTCTGGCACAGTATCGCCGGGTGAGAGCCAGCCTAAGTCCCCGCCTGAAGGAGCGCTGGCATCCTCGGAATGAAGTCTGGCCAGTTCGTCAAATTTACCGCCATGATCCAGGCGTTCCTTCAGCTCTACAATGCGGCGTCTTGCGTCGGCTTCGGAAGTCAGCTCGCTTATTTTTACAAGAATATGGCGGGCATGGGTCTGATTCACTGTTGTTTCGCCCGATTTCTGATTACGGCGATCGACCAGCTTGAGAATATGTAAGCCGGCCTGGGTTTGAATGACCGGGGTGATCTCGCCGGGCTTCATGGGTGCCAATATCTCCGCAAATTTTTTGGTCAACTGGCCGCCGGGGCGCCAGTCAAGCAAGCCGCCGTCCATTGCGTCCGAGGATTCGGAGAATTCGGCAGCTACCCGCGCAAAGTCAGCACCGTTTTGTAATTGCGCAAGGGCGGCTTCTGCACGCAGCCGCCTGTCGGCGATTTGTGACACATTAGCCTGCTCGGGCAGTTGTATCAGAATATGGGCCAAACGGTATTCATCGTCATGATTGGATGAGCCTTCCTGGCTGTGGAGAAAATTGTCGACTTCTCCTTCGGTTACGTTAACCCGATTATTGACTTCGCGTTCCTTTAGCCGTACCAGAATGATCTCGTCGCGAATCTCGTTCCGGAACTTGTTAAAACTGATCCCGTCCCGTTCAAGCGCGCTATAAAATTCCGGCATCGTCATTTTGTTTTCCTGGGCGATACGCCGCAGGGTCTGGTCGAGTTCCGTATCGCTTACGGTAAGGCCGGTTTCTTTTGCAAGCTGTAACTGGACGCGGTTGAGGATGATGCGCTCCAGCAACTGTTTTTCCAATATCGCAGGGGCGGGCGGCTGCACGCCCTGCTTTTGGAGTTGCTTGAGGGTGGCTCTGAGCACCTCATTGAGTTCCTGGCGGGTAACCACATTCTCATTCACAACCGCCACGATGCGATCTATGGTTTCGATGCCGCCTGCGGAAGGTTGCTGAGCAACGGCTGCTCCAATCACCAGCATGGTCAGCAGAATAGAATAGCGCACCAAAAATTGGGTGCCCATGCGCATAAGCATTATTACAAATTGCAGGGGATTGAACTCATTGTGAAAGTCTATGTTCCCCGCTTTGCGGGCCTTCGACCGGGCTGCTCCCCTGACTGCCGATTTGGGTATAGCCTGGAATACTGCGTTGCAACACCTGGAGGGGGTTTGATCCGATTTGCATCAGTCCGTTCAGCTCAAGCTGTAAAAAAGCCGCTGTGGTTGTTCTTTGCGTGGCGGTAGTAAGATGCTGGACTACGAATCGCAATGACCAGCAGCAGGAATTATACTCAAGTCCGGCAAGTCCTTCCAGAATTCTATGATCCTGCAAGGAGTAATTTATCCGTGCGACAGTCTGCCATTTTTCCGCCCACCGCCATTGGCTCGAAGCGTCGACCTGATGCAAAACATCCCGGGTAAAACGGTATCCCACATTGATCACCTTGCCGGGTTCGGGGCGGTAGCTCAGGCCGGACCGTACCACCTCGGTGCGGAACATTCTCTGATCAAACTGCATGCTGCTATCCGTGCTGATTGTCGGCGTGATAAACCCTGAAACTGCGGCAATAAAATCTGGCCTTCTGCTGATGGTATTCGGTGCGTCCAATGAAATTCGCCGATCTGTGAAACTTACTTGCTGGCCAACGGCAAGGCGCAAGCGTTCTTTGCCGGAGCCAGGCTCTATCAGGCGCGATGTAAGCGCAAAGGTAACCTGATTCGCATCGTTGATGCGGTCACTGCCGCTGAAGCGGTTTTCGGTCAGCATCTGCGCGAAGCTAAAATCGGTCTTGGCCGAGTCGAAATTGGGTAGGCTGCTCTGGTCGCGGAACGGCACATAAACGTAAAAGAGGCGCGGCTCAAGGGTTTGGGTGAATTGCTCCCCACGAAGAGCAATGTTGCGATCCAACATAACGCCGGTGTCCACGCTGAATAACGGCAAGGTCCGGGTTGGATTCGATTCGGGCGACGTGCCGAGGGCATCCAGGTAGTACCGGGTATGGTGTATTCCGATCTTGGGCGTGATGTAGCCAAATGCGCTCTGCATGGGGTAGCTGACGCTGGGAAAGAGCACGAGGCGCTGCCCGCTCACCAGCGTTGGGTGGGAAAAATTCGTCCCGCTGCCTAAGAAATTGAAGTCCGCTCCAAAAACATTCGGTTTATTTATGATCAAGGTTGCTTGTGGCAGGCGCTTGTAAGGCGCTACGATTGTCGCAAGCGGATCCTGGATCGTCTGGAACTGTTGCGCCATCGCGGTAAGACTCAATGTACCTTCTTCCCCGAGGTTGCGGTTGTACCCCACCACACCCTGCTGCAACAGGTTAGTTCTGGAAGTAAGATTCAGGTTATTGCCAAGGTCGCGGAAGTAGTTATCATCGGATACCCGGTTATAGTCAAGGCGGCTCCACCAGCCGTTGGTCAGGTTCTGATCGTGCCAGAACGACGTGCGCCAGCGGTTATGCTTTGTATCCAGATCATACGGCAGCACGTCCAGAAGCGCGGTACCGCTTGAATATTTGGTCAGATAGCGAAATTCATTGTTCAATGCGACGCCGCGCTTGGACATCATGCGCGCCGAAATTGTTGCGTCGTAGTTGGGCGCGATGTTCCAATAAAATGGTAAGGTGAGTTCGAGCCCCGTTTTAACATTGGTACCGTACGTTGGGGCCAGCAACCCGGATTTGCGTTCCTTGCCGTAAGAGAAACTCATCCAGGGCGTATAAAAGAGTGGCACATCCTTGAATGTAAGCTTAACGCCGCGGGCCGTGCCGGTTTTTGTGGAATTGTCGAGTACTATGTTTGTAACCTGGATGAACCAGGATTCATCTCCTGCCGGGCAAGTGGTATAAGTCGCGTGTTGCAGCCGATACTTGTTCTCCCCTTCGAATCGCAGCAAATCGGCGGAGCCCCGGCTACTGGCGTCCTTTAACTGGTAGCTCGGTTGACTCAATTCACCGGTTTTGCTTGCCAGATTAAACTTGAGGCGTGAACCCTCAAGGATGTCTCCGCGTTGTTCGACACGCACCGCACCTTCTGCCTCTGCGTCCTCGGTCGTTTCATAATATTTCATTCGATCTGCGGAGATAAATTGGTCGCCGTTAGTCAGTTCAGCCTTGCCGATTGCTTCGATGTCCCGCCCTGGGTGACCTTGCAAGCGGTCAGCCGCTACGAATATCGGTTTGTTTTTGGCAGATTCAACCGGGGCGCCGGCCACTCCCACCCTGGTTCCAGTGTCTGGTTCAACCTGACCCCCGAGGCGCAGCTTGAAGTCGCTTTCCTGCTCGAAATGCCCACGGATCTGATCGGTCTCAGTACGGGCAAATCTATTTTTACCCATTTCCGGACCGGGCATTGCCAATCTGCTTCCCTCTTGTGGAGGTGTCGCTGCAATGCCCGAGGGCCTCTTTGTAGTAGTCCTCAGCGCGGGTTCACCTTCATGCAGGGCATGTTCCGCCACGCTCTCAACGCCGGCAGTCACAGGCTGATTCTCCTTATGTTCGGCATCGACGGCTGAAACGCCAACCGTAGGTTCATTTTTGGCAGGTGCATTTTTTACTGCCGGCGATGTATAGTTCTGCTGTGGCTTGGGGCGGATACTTTCCGGCAGGTTGTCAGGCCGTTCTTCGGCCGAGATTACGGAGCTGCTGCGCAGATCAGCATCGCCTTTGGCTTCGGTTTCATACTCATGTCGTCCCCGTATGGGCTCGGTATCGATAAGCACGGGTTTATTACCGTTGGTCTCCTTCTGGGCGGGACGAGCTACGCGTTCCTGTTTGTTCTTCGATTCGGTTGATGGTGTTTCGGCACGTACATCACATGCAAGACAAAACAACAAGACTGACCAACAAACAGGGCGGGAAAAACGCGATTTCATGTGAAGGTATTCATCCTGAGAAACATTTCACTTCTATGCGGATGGATGAATTGCCGTTTTCAGAGTAATAAGTCTCGCATCACAGTTATCGGGGCATGAGGGCACGTAGCGGTATTAGAGTTGTATTAGAGTTAATATTGTGAAAATCTGGGATGCCTGCACCGAGCCCGACGCTCAGCTGGACTTGATGGCGAATTGACGAAAGCAAAGCTGTAAGTGTAACAAAAAACCGGGCGGGCGATGGTTATACCGTTCTTTTCCAGATTCTCATTCAGCAGATCAGATAGATCTATTTCCCCTCATAATGGGCTGTTGGTAGGGCGCACAGTTAATATTCAGGAGTTGAGGCTTGCATATCCATATTCTCGGCATTTGCGGCACCTTTATGGGCGGGATAGCGGCAATAGCGCACGAAGCCGGCCATAAGGTCACCGGTTGCGATGCAAGTGTTTACCCCCCCATGAGCACCCAGTTGAGTTCTCTGGGAATCGAACTGAGCGAAGGATACTCTCCGGAACAGGTCAAGGTGAACCCCGACCTGTACGTAATAGGTAACGTGGTAACACGAGGCAACCCTCTCATGGAGGAGATCCTCAACCGTAATCTTGCGTATATTTCCGGACCTCAATGGTTATCAGAAAATGTGCTCCATGACAGATGGGTTTTGGCTGTCGCGGGGACGCACGGCAAAACCACGACCAGTTCCATGCTTGCCTGGATACTTGACTATGCAGGCATGGCGCCCGGATTTCTTATCGGCGGCATTCCAGAAAATTTTGGTCTGTCCGCCAGGCTTGGAGCGTCCCCTTTCTTTATTATTGAAGCGGATGAATATGACACGGCCTTCTTTGACAAGCGCTCGAAATTTGTCCATTTTCGGCCGCGGACGGCGATACTCAATAATCTCGAATTCGATCATGCCGATATTTTTGCGAATCTTGCGGCGATTGAGCAGCAGTTTCACTATTTGGTACGAATAATTCCCGGAAACGGGCTTATCATCAGCAATGGGCGGGAGGAGAGCCTTGGACGTGTGCTAGCCAGGGGTTGCTGGACACCCGTTGAAAAAGTAGGGGTTATAGATGGCTGGCAGTCTGACATGGTCACCGCCGGCAGTACTGCCGTTTCCTTCAGGGGCCAGCCTCAGGGGATCTTGCACTGGCAGTTATTGGGGGAACACAACCGCATGAATGCGCTCGCTGCGGTGGCGGCCGCCCGTCATGCGGGCGTGCCGGTCAACACAGCCATCGACGCACTGTCACAATTTAGAAACGTCAAGCGCCGCATGGAAGTGCGTGGAGAGGTTAAAGGCATTACTATCTATGACGATTTCGCTCATCACCCCACGGCGATCCGGACAACTCTCCAGGGTCTGCGCGATAAGGTGGAGGGCGCGCGAATTATCGCTGTGCTGGAACCCCGGTCCAATACAATGAAAATGGGTATTTGGAAAGACAGCTTAGCAGACAGTCTCGCTGCAGCAGACTTGGTGTTCTGCTATACCGCCGGCCTGGGTTGGGACGTGGAAAGCGCGCTGGCCCCCATCGGCGCAAAGGCTCGCGCTCATGACAGCCTGGAGCCGCTTATTGTGGCTATCGCAAGCGCCGCTCATTCGGGCGACCATATACTTATAATGAGCAACGGCGGTTTTGGCGGAATTCAGGAAAAGCTGCTCAAAGCCATCGCTGGAATTGGTGCAAAGTGAATTCGCCCTTCTTTAACCTAAACGCGCTTTTCGGCTCCTCAATTGCCTGCGCGGTTGTTCGCCGAGCTGTCAGCCGGTTGCCAGCCAGTTTTCAGTAGCCCAGTTGTCAGCTCAGCTATCGCAAGGCGATTCTTATTCGGATGTTATTACGGACTTGCCGTCGTGCAATTCTCACCAATCCACCTGCCGCTCGTATCGGCCCGATCATTGACGGGAGTTCCCCGCACAACGCCATTAAATTCGGTTTGACCTGAGAACGTCTCGGGGTTCGTGAACATTCCTTCGGCTTTTCCGCTTCCCTTAATTTCCGGTCCCGCACAAACGAGATCAAGCTTATAGCCGTTTTCTGTCTGCGCCGTTTTTTTTACGCTGCAGCCCGATTGGCGCTGATGAAAATAGTCGGGAATCTTTTGCTCAGCCATTTGTTGTGTGATACAAATTTTAGACATAGCTGCACCGTTTTGGATTTTAGGCATGACAACGCCATATTGCTTGGCCAGCTTAGACAACATTTGTACTTGATCCGGGGGAATTTCGGGCACCAGATTGAGTAACACCGAAGTGGTCGTTACTTCCCAAAGTCCTGGGCGCGCCGTAAAATCCGCTGAGCTTACTGACGGCGCCAACAGCAACAATAAGCCGATAAAATGGGCTTTGCGCATGGAATCTCCTTAAGCGCTAACACGTCATCTGGAAATGTGGTGGATGATACACCCGTCTGTCGTAAGTTCGATATAACGTGAGAGATTCGTTCATGCAATGGTTGTGTCCAACCAACGGAAGAATTTGGGGCCGTGAGTTATTTTTTTAGAGCTGGGGTGGGGAATTTGAGGAGCATGCCATGCAGAAAAGAATTGCAATGAAGTTGCCGCACAATACGCGTCTTTTACTCATCCTGTTAACTTTGTTCGGCGCTTCGGTCAGCACCTGGGCGAGCACGGGCGACATCGAACTTATCACTGCGGCAGGGAATGGAAACCTCTCCCGCGTTAAAGCCCTGCTTGCTGCCAAAGCCAATGTGAATGCAAAAACGGACGATGGCACCACCACCGCGCTGATCGCGGCATCTGAAAACGGTTACGAAGACGTAGTGCAAACACTGCTTCGGGCCCAAGCGGATGTAAACCTGAAGACAGACAATGGCAATACTGCATTGCTGCGAGCGACGCAAAGGGGCCATCCACAGGTAGTGAAAGAGTTGCTTACCGCCAAACCGGATGTGAATGCCCGCAGGAATGATGGCGTAACGGTACTGATGCAGGCTTCACAAGAGGGACAGCCCGAGATAGTACAGATGTTGCTCGACGCCGGCGCTGATGTGAACGCCCGGCTGAGCAATGGCGCGACCGCATTAATGCTAGCGTCGCAAATCGGCCACACCGGGGTGATACGGGCACTGCTCGCCGGCAAGGCCGATGTGAATGCAAAAGCCGGCAATGGTGCTACGGCACTAGTGCTGGCATCGAAGTATCGTCACCAGGATGTGGTAAAACTCCTTAAGGAAGCCGGTGCGAAATAGAGCAATCGGGGGAACGCAACGCGGGCAACGCAACCAAGCGGAAACAAATTATTCTGGCGAGATAATACTGTGAATTCGTCATGCCGGGCTTAAGAATTCAACCGGAATCCACCCCGAATCCAACCCGTTCAGCAGGAATGAGATGCTCGCATGCACCGGATACCCGCTTCCTCCGGTAGGGATTTGTAGTATCTGCGTGCCGGATCGATAGCTACCTGCTGCCAGTCACGCGGTCCGCCATAGCTGTTGGCTGTCAAGCGTGGCGGGCACTTATACGGGAGGGCGCTTTATTACATGGTCCAGGAGAGATCGTACTGCTCGGGGAAGGGGCCGGACTTGTAATCGATAGGCGCTTTGGCGGTTATGTTTTGCCGTAATAAGACCTGACGCACCATTTCGGGAATCATAACCCCGCCCACGTAGCGCCCCAGGCACTCATGACTGCCAAAGCCGAAATGGCAATAATTATACCAATTGCGCTGCGGTATAAACTCATCCGGTGATTCAAATGCCCGCTCGTCGAATGATGCCGACAGCGTGACCGGCAGCACATAAGTGCCGGCGCGAAGAACCGTTTCATGCCCTGTGCCTTTGGCCGCGGTGTAGTCGCTTGCGGTGCGCCGAAATAAATAGGGAGTGATGGGGACGAAGCGCAGAGCTTCCCAGACGATGCCATCAAATTCTTTGGGGTCAGCGTAGGGAGCCACGGCTTTTGCCCTGGCAAGCCACTCCGGATGCTGCATCAGGTACTGGATAACCTGCGCGACTGCCTGTGAGGTCGTCTCGACCGCGCCAATCAACAGTCCGCCAGCGTTGATTCCCAGGCGTTTGATATCGAAATTCAATTGCTTCGGGTAATCCGTCCGCAACATTCTGGTTACGATATCGTCATCCAGCCGCACGAGCGTTGAGAGTGTTAGTTCTTCCGCTTTCACTTGCAACGTGCGTCGGGCAATAAGCTCGACTATGAACTTCCCCAGGTCCTTGGAAGTTTCATCGTGCCGATCGATGATGGATTGGGATTTTTCAGGGGGTAGCAAATCGAAGGGCTGGTTGTGGAACGTGTCATACTGATTCCAGTAGGACCATTCAATCAAGTCTGATCTTTTGGCCCCGGTCAGCCCGAAATACTCCCGTACCAAGGTTGCCGGCACCATGCGGCAATAGCTATTGACTACCTCGATATTTCCATTGGCGCTGTCGAGTATCTCCTTGCCAACCCTGCCGACCATGTCACGGACTGCCGGCAGATCGTCGCGATTCAACATGCATTGCATGAGGGATTTTTCGCGCGTATGCAGTGCGTCGTCGTCGTGCATCATCAGGTAATCGCCCATTTTTGAAACATAGGGCTCTACCGTAAATACCTTCGGCATGTTCAGCACTTCCCTGCAATCATCGAAGCGCGTGATCAGGGTGAATTTTGGAGTTATCAGTATGGGCCGCTTTTCGCGTAATTCCTTAAAAAACGGCAGAGGTTCGGTATCGATCCAGCGGCGAGCCAGAAAAGATTTGTCTGCCTCGGCAGCTGCATCATACTGTTCCAGGTAGCTTGTCATCGGTTGCTCCCTTATTGAAGTTTGTTTTAAATAATGATGTGTGCGGTTCGATCACAATGTCTTCAGGTATTCAAGCAAATCGAGCCGTTCCTGCTTGGACATGGGGTACAGGCATTTTTCCTTGGCAGATGCATCCAGGTCGCCATCCTTAATCTGCTCGTTTGCACAGAGTTCCCGAATTTTCTGGTCTACACGCCCGTCAGCCTCATTGGCCACGCGACGGGCCCCATACTCGTGCCCGGCATTGCTGTTTCCCTTGGTATAGCCTCCCATGTCGTCCTTAATACCTTGCGTGCTGAATATGAAGCCTCCGTAACCACTGCTTTTCAAGCCAACCTTGACCGGGTCGAATTCGCGCGACCCCACTTCAAACTCGTCAGGCCGGTACTCGCCATCTTCAGGGTCCCCGGGACGTTTCTTGGGAAGCAATAAATCATAGAGAGTGGGCACCGAGCCATTATGCAGATAAGGCGCTGTTGCCCAGATGCCGTTCAAGGGACGCGCTTTATAGGCGCTCAGCGAAGCCACCGGATTGGCAGTCGTGTCCGGGTCATATTCCCCTTGTTTCATAGATGCTTTGATCTGGTTGTCGCGAAATCCGGTTGCCAGGTTATAGGCCCACTCGGCCCAGCGTTGCAGAAACCACTTGTCCGGTTCTGGCGTCGCGACGACACCGACTGTTGCTTTAGTCAGCAGAGCCGCAACCGGTGCTTTGCGATCAAGCAGAATGTCACCCACACCGAGGCTCACGTACTGGTTACGCAGAATACCGGAAAAACCCTGGTAAGTTACCGCGTTGTGCGCCATCTGCGTATCGGTTCCGGCATCGCTGGCTCTCGACATATGCGCCACGACGCGGCGATCCGTATCGTTGCGAACAATTCTCGCGTGGCAGCTTACGCAATGTTTATTGAACAGCGATCTTCCGTTCGCCAGGCGTTTCTCGTCGAAACCGCCAAGAATATTCTGCGGCCACTCCGGGGACTGCAAATTCCAGAGACGGGCTTCGATCCGGCGCAGGTTCATAACGTTCACCGAAGAGTCGAAGCTGATATGTTTGCCAGAGAGCCCCTGCCCCGTGATAAAAGAGGGCAACGAAAACCCATCCCGTTCCGTCCAGTCAAGTGTGCCGAATACGCCAATCGCCTCCCCCGCGTTGCGGGCGATGGCTTTCAACCCGGCATTCTCGGTAAGGCCATTCCATTGAACGTAGTCATGTTGAGGGGTGTCCCACAGGAATGGATAACTGACCGGCGCATTAGGCGGGTTGAATATTTTTTTGCGTAGTTTTCCGAGTGCTTCCCATCCGTTGGTCTCATTCAGTCGGGTAACAATATCCTCCCCCATTTGATCACGCTGAGCACCGGTAAGGACGTTACCGGTTTGATCCGTCATTGATGTCAGCTCCGCTTCGGTCAAGGCTCGATCACCCATTACCCTCGGGTCCCGCAGCAGTTCATTAAGCTCTCTTACACTTATGATGTGCTCCAGTACCCGGTTGTATATGCGTCCGAATGCGTCCAGCCGTCCATGGCCATAGTGGGTCGTACTGTAATTGATCGTTATGTAATTCGCGAGGCGCCTTTCATATCGGCCAAGGTCGGCAAGTACCTCGGCTTCGGTTTTATACTTACCTTTGGCCAATACATTCTGCACAAAACGCTTTTTAACCTCGTCATCGTTCTGGGTGACCCGGAGCGCCTTGACCAGGTCTCTCATAAAACCTTCCATATCAGCGATCGCCGGACCTCCGTCAATGCGTATGCCTTTGCCCTGATAGTTCAGTTGCCCGGTATGGCAGGCGGCGCATGTCAAGCCGACGTAATCCTTGCCCTTATAGGTATCCTTGACGAAGCCAACCGGTAGCCCATCGGGATTACTGGAGGTAGCTTTCTGCGGCAGGTACCGGTAGAAGTTCATGTTTTCGTTGGACCGAAACAGCTCGGTCTTGCCGGCTTGCTCCAACGTAAGAAAAAAATCGTAGGGCATCATGTTCGATCCCTGCGTGACGGTATAAAACCAAAGACTATCGGCGGGCGCCCAATTCTGGGGAAGATACTCGACAGTGCTGAAATGATCGCCAAAAACATCCTGCTTGACGGTCGTTGCGCCTCGATCCGGATCGGTGTCACTCAGCGCTGCGCAAGAAGGCAAGAGTGCGATCACGAGAAACACCACAGGAACGAGATATGTACGCCGTACGTTCAGCGCAACAGAAGCTTGGTTCAAAGCGGCCCCCCTTATAGCGGAAATGGTAATGACGATGCGGGAATTCGGGAATATCCTTTTTTAAACATTATAGTCGATTCCTGCGAATTATCAGGCAATGATGAGCTGAGCATAAGCCATCGGCCGGGTAATGCTATCGACAAAGACGCCGTTGCATGCGGCGAGTCATTCTGGAGATCTGATAGCGATATGTGATAATAAATTAATCGTGCATGCAAACTTCTCGCCTGTATTTTCCTCTAATCGCGGTACTTTTATAAAGTGGTACCGGTATCTTTTATAAAATATTACTTCTGAGAGCAATCATTATCCCAAGAGCTTAAGGCTCGGATTCGTATACCCGAAGGTTTACCGGCCGGACCGAGTCAAGCACGTGAAGGTCGTCTTTCGGGCTATAATTTGAAATATCCAAAAGTTGGAAATCTCTGAAATAGGCCTCGGCCATATAGTAATTAGTAATCAGAGAATAACTCGGAAGTTTTTCAATCCTGCCCAGCGTTGTCCAGGTGCGGCTGATCTAGCCGCAAATAGAACTCATGAATGTATTTTACGAAGAGGAAGGCACTTTCAAAGTGGGCGCTGTCCTTGCCGACAACACAACGTCGCTGCAGGTGGAGGCGCCCCATGGCAGGCGCGCTAAAATAAAAGCTGCTTCGGTATTGCTGCGGTTTGACGCTCCATCACTATCCGAATTCATGGATCTTGCCCAAAAAACGGCAGAGGACCTGGATCCGAATTTCCTCTGGGAATGCTGCGAGAGCGAGGCGGAATTCGCGAGCGATAAATTGGCTGCGGATTATTTCGGCCATACGGCAACTCCCGAGGAAGCGGCGGCAATATTGATCCGGCTGCACAGCGCGCCGATGTATTTCTACAAAAAAGGCCGGGGACGGTATAAGGCTGCGCCACCGAAAGCGCTCGAGGCGGCTCTGGCCAGCCAGGAAAAAAGGCGACTACAGGCAGAACAGCAGACCCGCTATACGCAATTACTAAGCACATTCACGCTGCCAGAAGAGTTCAGGCCATTATTATCCAGTCTCCTCTATCGGCCGGAAAAGAATACAGTCGAGTGGAAAGCGCTCGATGCCGCATGCAATGCAACCAAACTGAGCGTATCCAAACTGCTTGAGAAGTGTGGCGCCATCCCTTCTACGCATGAATACCACGTCAACCGGTTCGTGCTGGAGCATTTTCCCGAAGGCCCGGACTTTGGCGAACTTGATGCGGGCGAGTTGATCGACCCGGCAGATATACCGGTCGCGGATGTGGTTGCCTTCAGCATCGATGACGTCACCACTACAGAAATCGATGATGCTTTTTCTGTAACCCCACTTACTCTGGGCAGTTTTCGCGTGGGTATCCACATCGCCATTCCCACTTTGGGAATCCCGCCGGGTTCGCTGTGGGATACAGTAGCGGCACAGCGCCTGTCCACGGTGTACCTTCCCGGAAGTAAAATTACCATGTTTCCGGATGCCGTGATACAGCACTACACGTTGCGCGAAGATGGGTTGTGCCCCGCACTTTCAATGTATCTCGACGTGACCGACGATTTTACGGTCATCGCGACAAGCAGCCGGATCGAGCGGGTGAAAGTCGCCGCAAACCTCAGGCACGACACATTGGAGGAACACTTCAATGAGTCCACTCTGGCGGGTGGTCACCTCGACCATCCTTTCGGAAAGGAATTGCTGGCGTTGTGGAATTTTGCGTCCAGGCTGGAAGCGCTTCGGGGCAAGACCAATGACAGCAATAATGAGCGGATCGATTACAGTTTCTATGTCAAAGACGATCGCATTACCATCAGTCAGCGCCGGCGGGGCTCGCCGATTGACAAGGTGGTGTCGGAACTGATGATTTACGTTAACGCCGAGTGGGGCAAGCAGCTTGCCGATGCCGGGGTTGCGGGCATCTATCGCAGTCAGGGCGGGGGCAAGGTCAGAATGAGCACTTCGCCCGCGCCGCATCAGGGTTTGGGCGTATCCCAGTATTCCTGGATCAGTTCGCCGATGCGCCGCTATGTCGATTTCATCAATCAGCGTCAGCTGGTTGCATTGTTGCGCGGCGAAATTCCGCCTTACACCCGAGAGAGCGAGAGCCTGCATACATTCATGCGTGATTTCGAGGCGGCGTACGAAATTTATGGAGATTTTCAACGCAGCATGGAGCGCTACTGGTGCCTGCGGTGGCTGTTGCAGGAAAAAATTGAAATAACCGGTGCGCAGGTGTTGAAGGAGAACCTGGTAAAGCTGGACCATTTACCGTTGATAGCGCGGGTATCCTCACTACCGGATATGCCGCCGGAAACAAGCATTGAAGTGGAAGTGTCCCAGATTGACCTGCTGGAACTCACTTTCAGCGTACGGTTTCTGCATAAACTTCAGGCATGAGAGGTTGACCGTCAGTAAGATCATTCTAACGTGACAAAAAAGTTTTTTATTGTTTAGAATAGATGGGTACTGAAGATAGAATGAACATAGATCTCATCCTGGTTGCTGAGACAGGAGCCGGCTCTCATTAGGTTGAATTCGCATTGGGTTGAACGTCGTCAATGGATGTGCACACGCTACAATCCGCGCGCAAATGACCCCGACTGTCCTCTCTCGTTGTGTACGCTCAGTTGCCCGCTCAGTTGCCTGCCAGACGCTCCATGCCAAGCATTCCGGTAAATCCTGAAAAATATTTTTCCAGCGTAATTCCGATACTCTGCTGACCAATTGAGCGCAACCTCAAATATTTCCGATTTTCATTCAGCCTATGTCCATGATTGGCTGCTGAACCGTTCGTCACGCTTAAACGTGGCAATAGCGGTATCAATAGTAATTCATGCCATTGTCCTGTTCGGTATCAACTTCAAACTCCCCTCTGCAAAAAAAGAGCATGCCAGCGTTCCGCTGGAAGTCGTATTGGTAAACAGCCAGTCAGCATCGAAACCGCGAAAAGCAGATGCGCTGGCGCAGGCCAACCTGGACGGGGGGGGCAACACCGATAGCAATCGCCGGGCGAAAACGCCTGTTTCGCTCATGCCGAAGCCTGAGAATGCAACCGAGGCGGCCGCTGTCAATCAACGAACAGAGCAGCTTGAGCAGGAAGCGAAACGGCTGATGACAGCGATCAGCAGCGACGAGGAGGTGAAGCAAACCGCTCAGCCCTCGGATCGGTTGGAGCAAGACTCAAAAATTACCGATGCCGGCGATCTGGTTCAAAGAAGCCTCGAGATTGCACGCCTGGAAGCGCAGACTGCGCAGGATTACGAAGCTTATCAGAAGCGTCCAAAACGCAAATTCATCGGTGCCCGCACACAGGAATACCGCTTTGCCCGTTATGTTGAAGACTGGCGCATCAAGGTGGAGAGGATCGGGAATCTCAATTATCCCGAAGCAGCGAAACGCGAAAAACTCTACGGAAACCTGCAGCTCACCGTTGGCATCAGGTCCGATGGCAGCCTGGAATCTATCGAAATCAACCGGCCGTCGGGCAAAACCGTTTTGGATGAGGCGGCGGTACGCATCGTGAAATTGGCTGGACAAAATGGATTTGCCCCTTTTCCACCCGATATCAGCCGGGACATTGACATCCTGCACATCACGCGCACTTGGGCATTTACTCGTTCAGACGAACTGACGAGTGAATAGCCAATTTCAAGCCGGGCATTTCCCTCATGTCTGATTATTACGCCGTTATCGGCAACCCTGTTGCCCATAGCAAATCACCCCTGATTCATGGTGAGTTTTCCCGGCAGACTGGCCAGGACATGCGTTATGAAAAGATACTTGCACCGATTGGCGAATTCCCCACCGTGGTAACCGAGTTTCGCCAGCACGGGGGTAAAGGCTTGAACGTGACTGTTCCATTCAAGCTCGAAGCCTTCAGGATATCTACCCATCACACCGAGCGGGCTGACGCTGCACGGGCGGTCAATACGCTCGTATTGGAAGACGAAGCAATTCTTGGCGACAACACCGATGGCGCGGGATTGGTGCGTGACATTACGGCCAACCTGAAATTTTCGCTTACAGGCAAACGGGTATTACTGATCGGCGCGGGGGGCGCTGCGCGCGGGGTAATCATGCCGCTGCTTGAATATGAACCGTCTATTCTGGCTGTCGCCAATCGTACGCAAGAAAAAGCATATGAGCTGCAGCAGCGGTTTTCCAGTTCAGGGAACGTCGTAGCCATTGATTACGCTGATCTTCATGGGGAGCAATTCGACCTCGTCATTAATGCCACTTCCGCCAGTCTGAATGGGGAACTGCCGCCGCTGCCAGCCGGCGTTTTTGCCGCCGAGTCCCTGGCGTATGACATGATGTATGGAAATAGAGATACTCCTTTTCTGCAATTCGCAGCGCTGCAGGGCGTTACGCATTTCTCCGATGGGGTTGGTATGCTGGTAGAGCAGGCAGCGGAATCATTCTTTCTCTGGCGGGGGGTCAGGCCAAGAACGGATACGGTCATTGAAATGCTCAGGTCCCATGCGTGAAATACCTTGAAAACGTCATAGTGCGTCAAACGCATGAAGCCGTTTCTCCGGCGCTGGTTCTGGCGCATCCCTCTATTTCTCATCGGCCTGGCGTTGATCTACCAGTTATGGATCTTTGGCCACGTTGTTTACTGGAACTTTTATAACCCGTCGACCAGTGCTTTCATGCAGGATCGGCTGGAGATATTGCGGCAGAAAGATCCCGGCGCCACGCTGAGGATGAAATGGATGCCGTATGAACGAATTTCACCCAATCTCAAGCGGGCAATCGTTGCTGCCGAGGACAGCAAATTTCTGGAGCACGAGGGTTTTGATTTCGAGGCCATCCAGAAAGCCTACGAAAAAAATCTGAAAAAAGGCAGGCTGGTGGCAGGCGGCTCCACCATCAGCCAGCAGCTCGCAAAAAACTTATTCCTCTCGGGTCAAAAGACCCCATGGCGTAAGATCCAGGAAGCGCTCATCACATTGATGCTTGAAAACGTGATGTCCAAACGCCGCATCATGGAAATCTATCTGAATGTGATTGAGTGGGGAAATGGCGTGTTTGGCGCGGAGGCTGCGATCCGCCATTATTACGGCGCCTCGGCTTCTTCGATCAGCGCGGAACAGGCAGCCCGCCTCGCGGCAATGGTTCCGAATCCTCGCTTCTACGACCGTCACCGCAATACACCGTGGTTATCGAAGAAAACCGGCATCATCCTCAGCCGCATGGCCCTGGTGGAAATTCCATAGTATTCTCGCTGTCTCAAAGGCAGAGTATAAGGGTCGGGAGAGCCATGCATACTTTCGGTTCCTCGTCCGTCCTGTCATAATAGCGCCCGATTTTCTCCCACCGTTCCGTCGCTCCCGCCGCTCCGATAAAGCGATCTGTCATGACAAAAGCAAATAAACTCAGGGAAACGGAAAACCTGCAAGAGCACTTGCAGCGAATAATCCACCTGTTGCGCCAACAGGAACTGGCGGAAGAGCGCGCGCATGTTGCGCATCCGGACCTGGGCGAGTCTGTAGAAAAAAAACCGGATCTGGCGGAATTGCAGAACCTTCTCGACAGGCTCCATCCCGCCGACGTCGCGCACATTCTGGAGGCCTTGCCGCTTGAAGAGCGCCTGATCGTCTGGGATATGGTCAAGGCCGAGCGCGACGGTGAAATCCTTTTGGAAGTCTCGGATGCGGTACGTGAAACGCTGATCGCTACCATGAACAGCGGGGAAATGCTCGCTGCGGCAGAACAGCTGGATGCCGACGAAATCGCCGACATCGCCTCCGATCTTCCAAGTGAAGTGATCCATGATGTGTTTCAGTCCCTTCCGATGGAGGAGCGCGAGAAGTTGCGCGCCGCGATGTCCTATCCGGAAGACTCGGTTGGCGCGCTGATGGATTTTGACGTTGTGACCATCCGCGAAGACGTGACAATGGAAGTGGTATTGCGTTATCTGCGACGCCTTGATGAACTCCCTGATCATACCGATCTATTGTTCGTAGTGGATCGAGGCGAGCACCTCAAGGGTGTGTTGCCATTGAACAGGTTGCTGGTAAGCGATCCGAACGCAACCGTGGACTCGGTTATGACCCGTCAAACGGTGGCATTTCATCCCAACGAGAAGGCGCACGAAGCCGCGCAGGCATTCGAGCGCTATGATCTTGTTTCGGCCGCCGTCGTAAATGGAGAAGACAAACTGATGGGGCGTGTTACCGTTAACGCGGTGATGGATTTTATTCGGGAGGAATCCTCAAGCGAAGCGCTCAATCTGGGTGGTCTGCGGCAAGAAGAGGATCTGTTCGCGCCGATATGGAAAAGCCTGAAAAACCGGTGGACCTGGCTGGCTATCAACCTGGTCACCGCGTTTATTGCCTCCCGTGTCATTGGCATATTCGAGGACTCGATTGAAAAACTGGTAGCGTTGGCGGCGCTGATGCCGATCATTGCCGGAATTGGCGGCAATTCAGGCAACCAGACCATTACGATGATCGTGCGTGCGCTCGCGTTGGGCCAGATTAATGCAGCGAACGCGCGCAAGCTGTTTGCCAAGGAAATGGGCGTGAGCGTGGTAAACGGTCTGGTATGGGGGAGTATCGTCGGATTGTTCGCCTTTCTGATCTACCGGAGCGCGTCCCTGGGCCTGGTGATGACATTGGCAATGCTGTTGAACTTGCTGCTGGCGGCGGTATTGGGCGTGCTGATACCCCTGACTCTTCATAAACTCGGCCGTGACCCGGCAACAGGTTCGAGCGTACTGATAACAGCCGTTACTGATAGCGGCGGTTTCTTCATTTTCCTCGGGTTGGCTACCCTTTTTCTGTTGTAACGGCCAGTGACGCTTTCAAAGAGGTGACAGAAAGCAGTCCAACCCCGCAGTCCGCCAGGACGGTATTGTTTCGCCAGCGATCAACTGGTCTATGGACTCGCGTTCGCGTATGACATGGATCCGGTCCCCATCGATCATCACCTCGGCGGCCCGCGGGCGCGTATTGTAATTCGAACTCATGCTCATGCCATAGGCTCCGGCAGACATGATGGCGAGCAAATCTCCTTCAGACAGGGCCAGATCGCGGTCATGCCCAAGAAAATCCCCGGTTTCGCAAACAGGGCCGACAACCTGATAGGTTTTTACGTTCCCATCATTTTTCGAAATTACTGGAACGATTTCATGGTGGGCATCATACAAGGCAGGGCGCATAAGGTCGTTCATTGCCGCATCCACAATGGCGAAGTTGCGATGGGGACTGTGTTTCAGGTATTCCACGCGCGTCAGCAACACACCGGCGTTTCCCACGAGCGCCCGTCCAGGCTCGATCAATACGCGTTGCTTGCGCTGGCCGATCTGGCCGCATAACGCGTTGACATAGTCGCGGGCGGATGGCGGGCTTTCTCCGGAATAGCGAATACCCAACCCACCGCCCAAATCGAGGTGATCGATTTCCAACCCCTGAGTCTGCAGGCGATCAAGCAATTCCAGCATTTTCCCGCAGGCTTCTGCGAAAGGAGCGAGTTCTGTCAGTTGTGAGCCAATATGGCAATCCAGCCCGGTGATGCGTAAATTCTCAAATTGCCGAGACAAGGCATATAGGGATTCCGCTTCTTCAAAGGGAATTCCGAATTTATTTTCCTTGAGGCCGGTGGAAATATAAGGGTGAGTCTTCGCGTCCACGTCCGGGTTGACGCGCAGGCTCACCGGCGCTGTCTTCTTCACTTCGCGCGCAACGCGATCCAGCATTTCCAGCTCTGACCGGGATTCCACATTGAAACAGAATATCCCCGCGTCAAGCGCGGCCCGCATTTCATCAGGCCGCTTGCCCACACCGGAAAATACGATTTTTTGCGGATCGCCTCCCGCTTTCAAAACCCGCTGGAGTTCACCGCCCGAAACAATGTCGAAGCCGCTGCCGAGCCGGGCGAACAAGTTGAGAATAGCCAGATTGGAGTTGGCTTTCACCGCATAGCAAATCAGATGGTCGCGCCCGCCAAACGCGGCATCGAATGCCTCGTAAGCGGCAGCCAGCGCCGCTCGGGAATAAACATAACACGGAGTGCCAATTTCCTCGGCAATGCGATCCAGGGGAACCGATTCACCCCAAAGCCTGTTGCTGCGATAATCGAACGGCCAACCGCTCACTTCTTTTTCCCATCAGCCGGGGCTTGTCCCGATTCGGGTGCGGCTGGTTGGGGTAGATAAAGCGGCCCCTTGAGACCGCAGGCGTTTAGCAGCAAGACCATCAGAACAGTAGTGAAGAAGCTACGCATGACAAATAAACAATAATGAATATGGATGAGAAATACTAACATAACGGCTAATCTGTATTAGCTCAAACTACGGCCATGCAATATCGGCAGCGGTAGCTCCTTTCAATTCCTGGGAGAACTGGAAATGGCGAAGAAAGTGGAAATCAAGTGGCTGAGCGAACCGGAAGAACACGACTACCTGGCGGCGAAGTCGTATCTGAGCCTGATATATGAGCAATCTATGGCAAACGCGTATGTGGAAAAATTGAGACGCGGCTCGCTATCGGAGTTCAAGGCAAAAGACATTTTCAGGGCATCCCGTCTGTCCCTGCTTGGGATCAGCAACGCGCACGTCGAAAAAGATCAACAGAAAATAGAGTCGGGGCAGGCGCTCCGGCCGCTTTTGCTGGTACGGGATTCAGCCAATGGCAGGGTTACCATTGCCGATGGCTATCATCGGTTGTGCGCGATCTACCCCTATGATGAGGACGCTATCGTGCCCTGTAAAATCGTGTAGACAGCGTTTCAGTTGAAACGGGCAAAGGCCTGTCCAACATGAACACAAGCCTATGAAAGGCTAACTGGGATCCAACTCGCCGGCTGGACGGGAGCGCGACCGAAGGAAACGCGAAGGGCCAGCGGCTAAGTGGAATATGGAGTGTCCACTGTGAATAGATTACCGGACGAATTGGGTCAAGTCGGCCACTTATAAATACAAATATCTCAAATGTGCCATTACAGGACATTAACCTAGTGGCAGTCATGATGGCATTCGAGGCACGATTCAACTCTGTTTACAATGCGTTGCAGTCTGCGGTGACTGCAGCTGGCATGGACTGTCAGCGAGTGGATGACATCTGGGTGCGCGACCACATCATTCAAGATGTCGTGTCGCTGATTTATAGGGCAAGTATTGTGATTTGTGACTTGACGGGACGCAATGCTAACGTGTTCTACGAAATGGGGGATTGCACACACGCTTGGTAAAGATGTGATCATGATCACCCAATCAGACCCAATCAGCGGCTGATGTTCCGTTCGACGTAGCCCACATCAGGCACATCCGATACATGCAGAACGGTGAAGGGTGTCAACGCTTACGGAAGATGTGGGCCGCTGGCTAACGGGGCTTCAAGCTCGTCGATAAGTGGGTACAGAACTGTCCAGAATGACCTCCAAGGCCAAGATACGGTCCTTTCGGCATAGGCTGCTCCACCGCCCATAGTGGACATTGGTCTGGGGAAACCTCCTTCATCCGCTTGGGGTCTATATTTGAGACACTCTGGCGCGAGGCCCTCCGATCTGTCAATGGCAGATTCTCCGCTCGGTCCAACTAAAATGGGACTGCTACGGCTAATCAATAACAGAAGTACTTGCTAGACAATAGCTCTGCTATGGTCCATCACTCTTCAATTCTTTTCTCGCCGCCGCATAGTTGGGATATACACGTTCCACCGTTTGCCAGAACGCCGAGGAATGGTTCATTTCAATGAGGTGGGACAATTCATGCGCGACAACATAATCTACCAGATGGAGTGGCTTTTGGATCAGCCGCCAGTTCAGGCGGACCACTCCGCGCGATGTGCAACTGCCCCATAGGGTTCGGGCATACGATAACCGCAATCGCGGCAGTTCAACGCCGAGCCTGGGCGCGTACAAGGCGATACGTTCGCTGAAGCATGCCAGGGCGTGGCTGCGGTACCAGTTCATTACGATGCGCTCGATTTGCTGAGCAGTCAGTACGGATGGCAGCGATAATTGCAGCTGTGCCTGCTCAGCCTTGATATTTTTCGCCGCCGGAACCAATTGCGCCGATCCGTTCGGGGTGGGCACCAATTGCCAGGGCTCACCCAGCAGCGGAAAGACGGCACCTTCTTCCCACTCCGGACCGCGGGGTTTTCTTTGTGTCCATTCGTCCAGTTTTTTGACGATCCAGTCGGCTTTGTTCTGTAGCACCGATTCGACCCAGCGTAACGATTCTCTCGTCGGGATACGAACGGTCAGGCCGGTGCCGTCCACTCTCATGCCGATGGTTTTCCGCTTGCAGCGCATGAGGGTGTAGGCGACCTCCTTGCCGTTGAGGCTGACGCGCCGAACCTCACCTGTCGATAATCTGGCTGCTGCCGAGGTCTGGGCTAATGTCTCTCTCATGGTCTTTCCAGAGTCATAAAGCGTCCGGTGCCCCATGGTCAATCCGCGCCACCTCAGCTTCTATCCATGATTCCACTTTGGCATTGAGGTCGTCGGGTTCCATTCCAGTGGGATCTATCGGCGTCCCGATACTTACTGTGATGGTGCCAGGCAGCTTGACAAGGGCGTTCCTACCCCAGAACCGCCCCGCATTATGCGCTACCGGGACCACGGGCACACCCGTGTGAGTGGCCAGCCATGCGCCGCCAATGCGGTATTTGCCTTTTTGTCCGGGCGGAATGCGGGTGCCCTCCGGAAAAACCACAATCCAGAACCCCCGTTTAAGCCTGTCTTTTCCCTGAACGACAATCTGCTTAAGCGCTGCTTTACCCGAGTTGCGATCGATCGCGATCGGACTTGTCATCGCCAGTCCCCAACCGAAAAACGGAACACGCAGCAGCTCTTTTTTCAGCACCCAGACCTGGGGTGGAAAAATCTGCTGAAATGCGAGCGTTTCCCATGCCGATTGATGTTTGGACAGTATGATACTCGGCGTTTGCGGAATCCGCTCCGCCCCGATAACGCGGTAACGGATGCCACAGATAATCCGCAGCAGGAACAGCATCAGATGTGCCCAGCCGGAAGTGATACGGTAGCGGCTGAGTGGAGACAGCGGAAACGCGGCCAGTATAATCAGGAAATAGAGCGGGGTAATGACAATCTGGCATAACGTGTAAATCGCCGAGCGCAGCACTGCAAGGATCATGCTTGTTCTGTCAGCGCATCAACGGCGGCCGCAAGGTTTGGAAATATCAAGGTGTTTACCGGCAGTCCCCCTTCCGCCTTGGTTTTTTCGCCCTTGCCGGTTAATACCAGAACCGGGATTGCGTTCACCGCGGCCGCGGCTTGCAAATCGCGCAGTGAGTCACCGATTGCAGGAACGCCGTTCAACTCCAGCCCGAAGCGCTCCGAGATTTCCTTGAACATTCCGGTCGCGGGCTTCCGGCAATCGCAGTTATCCGTAGTGGCGTGCGGGCAGAAAAACATCGCGTCGATACGACCGCCAGCCTGGTTGGCCGCCTTGCACATCTTGTCATTGATGGCGTTGAGTGTGCCCATGTCGAGCAGGCCTCGGCTGATACCCGACTGGTTGGTGGCAACAACGACCCGATAACCCGCTTGGGTAAGATGTGCAATGGCTTCCAGGCTGCCTGGGATGGGTTTCCATTCGTCCAGTGTCTTGATGAAGGCTTCGCTGTCATAATTGATGACACCGTCGCGATCGAGAATGACCAGTTTCATAGTCGTGTTGTCAAACAGCCAGTCTGGAAATATCGGCCACGCGATTCATTGCCTGATGCAACTGAGCAAGTAAGGCGAGCCGATTGTTACGTAATATTTCATCCTCTACATTTACCATCACATGATCGAAAAACTCATCCACCGGCTGTTTTAACGCGGCCAGAAGCTGCAGTGAACCGGTATAGTCGCCCGCAGCGAATGCCGCGTCAGCTTGCGGCGCAATGTGGCACAAGGCCTGATGCAAAGCATGTTCGGCAGGCGTCTGTAACAGTGCCGCATCCACTTTGCCTGCGCCGCTGATCGCAGCTTTTTTAAGAATATTCCCGACGCGCTTGTTGGTTGCCGCGAGACTTTCCGCTTCCGGTAACGAGGCAAAGGCACGCACTGCCGTAAGGCGTTTTTTGATGTCATCCAGGCGCTGGGGCCGCAATGCGAGTACTGCGTCAATCTGTTGGGGGGAAAAACCAACCTGATCCGTAGCGTCGGCTCCATAGTAGTCTTTACCCGAGGAAAAAGCCGCATCATCAAAATATCTGATACTGAAATAGTGGCGAAGCCGCTCGTAAATGAAATCACTCAGCGTGTCCGATGCGTGGTTAATCCTGTGGCCAAAAATACCCGATGTTTGTTCCAGCAGCGTATCCAGGTACAGCGGTAGGTCTTTTTCGATCAATATGCGGATAACCCCCAACGCGTGACGGCGCAACGCAAACGGATCTTTATCGCCTGTCGGTATTTGTCCGATGCCAAACATGCCCACCAGTGCTTCCAGCTTATCAGCCAATGCCGTGCAAACCCCTGCCATATTACGCGGCAATTCATCACCTGCAAATCGAGGTTTGTAGTGATCTTCGATTGCATGCGCGACATCTTCAGCCAGCCCATCATGTTTCGCGTAATAGCCCCCCATGATACCCTGCAACTCGGGAAACTCATTCACCATGTCGGTGAGCAAATCGGCCTTGGACAACATGGCGGCTTCGCCCGCCTCGGCCGCCAGTTCACTACCGCCTAATTGCAGACCAATCGCCTGGGCGATGGCCCAGATTCTTTCCACCCGATCGGCTTGAGTGCCCAGCTTGTTGTGATAAACCACCTCGCGCAAGGCTTCCACGCGCGAAGCCAACGTCTTCTTGCGATCCTGATCATAGAAGAATTTCGCATCCGCCAGGCGGGAACGCAGCACACGTTCATTGCCGGCAATGATGTGGCTGGGATCAGCCGGACAGATGTTGGAAACGATCAGAAATTTATGAGAAAGCTTGCCGTTCGTGTCCAGCAGCGGAAAATATTTCTGGTTCACTTTCATGGTCAGAATCAGGCATTCCTGCGGCACCTCAAGGAAGTCGGATTCAAATCTGCCCATCAGAACGTTGGGGTGCTCAACCAGCCCGGTGACTTCATCAAGCAGCTGCCTGTCGTCAATCCATTTTAAGTCGTTGCCCGCAAGCTTATTAAGCTGCTCGATTATCGCAAGCCGACGCTCCGCAAAACCGGCAATCACCGCACCTTCGCTTTCCAGTTGCTGCGCATAACTGTCGGCGTCTTTGAGCACGATCGGGTTCAAGCGGCTTTCAAACCGATGCCCTTGCGTTTCGCGCCCGGCGGTCAAGCCCAGCACGCCGACCGGCACGATTTCCGGGCCATGCAGAGCAACGAGGCCATGCGCGGGCCGCACGAAATCCACAGTGGTCCAGCCGTCGCTGAGCTGGTAGGTCATCATCCGGGCGATCGGGAGATTCGCGAGCACTTCCTCGAGTGCTTTCTGTAAACCTTCAGCCAACCTCGCGCCTTTCACTATGCTGTCGAAAAACAATGCTTCCACTTTACCATCCAAAGCACGCTTAAGCTGGGGCACTGGCACCAACGCGCAGTCGCCGAGGAGAACGCCGAGTTTCTTGCGCAACGCCGGTGTGGCTTCTCCATTCGCGTCCAGGCCGACCGCTACGGGCATCAGCCTATGCGAGATGGATTTATTCGGGGCTTCGAACGCTACATTGCGGATATGTGCGGCGAGACGCCGAGGTGAGGCGAAAGAGATGCTGACAGAATCGTTCGAGGCCAAGCCCTGCATTCGGAGGCTAGCAAGCAAGTTTTCCGCGAAACTGTCACCGAGCTTCTTCAGCGATTTGGGCGGTAATTCCTCAACGAGCAACTCAACGAGCAAATTTTTGGTTGCGTTTCCGGTCGCGAGAGTCAAGCCGCATTCTCCGTCAACTGTTCGACCCATTCGCGCGGCGCCATGGGAAAATCCAGATGCTTGCGGCTTTCGTAATAGGCGTGCGCTACCCTTCGAGCGAGGTCGCGAATTCGCGCGATATATGCAGCCCGCTCTGTAACGGAGATCGTACCGCGCGCATCCAGCAGATTAAAGGTGTGCGCGGTTTTCAATACCTGTTCATAGGCGGGCAACGCCAGACCCTGATCCATAACATATCTCGCCTGTTTTTCATGGTTGGCAAAAGCGCTCAGCAAAGCATCCACATCGCTGTGCTCGAAATTATATGCTGACTGCTCGACTTCATTCTGGTGGTATACATCCCGGTAGGAAAGACCTTCCGTCCAGGTAAGATCAAATACATTTTCCACACCTTGCAGGTACATGGCCAGCCGTTCCAGCCCGTAGGTAATTTCGCCCGTGATTGGCTTGCAATTCATGCCGCCGACTTGCTGAAAGTAGGTGAACTGCGTCACTTCCATGCCGTTCAACCACACTTCCCAGCCTAGACCCCAGGCGCCGAGGGTGGGGTTCTCCCAATCGTCCTCGACGAAACGAATGTCATTTTGTTTCAGGTCGAACCCGAGTTCTTTCAGCGAGCCGAGATACAGTTCGAGGATATTGGATGGCGCAGGTTTCAGCACAGCCTGAAACTGATAGTAGTGTTGCAAGCGATTGGGGTTTTTACCATATCGGCCATCCTTGGGGCGGCGCGTAGGCTGCACGTAGGCGGCACGCCACGGCTCCGGTCCAAGCGCCCGCAGAAAGGTGGCGGTATGCGAAGTGCCCGCGCCCACTTCCATGTCATACGGTTGCAGCAGCGCGCAGCCTTGCCTGGCCCAGTAATGTTGCAATGAAAGTATGATTTCCTGAAAAGTATGCATAGAGGTTCCGGCAGACGTACGGCAAATTTCGGGCAGAGACTCGTGCATATGGCGGACGGCCGACGGCCGTGTCCTGCGCATAAGGATGAGATTTTACCGGTTTTTTTCGTTTATCTTTTCGTTTTACCGCGAAACCGGGACAAGACGGCTATAACCAGCAGCAAGCCGGAGAGCCCGAATAAGAGCATATTGCCGAAGCGTACGTAAGGAGTTGAGCCGGAAAACCCCTGGACTGCACCATGAAGGGCGGTTGTGGTAAATATCTCCGCTTCCTGCAAAACGACTCCGCGTTCATTAATAATGGCCGTAACGCCGGTATTGGTCGCGCGCAGCATATAGCGGCCTGTCTCCAGCGCGCGCATTTGTGAAATCTGCAAGTGCTGCCGGGGGCCGATGGATCGGCCAAACCACGCATCATTACTGACGTTTGCAAGCAGCGTGGCTTCGGGCAACTGCTTGATGATCTCTTCTCCAAAAACATCCTCGTAGCAAATATTCACCGCCACTTTTTGACCGGCCAGACTCATGGGTTTCTGATCAAGGCCGCCCCGGGAAAAATCTGACAACGGGAAAACGTTGGCGACCCAGCCGAACAAAAATTTTAACGGAATAAACTCACCGAATGGCACCAGATGGTGCTTGCGATAGGTCTGATCGGGCGAGGCGCCAAAGCTGAACATGGAATTATAATATTCGTCGCCGCCACCGGGCGCTTCAACCATGCCGACGAGAATATCACCATTATTTCGTTTAGCATGGGTGGCAAGTTGGGCCAGATAGCTTGAAGGGACCTCGTTGCGATGCAGTGGTATCGAGATTTCCGGCGTGATGATCAGGCGGCTGCTGCTTTCCAGCGCGAGTCTGGCGTAAGTTTCCATCGAATTGACGATTTGATCCGCTCGCCATTTCATGTCTTGCGAAATATTTCCCTGCAACAGGCTTACCGTTACCCGCTCTCCCTGTGGTTCGGTCCAATGGACGTGTTGCAAGCCGAAACCGGTAATCCAGATTGCAGACAGAGGCAACAGATACCGCCGATTACGAAATTCTTTTTCAAAAAGCAGACACATCAGTGCTGCGCTTGAAACCAGAATCAGCGAAATACCGTAGACACCCAGCACGGCGGCGTAGCCCGCCAGGGGGCTCGCAGGGGCTTGGGAATATCCCATTGTCAACCACGGAAATCCGGTGAACAATACGCTACGCAGCCAATCGGATAATCCCCATAGCGCTCCCGCAGCCAATGACCAAACCAAAGGCATAACGATATTCAGTTTCTTCAGCAGCCAGCCTGCCACTGCAGGGAATAAGGACAGGTAGGCGCAAAGAACAAACAGTGCAAGCACTGCGGCTGGCATCGGCATCCCGCCAAAATCGTGCAGGCTCACATAAATCCATGTCACGCCCGCGCTGAACATGCCCATGCCAAAAGAAAATCCCAGCACAGCCGCCTGTCTGGGTGTTGTGCTCCTCCGCCAGAAATGGCACAGCAGTGCGAGCGTGAAGAGGGGGACGGGAAAAAGATAAAACGGTGCGAAACCTAAAACGGTGAACGCGCCGAGCGGAAAAGCGGTGAAGGGTTCCGAGCGAAATTTAATCAATCGTGCTTCAATAACGCGTTCTGCGTCGGGACTTTAAAGAC
This sequence comes from Nitrosovibrio tenuis, assembly GCF_900109785.1. Lineage (GTDB taxonomy): Bacteria > Pseudomonadota > Gammaproteobacteria > Burkholderiales > Nitrosomonadaceae > Nitrosospira > Nitrosospira tenuis_A. The sequence continues at coordinate 115,852 of NZ_FOBH01000006.1, forward strand.
TGATACCATCTTAAAATACTGGCGGCAACGAGACAAATAGACGCAGCGGGAATGATCAGGCAGCCGAAGCATCACGGTTTGGCAAAACCAGCCGGAAGGTTGAGCCGACGTTGAGCTCCGATTCTACTTCCAGTTCGCCACCCAACAGCCTGGCGGAATGCACTGCGATGGTCAGCCCTAACCCCACGCCCGGTTTGCCGTACGTATCGCCGCGTTTGAAGGCATCGAATAGATTTGTCAGGTTGTGCGGCGCAATGCCCGGTCCCTGGTCGCTCACGCTGAGTACCCAACCGGTGGCATCGCCGTTAGATAAATTGTGAGCTGATATTTTTACGGTGCCCCTGGAACTGTATTTTACCGCGTTACCCAACAGGTTCTGCAATACGAGCGTTAGCAGCCCCTCATCGCTCGTGATCAGGGCCTCATCAGGCACTTCCACTTCTAACCGTAATCCTTTGGATTGTGCCTGATGCAAGCACTGTTGGGCCACTTCCGACAACAGTAGACGCAGATCCACGGTCTGCCCATCGAAGTCAACGGCATGATGCCGCAACCGCTCTGCCTGCAGCAACTGGTCCATTCCAGCGGTCGTATGAAGGATTGCCCGTTTGATCGATTGAATACTCTCCGCGCTGTCCGCATATTCCGGAGCTCGAGCTAGCCTTGCGGCGAGCAGCTGCAACTGGACCGTGGCATGGTTGAGATGATTCCGTAGGTCATGTGAAAGAAATGAAAGGTACTTGGCCTGGATTTCTGCCGAGGCCTTAATCTCCTGTTGCAGGTGAGCGGTAAATGTGGTGATTCCGCCCTGGAGAATAGCGTCAATAGCCATGTTCAGGGCGACCACGCACCTTGTATCCAATTCTTCGTGCAGGGCCTCAGAGACTTGGTCAATGATTATTCTCCTGAGCAGCCGGTATTCGACAATTAATTCCCCTATGTTGTAATTCTCGTGAAAGCGAGTGGTGCCGTGGCTTTTGCTGCCTTCGATAAGTTCTTGGGTATCCCGGGGTTGATCTGAAGCAAATGCGTCCGCGATCTCTTGCAGAATCGCAGGCAGCGAATTTTTAAGCTGCTGAAGGGTGAGTTTGTCCGCAGCGGGAAGTGTTTGACGCACTGCCACTTCCCACGACTGGATAATAGCATCTGAGCGCATACGCACGGCTGTTGCAAGGCGGGGAAAGGCATGATATGCCAGTAAATCAAGCGTCAGATCTTCTGTGGACATGTGCGGCTCCCCGTGTAAATAAGATGGTTAATATGATGAATAGGAATCCAAAAAGATGTTAAGCCAAGTCACGCCCGGGTTGGAGTTAGGGTCGGAATGGATGAGACGCCGTGAACGTGATTCATGCCGAATATGGCCTGGTGGGAGGGAGTGGCGCACTATAAAGATTCTCGGAGCTTCCTTTAGAAAGCCGCCGTTCTGGGAGCCGCGATTATACGATAGTTGCTTCTGAAGATAAAATTAAGCATTCTCGCGGCCGCGCGGTCGGGCGGAGCGATGGCCGAACAGCACGGAAAGGCGGATCGGTTACATCGGTCCGGCATGACCCGGGCTTCACGCTCGACGACTATTTTATGTTAGACTCTGCCTCTCAAAAGCACGAGGGGAGCATGCGGGACGATAAAAGCGGGCTTATTGCACAAAAGCCACTGGCGCTGACAAAAAAAAGGTTGCGCTGGCTGATTCTGTTATCGAGCTTTCCGTTATTCGGCATGATGGCCGCCTTTGGTATCGCGCCGGATACTTCGCTGGAAGATCTGCCTGTGCAGCAGGTCGTCCTCGGCCTCGATCTTCCTGAAATTCATCCGTCTTTCGATACCAATCTGGAGTTCCGGCGCCAGGAACGCATCCAGCGCGGCGACACGATTGCAACCCTGCTCTCCCGCCTTGAGGTGGATAATAAGGATGTAGTCAGCTTTCTGCGTGATGCACGGAATGTCAAAGCCATGCATCAACTGGTGCCTGGCAAGATAGTGCACGTACAGACCAATGCGATGGGGCAATTGCTTTGGCTGCGCTATTTTCCCGGTGGTAGTGAACAGTTGATGATGGAAAAATCCGATGGCGGCTTCAAAACCAGTGAGCAGCCGGCTCAACTGGAGACGCACATCCAGATGAAATCCGGCGTCATAAACAGCTCGTTATTTGCAGCCGTAGATAGCGCGGGTGTGCCTGAAAGCATCGCCTTGCAGATTGTCGATATTTTGGCGTCTGACATCGATTTTCACCGGGATTTGCGCAAAGGCGACCGCTTTACCGTAGTGTACGATTCGCTCTATTGTAACGGCGAGCCCGCCAGGCCGGGGAGAGTGCTTGCGGTGGAGTTCGTCAATCAGGGTACGCCTCATCGGGCTTTATATTTCCAGGCTGAAAGTGGTGAAAGCGGATATTACGCCCCCGACGGCAAGAATTTGCGAAAGGCCTTCCTGCGTTCTCCGCTTGAGTTTTCTCGCATCAGTTCCGGTTTTTCCAGCGCTCGTTTCCATCCAATCCTGAAAACATGGCGCGCCCATAGCGGCATAGACTACGCCGCCCCAACTGGCACGCGAGTAAAAGCCGCAGCCGATGGGACTGTGGCATTGGCAGGCTGGCAGGGCGGTTATGGAAATGTCGTTATCCTGCAACATCAAGGAACGTATTCCACCGTTTACGGCCATTTGTCGGCCTTTGCTAAAGGCTTGCGCAAGGGCCAGCGTGTCAGCCAGGGTGACGTTATCGGCCACGTCGGAGCTACTGGAATGGCTACAGGTCCCCACCTGCATTATGAATTTCGCTTCAACGGCGTCCAGCGCGACCCATTGAAGGTTGCGATGCCCGCCGCGCATCCCGTTTTAGCCAGGCACATGCCGACGTTTTACGAGCATACGAAGCCGCTGATGGCACGGCTGGATATGCTACGGGGAACCAATCTCGCGTTCCTGGATTAGCTTCAACGAGCGGCCAATCAGCCAGATCAGCCAAAATCAGACTTCAAGCGCAACGGTGGGCGGGTTGAAATCCGCTTACTATATCGGCCTTATGTCAGGCACCAGTCTTGATGGAATCGATGCAGTGCTGGCTGATTTCACTCCTTCACTGCCGTCCCTGCTGAACTCCTTTTATTTGCCTTTCAATTCGGATCTGCGCAGCCGATTGCTCGATCTGCATCAACCGGGTCCTGATGAGCTGCACCGCGCAGCCATGCTTGGTAATGAGCTTGCGCGGCATTATGCGGAGGCAGTGATCGGTCTGCTTGACGTTGGACGGGTAAAACCGAGCGAAATTGTTGCGATAGGCTGCCATGGGCAGACTGTACGTCACTGCCCGCAAGCGGAGATGGGTTACACTATTCAGCTATCAAATCCCGCATTGCTGGTTGAACTCACCGGTATCACCGTGGTGGCAGACTTCCGAAGCCGTGACATCGCCGCTGGTGGGGAAGGCGCGCCCCTGGTTCCGGCCTTTCACCAGATGCTATTCAACGACTCGCACATTCACCGCCTCGTCATTAACATCGGCGGAATTTGCAATCTGACCAGTCTTATTCCCGGTGAAGGTGCCAGCGGATATGACTGTGGACCCGGCAACACCCTGATGGATGCGTGGTGCTTGCGTCATACCGGCAGAACATATGACGAAAACGGGATGTGGGCTGAATCGGGCGAAGTCATCGAAGCGTTGCTTGAGAAGTTACTGGCGCTTCCTTTTTTTTCTCGCCCGCCGCCTAAAAGCGCTGGAAGAGAATTATTTAATCTTGCGTGGCTGGAGAGTTGCCTGACCGGGAATGAGAAGCCAGCGGACGTGCAGGCAACGCTTTTACAATTGACCGTAGACGCAATTACCAATTCAGTGTTCGCGTATTGTCCAGATGCTTCGGAACTGTATCTCTGTGGCGGTGGAGCACGAAACAGGGCGTTGGTTGCCCGATTGCGAGCAGCCATGCCCGGCAAGAGGATAGAACTGACAGATAAGCTCGGCATCGATGCGGACTGGCTGGAAGCGTTTGCCTTTGCGTGGTTGGCAAAACAGGCCGTTAACGGAATACCCGGTAGCCTTCCCAAGGTAACAGGTGCAAAAGGTGCCAGAGTGCTCGGCGCGATTTACCGGGCTTGAACCCGGTTTGGACCCACATCCGCCTTATAGCGATCAACCAGAAAGGTGAAGGTCAAGTAGCGCAAAAAATTGCGATGAGATGATAGTGCCAACTAAAAAATAAGCGGGTCAACTACCGGATTGGCCAGATTGAGATTCAAGTTTACTTTGCTGTTGCCAATGACTCGAAACGCAAAAACAGCAACAAAAAACGGAAGCCGAGGCTTTCGTTTTTTCATGAAGTTATTTCAACGCTCAAACAGAAAATGAAGATCCACAGCCACAGGTACTGGAAGCGCCTGGGTTTTTGATAACGAATTGCGCACCTTCAGCGTTTTCCTGGTAGTCGATTTCCGATCCGGCCAGATATTGAAAACTCATCGCATCGATGAGGAGTTTTACACCATTCTTTTCCATTACCGTATCATCTTCGTTCGTTAGCTCGTCAAACGTGAAGCCGTATTTGAAGCCGGAACATCCGCCACCCGCTACAAATACTCGCAGTTTGAGATCGTTGTTTCCTTCTTCTTCGATCAATTCTCTGACCTTATTTGCCGCGCTATCGGTGAAGATCAACGGAACCTGCATTCCGGCGACCAAGTCTGCCTCGGCTGCTGTGTTCATATTGAATTCCCGAATGAAAAAATAAGTAAAAAAATTATCCTCTGCTCCTGAATAATGGTCAATCCCCATGGGCCGCTGGTATCAGCGGCACCACCTTATTGCCGGGTTGTATATCATCCCTGTCCCGGTGAAGCAACATTCCCTGGACCGAGGCACCCACGTGGATTTCCAAGGTCTTATATTGTACATCTCCCGAGACTTTCGCTTTGGCCTGGAGTTCCACATATTCGCTCGTCTGTATGGCGCCGATTACAGTGCCATTGATAATGGCATGAGAGACCTGTATTTTTCCCTCAATAATCGCCTCGTCACTCAGGACCAGGGTGCTGAGCTTGTCGCTTGACGCAATAATATTTCCTCTGACATGACCGTCGACGCGCAAACCTCCACTGAAGTTAATATTGCCGTCGATGTGAGTGTCTGCTCCGATAAGCGAATCAATCTGGTTTTGGGGCTTGCCCGTTTTTTTCCCAAACATTTTCCTCTCCTTATAAAGACAGATTCACGGTTTGCATCAATCTTGCCTGTGCTATACCGTTTTCAAACACTTTCACCTGCATGCTCTCGACAGTGGCGTCCGAGGGCATACGGAAGCTCCTTTCTACCCTTTGGTAAAACTTGAAGCGAACATCAAACAATTTTGAAGGGCTTTCGCTTGCCAGAGGCATGGTCAATTTTTTTTCATTTTGCTGGAAATTGATCGTAAATTCCAGGCTACCCTGAAAATCCTTCTGGCGCTGCCCGCCTTGGACCAACAGCAGGCTGTAATGATATTCCCCAGGCAACTGGCCTCGTTCCAGCTTTAAACGCCCTATGGAAACGCGCTGTTCCGTTTTTCCCGGAACCGATCCAAGGTTTTGGAAAAACGCGAGATCTTCCTTCAAGCGGATATTTTCGGTTTCCAGAGCTTTGACTTGTTTGGTAATGTCCTCGCGCACCACGTGGTCCATTTGCAACTGGCGATCGACGCTTGCCACCTTCATGCGCAGCTCGTCGTTATCCCGTTGCAGACGGGTATTCAACTGTGACAGCCGTTCCAATTCATAGCTTATTTCGTTCTTGTCAAAGCCTGCAAACTTGCGCCCGGCATCGTACATACTCCACGACAGGACCATTGCCAGAGCCACCAGGACTGTAATAGCCAACCAGCGCACGTACGCAGGAATCTGCGGACGCACCGCCACTCGCGACGCTGATATCCCGAACTTTCTTTTAAGCGATTTCATCATAACAATCTGTATGCCTATGACAGCAACAATGCCGAGCTCAGCCTGGAAATCATCGCGGAAATCTGTTCAATCAAGTAGCTGCCAAATTTCCCTGCGTGCGGGATGAAATGCCGGATTAACATCAGACAGTGAAGCTTCATTACTCTCACAGAGAGACAAACATCGGCAGCGCCTCACCGTTTAACGGCAACGTTTGACGAAGAATTACGGCAGCAACGGAACCTGGTCGATGGCCAAGGTCTCCGGCAACCCGAACATCAGGTTCATGTTTTGTACCGCTTGTCCAGCCGCACCCTTGACGAGGTTATCAGTTACCGAAAGTATAACGGCCGTGTCGCCACCTTGCGGTCGATGGATCGCGATACGGCAGAGGTTTGAGCCTCTTACTGAGCGGGTTTCAGGATGAGCGCCCGGCGGCAACACGTCAACGAATGGTTCATCGGCGTACCGGGTTTCATACAACGCCTGTAAATCGGCACCTGCCGTAAGTTGTGCGTAGAGTGTTGCATGAATCCCACGGATCATGGGCGTGAGGTGGGGCACAAATGTCAGCCCGATCGGCTTGCCTGCTACCTGAGATAAACCCTGCCTGATCTCCGGCAGATGCCGATGTCCCGGCACACCATATGCTTTGAAATTATCGGTGGCTTCGGAAAATAGCGTATGTACCTCTGCTTTGCGTCCCGCGCCTGAGACGCCGGATTTCGCGTCAGCGACGAGATGATCCAGATCCACGATACCCGCTTCGATCAGGGGAAAAAAGCCCAGTTGCACCGCAGTAGGATAACAACCGGGATTGGCGATAAGGCGGGCATGCTTGATTTTTTCGCGATTTATTTCCGGCAGGCCATAGACAGCCTCCGCTACTAGGTCAGGACAGGCGTGAGTCATGCCGTACCATTTTTCCCACACCGCTATATCCTTGATACGGAAGTCGGCGGCCAGATCTATGATGCGTACTCCACCCTCCAGCAAAGACCGGGCTTGATGCATGGCAATACCGTTGGGTGTCGCAAAGAATACGACATCGCACTTGTCCAGGCTTGCTGTGGCGGGATCAGAAAATGCAAGCAGCACTCGTCCGCGCAAACTGGGAAACAGATCAGCCACCGGCAGGCCGGCTTCGTTGCGCGAGGTGATGGCATGTATGCTGACCTCGGGATGCTGCGACAAAATACGCAGTAGTTCTACACCGGTGTAACCCGTTCCGCCTACGATACCGACTTTAAGCATAGAAATCCTCGGATTTATAGAGCAGGGACAAACCTATTAAGAGTAGTTCAAGCTGCATCCACCGCTGGTTGTCTTCTCGCTCCCCTTACCCCAGGCACCTCAACACAGCACTCTAAACAGCACCTTGGGCTGACTCTTTCAAGGAGACAGATAGCGGACCCTTTGAATTCCCTGTAAGAGCCCCTATTTATAATTTTATTCGCTCCCTCGCCAGAGACACTAAATCGGCTCATCGATTATAACAACAAATAAAAAAGCCGCCAGAACAGGCGGCTTTGGTATCGAGCGCATGAAACTTATCTCTTGGAAAATTGTTTGCGTCGACGCGCCTTACGCAGACCTACTTTTTTGCGCTCCACTTCACGGGCATCGCGGGTAACCAGACCCGCATTGCTCAATACTGGTTTGAGGGTGGCGTCATAGTCAATCAACGCGCGGGTTATGCCGTGCCGTACCGCACCCGCCTGCCCTGATTCACCCCCGCCGTGAATATTGACCATGATGTCGAAAGTCGTAAGATTTCCAGTCAACTCAAGCGGCTGTCTAATCACCATGCGGCCTGTTTCACGAGAGAAGAACTCGTCCACCGGTTTGTTATTGACAGTAATCAGGCCTCTGCCCGGTTTGAGGAACACCCGTGCCACAGCGCTTTTGCGCCGTCCGGTACCGTAACTATGATTTTCGCCCATGATATCAAGCCCTGACTTCGAGTTGACGCGGCTGTTGCGCCGCGTGCGGGTGCGCAGCACCTGCATAAACCTTGAGTTTCTTTAACATCGCGTACCCCAGGGGGCCCTTCGGCAACATACCTTTGACCGCTTTTTCCAATGGCCGCCCGGGAAAGCGGGCATGCATTTTAGCGAAACTAGTTTCGTAAATACCGCCCGGGTAACCGCTATGGCGGTAGTAACGCTTGTCTTCTGCCTTATTCCCGGTGATACGCAGCTTATCGACGTTAATCACAACAATATAATCACCAGTATCTACATGTGGAGTAAAGATAGGCTTATGCTTGCCGCGCAGACGGTAGGCGATCTCTGCGGCGAGACGCCCCAGCACCTTGTCGGCTGCGTCAATCACAAACCAGTCGCGAATCACTTCATGTGGTTTGGCTGAAAAGGTCTTCACGAAACCTACCCCTGCTATCTCAGTAAAGCCGACTATTCTATGGGAGGCTCGCATGATTGTCAAACTTGAGCCGTTTCCTCTTTTCGATCGTTCTGATCGTTCCCAACTAACGCCCGGAACGATGGCTCGCTCGCTGTGCACCGACGCACGTTCGCAGATGCGTCGATCCTGGCCCCCCGATCTAGTCCCAGTTCCTACCAAAATTATTGGGAAAACGGTATTATATAAAGCCAAGGAGCCTCTGAACAAGTCTTCCGGCCGACCATCACCAGCATTGCTCATCATGCATGAGGCAGCTCTCTCCGGAACCCATCTATTTCCGGAGCTCTTGCGTGCGGCCGTCGTGCATAGAACCTGTTCAGAGGATTCTTTTTGACTTGCCGAAATGCAGTCATTACAAATAGTGCAAACGCATAGCGCGTCTTATCATCTTATTGTCCTGAGGAGAAAGTTGTATGTCACAAAAACACCCGGTTATCGCCGTTACTGGCTCGTCCGGCGCCGGTACGTCGACAGTCAAGAATAGTTTCGAGCACATCTTTTTCCGTGAGAAACTGACTGCTGCGGTGGTAGAGGGCGACAGTTTCCATCGCTATGATCGGGATGAAATGAAGAAGGCCGTAGCCGAGTCTGAGAAGGACGGAGGCCATCCGATTAGTCATTTCGGTCCCGAAGCCAACGAATTCGAGAAATTGGAAGCATTATTCAAGGAATATGGTGAGAGCGGAGCCGGCCAGACCCGCCTCTATTTGCACAATGATGCAGAAGCTGCGCCTTATCAGCAGAAGGCGGGTACATTCACCCCATGGAGCTCGATCAAACCGGGTTCCGATCTGCTCTTTTATGAAGGCCTGCATGGCGGAGTGAAAAGTGAAACCGCCGATGCCGCAAAATATGTGGATCTGCTGGTGGGTGTTGTACCCATTGTCAATCTGGAGTGGATTCAAAAAATCCATCGCGACATGAATGCGCGTGGCTACTCAGCGGAGGCCGTGACCCATACCATACTCCGCCGCATGCACGACTATGTGCATTACATTACTCCCCAGTTTTCGCGTACCCACATCAATTTCCAGCGGGTTCCGACGGTGGATACGTCCAATCCCTTCGTCGCGCGCGATATTCCGACCCTGGACGAGAGTTTTGTCGTGATTCGCTTCCGCGACCCCAAAAACGTGGAATTTCCGTACCTGCTTGCGATGATTCATAACTCATTCATGTCCCGTCCGAACACAATTGTTGTGCCGGGTGGAAAGATGGGGTTGGCGATAGAGCTGATATTAACGCCGCTGATTCTGGATCTGGTCAAAGCAAGCCGGAACAAGTAGTCGGCTGCCCATGGATAAGCCCGGCTGGAACCTTGAGCTTGCCATTTCCCTGGATAAACCTGTTTTACACGCTTAGCCGCGAATGGGGATCTTTTTAGATGATCCCCCGGTAGCGGCTCCAGCGCTTTTCCCAATGTCTTCCCTATTTTCAGCCCTCAATCCCGAACAACTCGAAGCAGTCACTTTGCCGCACCAGCCGGTGTTGGTGCTGGCTGGTGCGGGCAGCGGCAAGACACGGGTGCTCACCACTCGCATTGCTCATTTAATCCAGTCCGGGCAGGTCGGTCCCCACGGTATATTGGCTGTTACATTTACCAACAAGGCTGCAAAGGAAATGCTTGTTCGCATTTCGTCCATGTTGCCGATCAATACGCATGGCATGTGGATAGGTACGTTTCATGGCCTGTGCAATCGCATGCTGCGTGCTCACTATCAGGATGCTGGATTACCGCAGTCTTTCCAGATTCTTGATTCTGCCGATCAGTTGGCGGTAACAAAACGCATTCTAAAAAGTCTGGGTGCGGATGATGAAAAATTTCCCGCGCGCCAGGTGCAATGGTTTATCAATAACGCGAAAGAAGAGGGACTCAGAGCCTCGCAAGTGGAAACTTACGATGACTTCGCGCGCAAGATGGTCGAGTTTTACCTATGTTATGAGCAGCAATGCAATAAGGAAGGCGTGGTGGATTTTGCCGAGCTGCTATTGCGCAGCTACGAATTGCTGACCCGCAATGAAATCATCCGGGAGCATTATGGCATGCGCTTCCGCCATATTCTGGTGGATGAATTCCAGGATACCAGCAGGTTGCAATACAAATGGCTGAAGCTGCTTGCCAGCAATCGCGCGGCCGTGTTCGCGGTGGGGGATGACGATCAGAGCATTTATGCATTCCGTGGTGCAAACACCGGCAATATGAAAGAGTTTGAGAGAGATTTCCGTGTATCGAAAATCATCAAGCTGGAACAAAATTATCGCTCGCACGGCAATATCCTGGATGCCGCCAACGCATTGATACGCAATAATAGTGGCCGTCTCGGAAAGAATCTCTGGACTTCGGAAGGACATGGCGAACCGATACGCGTCTATAACGCGGCTACGGATTTCGATGAAGCTGCCTTTATCGTGGAAGAGGTGAAATCGCTGCATGCGGAAGGCGTGCCATTGTCCCAGATGGCGCTGCTTTATCGCTCCAACGCACAGTCGCGGGTACTCGAGCACGCCTTATTCAATGCTTCGCTGGCTTATCGGGTATACGGCGGCATGCGATTCTTTGAACGGCAGGAAATTAAGCATGCACTGGCATATTTACGGTTGATAGCCAATCCGGACGACGATAATGCGCTACTCCGAGTCGTCAATTTTCCCACGCGCGGTATTGGCCTGCGCGGTTTGGAACAGCTGCAGGATGAGGCCGAGCGCCAGGGGAGCAGCCTGTGGTCTGCAATGCTCGGAACAGGCAAGGGACCGGATAGGCAAAAAAAAGGAATTCCAGGCTTTGTCGCACTGATCGATGCGATGCGTGGGGCTTGTGAGCGCTTACCGCTTCCGGAAATTGTCGAGCACATGCTGGAGCATAGCGGATTAACGGCACATTATCGCGCCGAGCGCGAGGGCGCCGACCGCCTGGAGAACCTGAACGAATTGATCAATGCGGCAGCCAGCTTCGTGCATGAAGCGGAAGACGATACCCTCGTGGCATTTCTTGGTCACGCATCGCTGGAAGCGGGCGAACATCAGGCTGGCGGGGGGCAGGATGCGCTGCAGTTGATGACTGTACATTCGGCCAAGGGGTTGGAGTTCCACAGCGTCTTTCTGAGCGGCTTGGAAGAAGGTCTCTTTCCTCATGATAACAGTCGTAACGAGGCGGGGGGGTTGGAAGAGGAGCGGCGCCTGATGTACGTTGCATTGACGCGGGCGCGCCGGCGGTTATATTTGAGTTTTGCTCAAAGTAGAATGCTGCACGGGCAGACCCGATACAACGTTCCGTCGCGCTTCCTGCAGGAAATCCCTGATCGCTTGCTCAAAAGCCTCCAACCGGTTCAAAAGACAGTGAGCCGGAATCAGCAACGAAGCGACTCGAATACTGAACTTGCGCGCGGGATGCCAGCGCGGGGACCTGAAGGTGACTCCGCCCCGGGTTGGCGGATAGGGCAGAATGTGATCCATGCGAAGTTCGGGGCGGGCGTGATTATCAATTGCGAAGGTCGTGGTGCGGATGCTCGCGTTGAGGTGCGATTCGGCCGGGCTGGCACGAAATGGCTATTGCTGGAATATGCCAAACTGATCCCGGTCTGACGGGATGCGACCAATCTTTCATGCTGCTTCAGGACTGTCGCCGAAGATATCCTTGTAGCTTGCGTAAATCGAAGCGAACAGGGTCGGCACCAGCACGAATAACCCCAGACCATAGGGTATGGTTGCGATTATGGTCAGTACTACCAGGATAAAGCCGTATATCTGAAACGCGACGATATTTTTAACGCACGCAAAGAAGCTTAGCCGCATTGACTCAATGGCGGGCAGGTTCTTGAATATGACGAGCAGAGGCGCGAACCAGGCAGCCATCATTAACGGAATCGAAAGTGTCAGCGCAACCAGCAGAGCAGATAAACTGCTGCTCATGACTTCCTGCAACTCGTTCTCGTCAACCCGCCTTCCGTCGATCAGTAGATCTCTCATCGTTTCTCCACCGATCAGCATGGCCACACCGAAGATCAACACTTGTCCTACCAGGTAGATTCCGCCGACCGTTATAAGCGGCGTGGCGGTGTTGCGAAAGCCCGCAAGCAAATGAGCGACTTCGAGTTCTCCGCCTTGATCCAGAGTTCTGCATCCCAACATCAACCCCGCTAAAAATACCGGGGAGAGCAGGGTGAAAATAAATTGCCCAGCCACGGGAATAAGCGCCAGTGTCGCGGCGATGAGCAGCAAAGTGGTGCATAGTATGATCCATACCACTGGAACTCTGCGGAACAGAAGAAATCCGGTTACTATCCACTGCCAACCGTGTTTTCCATCGACTTGCCTGACTTCCATTCTCCATATCTCCGATGCTTGCAATCCCTGCTCCAACCCTTGATTCCCGCGCAATGCGCGATGCTTGAAGAACCTCTGAACAAGTCCCACGCGGGCGCGAGAACTTGTTCGGAGGTTCCTTAAACCCAGACTTTCCCAAGTTGGGAGTGAGACGCCGCATGATTTTTCAATATATGCATGAAGTGGGTAGGATCCTTGACATGCGTAAGCTCTCCCATACGAGGCAAATGATAATCATGCAGTCGCGATAACCAGAAGCGTAGCGCGGCGGCCCGCAGCATTACCGGCCAGGCACTGCGTTCGGCATCAATAAGCGGGCGGGTGCGATGGTACGCTTGGAGCAAGGATGACGTTCGCTCTGCGTCCAGTTCTGCATTTTTATCCAGGCACCAGTCATTGGCGGTGATGGCGAGATCGTACAGCAAGACATCATCGCAGGCAAAATAGAAGTCTATGACACCCCCCAAGGCGCCGTTATTGAACAGGACATTGTCACGAAACAGATCGGCATGGATCACTCCGCGCGGCAACTCCTCGAGGCGATATGACGACTGGAAACGTAGCTCTTCCCTGAGCACGGCCGCTTCCTCCATCGTCAAATATGGCATAACCGCCAGCGCGGCAGCTTTCCACCATTTCGGCCCGCGCAAGTTCTCCATTTTTTCGGGATAGGAAAAGCCACACAGGTGCATATTCGCCAGAAGGTCGCCCACTTCGGCGCATTGCAAGAGCCCCGGATGTTCCTGCGATTTGCCGGGCAGGCAGGTGACGATGCTTGCCGGCTTACCGTTGAGTTCACCGAGGAATTTATTGTCGAGATCGGCCACAGGGCTGGGGCAGGGAATGCCGTGGCGCGACAAATGGGCCATCAGGTTAAGGTAGTAAGGCAATTCGGAAGAGGTGAGTTTCTCAAACAGCGTCAGGACATATTTGCCGTGGCTGGTCGTCACGAAATAATTCGTATTTTCGATGCCCGAAGAGATGCCCTGCAGATCGATCAGCGTGCCGAGCGAATATTTTTTTAGCCAAACGGAAAGCTGATGTGGAGTAACGGTAGTAAAGACTGACATGAGGATGAGAGAAAGACAGAAGAAGCAGTATAAGCCGGGGATTTTACGAAATATATTATGCGGTGCGCTGGCAGGCGACCTGCCCGCTAAGTTCGCAATAACCAAGTCGGCAATAAGCTTGACAACAAAGCCAACAGCAAAGGGGCTAACGACTTATAACTTCGGGACAGGAAAACCCGCACGAGCAACGACACAGGCTGAGTTGCTTTTACGATTCTCCTGTGCCAGGGAGGCGCAACGCATCAGGTATCTGACTTCACCAAGCGGACTTCACCAAGCGCCGGCTGAACTTGTTCAGGGCTGCTCCTAAATAGTCTTACCGCCTTTCGAAAAAATTAAAACTGGCGTATCACCCACATCGGGGGCCGAATATGCTGGTCAAGACCGCCACTACCCGTTGCAAATGTACCGTCCCCATAATTATCGATCAGATAATACGGCAGACCTATCCTCGGAATGATCTTGATCATGTAGAGCCGGCCATTGATGCGATACTCTTCGACCTTGTCCTCTCCGCGCCTGGTGATTGTAATCTGCGGTTCAAGTGAAGCATCCTCCTGATCGGTGCCAGGCGCAGGCAGCGCGAGTTCCGGCGGTTCCGGCACTTCCGGCAGAGGCCGTAAATCCTTGGGCTGATTGGACTGCGCTGACGCCGGCAGTGCAAAGCTCAACAACAATGCAACGACTACTCGACGCATGGCGCCTCCCGGCAGGGTCAGGGATTGATATTCCATTCTATCCGAAAAAGGGCCGGGATTACAGATTGAGCTGCACCTCCCGTTCTGCTGGTGAAGGTTCGAAGCCGCGGGTTTCGTAGTATCGGAATATTGCATTGACCACCTCACCGGGTTCATCAATTACCTGGATTAAATCCATATCTTCCGGAGAAAGCATGCCCTCAGCCACCAGGGATTGCTGAAGCCAATCGAGCATGCCCCGCCAGAATTCCGAACGGACCAGAATAATCGGCATTTTTCTGGTTTTGCCCGTCTGGACCAACGTAAGCGCCTCCATGAGTTCGTCCAGCGTTCCAAAACCACCCGGTAATACCACGTATGCGGTAGCGAACTTGACAAACATATACTTGCGCGCAAAAAAGTGGCGGAAGGTCTGGCTGATGTCTTGATAAATATTGCGGTGTTGTTCATGGGGGAGTTGGATATTCAGACCGACACTGGGCGATGTGCCAAAATAGGCACCCTTGTTGGCCGCTTCCATGATGCCCGGTCCGCCGCCGGAGATTACCGAGAAACCGGCATCCGACAATTGACGGGCGATCTGTTCGGTTAATTTATAGTAGGGATGTTCGGGAGAGGTACGTGCGCTGCCGAAAATGCTGACAGCCGGCCTGATCGAATTCAGACGTTCCGTCCCTTCCACAAATTCTGCCATAATTCCGAACACACGCCATGACTCACGCGCGGACCAGGTTTTTTCCAGAAAATCAGATGTCAGAGTACGGGCTAATTTCTCTTGCGAGTTCATCGAAAGCCTTTGGAGTTAAATGAAAACTTTGCTGTTGGTCGACGGCTCATCTTACCTGTATCGTGCTTTTCACGCGCTGCCTGATTTACGTAACCGCAGCAACGAGCCGACCGGAGCGATTTACGGCGTTCTCAATATGCTGCGCCGTTTGCATAAGGATTATCACGCTGATTATAGCGCGTGCGTATTTGATGCAAAAGGCAAGACCTTCCGCGACGACTTGTTCCCCCAATACAAGGCACACCGGCCGCCCATGCCCGACGATCTCGCGGCGCAAATCACGCCGCTGTTTGAATGCATCAGTGCGATGGGATGGCCGATGCTGATCGTGGAAGGGGTGGAGGCGGACGACGTGATCGGTACGCTGGCTAAACAGGCGGAGCCCGAAAATATCCGCTGCATCATTTCCACCGGCGACAAGGATATTGCGCAACTGGTGAATTCGCGCGTGACACTGGTCAATACGATGACTAACGAGATTCTTGATGAAGCCGGCGTAGTAGCCAGGTTCGGCGTGACGCCGGCGCGCATGCTCGATTATCTGGCATTGGTGGGTGATGCGACCGACAACATCCCCGGTGTAGAAAAGGTCGGTCCCAAGACAGCGGTGAAATGGCTTGCCCAGTATGGCACTCTGGATAATCTCATCGCCCATGCCGACGAAATTGGCGGTGTAGTGGGGGTAAATTTGCGCAACGCGCTCGGTTGGTTGAGCAAGTCACCTGAACTCCTCGCCATCAAGTGCGACGTCCCTCTCCCGGTCGGCTTGCACGACCTTGGGCTGCAACCACAAAACACGGCAAAATTGGCAGAGTTATACGAGCGGCTGGATTTTAAAACCTGGCTGCGAGAACTGGGGCAGCAATCGGGCACGAGCGAACAAGGCGGATCTGTTGCCGCTCCCGGATATCGGAAAAGCCCGGATGTGGTACAGGCAGACTATCAGACAATTCTCACCCAATCCCAACTGGAAGAATGGATAATTTGTCTCAATACCGCGCCGGTGGTTTCGCTTGACACCGAGACCACGTCGCTGGATCCGATGCGGGCGCAACTTATCGGTATTTCCTTTTCCATAGAACCCCACCGCGCCGCCTACGTGCCCCTGGGGCACCGCTATGCCGGCGCGCCGCCGCAACTGCCCATCGATTTTGTGCTTAACAAGCTTAAACCCTGGTTGCAGGATCCAGCCAGGCTCAAATTGGGGCAGAACCTCAAGTACGACAAGCATGTTTTTGCCAATCATGGCATTACCTTGAACGGTATCGTTCATGACACCCTGCTGCAGTCTTATGTGCTTGAACCCCATCGTTCGCACGATATGGACAACCTGGCGTTGCGGCACCTCGATGTCGGAACCATCAGTTATGATGACGTCACCGGCAAGGGCGCAAGCCGTATAAGTTTTGATCAGGTGGACATTGAGCGGGCAACGCAATATGCCGCGGAGGATGCCGATATCACGCTCCGATTGCATCAGCATCTTTACCCGCAAATTGCGTGCGATAGCAAGCTTGATCATGTTTATCGCGTCCTCGAAATGCCGGTGATGGAAATACTGTTCGAAATGGAGCGCGACGGTGTACTGCTGGACTTGAAGTTGCTTGAAGCGCAAAGCCGCGAACTGGCCGAGAAAATGCTGGTGCTGGAGGATCGTGCGTGTATGATTGCCGGGCAGCCATTCAATCTGAATTCCACGAAACAAATTCAGGAGGTGCTGTTCAACCAGCTCAAGCTCCCCGTCTTGAAAAAGACGCCGGGCGGCACGGCATCCACGGATGAAGACGTGCTACAGCGTCTGGCCCCGGATTATCCACTGGCAAAAGCGCTGCTCGATTATCGCGGTCTTGCCAAGCTGAAATCCACTTATACGGATAAGCTTCCACGCATGGTGGATGCCGCAACCGGGAGGGTGCACACCAATTATGCGCAGGCCGTGGCCGTGACGGGCCGGCTCGCCAGCAACGAACCCAATTTGCAAAACATTCCGGTACGCACCGCCGAAGGCCGCCGTATTCGCGAAGCTTTTATCGCATCGCCCGGTCACAGTATCGTCTCGGCCGATTACTCACAAATCGAGTTGCGCATCATGGCCCATATTTCCCTCGATTCTGGCTTGCTGAGAGCATTCGGGGCGGGTGAGGACATCCATCGTGCCACCGCCGCGGAGATATTCGGCATTTTACCGGAGGCGGTAAGCAACGAGCAGCGCCGCTATGCCAAAATCATCAATTTCGGGTTGATCTATGGGATGTCTGAATTCGGACTCGCGTCGCAACTCGGCATCGAACGCGCTGCTGCCAGAACTTATATGGACCGTTATTTCGCCCGTTATCCCGGGGTGGCGGACTACATGCAGCGCACGAGGGAAACAGCCAGGCAAACAGGCTTTGTCGAAACCGTTTTCGGGCGCAGATTATGGCTGCCGGAGATCAACAGTTCCAACGCCAACCGCCGGCAAGCGTCGGAACGGGCTGCAATTAATGCGCCCATGCAGGGCACCGCGGCAGATATCATCAAGCTCGCCATGATTGCAGTGCATGGTTGGCTGGAGCGCGAAAATCTGCTCAGCAAAGTTATCATGCAGGTGCACGACGAGTTGGTATTGGAAGTGCCGGATCATGAAATTGAAAAGATGAAAAACGAGTTACCGTCGCTCATGGGCGCAGTCACCGAGCTTGAGGTACCGTTGCTGGTGGAAATGGGCATAGGACCGAATTGGGAAAGAGCGCATTGAGTTCAACACTTGACGGACTAATAAACCTCAAATTCATAGCCAAAATTCATATCTCGGGCTTGAGCTTTTCGGCTGACTGCGCGATAGGCCCTGGCTTGAGATCCTTGGTTCGAGGCCCTTTGTTCGAGGCCCTGTCCCAGACCTAGCTCCGCTTATCCGGAAATTCATACACCCAATCAACCAGCCCATCCATTGCGGACTGAGCATTTCCTGATTTTGGATGGTTGATCAAAAACACGATCACCACGCGCCTACCCGATCTATCGAGCATATAACCTGCCATGGTTCGCACGCCGTCCAGCAACCCGGTCTTGATGTGGGCCTGGCCTGCAGTGGCGCTGCCGTTAAGCCTTTTTTTCATGGTGCCATCCACTGCCGCGATGGGCAGAGAAGAAATGAACTCTGGCATGACAGGACTTTGAAAGGCTGCGAGTAAAAGTTGCCCCAGATGACGGGCACTGATGCGCTCGTTCCTTGATAACCCCGAGCCGTTTTCGATGATCAGTTCAGGGAAACTGAGCCGTTTCGATGTCAGCCATCGCCGGATTGCAAAGTCCGACTTCGCGAGGGTCGCAGGCGGTACTCCAGGTACTCCATAATCTTTTTCCGCACTGCCCCGTGTATTGCCGGCTGATCCGCTTGTCATCCCGCTTGTCACCCCCGTGGTCATGGCAGTGGCACCATTTGCGCCGCTGGCGGCCAGCCCCAATGCCAGGTAGAGTTGCCGTGCGGCGGCATTGTTACTGAATTTATTGATATCGCGAACAATGTCGGCAAGTGGAGGCGATTGATGGATCTCAACTGGAAGCAATCCTTCCGGCACTGTGCCGCTTATTGCCCTGCCCCGGAATGTCCCACCCTGTTCTTGCCATAATTGCCTGAAGAGACTCAGGATGTAATAAGCGTTATCGTGAATACTGAGAAACAACGTTTTTTCGCCGCAATGGGTCGAATAATTGCCGTCAAAAATAATTGATACGCGGCTATTATCCTGGGGGTCAATGCGAATATCGGTGGCAAGGGCATCGCGCCAATCGCTGCATGGCCCATTGCTCAGCATCAGATTGTTCTTGAGGTCCAGTAATGCAGGTAGCGGGTCCACCACGATTCGAATGGTCTTGCTTTCGGGTTGCGGAATCAGGCGTATGGCCAACGTCCGGTAATTCACTAGCAGTGCTTCCGGAAGCACGTTGTAGGCGCGATGGGGTTTGCCGTCGAAGTCAGCCGGGTGTGCGTTGGGTAGATCGAAATGGCTGTTATCCAGCATCAGGTCCCCGGCAATTTCGCGCAAGCCGGTCTGGCGCAGGCGCCGCGTGAGCAGCCAGAAATTTTCGAGGTTCAGCTTGGGATCACCGTAGCCCTTGATTATGAGGTTCCCCTGAAGGGTATCGCCATTTCGAAGACCATCTGCGTATAACTCGGTTTTCCAGGTATAAGCCGGTCCTAGCAGTTCCAGTCCCGCAAACGTCGTGACCAGTTTCATGACCGATGCGGGATTCATCGCTACCCCCGCATTGAGCTGTAGCAGCGGCTGCGTTGCGCTGATTTCATGAACATACACACCCACTGCGGACTCCGGAATGCCCGCTTGCTTGAGCGCCTGGCGAACTGGAGCTGGCAGGTTATGGGAAAACGCGGGCGCTGCCTGGACCAAAAACGTGAGAACAACCGCGAAATATGAAACCGCGTATGGGATGAAGTGGGGAACAGGCGTAAGCAGCGGCCCGAGGCATTTGCACCAAATCATGCTAGAGCTCGACCAGTGCAATTTGCCACAGCGCCCGGTATTCGCCAGTACAACCGCACGAATTGCGGTGCTCGTCATCTGCCTTTAGCATGACTCCAATACCCGCAACGTCCCTGAGACGAGCAGATCCATTTGCGGCTGATCAATGATGTAGGGGGGCATGAAATAGACGGTGTTGCCCAATGGGCGCAACGACAATTCCTGTTTAAGCGCCGCCTGTGAGAATTTTCCGACAAAAGCAGGATCGGAGGTTTCCACGTCAAATGCCCAGATCATGCCGCAGTTACGAAAGTTTTTCACCTTGGGATGGGATGCGATCGGACGCGCTGCATGGTTGAGATAGCTTGCCTTCACGCGATTGGCGTCAATGATATGTTCTTGCTCAAAAATATCCAGCACCGCCAGCGCGGCGCGGCAGGCAAGTGCATTCCCTGCATGGGTATGAGAATGCAGGAAACCGCGGGCGACGTTGTCATCATAAAATGCCTCATAAACTTTTTCGGTAGTCATCACGACGGATAAGGGCAAATAGCCCCCGCTCAAACCCTTTCCGAGGCACATAATATCCGCTGCAATACCGGCCTGCTCGCATGCAAACAGGGTTCCGGTTCTGCCAAAACCGACAGCGATTTCATCGGCGATGAGATGGACCTGGTACTTATCGCAAATCTCCCGTGCGCGCTTGAGATAATCGGGGTGATACATGCCCATACCCGCCGCGCCCTGCACGAGCGGTTCGACAATGAATGCCGCTGTTTGGGCATGATGTTCTGCCAGATAGGCTTCAAGCGTTGCGGCCGCCCGCAGCGCATGATCCCGAGGGAATTCGCCTTCGGATGCATAACGCCAGTCGGGGGTGCTGACGTGCGCGCTTTGACGCAGCAGCGGCGCATAGGCATCCGCGAACAGTGCAACATCAGTGACCGACAGGGCGCCCAGCGTTTCCCCATGGTAGCCATTCTGCACGCTGACAAAAACACTTTTTTCAGGATGACCGCTGTTGCGCCAGTAATGAAAGCTCATCTTTAAGGCTATTTCCACTGCGGAGGCGCCATCGCTGCTGTAAAAGCAATGGCCGAGTTTTCCCGGGACGAGCTTGCTCAGGCGCTCGGATAATTCCACCACCGGCTCATGCGTAAAACCGGCCAGCATAACGTGTTCCATTGTATCGAGCTGGCTGCGGATGGCAGCATTGATACGGCTGTTACCATGACCGAACAGATTCACCCACCAGGAACCAACGGCGTCGAGGTAGCGTTTCCCGTCATGGCCGTAAAGCCAAACACCTTCAGCCCGGGCGAGTGCGATCAGCGGCAGCGTTTCATGCTGCTTCATCTGAGTGCATGGATGCCAGACCGCCTTCCGGCTGCGTTCAGGTAAAGCGTTATCAGTCATTATTGAATGAGGCTGTGTGGGTCAGGGATGAGTTGAATGAAGTCAGGTATAAACACTTGACTTGATTATTGCAAACCGGGACGCTGATCGTGAATTCTACTACTCGATTTCGATTCCAAAGCTGCGTTCCAACAAGTATTTAGTTCTCACGCACTTGAAATTCCCGGCAGCAGCCCCTATTATTAGCACTCGTTAGCGGTGAGTGCTAACAGAACAGAATGAGAATGGAATTATTTCCGGGAATCTGGCCAGCGTCAGTTTCCTCACGTCTTCATTACCTTAATTTTTTCAACAGGAGAAAGAAACATGCAGATTCGTCCCTTACACGACCGCGTTATTGTCAGGCGGCTGGAAGAAGAACGCAAGACCGCATCCGGTATCGTCATTCCTGACAGTGCTGCGGAGAAGCCCGATCAAGGCGAGATTGTCGCTGTGGGCAAAGGCAAGGTCGGCGACGATGGCAAAGTCCGCCCGCTGGAAGTGAAAGTCGGCGATAAGGTGCTGTTCGGCAAATATTCCGGCCAAACGGTGAAGGTATCCGGAGAAGAACTTCTCGTGATGCGCGAAGAAGACATCATGGGTGTCGTTGAAGGTTAATTTGCGAGCGACGGCCTTACACAACATTTCTGAAAATTAGGAGAAAGAGATTATGGCAGCGAAAGAAGTTAAATTCGGAGATTCCGCCCGTCACAAAATGGTCAATGGGGTAAATATCCTTGCTGATGCGGTTAAGGTCACCCTGGGACCGAAGGGTCGTAACGTAGTGCTGGAGCGTTCTTACGGCGCCCCTACCATTACCAAGGATGGTGTTTCTGTCGCTAAAGAAATCGAACTGAAAGACAAGTTCGAGAATATGGGTGCGCAGATGGTTAAGGAAGTGGCAAGCAAGACTTCGGATGTAGCGGGCGACGGGACCACCACCGCTACCGTGCTGGCTCAGGCTATCATCAAGGAAGGCATGAAGTATGTTGCAGCCGGAATGAATCCAATGGACCTCAAGCGCGGCATCGATAAAGCCGTTACCACAACGGTTGAAGAGCTCAAGAAGCTTTCTAAACCCTGTACGACCGGGAAAGAGATCGCACAGGTAGGCAGCATTTCCGCCAATTCGGACCCGGAGATTGGAAAAATCATCGCTGATGCCATGGAAAAAGTGGGTAAGGAAGGGGTCATTACGGTTGAAGATGGTTCGGGGTTGCAAAATGAACTCGAAGTAGTCGAGGGGATGCAATTCGATCGCGGCTACCTGTCCCCCTATTTCATAAACAACCCCGACAGGCAAATCGCGTTGCTGGAAAATCCCTTTATCCTTCTGCATGACAAGAAAATTTCGAATATCAGGGAATTGCTCCCCGTGCTGGAACAGGTCGCCAAGGCTGGCAAGCCGCTGCTGATTATTGCTGAAGATGTGGATGGCGAGGCGCTTGCGACCCTTGTGGTAAACAATATCCGCGGCATTCTCAAGACCTGCGCCGTCAAAGCCCCGGGCTTTGGCGACCGCCGTAAAGCCATGCTCGAAGATATAGCCATTCTCACGGGCGGCACGGTAATTGCCGAGGAAGTCGGCCTGTCGCTGGAGAAAGCGACGTTGAAGGAGTTGGGTCAGGCGAAGCGCGTCGAGGTCGGCAAAGAAGAAACCACCATCATCGACGGTGCCGGCGATCCCCAGGCCATTCAAGGCAGGGTGAAGCAGATTCGTGCTCAGATAGAAGAAGCCACCAGCGACTACGACAAAGAGAAATTACAGGAGCGCGTGGCCAAGTTGGCCGGCGGAGTAGCGTTGATTAAAGTGGGCGCGGCCACGGAAGTAGAAATGAAAGAGAAAAAAGCCCGCGTTGAGGACGCCCTGCACGCAACCCGTGCGGCAGTGGAAGAAGGCATCGTTCCCGGTGGCGGCGTGGCGCTGTTGCGTACCCGTGCCGCGGTAGCCGGAATTAAGGGTGATAACACCGATCAGGATGCCGGCATCAAGATCGTCCTGCGGGCGCTGGAAGAACCCCTGCGCCAGATCGTCGCGAATTGCGGCGATGAGCCATCCGTGGTCATCAACAAGGTCTTGGAAGGCCATGGCAACTTTGGCTATAACGCCGCGACCAGCGAATATGGTGACATGGTTGAAATGGGGGTTCTCGATCCAACCAAGGTCACGCGTTATGCCTTGCAGCATGCTGCTTCGGTAGCAAGCCTGATGCTTACAACCGACGCTCTGGTGGCGGAGCTTCCGAAGGAAGAATCCGCGGGCGGAATGGGCGGCATGGGCGGCGGCATGGGTGGCATGGGCGGCATGGGCGGGATGGACATGTAAGAAGCCCTTGGCTGCTCATTCCGAATGCAGCATAAAAGCCCCGCTTCGGCGGGGTTTTTATTTGGAAAGTGTACCGGGTCGACCGAATATGTTATCTTCCCCACCCCACGCCAGACTCAAGCGCATACTGCCAGGGGCCCGGCCGGATTGAGCTGGAACTTATCTGTCAGCTGTGCTGGCCGCTCATGCCCACTCCTGCCCACTGGGATGCCCGATCGAGTAAAATCGAATGGTTGTGGCGTGATCTTCGCTTTGCCGCTGGCTACCGAAGAGGCGAGCAGGTACTCATGAAAATACCCAGTTTTATTCAGGACGGTGCGTAAAGGACCGGGCGGACCGGGCGGCACTTGGCGGCCGTATGCAACGGCAAATATCTTAAATTTTATTATGACTCCAGACGAGTATTGTCAGGAAAAAGCGATACAGAGTGGTTCCAGCTTCTATTACAGCTTTCTCTATCTGCCATTGGAGAGGCGGCGCGCTATCACCGCACTCTATGCTTTCTGCCGCGAAGTGGACGATGTGGTCGATGAATGCACCGACGCGTCGGTAGCGCGCACCAAGCTTGCATGGTGGCGCCAGGAAATCAATGCCATATTCAACAAGGCAGACGACGGGAATAAACCCAGCCACCCTGTTGCAAAGGCGTTGGCGAATATAGCAGAAACTTTTGACCTTACGGCCGAGCGGCTGAACGCGATCATAGACGGTATGGAAATGGACCTCAACTATAATCGCTACGCCGATTTCGACACCTTGCGGCGCTATTGTTATCACGTGGCAAGCGTGGTCGGATTGTGTTCCGCCGGTATATTCGGCTATCGTAATCCGCAGACCTTGAATTATGCCGAAAATCTGGGGCTCGCCTTCCAGCTTACCAACATCATACGCGATGTCGGCGAGGACGCGCGCCGTAACCGCATTTATCTGCCTCAGGATGAGCTTTCACGCTTTGGGGTCACCGAGGAAGATATCCTGCGCGCTCGCGAAAGCGACAATTTTAGGCGCCTGATGGAGTTTCAGATTGAGCGGGCGGAACACTATTATGCCGAAGCTTTCGCGGCATTGCCTGCGGAGGACCGTAAAAGCCAGCGATCGGGGATCATTATGGCCGCAATTTACCGTGCCCTGCTGACCGAGATAAAAACCGATGGTTGTCACGTTATGCGGCAGCGCGTAAGCCTCACACCATTGCGTAAGTTATGGATCGCATGGACAACCTGGATGAAGGGTTGAATAACGGCATTTTTCGTTTTACTTCCCCGCTCCCGATATTCCGACACATTGGTTACCGCGCTCCAGGGGGATTTCGCGTCTTCAATGTTACAGTCGGGCTTCTTTATCATAGATTCTCAAATGGATAATTCCAAAAACTACCACGCTCCCATGGATCTGCTCAAAAACCGTGTCATCCTTGTGACCGGCGCGGGGCAAGGCCTGGGCCGTACCGCCGCGCTGACGTATGCCTCTCACGGCGCCACCGTCATTCTGCATGGGCGCAACATCAAGAAGCTGGAAAAGGTCTACGATGAAATTGAGGCACAGGGGGGCGCACAGCCAGCGATTTTCCCGCTTGATCTGGAAAAGGCCGGAGATAACGATTTTACCGCTATCGCCGGCGCCATCAAGGAACAGTTAGGCCGGCTGGATGGGATATTGCACAACGCATCTTTGCTGCTGAATCTGTCCCCACTTGAAACCCAGACACTGGAACAATGGCTGGCGCTGCTCCGCGTCAATCTGATCGCCCCGCTTGCATTGACGCGAGCCTGCTTGCCGTTGCTGAAAGCTTCATCGGATGCCAGTGTTATCATGACGTCGGAAACACATGGTCATGAACCCTCAGCCTATTGGGGGGGATTTGCCGTGGCCAAGGCGGGCGTAGAGGTTCTGGTCAAAATACAGGCGCAGGAATGGGAAATGTTCTCAAATCTGCGCATCAATTGTGTAATACCAGGGCCCGTGAATACCCCGCAACGAAACCGGACTCATCCGGGCGAAGTTAAGCAAAGCTTGAGACAGCCGCAGGATTTGATGTCCAGTTATTTGTACCTGATGGGTCCGGATAGTAAAGCGGTGAGCGGCAAGACGATATTCTGTTAGATCACCTTCCCGGCTGTCACTCGTTCAGCCATACGCTATCCGCCTTGCTGCCTGCCCTATGGACGGCCTTTATTATATAAGCCATAAGCCGCTATGCACGGCATGACGCCCGGTACGCCCTCCTGGCAAGCTCGCGGGCTTTATCCGGAAGTCAAGAATGGAAAGTGCTCGGTATGGGGGTCCTTTGTACAGCCTGCGGTATAGGCTGCTGTCTCCAGTAGAAATAGGTATAATTGATTCGCACCAATGAAGAAAGCGGCGCGAAAGTGGCGGAATTGGTAGACGCACCAGATTTAGGTTCTGGCGCCGAAAGGTGTGGGGGTTCGAGTCCCCCCTTTCGCACCAGGGGAGTCAATAAGCCTGCGGGCGGTGTTGTAGTTCATCCCCTTGTAACCCTGGTCGCTAACGCCGCATGAATCTTATCAATAGTCAGGAAATTCAATGCAATCAAATGTGGAAGAGCTGGGTGCACTGGAGCGCCGCCTCGACGTTTCAATCCCTCAGGAAAAAATCGAAACGGAAGTGGAAAGCCGCCTGAAGCGTCTGGCGCGCACGGCAAAAATACATGGTTTTCGCCCGGGCAAGGTCCCGCTGAAAATTGTGAAGCAGCAATATGGACCGCAGGTGCGCCAGGAAGTAATAGGCGACGTGCTGAAGAAGAATTTCAGCGACGCTGTACGGGAAAAGAACCTGAGAGTTGCAGGTTATCCGCGTTTTGAACCAAAAAATATTGCGGAGAATGCCTCTCAGTTTGAATTTAGTGCGACGTTTGAGGTCTACCCCGATGTGGTTCTGGGCGACCTGGGCGCGACCGGGGTCGAGCGGCCGGTGGTCCAGGTGACTCAAACAGATGTTGACAAGACAATAGAGACCCTCCGCAAGCAGCGTGTCCAGTATGAGCCCGTGGGACGGCCTGCTGCAAAAGGCGATCGGATCAATATCGATTTCCATGGCGTCATTGATGGAGCAGAGTTTGCCGGGGGCAATGCCGAGAATTATTCGCTCGTGCTCGGTGAAGGCAGGCTTCTCAAAGACTTCGAGGAACCGCTGACCGACATGAGCATCGGGCAGAGCAAAACGTTTGAAGTTACCTTTCCGGGGGACTATCATGGTAAAGAGGCCGCCGGCAAGACCGCTACTTTTGACGTTAAACTCAACGCGGTCGAAGCGCCCAGACTGCCCGAGGTAGATGCGGAATTTGCCCGATCGCTAGGGGTTGAAGAGGGCGATATCCAACGGCTGCGCGGAGAAATTCACGCCAATCTTGAACGGGAAGTCGCCAACAGGATAAAAGCGCGAATTAAAGAACAGGTCATGCAATGCTTGCTTGACACGACTAAAAGCCAGGCGCCCAAAGCGTTGGTGGAAGTTGAACTGGAACGTTTGATGCATGACGCACGACACGACCTTGCATCACGCGGAATGAACGCGAAGAACGTGCCACTGCCCCATGATTTATTTTACGAGCGCGCGCAACGGCGCGTAAATCTTGGCCTCATTTTGGCGGAACTGGTAAAGATGCATAGTCTGCACCCCAAACCTGAACAGGTGCGCGCAATGGTGGAGGATCTTGCCCAGGGCTACGAAAATCCCGCTGAGGTGGTCAAATGGCACTATGCGGCTCCGGATCGCCTTAACGAGGCCGAGTCCCTGGCGCTGGAAGACAACGTCGTACAATGGGTATTGGAAAAGGTCAAGGTGGAAGATAAGTCCATGACCTTAGACGAATTGATGGGAAGAGCATGACATGATGCATTGGAAACAGAATAGCTTCGAGCCCAGCAGTCTAGGCCTGGTTCCCATGGTGATCGAGACCAGTGGAAGGGGCGAGCGTGCGTACGATATCTATTCCCGCTTACTCAAAGAACGGGTGATATTCCTGGTAGGTCCAGTCACTGAAGTTTCAGCCAACCTGATTGTGGCGCAACTTCTGTTTCTGGAATCGGAAAACGCGGACAAGGATATTCATTTTTATATTAATTCGCCTGGCGGCCTGGTTTCGGCGGGGATGGCGATCTACGATACCATGCAGTATATTAAACCTGATGTCAGCACGCTTTGCATAGGGCAGGCTGCGAGCATGGGATCGCTGCTGCTGGCGGCGGGCGCAAAGGGCAAGCGCTTCTGCCTGGCTAATTCGCGCGTCATGATTCATCAGCCACTGGGTGGGTTCCAGGGGCAGGCTTCGGACATCGAAATCCATGCGCGGGAAATCCTGTTTCTTAAAAAGCGTCTGAATGAGCTCCTGGCAAACCACAGCGGTCAAAGTATAGAAACCATTGAGAGAGATACCGATCGGGATAACTTCATGAGCGGGGACGAAGCAGTAAAGTATGGTTTGGTGGATGCTGTGCTAACCTCCAGAAGTGAGAGCACGGGTTGAATATGGGAGCCAGGAATCAACAACGAGCGTACCGGCTCGGATAATGCGAGATAAAACTATGTCAGAGAAAACTGGCGGCGAGAAACTGCTTTACTGTTCTTTCTGCGGCAAAAGTCAGCATGAAGTGAAGAAGCTTATTGCCGGTCCATCAGTATTTATTTGCGACGAGTGTATCGAGCTGTGCAACGACATCATCCGTGAGGAAATACAAGGGGCCGAAGCTGCGAAGCTCACCAAGTCGGATTTGCCCGTTCCGCACGAGATACGTCAAATTCTTGACCAATATGTAATCGGCCAGGAGCCGGCGAAAAAAATCCTGTCCGTTGCTGTATATAATCATTACAAGCGTCTGAGAAACCTTGCCAAAGCTGGCGACGCTGACGACATTGAACTGGCGAAAAGCAACATCCTGCTTATTGGTCCGACAGGTTCCGGCAAGACGCTGCTCGCGCAGACGCTGGCGCGACTGCTCGATGTGCCTTTCGTCATGGCCGATGCCACGACGCTTACCGAAGCAGGCTATGTCGGCGAGGATGTGGAAAACATCATCCAGAAACTGCTGCAAAAATGCAATTATGATGCGGAAAAAGCTCAGCAAGGTATTGTCTATATCGACGAAATCGACAAGATTTCCCGCAAATCGGACAATCCGTCGATAACGCGCGATGTCTCCGGTGAAGGTGTGCAGCAGGCGTTGCTGAAGCTGATCGAGGGAACTATTGCTTCAGTACCGCCGCAAGGCGGAAGAAAGCACCCCAACCAGGAATTCATGCAGGTTGACACTACCAATATCCTTTTCATTTGCGGTGGTGCATTTGACGGGCTTGACAAGATTATTAGAGCCCGCTCCGAGAAGGGAGGGATAGGGTTCAGCGCAAATGTGCAAACCCAGGAGAATCGCAAGGACTTCGGTACGTTGCTGCGTGGTGTAGAGCCGGAAGATCTGGTCAAATATGGCCTGATTCCGGAGTTCGTCGGGCGCTTGCCAGTGGTCGCGACCTTGGAAGAGTTGGGGGAAGCAGCGTTGATTCAAATTCTGACCGAACCGAAGAATGCGCTGATCAAACAGTATCAGAAGATGTTCAACATGGAAGGTGGGGTCGATCTCGAATTTCGCGAGCAGGCTCTCAAAGCGATCGCCAAGAAAGCACTCGCGCGCAAGACAGGGGCGCGAGGATTGCGCTCCATTCTGGAGAGCGCCCTGCTGGATACGATGTTCGACCTCCCTTCTCTGGAAAACGTCGCCAAAGTCGTGATCGATCACGGCTCGGTCAACGGCGACATCAAACCAATCCTGATCTATTCGGATAAGCCGAAGGTGGCCAAGAGCTTCTAGTTCCAGTTCCAGGTTGCCTGATCCCACGCCTTGAATTTTCCTGTGGCATCCCCATAACCTTTGCTTGTCTCCTTTACAGGTGAGCCGATATGCCCTCTCCAGTTAACGATCCCAATCAGATATCCCTACCGCTGTTGCCATTGAGGGATGTAGTGGTTTTCCCGCACATGGTAATTCCGCTTTTTGTCGGACGGCCAAAATCCATCAAGGCACTGGAAATTGCCATGGAGTCCGGCAAGAGCATTTTGTTAGTGGCTCAGAAATTTGCGGCCAAGGATGAGCCGGTACCGGAAGACCTCTATGGTGTCTGCAGCGTTGCGAATCTGCTGCAAATGCTCAAATTGCCCGATGGCACGGTAAAGGTGCTGGTGGAAGGCAGTCGCCGTGCGCGAATTTTAAAAGTAGTCGACGACGGCAGTTACTTTTCCGGCCAGGCTTCGCTGGTTCCTCCTGATGCCGTCGACAATCATGAGATTGAGGCAATGCGCCGTGCAACACTTGCACAATTCGACCAATATGTGAAGCTCAACAAGAAGATCCCTCCCGAAATACTGACTTCATTGACTGGAATAGATGAAGCGGGGCGCTTGGCTGACACAATCGCTGCCCATCTGCCTTTAAAGCTCGAGCAAAAGCAGGAAGTTCTGGAAATTTTTGATGTACCGAAGCGACTGGAACACCTGCTGGGGCTGCTAGAAACCGAACTTGACATACTCCAGGTGGAGAAGCGCATCCGCGGGCGTGTCAAACGCCAGATGGAAAAAAGCCAGCGCGACTACTATCTCAACGAGCAGGTGAAAGCTATCCAGAAGGAGTTGGGGGAGGGCGAGGACGGCGCGGATCTGGAAGAGATCGACAAAAAAATCAAGGCTGCGCAGATGTCCAAGGAAGGTCGCGCCAAGGCAGAATCCGAGCTTAAAAAATTGCGCATGATGTCGCCCATGTCAGCCGAGGCAACGGTCGTGCGCAATTATATTGATGCGCTGGTGGCCCTGCCATGGAAGAAAAAAAGTAAAATCAGCAAAGATCTTCATGCCGCCGAATTGGTGCTGGAGCAGGATCATTACGGTCTTGAAAAGGTCAAAGAGCGCATCGTCGAGTACCTGGCGGTGCAGCAGCGCGTGGATAAGTTGAAAGCCCCCATTCTTTGCCTGGTTGGCCCGCCGGGGGTAGGAAAGACCTCACTGGGTCAATCGATAGCTCGCGCTACCAATCGTAAATTTGTGCGCATGTCCCTGGGCGGAGTCCGCGACGAGGCCGAGATTCGCGGGCATCGCCGCACTTATATTGGTTCAATGCCCGGCAAGATCCTGCAGAACATGACTAAGGTCGGCGTCAAGAATCCATTATTCTTGCTGGACGAGGTCGATAAAATGGGTATGGATTTCCGCGGTGATCCATCATCGGCGCTGCTGGAGGTGCTCGATCCGGAGCAGAACAATTCGTTCGTGGACCATTATGTCGAGGTTGAGTACGATTTATCCGACGTCATGTTCGTCGCTACCGCAAACACACTGAACATACCTCCGGCATTGCTGGACCGTATGGAAGTGATCAGGCTGTCGGGCTATACCGAGGATGAAAAACTTAATATCGCGATACGTTATTTGCTGCCCAAGCAGATCAAAAACCATGGTTTGAAGGAAAATGAATTGACCGTGTCGGAATCGGCCTTGCGGGATATTACACGCTACTATACTCGGGAGGCCGGTGTACGCGCGATGGAACGGGAAATCTCGAAAATATGCCGCAAGGTGGTGAAAGCGTTGTTGCTGAAAAGTGATCAGAAAAAAATAGTTATCAATGGCAGGAACCTGGACAAGTATCTGGGGGTAAGACGTTATACCTATGGTGTCGCGGAAGAGAAAAACCAGGTCGGCCAGGTCACCGGTCTTGCTTGGACCGAGGTGGGTGGAGAATTGCTGACTATCGAGACGGTCGTGCTACCGGGCAAGGGGAAAACCATTACCACCGGGAAACTGGGAGAGGTGATGCAGGAATCGGTTCAGGCTGCGCTGTCGGTAGTGCGTAGCCGCTCAAGGGCATTAGGCATTGCTGACGATTTCTACCAGAAGAACGACATTCACATTCACTTGCCGGAAGGCGCGACGCCCAAGGACGGTCCCAGCGCAGGGATTGGTATTTGCATAGCAATGGTATCAGCACTGACGGGCATCGCGGCGCGAGCGGACGTGGCGATGACGGGTGAGATAACATTACGCGGCGAAGTATTGCCTATCGGCGGGCTGAAGGAAAAACTGCTGGCGGCGAATCGCGGTGGGATAAAAACGGTCCTGATTCCCGAGGACAACGTCAAGGATTTGACGGAAATTCCCGAGAACATCAAAAACCGCCTGGATATCCACCCCGTCAAATGGATAGATCAGGTACTGGAGCTGGCGTTGGAGCGTAAGCCGGAGGCGCTTCCTGTAGTTCCGCCGCCGGTACCTGCGCCTGTTGCGGTTGAGGGAGACGCATCCAATACTGTTATCAAGCACTAGGGATCGCCCCAGTATCGGTTAGGGCCCCAGCATGCGCTGGGCAGATTCGGTTTCAGGTCGGATAAGGTTGGCCTCCGAGGTTTCATACGATCATAGGTCTCATGCCATCGGTTTTTGTCATTGACCAAGTACCGTTGGTTTCATACCATTGTATGTCTGTCCACCACCATTTGCTGGGAACCGTTGGCTCCGGCTCTGGAGGGCATCGAGATCCCGGCGCTGAGTGTCGTGCGGCCGGATCTCAAGAGCTCCATTGGCTTCTGTCCAATTGAATAATTGAAGCCTGGGTGCCCATCCACCTGCTAACCCAGCCGCACCAATGATATGTACGCGATAAAATACTATAGTGGATACGTACATTCACGCGGTTTTTTTCCAGCCTGTTCTATCTGATATCATGAAAATGAGATTCAGCCTGCGGGGAATTGCAGCATGAAATCGGCGCAGTGGACTCATGCATAATGTTATTGAAATATTTCGACAATCGCTTGACCAAGCACAAGTGGCTTGATATAAAACCAATTGCAGGGTTTTTGTAACTCTCTCTACAATAATGAAAGGGGAATCACGTGAATAAATCTGAACTGATCGATGCCATCGCAAAGTCTTCCGACATATCCAAGGCCTCTGCAGGGAACGCGCTGGACGGAGCATTAACGGCAATAAAAAACGCATTAAAAAAAGGCCAAAGTGTAACCCTCGTTGGATTCGGAACTTTTAAAGTGGGCAAGCGAGCAGCTCGCACCGGTCGTAACCCCCGTACCGGTGCCGCTATCAAAATCAAGGCCGCGAAAGTTCCGAAGTTTACCGCTGGCAAGGCGCTCAAGGATGCAGTAAACTAATACGTTTTTGACGGGTGCTTAGCTCAGTTGGTAGAGCGTCGCCCTTACAAGGCGAATGTCGGCGGTTCGACCCCGTCAGCACCCACCATCAGTGGTTTTATTTTTGTTGGAGTGGTAGTTCAGTTGGTTAGAATACCGGCCTGTCACGCCGGGGGTCGCGGGTTCGAGTCCCGTCCACTCCGCCAGATTTCATACTAAACCAGGGCGAACGCAAGTTCGCCTTTTTTGTTCGTTTTCGAGTTCGCAATGTTTGATTTTGTTCACAGGAAAAAACGTATAGTTCAGATCATCCTGGGGCTGGCTACGCTGCCATTCCTGTTCTGGGGGATCGAGTCTTACCGCAGCTCGGGTGGTGAAGATTACGTTGCATCGGCCGCAGGGGAAAAAATCTCCCCCCAGGAATTCGAGCAGGCGCTTCGGAACCAGCAGGAGAGCATGCGGGCTACCTTGGGGGCGAATTTCAATGAAGCAATGCTGGATAGACCGGAAGTACGTTCTGCGGTTCTGGAAGGGCTGATTCAACAGCGGCTACTGAAGCATGAGGCGGCCCGCGTGGGGCTGTCCGTGGGGGATCCGCAGTTGGTGGAGATGATCCAGAATATTTCTGCCTTCCAGGAAGACGGAAAATTTTCAAAAAAACGTTATGAAGAGTTACTGCGCGGCCAGGGAATGAGTCCGCGCGTATTTGAAGCTCGTGTTCGCCAGGAACTGATGCGTCAACAATTAATTGCTCCATATAGCGAGCATGGCTTCGTTCCCAGCTCGGTAGCGGACAAAATCATGCGGTTAAGCGAAGAGAAACGTGAAGTGAGCGTTGCCCAGATACAGCCGGAGCAATTCCGGGCGCAAATGAAACCCGACGATGCTGCCGTCAAGGCATATTATGAGCGTCATCAAGCTGAGTTTCAGCTGCCGGAACAAGTTCGTGTTGAATATATCGTACTGTCGCTTGACGACCTGGCGAAACAGGCAACGGTCAGTGCCGACGAGGGGGCAAGGTATTTCGATGAGCATAGAGCCGAGTTCGAACAGGCGGAAGAGCGCCGTGCGAGCCACATTCTGATAAGCGCGCCGGCAAATGCTTCGGATGCGCAGAAGGCTGCGGCGCGCGCCAAGGCCGAGCAGTTGCTCGGTCAGTTAAGACAGGCTCCGCAGGATTTCGAGAAGCTTGCCAAGCAGCATTCCCAGGATCCGGGCACTGCGGAAAAAGGGGGCGACCTTGGGTTTTTCTCACGTAATATGATGGTGAAGTCGTTTGAAGATGCAGTGTTTCAGATGAAGCTGAACGAGATCAGCGATGTGGTTGAGACAGACCACGGCTTTCATCTTATCAGGCTCACGGGAATCAAAGCCGGGAAACCGGTCAGTTTTAATGAAGTTAAGAGCCAGGTTGAGCAGGAAATCAAAAAACAAAAAGCGAGGACGCTCTTTGACGAGAGGGCGGAGGGCTTTAGCAATGCAGTCTATGAACAAAGCGATAGTCTGCGGCCTGCTGCGGAAAGGTTCAATTTACCTCTGCAGCAAAGCGGCTGGATAGGGAAAAATACCGGTGAGCCTCCTTACTTCAACAATGCGAGGCTGCTCCAGGCGGTATTTTCAGATGGCGCAATCCGGAACAAGCAAAATACCGAGGCGGTCGAAGTCGCGCCGAACACCCTCGTTTCAGCGAGAGTGCTGGACCATAGGCCGGCATCGACCCCCTCTATTGCAGAGCTAAGGGATAAAATTGTCGGGCTGGTAGCACGGCAGGAAGCGGCCGGAGCGGCTATAAAAGACGGCAGGGAGAAGCTTGCACAGTTACAGGATGGGAAAAACGTAAATATTTCCTGGAGTCCTGCCCAACAGGTTTCCCGAAGGGAGCCTCAGGGTCTTGACAATGAAACGCTCCGGGCCGCTTTCATGATCGGGGCAACCCGATTGCCGGCCTTCACCGGTCTCCCCAATCCCCAAGGCGGTTTCACCCTGATACGCGTCAGCCGCGTGATTGAACCAACATTGCCGGATGCGGCCGGGCGCAAAGCTTTTGAGAGACAATTACACCAGGTGGTCACCGAGGAGGAGCTCTCATCTTATCTGGCCGGAGTCAGAAAGCGGTACGACGTATCCGTGAAGAGTGAGAGCTTGGATAAGAAGTGAAGAGCGACTGAAGAACGGCAGGACGGACAGCACGCACGATCAGGGGCAGGGTTCGACGATGTCGAAAGCGACGGTATTGAACCCCGCGTCAACATGGGTAATTTCCCCGGTGATGCCGCTCGCCAGATCGCTGCACAGGAATGCTGCAACGTTACCGACTTCATGGATAGAAACATTACGCCGCAATGGAGCGACCTTTTCGGTATAGCCGAGCAGTTTTCCGAAATTGCTTATTCCCGCAGCAGCAAGCGTCTTGATCGGTCCGGCGGAAATCGCGTTAACGCGAATTCCCTTGGGGCCCAGGCTGGACGCCATGAAGCGCACGTTAGCTTCAAGGCTGGCTTTGGCCAGCCCCATCACGTTGTAGCTCGGCATGACTCGCACCGCACCCAGGTACGTAAGTGTCAGAAGCGAGCCATTCCGGCCCTGCATCAACGGTATGCCGGCTTTTGCCAAAGCGGCGAAGCTATAGGAGCTGACATCATGCGCAATGCGAAAAGCCTCGCGATTTACGCTTTCGAGGTAGTCCCCGCTTAACGCCTCTCGCGGGGCATAGGCAATTGAATGGACGATTCCATCGAGGCTGTCCCACTGCTTTCCCAGATCGTCGAAACAGCGGGTGATTTCAGCATCATTCGAGACATCGCACGGAAAAAGCAGGTCGCTGCCGAATTCGGCGATGGTTTTTGCAACCCGTTCACGTACTCCTTCCCCCTGATAAGTGAAGGCGAGTTGGGCCCCTTCGCGATGCATCGCTTTTGCGATACCGTAAGCAATGGAGCGATTACTGAGCAATCCGGTGATGAGGATGCGCTTACCTGCGAGAAAAGCCATTTCAGTTCCTTTGCGATAACGGTTTTTGCGATTCGGGGATTATAGCTTCAAGTAACCGACTATAGAATCATAAAGATCGGTTGGAGATAATCGCGGAACCCTCCTGCGATCGCGCTACTCAAATGATTTTGCAAAATTATGGAGATTTGCCGAGCATTGATTCAGTCCCGCCTAGTTCTGCCACATCGATAATGTCATTACTCAAACGCTTACTGGCGCTGCTTGCGGTTTCGGTGTGTGCTTGCAGTGGCAACCCGTGGAACAGCCCCTATCCTGCTACCGATGCAGGAAAAAACATTCTGTATAGCGCGTTTGCCGAACGTCCAAAGCACCTGGATCCGGTGCAATCCTACAGCTCCAACGAGATCCAGTTTACTGCGCAGATTTACGAGCCGCCATTGCAATATCATTACCTGAAGCGTCCATATGAACTGATTCCTTTAGCGGCGGCGGAATTGCCGGAAGCGCGATATTTCGACCGTGAGGGAAAGCGCCTGCCTGCCACGGCGGACGCCGCACAGATTGCTTATACGATATACGAGATTTCCATCAAGCCGGGTATCCGCTATCAGCCTCATCCGGCTTTCGCCAGGAACGAACAGGGCGAGTTGCTCTACCATCGCCTCGGTGCGAAGGAACTGGCGACGATTTATAAACTGAGCGATTTTCCCCATACAGGCTCACGCGAGCTGACTGCTGAAGATTATGTTTTCCAGATCAAGCGGCTGGCACATCCTCGTCTGCATTCACCGATTCTGGGCTTGATGTCGGACTATATCGTTGGTCTCAAGGAATACTCGATCCTGCTGCAGACCGCTACCGTGGGGCAGTTCCAAGAAAATGGAGAAGCTTATCTGGATTTGAACAATTACCCTCTGGAAGGCGCGGAGGTAGTGGATTCCCATACCTACCGCGTAAAAATAAAGGGCAAGTATCCTCAATTCATGTACTGGCTGGCCATGCCATTTTTCGCGCCTATTCCATGGGAAGCCGAACGCTTTTATAGCCAGAAGGGATTGGCCCAAAAAAATATCAATCTTGATTGGTATCCCGTGGGCACCGGGCCTTACATGCTTACCGAGAACAACCCCAATCGTTTAATGACGCTTGAAAGGAACCCCAACTTCCATGGCGAAGCTTATCCAGCTGAAGGGATGCCCGGTGATGCAAAGGCGGGTTTCCTCGACGATGCCGGAAAGCCGTTGCCGTTCATTGACAAAGTCATATTCAGCCGCGAAAGGGAAAGCATTCCGCGCTGGAACAAATTCCTCCAAGGATACTACGATGCCTCGAACATTGGTTCCGACAGTTTTGATCAGGCAGTGCAACTGACCGGGCAAGGTGAAGCGACAGTGACTGAGGCGATGCAGGAGCAGGGGATCCGCTTGGAAACGGCAGTGGCGGCTTCCACGAATTACATGGGTTTCAATATGCTGGACCCGGTGGTAGGCGGTACCGGCAAGCATGGGCGCGAGTCCGCAAGAAAATTGCGCCAGGCGATTTCGATTGCAGTGGATTACGAAGAGTATGTTTCGATATTTGCGAATGGCCGGGGGGTGCCGGCACAAGGACCGATCCCACCAGGAATTTTCGGTCACCGCGAGGGCAGGGAAGGGCTTAATCACGTGGTATATGATTGGGTAAACGGACGGCCACAGCGTAAACCGATAGAAGCTGCCAGGGCGTTATTGGCCGAGGCAGGGTATCCGGGAGGGACGGATGCTAAAACGGGCGCGCCCCTGGTACTGTATTTTGATGTGACGGCCCGTGGCGCGGAGGACAAATCCAGTCTCGACTGGATGCGTAAACAATTCCAAAAGCTCAACATCCAACTGGTGGTCCGGAGTACTGACTATAACCGTTTCCAGGACAAGATACGCAAGGGGAATGCGCAAATTTTCGAATGGGGTTGGAACGCGGATTACCCCGATCCGGAGAATTTCCTATTCCTGCTGCATGGTTTGCAGTTGAAGGTCGGCAATGAAGGTGAAAATGCCGCCAACTATTTCAACGCTGAATATAACAGGTTGTTCGACCAAATGAAGAATATGGAAAACGGCCCGGAACGGCAGCACATTATCGACAAAATGATAAATATCCTGCGTCATGACGCACCTTGGCTCTGGGGATACCATCCCAAGGATTACGGGCTGTATCACGCCTGGTATGACAATGTTAAGCCCAACAGGTTATCCAACAACAACACCAAATACTTCCGTATAGATGCCGCCTTGAGAGAGCAGAAGCGGCGCGAATGGAATGAGCCGGTGATGTGGCCCGTCGTATTGGGGATGATTCTTTTAGCGATGATCCTGATCCCCGCCATAGTCGTCTACCGCCGCAAGGAACGGGGCGTGGGGATCAAAAGTGATTCGGGAAAAATCGATAACGCAGGGGCTTATGGAACCTCTGAGTAACAACCCGATCTTACCCGCTCGGTTATTGAATACTGCTACGGTATCTTATTCACCCGTTCGTTGAATGCTTAATTACATCATTCGGCGCATCCTTTACGCTATTCCCATTCTGATCGGGGTGAACTTGATTACCTTCACGTTGTTCTTTGTCGTGAACACACCGGACGACATGGCGCGGATGCAGTTGGGAATCAAGCGTGTCACGCCCGATGCCATTGCAAAGTGGAAGCAGGAGCGCGGCTATGACAAACCGCTCATGTTCAACGGCTCGGAGAAGGGCATCGCCAAATTTACCCGTACCATTTTTTTCGAGAAATCGGCTGCCATGTTTGCGTTCCATTTCGGGCAGGCCGACGATGGCCGCGACATTGGTCGCGAAATCAAGACAAGAATGATGCCCAGCCTCGCTATTGCACTACCGGTATTTGTGTTGGGACTCGGGGTCTATATTGTGGCCGCGTTGATCATGGTATTTTTTCGGGCGACCTACGTTGATTTTGTAGGCGTGGTCCTGTGCGTGGCGCTGATGTCCATCTCCAGTCTGTTCTATATCATTGGTGGACAATTTCTGATCAGCAAGCTATGGCACCTGGTGCCGATTTCAGGGTACGGAGAAGGGTTGAACGCTACCAAATTTCTGGTTTTGCCGGTCATAGTCGGCGTGATCAGCGCGGCAGGTTCCAACACGCGCTGGTACCGCACCATTTTTCTGGAGGAAATGGGCAAGGACTATGTTCGTACTGCTCGTGCCAAAGGGTTGCCGGAAAGCATCGTACTGTTCAGGCATGTGCTCAATAATGCGATGATTCCCATACTTACCGGGGCCGTCGTGGTCATTCCGTTATTGTTCCTTGGGAGTCTCCTTGCGGAATCCTTTTTTGGTATTCCCGGGTTGGGCAGCTACACGATCGACGCGATCAATTCCCAGGATTTCGCGGTGGTACGCGCCATGGTTTTTCTGGGGTCCCTGCTCTATATCTTTGGCCTGATATTGACCGATATTTCATACACCCTGGTTGATCCCAGGATAAGGCTGCAATGATCTTCCCCCAAGGCTGACGATGCCCTTCGAACCCATCATCCTCTGGACAGATGCACTCGTTTACCTGCTGGTAACGGTAATAGGTGTGTTCGTCTGGCATGTGCGGCGCAGCGAGCATCTGCTGGTGCCGTGGCGTCGTGTGGGGCACAGCGCAAGCGGCATGGCGGCATTGACAATATTGACATTCTTTATGGTCATCGGGCTGCTCGATACCGTGCATATGCGTCCAGCCGTGACCAATAATGCAGCCACCGAAAAAGCGTACAGCATCGAGGTATTAAGCCTGCTTGACGTGATTGCGGCGCCGTTGCGGACACGGGTGGAAAAGACTTATTCCGCGCCGTTCGCCGCGCATCTCTACGCCAAGGAGACAGTAGAGCTTCCGGATGGCGGACAGGCACGGGAATTTCCTCGACTGAAATTCGGCGGTGCACATCTGGAAGATCCAGAAGCGCAACTTATCGGGGATGTCATCTGGAGAGCTGCGCGCGGCGGCGCACTGGGGCTTTTTCTCTGGTGTCTCATCGTAGCTTCGTTAAGCGTGTCACTGGCGCGCCGTGGTCGCCAAACGTTCCTGTCCGCACTTGCCGGCATCTGGCGAGGCGCGACTGATGTTCCATGGAATGCCATATGCATCACGCTTGCATTGATGCTGTTACTCAGTGGTGCTGCGCTGGCTCTGTGCGGCGATTACCATATCTTCGGCACCGATAAGGTCGGGCAGGACGTATTTTATCTCTCCTTGAAAAGCATTCGTACGGGGCTGGTGATCGGAACGCTTACCACGCTGATGATGCTTCCCTTTGCGCTCCTTCTCGGAATTACGGCGGGCTATTTTCAGGGCTGGGTCGATGATGTGATTCAGTACCTGTATACCACGCTGAGTTCGATTCCGAGTGTCTTGCTGATCGCGGCCGCCGTATTGATGATGCAGGTATATATGGAAACGCATCCCGAGCTGTTCGATACAATTGCAGCACGCGCCGATCTGCGCCTGCTGTTTCTTTGCATCATACTCGGAGTCACCAGTTGGACCGGTTTATGCCGCCTGCTGCGCGGCGAGACACTGAAGCTGCGCGAGATGGAATACATACAGGCAGCTCACGCGTTCGGCGTATCACATTGGCGCATCATCAGCCGGCACATTCTGCCCAACGTGATGCATATCGTTCTGATCACTACCGTGATGGATTTCAGCGGGCTGGTTTTGGCCGAGGCGGTACTCTCCTACGTGGGGGTCGGCGTTGACCCTTCGATGATCAGTTTTGGCACAATGATCAATGCCGCACGGCTGGAAATGGCGCGTGAGCCAATGGTGTGGTGGGCGTTGCTCGCTGCCTTCAGTTTCATGTTTGCGCTGGTATTGAGCGCCAATCTGTTTGCCGATGCGGTACAGAATGCGTTTGATCCGCGAATGAGGATCGCGCCTGCAAAGGTGAGGATACTCCGCAGGCGGGGCGCGAAACAATCAAAAGCCGAGTCGGCTGAGTCTCTTTCCGGAACAGGAAATTAGCCCCTTTCATGAGTCCCTTGCTGCAAATCAACAATCTGACAACGGTTATCCATAGTGCTGCAGCGCTGGCATGGCCGGTCGACGGGCTTACGCTGCACATCATGAAGGGCGAAACTTTCGCGCTGCTTGGTGAGTCGGGATGCGGTAAGTCCATGACAGCCCTTTCCGTTATGCGGCTATTGCCCGAAGTGGGGGAAATTGCCTCGGGCTCCGTTTGTCTGCATGGCGAGGATCTGCTTCTGCTGCCGGAAACCGCAATGCGTGGAATTCGCGGGCGACGGATCAGCATGATCTTTCAGGAGCCGATGCTAAGCCTGAACCCGGTCATGACGGTGGCTGAACAGATCGGTGAAGTATTGCAGCGGCATTTCAGTTTGCGCGGAGCAGCCGCGCAAAAGCGCATCCTGGAAATACTGAATCAGGTGGGCATTCCAGACGCAGCGCGTCGTATGAGCGAATATCCCTTCCAATTTTCGGGCGGGATGAAGCAGCGGATCATGATCGCCATGGCGTTAGCCGGGGAACCTGAATTGCTGATCGCTGACGAGCCTACCACGGCATTGGACGTTACCATTCAGGCCCAGGTGCTTGGCCTCATGCGTGAGGTGCAGCAGCGCAACGGCATGTCGATCCTACTCATCACCCACGATCTTGCCATAGCGGCGGAAACGGCGCATCGGGTGGGAATAATGTATGCGGGGGAAATTGTAGAGACCGCATCACGCGACGAATTTTTCCGCGGTCCTGCACATCCCTATTCGAAGAAATTGCTTGCTTCGCTGCCCCGGAGGGAACGGCGCCGGCAGGGATTGCCGCTCTCGGCTATTCAGGGAAACGTGCCTTTGCTGTCGCGCGAATTCGTCGGGTGCCGCTTCGCGGACCGCTGTGATCATGCTTGGGAATTGTGCCATGAAGTCGCGCCGGAGTGGATAACAGTGACTGATGGACATCGCGTTCGATGTCATCTTTTTGACAAGGATATGCCGGCGGTGATCCGGGAGGGGGGATTCAAGGGTACAAAACCGGAATCCGGAACTCAGGATTCAGGAAGTTGGCTTAAGCCTGATTCCCAGATCAGACCAGCGGTTGCTGCAACTGAAACCCCCGATTCATGCCTGTTGTCTGTCAAAGATCTCAAAGTCTACTTTCCGATATACAAGGGCCTGATGAGAAGCGTGGCAGGATATGTCAAAGCGGTGGACGGTGTCTCTCTCTCCATACAACAGGGCAAGACGCTGGCGCTGGTAGGGGAGTCCGGCTGCGGCAAAACCACCGTTGGCAAGAGCATACTGCAATTGATCCCACCTACCGCGGGTAGCGTGCGTTATAACGGGCTGGAGCTGGTCGGGTTGGAACGCAAGCGTTTGCGGGAAATGCGTGCCCAATTTCAGCTCATATTTCAGGATCCCTACGCTTCCCTCAATCCGAGGATGCGAATCGTTGAGATTATCGAGGAAGGCATCAATTCCTTGAATGCCGGAGACGACAGAGAGGAAAACACGGCAGCCCGCCAATCGGGGACAGCCAGTGCGGAAAGGCTCGATGCACTTTTGAAGAGCGTGGGGTTGCCGCCGGAAGCCAAGTGGCGCTATCCGCATGAATTTTCCGGCGGCCAGCGCCAGCGTATCGCAATTGCCCGTGCTCTGGCAGTCCATCCCAAACTGATCGTCTGCGACGAGCCGACCAGCGCGCTGGATGTTTCGGTACAGGCCCAGATTCTGAATCTGCTGAAGCAGCTGCAGGACAGCCTGGGCTTGGCTTATCTGTTCATCACCCACAATATCTCGGTGGTGGAATATCTCGCGGATGAAGTGGCCGTCATGTATCTCGGCAGAATCGTTGAATACGGAAGCGTGGATGAAGTATTGAACAATCCCAGGCATCCTTATACCCAGGCGCTGCTGTCGGCGGTCCCTGTGATCGAACTCGAATCCAGACGCCACATCATCCACCTCCACGGCGATCTACCCTCACCGGCCAATCCGCCACCCGGATGTCATTTTCATCCCCGCTGTCCGCACGTTATGCCGATATGCCGCAAGACTTATCCGGCAACCAGCACATTCAGTTCAACGCACAGCGCGCGGTGTTATCTTTATCCGCCAGAACAGGAACAGGAACAGGGGCAGAAACAAGGGCAGAAACAAGGGCAGAAACAGGAGCCCGAATCAACAAGCACAGGAGTAGGTTAATGACGTTGGGTAAAGAAGTTGGTAAGGACGCGGGTAAGGACGCGGGTAAGGACCCGGGTAAGGACGTCGGCAGGGAAGTAGGGCGACGCCGCACGTTCGCCATCATATCCCATCCGGATGCGGGCAAGACCACGCTTACGGAAAAGTTGCTGTTGTTTGCCGGCGCAATTCATATCGCGGGCAGCGTCAAGGCAAGAAAGGCGAGCCGCCATGCTACCTCGGACTGGATGGAAATCGAGAAGCAGCGGGGTATTTCCGTTGCCAGCTCGGTTATGCAGATGGAGTATGGAGATTGTGTTATCAATCTCCTCGATACGCCCGGTCACCAGGATTTCTCCGAGGATACCTACCGCGTCCTGACTGCCGTGGATGCGGCGCTAATGGTAATCGATGCCGCCAACGGCGTGGAAGCGCAGACACTGCGTCTGCTGGAAGTATGTCGTGCGCGGAACACACCTATTATCACGTTTGTGAACAAAATGGATCGCGAAGTGCGTGAACCGCTGGACCTCATTGACGAGATCGAACGCACGCTGCGCATGGCAGTGATACCGTTCACTTGGCCGATGGGCATGGGCCGGGGCTTTCGCGGCGTATTCGACTTGCGACGCGACAGTATGCGCGTTTTCCGTCCGGGCGAGGATAAGCTGAGCGACGAAGATGAAAACATTGAAGGACTGGATAACCCGGCGATTTCGGTGCGTTTTCCCGAGATTGCTGCCGGTGCGCGGGCGGAAATCGAGCTGATACGCGGCGCATCATCGGAATTCGATCATGCCGCTTTCCTTGCAGGTTTACAAACTCCGGTATTTTTTGGCTCAGCCATCAATAACTTTGGAGTGCGGGAGGTACTGGATGCATTGGTCGATCTCGCCCCGCCACCGGGATCGCGCAGAGCTTTTCAACGGAAGGTACAACCCGCCGAACCCGGATTCTCGGGCGTAGTATTCAAGATTCAGGCCAATATGAATCCGGCACACCGCGACCGCATTGCGTTTGTAAGAGTTTGCTCGGGTCGGTTCGAGCGCGGCATGAATCTGAGGATCGTGCGCAACGGTAAGGATATTCGCACGAACGGGGTAGTATCTTTTCTCTCCCAGAGGCGCGATTTGCTCGATATCGCCTATCCTGGCGACATCATCGGGATTCCTAACCATGGAACCCTGCAGCTGGGCGACACCCTGACGGAAGGCGAACGGCTTCAGTTTACCGGCCTGCCGTTTTTTGCGCCCGAAATCTTCCAGACGGTCGAGATCGGGGATCCAATGCGCAGCAAACAACTCAAACTGGGGCTCGCCCAATTGGGCGAGGAGGGAGCGATTCAAGTGTTCCGGCCGCACTCCGGCGGCGCTTTACTGCTCGGCGCTATCGGTACGCTACAGTTCGAAGTTGTGGCGCATCGGCTCAAGCATGAGTACGGCGTGGAGGCTCGGCTTGTTCCCGCGAAGTACC
Organism: Nitrosovibrio tenuis; assembly: GCF_900109785.1. Classification (GTDB taxonomy): domain Bacteria; phylum Pseudomonadota; class Gammaproteobacteria; order Burkholderiales; family Nitrosomonadaceae; genus Nitrosospira; species Nitrosospira tenuis_A. The sequence continues at coordinate 159,999 of NZ_FOBH01000006.1, forward strand.
AGTTAGCGCGGTGGATAACCTCCGACAACTCCCGCGAACTCAAGCGCTTCATCGACATTAATGCCTACCGGGTCGCCTATGATGCAGTTGATGCTCCCACCTTTCTGGCAGCATTCGGGGCGGAACTGAGCGTCGCCGAGGAAAACTGGGAGTCGATTCAATTCCATAAAATGCGGGAACACGCCGGACTGGAATTTCAGACTCATCTTGACGCGTAGCACGATTGACCGTTTGTCGTTGGGCTGACGAATAGTACAGGTATACGAAACCAGCATATTCATATTCCGAAATTTACATCCGCGCCGGACGAGGGGTTCGGCGGGCCATTGGGCGGCCGGTTTTGCTTTATACTCGTCGTTCGAACGCCACGAGTCACGGATATCTAGCGGGGCAGTGGAGCGGCCTCGGATTTTGCGCTTTATGACGATCCTGGGAACGAGTTGATCTCCTCATCTTTTAGAAGACAATATGGCGGCCTCAAAAAATATAATCACGCCGGTGGAAACAAGCAATAGCCCGTGGTCAGGGCGCTTCAGCGAGCCGGTTTCAGCGCTGGTGCAGCGTTATACGGCGTCGGTGGGCTTTGATCGGAGGCTCGCGGATTATGACATCCAGGGATCCCTTGCTCACGCGCAGATGCTTTCCGCCGTGGGTATCATCAACGTGGACGACCTTGCCGCAATCAGGCATGGCCTGGGGCAGATCCGTGAGGAAATCCGCAATGGGGAATTTGTCTGGCGTACGGAGCTGGAAGACGTACACCTCAATATCGAGAAACGCCTGACCGCATTGATCGGGGATGCCGGTAAACGCCTGCACACGGCGCGATCCCGCAACGATCAGGTCGCGACGGATATAAGGCTTTATCTGCGCGATTCGATTGATGGCATTCTCAGCCTCATCCATAGGATGCAACATGCCCTGCTGGATCTTGCCGGAAAGCATACCAATACCGTAATGCCCGGTTTCACGCATTTGCAGGTGGCGCAGCCAGTCGTTTTCGGTCACCATCTCATGGCTTATTTCGAAATGCTCAAACGCGATGCCGAGCGTTTGACGGATTGCCGCAAGCGTGTGAATCAACTGCCGCTGGGCGCGGCCGCCCTGGCGGGCACCAGCTATCCCATCAGTCGGGAAATGGTGGCGAAACAGCTGGAGTTCGACAGTGTTTGCGAAAATTCGTTGGATGCCGTTTCTGACAGGGATTTTGCCATTGAATTCTGTGCCGCCGCCGCCCTCATCATGACGCATCTGTCGCGACTATCCGAAGAATTGATTTTATGGATGAGCCCCTCATTCGGTTTCATCGAACTGGCTGACCGTTTTTGTACGGGTTCATCCATCATGCCCCAAAAGAAAAATCCTGATGTGCCCGAGCTGGTACGCGGCAAGACCGGACGCGTCAATGGTCACCTGGTTGCACTGCTCACGCTGATGAAGGCTCAGCCACTTGCGTACAATAAGGATAACCAGGAAGACAAGGAGCCTTTGTTTGATACGGTGGATACACTTACCGATACTCTGCGTATTTATGCCGACATGCTGACCGGAATACGCGTTAATCCATTAACGATGCGCGAGGCCGCGATGCGCGGTTATGCCACGGCCACCGACCTCGCCGATTACCTGACGAAGAAGGGCCTGCCTTTTAGAGAAGCGCATGAAGCGGTAGCGCAAGCCGTGCGCTTCGCGGCCGAAAGCGGCCGAGACCTGAGCGCGCTTGCCCTGCCGGAGTTACAGAAGTTTTCGCCATTAATTGATGCCGAAGTTTTCTGCGTGCTGACGCTGGAAGGCTCGATCGATAGCCGCGATCATATTGGCGGGACCGCGCCGGAACAGACGCGCGCCGCTATCAGCCGCGCACGCGAATGGATAGATAGCCGGGAAACCCGATAGTTTTTTATCTGTTAGTGTTATCTGAATGTCGCCCTGGACGGAAATTGCTGCGCAAATCTCCACTTGCACGGGTATCCCTTTTGTTGTCGAAAAAATCTCTTCAATTGGTGGCGGTTGCATTAATCAGGCTCAACGCATCGAAGGCAACGGGCGGCGATTTTTCGTCAAGCTAAATGATGCTGAAAGCCTGACGATGTTCGAAGCGGAAGCAGCGGGTCTGCAGGAAATCCGCGATTCCCATACCGTGCATGTGCCTGAGCCCGTTTGCTGGGGTAAAGCCAGTTCCAGAGCATGGCTGGTGCTGGAATATCTTGAGATGGGCAAAGCCTCCGCCCGCGGTGCCGCGGCCCTGGGGTTGGGACTTGCGGCGATGCATCGTTGCGCTTCAAAAAAGTTCGGATGGAAACGTAATAACACGATCGGTGCGACCCAGCAAATCAATACATATGCGACGGACTGGGTCCAGTTCTGGCGGGAACACCGCCTGGGCTATCAATTGAAATTAGCCCAAGCCAACGGTCATACAGGAAAACTACAGATATCTGGCGAAAAATTGTTGGCTACGCTGGATTCTTTTTTTCCAGGAGCGGGACCGGATGCCTCGCTATTGCATGGCGATCTATGGAGTGGCAATTATGGTTTCGATAGGGAAGGGGAGCGGCCGATATTATTTGATCCCGCTGTATACTATGGCGATCGCGAGACCGATATTGCCATGACCGAACTTTTTGGCGGATTCCCCGCTGCCTTTTACGCGGCTTACCGGGAGAGCTATCCACTCGACCCAGGATATGACATCCGCAAGACCCTCTACAACCTCTATCATATCCTCAACCATCTTAACCTGTTCGGGGGCAGCTATCGCCACCAGGCGGAACAGATGTTGAGCAGATTACTGGCCGAAGTCAAATAATATCGGGCGCGCATCAAGCGCGGTAGGCGAGCTGGAAAGGCGGCCTGAATGCGAATAATTCAGGTCGGGCTCAAGTCAAAACTCCAGCGGATCCACGTCCAATGCCCAGCGTACCTTGCGATCAGGAAGGGCGTCGAGCTGCGTTCGCCATTCGCCCAGGAATTTCTGCAATTTGCTACGCGAGCTCGACTGCACCAGCAAATAGGCGCGTTCCATTCCTTTTAACCGCGGCATTTGTGCTGGAACCGGATCGAAAATCTCGATATGTTTTGGCTTTGCGCTGATGCCTTCTGCATTCGCCAGGAAAGCCAACGCCAGATCGATGCTTGGCGCCTCCGCCCATAATAAAACCTGATAAATGAAAGGCGGAAACCGTGCCAGTTTTCTTTCGACCAGCAGCGTCTGCGCCAGCGAGTCATAATCATGGCGGCATAATGCCTGATACAGCGGATGATTAGGAAACTCGGTCTGGATCAGTACTTGACCTGGTATACCCCCCCGTCCGGCTCGCCCCGCAACTTGCATCAGTTGTGCAAACAGGCGTTCCGACGCGCGAAAATCGGAACTGAACAGTGATGCGTCCGAATTCAGGACGCTCACGAGCGACAGATTGGGGAAATCATGGCCTTTGGCGAGAATTTGCGTCCCGATCAGTATATCCACGCGCTGCCCCTGGATTTCTTCCAGCATTTTTTGCCAGGCATCCTTTCGGCGTGTACTGTCGCGATCGATACGCATGATCCGTGCATGAGGAAACCGACGGGACAGAGCCTCTTCCACCCGTTGTGTGCCGTGACCGAACGGCGCAATATCCTGGTCTCCGCACTCGGGGCAATTGGTCGGAAAACGCTCCTGGTGGCCACAATGATGACATCGTAGCTTCTTTTCACGCAGGTGTACGACCAGACGGCTGGCGCACCGTTGGCAGGCTGCTGTCCATGCACATGACCTGCACAGCAGTACAGGAGCATAACCGCGGCGGTTTATGAAAACGAGGCTCTGCTGGTTTAACGCAAGGGATGTTTCCAGTGCCGAGATCAGAGGAGGGGAAAGGCCCTCTTCGGTTTTAGCAATGCGGGTGTCAATGCAGCGTACCAGCGGCAGCGTGGCATTCCTGACCGCACGGGACGGCAATTGCAATCGGAGGTAGCGGCCATTGATGGCGTTGTAATACGTTTCGAGTGAGGGCGTGGCGGAACCGAGTATCACGGGTACGCCAGTTTGCCTGGCCCGAAAAATCGCCACATCTCGTGCGGAGTAGCGCAAGCCGTCCTGCTGTTTGAACGACATGTCCTGTTCTTCGTCTACTATAATCAACCCGAGGTCTGGCAGGGGGGTGAATACCGCGAGGCGTGTGCCCAGTATGATTTGGGCATCTCCCCGTTGTGCTTGCAGCCAGCCGCCTGCGCGTTCGGAAGGATTGAGTCCGCTATGCAGGCTGATCAGCCGTATGGCGGGAAAGCGCGCGCGAAACACGGCTTCCAATTGCGGGGTCAGGTTGATTTCCGGGACTAGCACCAAGGTCTGCCGTCGTTGATGCAACATGAGTGTAATCAGCCGCAGATACACCTCGGTTTTGCCGCTGCCCGTTACGCCATGCAACAGCCAGGTGTTGAACTGTTTGATTGTGGGCACAATCTCGTCGACTGCATTTTTCTGAGCTGGCGTAAGCACGGGAACGGGGGATGATGTGTTGGCCGCAGCAATGGCGGAAGACTCAATCTCGGCTCGTTCTTCAACCCACCATAACGACGCAAATTCTTTGAGCACGCCAGGCGCCCGTTGCGATAACTGTTTTGCCTCTTCAATAGTTATTGAACCCGTCTCCTTCAGCCTCGCCAACAGCCTTCGCTTGACGATATTGCGTGGCGGTATTACGGATGGGTCCGCCGCGCGTCCGGTTCCGGTGAGCCGGTATTCGAGAATGGGACGGTATTGCTGCACAAAGGGTTTGCTGCTGCGCAGCCTGCCGGGCAGTCCGTTCATCACCACTTCCCCCAGCGGGTGATGATAGTAAGCACTGCAAAAGCGGAACAGATCCAGCAGTGTTTCGGGTAGAGGTGGGACGTCTCGAAATATATGAGCTATCGGCTTGAGCTTAGGCGAAGCAATGGAAGAGTAAGTGGCCACTTCCATGATCACGCCTGTCATGAGATGTTTCCCGAATGGGACTCGTACACGGGTGCCGACATCCTGCTCCGTTACCACGGTATCCGGCCCAAGATAATCGAACAAAGTGTTCACGGGCACATCAAGTGCGACGCGCAGTATCGGCATACAGGAGAATTAATACAAAATAAGGCAAGGTTAGCCTTGCAGGCGGGCCAACATATTCCTGAAACCAGCCAAGGGTTATTACCTGATTCGATAGCTCATGCTTCTACGATTTATTTCTTTATCTGATATTCCTTTACCTGGCCGCCCGGTTGTTTCGGGGCATTTGCGGGAATTTTCTGTCGAGAGTTTTTACAGTTCTGTAAAAATAACTGGTTGGTTTATTTCCAACCCATGGATTTTTAAATAGATATAAATAATGGCACAAAACGTGCTTCGCAAATCCATTTGCCATGTAGAGGCATCCGTTAGCGCGAGTTTAGCGTGAATACAATCACAGCAATTCAAACTGTGGACGATTGGAATGGCAACAGGTGTTTGCCTGGATCAATGGATACGATAGCGTAACATGCCTTTCGGATTGGGTATTGGTGGGATGCGATTGGGCACGGAAATTGCGTTATGTTCCAGCCTGGGCATCCACGACAAACCGCTTGACTTGGGGGATCTTCGCGGATAGTCTTTACAGGGTTGTGGGTATGTAACGTGCCCGTAATAGTATGTGCAACAGTGTATTGTATTTACAACAGTTTATAGGGACGGTACTGGGCTGTAATTACAACCACTGCATGAGCTTGGGTTTACAGATTCAGGTTTAAAGATTTGAGTAGTGGCAGCACGAACGATAAGCAAGGAATGGCAAGTGCAAGGACCCCGTGTAAATGTAAGAAGCTTAGGTTAAGCTTTAGGTGTAAGAAGCTATTTAAGGGTAAGAGCTTAAGCCTTACGGGAAGTTCAAGCGCAAGCAGAAGTTTTGGAACAGATAGACAAGTTGTGCGGTGCAGTACAAGGAGCATATAGAGGTAGAGGCAAGCCCGGGGCTTATGGCCGGGGAGGTCAAGAGGCTGGATGAAGCCATGGGATTTGCCTTGGAAGTCAAGCATTACCCGATTAACGCAATAGGAGAAAAGTAAAATGGCAACAACCCTAGGAACGTCAAGCCAGGCGAAGTCTGGTGGCCGCGACTATGACATGTCGCTGTGGTACGACTCGAGGTGGTACAAATTCGGACTCATCACCAT
>NZ_FOBH01000012.1 GCF_900109785.1 Nitrosovibrio tenuis
AAGGGGCCACCTGCATCGACTGCCATCAGAACCTGGTACACAAGGAAGTGGCCGAAACCGACCTCAACGAGAGCCGCAAACAGGGCAAGATGGTCATCAAACCCGAAAAGAAGTCCAAGGACGAGGACGAAGACGAGGAATAACTCAATCCGATCGCCTGATCGCCCGGTGGGCGATCGGGTTGTCGCTTTCCCAGTTGAGCAGCTATATCTAATGGATCCAGACGAACAAACGGCTTTTTGAGTTTACCCGGGATCAGGTAAACTTACGCTGATGTAACAAGCTTCGTAGTAAACTCATGTGTCAACCCATATGAGATTCCCTCCGTGTTAATGTTTTCACCAAAATGATGCAGTAGAATCGTCGTGGGTCCGCCTGGGTATTCAATAAAGGGTTCCTTGGCAAACTTTGATGGTTCACTGGTAGAACCTCAGGATCTCGAATTGAGCAGTTTAAACCGGTGACAACAAATTCAAATAATTCAAAAATGAGGCCTTGATCGTTTTCTGGTATTGGCTCGTCCGCGCCAATACTTGAACAGGAGAAGGGAACCGGTCGGTGCTGTTATTCCTCCAGTGTCACAAGACTGTAACATATCCATCATAATATTCAGCCTGCCCGGAATCCTCCTCTTAGAATGCGTTCGCCTGTGATAGCACAGCCTCCTGAAGAAGTCAGCGGGTCAAAAAGACTTGCTTATCGCTATCGCCGTCATTTAGGTGAGCGCTTCATTGAAACCTTGCTGTTTCTGATGGCGTTTGCTTCCGTTGCCATTACCATTGCTATCGTGGCAATGCTGGTAAAGGAGTCCTTTATATTTTTCGAGCATGTCTCGCTCTGGGATTTTCTAACCGATACCCAATGGACACCCCTGTTTGACGATGCACACTACGGCATACTCCCACTAGTTTCGGGTACGGTCGTGAGTTCTGCCGTGGCGTTACTGGTGGCCATTCCGCTCGGAACTATAACGGCCATATATCTCTCCGAGTTTGCGCCTTTTGGGGTGCGCGAAGCAGCCAAGCCATTTCTTGAGCTATTGGGCGGGGTGCCCACCGTCGTGTATGGGTATTTCGCATTATTGTTCGTCACACCGCTGCTACAGAAAATTCTGCCCGAATTGCCTGGTTTCAGTTTATTGTCGGCCGGGCTGGTAATGGGTATCATGATCATTCCGTACGTCAGTTCCATGGCCGAAGATGCCATGCGCGCGGTACCCATGAACCTGCGGGAGGGTTCTTATGCAATGGGCGCCACCCGATTTCAGACTGCCATACGGGTGGTGATGCCCGCCGCATTTTCCGGCATAGCTGCTGCCTATATTCTCGGCATTTCCCGTGCAGTGGGAGAAACCATGGTGGTTGCCGTAGCCGCGGGCATGCAACCTAATCTCACCTGGAACCCAATGGAACCAGCGGCTACCATCACGGCTTATATCGTTCAGGTAAGCCTGGGCGACCTTCCGCATGGTAGCATCGGTTACCAGACGATTTTTGCTGCTGGGCTCACCTTACTGCTATTGACGCTGACATTCAATATTATCGGCCATTTTTTGCGCAAGCGTTACCGCGAAGTGTATTGATCCAATCCTTGCAGTATCTGCCGCTTAAGCCAATGTATTCTCCTTGTTTTTTCAGCACAGTTTACCGATGAACAGATTCCTTTTTTGGGCAGTTGCTGATGAGAGAGGATAAGGGCCTGAGCGAGATTCGCAACATCATCGCGCGCCACAAGCTTTGGGACCTGATCTTCATGATTATTGGCGTATTGGCCCTGATGATTGCGGTACTGACCTTCATGGCGTTGTTCTCTCATATGCTTATCGAAGGATTGCCGCGCTTGTCATGGGATTTCTTTACCTCTTTTCCATCCCGCCGCCCCGGATCAGCAGGAATACTTTCCGCCTGGGTCGGTACGACGCTGGTTATGCTGGTGACAGCGGTAGCGGCTGTTCCGATGGGCATTGGCGCAGGTATTTATCTGGAAGAATACGCACCGAAAAACCTCATCACCGAGATCATCGAAATCAACGTCACCAATCTTGCCGGGGTTCCATCCATTATTTATGGATTGCTGGCATTAGGCCTTTTTGTTCATCAACTGGGATTCGGCCAGAGTATACTTTCGGCAGGCTTGGCGCTGGCGTTACTCATCTTGCCCGTTGTAATCGTAGCGACACGTGAGGCGATACGAGCCATTCCAGTAGTCATTCGCGAGGGCGCCTATGCGCTAGGCGCAACCAAATGGCAAACCGTTTCTGATCATCTACTTCCTTATTCTGCGGCCGGTATCCTGACTGGCGTTATAATTGGCCTGGCCCGCGCGATTGGAGAAACTGCGCCCATCATTACTATTGGGGCGCTGACCTTTATCGCTTTTTTACCGCCCTCTCCCGTACAACCGGAATTTCCTTTTCTGTCTTTCGAATGGCTGATGGCACCGTTTACCGTTATGCCGATCCAGATGTTCAACTGGATATCGCGGCCTGAAGAGGCCTTCCAGGTCAACGCCGCAGCGGCGGGACTCGTACTGGTAGTGATGACCCTTACCATGAATGCACTGGCCATCTATTTGCGCTACCGTATGCGCAAGAATATCAAATGGTAGAGAACCCCGATGAGGGCCACGCGCCTCTTGTGGAGGCCAACACTGCCCGGTATAAATCCGAAGTAAGAAGCTTGAGTTTCTATTATGGTGCATTCTCCGCACTGAAAAACATCAACATGAAATTGCACGAGAAGCAGGTAACCGCATTAATCGGCCCATCCGGATGTGGGAAATCCACTTTTCTGCGCTGCTTTAACCGCATGCACGACCTTTACCCCGGCAACCGGTATGTCGGCGAAATCATTCTGTATCCGGACAATGTAAATATTCTTTCGCGCGATGTCGATCCGATTGAAGTGCGGATGCGCATCAGCATGGTATTTCAGAAACCCAATCCCTTCCCAAAATCCATTTATGAAAATGTTGCGTATGGCCTGCGGGTGCGGGGGATACGCCAGCGCGCGATATTGGACGAAAAGGTGGAGGAGGCTCTGCGGGATGCGGCGTTATGGGATGAAGTGAAAGACCGTCTGAACCAGCTTGCGTTCAATCTTTCAGGGGGTCAGCAGCAACGCCTGTGCATCGCTCGTGCGCTTGCCACTGATCCCGAAATTCTGCTATTTGATGAACCCACCTCCGCGCTTGATCCCATTGCTACAGCCAGCATTGAAGAACTCATTACCGATCTGAAAGATAAAGTAACCATTCTTATCGTTACTCACAATATGCAGCAGGCGGCACGGGTGTCCGATTACACGGCCTATATGTATTTGGGCGAGTTGATCGAATTTGATGTGACTGACACCATCTTCATCAAACCCAAGAACAAACAGACGGAAGATTATATTACCGGACGTTTCGGCTAGGTTTCGACAGGTAAATATCGCCAGGCGCCAACATATCAGTTTTTTGCGTAGAGCGGAGGCTTTCAGCCTCCGAATCCAAATACGGTGGGGGATATTGCCTCACTTTTTTCCTGATAGCTGGCCCCTTTATTTAGCAATCCCCAATCAAACGCGGTCCCGGCACCTGCACTACCCGATCCCCGCTTCCCGGGCCCCTCGGGCGGCGCTTTGGGCGCGACCGCGCAGGGCGGAGCAGTGCCTTCCAAAGGAAGGTGCGACCCCGCAGCGGGATGCAGGCGCCCACAAACGCGGTCCCGGCACCCGACGCTGCCCGATCCCCGCTCCCCGGGCCCCTCGGGCGACGCTTTGGGCGCGACTGCATTGCACTCCTTGGCATCGTAGGCCGAGCTACGGCCTTCGGCCCGCGCCTTGTAATCATCGGATTTAATCCACAATGCGCTGCGGGAGGATCTGTTGAGGGTTCCTTTACTATTTTTTAGGTTCGTTTTTTTTATAGCAGAGTTATGGCAGTCGTTCGATCTCGCCTCGTGATTGACCGCGTATTCATTCACGGGTAACATTCGCAGCTTTTAAAGATTAAGAATAAGGAGCGGCAGCTCTCATGGCTATACGTTCGAAGCTGGTTGCGGGCAATTGGAAAATGCACGGCGGAACAGTGCAGAATCGAAGTCTGTTGACCGCAATTCTCGCTGAAACGGAAGGGTTGAACGGTACAGATGTGGCTGTGTGCGTGCCATATCCCTATCTGCCGCAGGCACAATCCCTATTGCAGGGCACTCATCTTTCCTGGGGTGCCCAGAACCTGAGTCAACACGAAAAAGGTGCTTACACAGGCGAAGTCTCAGCGGCTATGCTGGTGGATTTCAGCTGCCGCTATGTCATTGTCGGACATTCGGAACGGCGTGCATTATATGGAGAAGATAGCCATACCGTAGCGCTTAAGTTCAAGGCGGCTCAGGCGGCCGGTTTGATGCCCATACTGTGCATTGGCGAGACGCTCGACCAGCGCGAGGCCGGTATCACCGAGCATATTGTGGCCGAGCAGTTGGACGCGGTCACGAAATTGATGGGTGTGAATGCCTTGGTCAAGTCAGTACTGGCTTATGAGCCTGTATGGGCGATAGGAACCGGCAAGACCGCCACACCGGATCAGGCTCAGGAGGTACATGCATTTATTCGTAGCAGAATTGCTGCTTACAGCCCTGAAGTCGCTACAGGTTTAAAAATTCTTTACGGCGGCAGTGTCAAGGCAAACAACGCCGCCGAATTATTTGCGAGGCCAGATATCGATGGAGGATTGATCGGCGGTGCTTCGCTCATCGCAGATGAATTCATTGCAATCTGTTGCGCGGCAAAAAACGAGCTCATTTTGGAGTAAGCTTTGGAAACATTCGTCTGGGTATTACACGTCTTATCCGCTATCAGCGTAATTGTTCTGGTTCTGCTTCAGCACGGTAAGGGCGCGGACATGGGCGCCGCCTTTGGCAGCGGTTCGTCCGGCAGCTTATTTGGCGCGAGCGGTTCGGCCAATTTTCTCAGCAGGACGACCGGTGTCCTTGCCGCAGTTTTTTTCATTACCAGCCTCGGGCTTACCTATCTCTCAAGCCATAAAATCGAAGGTGGCGGCGTGATGGACAAGGCAATACCCACGCAGGCTCCTAAAACCGCGGAGCCGATGCCGGCAATTCCGACGGACGAAGGTGCCTCAAAGGCGACGGAAATACCGAAATAGATTTTAATGATGAGTTAATTGAACAATTCATTAAAGCCGCGTTCTAATTAACCAAGCTTCAGACTGGAACTCAAATTTAGCCGCCGACGTGGTGAAATTGGTAGACACGCCGTCTTGAGGGGGCGGTGGCGAAAGCTGTGCGAGTTCGAGTCTCGCCGTCGGCACCAGTTCTATTATAGGGCTGAGAATCAGGGTAGCAGATGCATACAGCATATGATGCCTGGTCTCTAGTCCTTTATTTTTGACTAAAAGATGCTCGAAAATTATTTTCCTATCCTTCTGTTCATTTTCGTTGGACTTGCCGTAGGGGTGGTTCCTATGGCGTTTGGATGGATGTTTGGTCCCAACCGCCCTGATAGCGAGAAACTTTCTCCCTATGAGTGCGGTTTCGAAGCTTTCGAAGATGCGCGCATGAAATTCGACGTGCGGTACTACCTGGTGGCGATCCTGTTCATCTTGTTCGATCTGGAAATTGCGTTCCTGTTTCCCTGGGCAGTGGTATTGAATGAGATCGGCTTGTTCGGTTTTATGGCGATGGTAATTTTTCTGGGCATCCTCGTCGTCGGTTTTATTTACGAATGGACAAAGGGCGCCCTGGAATGGGATTAACCTTATGAGCGCCAACGGCGGAGTGGAAAAAGGGTTTATTACGACGAGCCTGGATAACGTCATTAACTGGGGGCGGACCGGGTCCATGTGGCCTATGACATTCGGCCTGGCATGCTGTGCAGTGGAAATGATGCAGGCCGGTGCTTCACGTTATGACCTCGACCGCTTTGGCGTCGTATTCCGCCCCAGTCCGCGCCAGTCCGACGTGATGATTGTGGCTGGCACCTTGTGCAATAAAATGGCGCCTGCGCTCCGTAAGGTTTATGACCAGATGGCAGAGCCGCGCTGGGTCATCTCCATGGGATCCTGCGCCAATGGTGGGGGCTATTACCATTACTCCTACTCCGTTGTTCGCGGCTGCGATCGCATCGTTCCCGTCGATATTTATGTTCCGGGCTGTCCCCCCACGGCCGAAGCGCTGCTCTACGGTATTATCCAGTTGCAGAATAAGATCCACCGTACCAACACTATTGCGCGTTGAGCCATATATGTCGTCCTCTCGCCTGGAAACGCTCTCCTTTTATCTTCAGAATGTGTTGGCGGATAGGTTTACCAGTCTCGATGAACGGCTTGGTGAGCTCACGATCTCGCTACACCCGGCTGATATGCTTTCCTCCATGCAGATCCTGCGCGATCACCAGGATCTGCATTTTGATATTCTCATCGATTTATGCGGAGTCGATTACTCGACCTATGGCGCCGTATCTGCCTCTGAGAGTGACCGACGAGGTAAACGCTTCGCTGTCGTGTATCACCTGCTATCCGTACGCCATAACCACAGGCTGAGAGTCAGGATATTCGCGGATGATGACGAATTTCCGGTTCTTGATTCGATGATAGGAATATGGCCATCCGCAAACTGGTTCGAGCGCGAAGCATTCGACCTTTACGGCACCGTGTTTACCGGCCATCCGGATCTGCGCCGCATTCTCACGGACTACGGATTCATAGGCAACCCGTTCCGCAAGGACTTCCCGCTGAGCGGTAATGTTGAGATGCGTTATGACCCGGACCAGCAACGGGTGATCTACCAGCCGGTCAGCATCGAACCTCGCCAGATCACGCCGCGTGTCATTCGTGAAGAACATTATGGGGATAGCGAATGAAGTCGGCTTGTCATTATCGTGACTTTGCAGTTCATGCGTTCCACGGAGGGCGTATTCTGAAAGGACTTGTTCACAGGGTTCCCGAGCATGGCTGAGATACGCAACTACACCATGAACTTTGGGCCACAGCATCCGGCAGCGCATGGAGTGCTGCGCCTGGTGCTGGAGCTGGACGGTGAAGTCATTCAACGCGCCGACCCGCATATCGGGCTGCTGCATCGCGCCACCGAAAAGTTGGCAGAGTACAAGACTTACATCCAGTCGGTCCCCTACATGGACAGGCTGGATTACGTCTCGATGATGTGCAACGAACATGCTTATGTAATGGCAATCGAGAAACTGCTTCAGATCGAAGTGCCATTACGAGCCCAGTATATTCGGGTGATGTTCGATGAAATCACACGAATACTCAACCATCTCTTATGGCTGGGCGCCCACGCACTGGACGTCGGTGCGATGACGGTCTTCCTCTATGCGTTCCGGGACCGTGAAGATCTGATGGATTGTTATGAGGCAGTGTCCGGGGCCAGAATGCATGCCGCCTATTATCGTCCAGGTGGAGTTTACCGGGACCTGCCCGACACGATGCCGCAATATCAGGCATCGAAAATCCATGATGAAAAGACCACCAGGGCGCGCAATGAAAATCGCAAGGGCTCGTTGCTGGACTTTATCGAAGATTTTACCAACCGGTTCCCAACGTATGTCGATGAGTATGAGACCCTGCTCACCGATAACCGTATCTGGAAACAGCGCCTGGTGGGTATCGGCGTCGTTTCACCCGAGCGCGCCAAGGCGCTCGGCTTCACGGGTCCAATGCTGCGCGGTTCTGGTGTGGAATGGGATTTGCGGAAGAAGCAGCCTTATGAAGTGTACGACCGGATGGACTTTGATATACCAGTTGGGACCAGTGGCGATTGCTATGACCGGTATCTGGTAAGGATAGAGGAATTTCGTCAATCCAATCGCATTATCAAGCAATGCGTTGAATGGCTGCGCAAGAATCCGGGCCCTGTGATAACTGATAACCATAAGGTTGCGCCACCTGCGCGGGTTGCAATGAAACAAAACATGGAAGAGCTGATTCACCATTTCAAGCTGTTTACCGAGGGCATTCACGTTCCGCCTGGGGAAGTTTATACGGCAGTCGAGCATCCGAAGGGCGAATTTGGTATCTATCTCGTCTCGGATGGCGCCAATATGCCTTATCGGCTAAAAATCAGGGCGCCGGGCTTCGCTCATTTGGCGGCACTCGACGAAATGTCGCGAGGACACATGATTGCCGACGTTGTGGCGATAATCGGTACACAGGATATCGTGTTTGGCGAAATAGACAGATGACAGCGTGTGTTCCATTTAAAGTTAGATGTAAACCGAGATGCTAAAGGCTGAATCCTTAAAAAAAATAGATCACGAAATCGCTAAATATCCCGCGGATCAGAAACAATCCGCGGTCATGTCAGCGCTCGCCATCGCTCAGGATGAGAAAGGCTGGCTGGCGACCGAAACCATGGATTTTATCGCCCACTATCTTGAGATGCCTCCAATCGCGGTGTATGAAGTGGCGACGTTTTACAATATGTACAATCTCCAGCCTCTGGGCGAATACAAGATCACCGTTTGCACCAACCTTCCGTGCGCCCTTTCCGGGGCGAACCAGGCTGTAGCGCATATTCAGCAAAAGCTGGGCATCGGTTTCAATGAAACGACCATGGACGGCAAATTTACCTTGAAAGAAGGGGAATGCATGGGAGCATGCGGCGATGCACCGGTGCTCCTCGTCAATAACAAGCGCATGTGCAGCTTCATGTCCAGCGGCAAGATCGATCAGTTATTGGATGAGTTGAGCCAATGACCCAACCGACTCAAATACTTCTGGCTGGGGTGAACCCGGCCGATCCGGACAATTGGCGGCTCAAGAGTTATGAGCAGCGCGAAGGTTACGCCGCGCTGAGAAAAATCTTGAGTGAAAAGATCCCTCCGGAAAAAGTCATTGAGGAAGTCAAGAAGTCGGCGTTGCGTGGGCGTGGCGGCGCCGGTTTCCCGACCGGGCTGAAGTGGAGCTTCATGCCCAAGCAATATGAGGGCGATAAATACCTCGTGTGCAATTCCGATGAGGGTGAACCGGGAACGTTCAAAGACCGCGACATCATGCGCCATAACCCGCACCTTCTGATTGAGGGCATGCTTATAGGCGCCTACGCGATGGGTATCCGGACAGGCTACAACTATGTGCATGGCGAGATCTGGGATACTTACGAGCGCATGGAAGAGGCAGTGGATGAAGCCCGTGACGCGGGATACCTCGGGCCCAATATATTGGGTTCCGATTTCAGTTTCCAGTTATACAATCATCATGGTTACGGCGCTTATATATGTGGTGAGGAAACTGCGCTGCTCGAATCCCTGGAAGGCAAGAAAGGGCAACCGCGTTTCAAGCCGCCTTTCCCGGCGAGCTTCGGGCTATACGGTAAACCCACTACCATTAACAATACTGAAACATTCGCTTCCGTACCCTGGATCATTCGCCATGGTGGCGAAAAATTTCTGCAACTTGGCAAGCCCAACAATGGAGGCACCAAGCTCTTTTCTGTTTCCGGCCATGTCAACAAGCCGGGCAATTATGAAATCCCGCTGGGCACCCCTTTCGCAACATTGCTTGAAATGGCGGGGGGCATGCGGGGCGGGCGCAAGCTCAAAGGGTGTATTCCGGGTGGCTCATCCATGCCAGTATTACCCGGCGATGTCATGATGCAAACGGACATGGATTACGATTCGATCGCGAAAGCGGGATCCATGCTGGGTTCCGGCGCGGTCATCATCATGGACGATACCACCTGCATGGTGAGAGCGCTTGAACGGCTATCCTATTTTTATTTTGAAGAGTCTTGCGGCCAGTGTACACCCTGCCGGGAAGGCACAGGCTGGTTATACCGCGTCGTGCACCGGATTGAGACCGGTAAGGGACGAATGGAAGACCTGGATCTGCTCAATAACGTTGCGGACAATATTCAGGGGCGCACCATCTGTGCGCTGGGCGACGCGGCCGCCATGCCGGTACGCGCCATGATTCAGCATTTTCGCGACGAATTTGCATACCATATCGAGCATAAGAAATGTATGGTGTAAAGGAATCTCCGAAGTGCTTCCTCCTTGTCCACATCAGCCCGTTAGCCCGAGAGCGTATTACAAATGATTAATTTCGAAATCGACGGTAAAGTGGTATCCGTGCCCAAGAATGGCACCGTCATGGATGGCGCCAACCAGCTGGGTATATACATCCCGCATTTTTGCTATCACAAGAAATTATCGATTGCAGCAAATTGCCGCATGTGCCTGGTGCAAGTCGAGAAAGCGCCCAAGCCTTTACCTGCCTGCGCGACGCCCGCCATGGAAGGCATGAAAGTATTCACGCACTCCGGACAAGCCGTAACGGCGCAAAAAGGCGTGATGGAATTTCTGCTCATCAATCATCCGCTGGATTGCCCCATTTGCGATCAGGGCGGCGAATGTCAATTGCAGGACCTGGCCGTGGGCTATGGCGCGAGCTCATCACGTTATACGGAAGCCAAGCGGGTGGTTGCAAACAAGAACCTGGGTCCGCTCATTTCCACCGATATGACGCGCTGTATTCATTGCACCCGTTGCGTCCGTTTTGGCCAGGAAATCGCGGGCATCATGGAACTGGGTATGGCTGGGCGAGGCGAGCATGCTGAAATCCTCTCCTTCGTAGGGAGGACGGTGGATTCCGAACTATCCGGCAATGTGATCGATCTTTGTCCAGTAGGTGCGCTCGTCAGCAAGCCTTTCCGGTATTCAGCCCGAACATGGGAATTATCGCGCAGAAAATCCATAAGTCCCCACTGCGGTCTCGGGTCCAATCTGATTGTCCAGGTGAAGCAGAACCGTGTTATGCGTGTACTGCCGCGTGAGAACGAGGTAATAAACGAGTGCTGGTTGTCGGACAAGGATCGCTTCTCTTATGAGGGGTTGAACTCCGAAGAGCGCTTGAGCAAACCCATGATCAGGCGCGACGGCGAGTGGCAGGAATGCAATTGGCAAACAGCATTGGAATTCGTTGCCAATGGGCTGAAGGCCGTCAAGGAAAAGTACGGTGCGCAACGTATCGGCGCGCTGGCTTCTGCGCATAGCACGCTAGAAGAGCTCCATCTGCTTCAGAAATTAATGCGGGGATTTGGCAGCGCAAATGTGGATCACCGCCTGAGGCAATCCGATTTTCGCGCGGATGGGCATTTACTGGGCGTGCCGTGGCTGGGGATGAGCATTGCCGAGCTTTCCCGGCTGAGGTCCGTGCTGATCATCGGCAGTACATTGCGCAAGGATCATCCGCTCATCGCGCAGCGTTTGCGCCAGGCCGTGAAGCAGGGCGCGCAATTGAATTTGATCAATCCAGTCGATGATGACCTGCTTACCAAGGTGGCAAACCGCGCCATTGTAGCGCCCGCAGCAATGGTGTCGCTGCTGGCGCAGGTCCTGAAAGCGGCTGCCGAGTTGCGGGGTGTGGAAATTCCTGGGGCAGTGGAAGATGCGGTGAGCCAACTGGAGGTGACTGATGTTGCCCGCGCCATGGCGGCCAGCCTCATCGATATTAAGCCTTCTGCCATCCTTCTCGGCAATCTGGCGCAGCATCATCCGCGCTATGGAGACATTCATGCGCTGGCGCAGCACCTCGCGCAAATCGCCGAAGCGCAGTTTGGCGTTTTAGGCGAGGCGGCCAACAGCGTGGGCGCATATATTGCCCGGGCCATTCCGGATCCCCATATCCAGCAAGCGCCCGCCGCCAACCCATCGTCCCAGCCCGAATTAAAGGGCATGAACGCCCAGCAAATGCTCGGGATAAGCGAAACCGGGGCTGTGGCTGATCCCTGCCAGGCATATGTACTGCTGAACCTGGAACCGGAACTGGATAGCTATAATTCCCAGCAAACTGTGAAGGCATTGGATGCGGCGGAGCTGGTGGTGATGATGGGGGCATATAAAAGCCCGCATGCACTGAGTCGAAATTATGCAGACGTATTGCTGCCCATTGCGCCGTTTACGGAAACGTCCGGTACTTTCATCAATACCGAAGGCCGGGTGCAGATTTTTAATGGCGTAGTTGCACCGCTTGGGGAGACGCGTCCAGCATGGAAAGTTCTTCGGGTACTGGGGAATATGCTTGGGCTTGATGGCTTTGATTACGACGCGCCGGAGCAGGTCCGCGCAGAAATTTTTCCGGATGAAAGCGAGGTCAGCAGGTTACTGGATAACAATCTGAGGGGTTTTGCCGTAGAGAGCACCGAGGCCCCGGAGGGGACGACGAGCGGGGAAATCCAGCGCATCGGAGAGGTTCCGATTTACCAGGCCGATCCTATCGTGAGGCGTGCGGGATCGCTGCAGCGCACGCACGATGCCGCCGCACCGGTCGCATGGATGGCAGGTGCGCTGATGGACAGGCTTGGCGTAAGGCTGGGTGACAGCGTCAGGGTGAAGCAGGGAGGGGGAGTGGTGCAACTCGCGGCGGCCCGCGACGATAAGCTGCCCGCTGATTGCGCGCGCGTTGCAGCTGCGCATCCTTTGACTGCCGCACTGGGCGATATGTTCGGGCCCATTGAAATAGAAAAATTATAATGGAAGAGCAGGGTTTTTGATGGAACACGCCCAACAACTATTTGGAAATCTTTTTGGTCCTGAGTGGGGACCGGCGCTTTTCCTCGTGGCGAAGAACGTCCTGTTGATTGTCGCGATTGTATTGCCGTTGATGCTCGCCGTGGCTTATCTCACGTTTGCTGAACGCAAAATTATCGGCTATATGCAGTTGCGGGTCGGACCCAACCGCGTAACGTTCTTCGGCATTCCGTGGCTGGGTGGCTGGGGCCAACCCATCGCCGATGCGGTCAAGGCGGTGATGAAGGAAATCATCATTCCCAGCGGCGCCAATAAATTTCTGTTTGTGCTGGCGCCGGTGCTTACGTTCGCGCCTGCGCTGGCGGCATGGGCTGTCGTGCCTTTCTCCCCGGAGGTCGTGCTGGCGGATATCAATGCCGGCCTGCTCTATATTCTGGCCATGACTTCAATGGGAGTCTACGGAGTCATCATAGCGGGCTGGGCGTCCAATTCCAAATATGCGTTCCTCGGTGCGATGCGTTCCGCCGCGCAGGTGGTGTCGTATGAGCTTGCGATGGGTTTCGCATTGGTATGCGTGCTGATGATGTCGCACAGCCTGAATCTGGGGGACATCGTCAGGGGCCAGCAGGGTAGCAGCTTCATCAATTGGTATCTTATCCCGCTGTTTCCCATGTTCCTGGTGTATTTCATTTCAGGCGTAGCCGAAACCAACCGTGCTCCGTTTGATGTGGCCGAAGGTGAATCGGAGATTGTCGCCGGGTTCCACGTTGAGTATTCCGGCATGGCCTTCACGGTATTCTTCCTGGCGGAATACTCCAACATGATTCTGGTGGCCACACTGGCCAGCATCATATTCCTGGGTGGGTGGTTGCCACCGCTCGATATGGCGCCGTTTACCCTGGTCCCCGGTTTTATCTGGCTATTGCTGAAGATATCGTTTTTACTGTTTTGTTTTCTCTGGTTCCGCGCCACCTTTCCTCGCTACCGCTATGACCAGATCATGCGTCTGGGCTGGAAGGTGTTCATACCGATCACGCTTGTCTGGATACTGCTCATAGGCGTGGTAATGCAATTTCCGCCCTCGATGCGGAATGCGTTTCCATTGAGTTTGTGGTTCCACTGAGGCAGGCACTGAGAGACAGGAGAAGGCCATGAATCGTATCAAGGATTTTTTCCGTACCTTCCTGCTTTTTGAACTGGTCAAGGGGATGATGTTGACCGGCCGTTACCTGTTTGCGCGTAAAATAACGGTGCATTTCCCCGAGGAAAAAACGCCGCAGTCTCCCCGTTTCCGTGGGCTCCATGCGCTGCGCCGTTATCCCAATGGAGAAGAGCGTTGCATCGCCTGCAAACTTTGCGAAGCGGTCTGTCCCGCACTGGCGATTACCATCGAATCCGAGCAGCGCGATGACGGGACCCGCCGCACGACGCGCTACGACATTGATCTTACCAAATGCATATTTTGTGGTTTCTGCGAGGAGTCCTGTCCCGTGGACTCCATCGTCGAAACGCGCATCCTTGAATATCATGGAGAGAAACGCGGTGATCTGATCTATACCAAGCCGATGTTGCTGGCGGTGGGAGATCGGTATGAGGAACAGATAGCGAAGGACCGGGCAGCTGACGCGGGCTACCGGTGATCGAGTACACATGAGTTTCGAAGATATCATTTTTTATTTTTTTTCGGCGGTGCTGGTTTCATCGGCGCTGGGCGTCATCACTGCCCGCAACCCCGTGCATTCCGCGCTGTTATTGGTATTGGCCTTTTTTACCTCTGCGGGGCTGTGGTTACTGCTGGAAGCAGAGTTTCTCGCGATCACGCTGGTGCTGGTCTATGTCGGCGCGGTAATGGTGCTGTTCCTGTTCGTGGTCATGATGCTGGATATCAACCTTGATCAACTACGCGAGGGATTCTGGAAGTGGTTCCCGTTTGGTGCGTTTCTCGCGTTACTGATGGCGGGTGAGATGGCGATGGTGCTGATGGGTAAACAGTTTGGAGCCGACGAAATGCCAGCTCCGCCATCGCGGGGTGCAGATTACAGCAATACCAAGGAATTAGGCCGCCTGATCTACACCGAATATGTTTATGCATTCGAGCTGGCGGCCGTGATTCTGCTGGTAGCAATCGTGGCCGCCATTGCGCTGACGCTGCGGCGCCGTACCGGCATCAAATCGCCCGATGTCGCCCAGCAGGTGGCGGTCAAGCGTAAAGACCGCGTGCGGATGGTATCGATGCCATCTGAAAAGAAAGAATAAAAGCAATTACTGGTCAATTGAAATTGGCCTGAAAAGAGGGTGTTAGCTTGGTTTCATTATCCCATTACCTTGTCTTAGGGGCGATTCTGTTCGCCATCAGCATTGTCGGCATTTTCCTCAACAGGAAAAATGTGATTATCCTGTTGATGGCGATCGAGCTGATGCTGTTGGCGGTAAACATGAATTTCATCGCATTCTCTCATTATCTCCAGGACGTATCGGGGCAGATTTTCGTATTTTTCATTTTGACCGTGGCGGCGGCTGAGTCAGCCATTGGCCTGGCGATACTCGTAGTGTTATTTCGCAACCTGCGCACGATCAATGTCGACGATTTGGACAACCTGAAAGGGTAATGGGTAAATAGTGGGATAAAGCGGGTGCAAGCCCGAACGTGATAGCGAGCGGGTTAAGAAAAAGAAAAGCCGGATTTTATGACTGAGATGCAAAAACTTTATCTGTTGGTGCCGCTGGCGCCCCTGGCGGGCGCGCTTATAGCCGGATTGTTTGGCCGCCTGATCGGGCCGGCCTGGAGCCATCGCGCCACCATAGCGTTAATGCTTGTGTGCGTTGCCGCATCCGTTACCGTCTTTATGGATGTGCTGAAAGGCAATGTCTATAACGGCACCGTTTACACCTGGATGACCTCCGGCGATACTCGGTTCGAGGTTGGATTTCTGATCGATCAGCTCACGGCCACGATGATGGTAGTGGTCAGCTTCGTTTCGCTGATGGTTCATATCTACACCATCGGTTACATGCATGGTGATCCCGGCTATCAGCGTTTTTTCAGCTATATCTCGCTTTTCACCTTCTCGATGCTGATGCTGGTGATGTCCAATAACTTCCTTCAGCTTTTCTTCGGCTGGGAGGCGGTAGGGCTGGTTTCGTATCTGCTTATTGGTTTCTGGTACACCCGGCCCACCGCAATTTACGCGAACTTGAAGGCGTTCCTGGTCAATCGCGTGGGTGATTTCGGTTTTCTTCTCGGTATCGGTTTGGTACTGACGTATTTTGGCACGCTGGATTACGCGGCGGTATTCGCCCAGGCTCCACAGGCCGCAGCGCAGACCATCGAAATCATACCCGGCTCGCGGTGGGAGTTATTGTCGCCGATCTGTATCCTCCTGTTTGTTGGCGCGATGGGTAAATCCGCACAGTTTCCCCTGCACGTATGGCTGCCCGACTCGATGGAGGGGCCAACCCCCATCTCCGCCCTGATTCACGCCGCTACTATGGTAACGGCGGGAATTTTCATGGTCGCCCGCATGTCTCCATTGTTCGAGTTAAGCGAGGCGGCCCTGTCGGTGATACTCGTGATCGGCGGCATCACGACGCTATTCATGGCGCTGGTAGCGGTTGTGCAGAACGACATCAAGCGCGTCGTGGCATATTCGACGCTATCCCAGCTGGGTTACATGACGGTGGCGCTGGGCGCCTCGGCTTATTCCGCTGGCATTTTCCATCTGATGACGCATGCTTTTTTCAAGGCGGTGCTGTTTCTGGGCGCGGGCTCTGTCATTATCGCCATGCATCACGAGCAGGACATGCGGAAAATGGGCGGGCTCAAGAAATATATGCCCGTTACATACTGGACGATGTTTATCGCGGCGCTGGCAAGTGCCGGTGTTCCCGGTTTCTCCGGTTTCTTTTCCAAGGATGCCATTATTGAAGCGGTACACTTCGCTACCCTTCCCGGCGCGGGCTTTGCTTATTTCTGCGCGGTGACCACAGTCTTCGTCACCGCTTTTTACACATTCCGACTGCTGTTCATGACTTTCCATGGCAAGCCTCGAATGGATCATCATACCGAAGAGCATCTGCATGAATCGCCCTGGGTCGTGACATTGCCCCTCGTCATCCTGGCAACGGCTTCCATCGGCGCGGGCTGGCTGATCGAGCCCATGCTGTTCGGAGGCTATTTCGGTAATGCCATACACATTTTGCCCCAGCATGAGGCAATCGCAAAAATGGCGGCGGAGTTTCATGGCATAGGCGGAATGATGGCGCATGCCTTCACGACTTTGCCGTTCTGGTTCTCGGCGGGCGGCATTTTCGCCGCATGGTATTTATACATGGTTAGAACTAATTTGCCGGCGAGAATCAGGCAAGCCGCCGGCCCGCTCTATACCATCCTCGATCGCAAATATTTCATCGATGAATTGTACTCATGGCTCTTTGCGGGGGGTGCGCTCGCCGTCGGACGCGGGTTGTGGAAATACGGGGATGTGATAGTGATTGATGGATTTTTCGTCAACGGCTCGGCGCGTGTGGTGGCCGCAACCGCGATGTTGATGCGGCGCTTCCAGTCCGGCTATATCTATCACTATGCGTTTACCATGATCGTCGGCGTATTTGTATTGATGAGCGTATGGTTGTTCGTGTAAGACAACAATAAAAAGCAATATTATCGAAAGTGCGGCATTGGCGTCTTCATGCCCGAAGAATAAAACGGAATAAACATGTTGTTTGGCTTTCCCCTATTAAGTCTGGTCATCTGGTTGCCTATTCTTGCCGGTGTGGGCGTATTGGCAACCGGCGGCGATCGTAATGCCCAGACGGCACGATGGATCGCGCTTGCGGGAGCGGTAGCGGGCTTCCTGGTGGCGATTCCGCTTTACACGCGCTTCGACCCGTTGACGAACGCCATGCAGTTCGTCGAATACAGCCCTTGGATCGAGCACTTCAACATACACTACCATCTGGGCATCGATGGCATTGCCATGCCACTGATTCTGCTCAATTGCTTTACCACTCCCCTGGTTGTAATCGCCGGTTGGCAGGTGATAAGCAAGCGGGTATCCCAATATATGGGCGCGTTTCTTATTATGTCCGGGATCGTGAACGGTGTGTTCTCGTCACTCGATGCGATTCTGTTCTATATCTTCTGGGAAGCATCCCTGATCCCGATGTTCCTCATTGTCGGCGTGTGGGGTGGGCCCAACCGCGTGTATGCGGCCATCAAGTTTTTCCTTTACACGCTGCTGGGTTCCCTGCTCATGCTGGTCGCGTTCATTTATCTGTATCAGGTTTCCGGTGGCAGTTTTTCGATATTGGATTATCACAGGCTGCCGCTGCCGCTTGCGCCGCAAATACTGATATTTATCGCTTTCCTGCTGGCTTTTGCGGTAAAAGTGCCAATGTGGCCGGTTCACACCTGGCTGCCGGACGCCCACGTGGAGGCGCCGACCGGCGGATCGGTGGTGCTGGCGGCAATCCTGCTGAAACTCGGCGGTTACGGCTTCCTGCGTTTCTCGCTTCCCATCGTGCCGGATGCGAGCCATTATCTGTCGGACATAATGATCGCGCTATCCCTGGTCGCGGTCGTGTATATAGGATTCATCGCCCTCGTGCAGGCGGACATGAAAAAGCTCATCGCTTATTCATCGGTATCACACATGGGGTTCGTCACGCTCGGCTTCTTCCTGTTCAATGCATACGGGGTGGAAGGCGCGATGGTGCAGATGATCTCGCACGGGTTTATCTCCGGCGCAATGTTCCTGTGCGTGGGGGTAATGTATGACAGGCTGCATTCACGGCAGATTGCCGATTATGGCGGTGTGGCCAATAAAATGCCTGTCTTCGCGGCATTTTTCATGCTGTTTGCCATGGCAAACTCGGGATTGCCCGGTACCAGTGGTTTCGTCGGGGAATTCATCGTCATCATGGCTGCCATCAAAGTAAATTTCTGGTATGGGTTTTTTGCCGGCATCACGCTGATCACCGGGGCTGCCTACACGCTCTGGATGTACAAGCGCGTGGTATTTGGCGCGGTGGCGCACCCCAGCGTCGAGGAGATGAACGACATCAATGGACGTGAGATTCTGGTACTCGCAATTCTGGCACTGGCGGTACTGTGGATGGGCCTTTATCCGCTGCCATTAATGGAAGTCATGCATACCACAGTGGATGATTTGCTGGCGCACGTCGCTCGCAGCAAATTGTAGCGTAATGGAATAAATGAGCTGAGCCTGCCTGTCCGAGGATGATAATGAATTTTTTGCAGCCTGATTTCGCCCCTGCCTATCCAGAGATATTTCTGTTGCTGATGGTTTGCGTGGTGTTATTGGCCGATCTCGCCTGGGGTGAGGAAAAACCTCATCTTGCTTATCTGCTTTCGCAGTTTGCGCTGCTCGGCTGTGTGCTGATTACGTTCGCGACCTCGGCGCCAGGCGTGGTGTATACATTCTCCGGCATGTTCGTGGATGATGCCCTGGCCGACATACTGAAGATGATGGTATATGTCACGGTGTCCGTAGTGCTGGTGTATTCGCGAACCTATATTTCCACGCGTGGCATGCTCAACGGGGAATTCTTCAGCCTGGCGTTGTTTGCGACGCTCGGCATGATGGTCATGATTTCCGCAAGCCATTTTCTGACACTCTACCTGGGGCTGGAACTTCTGTCGCTGTCACTTTATGCCATGGTTGCACTGCGGCGCGATTCGGTAGGGGCTACCGAGGCCGCAATCAAGTTTTTTGTCCTTGGCGCGCTGGCTTCGGGTTTTTTGCTTTATGGCATGTCCATGATATATGGGGCGACCGGGTCCCTTAATATTGCACGCGTAACCGAAGTGATTCAGACCGGCGCCATGAGCCACACCGTATTGGTAGTGGGAGTGGTGTTCATTGTTGCCGGCATCAGTTTCAAGCTGAGTGCGGCGCCGTTTCACATGTGGGCTCCCGATGTATATGAGGGCGCATCCACCGCGGTTGTATTATTTATAGGCTCCGCGCCCAAACTAGCTGCTTTCGGCTTTATCATGCGTTTGCTCGCGGAAGGCTTGGGGTCTATGGTGGCCGATTGGCAGGGAATGCTTATTATTCTGGCAGTCATGTCGATGCTGATCGGCAATATTGCCGCTATTGCCCAGACCAATATCAAGCGCATGCTGGCGTATTCCACGATCTCCCACATGGGTTTCGTACTGCTCGGCGTTTTAAGCGGCGACGGGAATGGATACAGCTCATCAATGTTTTACGTAGTAGTTTATGTGCTGATGACTCTGGGCACCTTTGGCATGATCATGCTTTTGTCACGAGCGGGCTTCGAGGCCGATAAGCTGGAGGACTTCAAAGGGCTCAACCGGCGTAATCCCTGGTATGCTTTTATCATGTTGCTGCTGATGTTTTCGATGGCCGGCATTCCACCAACCGTAGGCATTTACGCAAAACTTTCGGTGCTGCAGGCCGTGCTCAATGCGGGATACATCTGGCTGGCGGTAGTGGCGGTCCTGCTTTCCCTGATCGGCGTGTTTTATTATCTTCGCATCGTTAAACTGATGTATTTCGACGAACCTGAGACCGATGCACTTATTTTGCCCCAGGGCGACGTTAAACTGCTGCTAAGCGCGAACGGTCTGGCGGTGCTTGCTTTTGGATTTTTTCCCCAGGCGCTGATGGCCTGGTGCGCATACGCCATTCGACACTCATCCATATAGGCGTATTGCGTCGTTCCCGGCGGATGCGGCGATGCAGCTCCTAGCCGATGGGTTGGGGTAAAGTAGGCGCCGCCTCGTTCGAAGCTCACACTTCCAGGCCAGGGCCTCGCCCCTCGCCCCGCGTCTTTCTCTCCTAAGTTCAGGTAGTCCAGCGGATACATAAAAGAGCTGAGCAGGCCGGAAGAATGCAAAAGTGTTCCAGAAACTTATCGATTGAGTTCCTCCAAGGCTGGCGATTGCGAGTAATGTTTCCTGGAAGTGTTGGCCTGAATTAAGTCAGACGCGATTTCACATACAGTGCCGGATTTCATCCCAACTGAATCGTGCTCCAAGGACCAAAATGTGCCAGTAGCGATCATTCGGGTAAGGGTGAAAAACTGGTAGCATGAAACTCACGTGTTTGAAGACGAAAAATTGAGAGCACCTCACTCTTCTGTCTGCCAATGAGAAAAACTTCCTTCTTGCTACTCATGTGGTCGGTGCTATTTATGACGGCGGCACTTGCAGATCCACGGCAGGATAAGGATATTGACGTTAAGGTGCACATCGCAGGGGAAAGCGTTATTGTTGACGTAACCTTTGCTGTTCCGGCCACCCGACAGGAAGTCTGGGTCGTGCTGACTGACTTTGAACACATGGCTGATTTTGTCTCCAACCTGAAGGAGAGCAAGGTAGTCAGTACTTCGGGAAACACGCTGAAGATTTTCCAGCGCGGCACTGCAACGTACGGCCCGATCAGTTTTCCCTTTGAGTCAACACGGGAAATACGGTTGATCCCGTTCGAGAAAATCCGTTCGCATATGATCAGTGGCAACATGCGCATGATGGACGGAACGACGCAGTTGATCGATGAAGGTGGGCAAACTCGGATTATCTATCATACCGATACCATTCAAGAGCGCTGGATTCCTCCAATAATAGGAAAGGTTTTCATCGAGCATGAAATTCGGAAGCAATTCCATGAAATGCGGAATGAAATAATCAAGAGAAAACGGGCCTCCGCTTCTTCGACACCAACCCGAAGCTCGGCGCGCGGAATTTGATGATACTTTCCTGCTGGTCGAGCGGGAAAAGGTGAATCTTGGACGTCCGTTATGTGCCACGAGCAGACATTGGTTAAATGCAAGGTTTGGGGCGGATAAATAAGCACGTAGCTATCGGTTATTACATATATGCTGACCGATAAATCCTGGGAAATATCGTATAATTAATAGTTTACAGCGGATATGTGCTTCTCCTATTTTAATAGGATGGGTCGGTAGTCCGTATAAAATAACTATGGTTCAACAAACCTATACTCTCTCCCAGATGGACAACTACCAAGCTCCGAAACCTGGGAAAACCTACATAAGTCCCCTGGAGCACCTGTTCCGCAGGTTCTAAGGTTTCTTGTAGCTGATGCGATATATCGCCCCCGCGAAATCGTCGGAAACCAGCAACGCCCCGTCGGGCATAACCAGCACATCGACGGGCCTGCCCCACGCGTTTTCATTTTCCAGCCAGCCTTCCGCGAACACCTCCTGTTTGACCACCTTGCTGTTCTTTAGCCGCACGAGCTTGACGCGGTAGCCGATCTTGTTTCGGCGATTCCAGGAGCCATGTTCGGCAACAAAAATATTATTTTGGTATTCTTTGGGAAACATTTTACCGGTGTAGAAGCGCATGCCCAAGGCGGCCACATGAGGCTCGAATTTGGCTTCGGGTGGCGTAGTCTTGCTGCAATCGCGTTTTGCGCCGAATTTGGGGTCGGGGATATCGCTGCCATGGCAATACGGATAACCAAAATGCATGCCTTTGCGCGGTGCGCGGTTGAGTTCATCAGGAGGAAGGTTGTCACCCATCCAATCTCTGCCGTTATCGGTGAACCATAATTCCTTTGTTTCAGGATGCCAATCGAAACCTACCGTATTCCTCACCCCCTGCGCGTAGACCTCATGGCCTGTTCCATCCGGCTTCATACGCGAGATCAATGCAAAAGTCTCGGGCGGAGGTTCGCATATATTGCAGGGTGCGCCGACGGGTGCATACAGCAGACCATCGGGCCCAAAAGCGATGAATTTTCCACCGTGATGCTTCTCGGCTGGGTAAATATCGCTTACGACTACCGGCTTTCCGGGCTGATCCAGCTTTCCTTCGATGTCATCGAAACGCAGTATGCGGTTGACTGCGGAGACATATAGTGCCCCATCCTTGAATGCCACGCCTATCGGCAGAGTGAGTCCCTCGGCGATGGTTCTAACCTGGCGTTTTCCATCGGTTTCCGTTATGGCGTACACCTTGCCTTCAGACATGGAACCGGCAAATACAGTACCGTTTTTTCCAACTGCCAACTCTCGCGCGTTGGGTACCTCCGCCCATAGCTCAATCGAAAAACCGGCAGGGAGTTTAATTTTTTCCAGTGGCAGCGGACCAGATTGCGCAGAAGCGGGCGATACGAAATTAAGCAGGCCGATCGCGGCAAAGCGGATGAGGATTTTCATAGGGGACATATCATTGATGTGAAACCGGTTTATAGGCCATGCATAAATCGAATGGATAAAAATGGATAAGAATGGGAACACGATCGCATTTTCCTCTATTTTCCTCTGTAACCTACCTTGAAAATTTCCAATCCGCCCTTACTATTTTATCCGGATCTTTTAGGAGGAAACATGCAAGCCACAACTACGAAAGAACACTTAAGTTTTCAAACTGAAGTCAAGCAATTGCTCAAGCTGATGATTCATTCCTTGTATAGCAACAAGGAAATTTTTTTGCGCGAGCTGATTTCCAACGCATCCGATGCGGCCGATAAGTTGCGCTTCGAGGCGTTAACCGATGGAGCACTGTACGAATCCGATTCAGACCTGAAGATCCGCGTGAGCTACGACACGAAGGAGCGGACCATTACCATTGCCGATAATGGGATCGGTATGTCACGGCAAGAGGTGATCGATCATATAGGTACGATTGCGAAGTCAGGCACTCGCGAATTCTTCAGTTCGTTAACCGGCGATCAGGCCAAGGATGCGCACCTGATCGGGCAGTTCGGCGTTGGCTTCTATTCAGCGTTTATCGCCGCCGACAAGGTGACGCTCATCACGCGCCGCGCGGGGTTGACGCCCGAGCATGGCGTTCGCTGGGAGTCCCAGGGCGAGGGCGATTATACGCTTGAGACAGTGGAGAAAACAGACCGGGGCACTCAAGTTACGTTACATCTGCGCGAGGGCGAGGATGATCTGCTGAACGGCTGGCGGCTGCGAGCCATCATTCGCAAGTATTCCGACCACATCACGCTCCCGATCGTGATGAAAAAAGAGGAATGGTCGCAAGAAAAGAACGAGAATACGATCACCGGCGAAGACGAAACTGTCAATCAGGCGAGCGCACTCTGGGCGCGGCCTAAAAGCGAGATCACTCCGGAACAGTATGAGGAATTTTACAAGCACGTCGCACATGATTTCGAACCACCACTGGCCTACGTGCACGCCAGGGTGGAAGGCAAGCAGGAATATACCCAGTTACTCTATGTCCCCTCCAAAGCGCCCTTTGACTTGTTTGACCGCGAGCAGCGCCACGGCATCAAGCTCTATGTGCGGCGGGTATTCATCATGGATGACGCCAAACAATTGCTCCCGAACTATTTGCGTTTCGTGCGCGGAGTGATTGATTCCAACGATTTACCCCTGAACGTTTCGCGTGAAATATTGCAGGAATCGAAGGATATCGATGCCATACGCGCGGGCGCAGTGAAGAAGGTGTTGGGATTATTGGAAGATCTGGCTCAAAGTGAGCAGGAGGAGGAGAAGGCCAAATACAAGACCTTCTGGAAGGAATTTGGCCAAGTGATGAAGGAAGGAGTCGGCGAAGATTACGCTAACCGCGAACGCATAGCGAAGCTGTTACGTTTCGTTTCAACTCACACCGGGTCGGACGAGCAGACCGTGTCGCTGGCCGATTATATCGGCCGTATGAAAGAAGGGCAGGACAAGATTTATTTTATTACCGCCGATAGCCTCAAGGCGGCAAGGAGCAGTCCACACCTCGAAATTTTCCGCAAGAAAGGCATTGAAGTCTTATTGCTGTCCGATCGCGTAGACGAGTGGCTGGTTGCGCATCTGACCGAGTTTGAAGGCAAGCACCTGCAATCCGTGGCAAAAGGCAGTCTTGACCTGGGCAAGTTGGAGGATGAGGCAGAGAAGAAGGAGCAGGACAAGGAAGCAGATGAATACAAGGAGCTTACTGAAAAAATAAAGGGCGTTCTCGGAGAACAGGTGAAGGACGTTCGTGTAACGTTGCGCCTTACAGAATCTCCGGCGTGTCTTGTAGCGGATAGCCATGACATGAGCGGAAATTTGGAGCGATTGCTTAAGTCGGCCGGGCAGAAAGTGAACCATAGCAAGCCCATCCTGGAAATCAACCCTTATCATCCCATGATACAGCGCTTGAAATACGAACAGGAGCACTTCGCCGACTGGAGCCATATCCTGTTCGATCAGGCATTATTGGCGGAAGGAGGCCAGCTTGATGATCCAGCCAGTTTCGTCAAAAGAATCAACGAGTTGCTATTCCTTACGCCTGTATCTGCAAATGAATAAGAAGCGGCGGATAACGGGTGGGGAACGAGGGCGAAGAAGGAGCGAAACACGACAAGATATATTTTCATCTTGTCGGGGCAGACATTAACGCGCATACAGGTTGCCGAACAGTTCCTTTTGGGCAGCGTCATTGATGGCAACGACGGCTGGGTGCGTCAACCGCCGTTCCATTGAAATAGCATAGAACTGCTCGGTGACCTCGTCTGTTT
This sequence comes from Nitrosovibrio tenuis, assembly GCF_900109785.1. Taxonomy (GTDB): domain Bacteria; phylum Pseudomonadota; class Gammaproteobacteria; order Burkholderiales; family Nitrosomonadaceae; genus Nitrosospira; species Nitrosospira tenuis_A. The sequence goes on from NZ_FOBH01000012.1 coordinate 24,968, forward strand.
GGCCGATAACGATAGCGCCATGCTCGCGCCGCACTTCGTCGGCTATTACGGACGGCGCAATAAAAATACCGGTGCCGGCCTGCCCGAAAGCCTGCATGAGCGCGCTATCGTCGAATTCCCCCACGATGCGCGGCCGGATCTGATGAATATCGAACCAGCGCATGAGTGGCGCTCGCACAGCCGCCTCCTTGCCCGGGATGAGCAACGGCGCGACATCCAGGATGCCGGGCCATTTCTCGCTGAATTGAGCCGCAAGCCGTGGCTCGGCAAAAAATGTAATGCCGCACTCGCCGAGTTTATGGCTGTAGCCTTTTACGTTGGTTCCGGCCGGCATGGGCCGGTCAGCGAGTACCAGATCAAGCCGCTGGATCGCCAGTTCCACCAATAAACGCGCAAGCTTGTCTTCCCGGCAGACGATGCGCACTGGCTCGGCAAGTTCCATCGCCGGGGTTAGCAGGCGGTAGGCGATCGATTTGGGGACGGCATCGTCGACTCCCACGCGGAACTGAATGGATCGGCTTTCGGGCCGGTTGCGCAGGGCCTCTTCCAGCTCACTGCCTATCTGAAAAACCTCGTCAGCGTAAGATAGCGCGAGCCGGCCAGTTTCAGTCAGCTCAAGACGCCTGCCGACGCGCAAGAAAAGCGCGACGCCAAGCGCCTCTTCCAACAGGCCAATTTGGCCGCTCAAGGTTTGTGGCGTAAGATTCAATCGCTCGCTTGCACGAATAATGCTGCCGGCCTTGGCGACCGCCCAGAAATAGTGCAGCTGCTTATAGTTGAGCATCGGGCTTCCCCACTTTATTTTTATAATTCGGAAAAACCGATTATACCATCAGCGAGATATGGCTTTTCTTGATGCAAATTCTCATTTAAACTCATCAAAACATTAGCACCGATGGCTCTTTTGGAAGGGCTAGGGTGTTGTGGCTTCTCGATATTTGACAACTTTTGTGGTTACGGCGGTCATGTGCCTCTTCTAGCCTCTCCTTCTCACCGCCCTTACCAAATCCGAGCTATATGTATGAGTTTTCAGATCATTCCCGGCGATCGAAGTAAGCAACTCGGGAATATATCAAGGTAGTACATGCAAACAGCAACTCTCTGCCGGGTTTTACTGAGCCAAATCCTCCTTTTGCCATTTGGGGCTGGCTTAGCTCAACAAACTACGACTATACCGATAATCACCGCACCACCCGTTGCACCACCGGTTTCTGAACTCGGGCCCGCTGTACCTTTTACCTTTTCGCCTTCGCCTCCTTCTCAACGCGCCACCAAGCCCGGCGAAATTCCGCCCATTGCCATACCGGGTGCTTCTCCCCCCGCTCCGGTATCGCCTGGCGCGCTCTCCATCGAGGACCTGCAGCGATTGGGATTGCGGGCCAACGGCCTCGTGCGTGCAGCGCAATCCCAGGTGGATGCTGCCGAGGCGGGTGTGATCGGCGCCGCAGCCTACCCTAATCCGCAAGTGACGGTGGCGGGCGGCCCTCAGCACGCGCGCGTTCCTGCCGGATTGCCAGCCAACTATCATCGTCAGGTAACGGTCGCCCAGACCATCGAAAATCCATTCTTACGAAGTGCGCGTATCGGGTCCGCCGAAGCGGGGGTGGATGCCAGTCGCGCAGGCTTTGATCAGGTACGCGCGGACCTGGCGGCGCAATTGCGGGTACGTGCATATGAGCTGTTACTGCGCCAGGAAATAGCGCGCATGGAAGGCAGTGTTGTCGACCTGATGGAGGAGGTGAGACGGCGTATCAAGGTCGGTGTGGGAGTCGGCGAGACGGCGCGTTTCGAGTTGGTCCGAGCCGATGCGGAAGTATTAAACGCAGCCAGCCGAAAAGAGGCAGCACTGCTCAATGCACAACGGGCCCGGGTCGCGCTGATGCAGTTTACCGCAGGCGGCTTAAAGCCTGATTTCGAGATAAACGCTTCCCTGTTCGATCCAGTCAACCTGCCTGCGCTTGAGGAATTGCGTCAGGAGGTTCCGGCTGTCAACCCGGATGTGTTGCGTTTGCAAGCTGAATCGGACCGGGCTCGTCTGCGAATCGATCAGGAACGCGCTACGGTACTGCCTTCGATGCAGGTCTTGTACAGCAATTTTCAGGAATTCCAATATACCTCCAATCTGGTGGGGTTGAACGTAACCATTCCTATTTTTTATCGCCGCCGCGGCGAAATCGACGCCGCAGTTGCGGAATCCGCGCGAGTGCGGGAGACGCTGGAATATCGCCGGTATGAAATTGGCCAATTGCTCGAATCGGCCTGGCAGGCCTTGCAGATTGCGAAGCGCAGGGTGGAGATGTTCGAGGGAGGGATAATCAAGGAGGCCGAGTCGGCGCTGCGTATTGCCGAAGCTGCTTATCGTTTCGGGGAGCGCGGCCTGATCGATGTACTGGATACTCAGCGTGTGTTGCGGGGAATACTGGCAGACTCATTGCAGGCACGTTTTGATTTACAGGCGGCCGCCGCCGAAATCGACCGCCTGCGCGCATATTATCCCAAGGAGCAACCGCTCGAATGAAGTCTAAAAAATTGATCACGGGTTGCATTTTAATTCTCGCCTCATTTATAGCTGCGTGCAATGGCGGGGAGCAACCGGCGTCCCAAAAAGAGGAGGGTGCGCAACAGGAGCCGGTCGATGTAAACGTCGTTATCCTCGATCGTGACAAAATGCAGCGCATCAGGATCGGAAAACCCACGCTGGTCAATCTCGCCGATAAGCTGCAGGTGCCCAGCCAGGTCGAGGTGGACGAGCACCGGCTCGTCCGCGTGGGCGCCAATGTCACCGGCCGCATTGTCGAGGTCTATGCCATGCTGGGAGACAACGTTGGCGCCGGAGACCCCTTGGCTCGCCTGGCGAGCCCTGAGTTGACACAGGCGCAATTGGCTTATCTGCGCGCGTCATCACGGACCAAGCTGGCCGAAAAAGCAGCCGAGCGCGCTCATCATTTGCTTGCTGCCGACGTTATCGCTGTCGCTGAAGTGGAACGGCGCGAATCGGAGTTGCAGGTAGCCCGTGCCGAGCTGGGCGCCGCAATGGATCAGTTGCGCCTGCTGGGGGTGGATAGCGGTGCGTTGAAGGAGTTGGCAAAAGAGGGCCATATCATCCCGTCAGTTGCGATCAAGTCGTCGAAGGGTGGAATCGTCATCGAGCGAAATGTCGCCATCGGCCAGGTGGTACAGCCCTCCGATCAGTTATTTCAGATAGCTGATCTTTCCTCGGTATGGGTAATCGGTGATGTTCCGGAGCAAATTGCCGGCAATGTGCGCGTCGGGCAACATGTGGAAATCCACGTTCCGGCATTGGGTGATATGAGTTTCGACGGCCTCATCATTTTCGTGGCGGATACGGTCAACCCCTTGACTCGCACCGTAATGGTGCGGACAGTGGTGGAAAATCCCCAGCGCAAGCTCAAGCCTTCGATGCTTGCCACCATGCACATCACCGATAATCCGGCTAAAAGCCTGGTTGTGCCGGAAGGCGCCGTGGTTCGGGAAGGTAACCAGGATTATGTATTTCTCGCTCAGGGCGACAACCGATTTCTCCGTGTGCCTGTCGAGCTGGGTCCCGAAGTGGCCGACATGCGTCCAATACTGAAGGGGCTTACCATCGATCAAAGCATCGTGGTCGACGGAGCCTTTCATCTGGACAACGAGCGCAAGCTCGCCGAGATGGGTTAGGCGATGCTTGCGGCAATTGTACGCACCATGCTCAGGCAGCGCCTGCTCGTGGTGGTCGTCGCGCTGGCGCTTTGCGTCGCCGGCATCTTTGCGGCGCAGAAGCTGACTGTCGACGCGTTCCCCGATGTAACCAATATTCAGGTGCAGGTCGCCACCGAGGCGATAGGCCGGAGTCCCGAGGAGATTGAGCGGCTGGTCACGGTTCCGGTCGAAATCGCCATGACCGGTTTGCCAGGGCTCGTGGAGATGCGCTCCCTGAACAAGAGCGGTCTGTCGATCATTACTCTGGTGTTTACCGATCGGACCGACGTGTACTTCGCTCGTCAGCTGGTGATGGAACGGCTGATTGAGGTATCCAACAGAATGCCTCCTGGCATCAGACCAGTGCTCGGGCCCGTGTCCACGGGTTTGGGCGAAGTATACCAATACACCCTCGACCATCCCAGTGATGGTCAGCGCGCGCTCACTGTCGAGGAGCTGACCGAGCGTCGAACGGTGCAAGACTGGGTCGTGCGGCCGATGCTGCGCTCGATCCAGGGAGTGGCGGAAATCAATTCCATTGGTGGGTTCGCCAAGCAGTACCACGTGCTCGTCAATCCGAACCGGCTGCGCCACTACGACCTCACCCTGGCGCAGGTTGACCGTGCTATTGCCAGCAACAACGCGAATGCGAGCGGCAATATCCTGACGATGCATGCGGAGCAGTACCTGATCCGTGGCGTGGGCTTGATCCGTACGCTGGAAGATATCAGCAATATCGTCATTAAAGAAGTGGACGGGGTGCCGGTGTTCGTCCGTGACGTGGCTGAGGTCAAGTTCGGCACCGAGGTGCGCCAGGGTGCCAGCATCAAGGATGGCTATACCGAAGCGGTCGCGGGCATAGTAATGATGTTGCGCGGCGGAAATGCCAAAGAGATAGTCGGGCGGGTAAAGGAAAAAGTTGCCGAGATCAACGAGCGCAAGCTGTTGCCGGGAGGGCTCCAGATCGTGCCTTTTTATGACCGTACCGTCATGGTGGATGCCGCGCTGGAGTCGGTATACCGCGTGTTGATCGAGGCCATGATCTTCGTAATTCTGGTAATGGTCGTCCTGCTGGGTAACTTGCGCGTGAGCCTGGTCGTGTGTGCGACACTCGTCATCACGCCGCTGGTCACTTTTATGATCATGAACTATCTGGGGATTCCAGCCAATCTGATGTCGCTAGGCGGCCTGACAATAGCCATCGGGCTGATGGTGGACCCTACTGTGGTGGTGGTTGAAAATATCTTCCTACGTCTGAGCCATGCGCACGGCACGGGCGAGCCAAAGATCGAGACCATTGCGAAGGCGGCAGCCGAGGTGGGTTCCCCGGTTATTTATGGCATTATCATCATCGTCCTGGTATTCCTGCCGCTGATGACGCTGCAAGGCATGGAAGGCAAGATGTTCAGTCCGCTTGCTGTCACCATCTCCATCGCACTTATGGTGGCGCTGGTTGTTTCGGTACTGTTGTCGCCGGTGCTGTGCGACTACGGCCTGAAGGGCGGCAGCGAGGAGGATACCAAAATCGTGGTCTTCCTCAAGGCTCTTTACCTGCGCCTGCTTTATTTAGCATTAAGGAACCCGAAGGGTACCGCGTTGGTGTCAATAGGCTCTCTTTTGCTGGCGGTAGGTTTGTATCCCTTGCTAGGTAAATCCTTCATTCCGATTATGAGGGAGGGCGCGGTAACGCCCGTGATCATCCGTGTACCCTCGATTTCGCTGGACGAATCGATCAAACTGGAAACTGAGGCAATGAAAATGATCGCCGAGTTGCCGGGCGTGCAAGGTGTGGTATCCAAGCTCGGCCGTGGTGAATCGCCTGCCGATCCGGCGTCACAGAACGAGTCGGATCCCATCGTGAACCTGGACCCGGAATCCGGCCGCACTCAGGAAGAGATCGAAGAGGATATCCGCAAGCGTCTCGCGATCCTGCCCGGTGTTCAGATTGTATTGTCGCAGCCCATTGCACAGCGCGTGGACGAGATGGTGACCGGAGTGCGCTCACAGCTCGCCATAAAAATTTTCGGCGATGACCTGGAAGAGTTGCGCAAGCTGTCGGAACAGGTGGCACGTATTGTAAAATCCGTGCGCGGTGCGCGAGATCTGCGCATCGAGCGGTTGTCCGGACAGCATTCGCTGACCATTGACATCGACCGCCGCGCCATCGCTCGCCACGGGCTCAATGTTGCAGACGTGAACGAGCTCATCGAAACCGCTATTGGCGGCAAGGCAGTCACCCAGGTATTCGAGGGCGAGCGGCGCTTTACGCTCCTCCTGCGTTTTCCAGAGCAGTTCCGTCATGACGTCGAGGCTATCCGCGATCTTCTGCTGCGCCCGCCCGGCACGGCTGGCCCGGGTGGCGCTCTTGCCCGCGGCGGTATGCTGGTGCCGCTGAGCGCGGTGGCGGATATCAAGGTTATCGATGGTCCGGCGCAAGTTTCGCGCGAATTTGCCAAACGCCGCGTGGTGGTTGGCGCCAATGTGCATAACCGGGACTTGGGCGGATTCGTTGCCGAAATACAGGAGCGCCTGGCGAAGGAAGTCAAGCTGCCGACCGGATACTATTTTGTGTGGGGGGGACAATTTGAGAATATGGAGCGCGCTATGGCGACACTCGGAGTGGTTGTACCCATTACCTTTTCCGCAATCTTCTTCCTGTTGTTCATGTTGTTCGGTTCGGTCAAGCTTGCCACGCTCATCTTTCTGGCCTTGCCATTCGCGTCTGTCGGTGGTGTTATCGGTCTTTTCATCACTGGCGAATATCTATCGGTACCCGCGACGGTAGGTTTCATCGCGGTGTGGGGCGTTGCAATATTGAACGGCGTGGTATTGATTTCCTTTATCAAGGAATTGCGAGAGCAGGGGTTGAGCGTCGACGAAGCGGTAAAACACAGTTGCGAGGCGCGGTTCCGTCCCGTATTGATAACTGCCGCGGCTACGATACTGGGTCTGGCGCCATTCCTGATTGCTACCGGCCTCGGCTCCGAAGTGCAGAAGCCGCTAGCCATCGTGGTGATCTGTGGACTGATCACAGCGACCGTGATGACGAAAGTGGTGGTGCCCATGTTGTACCGCTATTTCGACCCATTACCTGATGTGCCTAACAATAGCATTCCCAGGACGACTGGCGTTTCCGCTCCGGGCCTGGATGCGCAGGGTAAGATTTAGGAGGAATTCCAGCCTCGAGCACGCGCTCAAGAATAAGGGTTTTTCCGCGCCTGCGATCTCAAATAAGCTAATTAAAAGTTCATAGCGAATAATTTATGCCTTTATCCTCGTCGACCGCAAAAGATAAAGCCAGAATCCTGGCTGAAGCGCTGCCCTACATCCGTCGTTTTCATGGCAAAACCATTGTCATTAAATATGGCGGCAATGCCATGATCGAGAAAAACCTCAAACAGGGCTTCGCCCGCGATGTGGTATTGTTGAAACTGGTGGGAATGAACCCGGTAATTGTTCATGGCGGCGGTCCCCAGATTGACGATATGCTGAAACGGATCGGCAAGCATGGCGAGTTCATCCAGGGAATGCGCGTGACCGACGCGGAAACAATGAATGTGGTGGAAATGGTGCTGGGGGGCGTGGTCAATAAAGAAATTGTCAATCTCATCAATCAGCAAGGAGGCTTGGCGGTAGGCCTGACAGGTAAGGACGGCAATTTTATTTGCGCAAAAAAAATGCTTATGCAAAACAAGGAAAATGCCGGTGAATGGATCGATATCGGCCAGGTTGGGGAAATCGAAAGCATCAATCCGGCGCTGATTGAGCACCTTGAAACACGCGATTTCATTCCGGTGATTGCTCCCATTGGGGTGGGTAAAAATGGCGAATCCTACAATATCAATGCCGATTTGGTGGCGGGCGAACTGGCCAGGGTATTGTGCGCGGAGAAACTGGTCCTGCTTACCAATACGCCCGGCGTACTCGACAGGAATGGCAATTTGCTTACCGGACTGACGGCGCAGAGGGTGGACGAGTTGGTGGCCGATGGCACCATTTCGGGAGGCATGATACCCAAAATCAGTTCAGCGTTGGATGCGGTCAAACGGGGGGTCAAATCCTGTCATATTGTCGATGGACGCGTGGAGCACGGGTTGCTCCTGGAAGTGCTGACGGATGAGGGTGTCGGAACCCTGATCAAAGCGAACTGAAGCAGGCGCCAGTACGGGTACATGCATGGTTGTTATTAATATCGGAACGGCAGAATTAGCGAGCTGAGAAATCCATGCCAGGCAGACCCGGCGAAAGAAAAGACCAAATCCTGCAAGTTCTGGCAGAAATGCTGGAAAGTCCCCGAGCGGAAAAAATCACCACGGCGGCGCTGGCGGCCAAGCTCGGTGTTTCCGAGGCCGCGCTCTACCGGCACTTCGCCAGCAAGGCTCAGATGTTCGAGGGATTGATCGAATTCATCGAAAAAACCCTGTTCTGCCTCATCAACAAGCTGACGGGCGAAGAGAAAAGCGGCATCAAACAGGTCGAAGGCATCGTATCGTTATTACTCGGTTTCGCGAAGAAAAACCCAGGCATGACACGGGTACTGATCGGGGATGCGCTGGTGAACGAGAATGATCGTCTGCAAATACGCATCAATCAACTGCATGACCGCCTTGAGGCGACATTGAAACAAGTGCTGCGCTTCGCAGCCAGCGAGAAGGAACTCGCGGCAGATATGGATGTTTCAGCTCAGGCAAACCTGCTGATGTGTTACGTAGCGGGTCGCTGGCACCAGTTTGCGAAAAGCGGCTTCAAGCGCGATCCGATGGAATATTGGGAAGCCCAGAGCGGGCAGTTGTTCCTGCGCGAGGCGTTCACGCACGCTGCTTCGGCGTCTGACCGAAATGTCGAGGTGCCCAATTATCCGGTTATTTAGGGTATTCGGCCGTTTCTTCAGCCATCGGTCCGCAGACCCTGCAGGATGCATCCTTATTCAGCGTTACTGAACGCCACCTCATAGTCAGCCCGTCGAGCAACAGCAAACGGCCATTCAGCGTTTGTCCAATATTCAGCAGAATTTTTAACGTTTCAGTAGCCTGCACACATCCGACAATTCCCACCAGGGGAGCAAATACGCCCATCACTGCACAGCGCATGTCCTGATCTTCCCCGTCAGCGGGAAACAGGCAGTGATAGCAAGGGCTGTGTGCATGGCGCAGGTCGAATACGGCCACCTGTCCATCGAAGCGCACTACCGCGCCCGATATCAGCGGCTTCTTCAGGATGGTACAGACACGATTGATGGCGTATCGGGTGGGGAAGTTATCGCTGGCATCGACCACGGCATCGGCGTCCGTCGCCAATGCAAGTAACCGCTCCTCGTCCATACGCTCGTTCAGCGCCATCACCTCAACTTCGGGATTGAGGCCCCCAAGGTTTTTTTTTGCGGAATCTGCCTTAGGTATGCCAACGCGATCGGTGCTGTGGGCGATTTGCCGCTGAAGGTTGGTCAGGTCAACCTTGTCATTGTCGCAAATGGTCAGTCTACCTACACCGCTTGCAGCAAGGTATATTGCGGCGGGAGAGCCCAAGCCACCGGCGCCGACTATCAGCACATGTGATCTAAGTAAAGCTTGCTGCCCCTGTATGCCGATTTGGGGCAACAGGATATGCCGGCTGTAGCGCAGCAGCTGTTTGTCGTTCATTGTAGCGGCACGGCTATTGGAGAACCGGGCGGGATATCGGTACTCCCAGCCGGGATGCAACAGCAGCTTATGGATTGGTTTGCGCTACAAATAGATATAAATAAGATATAAATATGGCCCCGATGGGTATGCGGCGCAAAGTGAAACTCATTGCGCCGCACCATTATCGTACTATCCGGGCTCAGATAATCTTTCAGTTTCTGAAAGGGTGACCGTAGACATGTCGTTCAGACGGTCTTCCTCGTTGACAACAGTTCAGGCTCAGTTGGCGATTTTTGCGGAGTTTTTCTTTGCCGCGCCTTCCTTGAAATAATTCATGGCCTGGGTCAGCAGCAAATCACCGCTTGAACCGAATTCGGCAGGTGGTTCACGTTTTTTGTTTTTATCCTCTTCTACCTCGGGTTTTGGCGGTTTGATAACCGGCTTCGGCGCGTTCTTCACTGCCTCAAGGTCAAGCTTCATTTCTTCCGCCTTTCCATTGGACAGATGACGATCCAGATCGGCTTCGCGCAAACGCTCGGACTCGTCTTTCGCGGATTCGTCCAGAATGTCAGGCGTAATTCCTTTAGCCTGGATGGCTTGGCCATTTGGCGTAAAATAACGTGCTGTGGTGAGCTTGATAGCCGTGTTATTGCCCAGCGGCAAAATGGTTTGTACTGATCCCTTGCCGAAAGTTTGTGTGCCCATCACGATGGAACGCTTGTGATCCTGTAACGCGCCGGCGACAATTTCCGAAGCGGAAGCAGAACCGGCATTCACCAGCGTAACCATCGGCACGGTTTTGATTGCCGACGGCAGCCGCTTCAGATAATCATTCTTTGTGTCGCGCAAGTAGAATTCGGGGCTGGCTTTCAGCTTCATCTTGGCGTCGTCGGTGCGGCCATCGGTATATACGACGAGCGAGTTAGCTGGCAGAAAGGCAGCCGAAACCGCTACCGCCCCGTTCAGCAATCCTCCCGGATCGTTGCGTAGATCCAGCACCAAGCCCTTCATCGGCACGGGACTCTCCTTGAATAATTTATCGATGGCCTTGGTCAGATTTTCGCCGGTTTGCTCCTGAAACTGGGTAATCCGTATATATGCATATCCAGGCTCGATCATTTTGGATTTGACGCTTTGGATCTTGATGACTGCGCGCACCAGCTGAAACACCATGGGTTTGGTCTCGCCCTTCCGCAATATCGTAAGGGTGATCGGGGTGTTGGGTTTTCCGCGCATCCGTTTGATCGCGTCCGTGAGAGACAGTCCCTTGACAGCCGTCTCGTCCAGCTTGACGATCAGGTCGCCGGGTTTGATTCCAGCGCGAAACGCAGGAGTATCCTCGATTGGCGAAATGACTTTGACGAAGCCGTCTTCCATGCTTACTTCTATGCCCAGTCCGCCAAATTCCCCCTGTGTTCCGATTTGCAGTTCCTTGAATGCGTCCACGTCGAGATAGGCTGAATGTGGATCGAGACCGGTCAACATTCCATTGATGGCCTCGGTGATCAGTTTTTTATCTTCGACCGGTTCGACGTAATCGCTTTTGATACGGCCGAATACCTCAGTGAATGCACGTAACTCTTCAACCGGAAGAGGGTGCTGGACTTCCTGGGTTTCCTTATTGGCGACAGCAGAAAAATTGAGGCTGAGCATTACGCCAGCGATCGCGCCGAAAATCACCAAGCCGAATTGCCGCATTTTGTTACCCATTAAACTCTCCACACTATCAATTTTGTTGCGTTTCTCATTTTATTCTGACCCAGATCAAAGGGTCAAACGGTTTGCCTTGATGGCGTAATTCAAAGTATAGACCCGCATCCGGGTCGATACCGCTGCTATTGCCCACACTCGCGATCGTATCGCCGCTGCGGACGGAGTCGCCGACCTGCTTGTGAATGGTTTCGTTATTGCCGTAGAGGCTCATGTAACTGCCGCCATGATCCACAATCAGAAGATTGCCGAATCCTCTCAGCCAATCGGCGAAAACTATTCGTCCAGTCGCGATGGCTTTCACATCCTCGCCGACAGCCGAACGGATGAACAATCCTTTCCATGTAAGACCCCCATCAGCGCGTGGACTACCAAAACGGTTGGCAAGTTCCCCACGCACCGGCAAACTCAGACGGCCTTTCAATGCCGAGAACGGTCTCCCGTCCGTCGATGCGTCAGGTAAGCTGTCATTGCTCAGGGAGGCAGGGGGGGCGGGCGGAGTACGGCGATTCTTGCGCGCGAGCAACTTGGCGAGTTTTTCAACCAGGCGGGAAAGCCGCTCTTCGTCTTGCTTGAGTTTGCTGATTTCCCGCCGCTGTTGGTCAGCCTGCAGTGAAATACGTGCGAGCAAATTTGCATGCTCGGTTTTTTCGCGTTCAAGTTCCTTTTTGGATTCAGCTTGTCTAGCCTGGATCACCGCCAGTTCCGCACTCTTCTCGCGGCTTTCGCGCGTGAGCGAGTCCAACTGTTGAAGATTCACGCGAAGCGTGCCAATGCCTTCCATTCGCGCACGAGAGAGATAACCATAATAATACATATTGCGCGCAATCTGGTTGGGTTCCTGTTGATTCAGTAAAAGCCCCAGGTATTCTTTTTGCCCGCTTCCAGCTATATACTGCCGGTAGAGTAACTTGCTCAGTTGCGACTGTTGCGCTTCGATATTCTTTGCCACCTGTTCGGATTGCGCTTGTAATTGGCTGCGTTTATCGCTGGCCTTGCGCTGCTCCTGTCCTAGCGTGCTCAATCTGCGGTTGGCAACACTGATGGCTCGCTCGGAATGGCGCAGGGCATCCGCCACTTCCGACTTCGACTCTTCCGTATCCGTCAGTTCCTTCTGCAGCGTTTCGATCCGGCTGCGTAGCTGTTTCAAGTCTTCCTTATCAACCCTTGGTGCGGCGGAGAGCGTATGAGGGAATTGTGCCAGCATGAGTGCGCAAGCCGGGATAAACTTGCGAAGTGTACCTAACCATAAGCCGGTAGCGTTCAAGAATGTGATTTTCAAGATATCGCCAATGAAGAAATCGAATCCCTTGGCGTAATGCCGACTACCTGGAAGCGACCGGGCTCACTGCTGAGGTAAAATCTTCCCCTGGTTCGCCACGGCCTGCATGGCCTGCTCGATCTTTGCCTGATCGCCAAGATAGTAATTCCGGATGGGTTTCAGGTTGTCATCAAGCTCATACACCAGCGGAACTCCTGTGGGTATATTCAGTTCGAGGACCTCCTGTTCGGAAAGATTATCGAGATACTTGACAAGTGCTCTCAGCGAGTTTCCATGGGCGCAAATGAGTATGCGTTGCCCCGCTTGGACCTGGGGCGCAACGGTTTCGTTCCAGTAGGGTAGAAACCTGGCCACGGTATCTTCCAGGCACTCAGTCAGCGGTAAGTCTTCCGGAGCCAAGTTGCGATAACGGGGATCACGTCCAGGGTAGCGATCATCCTCGGGGGTTAGCGCGGGCGGCCTGATACTGTAGCTGCGCCGCCAGATCCGTACCTGCTCTTCGCCATATTTAAGTGCGGTCTCAACCTTGTTCAGGCCCTGCAGCGCCCCGTAATGCCGCTCATTCAATCGCCAGGATAAATAGATGGGAATCCACATCCGATCCATTTCGTCCAGCGCAATCCAGAGTGTACGAATCGCACGTTTCAATACCGAGGTGTAGGCGGCATCGAACTCAAACCCGCTTTCGCGCAGCAACCGGCCGGAGTAGCTGGCTTCTTGCAGACCTTTCGGAGATAAATCGACATCGGTCCAGCCAGTAAAACGATTCTCCTTATTCCATGTGCTTTCTCCATGGCGCAGGAGAACGAGCTTTTTCATATCGTTCTTTACAAAAAGGATGAGATTTTACGTGAAGTAATCTGAAATTCCATAGTAATTTTAATGCATTTTGCGCCCGGGCGCAGCATGCGATAGAAGCAGGATGACTTGCGGGGACTTTTTTATTAATGTTGAGGAACTTCTGGACAAGTCAGAGGCCACTCCGGCTTATGAAGTTTCAAACTGTTGCCCGCTGCTCCCTTGATTTGAAGCTGCAGCCGGAACGACAGAATTCCGCAACATACGCGTCTCTGATAAAATCGCCTGTTGAGAAACGGAGAGAGCATGGAAGCGACTTTTTTTCAGAATAATATTGCCCTGATCGTTGCCGCCGCCGCGAGTGGCGGTATTTTGCTATGGCAGCTGCTGCGCCGGCCCCGCCATGAGATAGGCACAATGGTGGCAGTTCAACTTATCAATTATAAGGATGGATTGGTATTGGATGTGCGCGAGGGAAGTGAATACGCGTCGGGCCACATACCCAACTCGAAGCATATCCCTGCGGATAAGCTTGAAGAGCGGTTGTCTGAACTGGAAAAATTCAAGGACCGGCCGATCGTCATGATACATCGCAGCGGCGTTAACACTACGGGTAAAGCTGGCTCGATCTTGCGTAGCCATGGGTTTGCGCACGTGCACGATCTTGCAGGCGGTATCGACGTATGGCGGCAGGCAAATTTGCCTATAGTGAAGAAATGAGCAGGTCTATCTATGACTAAGGTTATCATGTATTCCACCGCTTTTTGCCCCTACTGCGTAATGGCGGAGCGCATGCTGCGCGCGCGCGGCGTGACGGAAATCGAAAAGATCCGTGTTGATCTGGAGCCTGCGCGCCGCGCCGAGATGATGGAAAAAACCGGACGCCGCACGGTTCCTCAAATATTCATCGGCGGCACTCACGTTGGCGGTTACGACGACCTGGCGAAGCTTGACCGCAGCGATGGATTAATGAAATTGCTGGCGGCGTGATGCTGGAGCTGGGGAATCCCTGATTTTACCCACAATGCGTTCATGGAGACTTGCTAAAAGGTTCCAGGGAACGGCAAGCTGGCAATGGTGAGCCAGGCAATCTCAGGGATTAGGCAGCGCCTGTGCCAAAAAACGTGGTACCGCGTGAAACGCGGCACTGCGGCTAGGGGGGAATTCCATACTGTGCGATGCGCTTCGCTTGATGGCGCCTTATGCCTGATATCTTATGTCTTATACAGGGTATATCCCCACCAAGGGAGCTTGTCTGATTTGCCTCGGGCGCATGGTTTTCCAAAACCGTTGCTCACAGCGGTCAAAATAATAACCGCAAAATAATATCTATCATCAACCACGCCCATTTGATTACTTATGGAAACCGATATGAATAACCAGCAGCAGCAACCCGTGTTCAGCATCGAAAAGATTTACGTCAAGGATTTGTCCCTGGAAATTCCAAATGCGCCCAGAATTTTTCTTGAGCGGGAAACACCGGAGGTGAATATTCAGCTCCATACCAAGGGCGAGCGTGTCGACGAAGGTATGTATGAAGTCGTGTTGACGATAACGGTCACCGCGAAGGTCAAGGATAAGACCATGTTTCTGGTGGAAGTACAGCAGGCAGGTATTTTCCAGATTCGCCATGTGCCGGAAGCGGATATGGACCCCGTACTGGGTATTGCCTGTCCCAATATTATTTTTCCTTACTTGCGTGAAAGCGTTTCGGATATCGTTACCCGTGCCGGATTTCATGCGGTTATTTTAAATCCGGTAAATTTTGAAGCGCTCTACCATCAAGGAAAGCAACAGGCCGAGAAAAGTGCCACGCCAGGGGAAACAGCTGAAGAGCCACAAAAAGTAACGCATTAAAAATGAAATATGCTCAAGCGCTGCTTGCATACCGGCGTCACCTGATCAGGCTGATCTTCTATAGCCGGGTTGCGGCAGTGGCCGGAACTGCGGTGTTGACCTATCCGGTAGCTGCGTTCGCCGCGCTGGAGTTTTTTTCGATAAAGGACAACGCGGTCGTCATGTATGACGCGCCATCACTCAAAGCCGATAAATTATATGTAGCGAGTCGACATCTCCCGGTAGAGGCGGTGGTGAAGGTCGAAGGCTGGGTCAAGGTACGCGATAGCGGCGGCACCCTCGCCTGGGTAGAAGAAAAGGAATTAAGCGAGAAGCGTTACGTAATCGTTACTGCGCCACAGGCAGAAGCCTACCAGGCTGCCAATGTAAACTCTCCGCTGGTATTCCAGGCCCAGCAAAATGTGGTGATGGAACTGCTGGAGCCCGCCGCAAATGGTTGGGTCAAGGTGCGGCACCGTGACGGTCAGGTCGGTTACATCAGGACGAATCAGGTCTGGGGTTCATGAGGATCGCCGTTCTGGGTGCTGGCGCATGGGGCACCGCGCTGGCCATCAGCCTCGGCGTCAACCCTAACTCTTCCCATCAGGTGATTTTGTGGACGCGAGACCCGGAACATCTTGCCGAGCTTGCTTCGCAGCGTATCAACCGGCGCTACTTTCCCGCCTTTGCCCTGCCTGATTCTCTGCGGTTGACCTCAACGCTGGCCGCTGCTGTTGAGTTTGCGGAACTCGCCTTGGTCGTTGTACCCACTGCGGGTTTACGTGAGACCCTGCGTGGCATTGCTGCTTGCGGAAAGGCCATACCCATAGTGTGGGGTTGCAAGGGATTCGAGATGCAATCCGCCAAGCTGCCTCACCAGGTAGCCCAGGAGGAATACGCCGGCGTGGCGCCTTGCGCCGTATTGTCGGGGCCCAGCTTCGCTCAGGAGGTCGCGCAGGGCCTCCCCACTGCTTTGACGCTGGCATCCTATAACGAAGAATTCGCCAAGCATGTCGCCGCGCAATTGCACACCCCGCGGCTGCGTGTCTATTCATGCAACGACATCATCGGCGTGGAGACGGGCGGGGCGGTAAAGAATGTCATATCCATCGCCGCGGGTATTTCCGACGGCATGGGTTTTGGCCACAATGCCCGAGCCGCGCTGATTACGCGGGGTTTGGCGGAGATGGCGCGGCTCGGCCTGAGGCTCGGCGGCCGAATGGAAACATTCATGGGTTTAACGGGTGCGGGTGACCTGATACTCACCTGTACCGGCGATCTGTCGCGCAACCGCCGAGTGGGCCTGATGCTTGCGGCAGGCCACCCTTTACCGGGCATCCTGCGGGCACTGGGACACACAGCCGAGGGGGTGCATACGGCGGCGGAAGTACTACGGCTAAGCCGGGACCTGAAAGTTGAGATGCCGATCACAAAAGCGATAAGCAGCATACTTCATGACGGCGTGCCGGCAAGGCTAGCGGTGGAGGCGCTGCTCAACCGCGAACCCAAGACGGAAAATTACTGAGCCGGATTGCTGATCGAATATTATCGAGAGCGTTCGGTTGTAACCAGATATCTTCATACTGTTCTACTGGCCATTCTCGAACATCATCTGCCGCCACGCTTCATAGATCACCACTGCGACCGTGTTGGATAAATTGAGGCTGCGGCTTCCGGCGACCATGGGCACGCGTATGCGGCACTGTGGCGAGATGCTTTCCAATATAGCGGCCGGTAACCCGCGGCTCTCCGGCCCGAATAAAAACGCATCTCCGCTCGCATACCTGGCTAAATCGTAGCGTTGCTTTCCCTTGGTTGAGACGGCGAAAATCCGGCGGCCCTGCATACGCGTGGTGCAGTCCTGCCAGTTTTCATAAATGGACAGGCTGGCAAATTCATGATAGTCCAGCCCGGCGCGCATTAATTGCTTGTCTTCCAGAGCAAATCCCAACGGCTTGACGAGATGCAAGTTTGCACCGGTATTGGCGCAAAGCCGTATGATGTTACCGGTATTGGGCGGTATTTCGGGTTGATAAAGGATTACATCCAAAATGTTGATCCGTGGAAGCTCATGAGGCGGATGGAAGCGCACCAGGTAGCGTTCTGGCGACCACCCATCCACTCACACGGGCAGCCCCGCGTCTACGCAAGACTTTCGCCAATTCATTCAAGGTGGCACCCGTGGTCATCACATCATCCAGCACAGCGATATGCTTGCCTTCCAGGTCGGCTTCACAGGTAAAGGCGCCTCGGATATTTCGTTCGCGTTCTTTCCATGGCAGTACAGTTTGTGAAGGGGTATCCCTGATGCGCTGACAGACATCAGGCAGCAACATGACTCCGGTATTTTTAGAAACATGGCGAGCGATTTCCAGTGCCTGATTGAATCCCCGTTCACGCAGCCTGACAGGGTGCAGCGGCATGGGCACGACGCATTCCGGTAACTCAACGGGGCCTATTCGCGCGATCAGCAAATCGGCCAGAACACGTGCCATGGCAAGGTTAGCCCGATACTTGAGCCCCTGAAGCAATGCGTCTACCGGAAAAGCGTATTCAAACGCTGCAATGCTGCGATCGAATGCAGGCGGGTGTGCAAGGCAGGCACCACAGACTTGCGATCCCTTCACGGGTAGCGCACATACCATACAGATGTCTGTAGGTAAGTGAGGCAGGCTATCGCGGCAGGGACGGCAAAAATCACCATCCGAAGTGGCCTCGCAGAGCAGGCACTTCTTCCTGAACCAGGACTGCATAACATTTAATCCGTTGTTCAATAATGCCAGCTAAAAAATTGACATCGGTAGCGGAATCCCCGATGATTTGGCTTAAGCCCGGATGAGCTGGGTTCCTACCCAGCAGGCATTGTAGCGCAGGCACGAACAACCACAACCATATGATGAAAAGCATGCCAAACGAGGGGTACAGTATGAGCCAGCTTCATCCCAACACGACTGAGAATGGGGAAATGCACTCAGGCAGCACGGGTGGCAAGCAGGCTGCGGATATTGCTGGCGCGGCGCCCGAGCTGCCACACTGGAGCGTTGGAGCAATTCATGCATTGCTGAACTTGCCGTTCAGCGACTTGATTTATCGCGCGCAATGGGTTCATCGGCAGCATCACGATGCCAATGCCGTGCAGTTGTCCACGCTGATTTCGGTCAAGACGGGGGGCTGTCCGGAGGATTGTGGTTATTGTCCCCAGGCGGCGCGTTTTCACACGAATGTCGATAACCAGGATATGTTGCAGCTCGGCGAGGTGGTTGAGTCCGCTGCCGCAGCCAAGGCACAGGGGGCCACGCGTTTCTGCATGGGCGCCGCGTGGCGCGGGCCCAAACAGCGAGACATCGAAAAAATGGTAGAAATGGTTAGCGCCGTAAAAGCGCTGGGGCTTGAAACCTGTGCCACGTTAGGCATGTTGAAGCCAGGACAGGCCGAGCAGCTGCGCGAAGCGGGACTCGATTACTACAACCATAACCTTGATACATCGCCTGAATTTTATGGTGAGATTATCACCACCCGCGGTTATCAGGACCGACTGGACACTTTGGAAAAAGTGCGTGACGCAGGGATCAATGTATGTTGCGGCGGCATCGTTGGCATGGGGGAATCGCGCCATGCCCGTGCCGGCCTGATCGCTCAACTGGCTAATCTCGATCCCTACCCCGAATCCGTTCCCATCAATCATCTGGTGCAGGTGGAAGGCACGCCATTGCATGGCACGGCGTCACTGGACCCGCTGGAATTCGTGCGAACGATCGCGGCCGCGCGCATTACCATGCCCAAAGCAATGGTAAGGCTGTCGGCGGGCAGGCGGGAAATGTCGGATGCGGTGCAGGCGCTGTGTTTTCTTGCCGGGGCCAACTCAATCTTCTACGGCGATAAATTGCTTACCACCGGCAATCCCGAGGCTGAACGAGACAAATCCCTGTTCGATAAGCTGGGGCTTCGTTCAATATAGATCCTCACAGCCGTGTCCAACCTGGTTACCGGAACGAACAATGATTTAATCGAACAGCTAAGCGAGCAACTGCACAGCCGCGAGAAGAAGAATCTGTTCCGCCGCCGTCTGACCCTGGAAAGTCCGCAACATGCCCATGTTTCGATTGCCGGACGTGAATACCTCGCGTTTTGCAGCAATGATTATCTCGGCCTCGCGGCTCATCCGGAATTGATCGCGGCAGCATGTGAAGGCGCCAGGCGATACGGAATTGGTGCAGGCGCCTCCCATCTCATCAGTGGGCACTCTTCCGCACATCATGCGTTGGAACAAGCGCTGGCACGATTCACAGGGTTGCCTCGCGCGTTGCTGTTTTCCACCGGGTATATGGCAAACGCGGGGGCGGTGACCGCGCTGATGGGCCGCGGCGATGCGATATTTTGCGACAAGCTCAATCATGCCTCACTCAACGACGCTGTGCTGCTTTCACGCGCCAAGTTCAGCCGCTACAGCCGTGGTCCCCATCTTGATCTGGCTGCGCTGGAGCGACAACTGGCTGCATCGCATGCCAGGCGCAAACTGGTATTGACCGATGCCGTGTTCAGCATGGATGGGCACATCGCGCCTGCCGCTCGCCTGCTGGAACTATGCGAAAAATATAACGCCTGGCTGATGCTTGACGATGCGCATGGCTTTGGCGTGCTTGGGTCGCAGGGGCGGGGAACCATGGCTCATTTCAATATCCGTTCGCCGCGCATCATTTATATGGCGACGCTCGGCAAGGCGGCAGGCGTATCCGGCGCTTTCGTCGCCGCACAGCCGGAGATTATCGAAGCTCTTATTCAGCATGCGCGAAGCTATATTTATACCACTGCGGCTCCGCCGCTGTTAGCCCACACTTTATTGAAAAGCCTGGAGTTGATCGAGGAAGAAGAATGGCGGCGTGAAAAGCTGGTACAGCTTGCCGCAGCCCTCAAGCGCGAATTGCAATCATTGCGCTGGCGGTTGCTACCCTCGGCCACACCTATACAACCCCTTATCATCGGTGAGAATGACCAGGCTGTGCGAATCAGCGAAGCATTAAGCGCAAGCGGAATTCTGGTTCCCGCGATTCGTCCGCCTACAGTTCCCCGAGGGACGGCACGGCTACGGATTTCATTGTCTGCTTCGCACACAATGGAGGACGTTGCGCGGCTGGGAGAAGCGTTGAGAGAGCTGGATCGTAGCGTTTAATATTATTCATGCAACGATGAGCCTTCACATTGAATCTTTTGGCGCAGGCTGCGGCCCAAACTTGGTTTTGCTGCATGGATGGGCCATGCACAGCGGTGTCTGGCGCGGTGTGCGTGATCGTCTGGCGCGGCATTTCCATCTGCACCTGGTGGATTTACCGGGCCACGGATTCAGTCCCGCTTGCACATCGGATTCGCAAGTGGGCACACTGGATCGCATGCCCGAATCCGTAGCGCGAATTCTGCCCGAAAGCTGCATTGTTTGCGGTTGGTCGCTGGGCGGAGAGATAGCGATTGAACTTGCGTTGCGCGAGCCGATGCGTGTCAAAAAACTCGCGTTGATTTCAACGACACCCTGTTTCGTTAAACGTGAAGACTGGCTATGGGGAATGGAAACTTCAATGCTGCAATTGTTCGCGCAGAATTTGAAGCGCGATTATGCGACCACCATGAAACGGTTTCTCACCTTGCAGGTGAGCGGCGGCAGCGATAGTTCGTCAACGCTGTCGCAGTTGCGCAAGAGTTTGGCTGAACGAAGGGACCCGGATGAAGCTGCATTGGAAGCTGGGTTACAGATTCTGCTTACCAGCGATGTGCGTGAGAAACTCAAATATATCGAGCAACCGGTATTGGTGATACACGGAGAACATGACGTGATCACTCATCCGGACGCAGCGAAATGGATGAACAAACAATTACGGGAATCGAAACTGATAATGCTGCCGCGTTGCGGTCACGCGCCTTTTCTGTCTCACCCTGATCAATTTATAAAAGGCATAGTGCAGCTGTCCAGGTAAATGTTTCAATGAATTACGACCATATTATCGATAAACGCCGGGTGAGGAACGCCTTCGAACGAGCCGCCGCCCATTACGACCAAGCGGCCATCCTGCAACGAGAAGTGTGCAACCGGATGCTGTCACGCCTCGATTATATAAAGTATGCTCCGGATGTCATTCTCGACGCTGGCAGTGGCACGGGGTATGGTACGCGGAAACTGCTCATGCATTATCCCGCTGCCAGGATGCTGGCAATAGATATTGCAATGTCGATGCATTTGCAGGCACGTCCCCCGGTTTCATGGTGGAAACAGCTGACAACTCGCGGGAACCAGACCCTCTATGTGAGCGGAGACATGGAGCAGATGCCTTTCAAGGATGCCTGCGCTGGCCTGGTGTGGTCGAATCTGGCCCTGCAATGGTGCAACGACCTCAAACAAACAATAACCGAGGTGCACCGCGTCCTTCAAATTAACGGCTTATTCATGTTCAGCACATTCGGTCCCGATACCCTGAAAGAGTTGCGCCAGGCTTTTCGTGGCGTCGATCAATACACTCATGTCAACCGGTTTACGGATATGCACGATATCGGGGACATGCTGGTGCACAGCGGGTTTGCCACGCCTGTGATGGATATGGAATATATCACGCTCACCTATGACGACGTAACGAGCATGATGCAGGATCTCAAAGCTATCGGTGCTCACAATGCGACCGAGGGGAGACGGCGCAGTTTGACCGGAAAAACCACATGGCAAAATGCGATTAACCGCTATGAGACCTTACGGAAAGAAGGAAAGCTTCCGGCGACCTTTGAAGTGATTTACGGCCACGCCTGGAAGCCGCAGCCGCGAACGCCCATCATTACGCCCGAGCTCAGACGACAACTCGGCCTTATATAATCCTTCCTTTATGCCGTCAGGATATTTCGTTACCGGCACCGGCACAGGTGTAGGCAAAACTCTGGTGAGTTGTGCCTTGCTGTACGCGTTTCGCGCATGTGGCAAGTCGGTAGTAGGCATGAAGCCTGTTGCGGTGGGTTGCGAGAACGGCAGATGGATGGACGTGGAGATGCTTAGCGTGGCAAGCGATGTCAAAGCTCCGCGTGAACTGATCAATCCTTATGCACTGGTTGCGCCGATCGCCCCGCATATCGCGGCGAAACAGTCGGGCATTCTAATCGATATCCTGACCATCCGCCGCGCCTGCCGCGAATTGCAGAAAATTGCCGATATTGTTATCGTCGAGGGCGCCGGTGGTTTTCTTGTGCCGCTCAACGAGCGTGAGGATATCAGCCACATGACGAAGGCTTTGGGTTTGCCGGTTATCCTCGTTGTAGGGATGCAGCTAGGCTGTCTTAATCAGGCGCTATTGACCGCCCAGGCGGTGCGCGCAGCCGGGCTGCCGCTCGCGGGATGGGTCGCGAACCGTATCGATGTTCACATGGCGGCATTTGATGAAAATGTGTTCACGTTGGAGCAGCGGCTGGGTTGTCCGCTGCTGGGCGTGCTGCCATTCGATCACGACGCCGATCCTCAACAAATGTCGTTGCTGCTGAATATTGCAGGGATGGGAGCAGGCTGATGCATGGCGATACGAAGAGTTGATGCACGATAAGAGCGTTGGGAGCCGGCTGCCGTACTTATCTATTTGACTGGACACGTCTTTTCATTGCAATAGTCACCCTTTTCTGTTGAATTACACACTCAATCAAACCATCACGCCCTGATTCGCCGGAACATTAAGCAGGCTGTTGTCATATTGGAACAGCAGCGAGCCTACCAGCAGGCTTATAATAGTGACGACGATACTGGCGAAAAACGCTGTCCAAAAGCCCGAAACCCTGAACCCGGGGACAAGCGCGGACACCAGAAGCATCATCAGGGCATTTATGACGAACAGAAACAGCCCAAAAGTGATGAGCGTCAGGGGGATTGTCAAAACGATTACGACCGGTCTGATCACTGCGTTGGCAAGACCGAGCAGAATTGCCGACAAGATCAATGATTTTTTGTTGGAAAATGAGATCCCGTGAAACATGAAGCTCACGAGCCAGAGTGAAAACGCGGTTATTCCGCAATGGGCCAGAAATTCAGTCAAGTTATGCAGCATAGGCCGGCCCGGATTTATTCAATCTCTAGAATATCGTACAATTTATTGTTAATCAGACGGACTTTACGCCCGGTTTTTTTTGGAACATTCCATGCCGCCGGCTTATCGGCAAATTTTACATTAGATATGGTTGTCTTCCCGCACTAAACGGGCCAAATGAGTGGAAACAGTACCTTAATTAATTGGCACGAATTCTGCTTTGAGCGTAGCATAATGCAGGCGCATAAAAAACTGATGCACGGGAATGTACGGGAATATTGATTTCGCCTCGATCTATCGATGGTAATCCTCGGCTGTTCATCCGGAAGTGTGCCTTGATAAGTGGCAAACACATTGCCAAAAAGTGGCAAGTTGCGAAAGCTAAAAATCTAGCCCAATAAAATTTAGGAACTCGATGTCCTTTTCTCCCGATATTTTCAATGCGAAAATCCTGGTCGTAGACGATAGGGAGAATAACGTTGAACTGATCCGAAGCATACTTCGCGCGGCCGGTTATGTTTCAGTTTCCTCGACAACGAATCCGCTCGAAGTGTGCAACCTTCACCGCGCGAAGCGGTACGATCTCATCCTGCTCGATATGATGATGCCCAAAATGGACGGATTCCGGGTTATGGAGGGGTTAAGGGAAATTGAGGAAATCGAGCCCGGCGAATCTCTTCCCGTCCTGGTCATTACTGCCCAGGTGGAGCATAAGAAGCGGGCGTTGCAAGCAGGCGCAAAAGGTTTTATCAGCAAGCCTTATGATAGGCTCGAGGTGTTGACCCATATTCGCGATGTTCTGGAAATCAGGCTGCTGCAGAAAGAGTTGCAGCAATCTATGGCAGGTCGGAAAAATATGCTCAGCGAGCGGACGGCTCCCCTGCGTGAAACCGAAGAGTTGTTCGATCAGCTTGCGGATAATCTTCCACAGGTTTTCTGGATCTGGGATGTCAAAGATAAAACATTCCGCTATATCAACCCGGCATGGGAAAAAATGACCGGCCGTCAGGTTGCTCCTGGCGACCGACTGGAGAAATTTCTTGAGGCGGTTCATCCGGAGGATAAACAGCGGGTAATCCATGAGTCGAAAGAGTTACCGTATGGCGGCGTGGATCATGATTATCGTTTGCTGTCATCGGATAACTCCGTACGCTGGGTCCATTCCCGTACTTTTCCGATCAAGGATGCGATGGGGGTGCATCGCGTGGTAGGGATCATGGATGACATTACGCACCGCAAGGAGGCCGACCAGCGACTGCTGCGGCTTGCCCATTATGATGCGCTTACCAGTCTTCCCAATCGGACCCTGTTTTATGAGTCGCTCAGGAAGATGATCAAGCAGGCCGAAACGAATCACCGCACCATCTCCGTGTTGTATCTCGATATCGACAATTTCAAAGGTATTAACGATACGTTGGGGCACGCTGTTGGGGATGAGGTATTGCGCCAATTCAGCCTCCGATTACTGGATTGCCTGCGTGTGAGGGATATGGTTGCAAGGCTGGGAGGGGATGAGTTTGGGTGCATTCTGGTTACTCCTGATGGTTCAGGAAATGCGGGCGTCGTCGCAAGCAAGATAAGAGCAGCGTTGCGCCAGCCTTTCGAAGTCCAGAAAAATATGATTGCGGTAACGGCGAGCATGGGAATCAGTGTGTACCCGGCTGATTCGCTCGACGCGGACACCTTGGTTAAAAACGGCGATATCGCCATGTGCCGGTCTAAAAAGGCAGGCAGAGATACCTACCGTTTCTTTACTGCGGAAATGAACGCACGGGCAATCCGGAAGCTGGAACAGGAAAATGCACTACGGAATGCGCTCGAGCGTAATGAATTCGTTTTACATTACCAGCCCAAGGTCGAACTGCACAAGGGAGAGATCACGGGGGTCGAGGCTCTGATACGGTGGAATCGTCCCGGATATGGCTTTGTTCCGCCTTCGGAGTTTATTCCCGTCCTGGAACAGACCGGGCTGATTAATCAGGTCGGAACATGGGTTATCGAGACCGCTTGCAAGCAAATCGCCGAGTGGAGGCATGGGGGAATCGGAGAGATGCCGATATCGGTAAATGTATCGGGACGACAGTTTTCCCAGATCACGCTAAACCGGGACGTTATCCGGATTACCGAAGAAAATGGCGTACATCCGCAATTGCTCGAATTTGAATTACAGACGGAAAGAGCTTTAAGAGAAAACAGCATCGATTCCGATTTGCTGGAATTGGAGCTAACGGAAAGTTCGCTGATGACGCATGCAAAAAAAACGGTCGGCGTCCTCAAGAGATTGAAAATGCTCGGTATCCGAATTTCAATCGATGATTTCGGTACCGGTTATTCCAGTCTCGCCTACGTAAAGCGCTTCCCTATTGATGTGCTTAAAATCGACCGTGCGTTTATTATGAATGTCACCACCAACCCTGCAGACGCTGCAATTACTACCGCGATCATTGACATGGCCCACAGCCTGGACGTCAAGGTTGTAGCTGAGGGCGTGGAAACGGTTGAACAGCTTGTTTTTTTACGCGAGCGAGGATGCGATGAAATTCAGGGCTATTATTTTGCGCGCCCACTCCCCTCGACTGAGATATCCAGGCTGCTTTTGAATGGCAAGGAGCGTCTCAGGCTAGCGCAATCCCTGGCCTCGTAGCGGCATGTTCAGCCGTATTCAGGCTTGTTCTCAACAATAAGTTCGCGATTGCTGTATAACACTTTTTCTCATTTTATTTTTTGTCAGTATCAGTATGCGTTTTGCCTGCCTGGGTAGCGGTTCACGTGGAAACGGTCTTGTGGTTGAGGTGGCGGATACAAGATTATTGCTGGATTGCGGATTTACGCTTAAGGAAACAATTATTCGTCTTTCCCGGCTCGGACTTGAGCCCGATACAATAGACGGAATTGTCGTGACTCACGAGCACGACGACCATATCGGCGGCGTGGCGCGGTTTGCGCGCAAGTTCGGTGTCCCGGTATGGTTAACGCATGGCACTCTGCGTAGTGTGGAGAAGATATTCGGGCCGTTGTCAGAGGTAAACGTTATAGATGGCTACCAGCGCTTCTCTATTGATGGTATCGAGATCGAGCCTTATCCTGTTCCGCACGACGCCCACGAGCCGGCGCAATTTGTATTCAGCGATGGTGCATTGCGATTAGGCGTGTTGACAGATACCGGATGCTCGACGCCCCATATCGAGGCGACCCTGAGAAATTGCCATGCTTTGGTATTGGAGTGTAACCACGATGCGCAGTTGCTCGCAAACAGCGATTACCCATGGAGCCTCAAGCAGCGCGTTGGTGGGCGCTTTGGACACCTTGAGAACGCTGCCTCAGCGGAACTCCTGGCAAATCTCGATTGCAGCCGTCTTCAACACGTTATTGCGGCTCATCTGAGCCA
This sequence comes from Nitrosovibrio tenuis, assembly GCF_900109785.1. Taxonomy (GTDB): domain Bacteria; phylum Pseudomonadota; class Gammaproteobacteria; order Burkholderiales; family Nitrosomonadaceae; genus Nitrosospira; species Nitrosospira tenuis_A. The sequence goes on from NZ_FOBH01000012.1 coordinate 51,341, forward strand.
AAAAAATAATACCCCACTGCTTGCGCAAACCATGTTGAGCAGCGTGCTGAATTGCGGAACAGACTGGATTGGGGTTGCGAGCCAAGACGATGGTTTTGGTTGGCGCCAACTCATCTGAACTCATCTGCTTTCTCGGAAAGCAAGAAAATGGCGATAAAAAAACCGCTCCGTAGAGCGGCTTTCGTTGAGGCTGGGTTACGGGTCACTTTACGGCCCAGCCTTTAGCGTTACTATATTCACGCCTTACTTATTTTTTGGCTGCATCGCCGCTGGCACTCTCAGGGGCGGTTGATCCGCCAGGAGCTGCCGGAGCGGCTGGAGCTGATCCAGCGGCACCTTGTTGCTTGGTTATTTTGGCGAAGTTATCTTTTTCCTGCTCGGGAAGCGCCTGGTTCGGCTTACCACAGGCAGTCATGGTGAGTGCCACCAAGGTAGCAGAGAGGAGCGTGAGTCTCATTAGTCAATTCCTGTAAAAAGTATAAAAAGAAGTGGTAGAGCTATACTATAGTATATAGTGAAAATGCTTGATCCTTCAACCCTGGACGGACCTCGAACACGTCTCTCACCTTCGAACAGTAAGCATGTTCTGGCCCCGGTGATATATATTAATTTGCGCCTCTCAACCCAAGTATGGGTTTTAGGCAATAAAAAAGCCATCCACACGGATGGCTTTTTTGCTTATACAACTGTTCTCAATGACCTTCCGGAATGGCGCTTTGACCCGGCTTTACGGGGTTGCCATTGCCATCGAGGGCATGACCTGGCAGAACGGCTTTACCAGCATATTCATCCTCCTCACTCTTCGGTGCGGCGGCGGTTTTGTCAGCGGGAGCTGAGGACGGACCGGTTGCAGCACGCTCCTGATCCAACGTTGTTCCTTCTTCGGTTCTGGTTCCGTAGGTGGTGGAATTTTCGGGCATTGCCTGTTTGGGTCTATCACATGCTGTCAGGCTAAGGGCCACTAAAGCGGCCGCGAGGACTGAATATTTCATATGGGGCTTCCTTAATAAAGTATAAAGAGATTGTAGCAGGCGACAGTATATAGCAAAAGCATGCAAATTTACGCTTAAAAGTGTAATTTTGCCGCTAACCGAGGTGAGAACCTAGCATAACGTTATACTAAAGCACTAACTATGCTATTTATGGGGTTCTTCCTTCTTGACACCAGCGCCGCTTGTACCAGCTTGAGATTCAGCTCCCCCTTCCTTGTCAAGCTCGTCAAATTTCGGAGCGGAGTCACGCTCAGCCATTGCAGAGGGAGGCGGCTTATCCATTGGATGTTTTTTATATTCACAAGCAGACAGCATCAACGCTGCCAACGAAACAGCGAGGATCGAGGAGTATTTCATTATTCAATCATCCTAAAAGTCATTACTAAAAAACCGTAATATAACATAAAAGCGTTAAGTCATAAAAATCTGAAAGTGAATTGATCCGCTGCGCTTTACATCGGTCTTGACCAAAAAAATGCCGTCCCGAAGGACGGCTTTTTTCAGAATTGCCTGGTTACGGCTTGGGTTGTTGTTGTGAGGACTCATTTCTTTTATTTGCCTCCGCTTCAGCTTTCTGGGCTGCTTCGATGTCAGCATCACTGACTTGCCCTTCACGTTTTTCCCATAGGCTGGGGGGATATTGTCCCGGCTTTCCTTCTCCGGGCTTATGCTCTTTCATCTGATCACATGCGGTAAGTGTTAGTGATGCCAAGGCGATAGCGAGGAGCGAGTACTTCATTTTTTTAATCTCCTTATAAGAAGTTATAACGAACCACCAAAAAATTATAGATGAGTTTCGGCCATTCAAAATCTGAGAAACCACTATATCGTAATAGCCACTATCTTAATAGCAGAATTCAGAAATGTTGTCTAGTCGTTGTATCCCACAGCCATAAATGGTAGCGGGAAATCGGCTGGGCATGGGGCTTCCCAGAGCATCGCCAAAACGCTAGCTGAACATTATGAAGCATTGCCAAACAAGAAAGCTGCCAGCTTCACTCAAGCTCGTCAAAAAGGGAAGTCAAACAACCAGGGAAGTCAAACAACCAATCCATTGGATCATAAAACCCTGACCAGGTTCCGCGCAACATGCAGCGACGACTGTGAGGAATGCTATTCAGCCGCTTGCTGCTTGGTCGACACGGACGAGTGTGGTGTCGAAAAAAACGCCGAACCCGCGGGTCTTAGAAGACCATGCTCTCAGTGGTGGATAACTCAACATAACCATTTAGATACCATTGATAAAGCAGTGCGAGGCTCTCCTTATCAAGGTTTTCCACCATTGGTAAAGCAAAATGATCAGCAAGGTTTTCCAATACACGGCGGGCTGCAGCTCCCACCGTATAAGATTCACCATTTATAAAAATTCGTTTTTTCTTCCCTAGCATGCGGCTTTTCAGGTTGAGCTCCAGTCCCGTCTGAGCAACCTGATACGCGAAGTCTTGCTCGCCCACAGGATGTGATGGAGGTGTAAAAAAAACATGAGGCTTGGGCTCGGTGAGATAAATGCCCATAAAGTGTTCCACATCGCTACGGCTCCATCTGATCTTGCCGAGCGCCGCGCCTGCCTGCCGCAACATTGCGGCACTGATACGTCCTGGGTGGGGCTGCAATCTGATATCCGGGTCACAATACATTCCATTGATGGCGCTGTGGTCTTGCAGATATATAAGAAACTGGGTGGCCAGTTCCTGGTAACTGGGCGCCCGAAAGCCGATCGAATAAGTCATGCAGGGGTCCTTTGCCACGCCGTTGTGTGCATAGCCGGGCGGCAGATATAGCATATCGCCCGGCTCCAGCACCCAATCCTGCTCCGGTTTGAAATCCTGCAGAATTTTCAAAGGCGCATCCGCAATCAGTGTTTTTTGCCGCTGTGCAGATATCTGCCAATGTCTGCGCCCCATGCCCTGCAGCAGGAAAACATCATATGAGTCGAAATGCGGTCCGACTCCACCCTCCTCAGGAGCATAGCTGACCATCAGGTCATCCAGTCGCGAGTGGGGGATAAAATTGAATTTAAGAAGCAAGTTGCGGGCCGAGGGTAGAAAGTGGTTGACGTCCTGTACCAGCAAAGTCCAATTTTTTTTTTGCAGGCGGGGAAAGGTACGAGGTGAAAAAGGACCGTGCCGGACTTGCCATTTACCCTGGCTTTGCATAATAAGCCGTGATTGCGCATCATCATGGCGGGCTAGCTCGATAAGACCTTCCCGGCTCAGCAGTCCGTGAAAGCCGGGCAGAGCACCGCGTACCAACAGAGGTTTTTTCTGCCAATAATCGCGGAGAAACTTTTTAGGCGAGAGGCCTCCCAGCAACTCCAGCTTCATATTTACCTAAGCGTATAAGGATGGAGTATAAGAACCGAGTATAAGGACAGTTGCTACGATGGGATGCGCAAATGAACCAAAGGCCAAAAAGCAGTTACCATTCCAAAACGCATCAGCGATGTATCGCAACGAGAGAACCAGAGTAAGCAATAATGGGATGTAAGTTCAAGTTCCAGCGGCGGGCTTCATTCTTATTTGCCTCGCATGAACATCTTGTCGAGATCTGCAAGACTGATTTCAAACCAGGTTGGTCTACCATGGTTGCATTGGCCGGCGCGTTCGGTTACTTCCATCTCGCGCAACAGCGCATTCATTTCCGGAATAGTCAACATCCGGTTGGCGCGAACCGCACCGTGACATGCCATAGTTGAAAGGAGCTCGTTGCGCCTGCTGGTCAATGCCTGGCTGGCGCCGAATTCCCGGATGTCGCTCAGCACGTCGCGCGCCAGCTTTACCACATCGGCATTCTTGAGTGCGACTGGCACTGACCGTACCACCAGCATGGTTGGGGAGAAGGTAGAGATTTCAAACCCGAGCTCGCTCAAACTGTCACTGTTTTCCTCAGCGGTCACAATGTCCAGGCTATCCGCATAAAAAGTAGCCGGAATGAGCAGGGGCTGCATGGCGAGCGTGTGATTATCCAGCGCTGATTTGAGTTTCTCATACAAGAGACGCTCGTGCGCAGCGTGCATATCCACGATGAGCAGACCACGGTCATTCTGCGACAGAATATAAATGCCGCGGAGCTGACCCAGCGCAAATCCCAGCGGCGGAACTTCAGGTTCTTTAGCGCGTGTTCCTGCTGTGTGGATGTCCAATACTGTCTGCGCCGATTTTAGGCCGTCGTCCTCGACGCCGAAGAGGGCGGAATAGAATGCTTGGGGTTGTGCCGCTGCCGGAGGCTCAGGCGAGATGTAGGACTTTAAAGACATGACGCCTTGTCGGGGGTAACCGGAAAATTCGGCGCCTGCCTTTTCATTGATGGCCATATCCGTGTTTCCTCGGTCGTTCGGTTTGTGCTCCTGATCGCCGGTTGCCAGGACTGAGCCTCTGGATGCCGGTTGTCCCGTTGCCAGCGCCTTGTCGATTGCATGAAACACAAACTGATGCAGTGCTCGCGGATCGCGAAACCTTACCTCGATTTTCGTAGGATGCACATTTGCATCCACGCTTTCCGCTTTCATTTCAAGGAACAGTACAAAGGCCGGGTAGCGGTCCAGATGAAGCACATCCCGATAGGCTTCGCGTAGCGCATGAGTAATCAGCTTGTCGCGCACGAATCGGCCATTGACAAAGAAATATTGGGCATCGCGCGAAGCGCGTGAATAAGCCGGTAACGCGGCTGAGCCCCACAACCGCAAATCCGCCGCCTGTTCATCGATAAGGACCGATGTCTGGCTGAACTCATCGCCCAATACTGCCGCAATTCGCGACCTTGGGTCCGCCGCGCGCAAGTGGCGGCGCACGGTTCCGTTATGTTGCAGAGTAAAACCGATGTCTGGGCGCGACAATGCGATACGCTTGAATGTTTCCTCGCAATAGGAAAATTCGGTGGCTTCGGTTTTCAAAAATTTTCGGCGGGCAGGGGTGTTGAAGTAGAGGTCATGCATTTCGACCGTGGTGCCAGAAGCAAGTGCCACGGGCTCTGGCGGCGAGAGGCGGCCACTCTCCGCTTGTACTTTCCATGCGTGTTTTTGCTCCGCTCTGCGGCTCGCAAGCGTCAATCGCGAGACTGCGGCAATACTTGCCAAAGCTTCGCCACGAAAACCCAGGCTTACCACCTGTTGCAAATCTTCCAATGTACTGATTTTACTGGTCGCATGCCGGGCGAGGGCAAGCGGGATATCCTCTTTTGAAATTCCTGTGCCGTTATCCATTACACGGATCAGCTTGATTCCCCCTTGCACGAGCTGCACCGTGATGTCAGCTGCGCCAGCATCCACGCTGTTTTCCAGCATTTCCTTAAGTGCCGAGGCTGGGCGCTCCACCACCTCTCCGGCGGCGATCTGGCTGATGAGCAGGTCGGGGAGCAGCTTGATTGCATTCATGAGGCATTTTTCCAGTAAAGCTCTTAGCGGCATTATAACGCCTTGGGTTGCACCGATCGCCATGGGGAATCGTTCAACCTACATCCGGCAGTTGTAAGCGCGAGATGGCTTTATGAATCATGGACCCCCACTACATAGGCCCCCAAAGCAAAAAAGCGGCCAGCTGGCAAAGACAGATTTTAATGCCGGGCGAGCACACTCCGGTCCCGAGACCTTGTTTTAGGCCTTGGCTATGAGTGTGGCTGTGAGTATGGCTATGAATGCTCTTTATCTTTCATAGCAATCTTGATTGCGACGTGGTCAAGGTGAGGGGCGAAAATTTCGATGAAATCGTAAACATATCCGCGCAAATAGCTATTGCGGCCGATACCGATACGGGTCGTACTCGGTTCAAACAGGTGGCTTGCATCGATGGACCGCAGATGCTTGTCGCGCTTGGGGTCAAACGCCATCTGCGCCACGATGCCGATGCCCAGCCCCAATTCCACGTAGGTCTTGATTACATCCGCGTCTATGGCCGTTAGCACGACATTGGGAACCAGCTTCTTCGCATCGAACGCCTGGTTGATCTTGGAACGGCCGGTGAAAGCAAAGTCATACGTAATAATAGGGTATTGAGCGATTGCTTCCAGCGTCAATTTCTCAAGTCTGAGCAGAGGATGACGCGGAGGAACTACCACGCAACGGTTCCACTGATAGCATGGCAGCATCACGAGCTCATCAAAAAGTTCGATGGCCTCGGTAGCGATCGCGATATCGGCTACGCCCGATGTGACCAGTTCCGATATCTGCGTCGGACTGCCCTGACGCAAGATCAGCTTCACCTTGGGATAACGTGCGGTAAAATGCTTGATGGCGGAGGGCAGCGCATAGCGCGCCTGGGTATGGGTCGTAGCGATAGTGAGCGAGCCGATGGCTTCGTTGGCGAATTCCTGACCGACCTGCTTCAGGTTTTTCGCATCTCTGAGCATTCTTTCGGCAATTTCGATGATTGCTCGTCCTGGGGGTGTGGTTTCAACCACACGCTTGCCATTACGCACAAAGACATCCACTCCCAGCTCGTTTTCCAGAAGACGAATCTGCTTGCTGATGCCCGGCTGAGACGTATGGAGGACCTCAGCTGCTTTGGATAAATTCAGACCCTGGTTGGCAACCTCGCAAAGGTAGCGTAGCTGTTGCAATTTCATATTCGAACTTTAAATAAGATTAGATTATAATAATCTAACATAATATTCTTTTGAGATATATACCTGCATTGCTATTATTCTGGTTTCGCGGCACTATATGAGGTTGTCTGTCAGGGGTTTCTGATAACGGTGAGTAGTGGCGCGCGCTTAACATAGCCCATAGATAGCCCAGAGCCGGACATTGAAACTGAACCGAATGCGATTTCAGGCTTGTCCGGTAATAAGGCAGAACCTGTCAGATCAGGCTGAGTGTCCGGTAACAGCGGATGAACTGGAGTCTTCAGCGGGACTCAGTAAACGGAACCTTGAGTAAACAGAACCTTGAGCAAACAGAACCTCGTTCGTCTCGACTTTCACCTGAGTCAAACTGATATTAGCCTTAATTGCGGAGAATACAGATGAGTCACCTGAACTACCTCGCTAATGATGAGGAAATAAATTCGTTCGATCAGGCGCTACAGGATTATCAGAGCCTGAGCATGGACGTCGATCGCTTTACTGCTACCCGCCTGCAAATGGGAATTTATGGGCAGCGGCAGGAAGGCGTCAATATGGTTCGCATCAAGCTGCCTGGTGGCCGCCTGAACGCGCCGCAATTGAATGTCATCGCAGATATGCTGGAAAAGTATGCGCGCCATGATGTTGTGCATATCACGACACGCCAGGATATACAGATGCATTACGTACCGCTGGAGCATACGCCGGCAGTGCTCCGCCATCTGGCTACAGCCGGATTGACGACCCGCGAGGCATGCGGAAACACGATACGCAACGTTACCGCATGCCCGTTATCGGGCATATGTCCCCGTCAGCATGTAGATGTCACGAAGCACCTGGACGGTGCGGTCCAGCATTTTTTGCGCAATCCGTTGACTCAGCAAATGCCGCGCAAGTTCAAGATCAGTTTTTCAGCCTGCGAATCCGATTGCGCCCAGGGCATGATGCACGACATGGGAATTGTCGCGGTGCGCAACAGAGACCGCTTTGGCTTTAAGGTTCTGGCAGGGGGCGGCCTTGGGCATAAACCGCATGAAGCCATCGTTGTGGAAGAATTCATCGAGGAAAAGGATTTGCTGATGGTGATGGAAGCCATCATCTCCTTGCATAATCGCTACTCCGATCGGGTCAAACGTGCCAAATCGCGGATCAAGTTCCTGGTTGATAAGTTTGGTCCCGAGGGATTTGTCTCGAAGTATCGTGAAGAATTGGCTCGTACTCAGGCAGCACTGGCAGCCCAGGATTATCCGAAGGGCGAATGGAGTGCTGGTCTGGACAGTGAAGTTCCAGGTATGGGTGCGCCCCGGCACGTGTTCGCGCAAAAGCAGTCGGGTTACTACGTATTTCCTATCAGCGTGCCAATGGGCAACTTGAACGTTGCACAGTTACGTGGTCTTGCCCGTATTGCCGAGATCGATGAATTGGAAGAAATCCGGGTGACTCAGGATCAAAACATGTTTTTGCCGAATATACCGGCGGCAAAAATCGATGTCCTGCGTGCGGAAGTGGCCTTACTGGGCCTGGGCGAGCCGAAGGTCGGCGACAACGTCGTCGCGTGCCCGGGTACCTCGACATGCCGGCTGGGGATAACTTCAAGCACGATCGTTGGACCCAAATTGAATGGTGGGCTGCACGATTTGAAAATTCGTGTTTCCGGATGCCATAACGGCTGTGCCCAGCCAGAGGCGGGCGATATCGGCATTTATGGGGAAGGCAAACGCATGCATGGCAAGCTCGTGCCGCATTATCAGATGTATTTTGGCGGAAATGCCATGGCAGGCGGCGCGCTGGCGATCAAAGGTCCATCAATACCCTCGGCACGCATCGAGACTGCGGTGGAACGGGTCAAGACGGATTATGATTCCAGCCGCGCGACGGGTGAAACGTTTTCGTCCTGGATACGGCGGGTCGGTAAAGACCACCTTGCCCATCTATTGACGGATTTAACTGAAGTAAAACCGGAAGAATTGGAGTCCGTCCTGCGCGATCATGGCAAGGATGCGGATTTCAAGGTATTGCAACTTGGCGGCGGCGAATGCGCGGGAGTGAGCCAGGTGAAGATCGGCTCGAGCTTTTTTGATGCGGCTCATGAGCGCAACTACCGAGATGCGCTTAAGTTTCAACGAAAATTCGAGGACTCCGTTAAATGTGCCGAGGAGATCGCCCGCTTGATTGGCCAAGGTGTGTCCGAATTGCTTGGCGGCCAGAAATTCAACGATTTGGCGCAACAGTCGGAAGAATTGCGCCGCGTGTTGCCTACCAAGCCGCGCCTGTCCAGGCAGTTGGCCAAATTCGCCGAGGATTTCGCATCTCCGGCCGAAGGACTGAACGATGCCCGGTTGACTGAGTGGTTTTCCGAGCTAGACGCGTGGACCATTGAAGCTGCTGAGTTTTGCCTGGGTTTCGACCGCCAGCTTGATCTGGCCGGCGCGCTGCCGTTAAAAGCTTCAGCCCAAGCGTCTTTGTTACAGCGGGCACAGTCATCCGTGACGATCTGACAAATTTTAATCGCTTTACTCTTTATCAAGCAGGCAAATGACTCTGGATCAGAAGATTACTGAAGTGCGGAAGGTATTGGATACGGTGCAGGCAGACTATGCCCCAGCCGCTTTTGCCAATAGTTTCGGCGCCGAGGATATGGTGCTGATGGATCTTATTGCGCGGTATTACCCTGATATCGGGATATTTACGCTGGATACCGGGCGTCTGCCGGAAGAAACCTATAGCCTGATGAAGAAGGTGGCGGATCGCTATGGCATCCGGGTGCCCGTATATTTCCCTGACCCTGCCGCAGTGGAAGCATACGTCGCACAGAATGGACCCAACGGATTTTATGACAGCGTGGAATTACGCAAAAGCTGCTGCCACATCCGCAAGGTGGAACCGCTGAAACGCGCTCTGAGCGGTAAACGCGCGTGGATTACGGGCTTGCGCCGCGATCAGGCGCCCACGAGAAAGGATCTCGCTCAATCGGAGTTCGATGCTGGCAACGGTCTTCAAAAATTCAGCCCGTTGCTCGACTGGAGCCTTTCCGACGTGTGGGATTATCTGAAACGATTCGATGTTCCCTATAATGCGCTACATGATAAGGGCTACGCCAGCATCGGCTGTGCGCCTTGCACGCGCGCTATTACGCCCGGCGAGGATATTCGAGCTGGCCGGTGGTGGTGGGAGGACCCGGAAATCAAGGAATGTGGCCTGCATCCGGACAAGCGGCGCGCCTCTGCATCATCTGTCTTCGTAGAAAAAAAACCGGTGGTCGAAGATCTGGCTCTTTCATATCAAGAAAGGTGAACCAAAAGGCGGAGCAAGGCCGGCCTCTTGTAACTTTTCCCGTTTCGTGAGAACTGTCAAGGTGGACCGATGGATATTTTATTGAACAATATTGAAGAACTGACTACTCCTGTCGCGGGTTTTGTCATGAAAAACGAATCAATGGCCACGACCAAATCTACGGTCACTGGTGAATCGGCAGTTGCGAATGAATCGACAGTCGCGAATGAATCAACAGTCATGAGCGAACCGGTAGCCATTAAGCGCCGTACCGCACGGCAATTAGGGCATCTGGATGCGCTGGAAAGCGAAGCGATCCATATCATGCGAGAGGTGGCGGCCGAATGTGCCCATCCGGCGCTACTGTTCTCCGGGGGGAAGGATTCCATCGTGCTGTTGCGATTGGCGGAAAAAGCTTTCCGCCCAGGGCGTTTTCCGTTTCCATTAATGCATATCGATACGGGTCACAATTTTCCTGAAGTGATCGAGTTTCGCGACCGCCGCGCCAAACAATTGGGCGAGCGGTTAATCGTGCGTAGTATGGAAGATTCCATTCGTCAGGGAAGGGTCGTGCTACGCTCAGCGAACCAGAGCCGCAACGCATTCCAGTCAGTGACACTGCTGGACGCCATTGCGGAATTCCGTTTTGATGCCTGTATTGGAGGCGCACGCCGCGACGAGGAAAAAGCGCGGGCTAAAGAGCGGATATTTTCTTTCCGGGATGAATTCGGTCAATGGGATCCGAAAAACCAGCGCCCGGAATTATGGGATCTCTACAATACTCGAGTTCATCCAGGAGAGAATATACGCGTATTCCCCATCAGCAACTGGACGGAACTTGACGTGTGGGAATACATTGCTCGCGAGGAGCTGGAGGTGCCCCATATTTATTTCGCGCATACACGCGACGTAATCAGGCGCGATAGGGGACTTTTACCCCTGTCCCATCTGGTACAGCTCAAGGAAGGGGAACAGGTGGAAAGCCTGGTGGTGCGCTTCCGGACGGTAGGTGATATGAGTTGCACCTGCCCGGTGCAATCCACCGCAGTCAGTGTTGGCGAGATCATAGCGGAAACAGCGATTACGAGGATTACCGAGCGGGGCGCCACGCGCATGGATGACCAGACGTCGGACGCCTCCATGGAGCTGCGCAAAAAAGAAGGGTATTTCTGAGAAAGAAGGACCTCTGAGTTCCTGGCAAATCACGGAGCAGTTGTACACTTTTCCAGGAATTCATCAATTACGCACCACCGTTACTTACTTTACTTACTACCGTTCCGATTTCTCTTAACCTTCATAGCCATCCACTCGTAGCGAACTTGGTGGGAAGACCAACTGGGTGTGAAGACCACGGGGGCAGGGCCATTGCAGGGATGCGCTAAAGGTACTTGAAAGGTGAACTTTAAGACAAATAACTTACAAAGAGTTGTAAACGGGATTGTGAATGTCAGCTATTGAAAGTATTTCATTTGATCATACCCAGTTGTTGCGTTTCATCACCGCCGGGAGCGTGGATGATGGGAAGAGTACGCTGATCGGGCGTTTGCTGCACGATTCCAAGTCCATCTTCGAAGATCAGTTGAGTGCCATCACCCACACTTCACATCGGCGCGGAATGGAAAGTGTCGATCTCTCACTGCTCACGGACGGCCTGCAAGCCGAGCGCGAACAAGGCATTACGATTGATGTTGCCTATCGCTATTTCGCCACCCCCAAGCGCAAATTTATCATTGCCGACACCCCAGGCCATGAGCAATACACGCGTAACATGGTTACGGGCGCATCCACAGCCAATCTTGCCATTATCCTGATTGACGCGCGGAAGGGGGTGCTTACCCAATCGCGCCGTCATGCCTATCTCGCCAGTCTCGTGGGCATTCCTCATCTGGTGGTAGCAGTCAATAAAATGGATCTGGTGGGTTATTCCCGTGAAGTATTCGAGCGCATTTGCAACGACTTTGCCACTTTTGCCGACGGACTCAGCCTGAGCAATATAGCCTACATCCCGATGTCTGCTTTACACGGCGACATGGTGGTCGAGCGTGGGGACAATCTCAACTGGTATCAAGGCATGGCGTTGATGGACTTGCTTGAGAACGTACCCATCGATCACGACATCAATCTCGACGATTTCCGGTTTCCTGTGCAATGGGTTTGCCGTCCCCAGACCGAGGAACTCCATGATTTTCGAGGTTATATGGGGCGCATCGAATCCGGCTTCATCGGTGTCGGCGATGCGGTGCAGGTTCTGCCCTCCGGCCTCACTTCGCGTATCAAGGAAATCGTCACGTATGATGGTCTTCTCGATTATGCGGTGGCACCGCAGTCCGTTACGCTGACCATTGAAGATCACCTTGATATTTCCCGTGGGGACATGCTGATAAAACCCGCTGCTATGCCTCATGTCACCAAGGAGTTTGAGGCGATGCTGTGCTGGTTATCCGAACAAAGTCTCGATCCCCGCCGCAAATATCTTGTCAAGCAAACCACGCGGGTCGTGAAGGCGCTGGTGTCGCGGATAGATTATCGCGTGGACGTCAATACCTTGCGTCATGAGGCGGCGGAGACTTTGAAAATGAATGATATCGGCCGAGTAGCGCTAAAAGTGCACCAGCCCCTGGCGCATGATCCCTATCAGCGCAACCATGCTACAGGCAGCTTTATTGTCATTGACGAGGCCAATAACAATACCGTTGCCGCAGGCATGATTTGCGCAGCGAAAGATTAACCTGGGAATTTTCAGTTATTGCGGTGCAATATTTTTGAATCGGCGAGCGACAAGGCGGTCATAGCCTTGCCGCTTTTGTATTTTTAACTGGGAAAAGCCTGGGTAATCTCCGAGTAAGTCTTCGCTCGCTGATGCTTATTCAGAAGCTCCCTAATTGAACAGGGTGAACAGGGGTTATAAACAACAGGGGTATAAACCATACCCCGCAAAAAGACTTATTTCGAGATTTTTAAACTTTAAGCATAGTTACGCTCTAATAAATATCGGGATAACTTTTTTTGCCGTCCTTGATTCATTTTTATCACTTTTGATGACCTTATCATGACAAGTTTACAATCGGCGCCTCACCCTTCAGCGACAATTGCCGTGGCTTCTCCCGTGCTTGGATTCGGCATGGCTTTCGCCGACCTGTATCGCCGCGACGGACTCGTGAGACTGGATCAGGCATTCCTGGATTTTCTACAGGAAGGAGAACCCGGGCTGCGGGCTCGCCTCGATCTTGCCCGCTCCGCTCCCGGCAGCCTGGATCGCAAAACAGAATCTGCCCTGCTGATTGAAATTGCTCCATGGATGGAAGATTTCATTGCCAGGCTGTTTGGAATTCAGAAGGAAGTTGCCGAACTTGCCGCTCGCCATCATCAACTGGCTCCGCTGTATTCCTGCAAAAGGCAATTCGTCCAGCGCCGGGCGATGAACAAGGTGAGCGAGGCGGAAGTGGCTGGGGTGGATGGGATAGCGCTGGAAGAAAAACTGGCTGCTGAATTCGAGGCGCCTTTTTCGGAATTGACTTATGCAACCCACGTTACAAGTTGGTTGCTGGATGAGAACGCGAATGAAGAGCGGCTCAAGGCGGCTTTATACTACGCCGCCTGGGCCCTGAAAACACCGGAAGGGCGGGAGCACAACCGGGACGGTGTATTATTCAAGGTCCCCGCCAAACTCGATTTCCAGCATCTGCTGTCTACCCATACCGATAACTCTGCGGGTTACACCGTTCATCGGCTTGAGCATATACGCCGCCGGGAAGGTTTCGCGCTCACCGATCCGGGCACCGATCTGATCGGCGCTCTGGATGAGGCGAATTATTGCATCTGGTGCCACGAGCAAGGAAAGGATTCATGCTCAAAAGGCTTTAAGGAAAAGTCTAAAACCCCGGAAGAACACCCGTCGTTCAAGAAAAGCCAGCTCGGTGTCCTGCTCACCGGTTGCCCGCTGGAAGAGCGCATCTCCGAGTTTCACAAACTTAAGACTCAAGGCATTGCTGTGGGCAGTCTGGCGATGATCGTGCTGGACAATCCAATGTGTGCGGGTACTGGCCACCGGATCTGCAACGATTGCATGAAATCCTGCATTTACCAGAAACAGGAGCCGGTCGATATCCCTCAGGCCGAAACCCGCACCCTCAAGGATGTCCTGGAATTACCCTGGGGCTTTGAAATCTACAGTCTTCTTACCCGGTGGAATCCGCTCGATCTGTACCGGCCGGTGCCGAAGGCGCCGACGGGCCGGAAGGTGCTGGTGGTGGGAATGGGCCCGGCGGGATACACCCTGGCGCATCATTTGATGAACGACGGTCATACGGTGGTTGGCATTGACGGCCTCAAGATCGAGCCGTTGTCGCCGGAAATTTCCGGCGTGAACAAATCGGGCGAACGCGTTCCCTTCGGTGCTATCAGGGATACAGCCGATCTGGCTGAAGACCTGGATGAGCGTATGCCAGGGGGGTTCGGCGGCGTTGCCGAATACGGCATTACCGTGCGCTGGGATAAAAACTTTCTCAAGCTGATCCGCTTGCTTCTGGAGCGCAGAGAAGAGTTTGCGCTGTTTGGCGGTGTCCGCTTCGGCGGAACGCTAACCGCCGATGACGCGTTCGCCATGGGCTTCGACCATGTGGCGCTTGCGGCGGGAGCCGGGCGGCCCACAGTGCTCGATTTGCCCAACGGCCTGGCGCGCGGTGTTCGCGCCGCGTCCGACTTCCTGATGGCATTGCAGTTGAGCGGTGCGGCTCAGATCAACTCGGTTGCCAATATGCAGCTACGCCTGCCGGTAGTGGTTATTGGCGGAGGTCTGACTGCTATCGATACGGCAACGGAAGCGCTTGCTTATTACCCGGTCCAGGTGGACAAATTTCTTCGCCGGTACGAAATCCTTACAGCCGTACAGGGCGAGGCCGCGATACGTGGCGCATGGGATGAGGAAGAGCGAGAAATTGCCGAGGAATTTCTCAGTCATGCTCGCGCCATCCGTGCCGAGCGCAAGGAAGCGGAGAAGGAAGGCCGGGAGCCGCGCGTCCTGGAACTGCTCCAGTCCTGGGGAGGCGCCACGATCGCTTACCGGAAACGGCTTATCGACAGCCCTTCATATACGCTCAATCATGAAGAAGTCGAGAAGGCTTTGGAAGAGGGCATCTGGTTTGCCGAGGGCCTTACGCCTGTGCGGGTGGAAACCGATAAGTGGGAGCATGCGAAAGCGGTGCAGTTCGCGGTGCAGTCCCTGGACGAAACGGGCTCGTGGCAGCAGACCGGCCAGGCCGTGCTGCAGGCTCGTGCAGTTCTGGTTGCGGCCGGCACCCAGCCCAATACCGTGCTTGCCAGAGAAGACGATAAGAATTTCAAGCTGAACGGCCGGTATTTTGCGGCTTGCGATGAAAACGGCGATCCCGTCAGCCCGCCGCGCGCAAATCCCAAGCCTGAGACTCCCAGTGTGCTGATGAGCCGCAACAGTGACGGCCGTTTCATCAGCTTCTTCGGTGATCTGCATCCCTCCTATTCCGGAAACGTGGTAAAAGCGATGTCCAGCGCCAAGCAGGGTTACCCGGTGGTAAGCCGTATTTTGCAGCGCCTGGCTCCGGCTTCCCTCAAACCCTCCTGGCTGTTTTTTGCTGAAATCAATGGACAGTTGCGCGCCACCGTCCATAAGGTCGAGCGGCTTACTCCCAATATCATAGAGGTCGTGGTGCATGCGCCGATGGCGGTGGAACGTTTTCATCCAGGTCAGTTCTACCGTTTCCAGAACTTCGCAACCCTTGCCACAACCGCGGGCGATACGAAACTGGCGATGGAGGGCATTGCCCTTACTGGGGCATCGGTTGATGTCTCTCGCGGACTGGTATCGCTCATTGCCCTGGAAATGGGCGGGTCGGCGGATCTATGCGCCAAGCTCAAGCCCGGCGATCCTGTGGTGTTGATGGGTCCCACCGGTACGCCCACCGAAATTCCGCCGGATGAAACCGTCGTGCTGGTCGGTGGCGGATTGGGTAATGCAGTGTTGTTTTCAATTGGCGCGGCAGCACGGGCCGCGGGATCGAAAATTTTATATTTCGCCGGTTACAAGAAGCTGATTGATCGCTATAAAGTTGAGGAAATCGAGGCTGCCGCGGATGTGGTGGTGTGGTGCTGCGATGAAGCTCCCGGCTTTAAGCCGTCCCGTCCGGACGACCTCAGTTATGTAGGCAATATTGTCGAGGCGATGGCCGCATATGGCAGCGGCGCGTTGGGTCCTCAGAAAGTCCGATTGGCTGATGCGGATCGCATCATTGCCATCGGCTCAGACCGCATGATGGCAGCAGTGGGGGCTGCCCGCCATAACAAGCTTCAGCCTTATCTAAAAACGGATCACTTTGCGATCGGTTCAATCAATTCTCCGATGCAGTGCATGATGAAGGAGATTTGTGCCCAGTGCCTGCAACCTCATAAAAATTCGGCAACAGGAGAGATTACCTACGTGTTTTCCTGCTTTAACCAGGATCAGCCACTTGATCAGGTTGACTTCGGGGGACTGGCGTCGCGTTTGCGCCAGAACAGCGTCCAGGAAAAACTGACCACCCGATGGATTAGCCACTGCCTGAAAGAAGCAGATCAGGTTGGGCCTGAAGTTACCATGGAACCGGCCATCAAATAGGAAATCACTTTTCCCGGAAGGCCGGAGTAAGAGGTTTTTCCAAAGCATTGGATGGCCGGGTTGCAGGAAAGATCACCAGGAACGAGCTGTTTTTCGTCAACCCCGGCCATGCATTATGTCCAGGTTCATTTATAATCCGAGCTTCGCGATAAATGGGCAATCGGCCAGGCTCTGCCGGTTTTGCTGAAGAATAGCGAATGTTCCAAAGATAAGGGGAGATTATCAATGCAGATAGGCATACCCGCAGAGATTCGCGGGGGAGAAACTCGCGTCGCGGCCACGCCGGAAACGGTAAAGAAATTTACCGCCCAAGGTTTTCATACTGTTCTGGTACAGTCCGGCGCGGGCGCGGGTGCGAGCATACCCGATGACGCCTACCAGGCCGCCGGGGCAACCATCGTTGCAAACGCGGCAGAGCTGTATGGTCAATCTCAGATCGTGCTTAAGGTGCGCGGTCCGGACCCGGCCGAACTGGAAATGATGCGCAAGGATGCCGTGCTGCTGGGCCTGCTTGCTCCGCATCGTATCGAAGGCATTGAAGAGCTTGCGCGTCATGGCCTGACCGCCTTTGCAATGGAAAAACTACCGCGTATTTCCCGCGCCCAGAGCATGGACGTGCTATCGTCGCAGGCCAATATCGCGGGCTACAAGGCAGTGCTGATGGCGGCCAACGTCTATCAGAAATTCTTCCCCATGCTGATGACTGCGGCAGGTACCGTCAAGGCGGCGCGGGTACTGGTACTCGGCGCGGGGGTCGCAGGCCTGCAGGCTATCGCCACGGCAAAGCGGCTGGGCGCCGTGATTGAGGCGTTCGATGTGCGCCCCGCGGCAAAAGAACAGGTGGAAAGCCTCGGCGCCAAATTCGTCGAGGTTCCGCTGAGCGAAGAAGAAAAAGCGCAGGCGGAGACAGCGGGCGGCTACGCCCGCGAGATGTCGGATGACTACAAACGTCGTCAGGGTGAGCTGGTGCATCAGCGGGCTGCCGCGGCCGACGTCATCATTACCACGGCGCTGATTCCCGGCCGTCCCGCGCCCGTATTGATCAAGGAGGAAACCGTTCGTGCGATGAAGCCCGGATCGGTCATCGTCGACATGGCGGTAGAGGCGGGCGGTAACTGTCCCTTATCCGAGCTGGACAAGATTGTAGTCAAGCACGGTGTGCATCTCGTCGGCATCGCCAACCTCCCCGGGCTGGTCGCCGCGGATTCCAGCGCCCTGTACGCACGTAATTTGATGAACTTTCTCAACCTGATGCTCGATGCGAAGACCGGCGAATTCAATATTAACCGCGAGGACGAAATTATCGCCGGGACGCTCGTCTGCGCGGACGGGGAAGTGGTTAAGAAAGCTTGAGCGCGCTCGGGCATAGCCGGGAGCGGATGCACGGCTTTAATCACTTGCTTTCAGTGCTGAGTAGTCACGGTTCGCGGGTTAATAGTTAACAAATAAGTAGTTAAGAGTAAAAAGCTACAGATCTCAAGGAGCAATCAATGATTGGCGAAGTTGACCCAACCATAATCAATCTTACTGTTTTCGTGTTGGCGGTGTTCGTCGGCTACCACGTGGTGTGGAACGTTACACCGGCCCTGCATACACCGCTCATGTCAGTCACCAACGCGATATCGGGAATCATACTGGTGGGTGCGATGCTTGCAGCCGGGCCTGCCGAAACAGACTGGGGGGTGTGGTTGGGAGCAGTGGCTGTAACGCTTGCCGCGATCAATGTATTCGGCGGGTTCCTTGTTACGCAGCGCATGCTGGAAATGTTCAGAAAAAAAGATAAAAAGGGAAGCTAGTAATGTCCGCAAACTCGGTCGCACTCGCGTATCTGATCGCCTCGGTTTTCTTCATCCTGGCACTGAAAGGGCTGAGCTCGCCGCTGACTGCTCGACGCGGCAATCTATTCGGCATGGTGGGGATGGCGATCGCGGTCGCCACGACACTTACAATCACCAAGAACTGGGCACTGATACTCGCCTGCATCGCCCTGGGCGGCGCCGTCGGGGCGGTTGTGGCGCGGCGGGTGCAGATGACGGCAATGCCGGAGTTGGTTGCCTTCATGCATTCGCTGGTGGGTTTGGCGGCGGTGTTCATCGCCATTGCCGCGGTCAACAATCCCGTTTCATTCGGATTGCCCGCCATACTGCCTATGGGCAGCAAGCTGGAGCTGTTTCTCGGCACATTCATTGGCGCCATGACCTGGTCGGGTTCAGTCATCGCCTTCCTGAAGCTGTCAGGCCGCATGAGCGGCGCGCCGATTACCTTTGGCGGCCAGCATATGGTCAACCTGATTCTTGCCGTCGTCATGGTCGCTTTCGGCCTGTGGTTCTTCTTTAGCGAGACCACCAACTGGACCGCTTTTGCCGCGATGACCGCAATTGCCTTTGTACTCGGTTTTCTTATTATCATCCCCATCGGCGGGGCGGACATGCCGGTTGTCATTTCCATGCTGAATTCATATTCCGGCTGGGCCGCGGCGGGAATCGGTTTTTCGCTCGGCAACCCCATGCTCATCATTGCTGGTTCACTGGTGGGCAGCTCAGGGGCCATTCTGTCCTACATCATGTGCAAGGCCATGAACAGGCCATTTCTCTCGGTCATACTCGGCGGATTTGGCAGCGAGGGAGGGGCTGTGGCGGCAAGCGATCAGGGGCAAAAAACTTATCGCAGCGGCAGTGCCGATGATGCAGCGTTCCTGATGGGCAATGCCGACACCGTGATCATTGTTCCCGGTTACGGCCTGGCGGTGGCACGGGCGCAGCATGCGGTAAAAGAGCTTGCTGAAAAGCTGCATTCAAAAGGAGTCAATGTACGCTTCGCCATTCATCCGGTTGCGGGACGCATGCCGGGACACATGAATGTGTTATTGGCGGAAGCAGAGATACCCTACGAGCAGGTGCTGGAAATGGACGAGATCAACAGCGATTTTCCCAATACTGACGTGGTACTGATCCTGGGCGCGAATGACGTAGTGAACCCCGCAGCCAACGTTCCGGGCAGTCCGATATATGGCATGCCCATTCTGGAAGCCCACAAAGCACGTACTGTGATGGTGGTCAAACGCAGCATGGCGGCAGGCTACGCCGGCCTTGACAATGACCTGTTCTACATGGATAAGACCATGATGGTTTTCGGCGACGCCAAAAAAGTGGTCGAAGACATGGTCAAGGCCTTGTAACAGCTTTAAGGAGAACTCGGGGGAGTATAGCCTCAACCTGAACAAGCCTGGACGGCGATTAAAGCAGCCTCAGCAGCTTCAAAAGAAAAAGGCCAGTAAGGGACTGAACTTTGAAAGCCAGGCGAACGATAATAATGGTAAGCCTGTTCGCCTCGGTTGAAGGTAGTATCTTATTATTGATAAAATACGTTATCAATAATAATGATTTAGCCGACCAGCTAGACGTATCCACTAATTTGTGACAAAGCTGACTTATGTGGTAAACCTTACACTCCTGTGTAGACGAATCCTGCCCAGAAATATGACTCCTGATAAGGCCTTACGTTTGCACGTTGCTCGACATTTTCCCTAAGCCACATAAGCAATTTCGCCATACGCGAAAATTGCAACGAATGAGCTTCCGTTCTGTTTGATTTTAACCATGTATTCAAATATTCCCAGAGTGAATCATGCAAATCAAATCTTGATACGTAGCTGTGCGCAACCAATTCTGTGCTTGTGCCAAAGCTTTTGGGGGATCCATATTATTATTACGATGCAATTCGTAAAATTTATTTATCAGGAACGTAGTTGATCGATCGTCTACAGTCCATAGTGTACTAATAACCCCCGAAGCCCCGGCTCCCATAAAGGCGGCGGGCAGGCCAATTGCCTCGGCTGGAGCATTGGTGCTTGTAACCCCGGTTTCACAGGCCGATAATATGGCAAGGCGGTTCCCGCTTAGCATTCCGAATTTGCTGAGCAAATCACCCACGGTCAGGCGGTCATTTCTTGCCAATTCCAGCCCAGATCCCAAAGGATTCAGCCGTTGAAAACTACCATGCGTCGATAAATGTAGGTAAGTAGGCGGGTTGGCGGCCAATGCTTGATTCAGCTTGATTAAGCTGCCCTCGGGGCCCATCTGACGTCCCCCCAATTCTGCTGGGATTCAAAACTAGAATCTGGCCGCTTCTGGCAGTCTGACCTGCTTGGTTTTAACGTATTCGCTTGGGGTCAG
>NZ_FOBH01000005.1 GCF_900109785.1 Nitrosovibrio tenuis
TGCAGTTCCTTGATGACTGGCTGGCTGCTCAGCGGAAGAAACAACTGTCAGCGTAAATCACACCTGTTGGAAGACGAAAAACCAAGGGAACCTCAATTCACTCAGTATCGCGAACTGCCGCTAAGTTAAAAAACAATCCCGTTTGTATCCGCATTTTGAAAGAAATGATTATTCAGCATACCTACATGTTTCCTGTTGACTACAAAGAAAAACAGCAGCTGGCAGAATTATTGGAAATACCAATTCAAGGCCAAAGGCTAATGGATAGGAAAAAAATTGGTAAAGCTTAGTTAGGTGCAACGTGAATGTCTGCTTCGATCTTGGGACGCATTTTCACGTTTACCGCAGTCGCTGATTTCATTTGTCACGACGGCAAATATGGCTGGCAGGGTCCTCCGGGCATTTTTTTCGACGCGGGGGTTCGCATTGAAGATCGTGTCTTCCTACCCATTACCGCGATTCCTATAAATTTCAATTCGGGACCGTCTCTTCGGTCTGCTGCCTTCACCGCTCTGTTCTGTTACTCAGCGTAATTTGACACGTTCGAATTCATCCCATCATTCGGAGTACCTTTGGAATCAAGCGTAAGCCTTATTTGTCCTATCCGAGGTCAACTAGGAGTCTCATATTTTGCAAAAGATTGTATGACCGTCTCAGAAGAAGCGAGGCGAATCGATTGCATCAAGTACCTTCTAGGTAAGAATTATCCAACAACCAATTTCGAATGCGAAACCGTCGTTATTAAATGGGTTGGGAATGAGAGGCGTAATTCTTTACGCGCCGACATTGTTATATATGACATCCCCATTGCGGACGCTAATGATCTTCCCCCCTCTGAAAGAAACAAACACATAATTCTCATCGCTGAAATTAAGCGCGAAAGCAAATCCAAGAAGAGTGCAGTTAATTTTCAACTTGAACCCGCCCTTCGTCAGATTGATAGACCATCCGTCTTTGGTGTGTATTGGGATGACATCAACCGACATCTTTACGTTAAGAAAACCGTAAATAACGAAGTATCAATTACCAAGGATGAGCTAGGAAATATTCCAGACTTTGGAAATCAATACCAATATAAAAAACTAAAGTACTTAGACCTCATTCAGCCGGAGGATATATCCGCGACCTTGATGGATATCGCAAATACACTGCGCTCAAACCACATCAACGACGATTCCGTCCGATATCGGGAAACTGTGAAGTTGCTGCTCGCGAAGTACATAGATGAACGAGAAGCAAAGGAAACCGGTAATGACCTCATTCTTCAAGTTGTACCAGGAACGGATGTTACATTCGCTAGCCGCATAGAAGCTCTGTACAAGCGAACAGCCAGAATCTATTCCAAAGCAAAATCCGTCTTCGCTAAAGACACTACTGGCCTCGACGAAAAGGTGCTGCGAGAAATCATAGAGAAAGTCCAAGGCCTAAATCTGCTTGACTCGTCGAGTGACTCAATGCAACAGGTGTTCATGACATTCGTGCCGGTTGTTTTCAAGAAGGACTTGGACCAGTACTTTACACCGCTGACTCTTGTGAACTGTATGGTCGAAATACTGCGCCCAGGACCTAATGATAAAGTCGTCGATCCAGCTATGGGCACTGCAGATTTTCTTACCGCAGCACTGCAATATCGTCTCAAGAGAAACGACGGTCAAATTGTCAATCGGGTCTATGGCGCGGACAAGGATAAACAAGCGTATGAACTCGCCGTCATCAATATGATATTGAATAAGGATGGCCAAACCAATCTCCACAACGTCGATTCCATTGAAAACTTCTCTCTATGGGAAGGCCAAATGGATGTTGCGTTATGCAATCCGCCTTTTGGTTCTCGGACAATCGAAACGCGGCAAGCAATTCTTAAAAACTATGATCTTGGCCACGAGTGGAAAAGGAAGGAAGGTAGGTGGCAAAGAACAGGTACGGTACTTGATTCGCAACAACTCGGCATCTTATTCATCGAGAGATGTTTCAAGTTATTAGCGGAAGGAGGGAGGATGGGAATTATCCTGCCGGAAGGGTATCTGTGCACTGCAAGCTACGGATACGTTCGTCAATGGGTCATCGACAACTTCAAGATTATAGGGCTGGTTGAGTTGCCCCGAAGAATATTTCTTAAATCAGAAGCGGACCTGCGATCAAATATTTTGTTTGCCGAAAAGTTAGTGCCGGAGAATAACGACTACGCAGTTCATTCTGAACTAGTGAGAAAGGTGGGGTATAAGCTTGGAAAGGGATTCTTCTCGATACCTCTTCGCGACGGCGAGACTGGACTTGAAATGCGCGATGAGATGAATAGGGTCATGATCGATACAGATTTTAGAAGGGTCAAGAATAACTTTCTCATGTTCCTTTCGCAACGCGACAGCTCCGCTGCGTCCTCGTGGACTGGAGCGAGGTTACGAGATATCAGCACACATCCCCTGCTCGATATGAAACCGAGGCGAATAAACTTTAAGGCACTTTCAAATATTCGAACTATAAAGAATGGTTCCTACGTCCGACTTGAAGATGCTGCAGAGGTGGTAGAAGAGACAGTGGAGTTCAAGAGCGTTCATAAAGAGAACGAGCTCTTACACTTGATCGAGGGACAGGATATCAGAGCCGTCGAAGGTGTAGTCATCCTTAAGGACAGAGAGAAGCGATGGCAGATTGAGGTTAGGAAGACCAGCAAAGGGTATCTTGTAATGCAACGAGATATAGTGATCGGCTTAGTACGACCCGAACGGCGGAATATAGGCTTTTACATACACGCGGACAAGCATGTGTATGCGAGTACAGACGGCGTCGCAATTGTTCGCGAACGGCCGGAAAATAAGAATCGTTTTCCCATTGAATGGGTCTTCCACGCACTCAGAACCGAAATGTGCAGAATTCAGTTCTGGACTGAGTCGGGCGGCACAAGTTACGGGAAATTAACGCTGGATCAGATAAAGAATGTTCTGATTCCGGTACCTGCGCGAGCGGAAATACAAACCATTAAAAGTGCGGTTGTCGAATGGTCGAGGTCAATCTCAGATTCTTCCATTAAGTTTCACCATTTATGGAGCCCGCACGACAAAGTAGCAATACTAAACTCCCCACTCATTGGTTTGGAATCAGATCAAATTTGCCTAAATAGCGAGGCAGACGAAGACTGAGCCGCGTTACCACTCGTCACTATTTGAGCGATCCCCGTTTTGAAACCTCCACCGTCTTTCTGTGTAGGTTCGCCGCCATACGTTGAGCGGTCTAGTGAGTCTTTTTATTCACAAATTTGTATTAGAGTCGAATGGCACCCTTCCGATTACAAATTATGCTCAAGCCAACGTTTCGGGGGCGATAATCGCAGTGTTTCAAGCACGCTCTACCGCTCGCGCGTTTATATTTTAACCTACTATGAGGCTACTAAGAGGGAACAAAGACGCCGTAATTGGCGTAAGTCTTTGTTTTTATGGCTCCCCGACCAGGGCTCGAACCTGGGACCTGCGGATTAACAGTCCGTCGCTCTACCGACTGAGCTATCGGGGAATTGGAGAGGTGCATATACTAATAGTTTGAGTTTCCCCGGTCAATCGAAACGGTCCGAACTACCTTGAATTTCGGGAGATTTCGCCTCTCCGAACCCTATCCATTTGAAAAGCTCGGTTGCTCAACTGAGCGGGCAAACGTTTAGTTTGTGCCTCCATTTTTTTTTGGTCTATACTCTATCTCATGAGACCGGGCGAATTACTTCTACGCTGTTATGCCGAAGAGAGAATGGGGCAGTGGCAGGCTTTCTGCCTCGACCTGGGCCTTGCGGCCCAAGGCGAGAGTGATGCGGAAGCTTGCGGCAAGCTCAACGCGATGATCCGCGAATATTTACACGACGCACTGGCAGGCGAAGATCGTGAATATGCCGAATATTTCCTGACCCGGAAGGCTCCGTTATACCAGTGGGTGAAATACTACCTTTATTTTGTCATGCAGGCCTTACATATAAAATACGGTACTGATCGGATTCTGTTCAGGAAACTTATTCCCCTTACTCCGAGTACCGATGGACATGTATGAGCGAGAAACGCCCGCCTCTCACCTATAAACGCGTCAAACAGATCCTCACCACTTTGGGATTTTCTCCCAGGCCTCAGAAAGAAAATGCGCATGAGCAGTGGGTAAAGACGGTTTCCGGTTGTCGGCTTAAGGTGTTCCTGGATTGCCCGCAGTCTGCATTCAGCCCGGACGTGATAGCGTCCCTGGCCAACCAGGCGGGTGTAAGGGAAAAAGAGTTTTACGCCGCACTTCGCCCGTACAAGACAATCTAACTCCGCTATAAAATAAAATTGCGAGTGTCACTGCACCCTCGCTGGGATTGATCGACCTGTGGCTGAACCTGTGGCCGGAGACGAGCATCAGGCTGCACTATCCGGGCCTGATGCCCTGCTACCAATTCAAGTAGCGAAATATTTCCGTTTGATATCAATACTGTTTTTCAGGAACAACGATAATTTTCTCGCTGCTGGTTCCAGGTTCTCCTTTAGGTCCTGGCGGGCCTTGAGGACCGGGTTCTCTTGAACCAAGCGAAATGCAGCCGGCTAGACTGGCGAGCGCCATGATGGTCGCGAACAGCTTGAGAGTTTTCATATAATTATTCCTCTTATTAATAGTTAATTGAAATCAATCGACTACATCTCATTTATACCTCAAAACTGTAGCTGAGACCGTCTGTTACCGCACATTCACATTATTATGTTCGCCTGTGACGGCGACCCGCAGCTCTCTACTCTTCGGATATCGGATCCTCAGCCCTGGCTGGCACTCTGCCGATCCCACGGTCGCTCTGTCACGTTTACATATATAACCACGCAAGGCTCAACTTATCGAAAACAGTTCATCATGTCTCGCCGCCCGAATCTGAAAGGTATTCATTGCCAAAACAATCCTCAATTTCAATCACAAATTTGGTTAAGTTTCATCCAGACCCCCCCTTTTGTTGCTGTTAGGGTTGAAACTACAATTGGCATACTTCGACCGCTCGGAGGAAAAAGCCTCTTTCATTGAGCTACTTCTGTTGGAGAGGTCGGATGAGTATAATTATCGACCCACGGGCGCCACTATTGCTTTGTGCAAAGTAGGGCAAACCAGAATAAAGGCGCGGAACCCGAATGCGGAACCCGAATGCGGAACCCGAATACGGAACCCGAATACGGAACCCGAATGCGGAACCCGAATGCGGAACCCAGGCGCGGAACAGGCAGGTTTAGACAGTCCGCTGCGGGGGTTTCCTGCGTGTTGAAGCAGTCCCAGACTAAAGAAGCTGTCCAGACCCAAGGCTATCACAATCATCGTCTCCCTGTTGATCGTCCCTTCTAAATTGAAAACCGGTTCATTCATTGTGAAGAGCGCTTTTTGGATGCTTGTCGCCATGTGTTTTGGCGGATGCACATCTGTGGATGAGTGGCAGCGCGGGCTTGCCTATGCTCCCTCACGGGAAATGATGGGACTTCCCGAATTGGAGTCCCTCGCTTTTACCGATCAGTGGATCGAAAGTCCGGCTGTGGATGGGGTTGCCGCAGGTTTGTTACACGGTTGGTGGATTCCTAATTCATCAAGTGACGCTCCGGCAGTTCTGTACTTGCATGGCAATGCGGGAAACATTTCCTCAAACCGAAATATAAGTTTAATTCACAGCCTCCACAGGGCTGGGTTCGCCGTATTGGCAATCGATTACCGGGGGTATGGTCGCAGTAGCCCGGCCCTCCCCAATGAATCCGCGCTCTATGCGGACGCGCAAGCGGCTTGGGAGCGAATGCTGAACCTTGCACCGCATTCAAAGAAACGCTTGATCTATGGCCACTCGTTAGGTGGAGCGGTAGCCATCAATCTGGCATTAACGGCAACTCACCTCGATGCATTGGTTGTCGAGGGAACGTACACGTCATTCTCTGAAGTGGTGGAAACCACCTCATACGGATGGCTTCCCTTATCGCTGATTCTTACCCAGAAATATACATCCGACGAGAAGATCAGGAATATTCGGATTCCAAAACTTTTCATTCATGGCTCATCGGATGAGGTAATCCCGGTAGAGATGGGGAAACGGCTTTTTGCCTTATCTCTTGAACCGAAATCATTGCTTATCGTTCCGGATGGCCGTCATCGCGATGCTGCTGTCAAAGCGGGCGATGAATGGATCAAAGCGATGCGCCGCTTGGCCGGGCTGGAAAAACCCAAACAAGCCCCTCATCCCAGCCCCTCAATTCAATAAAGCGCGGCGGTAATCCTACCTCAAGCATGAAGAGGTCGGTGCAACGTAGCGCCACTCTCGATAATCAAATCTTCTGTCTCTCCTTCTGCCTCTCCTGTACCAGGGATCCGGGCAGAGCCAGACCGTGAACATCAGCGCACAGGATGATGGCTCGGCCAGCTCAAAGACAACCTCGTGAAGTGGATTTCGCTTTGAGTGGGGGTTCACTCTTGAGCTTGATATCGATATTGAAATCGATCTTGAAATCGATAAGCGATATGGGAAACCGTTTCCACGCTACCATCCCAAACAGATCTCGACAATTGAGCTACATTCGAGAGCGTGAATCCGGAAACGTTAAATGGAATGTATCGGTTCCGGGTCCGAACGTCCTGCTGAGGTCGCGCCAAACCGTTTTGCGATAAACTTTCCAAAGGCTTGTTTATCAATTTCCTCAACGGCTTGAGGGTCATTCCTGAGGTGGTGAATGAGCTCCTCGGGAAAATTTCTCTGAAACTCAGCGGGAATTTTTGCTTGACATTTCACAGTAATCCACATCCGTCACAAAAATGGCACGATTGCCCAAAGCAGCCCGCCGCAAACCCGCATGAATCCTAGCTTTAAGCATATGTATCTGATAATAAATGGATATTTACACAGGTCAAAAAATAGCCAAAAGAGAAAATATTGTTATGAAAAGGCGACTTACCCGCTGTGTTCATAGGTTATCAACAAACTTATCCACAGCAATTGTGGACAACAAAAACCCGGCCAAACGGGGCAATACAAACGTGAAATGGCTCCGCGATAATCCCTACTGGCTATCCGCCAGATCGGTCGCAGCATAACTTGCCAAACGGTCACGGACCATGCGCTCCCGAACGCTATTGGCGCCCGCTTGCTTGCTTATTCCCGGCCTTAGCTTCAGCTTATATAATGCTACTGTCTGAAGGTTTCGCTGCGGGTAAGACCGACCCCAAGTGGCACTGGCTCCATGAACAAGCTGGAAAAAAGTTGATAACTTTATCAGTCGATGACTTCACGCAGGAGCATGGGCCAGTGTATGCATGATAACGACGTGCCTACCGTAGGCACCGCGGCGGAAGTGGCACTGCTATGGCAACCGGATTGGCGAGCCGGGGTAATAATGCCGGGGGCTATTAATTCGTTTTGCATGAACTCAAGAACAAGCCATGCGTTTCTTCAGGTAAGCCTGCCGGTACGCCAAAAATTTTGCTTGACATTTACTAGTAATCCACATTCGATGCGGAATTGCGCGATGGATCAAAATGAGGCCGGGCAATTGCGCACGGATACTGGATTTACGAATTATCTATTTGCTATTTGATAAATAAAAGCTATTTTAAATGTTTAAAAAATAGACAAAGCGAAAATGTCCTCAAGGAGAGACAAGTTATCCGCCACGTTCATAGCTTATCAACAAACTTATCCACAGTAATTGTGGACAATAAAATACGACAGCAGTCGAACAAACGCGATGAAGTGCCGACTATAAACGTCCAAGTGGCATACTCGATTCGCATGCGCGATTCGCTAATCTGCCAAGCCCAGCCTCAGCCTGACTGAACTAGCTCAGCCGTCAATTTACGCAGTCCATCCTCGTAATGGACCATCCCGTTACTATCAAACGTTCGGCTGGGCCCTGCCCGGGGATGTTCACTTGACCAGCTTTTTTACCGCAGAGGGATCTTCGTACTCCTCTAAACGAAGCGCGGCTTCCACGACTTTTTTTGCTTCTTCAATGGTTTTCGCATTGGAGAGATCCACCCCCGGGTTGGGATAGCTGTGCCAGAAGGAAATACCGGCACTAGTGATCCACAGGAGACCTCTGACATGCTTTTCCACAAATACCTCCTGATGACTTTCGTCGACGATTTTCCATTCGATATCCATTATTCAAACTCCTCGATATAGGCAATAAAATATATTGCAGTAAAACGGCTTCAACTTTTCTATTCAGTTGTGTTCCAGTATAGGCGAGGTCCCCCACATTATCCCGCATTGCGAAGCTGGGTCACAACGACTTGGCGCATTTTTTTCTTTCTTTTGGAAAAATTCGGATCGAGGAGCTTTTGCTCGAAAATTCAAAGCCTTCTTGAGAGGAGGTCGTCGTGCCAGCATCAGTAAAATGCGGAGGTATTTACTAAGTTCGGTATCGCACAGTATTTCATTCTGAATCGACTATCTTATCGAGCAAAGCTCGATACACAGGTTGCGAGTTTCGTTCTGGCTCTTTCCATTATTAAATTCTTTTCAGATTCAGAAGGAGATAAAAGTGAGTAATTATTTTTACGATGACGAAGTAGAACCATATTCGGGTCTGTTTGACCAGGGGGCCGAGGTTTTTACGAAGAAAATGTTCAGGCACTCTCAAGCAAAAGCTCAGGAAAACTGGGGTGAAATGAAAAAAGAGCGGCAAGAAAAAAAAATGTTTGCCATCAGGTCACGGTCGAGAAGGGTGGGCTCCCAGGTCTAGCCGAACTGAAGGGCGGGCGGCAGGTGCGGAATATCCCTGAATAAGCAATATAACAGCGGTTTTACTGGCGGGGTGCTTTTGATCATCTGATTGACTTCGGGGCGCGTAACTTGGGGATATGCGCAACTTTGGGAAGTACTGCACAAGCGATAAGCCGGAAAACCATAGCGACCACAGAGGTTGAGCCAAGGGTTGAGTTAGGGATTGAGCCAGCGGTTAAGCCACTGCCAAGGTGGATCACGCGGAGGGATTGGTTCCACCTGAAATGATGGAACAACTTTGGGCTTTGGAGAACGGGACTGACGCGGTCTGAGGAACCGATAAGGCGGCCTGAGAGCGGCCTAGAGCGGCCTAGAGCGGGCTGCGAGCGGCCAAGGGCAGCTCAGGTCTGGTTCTGGAAATATTTTCTCGATGTCACCCGGCGGCGTCCGTATGTCCGTAGTATGTCCGTATCTTTAGCTACCACGGAGTGCGTGCCCGTAAAATCCAGGGTGATCACAGCGCACGACAGGTCGTGGCCAAGTAGGTCGTAGCCAGGCTTACAATGCCAATGAGCACACAGCAGTGAGCGCCACTTCAGGTTGGCTTCGAGGTTGCGCCGTCGCGTTGAGCCTCTCGCGTGTCCCTTCCCTCACGGCCGCTATCGCGCTCGCGTGGGATTTATTCGGTGGTTCCCTAGGTTACACGTATGTTCTTGAACTGCCAGGGGTCTTCGCTATCCACATCCTCGCTGAACAGCCATCCTCTGTCGCGTAATGGGGTCCAGTCGCTATAAATCCCTGTAATTTCCCCCAGATAAGGCCGGGCAATTTCGAGAGCGGTCTCATAATCTATGTCATCGGGTTCTATTACGCCTTCATAGGGGTGCTGAAGCGCCCACGCCATTCCGGCCAGAACCCCTGCCGCGACTTGCAGGCTGGTCGCATTATTATACGGTGCGAGCTGACGCACTTCGCGGATCGACAAGCGCGACCCATACCAATAGGCACCCTTTGCGTGCCCCATCAGCAGTACACCCAGCTCGTCCATACCATCAGTTATATCGTCCCGTAGAATTCTCTTGTTCGCCTGCAAATGCCAGTTCCTTCCCGCCAATTCATGCAACGAGAGCACGGCGTCATCGCAGGGATGGTAGGCATAATGCACCGTTGGACGGTAAACGACCTTCTCATTTCGCCGCAGAGTCAGATGATCGGCTATTGAAATCGACTCGCCGTGCGTGATCAGGAAACCATGATAAGGACCGGTGAGAGGTGTCCAACTGCGTATGCGCGTAGCGGCGCCAGGACGGTTGAGGTATATGGCCGCGTCACAGCCAAATTTATGACGCGCTCCTCCCTCCGGCCAATGCCGCTCGTGGGTCCCCCACCCCAGTTCGGAGGGCTGAAGAGCCTCGCCAACAAAGCCATCGACTGACCAGGTATTGATAAATTCATCGCGGCGCTTGCGGTGTTCAGCAACCTGGGTGTCGCGCTCGGCAATATGGATAGCCTTTATATTAAGACGGAAAGCCAGCTCGGCCCATTCGGTGTGACTTGCCGGTTTTTCTACCGGAAGGCCGATATCGGCGGCAATATCGAGCAGCGCCCTCTTGACGAAAGTGGAAGCAAGGCCCGGATTCGCGCCTTGAGCGATAATGGCGGTGGCTCCCTTTGGCTTTTCGCGCCCAAAGGCGAGCGCCTTTTCGCGGAGCGCATAATTGGAGCGAAGCGACGCCGGGATCGATCTGTCGGTATAACCTCCGAGCCAAGGTTCGATACACGTATCCAGATAAAGTGCGCCGCGGTGCCAGCATAGCTCCATCAGCGCTATACTGGAGACATCAACCGACAGGTTGAGCAGGAAATCCCCCTTGTTCAGGTACGGTTCCAGCACCGCTGCGTAATTTTCCTCGGTAAGTGGGTGAAGTATGAAAGTGACGCCGAATTCCTGCGCGATAAGCTTCCCGTTCTCATCAGCAGAAATAACGGTGATTTGTCCCGGTCGTATTTCAAGGTGACGCAATATCAGCGGGAGAGCGGCCTGCGCTATGCTGCCAAAACCAACTATTATTAGAGAACCCGCCAGCTGCGCGTGCTTGGTATATGCTTTAGTTTCCATGCTTCGATTTTCCCGGCTTGCAAAATATACTGGCTTTATTGGTCTTCTCATGTTCTTTTCGCTTGCTCAACAAACTTACCGTTCCCTTAAACCGCAACGAATCCTGTCACCTGTGCTCGCCTTTGCACACACGCAACCGAGGGGCGCGCGCCGGCGGAACTGTGTGCCCCCGGTTGGGTCAAATACTCTGAATTGCGGATACCGCTGCCGTGTCGTTTTTCTTTCGCTGTTGGGGCAAGGGGCAAGGCGGGTTGGCGCGCTTATCTGCTTATCTAAGTGGTGTTATTTATACATGCGCAGCGCGCGCAGTTTACCCATTTCTTTTTAAGAGGAAACGAGAATGACCAATTGTAACCTGCCACAGCATGAAGATCATACTCATCCACATGGACCGGAGTGCGGCCACACGGGTATCATTCATGACGATCACATCGACTATTTGCACGATGGCCACCTGCACTACCCGCACGGCAGCCATGTTGATGAGCACGTCGTAGCCGTGACGGAAGCAAATCCGGAAAACTGCACGCCTGGGCACGAATGCGCCATGCATAAGCAGGAACATGTGCACGGCCCCGGATGCGGCCACGAGGCCGTACCGCACGGAGATCATATTGACTACCTGGTCGGCGGTCATTTGCATTATCCCCATGACGGTCATTGCGATGATCATGGCCCCGTAAAAGTAGCCTGACAAAAAGCGTTGGTCGAAGCGGCTTGGGCCAAGCGATCGCTTGATCCGGATAGTTTGAGCGGAATTTTCCCATAGGCCCTTCCCGCAGGCCGCTTCCCATAGCCCTTCCCATTGGCCCCCGTTTCACCGCGAGGGGCCAATCATGGCTGTGTGCGCCCGCGCGATGCCGCCTTTTCGTATCCACCTTTTCTTTTCCCATTTTTTTTATCCCAAAGTGTGTGGATCCAATTTCAGGAGCGCCAGTGTCCGGTACGCCAGCGGCTAAGGAGACGGTGGTGCTGGTGCATGGTCTTTGGATGCATGGCTGGGTCATGAAGTTAATGGGCTTGCGGCTGGGGCGCTGCGGTTTCGATACGGTTTTCTTCTCCTACCCTTCCATGCGCGACTCGTTATCGCAGAATGCGTTAGTATTGTCGCGTTTTGTAGCGGATATCGATGCGCCCCGCATACATTTTATCGGCCATAGCCTGGGTGGCCTTTTAATACTACAGATGCTTAATGAATTTCCCCAGAGCCGGATTGGCCGCATCATCCTGGCGGGGAGCCCCTACAATGCGAGTTGCGTGGCAACAAAACTTTCCCGCCGCGATCCAGGACGCTATATTCTAGGGCGCAGCATGCTGCAGTGGTTGGGCCAGAAGCCCCCGCTGTGCGACGACCAACACGAACTCGGCGTGATTGCCGGTTGCAGGAGCATAGGCGGTGGCAAACTGATCTCTCGTTTGGCAGTGCCAAATGATGGTGTGGTCACGGTTGAGGAAACACGGATTTCGAACGTAAACGACCGGATAGTGCTCGACGTAACCCATTCCGGGATGCTTGTATCTGCCGAGCTGGCTCGCCAGGCATGTTCATTCTTGCGATATGGTCATTTTTTACATAACCGGGAGGACGGGGAGCCAGCATGATAACCAGAATTTTGCACGCGCCACGGCTCGCCGCTGTTGGTTTTATCGTTTGGCTGGGCGGTTGCGCTAATCTCGGCTATTACGCCCAAGCCGTGGACGGCCACATGAACATCCAGAACAGGGTCCGTCCGATCCATTCGATCATTGCCGATCCTGAAGCCGATCCAGGATTGAAACGCACCCTGACGCTTGTGGCGAGACTGCGCGAATTCGCGAGTCGCGAACTCAAACTCCCGGACAACCAGAGTTTTACCACCTATGCCGACCTGGGTCGGCGCTATGCGATCTGGAATGTGTCCGCCGCGCCCGAGCTATCCATAGAACCGGAAAAATGGTGTTTCGTAGCGGCCGGCTGTGTCAGTTATCGTGGCTTTTTTTCAGAGGCTGAAGCCCAGCGCTTTGCTGAAGAACTCAGGGCTAAAGGTTATGATGTAAGCGTAGGCGGCGTTCGCACCTACTCCACGCTCGGGTGGTTTAAGGACCCCATACTCAATACCTTCCTTGGCTATTCTGACGCGGAGCTTGCGCAATTGATATTTCACGAGCTTGCCCACCAGATGGTCTATGTGCAGGATGACAGCACTTTCAACGAATCGTTTGCCACTGCGGTTGAACTGGAAGGCATAGCCCGCTGGCTGGGCCAGCATGGTGCGGAGGATCAACGTGCCGCGTTTGACGCTTCTCAAAAAAGGAAAGCTGCTTCCACCGCAATAATGCTGGATTATCGCAAGCGCCTGGAAGAGCTGTATGCCTCGAGTCAGAGCCTGGCCGAAAAGCGGGTGGGCAAGGCGCGTATCCTCGGCGAGTTGCGCGAAAAACTATCGAGCCTGGAAACCGATAAGGCCCGGTCCGCCAGTTATGATAAATGGCTGACGCTGCATCTCAATAATGCCTTTCTGGCTTCCGTCTCGACCTATACGCATTGGGTGCCTGCATTTCATGCGCTTCTTGCCCGGCACGAGGGAGATATCGGCCAATTTTACGAAACCGTGAGAGAACTAAGCCGGCTTCCAAAAGCGGAGCGGACTACCCTCCTCCACAGCACGGATGGACGCACCCTTTCCGCCAGCAATACGGACCCACAGGAATAGCAAGCGGGGATAGCGGGCGGGAAAGCGGGCTGGAACAGCAGACAGGATTAGCAGGCGAGGAGTGCAAACGTAGCTCGCGTGATTCGATACCTCATTAATAATCGCGCTTGATAATACCAATGTCATACCGGCGGCGCTGTCCAGTAGCATGCAAAACCACTTCATTGTTTATTGCACCGGATTCCGGGTCAACCGGAACGGCGAATTCTCAATATTTTATGCGCCGGTTATGACCTGCTTTGGCGCGGAAAGGTAGTATTTTTGTTAAGCTGATGCTTCTATTTGATGATCGGCGCCGCGCTCAGCGCAGGATGAAGCAGCTCTATCTCGTAAAGATACCGGCCTTGCTGTGGCGGTGAATAAGTCCGGTAACTGGAAACGACGTCGGGCTCCAGGTGTCCTGCGACGTGTTCCAGGTCCGATAATCTCAGGCCCTGCCGGACAAGATACGCAATGTAGCTATGCCGGATTGCTTCCGCAGTAATTCCTTCCGCATCGGGCAGGCCTGAGTCCACCGCCGCGCAGACCAAAGCCGCGGAAAGATCGACGCGCGAACGTGGATCATCCGGGTCCCATAAAGGCTGGCCCTCGGACTGCTTGAACAGTGACTGGAGAAAACCACTGATGGGAACGGTTCTCGCCGTTTTGCCCGCAAGAGTGATTGTTCCTGTCTCCAGATCGATTTGATCCGGTTCCAAAGACACGGCTTCATCTATATCCAAACCACTAAGCAATAAGCCGATCAGTTGCTTCCCTTTGAGGTTGGCGGCATTGAGAAGAATCCTGAGCTGATGACTGGACAGTTCGCGGTGTAAAGGGCCGGGCAGTAAGCTATTGGCTTTTTGTTCTGGCAGTTTCTGATCCGAGGAACCGAGCGCGCTTCGCGGATAATCAGGCAAACTCCCGACCGCCGGTGAAGCCGCCGCGGGGTATCCCTGCATTCCAAAAACAGCGATGGAAGGCTGCTGCTCCTTTTTTTGAGTCAGATACTCTGAAATCCACACACCGAAGAGGCCCAAGAGTAGGGAACCCGCAATCACTATCAGAGCATCGCGACTATATTCCGGTCTCACCGGCTCGCGCGTTTCATAGGCCCTGCTAATTACTGTAACTTGCGGATACTTCTCCCGATGGCTGGTCTTGACCTGCACCAACCGTTCTTGCGCGTCACGGTAGAGCTTTTCCAGACCTTCCAGATCGGTTTTCAATGCATCATGTTGGGTAAATTTCGACGTAAATGCCGAGGCCTGCTTTTTGTGCTCATCCAACTGTACGCGAAGTTCACGAATGGTTTGTTGCGCCGCAGCGTAATTCATTTCGGCATCGGTTAACACGACATTTTTCCCGTACTGACGCTTATTGTTAACCGCGGACTCCAGCTCCTTGATTTGCTGTGGGATGGATTTTAAATCCGGCTGCAGATTCAGGTACTCGCGTGTAAATTTTTTATCGAGGTCTGCCAGTTTCTCGCGCAAATCATGTAACCGTTTCTCCAGGTCGAGCAAACTCCCCTTCTCATCCTCTGGAACCACTGCCTGCCCGCGGGATATGGCGGTCCTGATCGCATTCAGAGTGGACTTCGCCTTGACTTCCTCCTCGCTGGCCTTGTTGAGGGAATCAGTCAAGCCTTTGAGGCGGGCCAGTGCTTCATTCTCATTGCGCTCGGTCGAGGAAATATCGTGGCTTTTTCGGAAAGACTCCAGCTCCGCCCGGGCAGAATCGATTTTCACGCTCAATCCTTTCAGTTCGTCTTCCAGAATACGAGTCGTGTCGTTTGTCTGCTTTCTGACTTCCTCAGCACGCGCATCGAGGTATACGTCTATCCAGGTATTGATGAGTAGTGGCAAAAACTTCGGGTCGCCGCCCTCAGCCTTTATTTCGACGAGATTGGTGTCTGCGACCGGTTCCACATTCAGCAGATTCTGAATATCGGATGTGGTCAACCGAGCCAAAAATTGATGCGCGTCTGATGCCTTGAGCCGTGACAAAGTCTCGGCAATCAACTCATGTCCCAGCAAAATTTGCCGTTGAATGGCTACATGCTGAATATCGGCATCGTTGCTTCCACGGTCAACCGGCGTCATTGCCGAAGTCAACAATGTGGCACTACTGCGATAAATGGCCGGACGGCTGTAATTGTAGGCCAGACCTATGGTAACGCTGACCAAAAACACAACAAGAAAAATGCTCAGCCTGCGCGACCGGTACCATGGCTGGTCACTGGTGCCGGCAGAGGAGTAGAAATTGCTCGCGAAACGCTGATTGATCTTATTTTTCATAAACCGGCCAACCGTTGAATACATGACGCCGCATGACGCCGTAAGCATTTTGCTTGCCTGAAAACCGGGCAAACGTCAGCGGCGCTTACCGAACCGGCGATCACCCACAACCGTTCCCTGCCACTTCCGGGTATATGCCATGCTAAAAACGGAGCTTCTGTTCGGTTGCGTACAAACAATGATGCCCCGCCTCATGACA
The DNA here is from genome assembly GCF_900109785.1 of Nitrosovibrio tenuis. Classification (GTDB taxonomy): domain Bacteria; phylum Pseudomonadota; class Gammaproteobacteria; order Burkholderiales; family Nitrosomonadaceae; genus Nitrosospira; species Nitrosospira tenuis_A. The sequence goes on from NZ_FOBH01000005.1 coordinate 15,974, forward strand.
ATATACGTATAACTCAAAGATAAGTTGCTTTTCATATTCCTGTAAAGGTTTTGTTCTAAGGTGAGGGCTGCAGTAAACATGTTAAGACAACTGAATTTGAACGGTATATCGCCGCTTTTCGAAGATTAGGGCTCCGAATAAGTCGCATGCGGACAGAAGGCTATTCAGAGGCTTCCGCTTTCTGCCGCGTTTGTCCACGTTTGTTTGTGAATCAGATGGGATTGCGTGACGATTATTCAGCGTTTTAAATTCTCAGCCCCTTTTCAGCCCTTTTACAGGAATTCAGAAAATGAAAAAGTATGATCATGACCTGTTCGACTTCGCTTTTGCGTTGCTCGATCACAGATCGGAAGCGTTTCGGCAAAAAATGTTCAAACATTTCCAGTCAACCGGCCGCAGGCTATGGACCGATGTGGAGAAGATCCCGGGAAGGAAAAGGAACGAGCCGATTAGCCATCTAGAGGGGATGAATGAGTAAGTCCGGCGGTCGGCTAAACTCTTCATAATCTTCCTGAATCCCGGAGTCTTCCAAAAATCCCATGGGTAGGGCAGGTCGATTTCTCCCAGGGGCCAAATATATATGGACCGCACACGGAACGTCGCTGCAACGGTAAATGAATAAATGAGAAATAGGTAGCATAGATAATATTTAATGAGCGCTGCTCCTTCCTCAACTTCCCCCGTTCTCATGCCGGCGGTATTTGTAGGACACGGCAATCCGATGAATGCGCTGTCCCATAACGCCTATACGGCTGCGTGGTCCGCCATCGGCACAGCGCTTCCCAGGCCCAAAGCCATCCTTTGCATCTCCGCACACTGGTATATTCCGAAAACCGCGGTCATGTCTGCCGCGAAACCACGAACCATTCATGATTTTGGTGGTTTTCCCCAGGAACTCTATGAAGTGCAGTATCCAGCGCCGGGTTCGCCTGAACTGGCTGCGGAAACCGCAGACCTGCTTTCCCCGTTCGCAGTGTGGGATACCGAGTGGGGCCTGGACCACGGGACCTGGTCCGTTCTCAAGCACATCTTTCCGGATGCCGATATCCCTGTCGTTCAGTTAAGTATCGACGAAACCCGGGAGGCAACCTGGCATTACCAAATAGCCAGGCGCTTGGCGCCGCTGCGCGAAAAGGGCATACTTATCCTGGGCAGCGGAAACATCGTGCACAACCTCCACACCTACGCATGGGGGAAGCATAACGCGGAACCCTACGATTGGGCTATCAGATTCGAAAATCGGGTAAGGGAAGCATTAAGCTCGGGGAATATTGAGCCACTCATCGATTATGAGAAACTTGGGCGGGACGCATTATTGTCGATACCGACCCCCGACCACTATCTGCCTTTTCTCTATATTCTTGCCCAGCGCCGGAGCAAGGAGAAAATCAGCTTTCCGGTGGAAGGATTCGACGATGGTTCAATTTCCATGCTCGGAATCACGATAGGCTGATGGACTGGCTGCAAAAAGCCCAGGTTTTTTGCTATCGTCCATCTGACTGGTCCGCGAGCAATTCAGAGACGGCCGTAATGATAAGCCGCAGTCTGACCGGAACGACTGGCACCCTTCCGAATTTCGTCCTCATACTCCGCAAATTTGACGGATGCGCTGCGCCCTTCCATAACCTCCAGCACTGCATCGGCCCCAAGCCGGGCGGATTGTATCGCTAATTCGATGCCCATACCGCTGAGGGGATCAGGTGCGCAGGCTGCATCGCCGACGGCAATCCAGCCGTCTCCGGCCGCTCCCCCGAACCCGCGGGCGCCAGCCGTTCGGCCGGAGATGCGCGAGTTGCCGGCAGCGCTCGACAATAGGGGACCGAGCAAATGCGTGCGGCGCATCTCCTGGATAAGGAATTCTCTCAGGGTTGTCCGCCGTTTCTTCACCTCATCCCGATCTGTGCAAAAAACGGTAAAGTAACCCCCATCCGGAGTGGGTAAAGCATACCACCAGCCGTTGTCCACGGCTTCTAAGTATAGCGTATGCCCCTGAGGGGAATTGATATCGCTTTCGGCGGATAGCTGCGTCATCAGAGCAATTTGCGGCGATTCAGCTACAGGCGGGCAGCCGGCAATACTCGCCGCCACGCGCCCGGTCGCAACGATCAGAAATCGCGCACTCAAAAGATGGGTTCCGGCGTTCCCTTCGCGAACCAGAAGCTGCCAGTTGCCATCTTTGCGCTCGGCGCTCACGACTTTGGTATCGAGGGCGATTGATACGCCCGCGGCGCGTGCCAGATCGCGTAGTCCATGGTCGAGAATTGAGCGTTCCAGCGCGACGCCCGCACCCCACGGGTTGAACATCGCGTTGAAGGTGACAGGCTCCGGTGTCCCCCACAACGATATCGTCTCATGGATTTCCACTCCGGAAACGCGCTGAAAGAAGTCTGGACAAAATTGTTCGATCATCCTCCGAGCATGGCCAGATACAAGCTCAACACCGTCGGGCGCGTATCCGTCCCAATGCACGAGGCCGACGGGCACGCCGCCCCGAGCAAGTGTAAGGGCGCATATGGCACCGGCCGGCCCTCCGCCAACCACCGCGATATCCATCCGCCGCATGCCACTCCTAAGTTGAGTCATTATGCTCGCCCTGTCGAACTCATCGATGATTTAGACGACTTGAACAATGCTGGTATCCGGTCAGTCATCCCGATCATTTCCCTCTTGGGCAATGGTAACGCACCAGCATGCGCTGGCAACTATCCATATTCTGTACTAATGTGGTTAGGGAGCCTGAGATGCCTTCTGCAGCGGACAAGGCATATCAGAACAAAGTCGAGCACAGTCCGATCTTTGGAAAAGCAATAATCCATGAGCCACGACAGGAAAAGATGAACCGGGCACCAAGCCGCCGTGGCGTTTTAAAGGCATCCGCCGCAGCGCTTGCAACAAGCCTGTTGCCGACGGGCGCAATTTTTGCGCTGGCAGCCCTGAATCGGACCCAAGACCAGATTCTGGGGCCTTTTTATCCCGTCATGAGCAAGCCCGATCGCAGCGGCGATCTGACTCGTGTGCACGGAGGATCGGGCCGCGCGAAGGGACAGCCGCTGATTGTGACAGGCCGCGTACGGTCTCCAGCGGGCAAGCCGGTTGCGGGTGCGGACATAGAAATTTGGCAAGCCAATGCTGCAGGACGGTATGCGCATCCCGACGACACCAATCCTGCGCCCCTCGATCCGGACTTCCAGGGCTTCGGTGCAATAACCACCGGAGCCGATGGATATTATCGATTTAAAACCATAAAACCGTCAGCCTACCCTATTATGCCGACCAGAATGCGCCCGGCACATATCCATTTTAATGTCAGAGGCAGCCATGATGAACTCATCACTCAGATGTATTTTGAAGGCGACCCATATAATGAAAATGATCCGTTTCTTCAGAGCGCGTTCGATCCAGGCGCACTGATAGTCAAACTGGATCGGCCTGTTGCGGAAGAACCTGATTTTATGGTCGCGGTTTTCGATATCGTATTCAGGGGCTGACTGGATATTCCGAATAAATGCCGTATGCGCTTTATGAGCATTGCTGACAACAGATTGGCTTGATGTTCTGGATGTGTTGACTGTCCGGGCGCCCTGCCTGCCGCCACTTCTGATAGGTCATGAACTACAAATACCTAGGCCATCTTTCGCAGGACGACCCCTTCTATGGATATCTGCAGCACGATATTATCCCGGTGCTTGGAGTCAACCTGAACTCGCCTGACTTTCGCGTATACCGACTTCCCTCCTCCAATCATGTCTACCTCTACGAAGACAGTCATAGTCAACTCCGGATTATCGGGAAGTTTTTTGGCGGCGTTCCCCTTTTTGGTCCAGAAGCGGCACTTCATCACATGGAGCGCGAATACAACAATCTCAATTATCTGCGCAGCATTGGCTTTGCCGGTTACCCGCATTACGTCGTTCGTCCCCTTGGCCGAAACGCGCACCTCAATAAGGTACTGGTCGAGGAATACTGTTACGGCACATCGCTTGCTGAATTCATTGTCAGGGCTATCTCAGAAGGAGAGCGGGACGCGCTTTTTCAGAAACTCGGGTCGCTCGCCTATTTTCTCGCCACGTTGCACAACCGCACGGCGCGCGATAGCACAGTGGACTTCAATAAGGACTGTGAATATTTCGACAGACTTCTGGAACATCTGGCCGGTACCGGACGCCTGGGTCAGGACGAGGTTCGCGAGTTTCACGGATTCAGGGATCGTTGGCGAGAGAAGCCCTGCATGTGGGAAGACCGCGAGGTCCTGGCCCATAGTGATGTTACTCCTGCTAATGTTCTCTTCGGCGACGGCCTCTGGGTCATCGTTATTGATCTGGAACGGATGAAATTGGCGGACAGGGTCCTGGACGTTGGGAGGGTGGTGGGCGAATTGCAGCATTACTTTCTGAAGCATGCCCACGACAGATGGCTGGCGGAGCCTTTCATCGGGCACTTCCTTTGGGAGTATGCCTGCCATTTTCCTAACCGCGACGCCGCTTTTGCATCCATTACCCGGCGGATTCCATTCTACGCGGGACTCACGCTCCTGCGTATCGCGCGTAATTCGTGGATAAATGATCATTACAGCCGTCTGCTACTGGATGATGCAAAAAAAATGTTGAGGTAACGATGATGATAAAAGGTATTTTGTTCGATCTCTATGGCACGCTGATCGATATTGAAACCAATGAAGCTATGGATGAAATTTACCGCGCCATTGCTCACTATTTGACCTACCACTATGTAAATTTACACCGATGGGAAGTCCGCGAACGCTATTACGAAATCATGAAACAGCAGAAAGATGCGCGGGGCGAGGAATATCCGGAAATTGACGTGGAAGCCATATGGAATGAGTTCCTCATGCAGGAAGGGATAAAATCGGATCCTATTCGAGGACAGTTATCCAAGGTTATTGCCCATATTTACCGTGGGGTATCCCGCAATCGCTTGCAGCTATATCCCAACGTCAAAAGGGTACTCAACGAGCTGCAAATCCGTTACCGGCTGGCGCTCATTTCGGACGCTCAGTCCTGCTACGCAATGCCCGAAATCCGGGCCGTCGGGCTGGACAACTACTTCGACCCGATCATTATTTCGAGTCATTTCGGTTTCAGGAAGCCCGATTCACGGCTTTTTAAAAAAGCGCTCGAAAGAATGGAGCTGGAACCACACGAGGTGATCGGAATAGGAAACGACATGTTCCGGGACATTTATGCGGCGAAGCGGCTTGGCATCAGAAGCCTCTTCATCGATTCCAACCAGGGCACTAAAACGTACAAGGACGTGGTTCCGGACTATCGGGTCACGCAATTTGATGACGTGCTTAAGGGCATCGCGGCGTTGAGCTAAATAGCGCCGGAGTCAAGCTGGCCCAGAATAAAAAGAAAATGGAGTCTGATTGTCTCCCCTTGAAGTTGCAGGACTGGGTAATCATCACGCAGGCGCGCAAGCGCGCGTTAAGCTCACGGGGGTAGGAAAGCAGCCAGCCCATGGCGTACAAGTTGCAGGGTGAGAGATATGACGGACAGCATAGGACGTGAACGACGGATGTTGCATTGAAATTGAAGGCTTGTTTGGCGGCCTTTGCCCGCTTCGCCGAACGAACAAGCGGTAGCTGTGGCATGAGGAATCAGTTGGTTTTTTAGGTCAGAGGATCAGGATTCCTATTTTTTGTATCTCACATGTTCTATATTTCACCACATGGGGGTCTTCCGTCCAACCGCTATTGTGCAAAGGGAGAAAGCAGCTATGAACACATATTCGTCGGTTGCAAAGGCTTACAGAATTGGAACAACATTGCTTGCTTCCCTGGCATTCTCATCCTTTCCAGCGATGGGGAGCGAATGGCCGCCGACCCTCGACCCGAATCCGGCAGTTCAACCGCCCAAATGGGACTGGCAACTCGCCGTGCCGGTCAAGGAAAATCCCGATCCGACCATCAAGATCTACGACATTGATATGTTCGAGAACGAAAACAGCGGAGCGATTCAGATGCTGCATAGCAAGGGATACAAGGTTATCTGCTACCTCGATGTCGGCTCCTGGGAGAATTGGCGGGATGACGCAACCGATTTCCCGCAGAGCATCCTCGGCGCAAAGTACTCGGGTTTCCCCGACGAGCGGTGGCTGGATATTCGCGATGTGAACCCGCAAAAGTCGAAGACCGGCATCAAGCTTGCGGAAATCCTTGGGAGACGCTTTGATCGCGCACAACGGATGGGCTGCGACGCTATCGAGCCAGACAACATTGACGGATACGACAAGGCCGCTCATGGATCGAGCGGCTTCCCGCTCACCTACGAGGACCAGATCTACTTCAATCTGTGGGTTGCAAATAGAGCCCATGCCCGGGGGATGCTAGTCGGACTCAAGAATGACATCAACCAGGCGCATGATGAGAGGATTTATAATACCTTCGACTTCGTGGTGAGCGAGCAATGCTTCCAATACAACGAATGCAACTTCTTCTCGGACTTCCTAAGACTCAATAAACCGGTTTTTGAGGCGGAGTATAAACTCGCGCTAAGCAAATTCTGCCCCGCGGCCAAGGTAAACCGTATCAGCGCCATCAAGAAGCGACCGGCGCTGAACGCCGCCCGAGAAGACTGTAGCGCATACTATTGATATGCCGTGCCATTACGCAACCCGTCAGAAATTACTCAATTGCTATCCGGGATATCTCAACTTCATCCGATTAACGAAAGGTTCGGATAGGGTGAAGTCTCGGTCGCCCGGCATAAACACTTTGCAGCTGTGTTCCGTTCCACTGTAATTCACCTTGAGATTGGCAAGTACCGTCGTATCCGCTGGCCGTGTGATGGGAATCTGCATGCTGCCCGCTTTTAACTTGTAGCCATCCGGTAGTATCCGCTTGGCTGGGGCACCATCAAATTTCGAGACAGCACCCCGGGTCAAAAAAGAGTACTGGACTTCAGGCTGCGCCTGAGATTGCGATGCGACGGGCCCTGTCCAATTGATGTTCAGCATAGCGTCTTCACCGCTTTTCACATGAGGCGACGCGCCACACGCTAGCCCTTCGCGCTTCCTCGCGCATGCCGCCCAACTTTCCACAATCTTCCCGGAGTCCGTATTTTCCATCGCCGCCTTCTGCATAAAAAATTCGGCCGCTTGCGAGGAATCTGGTTCCGAAACTTTCGAGCAATAACCGGCCTTCCACTGCCTGAATCGATCTTCTGTGATCGGAAGGTTAGATGTGCCCTTGCCCCCATTCGCGCTACTGCCCGGTCCGAGGTCGTCGAGATTAAACAATCCATAGGAGAGGCCCAGCGATCCGTCGTCGCCCGATTGCCGTGCGCGCTTTATTGCATTGCGGGCTTGTTCAAATTCTAATGAGCACAGCTCCGCATACATAGCCCGGTCTCTAACCCGGGGGTTGATTTTGGAATATTTATTGTAAAACCCATCCACGAGAATATTGCGGCAGGCCTCTTCGGCCGCAACCGTGGGAGATGACAGCGGGACGAGCAAACAAGGCAGGACAGAAGCAAAAATTACCAATGGTTTCATCGATATTCCTCCGCGGTATGCAATATAAGATAGCGGTAACCGGCACTGCCTTATTGTTCGCGATCATACAGACAGAAGATGGAAACAGCTATATTTTCCATTCAAGCGGGGCTGGAAGATGAAAGCCCGAGGCCCAGGCTTGACAAAAGGGTCCCGCGAACGGCAAGCATCCGAACAATCCCCAGGATCTATCACTTGTGAATAGGCTTTTTAAAAATCCGATTAATAAGGTTTTACGTCAGTTCAACCGTTAATTGATGAGCCGTCCTCCCACCTGGCTCATCGTTTTGATGTATGCCGCCTTTTCCGTACTGTGGATAATAGCTGCAGGCTATCTGATTTCGCTTACCTTGGATGACCCGGTTTTGCGGAGCCGTGCCTACCTGGCGAAAGAACTGATTCTTGTCGCGGTCAGCAGCGGACTGTTTTATATCCTGCTTAAGTTCGGCCGGGAAGCGGTAATTCCACCCGTGGTTGATGCGGTTCCTGGCCAGTCTCGACTGAGTCGGTTGTTGCTTATGTTCCTGTCGCTGGCAATGGTCGCGCCCCTGGTGAGCCTTGGCATAATCAAGGTGTATGGTCCTGAGATGGAACGCGCAGCCTATGCCGACCTGCAAACCATCGTTGACCTTAAAGCGGAACAGATCGAGCTTTGGCTGACCGAACGTCATGGTGACGCGGAAGCCATAGCGGTGAGCCAGGCATTCATCGAACGGGTTGCGAATATGCAGCATAAAAAAGACGGACATCACCGCCAACTTATCCGCAACCGGCTGGATGCCGTGCGAAATGCTTATAGCTACGAGTCTGTGCTGCTGCTGGACACCCAAGGCCAACCTCTGCTTACGTTGGGCGAGCAGCATAAACTCCCAGCCGTTACCGAAGCATTGCTGCCCGTTGCTTTGCAAACCAACCGGATACAGAGCAGTGATCTGTTCGTGGATGAAAGTGGAAAAGCGCGACTGGATATTCTGGTCCCTCTGGTCCCGGAAACGATAAACGAACAAGCTGTTGCGGCGGTAATTTTACGAGCGAATCTCGAGGAATTCTTGATCCCTCTGATCGAGAAATGGCCGGGCAACAGTCCCAGTGCCGAAACCCTGTTGGTACGTCGAAAAAATAATACTATCAGTTCCCTAAACAAATTGCGCCGCTCGAAAGCCAAAACTTTCCAAGGTACGGCACAGACCACCGGCGAAAATCTGGTGGCCGCCATTGCAACCAGCGAAGAAGGCCATGGCATCGCCCAGGGACGCGACTATCGCGACCAGGCGGTCTTCGCCGCCTACCGCCCAATAACAGGCAGCGAATGGCGCCTGATCGCCAAAATCGACCGTAACGAAGTGCTGGCGCAGCTGTGGACCTTGGTATTCTGGGTCAGTATAGTGATTTTGCTTGCTGTCGCGGCGGTCAGCATGGTGTTGGTCATGCTATGGCGCCAGCAGCGACGAGCTCATCATCTGGCGTTGATAGTCCGCACTGCGGAACAGGATCGACTTCTTAAATATTTTTATGAATTACCATTCATCGGCATGGCCATCATTTCTCCCGATACCATGCGCTGGCTGCGATTCAACGATCAGCTATGCCAGATCCTCGGTTATTCTCGTGAAGAGCTCGCCGAGAAGACCTGGACGGAGATGACACATCCGGAAGATATCGCAAAGGATATAGCCGAGTTCGAGCGTGCCCGGAGTGGAGAGTCTGAAGGCTATGCCATGGACAAGCGCTTCATCCGGAAGGACGGTTCCGTTGTCATCGCTAATATCGATGTCAAATGCGTGCGCAGAAATGATGGAAAAGTGGACTATCTTATCGCCATGATCCGGGACGTCACTGAGCAGGAAAGTCAAAAAGCTGAAATCCTCGCGGCGCGGCGTCAATTGGAGGCAACGCTGGACGCCATACCTGACTTGCTGTTCGAGCTTGATCTGGATGGATGCTGTCATGCCTATCATTCCGCGCATACCGATTTGCCGGCTTTGCCCGTCAAAGATTTGCTTGGCAGGAAAATTACAGACATCCTTCCTCCTGGCGCGGCCGATGTTATAGCGTCGGCATTGCAAGAGGCTCAGGAAAAAGGCTTGTCGACGGGTAAACAGCTGGAGCTGGAGCTTTCATATGGAACATTCTGGTACGAACTCTCCGTTTCCCGCAAACATGTTGATCCTGGATCCGAACCTCGTTTCATTGTCATCGCCCGCGACGTGACTGAGCGTAAGGCGGCGGAACAACGCATCACCAATCTTGCACACTATGATGCCCTGACCGGGCTTCCCAACCGAGCGTTGCTGGCGGACCGCATGAAGGTAGCCATTAAACGCGCGGCCCGGCAATCCAAACGGCTAGCCGTATTGTTTGTAGACCTCGACCGCTTCAAGCCGATCAATGATTCACTTGGCCATGAGGTTGGAGACAAATTGCTGAAAGTCGTCGCTGCGCGTATGCAGGATTCGGTGCGGAGCGTCGATACGGTAAGCCGGGTTGGGGGCGATGAGTTCGTTGTTCTCCTCAGTGAAATCGAGAGCTCGGAGGATGCCGCGCGTGTTGCGGAAAAGCTCATTACAGAGCTATCACAGCCGTACAACATTGACGAACATGAGTTGACGTTGACCGCAAGCGTGGGCATCTGTATTTATCCCGATAACGGTACCGAGCCCAGTGTTCTGTTAAGAAACGCGGACGCTTCGATGTACATCGCCAAGGAAGCCGGCCGGAACCGATATCAGTTTTATTCGGACGACATGACAGCGCGAGCCATTGAACGGCTCAGCCTCGAACGCGATCTGCGCGGCGCGGCTGAGCGTAACGAGTTGTTCCTGGTGTATCAGCCGCAAATCGAGCTTACAAATGGATACATCATTGGAGCGGAAGTCCTGTTGCGCTGGAAGCACCCGGTGCGGGGGTTTATTTCCCCGTTGCGTTTTATTCCTGTGGCAGAAGACAGTGGGCTGATCCTTGGGATTGGCGAACGGGCTCTGCGCGAATCATGCCGGCAGGCCCAGGTGTGGCGTGAGCAGGGTCTGCTGGACATGCGCATTTCGGTGAATATTTCGGCGGTGCAATTCCGCCAAACCGACTTCGTGGAGGTCATCGAGCGGGCGCTTGCGGAAGCGGGCCTGCCGCCCGATAAACTGGAACTGGAACTTACGGAAAGTGTGGTAATGCAGGATGTTGAACCTGCCCTGGAGAAATTGCGCCGCCTGGATACGCTTGGGGTCAAGGTGGCAATCGACGATTTCGGAACCGGTTATTCACGCCTTTCCTCTTTGCGGCAATTTACGGTCGACCGGTTAAAAATCGATCAATCATTTGTCCACGACTTGCCCGGAAATGCCGATGCGGAAGCCATTGCGACCGCTATTGTAGCAATGGGGAGCAGCCTGGGCTTGCGCGTCATTGCCGAAGGTGTGGAGACGGAAGCACAGGAGGAATTTCTGCAACGCATATCGTGCAAGGAAGGCCAGGGCTATCTCTACGCGTGGCCCATGACTACCAGCGAATTTGAAGCATGGGTCACAGCATGGCAGTTGCACGCGCGGGCGAGCAGACCGGGTGCGAGTCAGACAAACGAAAAATGAGCCCGGACGATTGCTCAGTCTCCCTGAAGGTTATTCCTTGCGTTCCTGATTCTCGGGCTTTTCCTTTGCAACCGGATTTCGCAGCGTATACCCCTCTTCTTTGGCTTTATAGCCGCCATACGCACCTGCTCCGCCCACCGCGAGCAGCCAGCAGCCCGACAGAAGCGGGCTCACGAGCAAGAGCATTCCCACATAAAGCAGCAACCGTTTTTTCATGAACCCCTCTTCAAGTTGTTTAATTTATTAAAAACGGGAAGAAGTCGATAAAGGCTTTTTACCTTGGACTGAAGAAATCACTATATTGCGCTCAATTGTACAGCTCTGTACGGTTCCAAACATTTGCGGTGAATCATTTGGAGTATATTAAGAAAATTTCTGAACAAATCCCCGTGGGGAGTCCATAGAAAGAAGCAGCCACCATGAAAGTATCGGAACTTAAAGACGAACTGCTCGATTACTGGGTTGCGAAAGCGAGCGATATAGCAGAGGTGCATGTCGTGGATTCGAATTGTCTTGTCAATGGTAGCCGATGGAAACCATCGGTCGACTGGGCTCAAGGTGGGCCGATTATAGAACGGGAGGGAATAAATCTGAGTCATAGCCTGGAACCCGGATCAGAGCATTGCACAGCATATATGCGATCAGGCAGGCACCGGCAAAAGGGGCTCACCCCGCTGATTGCCGCCATGCGCTGTTATGTCGACTTCAAGTTCGGTGATGCTGTCACGGACTAAAGAATTTCCGAACCAATCCGCTACAGCCTTGCGATGCGATGAGTCGCACCGCGATAACCTATGGCCAAACTGAAAGGGCATCCCCCCGAAGCGACACACGCTACGCGTATTATGGCTGCGCAAGCGTTCTCCAGGGCGGCGGGAGCCCCTCTCGTGCACGGTAACAGCATTCGACTTCTCAAGGATGCGGACGAAAACTATCCGGCATGGTTTACAGCTATCCATTCAGCGGAAAAAAATATTTATTTCGAAAACTATATTATCCGCGACGATAACATAGGCCGGCAGTTCTCCGACTCACTTATCGCAAAAGCAAAAGAAGGCGTCCGGGTAAGATTGCTGTACGACTGGATGGGCGCACTGACCGAAACATCGTCCGGTTTCTGGCGGCGCCTGCGTGAGGGCGGCGTCGAGGTCCGTTGCTTTAATCCACCGCGATTCGATAGTCCCTTGGGCTGGTTGAGCCGACTCCACCGAAAATCGCTCTGTGTGGACACCCGCGTGGCGTTTGTCAGCGGATTGTGCGTCGGCCAAATGTGGGTCGGCTATCCCGAACGAGGCATTCCCCCCTGGCGCGACACGGGCGTCGAGGTGAGCGGACCTATCGTTGCCGACGTGATACAGTCTTTTTCTCGCGCCTGGGCTGAGGTCGGCCCTAAAATGGCTTCGGACGAGCTGCCGTCGCGGGGTTCGATTCCCCTGGCCGGGGCGATCGATATGCGCGTCCTGGGCGACAGCGCCGCGACCGCCGGACTTTATCGCCTGGAGCAACTGATAGCGGTGCTGGCGCAAAAAACACTTTGGCTCACCGATGCGTACTTCGTCGGTACCACAAGCTACGTACAGGCTTTGAGGGGCGCGGCAAGGGATGGCGTCGATGTCCGGTTGCTGGTTCCCGGATCGAGCGGCGATCTCAAGTTTCTTCGACCCGTTTCGCGAGCCGGCTATCGCCCTTTGCTGGAAGCAGGGGTGCGTGTATTCGAATGGAACGGATCAATGTTACATGCCAAGACAGCCGTCGCGGATGGCCGCTGGGCACGTGTCGGCTCAAGTAATCTCAATTTGTCCAGCTGGCTCGGCAATTGGGAATTGGATGTGGCAGTGGAAAATTTGGAATTTGCACATCAAATGGAGCAGATGTATCTGAAGGATCTGGATAACGCTACGGAAATTGTGCTCAGTGAAAAGAACCGCGTTCGTCCAGTGGCACAACCAAAGCCTGGGCGCTCATCATACAAAAGTTTGGGCCATCGCAAGGGTGGCAGCGCTGGCAGGCTGACCGCTGGCGCCATCCGCGTCGGCAATACCGTCGGGGCTGCCATTACCAGCAGGCTTGTCCTTGGCGCTGCGGAGGCCAAAATCATGTTGTTTGGGGGCGCTGTATTGTTAAGTCTGGCCGTGCTCTCGTTGGTTCAGCCCTTGCTTACGGTGATCCCTTTTTCTCTGATTGCCGGCTGGATTGGAGTTTCGCTGCTGATCAAAGCCTATCATTTACACCGTGACGGCTTAAACGGGACGGTATCCGGCAGGGCTGAAGATAAGGTAACGGATAAGGTGGTGGAGATTCCGGTTTTGCTGCGCGAGCAGACAGGGGAGCGCGAACCTGATAGCAAGTCAATGAACGAACCGCTCCGTGCATCGACCGCTGCGAAACCTCGGGATGCTGCGGGCGAATCCTAGGAATCTGGAAAACTCTGCGAAGAAATCCTCGCCCCTTGCGGAATGCAAAAAAACAAAAAAATTCTTGAAAAATTGCGTCCGGGTAGTCCGCTCGTGAATCGTTTTGTTTAAAGGCCGGCCGCAGCTCTTACCCGACTGAGCGGACGAGATCAGACTACTGCGGACCTCGCTTGCGCCAAATCATGGCTCATGTCCAGCAATGTTCATCTGTCGCCGCCTGATCTCGTCGATTAATTGCTGAAATTGCTCTCGCGCTTCGTGCTTTATGAACACATTCCCCACCATGGGGGGTACCCACATGCCAGGAATAAAAATTGCATGATAAGTAATGCGCGTTTGGTTTTCTTCTGGTGATAGCTCGGTCGCCTCCTCCATTTTCTTCATGCTGCCGCTAATCATGCGTTCCTGAATTTTTTTAAAGGGAATTAGATTAATCTCTCGCACCGATTCATATGAAAAGCTCATGAAACCATACTTGGAAATGCCTTTTTGCCAGACTTGCAGCCTGTTGCCTGTCCGGCCGGTAACCTTACTCGACAGGACACCTGAATTAAAGCGAGGGATGTTTTCGAAATCGGTCAGCACAGCCCAGGCCTGCTTGGGCACAACCGGAACAATGAAGTTTGCATCCACAATAATTTGTTCACCGTCATTGCGAACTTTGATATGAATATTTTGATCGCGAGGCTCGACAGACTGTTTGGCTGTATTCACGGATGTTTTCTTCGGCAGCGTTTCCTCTTCGGCCAAAGGTGAATCGAAAAGAAGCAGATTTAACAGAATGGTGGCGAACGTGATCTGAATTTTTTTCATCAAGATTCCGTTTCCGAGACTGAGGCTAATGAAGCTTTAATAATTCCCCCGTGGGGCGAGAATGTTTTTCGGAAGGGATGTCCAAAAAACGAATGAGGCGCGGATACGAATTGCACGCTCCTTTCGCCAGGAGTCTGGCAAAGAAATAGCGCTTTCACAACCTCCAATCCCGGTGGGCAAGTGGCATACAGTCAGCCGGTTTCCGATACCCTCAATCAATAGCACAATTTACCACGTCCTACGCGTGCCACTGCGGGTTCTGGCGAAGGTGCTTGTAGGGCCATGAATTTGCGAGAGGACTTTAAATCAAGAAGAATTGTCGGGTTACGCTACGTTGCCCGAACTACATCCTGATGCATTTGCAGCCTCATTTTATGGCCTCATTGTATGGCTTTAACATTTCGGTCAGCATATATCTTTATATAAATAAAATGATAATATGGAACCGTTCCAGGCTGAACAATTGAACACGCATATTATTTTCGGGAGGAATTATGGGACTATTCCATCGTGTCGCAGATATCCCCAGCCGGGCCGACACGCCCACTCCCGGACGAAAAACAGTCCAGAGTCCGCTTACCTTGGTCATGACCATCCGATCACCCGAAGACTTCGACGCACTCAATGCCAAGATACAAAAAATTCAATCGGCACCGCTAGAACAAAACCTCATCTGGGCTGCCCTCGATAAGCTCAAGATCGTACACTTCGCACGCTTTGTATTCCTCGAAAATAATACCAAGCTCGCCATAATCACTACGTATGACGGGTCATTCGACGACTACCTCAACGAGTTTATTGATGAGATTGGCGATGTTTTCAACGCGCTTCTCCAACACATGGATGGCGCTCCACCTTTACCCATTCAGCAGAACCGCAGCGCCTTCCGTGACTACATCAAGGCCAACGATCTGGGCAGCATTGAGCCATTTTACAGCGCCTATCCGCAGGCAACGGTGTTGGACGTTCAAGCGGCACTCAGCCAGATGTGAAGATGCCGATCATCTGACAATACCGATCAGCAGGGCTTCGATGAGATCCAATAATTCGAAGGTCCAAGTGAGCTCATCGGTACCAGGGCGTTGATAGGATCAAGGGAGCAATTCACCTGGATAGTTGCGATTGAATTTACCTATGCCTGACTTGCAGTACGCAGACATTCAGGGCCTCATTCTTCGTACATACGCGATGCCGGTCCTGCGCGTATTTGCCTTGAGCGTCACGCAACCCGGGATGGCCAGACAATTTCTGGGGCGGCTTGTCAATGGCGTCGAGGATGGCAACTGCGACCCGGATGGCCACGGCGACGATGCACCCCAGCTCGCTACCGCTACCGATTGGACGATAAAGCCGCAGTATTGCCTGAACGTCGGGCTTACCTATGCAGGACTTGCCGCGCTCGGGCTTCCGGCTTCCTCGCTGGCGACTTTCCCTGAGGAATTTGCATCAGGCGCAGCTACCCGTGCCGAGTGGATAGGAGATACCGGCGAAAGCAGTCCCGAGAAATGGAAAGACCATTTCGCCAGCTCCGATCTTCATGTTCTGCTTTTTCTCTTCGCGCAGGCCGACGACATTCTCGAGCGGGTAAGCAGCCGGGTCAGAGCCATGTATATCCCAAATGGCGCAATGTCCGAGCTCTCGGCCCATGATGCGCGCAGCCTGCCGGAGAATAAAGCGCACTTCGGTTACCGGGATGGCTTCGCGCAGCCAACAATTGATGGCGGGCTTCCGCCGGTGATGCCGGACATGCTGCCCAAGGCGCCCGCAGGGGAATTTCTATTCGGCTATGCAAGCCAATACTCCGGCTTCAGCTATCCGGTCCCCGCCCCTGTCGCGCTAGGCCGGAACGGAAGCTTCGTTGCATTTCGCATTCTGGCACAGGACTGTCATGGTTTCGAGCAATTCCTGACGCAGGCAGCCCGCCAGACAGGACTGGACCGCGAACTGATTGCCGCCAAGCTTTGCGGCCGCTGGCGCAATGGCGTTCCCCTTTCTCTTTCGCCGTCTTCGCCGGGCGAAGAAATTCCTCTGGAAAAACGCAACAGCTTCGATTATGTGCCGAGCACCAGTGTACCCGATGCCTTCGATGATGCCCGCGGATACCGGTGCCCTTTGGGATCGCACATCCGGCGAATGAATCCGCGTAACTCCATTGTGGCGGGCAACGGCGGCCTGAAACACCGCATTATTCGCCGCGGCCTTCCCTACGGCCCTCCCTATGACCCGGCCAATCCCCATGACGGCATCGAGCGAGGTTTGCTCGGCCTGTTCATCGGGATCAGCCTCAAGGATCAGTTCGAATTCCTGATGGCGGACTGGGCCAATAAAGGAAGCTTCGCACCCGGCCTGCGCAATACCAAAGATCCCATTCTCGGGAATAATTCGAATAACTTGGACCCGGGCGGCACATTTCTTATCCCCGTGGAAGGTCAGAAGCGCCCCATCGAACTTACCGGACTGTCGCGTTTCGTGACCTGCCGCGGCGCAGCATACTGCTTCCTCCCAAGCGCCACCGCAATCCGTTATATTGCTGATTTACCCTCGCAGTCCTGACGCCCTGGGTTCCGGCCCATGCGCCAATCAACAAGTATTCTGTAGCGCCGCGGGGGATCTACGATTCACTTAAATTTTCATTGCTAGACAAGGAGGCTGCTGATGACACGAATCAGAATTACGGATGGATGGGTGGTTCTGGCATTTATTTGCACGGTGTCCCCTGCTGCGGTAAAAGCCGAACTCATCGGTGAGGTGGATACCGCTTTCCGGGTGCTGGGTAAGGATGACCGGGTAGTGGTGGAAGCCTATGACGATCCCAAGGTGCACGGGGTTACCTGCTATGTGTCCCGCGCCAGGACAGGCGGTATAAAAGGTACGGTAGGCTTGGCGGAAGATAAAGCGGAAGCTTCCATTGCTTGTCGCCAGGTATCGGAAGTCATCCATTTTTCCGAAAAAATCCCTCGTCAGGAAGATGTGTTTACCGAGCGCATGTCCATTTTGTTCAAGCGTCTGCATGTGGTACGCGTAGTTGATTCCAAGCGCAATGCGCTTATATACCTGACTTATTCCGATAGATTAATAGAAGGAAGCCCGAAGAACAGCATCACCGCCGTTCCCCTGTCACAGGCGAACCCTATCCCCATCAAATAGCAACCCATTTATTGAAATCGCTCGATTGTGGAGGCCATATCTCATGGCGCCTGCGACGCTGGTAGGCGTAAGGATGAGTTTCGATCGAGGTGGAGCGAGGCGTATCATGTTTGGGCGAAGGAATCGGATGTAGTGATGAAATAGCATCAGGCCAAAGGAATGGGATCAGGAGAACATGGGGTCTGACTCCATCCGGGATCCGACTCCAACTCTTCAAAGTGATTATTACAGCGCAACCTGGGATTCTATCGCCGGGAAACACTGGCGGGCAAATGGAATACGGAATGAGAATCGTTAACTTGCGTACGCTACCGTACGGACTGATTACAAGGCACTCAATACACTGCTTCGTTGACGCCGTAACCATGCTACGCAGTAAGTAAGTTGTGCAATCGTATCGGAGAAGCGGTGCAATTGCATAGTGCGTCGCGGCGCCAGCCGAAAGTAATCAAAATCCAAATCAAATCAGGTCCCCGAAGGAGGCAAATAAATGGAAACAATTTTTCGCAATTCGCGATTCAAACTGGCCATTGTTGCGCTAGTGGCCAGCATGCTGGCTGGCGGCGTCGGAATAGCGGCCGCTAGTGACGTCAAGGTTAACCTGAGCGGCGATCAGGAGGTGCCCCCCGTCAAAACTTCCGCGTCGGGCAGCGGCACGATAACGGTCAACGACGATAAATCCATCAAAGGCAAGATAACCACTTCCAATATCAAGGCGACGGGCGCCCATATTCATGAGGGCGCGCCAGGTAAAAATGGGCCTGATATTATTACGCTCAAAAAGACCTCCGATAATGAGTGGTCCGTTCCAGACGATGCAAAGTTGACCGATGCGCAATACGATGCTTTCAAGGCGGGGAATCTTTACGTCAATGTTCATAGCGATGCGCACAAAAGTGGGGAGATTCGCGGTCAACTGAAACGCTGACCGAACGGTCTGGAGGCATCGCCCGGCCCGCCAGGTCCGGGTGACCCTCGCCTTAAATCCAAAGACCCTCCTCTATCCTTGTAGAGGCGTCAGCAGACGGCGAAAGCCGTCCTTATTGTGACGAATACTTTCTAGGCAGACCTGCCGACCCGGGCTTAAGCCCAGTCAAACCCGGTCCGGCCCATTCTCCAATAAACCTGTATAAATCCTACCTCGTTCCATCAACCTCCGTAAACCACTGAGAAGGTCTTCAATCATTCGATCCGTGCAAATCGGAAAATCCCTGGACCGCTCGATCCCGGTCTATGTCGGCAAGATTCATTACAGCCGCGAGAATGTTGCCCAAAGCCTGACACAATCACTGATCAATTAGAAGACGTTATTTCAGTGCATGCCTTCGCGGCTTCTGTCAACTTGTGCCGTCGTGACAAGGCTGGCACGATTACCCCATGCGTTGCGAACATACGATAGGACGAGCGCCACCTCACCGTCGTGTAGAACTTGTGCAAATGGCGGCATCCCGTATGGGCGCTGATTGCCTGCCGTGGAGGGAGGGTACCCCCCGTTGAGTACACTTCGGATTACATTAACGGGTGGAGTCATGGTAACGCTTCGATTACCCGCCAATGGCGGATAAATACCGGGCACGCCCTGACCCAGGTCTCCGTGGCAATCCTGGCAATGCTGCTTGTAAATATCTGCCCCTTGCTGAAGCCAACCGCGTACCTGCTCTGTAAGGGCAGGAGCGTTCGCTTTAGGACGAGGCTTGCTCTCGGGCAACGATTTCAGATAGACCGCCATTGCCCGCGCGTCTTCCTTAGTCAAATGCTGGAGGCTATGTCTGACGACTTCAGCCATGGGCCCGGATGTAGTCGCCCGAGGGGAAACGCCGGTGGTGAGCAATTGAACGATTTCCTCGACCGGCCACTCGGTCAAACCGGCTTCGAGGCTCGAGGTTAAAGCGGGCGCGTACCAGTTTGAGCCCATTATCTGCCCTCCCTCCAGAGTCTCGCCGCCCTCGATGCTCCAGGTACCGGTAAGCGGATTTCTTTCCTCGTGGCAGGCGCTGCAATGCCCCAACCCCTGCACCAGATAGGCACCGCGATTCCACTCGGCGCTTTTCGCCGGCTCCGCCTGATAAACGCCCGGCTTGAAATACACGGTACGCCATAAGCTTAACAGCGGCTGTAAATTGTAGGGAGCCTTGATTCGGCTCGGCGGATTGTTTTGTGTGACAGGCGGGAGAGCTTGAAGATGGCTAAAAATCGCGTCGGAATCCTGGCGCGTAACTTTGGTATATTCGGTGTAAGGAAAAGCGGGGTATAAGGGGCGGCCATCGCGCGACTTGCCTTCGTGCATCGCTTTCCAGAAATCGTCCGCGCTCCAGCGGCCGATACCGGTTGTCTTATCGGGCGTTATATTAGGGGTAACAAACGTGCCGAACGGTGTGGAAAGACTCCGGCCGCCGGCATAAGGCCGACCACCCTGAGCCGTATGGCATCCCATGCAATTGCCCGCGCGCGCAAGATATGCCCCGCGAGCCTCGAGCAGGCCCGCACCCGCGGCTTTGGCAACAGGTTTTGCACCTGTTTGAGGAGCTGGTGCCGCGCTCACCGCCTTTTCCTGCACGGCGGGAGCGCTGGAGAGATCGGGAGGAACGCCCAGGCCCGTCAGCAGAAAGGAAACCACGATGAAAAGGCTTGGCTTCACGGCAACGCTTCTTCCAACTGAGCGATGTTGCAGCGCCTGGACATCTCGGCGGAAAGTCCTACGCCGGATCCGGTATGCGCCGGGACCGGCTGGGCAGCGAGCCATGCCGCAACCGCGTTGGCTTCTTTGACGGTAAGCTCTTTTGCGATTTCAGACATGCAGTCCATCGACTGGCGCCGCATCAATCCGCCGCTGCGCCAGGCACCAAACTGCGCAATCATATAAGCGCGCGGCAATCCCAACAAACCCGGAATAAAAGGCTGCGTCCCCATGAGTTCTCTGCCATGGCATTCTCGGCATGGCGGAATTTTACGCGCGGCATCTCCCACGTCGATCAGTTTGCGCGCCAGTTTGATTTCTTCAGGTGTGGAAGCCATCGGCTCGGGCGGCGGATAAGGCTGCTTAAGGGTGGAAAAGTAATGCGCCATGTCCCTCAGATATTGGTCCGACAGATTCTCAAGCAATAAAGCCATGGGTCGATAGTAGCGCCGGCCATCGCGAAAATTTCGCAACTGATTGAAAAGATAGCCCTCCGGCTTCCCCGCGATGCGGGGATAATAGGCATCTCTGCCAGTCTTTTCGTCCCGGCCGTGGCAAATGGTACAAGGTTTCATTCGCTCTGCCATGGTATCGGGGGCGTCAACCGAATTGGCGGCAATAGCAACACCTGGGGCACTGGCCAATCCAGCAACGTAAATTAATGCAGCAACAAAAAGTCGTGTCATGGTTCGGGTTGATTCTCTACATGGGAAACATCCGAATCAGTCTCGCGTGAGCTCCGCGCAGGTTTTATTTACGGATGTGGTAGCGCTAATGAGACTGCGCATCACTGTTCAAAGTTGCACCGAAGTTGTGCATGAGATATCGCAATTTTGGAATTAAATTGCGAGCCCATGCGCAGCTCATGTTGTCCACGGCAACGGTCCATGTCGCCTGGCTCGCACGCTCTCTGTCCGGAATACCCACTTGCCACAAATAACCATATTGACTAGACTGGGTTATGCATTGTATGCATTATCTCTTTTGGCGGAGGTCTAATGTTCGGTTCCAGTATATTGGAAGTAGCCATTGGCGTCATTTTCGTCTACCTGCTCCTCAGCCTTATTTGCACGGCTATTAATGAGGCCATCGCGTCGCTGCTGCAAAAAAGGGGAAAGAACCTCTTCGAAGGAATCAAAAACCTTCTCAATGATCCAACGTTCACCGGGCTGGCACAGCAGCTCTACAATCACGGACTGATAAGCAGTATTTCGCAGCACGCGGTCGACCCCAATAAGCCGACCCGCAAGCCCTCTTATATGTCGCCGGAAAATTTTTCGCTGGCCCTGCTCGACATTCTGGGAATACGGGGGGTTATCGCCGCGCGATATGGGGATCTTCTGGCCCAGGCTGAAAAGGCGGATGACGCCTACGAGACAGCCCGGCAGGCAGCCGCTGCCATGCCCGGCAATTCGCAGCTTGCCCAAGCGGCCGAGCTCGCAAGGCAAGCTCAGGCGCAGGCCCGAGCCGCCCTGGAAACCATTGCGGACAAGGCGAAGGCCGCGTACGAAGCGGCATTGCAAGCCGCAAACCAGGCCGACGGCAATACCGAACTTGCAGCCGCCGCAACAGATGCGAAAATGAAAGCGGATCAAATCAATGCGACGCTAAAAATGCTGGACGCACGGCGCGCAGCTATCGCATCAGCCAAAAATCCCAGAGAAGCAGCTCTTCTCCTGAATGCGGGCGCTACCTTGAGGGAGGCGCTTGAGTTCGGCCGCACCATCGCGGCCCAGTATCCCGATCCGCTGGGCAATATCCAGGAGGGACTCAAGCGGTTGCCCGAAGGTAATACCAAAGAATCGCTTCTCGTCCTCGTGGATAAGACGCGGCGCGAGGTCAAGGCTATAGAACATCAGGCAGAAGCCTTCCGAAAAAACCTGGAGGGCTGGTTCAACGATGCCATGAACAGGGTCGGCGGCTGGTATAAGCGATGGACTCAGCAGGTACTGTTTGGCCTGGCGATTATTGTTGTCGTAGCCTCGAATGCCGATACAGTGATGCTCATTCAACGTCTTTCGCAAGATAATGCCCTGCGCGCCTCGCTCGTCGCTGCCGCACAGGATGCGGTCAAGTCACAGCCGAGCCCGAAAAGCGCCGAATCCGCCTCCCCCGGAGCTATACCCGCAGGTGAAAGTGAAGATAC
Organism: Nitrosovibrio tenuis; assembly: GCF_900109785.1. Taxonomy (GTDB): domain Bacteria; phylum Pseudomonadota; class Gammaproteobacteria; order Burkholderiales; family Nitrosomonadaceae; genus Nitrosospira; species Nitrosospira tenuis_A. The sequence goes on from NZ_FOBH01000005.1 coordinate 38,267, forward strand.
CCGCATACAGTTTGTCCTCGAAAAAGCCCGCAACCTCCAATTGCCGGTCGGATGGTCAGGTAACCCAACTGATCCGGGTTATTTTCAGCCACCCCGGCTATCACTGGAATTTGCGAGCTGGGCACTTTATAAACTGTTCGGATTGGCTATTTCTATATTTGCAGTTTCGCTAGGAGCTCCCTTCTGGTTCGATACACTAAGCAAATTCGTTAATGTGCGCAGCGCCGGCACGCCTCCGGGCGAAACTAAAAAAAGTGCTCCTCAGCCTACCTGATAAGTTAGCGCGTGTTGCGTGGCATAAGCCGACCGCTATCCGGTGACGGCCGTGGAGGATAGATTGCTCAGCGGAAACCGGCAGCAGACTATCCTGATGAATATACTCATCATTGTCGATGAGCCCGCAGAATGGCCTCTGGATATTCCTGGTGTAAGCGTCGTTGCGGCCCGGACCTACCTGATCGATCCATTTTATGCCAATGGTATCAGCCGTCTCCCCGATCAAACCACAAGCCGCTCTGTCAAGGTATTCAACCTTTGCAAATCGTATCGGTACCAGAGCTCCGGTTATTATGTATCGCTGCTTGCCGAAGCGCGCGGTCACAAGCCGTTGCCGAAAGTGGGAACCATAGAAGATTTGCAATCGCAAAATCTGGTGCGTTATCTCACCGAAGACCTGAACGCAATGATCCAGCGCCTGCTGGCGCCGCTCGCGGCGGACGATTTTGTACTGGGCATCTACTTCGGCCGAAGTATAAGCAGCCACTACGATTCGCTCAGCCATCAGCTCTTCAACCTGTTACAAGCGCCGCTGCTGTCCGCCCGCTTCGAGCGTCATCGCGATCAATGGAGCGTACGCAACGTGCGGGCGATTGCCGCGAGCGACATTCCCACCGAACATCACGAATTCGCGGTACGTGCGGCGATGGACTATTTTACCGGGCGAAGTCAGGCACCGAGGAAGCATCCGTTCCGCTTCGATCTGGCCATTCTCCACGATCCCAGTAATCCTGAGCCCCCTTCTAACGCGAAAGCGCTGGAGAAATTTAAAAGGGCTGCTGAAGAACTGAGCATGCGGGTGGAATTCATCACGCGCAACGACATCGGGCGCATTCCCCAATTCGATGCGCTATTCATTCGCGACACGACTTTTGTTAATCACTACACTTATCGTTTCTCGCGCCGGGCGCTCGCGGAGAGGCTGGTGGTCATCGATGACCCCGATTCCATCCTCAAGTGCAACAATAAGGTATATCTGGCTGAGCTTCTCTCGCTGCGCAATATACCGATCCCGAAAACGCTATTGGTACACCGGGACAATATTGCTCGAATTATCCCCGAGCTCGCCCTTCCCTGCGTCCTGAAACAACCGGACAGCTCATTCTCGCGCGGAGTGGTAAAGGTCGAAGCAGAAGCCGAGTTGCCTGCCAAGGTAACCGAACTCATGTCGAAATCGGTGCTGATCATCGCGCAGGAATGGTTGTTTACCGACTTTGACTGGCGGGTTGGCATACTGGATCGGCGAATCTTGTTTGTCGCGAGATATCGCTTTCCCGCTGGGCATTGGCAAGTCATCAAGCGCGACGATCAGCAGCGCAAGCTGAGCGAAGGTCCCACCGAAGCAATCGCGGTAGGTGACGCCCCGCAAGAAATGGTGGAGATTGCACTCAAATCAGCCAATCTCATTGGGGATGGATTCTATGGCGTTGACATCAAGCAGGTGGGTAACCGGTTTTATGTTATAGAGATCAATGACAACCCCAATGTTGATGCGGGCAACGAAGACGGCGTCCTCAAGGATGCGCTTTACCGTGAAGTCATGGGTGTCTTTCTGAAGCGCATCGAGGCACGAAAACAGGGCCATCCCCAGCCAAACAGATAAAATTTTCAGAAATATCGATAAACCTCTGCGACGGAAATCTTTACAGTTGTAACGATGACGGTAAGCACCGGAAAATAAAAAAGTATATAACGCTCTGCAATATAATGACATTGGGTTGCAGTCACAACCCTGGCACGAGTTCTGCCTGTTGATTAATGAGGAGCCTTCTAAAAAAGGGGGACAGCTCGGTGTCGGTATCCGCGCGGGCTTTTTCTTAGCAAGATGTTCCCGCACGATCGATAAATATGTTGATCCTCCCAGCCATCTTCCTGAGACTCTTCTTCTTAACGAAAGCATTTATTCAGAATTAATAGCCCTAATAACCCAGGCCCTTCATTTTCCCGTTCTGCTTTAGCTATAATTTGCGCGAAAATCCCGTCAATGCGTCATATAATGAAGTTCAACCCTTTTTCTCTGGAGATGATTTTCGACCATGCATCGCCGTTTCAAATTGAAAAAACTGAATTTGTTAGATGCCATACATATAAATCTCGACAGTATGCTAGTATTACAATGGATTTATTTGTTAATCTACTTTAGGGAGGTATCCATGAAAAACATGTTGAAACCGTTGCTGTTAGTATCCGCATTGCTATTCTTCTCGCCTCACGCGGCAATGGCAGCAAATGAAAGTTACCCGGAGAAAGTTGGTAACAAACTTGCCCACGGCGTTGCCAATACCGTCACCGGTATAGTGGAAGTTCCCAAGAACATGATTCTAGAAAGCAACAAAAAAGGTCCCGCTTACGGTATTCCGGTGGGATTCTTTACTGGAATTGTACAAGGGATCGGGCGTACGTTAACCGGAGTCGTGGATCTGGTGACGTTTCCTATTCCAACCAAACCGATCATCTATCCAGACTTTATCTGGAAGGATTTCGACAAGGAAACACACTATCATCCGGACTGGAAGCTGCAGTAGCGCTGAGTACAGGCTTTCCGTTTGCCGGTCCCGAGGGGAGCCCTATGGCTCCCCTTTCCATGTCCCAACCATTACTTGTACCAAATAAACGCTATTTTATAAGTGCAGTTGCCACATAGACGGCATTCTGTGAATACAGAAGTGATTAAGAATAATAAGCATGATAAGCATAATATTGTTGCACAACGGCCCAGCGATTTGACTGTAGGCTGGGCTCAACGAGTCGTTGATAATCGCCTCGACGGTGTTATCGTATCGAATGTAAGCATTACCTCGCTCGATATCGGCACCACAACAAGAGTTCGCCTGACAGTCGGGCATGACGGCCCATCAAACCTGCCTCGGCGGTGGTTCGTGAAACTTCCCTCCCTGGCCTGGCGTGCCAGACTGATTACAGCTTTGCCAAGATTGTTGCATACAGAGGTGCGCTTCTATAATGAAGCGGCTCGGGCCGTGCCGGCTTCCATCCCCGATTTCCTTGCAGCGCAGAGCGATTCCGGCAGAGGCGCAACCCTGGTTTTACAAGACGTAACTGAATCCGGGGCGACTGCCGGCAGCCCCGGCGATATCCTCGAGCCGGAGCAAGCCACGCTTGTTATTGAACAACTTGCCCGCTTTCACGCCCATTTTTGGGACAAACCGGATCTCGTGCAAACCTATCGCTGGCTTGCGCGCCCCGTACGTCGCCTCGAAGACTGCTTGGGCACAGCCTTGGCGGTTCCATTGATGAAGCGAGGGTTACGCAGGGCGGGACAGACCGTGCCGTCCGCTATTCATGCGCTGGCGGTCCACTATGCACGGCATCGCTCCCGCATCATGCGCTTCCTGTCGGACGCCCCACTGACGCTTATCCACCATGACTGTCATCCCGGTAATTTATTCTGGAACCAGTCTCAACCCGGCCTTCTGGACTGGCAATTGGTACGTTTTGGCGAGGGAATCGGAGATATCGCCTATTTCCTGGCTACCGCTCTTAACCCTGAGGTCCGGCGAGCTCATGAAGCACGGCTGGTTGCTGATTATGCGCAGAAACTCAGAGATTACGGGGTCACCCAAATCGATAATGAAAGCCTCATGCAAAGATATCGCGCCCACCTTACCTACCCGTTTGAAGCAATGGTCATATCCCTCGCCGTAGGCGGCATGATGAAACCGGAGAGCAATTACGAACTCATCCGTCGTGCGGCAGCCGCTGTCGAAGAACACGATGCTTTCGCCGCAATCCGGATATAAGCTGTTATAGGATTCCCTTGTCTGGAAGCATTTCTAAGGGAACTTCACATAGATGCGTCCTACGAGATTATCACTCATATCAGCATGAACGCCTTTGCGAATTACGCTACACTGTATCAATTAAGGTTTCGAGGCGCTTCAGAACAACGATGAGCATTTTCAATGTAAGGCTTAAGGCAGTAGACGACGAGTGTGAAAGGGCGGCGAAGATTGAACTTGATAAGCTTTTTGAGGATGCACGCAATGGCGGAACAAATTTCCGGCCTCCCTCTCCTCAAGCCGCCGAGGCAATTTGGCTCAAGCTCATCGCAAGAAAGGAACATGAGTTTATACAAGAGATAGAAAGACTACTCAAGCCAAAATCAGCTGGAAAAAGTGCTGTCAAACCTCCAGTTCCGGGCAAGGAAGATATCTCCACTATCGAAGAAGCGGTTGATGAGTTATTCGCGGATGACCGGTATCTGGAACGGATGCAGGACTTCTACAGAGAAGCAGCCAGAAAGGCAGCCTTGTATGCGTCTTCCTTCGATGTCCAAGCCAAGAGGCTCGATCTTATCGATGCCACGTACCGGACGGGTATCGTGAGCGCGCTGCGCAGAGCCCGGCATAATATCGTTGCCGAATTGGAGCGATACAATCGGCCCGACACACTGGAGGATACGAGCTTCCTCTCGCAATGGCGGCGTTATTCCACCTTGAGCCCATGGAGATCCATTGGCACAATCGTCTTGTTAAGCTTAACTTCTTATCTCATCGCATTTATTATCGCAAGCGATACATTCCGGGGATTATTGGAGCGTCTGGGCTGGTCAAGCGGAACTGGCCTTTGAGCCTTCGAATAAACCCCGCAGTGAGTCACCCACGGGTCATTCAGTTCTTGAAGCAAGGCGCTGAATCCAACATAGCAAAAATCTACTGACATTTGGTTGTCGCCTTACCATGAAACCGGGAACACCGAGTCCCGCCATTAATATGGATAGGTTTCCGCTCACAGGGCTCGCGCTCAGTATCCGCGCCTTAGCCTGGATTCAGACTGTTAAATCATTGCTGACCTTCCCTATGCCTTCCAGGCCGTATTCAAGGCGTAGTGGTTCACATTGAGTTTAGATCTTCGATTGCGGCGATAACCATTCCGGTACCGGCTGCGATCAGAAGGATATCCGCGGCAACGCGTACGTAACGGTATCTTGGGCCCGGATAACCCAATTGCCCGATCAGCGCGGGAGGCAAGGTATAAAAAGTCACACTCGGTGGCAACGGATATCCCATTCTCCATTGTTTGGCCTGCCCTGGGGGCAGGCAGCCGTTGTACTTTTTTGCCAGGCCCGGCGGACAGCGGCCACTTCGGAATCTGGGTCCGAAATAATCATAGATAATGCCTCGCTGACGATCGTCAAAATTGCGCGTCGCGTAATGATTATTACCTCGATAATTCCGGTTTCCACCTTGGTAATTCCAATTTCCGTCCTGGTGATTCTGGTACCCGCGGTAATTCTTGTGATTTTTACCCTTGCCTTCGTGTTTGTCGCCATCCTTGTCATATTCGCCTTCGCGATTGCCAGCCCACGCGGGCTTGTCAGCGAAAGCGGGCGCGGAGATACAGAGAGAAAGTGCAACAACAAAAAGAGAAAAATTTAAAGAAGATTTGTGCATGAGTTACCTTGTAATGACAATCGAGCCCCCTGAACAACATATAAATAAGCTTATTCAATAAGCCGGGTTTGAAAGAAGCGGAAGCTCTGATTTCTGCACACCCGGTACAGCGTTATTAACGCGGCCGCTGCCTGAGCGTTTACATTGTTTGCCATGAGCAAGTATTCCGCCAGCCATGAATTCCCGGTGACGCTATTCCAAGCCAGCTATGACTGAAGCCACTCATCGATTTCTGAACATAATTCCTGAGACGGTCGGTAACCTCGGGCAAGAAAGCGATAATTTGCGCCGTTGTCCAGGAGCAGGGTAGGGAAACCGCTTACACCTAACCAACGTGAGCGATTAAAATTTTCCCGAGTCAGGTTCTTCGCCATATCGGATTCGAATATCAATGCGAAACGCTGACTATCCAATCCCATACCGCCGGCCAACTGTGCCAGAACGAGGGAACTGGTCACGTCTTGCTGTTCGGTATAAAAGGCGGACTGCACCGCCCTGAAAAAGGGGAACACGGCGCCGCGATCGATCAGGGATACCGCAACGACACCACGGCTGGCGGGCTCGGTGTTATAAATAAATCCCTCGGGCAGCGCCCCTGCAAACCGGAATGGCTGTCCCGTCATCCGATGCACTGCTTCCCAATGATGGAGAATTTCTTGACGTTGCGCGCGGCCCATGGGGTCTTTTGTGCCGGGCCGCAAACCGCCCAGCAGCAATTCCAGCTTCAACCGGTCGCCATATTCGGCGTGGATTTTTTCGATCACTGGCATGAAGCCCCAGCACCACGAACACATGGGATCGGCGATGTACCACAGGATTTTTTCACTCATGTGAAGCCTCTTCCGTTCCTTACATTCAGGCTGAAAAGCACAGCAGCTGCTATGATGCAGCATCCATGCAAGGAACGAAATAAGGAACTAGGGTTAGACTAGGCCGTGACTGCCGTAATGCGCCGCGATTTCGAAAAGTCAGGTATTATGCGGCGGCTCGCGAAGCTTTTCTGCGCTCGTGTTCCTGTAGAAAACGCTTGCGTATGCGAATAGTCTTTGGGGTGATCTCGACCAGCTCGTCATCAGCGATGAATTCGATGGCGGATTCCAGCGTAAGCTGAATCGGCGGAGTCAGGGTTACCGCCTCATCGGTTCCTGATGCACGGATATTCGTCAGCTGCTTGCCCTTGATGGGGTTGACCACCAGATCGTTATCGCGGCTGTGGATGCCGATCACCATTCCTTCGTACAAGCGGTCTCCGGGACTGACAAACATGCGCCCACGCTCTTGCAATTTCCAGAGCGCATACGCTACGGCTTCACCCTGCTCGGCGGAAATGAGCACCCCGTTTCGGCGCGCGGCAATTTCCGGTCGCATGGGCGCATATTCATCGAATACATGGCTCATGAGACCTGTCCCTCGCGTCATGGTCATAAATTCGGACTGGAAGCCAATCAACCCCCGCGCGGGAATGCGGTAATCCAGCCTTACCCGACCGCGCTCGTCCGAAACCATGTCTTGTAAATCGCCCCGGCGCGCACCCAGAGCCTCCATCACGGCGCCTTGATGAACCTCCTCCACATCCACGGTAAGCATTTCGAACGGTTCGCATCTGACACTGTCAATTTCCCGGATCACCACGTGCGGACGCGATACCGCAAGCTCATACCCTTCACGCCGCATGCTCTCAAGCAAAATGGTGAGATGTAATTCGCCCCGGCCGGAAACCAGGAATGAATCGGTGTCGCCGGTTTCCTCCAGCTTCATTGCAACATTGGTAAGCAGTTCTTTTTCCAGGCGCTCGCGCAGTTGCCGGCTGGTAACAAATTTGCCTTCCTTTCCTGCAAAAGGTGACGTGTTCACCTGAAAGTTCATGGTCAGCGTGGGCTCATCCACGGCCGGCATCGGTAAAGCCTCGGGCTGATTGATATCGGCCAGCGTCGCACCGATACAGAGTTCTTCAACGCCATTGATCAGCACGATGTCTCCCGCCAGTGCCTCATCGAGCTGCACACGCTCGATGCCGCGAAAGCCCAGCACCTGGTTGACCCTGGCCTTTTTGGGTACGTTCGCCCCAGCCATTACCATTACATCCTGGCCGGGCTTGAGTCGGCCGCGACTGATCCGTCCGATACCGATTCGTCCGACAAAACTGGAATAATCCAGGGCGCTGATCTGGAGTTGCAGCGGCTCGTCTGCATTTCCCGCCGGGGCATGGACGTGCTTAAGTATGATGTCGAATAACGGGCGCATGTCCGTACTCGTCTGTTTCAGGTCCAATGTGGCGTACCCGTTGAGCGCCGAGGCGTATACCACGGGAAAATCCAACTGTTCTTCATTCGCCCCCAACTTATCGAAGAGATCGAAGGTATGATTCACTACCCAGTCAGGGCGCGCACCGGGGCGATCAATTTTGTTGACCACCACAATCGGGCGCAACCCCAGCGCCAGCGCTTTTTTCGTGACAAAGCGCGTTTGTGGCATCGGACCTTCCACCGCATCAACAAGCAGCAGCACGCCGTCCACCATCGATAACACGCGTTCCACCTCACCGCCAAAATCGGCATGACCGGGTGTATCCACAATATTGATATGTATGCCTTCGTAGTCGACAGCGCAGTTCTTGGCGAGTATGGTGATGCCGCGCTCACGCTCGATATCGTTGGAGTCCATTACACGCTCGGCAATATGCTGATGCGCAGCAAAAGAACCCGCCTGATGCAGCAGCTTATCAACCAGTGTCGTCTTGCCGTGATCGACGTGGGCGATAATTGCAATATTGCGTATGGGACGTGACATGGATAAAACCTCGGTCGGAACAACAAAAGGGCGGCATTATATCAGGTAGCCGGAAAGTCCGCCCGCACCATATACGGACGAACGATTTGTTGGTTGGTTCAATAAAAAAAAGCAAAAGCCAATCATGAGAACGGTTTTGCTGATCTCCCTCTCTTTAGCCGCCCCCCCTGCGCGCAGAAGACGGACGAGCACACAATGCTATCTGCCCGGGGTTTCAGTCGTGTGTCAAAACACGAAAATGGGCAAGGAATGGAAGGCGTAGAAATAGAAGTAAGCGCAGAAATAATAAAACCCCCGGATTAACGGGAGTTTTTATTGGACGACGACTTATTGCTTGTCTTACTTGGCTGCCGGCTTGGCTTCCTTCTTAAGAGTCGTTGGGCCTGTCAGCGAGATATCCTTCCGAAGTTCATGGAGGTCCACGGTGACGGGGCTGATGCCCTCAACATTTTCCAGTTCGTCGGTGGACCTGAACGCGCCCGCCTTTTTGCGATAGTCAATGATCGCCTTGGCCTTGGCCGCATTAATGCCTTTGAGAGTTTCAAGCTCGGCCTGGGTAGCAGTGTTAATGTTGACAGCTGCAAAAGCCGGGTTGGCGATCGCTAACGTTGTGGCAACGGCGATAAACAACTTCTTCATGGATTTTCCTTTTAAGTGAGAGCACGAGCAACATAAAATTTCATAATATAAAACGTCTCATCAAATGAGCTGATGGGAGCAATAGAATTGCCACAGGAGAATAACAGCAATTCGCCATTTTCCCACTCAAAATCTTCCTCATTGTTGCATTGGAGACCGACAGGAAGCGATTGATCGCTCAGGGTAGGCTTTTTCCTCAATTGTTGGCGCAACAGCGATGAGACCGGTAGGGCTCGAAATTTGAAGCAGGAGGCGATCGGCAAGACGGAGGATGGAGGAAGACGGATAGCGACAGGATGACGCGAGCGACGACCGGCTCAACAAAAGGCCTGTCAAGCCCGATGGGGCCGATATCGCAGGTGACCGCCGCAGGATAAATTGCGCAAAGCGGATTCACGAGCTCTGGATTAGCCGCCGCGATGGAGGGGAGGAGATCTAGGAGATCTTATTGAGAATGCGTCAGGATGCTTTGGACGCTCGTTACCTATTCGTTCTGCAAGACTGCCGGGGTGAACCGAACCATGCGGCCCAGTTTATCCGCCACCATCAGACATCCCTCAAGAAACCGGCTGGTTCTTGTTGATCCAGGAGAGTCATCATTCATCCAGTAGAAGAATGCCGCCAGATAGATCGCGGCAAGCCCTGAATCCTCCAGCATTCGGTGAATGTAAGTTGCCTCGCGTACGGCGGCGGCGCGCATCCACTCGACGGTGCGTCTAACGCGCATCAATCCGGCGGCTTGAGCCTGAATATGCCCCGGCTCCAGTTTGCCGTAAATCATCTGCCTGGTCGTTTTTCGATAAGGATTAAATGCGCCAAGCCACGTCATGATTAAACGGTGCAAACGCTGGCGGGGCGTCAGATAAGGAAAATCCGATGCTTGCGCCGCTTTGAGCATGATGCTATCCGCATGCTCAAACCAGGCATCAACGATGTCGTCTTTTTTTTGAAAATGAGCGCGCACATCATCAGGGTTGATTCCCAGCGCAGCCGCTATGTCGTGCAAACGCACAGCCTCCCATGATGTCCGCTCGCCGAGTTCAACCGCGGTATCAACAATCTGATCGATCGTGGCCATATTTCCTCCGCTGAGTGAAGGATTAAAAAAAGGAGCAGTCGACTCAGTCGAAACAAAGAGTGTAAGGCACATCTAAAGAGTGATCAATACCAGCGGCCCGCAAGGTGTCATCCACCGACCCGCACGGTTATGACCATTAAAATGCCCGCGATCACTAAAAATGCCAAAGCGATGCACCCGGACCAATCAGTGCCAGCAGACATGATTCAGCAACAAAGAGCCATGAGCACATTGTTCCGTCATGCTGGGAAGCGTAAAGTCGGATATTCTATCCTGAATGGGTTTTCAATCGCATAACGAATGGCATCTGTATGAAGCAGTGCGGCGCCGTTATCGCCAGTGGTATCAGGGATTTTCATCCAGTATATTTTGCAATGGTCATGGCTACGGGCATTGTGTCCATTGCCCTTGAGGCGATGGCTTTCCCGGGCATAGCAAAGGTTCTGTTTACGCTGAATGCGGTATTTTATGTGCTGTTCTGCATCATGCTGATTGCCAGGGCGTTGCTCTTTTCGGCAAACCTCCTGGCGGACCTTCGAACCCTGCCCCGTAGCTGGCTTTTTCTGACATTCGTAGTTGGAACCAATACCGTAGGAATGCAGCTTGTCATATTCCTTCAGGCCGGCGCCTTAGCGGGCCTGTTATGGCTGATAGCGCTGATGGGCTGGCTCATATGCATGTGTTTTATTATTTTCAATCTCGTCGGCATGTCCGAAAAATCCATCCGGGACTCCTTGAATGGCACTACCCTGCTCATCGTTGTAAGTACGGTATCCGTAGCCCTGCTGGGAGTCCGTCTGCTGGATCCAGCAGACGCACACGCCGATTATGGCTATTTTGCGATATGGTCTTTCTGGGCCGCCGGTTTTATCCTGTATCTGTTTATCGCAGCACGAATCATTTACCGATTGTTTTTCAGCCGTTTTAAACAGGATGACTGGGACGCCCCTTACTGGATCTGCATGGGCGCCCCGGCTATCCTTACCCTGACGGGTTCTGAATTAACTATGTATATGCCTGCCATACCGCTATGGGATAGCATGCGGGCCATTACACTTTGGATGACCTTTTTTGCATGGGTCCTGGGTACGTTTTGGATACCCTACCTATTGGTCATGGATATCCTTAAATTTACCCATGTCCCCGGTCCAGCACCGTTGTGGATAAAAATTTTTCCATGGTCGAGATTGGCGTTCGGCAGGCAGTACCATTTTTTTAATCCTCCTTCATGGAGCAGAGTCTTTCCCATGGGGATGTATACGGCCTGTACGCTTTCCCTGGCCAAGGCGAGCGGTTATGGATTTCTTGAGGTTATCTCAGGTTACTGGGGCTGGTTTGCCCTGCTGATCTGGTCTCTTACCTTGATTGGCACGCTACGCTCTCTGATACCCGCACGACCTTGTCGCGTGGACGATGCACGGCAGGGTTGAGAATTCTCCGAATGACTCCAAAATAATCCGCTACCGATGCGATGCAGATCGAGAAAATGCGAGGTTATGTTCAATACACGCACTAAACGGATGCACTGAGCGAAATTCTGCCGAGTATGGTGTGAGCTAACCGTATCAATGATTCATGGGCCGTATACAGCTTGCAGCACGGCCCATATCCAGCTCAATCAAATTCTTCGATATGTCTGCGGTTACACTGGCGACTGCGCGTTGCGTACCTTTTACGACGCCCTCGATGCCTCCAGTAACCGGTTCTGTAATCCTTGCAGAACATATAGCACTGCGTCCATCAGTGGAACGCGTAATCGTCCAGCCAAATCTCGCCTGTACCCGATCGCCGACTATTGCATCAAACTGGCTAAGCTCAATCGCAATCCGGTAGCCAGGCTGACCGGGTGTACGAAGTGAGCGTGCCTCGTTTACAGCTCCAGTTTGACGGGCAATGCCAGCGGCAAACGCATCCCGCAGTTCGTAGTTGAATGCAGATGACCAGCGATCCTGTTCCAGGATAAAAAGCTGTGCTTCCGGCCGTGCACCTGTTGAACGTACAACCAGCTGTGGACGGGCAAGCCGTTCTGGAACACTGATGGGCAATATGTCAATAAAAATCGGCGTAGACGAATCCCGCGATATGACTTTTCTCTCCGGGGACTCGGATGGAACCGATAGCGTATAAAACCGTGTTTCCGGAACGGATGCACAGCCAGCCGCCAATAATGCTGTTATCATGCCCAGTATGCCGCGCGCCAGGGGCGTCATTATTTATCTCCCCGCCTACCTCGAATGACCGATTCAGGATGACGCTCCAGATAATCGGTCAATACCCGGAGAGAAGCCGCCGCGCGCGTTAATTCCTGTAGTGTCTGACGTAAATCCTGCTGCAGCGGGGCATCGTCAGACAAGACTCTCCCTGCCGCATCTAGGGTCTTGCTCACATCTTTCATTGCCATGGTAATTTCGGGCGCCACATCATTATTCAATTTCTCTGCCAGCTGTCCGGCGCTGTTCAGCGTTCCCTGAAGCAATTTTAACGATTCCTGTAACTCGTCGCCGATTTGATCGAAGGGAACCTTACTCAACTTGAGCGCGATCTCGGACACCTGCGTTTGAATTTCCTCAGCGCTACTGGGAATAGTGGGCAACTCCAACAATGCATGGGAAGCATCCACATCGGCTTTACTTCTTGAAACATCTCTTTTCACCGCGACGATTTTAGGAAAGAAATCGAAAGCAACATAAAGTTGTCCGGTAAGCAGATTGGCGTGTCGTAACTGCGCACGCAAGCCACGATTGATCATAAACTGCAAACGCTGTTGTGCTGTGTACTTGGATTCTTTTCGATATTCTGAAAATCTCCGCCCCAGACGCTCCGGATAAATTTGCACCAGGACCGGCATACTGAATTCTTGCTGCTTGGGATCATATTCAATTCCTATCGATTTAACCTGTCCTAAAACCAGTCCGCGGAAACTGACTTCAGCACCGGGCCTCAAACCACGCAGGGATTGTTTGAAATTGAGCAATATTATTTCCGCTTCGCCATCCTGTTCCTTTAACGCTTCAGTCTCGTTTTCCGCCAGGATGAAAGCGGTGTCCTCTTTGGCGCGGGGGCCGGAATTACCATCAGGCGATTGAAACGACAAGCCACCAAGCACAACAGTAGCAAGTGATTGGGTCTTTAACTTAAGACCATCGGCACTAAGGTGCATATCAAAGCCACTGGCGTGCCAGAAGCGTGTATTGATACCGACAAATCTATCGTAGGGCGAATTAATAAATATTCGCATGGTAATGCCTTCACCATTGTCATCCAGATCATACGCGGTGACCTGCCCCGCTTTGATCCGACGGAAATAGACAGGGGAACCGATATCCAGCGAGCCCATATCGGCCGCATGTAAAATATACTGCTTTCCGGAAGCATCGCGCGTGACTATTGGCGGCGTCTCCAGCCCTGTAAACTTGTCTGTTTGCTCCGTCGAAACACCAGCATCGGCCCCAATGTAGGCTCCAAACAACAACGTGCTAAACCCGGACACACCGGAACCTGCCACACGTGGACGCACGACCCAGAAACGGCTGTCGGCTGCGGTAAAACTTTTGGCTTCCTTCTTCAATTGCGCAGTTACCAGAACGAGAGAGCGGTCTTCGCTAAGCGTTATCGACTGTACCGTGCCAATCTCGACTTCTTTATACTTAACCTTGGTCTTGCCAGCCTCAAGTCCTTCGCCAGAGCGAAACGTAATGGTGATTTCGGGGCCACGCTGAATCCAGGTCTTAACCGCAAGCGAAATTCCGATAATCGCGGCAAGTATCGGAATCAGCCAGATTAATGAGGGGATCCAGTTTCGCTGGCGCGCCTTCTCGGGTTGAGGGATCGATTCCGGGAAATCACGTGTTTGATCTTCATTCATATAGGTCTTCGGACTCATGTTCAGTCACGTCCCACATCAAACGGGGATCAAAACTGATCGAAGCTGACATGGTCAATACCACTACCGCGGCGAAGGCAGCTATGCCCGGCCCGGGATGCACCACTGCGAAACCTTCAATCTGTACAAGTCCGGTCAATAGCGTTACCACAAAAACATCCAGCATAGACCAACGGCCTATCACGTCGACAATGCGATAAAGTTTTGCTCGTTCAAGGAGGCGCCAGCTACTGCGCCGCTGTGTCGTTATCAATAGCAGGATGATGACCGCCAGCTTGAACAGAGGCACCAGAAAGCTGGCAATAAAAACAATAAGCGCCAATACCCATGAACCGGAATTCCAGAAATAAACGATGCCGCTCATGATGGTGTCTTGCTGTTCCGCCCGCGGGAAAGAGAGGGTAATCATTACGGGCAGGGTATTCGCCGGAATATACATTATGCAGGCGGCAATCAGTAAAGCCCAGGTTCGGTAGAGACTGCCAGGCTTGCGCATATACAGCTTTGCACCGCAGCAGCCACAGCGCCCATGCGCGTTCACGTCTTTCCACAAGATGGCGCAATGATGACATGACACCATACCTAGCCTCCCCGCAGTCCTTATAGGCGAGGCGTTGACGGTTGGCTCAGCCTCTACGGGTTGGTCTGCTGACAGAACGGTTCTATCCGTTGTCATGCTTTATTCCCCCTTTCCGGTAAAGATGTCCGCCAGATATGGCGAGGATTAAATGACAGCACCGATGTCAGGAGGAAAGTAAGAGCGCCAAATGCCCATAGCGCAACGCCAGGCAGTACTGTTGCTATACTCGTCATTTTGACAAATGCAACAATGGCGCCCAGTAGAAACACTTCCACCATCACCCATGGCCGCAACGATTGAATCAGGCGCCCCAGCACATTGACAGCGATGGGATATCCGGATCTCTTTTCGGACACGCTCAGCGAGGTAAGCAAATAAATCAGAGCCAGAAGTTGAATCAATGGAAACAGAATTGTGGTCGCCAGTACCAGAAACGCTACCAAAGGCATTCCTTCGGTGTACAAGGAAAAGACCGAGCCTATGAGCGTAGTCCGGCTGACAAAACCCCGGAGCTCCATTTCAGCAATCGGAAAAGCATTGGCAATGATGTACATAATCAAACCAGCAATCGCCAGTGGCAGAACATGCCTGCCGAGACCACCCGTATCGCGGTCCAATTCAGCACCACAACAGCGGCAGCGCGCCACTTCCTTACGGCCCAGCGTCGGCCTGCGGTAGATCGCATCGCATTCTTCACAAGCAACGAGGTCAGGCACTTCTTGCATGGTTAATTGATTGGGTGTTGGTCTTTTTCGGATAATTCTGACGCCGGCCATGAAGTCAGGGTTCGCCGGATCCACTGTGGCCCCGTCCCTATAATATAGTTAATTCATGACTCGCCGGCGAGAAATGGGCTCTCTCGTCCCATGAGGCGAATGGGAAGCAGCTAATAGTATGCATGGCGCCCGCAAGCTCCATGCTGCGCTTGCCATATGCTATGCTGAAACAGATCCCCCGCTGAACTGTCTTTTTAAATGCATGGGCACAATGCCAACGGGAAGGCACGATGGATAAAAAATTTCAAATCAACCTCTGGTACATCATTATTGCGATCCTCGGCATTTTGATGGTGCAGAACCTGTATAAAGAATACACGAAGGTTGAGCCCATTCCCTACAGCCGCTTTCACACGCTACTGGAGCAGGACAAGATTGGAGAGATCGCTATTACCGAGAATCATATTTATGGCACTCTGAAGGAAAAGAGCCCGGATGGGTTAAAGGATTTTGTCACTACGCGCGTCGAACCCGAACTGGCTGACAAGCTGGACAAGCACAATGTGACGTATACCGGCGTAGTGCAGAGCACCTGGGTACGCGATCTACTGTCCTGGGTGCTGCCGACCGCCCTCTTCTTCGGGATATGGTTATTTCTCATTCGGCGCATGAATCCTGGCGGGATGACGGGAGGACTGATGTCGATCGGCAAGAGCCGCGCCAAGGTTTTCGTGGAGAAAGAGACTAAAGTAACTTTTGCCGATGTGGCCGGGGTTGATGAAGCGAAGGAAGAGCTGGTCGAAGTCATCAATTTTCTGAAGGATCCGCAGGGGTATAGCCGCCTGGGCGGACGTGCGCCCAAGGGTATTCTGCTGATCGGGCCTCCGGGGACTGGCAAGACATTACTGGCGCGTGCGGTTGCGGGAGAGGCGAGCGTCCCGTTTTTCTCAATCTCCGGATCGGAATTTGTCGAGATGTTTGTCGGGGTCGGTGCCGCAAGGGTACGCGATCTGTTCGAGCAGGCCCGTCAAATAGCCCCCGCCATCATTTTTATCGATGAACTGGATTCGCTCGGTCGAGCCCGTGGTGCCTATGCGCTTGGTGGACATGATGAAAAGGAACAGACGCTGAACCAATTGCTGGCTGAATTGGATGGTTTCGACCCAAAAACAGGTGTTGTGCTGCTGGGTGCGACCAACCGTCCGGAAATTCTCGATCCAGCTCTGCTGCGCGCGGGAAGGTTTGACCGCCAGGTGTTGGTAGACCGGCCGGACAAGCTGGGGCGAGAACAGATTCTGGCTGTGCACCTGAAAAAAGTGAAACTCAGCGCGGATGTCAAGTCGGAACAGATCGCGGCGCTAACGCCGGGCTTCACCGGCGCGGATCTGGCAAATCTGGTCAACGAGGCGGCCCTTCTTGCGACCAGGCGACGTGGTGATTCAGTGACAATGGCGGATTTCAATAACGCAATTGAGCGCGTCGTGGCCGGGCTTGAAAAACGCAACCGCCTGCTTAACCCCTTCGAACGCCGCGTTGTGGCCTTTCATGAGTTGGGACACGCCGTGGTGGCGCTGGCCCTGCCGGGCACTGATGAAGTACATAAGGTCTCGATCATTCCACGCGGCGTTGGCGCCTTGGGCTATACGATTCAGCGCCCGACCGAGGACCGTTTTCTCATGAAGCGGGAGGAGCTGGAAAATAAAATGGCTGTAATGATGGGCGGACGCGCGGCGGAGCAAGTGGTATTCAACGAGGTCTCGACAGGCGCCACCGATGATCTCGTCCGCGCTACCGATTTGGCCCGGGCCATGGTGCTGCGCTACGGGATGAGTGAAGCGCTGGGCAACGTTGCCTACGACCGCGAGCGTGCTGCCTTTCTGCAACCCGGCATACCCATGATGCAGACCCGGGACTATAGCGAGAAAACCGCAAATGCGGTCGACAGCGCAGTGCGTGCCCTCGTAGATCACGCTTTGGAGCGCGCCACCGGCATCCTGAAAATTAACCGCGCACTGCTGGGTCGAACAGCGGAAGAGTTGCTCAAGACCGAAACGCTGAACCCGCCTCAGATCGAAGCGTTGAAGCGCGAGATCATCTCAGGGCCCGCGCTTCCGGCTGAGACGGCAACGGCGGCGACAGCTTGACGTCTGATAGTGTCTAATAGCGGTGGACCATGAGATAGTGCGGACCGTACTGATGCCTTGACCGCAAGGGTGCCTTTCATTGCATAAATATTTTTAAAAGAACCTTAATTTCCTGTATACTGCCCCCTTCGGTGAAAGTGCAAGTTTTGCCTGGTACAGGTCTTTTGCTTTTTGCCGATTCATCGTTCCTGACCGTTTCTGATCTCCCTTCGATTTCAAGTCTCCAGCGGAAATTGTGCGGCACCGTGGTTAGCGGCGATGTTTTACGAGCGCGCTAGCGGTATATCCGTCATATCCGTCAGTTCCAGCAGCCTTATCAGGCTTGCGCGCATTTTAGGCGCTTCTAAGTTCAGCAATCTCAGGAAAGCAGCGCTCGACGCGGACTAGCAGCCGCGGGCAGCGAGAGGTGGTCGCTAAATGGAATGTGGATGTTTTTTAGCATTCAGCAGCGAATCCCTTTGAGCCATCCTGCAACCCGGACTTATGTGTCGCCATGTTCTCATTAAAGGAAAAACATGTCCTTCGAAAAACTGAACCTGCATCCCCTTATTCTTAAAGCTATTATCGACTCAGGCTATACCTCACCCACACCCGTCCAGGAACAAGCCATTCCCGAATTGTTGGCCGGCCACGATATCATGGCATCGGCCCAGACAGGTACAGGTAAAACCGCCGCGTTCATGTTGCCCGCGCTGCATCGGCTCGCCTCTCCTTCCAAAGTGTCCGGCCGCGGGCCGCGTGTTCTGGTATTAACGCCGACACGGGAGCTCGCGCTCCAGGTATCCGAAGCAGCCGGAAAATATGGTAAACATCTGGCCCGAGTCAGAGTCGTGAGCATCCTTGGCGGGATGCCTTATCCGTTGCAAAACAAATTGCTTTCGCAACCGGTAGAAATTCTCGTCGCAACCCCTGGCCGTTTGATCGATCATATCCAGCGAGGACGCATCGATTTCTCGCGCCTGGAAATGCTGGTGCTGGACGAAGCCGACCGTATGCTCGACATGGGTTTCATCGACGATGTGGAAAAAATCGCGGCAGCCACACCTGCGAATCGCCAGACCTTGCTGTTTTCAGCCACGCTGGATAGCGCAATCGCCAATGTAGCGGCGCGTCTGCTGAAATCACCCAAGCGCATCCAGATCGCAACAGCGCAAGCAAGGCTTGATAACATCGAGCAGCGGTTGCATTATGTAGATGATATGTCCCATAAAAGCCGGCTTCTGGATCATCTGCTGCGCGACATAGCATTGAAACAGGCGATCGTTTTTACTGCCACCAAGCGTGACGCGGATATGTTGGCCGATAGTCTTGCCGCCCAGGGGCACGAAGCTGCGGCATTGCATGGCGATATGAACCAGCGCGACCGTAACCGAACACTCACGAAGCTCCGCCATGGTGGGCTGCGGGTATTGGTGGCAACTGACGTCGCCGCACGTGGAATAGATGTGGCCGGTATCACACATGTCATCAATTTCGATTTACCCAAATTCGCCGAGGATTATGTGCATCGGATCGGACGCACTGGCCGTGCGGGTGCATCGGGAATCGCGGTATCCTTTGCCTCAGGCAAGGATGGGGTTAACCTGAAAAAGATTGAACGCTTCACCGGCCAGCGCATCGTTTCGCACGTGGTGCCGGGCCTTGAGCCTCGATTCAAGCCGCGGGCCGGCACGGGCGATGTATCCCGGAACACCCCGAGCGTCGCCCTTAAACGCAGCCGTAGCTGGACAAGCGATAGCGCGCGAACGACTGGCAGCGTTGCCGGGAACTGGGATAGCAGCCGTGGCCGCTCACTGGGAAGTACGGGAGAAAATCGCGCAAATCGCGGTAACACACAGCGAAACGCCCTTAGGAACAATAATGGTTTCGGTGTTGCCAACCCGTATTCAAGAACAAAGTGAACTGATTCTGCGTGAATGAGGATGGCCAGGCTCGCCCGCATGCGGCCTGAGCACTTCTTTATCAGTCTTCCTTTACACTCTGTAACCGACATGTGTCTCGATTGAACTCGAGTCCGGCTCGAGTAGGGCGTTCCGAAGTGGGTTTTTGGAAGGTTTGATGACCAGACCGCTGCCGAAACCGGCAAGCGGTCTTTTCATTTCAGTCTGACCAAGTGGACAGTAGGGTCATATTCAACTAAGACACGGACGGACCGACAGCTCGTGAAAAAACACCGGGCTGGCGCAACATGATCAAGTGCGAGTATTACAACCTAACATTACGGATGTTTTACTCTTCCGGCTGGTTACGCATGAAATCGGCTGTTTGATAAAACGCCATGGCAAGCTTCTTCGACAAGTGCTCATTCAGCCCGGTGTCTTCCATCGCGCGATTCATACAGGACAGCCACTGATCGCGCTCACAAACCCCTATTGCAAAGGGCAAGTGGCGCGTGCGCATGCGGGGTTCGCCATACTTATCGGTGTATAAGGAGGGGCCGCCCGTCAATCCGGACAGAAACATGAACAACTTCTGCCGCGAACTGGCCAGATTTTCCGGATGAAGTTTACGTATTCGATAATAGTCCGGGTCCTCATCCATCAGATCGTAAAAACGATCCACCAGGCGGCGCAAAACTGTTTCACCGCCCATCAGTTCATAAGCTTCTGTAAGATGCATGTAATTCTCCTGCCAGGGACTTCCGTTTTTTGAGCATGCGCAAGATCCAATAAGCGCCAATTGCTGCGAGCACATGCTTTGCCGTATGGCCGCTTATCAAATGTCCTAAATCATAGATTTCCCGGTCGGCAACTTCCGCCAGCTTGGCGGCGCCGTACCACGCAAAAACGAGGTAGATATCGGCTCCCCGGGTGTATTGCGATGGGAAAAACATTGCAAGCAGAACAATAAGCAAAATCGAATAGAACTGCACAACGATATAAAAGTTCAGATTACCGGCTCCCTGCTGCTCGCTCCAGTACCAGTGCGTTACACTCACAGCGCCCATCGCAACCAACATGGGCAGCAGCCGCAAACCTACCCTCAGACCGACGCGCTCTGTTAAAGCCGCAGAAAGCAAAGCCATGATGGCCACCGCGATTGGCAGCCGATCCCATACCAAGCGACTGTTATCCGGCGCCAGGTGATAATAGGCCGAACCAATGCCTGTTACCGCCACGCTCAGGAACAGAATCAGATAGGGCCAGCGTTCGCGCAGCTCAATGAAAGAGTTATACCTCGAGGATAAGCAGGACCACAGCAGAAAACTCAGGCCGGCTATTCCAACGAAGAGAAAAGCAAGATTGGACGTTACATTAAAAAAATTGGGGATGCCGAAATAACTGCGTCGGTCGGCAAACTGATGATATTCCGGAGGCTGGGGAATCGGGGGAACCATCGCTGCAATCAAAACCATGCCCAGCGAAAGAATACCCAATATCCACAACCTCCGCTTATTACTCATGAATAACTGCTGGATGCCTGCAAATCGATTTTAACGCACCTTTGCCACGGCTTCGTCCACGCGTTCCACCGCAACAACCTCCATTCCAGAGATTAACTGTTTCGGCTTGTTGGCCTTGGGAACGATAGCCTGAACAAAACCCAGTTTAGCTGCTTCTTTCAACCGTTCCTGCCCCCGCTGGACCGGGCGTACTTCTCCGGCCAGGCCAACTTCTCCAAATACCACCGTTTTTTCGGGAAGCGGCTTATTCTTGAGCGATGAAACGATGGCTAGCAATACTGCAAGGTCCGCGCCCGGCTCCGTAATTTTCACGCCGCCCACAGCATTCACGAACACATCCTGATCAAAACAGACAATGCCCGCGTGGCGGTGCAACACCGCGAGCAACATTGCGAGCCGATTCTGTTCCAGGCCCACGCTTAATCGCCTGACGTTCGGGGCATGGGCCTCGTCCACCAGAGCCTGAATTTCCACCAGCAACGGTCGCGTGCCTTCCTGAGTCACCATCACGCAAGAGCCCGGCACCTGCCCGCCATGGTGAGACAGAAACAATGCCGATGGATTGCTCACTTCACGCAAGCCTTTTTCCCCCATGGCAAATACGCCGAGTTCGTTTACGGCGCCAAAGCGATTCTTGAAAGCGCGAATCAGCCGAAAACTCGAGTGCGTATCCCCCTCGAAGTAGAGCACCGTATCGACCATGTGCTCCAACACACGGGGACCGGCCAGCGCGCCTTCCTTGGTAACATGGCCAACCAGAATAATGCAGATGCCGCTGGCCTTCGCCAGCCGCGTCAATTGCGCGGCGCACTCGCGCACCTGCGCGACTGAACCTGGCGCTGACTGCAGCGCGTCCGAATAAACAGTCTGAATCGAGTCGATCACGGCTATATCGGGTTTGCGTTCCTCCAGCACTGCCTGGATTTTCTCCAGGCGGATTTCCGCCAGCAAATGCACCGCTTTCGCATCCAACGCCATGCGCCTAGCCCGTAACGCCACCTGGCGCGCTGACTCCTCCCCGCTCACATACAGCACGTTGCGTCCAGGAGACGTATCGGACATACAGGACATGCGGCATAGCGCCTGCAACAATAATGTCGATTTCCCAATCCCTGGATCGCCTCCCAACAATATGACTCCGCCATGGACTAGACCACCACCGAGCACCCGGTCAAATTCCGCCACGCCGGTGGAGTAGCGCGGCTCCTCCCCCGCTTCCACCTCGCTCAGATTCTGGACCCGGCCGCTTTCGGATACGGGTATGAAGCGGGACGCCGTCTTTTCGGCAATGGCCTCGACCAGCGTATTCCAGGCCTGGCAATGCGGGCACTGACCCTGCCATTTCAAGGTCTGGCCGCCGCATTCAGTGCAGGAGTATGTGGATTTGGTTTTGGCCATTTACGAAAAACTTGCCATACGCTGCCTGGACCTTATGGGTGGACCATTTCTCGATTTTATCTTTCTGTGCTGCGAAAAATGCAATTTAAATAAAACAGACTTGCGGTTTGGAGCCTAGGGTCTATACATATAGTAACCGCACGGGTAGTAAATCTCTACGATTAAATGGCCCCTGGGGTAAAGGTTTTGAATGGATACCTTTGAAATCCGTCCGATAGACTCAACAAGGTTGCAATCGTTGATGTTTAGCTCATCATTGGCTCAACATGAACTTGCGGCACGGCAATGTCTGACTGCCGCACCCTTAACGCCCATGGATGAGTGGGGCACGAATACTTCAGAAAGAAAATTTCCGATCTCTTAAAATACACCTCACCAGCGAGGTCCTCATGATTGACGATTTTCTTTCCGCCGAGGAGATAGTTATGCAGACGATAAAACCTGAAAAACCATGCAAAAAGCTGCAACGCATTCAGCGCAGTACAGAACGTCACTGGGTCGGCGACGGCTTTCCTGTACGCACGCTCCTTGGCTATTCAACCCTGGGTGCAACGATCAGTCCGTTCCTGTTGCTCGATTATGCCGGTCCCATGGAATTCCCACCGACCGAAAAACGCCTCGGTGTGGGCGGCCATCCGCATCGCGGATTCGAGACAGTGACCATCGTCTATAGCGGCGAGGTCGAGCATCGGGACAGTTCCGGTGGTGGAGGCAGAATTGGCCCCGGCGATGTGCAATGGATGACTGCGGCATCCGGCCTGGTTCACGAAGAATTTCATGGCCGCGATTTTGCGCGACGCGGCGGCATGTTTGAGATGGTTCAGTTATGGGTCAATCTGCCTGCCAAGGATAAAATGTCACCGCCGCATTATCAGGCGATCGTGAATAGCCAGATTCCCGCTTTGAATCTACCTGACAACCAGGGAAGCGTGCGCGTCATTGCCGGCCAATTCAATGGAGTGACCGGCCCGGCTCACACCTTCACCCCGATCAATATGTGTGATTTACGCCTGGATAGCGAGCAACGGATCGACCTTCCGGTGCCGGAAGACTACACCACCATACTGGTTGTGCTCCAAGGTTCAGTACACATAGAGGGCGACGAAACCATCGGCCCGGCGGAAGTTGGTCTGTTTGACCGAGCGGGCGAACGTATCTGTATAAATAGCGCGCAGAATGCAACAGCGCTGCTGCTCTGCGGCGAACCGATAGACGAACCGATTATGGGCAGCGGCCCATTTGTTATGAACAGCTCCGAGGAGATTCGCCAGGCGATGACGGATTATCAAAGCGGCCGAATGGGGCATATGTCATGAACAAGTTTGTTTTTTCCCCGAACTAAACCGGGGTGATATGAAACAAATAGGCAAAATGCGAGGATCAACCTCGACGATATCTCCTTGCTGCTGATCGGGTATCAAGGGGCTTCCTGCCAAATATCACTGGTTCGCAACCGGCCGCAACGATCAAGCCCGTCCCTGCGGATACTCCCCTTCCAGGCTGGAAATTCCATGAAGACATCACAAGAAGATGCGGTTTACACCCGCCCGCGCCTGGGTATGAACAACCAGGCAAGGCCGTGACACGCGCGAGTGGCAGAAGTGTATAGACTTCCTCATGTCAAGCTTTTTATTGATGAGCAGTGGTGAGTAAGCCTATCGACAATGGTATATCGAAGAGCCCGAACCCTGGAGCCTGGATGCCTCTTAAGGTATCCGCGTTCCGGACTTTCTGGCTGGCTTCACTTGGCTCCAACATCGGCACATGGATCAACGGCACAGCCTCCGGCTGGGTAATGACCGAACTGTCCCCCTCGCCCATCATGGTCTCCCTCGTGCAATCGGCCGCTTCGTTGCCCATGGTATTGTTCACGCTGATCGCCGGTGCGCTGACCGATATTGTAGATCGCCGCCGTTATCTGCTCGCTACACAAATATGGCTGGTTCTTATGTCGGCCGCGCTGGCGGTTCTTGCCGCAACCGACCGGCTGGATGCCTGGAACCTGTTGATCCTGACCTTTGCCTTGGGCCTCGGCGGGGCGATGGCCACACCGGCGCTGAACGTCACCGCACCTGAACTCGTGCCCAAAAATCTATTGCCGCAAGCCGTTGCATTGGGTTCGCTGTCGATGAATGTCTCGCGCTCGATCGGTCCCGCATTGGCCGGGCTGCTTCTGGCACAGTTCGGGGCATGGGCTGCGTATACCCTTAACGCGGTTTCCTTCGTTGGCATGATGCTGATGCTGTGGTATTGGAAGCGCGAGCCGCAGGAGCGATCTCTTCCTCCCGAACGTTTCCTTCAAGCGCTGTGGGCCGGGTTGCGCTATGCGCGCATGGCATCACCGTTCCACGCAGTCCTTATTCGTACAACCGCCTTTATTGTCTTCGCAACGTCCGCATGGGCACTCCTCCCGCTGATCGCTCGAAACGAGCTTGGAGGCGGCCCGAACACTTACGGACTTCTTCTGACTTTCGTCGGCGTGGGGGCTGTTGCGGCCATTGTTATTCTGCCGCGGCTGCACCGGCACGTCTCACGTGACCGTCTGGTATTTATCGCAAGCGTGGTATACGCCCTGGCCACCGTAGCCCTCGCCACGATCCGCAGCGAAGCGGCCCTGTATGGCGTTATGGTAATGTACGGCGCGGCGTGGGTCAGTGTGTTCTCGTCCCTCCAGGTCGCTGCGCAGACGTCGGTTCCAGCCTGGGTTCGGGGCCGCGCATTATCGCTTTACATCATGGTTTTCTCTACTGGTATGACGCTTGGCAGCCTGCTGTGGGGTTGGATTGCCGCACAGGCCGGCATCCCCGCCGCGCTGCTGATTTCGGCCGCTGGCGCGATATTGGCCACGCTGGCTGTGCGCAAATTCAATCTTGGCTTCGGCGAGATGCTCGACCTGGCCCCATCCTACCATTGGCCCCATCCGCCAGCCGTAGGAGAACCGGATACGAATCGCGGCCCCGTGCTGATTACTGTCGAATACGAGATTGCGCTGGACCGGCGCGAAGCCTTCCTGGACGCAATGCAGCAACTCGGCGCAATCCGGCGGCGGGATGGAGCGTTCGGCTGGGGAATTTTCGAGAACGTTGCCGCGCCCGGATGCTATATCGAGGTTTTTCAGGATGCTTCATGGCTCGATCATTTGCGTCAACACGAACGCGTGACCCGAGAAGACCAGCGAGTTCAGGAAATTATTCATCAATTCCATATCGGCAGTGCGCCACCCAGAGTCTCGCATTTTATTGGTGGCACCCCGTCGGCGCCCACGGACAGCCCTATGGCAACCAGTGCATAAAAGAGGTATTGTCCATACTACCTACTTCGAAAGGAGAGCATTATGATGGAATTACGTCGCGCCCGGGAAAGGGGCCATGCTGATCACGGGTAGCTGAATTCCTGGCACAGCTTTTCCTTTGCGGATTACCACGATCCCAAACACATCCAGTTTCGTGCGCTGCGCGTCATCAACGACGACACCGTCGAGTCTGGCCGTGGTTTTGGCACACATGGCCACCGCGACATGGAAATTGTCAGTTACGTGCTGGAAGGGGCGCTCGCGCACAAGGACAGTATGGGTACCGGTTCCATCATTCGTCCGGGCAGCGTGCAGCGCATGAGCGCCGGCACAGGCGTGCAACATAGCGAATTCAATCCTTCCAAGGATGAGAAGGTTCATTTTCTGCAAATCTGGTTCCTTCCCAACGTAACAGGAATCCAACCGAGCTATGAAGAAAAATATTTTGGCGATGCCGAAAAGCGTGGACGGCTGCGCCTGATTGCCTCACCCGATGGCTCAGATGGGTCGGTAACCATTCACGCGGATGCGAAAATGTACGGCGCTCTCCTGGATGGAAGCGAGCGGGTTGAGCGGGCTCTCGCACAGGACAGCGATGCGTACGTTCACGTCGCGCGCGGGAACGTGTCCGTGAATGGTACGCCTCTAAATCCGGGCGATGGTGCCATGCTTACCGGCGAAGAGCGCTTGGTTCTGGATCAGGGGCAGAATGCAGAGGTGCTTGTTTTCGAGTTGGCTTAAGCTGGCATGACCTGGCGTAATGCGACGACTTGGGGCTCGAACTCGGGCCTCGGTCTGGTTGCTTATCGGTACTCTGCTGGCTGGCGACTTATTCAGCCATTTCTTTCCCAACTCACCACTAATCCTTCCTCGCCCGACGCCGCCTGGAAATCGCAATCCACACCGATACCGGGTACGCATGCGAGACGTTCGCCGCTGAATATTAATGGCAATGCCTCCCGCTCCCAGGGGGGAAAGGATGCTTCCCGCAGGAGATTTTTTAGGCTGCGGCGCGGCCGATTGCAATCGGGGCGCAGGCGCTCTCCCCCTTGCCGAAAACGGACTGTGACCGGGAGCTCTGTAAGTTTTTTCAGATTGATCCCAGCGCTTTTGCGACGCACAAAGCGGATGACTCCGCCAGGCTCGCCGATGGCAAGCTGCCCTTCTCCGCACCATTGAGGCCACCCTTTCATGGCCACCGCCGGGCCCGTTTTCCCTGTACCCGCTCTCCGTATGCTCGCTTTACCCACGTAAACCTCTCCGCGGAAGCAGCGGATCTCGGTATTTCCGAAAACCACATGCATTCTTGCATCCGAACGCAACGATAAAAGTTGCCTCAGCATTTCATCCATTTTTGCCGTACTGGGCAATATGGCGCCCCGCTGCGCCAGCGTGTAGCGCAAAAGATTCCTTGCCCGGGGCAAATCCAGCTTCCGCAATTCATCAATGTGAAGCCTTCCGGATGTAGCACATCCTGCGCTATCGGCCTCGGCCAATTCATCCAGCAGGATCGATGCCTCCGCCATATGGCGGCTCGCCCGCGATAGCGTGCTTCGATATGACGGAAAACGAGTTTCCAGCAAGGGTAAAACTTGATGACGCAGAAAATTCCGATCAAAAGAAACGTCAACATTACTTTCGTCGGTGATCCACTGCAAGCCATGTTCCTGGGCGTAATCTTCAATCTCGCGCCGCGATAGGTGGAGCATGGGTCGCAATAATTTTGGTTCCTCACCTGTGGCCGGTTTATCGGTTGCCGCGGCGGTGGACTCGCTTATTTCCAATGTGTGATTCCTGACGACAGGCATTGCCCCCAGCCCCTTCACCCCGGCGCCACGCAACAATTGCAGAAGCAGGGTTTCAGCCTGATCATCCAGATGCTGAGCCAGCACCACATAATCCGCTTTAAGTTTCTTAAATTCGCGATAACGTCCCTCGCGCGCAGCGGCTTCAAGGCTGACGCCCCGTTTTCTGCGGATTTTGAGGTGGGCGATTTTGAGGGGAATTCCTGCAGATCGGCACAGATCACAGCAAAATGCCGCCCATTTGGCCGCATGGGCGCTAATGCCGTGATTGATGTGAATAGCGGAGAGCATGAGCGGAATCTGAGCCGAAAGGGGGATCAACACATTCAGCAGTACAACCGAGTCAACTCCACCACTCAGCGCCACCACCAGATGATTGCCGGGCCGAACCTGTTCACGCAATACATTTTCGATCGTGCCGCGCAGGCTACTTGACTTTGACTTCCTTGTACTTGCCATATCCCATCAATCGCTCGAAGCGCTTCTCCAGCAACGCTTCGGTTGAATGCTCCTGGAGGTGCCTGAGCGATTCCTGCAATACTTTTTTTACGGATTGCATGATAGTCAGGTAATCACGATGAGCACCGCCGGGCGGTTCGTTGATAATCCGGTCAATCAGCCCCATCGTTTTGAGGCGATGGGCGGTGATGCCCATGATTTCGGCGGCTTCAGGCGCCTTGTCAGCACTTTTCCACAAGATCGAGGCGCAACCTTCGGGGGAAATAACCGAGTAGGTTGCATATTGCAGCATCTGCACGATATCGCCCACTGCCAGCGCCAGCGCCCCGCCGGAACCGCCTTCACCGATGATGGTGCAAATCACCGGCACCTTCAACTCCGCCAGAACATAGAGGTTTTTCCCGATGGCTTCTGATTGCCCGCGCTCCTCTGCACCGATGCCGGGATAAGCGCCCGGGGTATCGATAAAGGTAAACAGGGGCACGGAAAATTTTTCAGCCAGGCGCATCAAACGCAGCGCCTTGCGGTACCCTTCGGGCTTGGGCATGCCGAAGTTGCGATGGATTTTTTCCTTGGTGTCGCGCCCTTTCTGGTGACCGATAACCATTACCGTTTGCCCATTGAATCGAGCCAACCCGCCAATTATCGCGTAATCATCGGCAAAGTTCCGATCGCCGTGAAGTTCCTCGAAATCGGTAAACAGATGCTGAATATAATCCAGCGTGTAAGGTCGTTGCGGATGGCGCGCCACCTGCGATATCTGCCACGGAGTCAGCTTTGCGTAAATCCCGTGGGTGAGGGAATGGCTTTTCTTCTGAAGACGCACAATTTCGGCGGAAATGTCCACCGCTGAGTCGTCCTGAGCAAAACGCAACTCGTCGATTTTTGCCTCAAGCTCGGCGATGGGCTGCTCGAAATCAAGGAAAGTGATTTTCATGAAGCAGGGCTGTAATTTGGAAACCGCAATGATACAGGATGATGTGAAACCCTAGGAAATCTCTGGAAGATGGCTTTAAACGTGTTCGCAATTTCTTGAAAAATTATATAAAATAGAGAGTTTTACGCTCGCATTTTTCAGGACGCACGCTTTGATCACCACTGCCAACATTACCATGCAGTTCGGGGCCAAGCCCCTGTTCGAAAACGTTTCAGTCAAATTCAGCGATGGCAATCGCTATGGCCTGATCGGCGCCAACGGCTCGGGCAAGTCCACCTTCATGAAAATACTCGGCGGCGACCTGGAGCCGACCTCCGGCAATATCAGTGTCGACGCCGGCGAGCGAGTAGGCAAATTGCGTCAGGATCAGTTCGCCTTCGAGGACTGTCTCGTGATCGATTGCGTAATGATGGGTCATGACGAGCTATGGCGGGTGAAAGAAGAACGCGACGCAATCTACGCCAACCCTGACGCTACCGAGGCCGATTATATGCATGCCGCGGAACTCGAGGCGCGCTTCGCCGAATTGGATGGCTATTCCGCGGAAGCCCGTGCGGGAGAGTTGCTGCTGGGCGTGGGTATTCCACTGCCGCAGCATCAGGCGCCGATGAGCGCTATAGCGCCGGGGTTCAAGCTGAGAGTGCTGCTGGCACAGGCGTTATTTGCCGATCCCGACATTCTGCTGCTGGACGAACCCACCAACAATCTGGACATCAACACTATCCGCTGGCTGGAAGACGTCATTAACCAAAGCAGGAGCACGATCATCATCATTTCCCATGACCGTCATTTTTTAAACAGTGTCTGCACTCACATGGCGGATCTGGACTATGGCGAAATCCGTATCTACCCGGGAAATTATGATGACTATATGACGGCTTCCACCCAGGTGCGAGAACGCATGCTGGCGGACAACGCCAAGAAGAAAACCCAGATTGCCGAATTACAAGCGTTTGTAAGCCGTTTTTCCGCGAATGCCTCCAAGGCGCGGCAGGCCACCAGCCGCGCACGCCAGATCGAGAAAATAAAGCTGGAGGATGTGAAACCCTCCAGCCGGCAGTACCCTTACATCCGACTCGATGTGGATGAGCGGGAGAAATTGCATCGTCTGGCAGTATCGGTGCAAAGTATCACCAAACATTTTCCCGGCATGGAAAAGCCGTTATTTCACAAATTCAGCCTCAACGTGGAAGCGGGCGAGAAAGTGGCCATCATCGGGCCAAACGGCATCGGCAAGACCACGCTACTGCGCTGCATTGCCGGCGATCTGGCTCCCGATGCAGGGGAGGTGAAGTGGGCGGAGAAGGCCCGTCCAGGCTATTTCGCGCAGGATCATTCCGCCGATTTTGCAATCGATCTGTCGCTTACCGACTGGATGACGCAGTGGTGTGGAGAAAACGATGACGATCAGGCCGTACGCAGCGTTCTCGGCAGATTACTGTTTTCCGGCGATGAAGTGAAAAAATCGGTCCAGGTCATCTCCGGCGGTGAGGAAGGCCGCATGCTGTTCGGTAAACTCATGCTGCAACGAAATAATGTATTGCTCATGGATGAGCCCACCAATCACCTCGACATGGAATCCATTGAATCCCTGAATAGCGCACTGGAGAAATATAACGGTACACTTATTTTCGTTTCGCATGACCGGGAATTTGTTTCCTCGCTGGCTACTCGCATCATCGAAATGAAGTCCGACGGAACAACCGATTTCAAAGGCAGCTACGAAGACTACCTGCAGGGCCAAGATTTCATACCGAACAGTTCCACGCCCCGCGGCAACACCTCAGGTGCCAAGGAAAAAATCCGTATATCCTCCCGATAGTCTCTTCCTCATTATTTCGGGTGAACAGGAATCAGTCAACCAGCCCCATCCAATGTGGCCCGTAATGCAGCCCGATAGCGGGCCCAGTCAAAGCAGGGGCCGGGATCGGTCTTGCGGCCCGGTGCAATATCGGAATGACCGGTAATATCGGTGATGGGATAAGTTTGTTGTAGCGTGCGCGTCAGCGCCACCAGTGCAACATATTGCTCGTCCGTAAACGGCACGGTATCAGTGCCCTCAAGTTCTATACCAACAGAATAATCGTTGCAACGGCTCCTACCCTGCCAGCAGGATTCTCC
Source organism: Nitrosovibrio tenuis (assembly GCF_900109785.1). GTDB lineage: Bacteria > Pseudomonadota > Gammaproteobacteria > Burkholderiales > Nitrosomonadaceae > Nitrosospira > Nitrosospira tenuis_A. Next base: position 69,199 of record NZ_FOBH01000005.1, read on the forward strand.
CGCATGCCAGGCTCTATTCCCGCAGGGAACAAACTGAATGATTTCGCCGCTCCGGCGAATGAAGAAATGAGCCGAAACCTTGAGGCCGCGAAGTTGCTGGTAATACGGATGAGCTTCGGGATCGAGTGAGTTCGTGAAGAGCTCGATCACTCCATCGCCGCTGAACTCATCCGGCGGCAGGCTGATGTTATGAATTACCAGCAGGCTGATAGCATATCCAGCCGGGCGTTCGTCAAAATTGGGCGAAGGGATAAAACGTATGCTGCCCAGGCCGTCCGCCGCCTGGCTCTCTATTTTCTGACTCGCGTTTTCTGCATTTCCAGTTAGAGCTGTGGTCACTCGCGCAGGATTCATAAATATCCGGTTTAGCCCTGCGAATGCAACCGCCGATGCTCATCGCTACAGAAATACTTGCCTTCTGACGTGATGCTCTCGCTCCTGGGCAAATGCACCCCGCAGTGAACGCAGCGCACCATGTCCTCGCCTTCGAGCGTTGCCGGGCCTTTTCTTTCCTCCTGCCGCTTTTTAAGCGCCCGCCGGTAGCTGCTTATCAGCCATAAAAAGAGCGCCGCAATAAGGATGAAGAATAGAATTCTACCCAATGCGTGACCTCCATTGGCGCATTACATCGAGACTGATGTTTCGTTTAACCATGAAACGCATTCTACCGGTTGCATAGCGCGGTGCAAGTCTGGGGCAGCACCCTTCTCATCCCTTACCCTCTCCCTGCGCAGCAGGGGGGCGTTAGATGGTTATTATCGCCACGTTCGTTCTCTCATCCATCCGATGGTTCGTCCGGCGGAATGGAATGCGAGAATTTAAGCAGAAGAGTGGGCCGATAAGAAGCGAAAACCAGGCAATCGGCAAAAATTAGCCGAACCCGACTGAATTTCGGAAAGCTGCATTACAGGAAATAGTAGTCCTCAATGCGAGGCTATTTGGGAAGGCCGATGTGAAAAAAAAGATGGTCGGGGTGAGAGGATTCGAACCTCCGACTCCTGCGTCCCGAACGCAGTACTCTACCAGGCTGAGCTACACCCCGAGCTGATTCCAGCTTTCTACTTTCTGATCGTTTGCCACACCTATGACGCAATTAATGCTGAGTTTCCAAGCACGTGGGCGCCAATTGTACGCAGGAAGAGGTAACCGAGCAAATTGAAAATGCTGAAACGAGCTCAGTAGTTTCGCGCCACCGCGAAAGTGCTCAATTGCAGCAGGCATTCCTTATAATCGGAGTCAGGCAGCAGGGAAATCATTCTGGATGCGATATCGGATTCGGTTTGCGCGCGCTGCCGGGCATAATCGAGCGCGCCGGTTTGCTGGATAACATCCAGGACCGGCTGAAAGCCGCCCTCGCCGCCCTGTTCGATGGCATTGCGTATGATCGCCGCCTGGGCACTCGATCCCGTTCTCATCGCATAAATAAGCGGCAGTGTCGGTTTGCCTTCAGCCAGATCATCCCCAAGGTTTTTACCGGTTTCCTGATAGTCACCGGAATAATCCAGCATATCGTCCGTCAATTGAAACGCTGTGCCGAGATGCATGCCATACACCGCCATTGCTTCCTCCTCAGCCGATGGGGCATTGCCGAGGATTGCACCAAGCCGGGTTGCCGCCTCAAACAGCTTCGCAGTTTTGTAACGAATCACCCGTAGATAGTTTTCCTCATCGACATCAGGATCGTGCACATTGAGCAATTGCAATACTTCGCCTTCCGCAATGGTATTGGTGGCATCAGCCAATACCCGCATGACGCGCATATTGTCCACTTCCACCATCATCTGGAACGCCCGGGAGTAAAGGAAATCGCCAACCAATACGCTCGCGGCATTGCCAAACAGGGCATTTGCGGTTGCCTTGCTACGCCGTAACTCGGACGCATCCACGACGTCATCGTGCAGCAAGGTCGCGGTATGAATGAATTCAACGATCGCCGCGAGATTGTACTGATATTTTCCGGAATAACCAAAGGCGCCAGCAGAAAGAATGACAAGCGCGGGGCGCAGGCGCTTCCCGCCGCTATTGATGATATATTCGCTTACTTGCCGGATGAGCTCTACATCCGAATAAAGTTTTTCGCGGATGACCGCGTCGACCGCGACCATGTCTTGCGCGATCAGACTCTTGATACGTTCAATTGACACAAAGGTTCCTGAAAAAAGCTGCCATGGTAGAAACCTAGCCGCCAACGTGTCAAGTTCGGCATTATAGTGCCCACACAGTTTCCATATAAAACTCATCCGCAACAGGCCTTTGACCTTAGCAGGGCGGCTATGTATAATCCGCGTTTGCCCTTTTCAACGCGCGATTTTTGACGGCGTTTGGCAACAATCAGTCAGCAATAAGGGAGTCCAGTATGTATGCAATCATAAAAACCGGTGGGAAGCAGTACCGGGTTGAGAACGGGCTGAAGCTTAAAATTGAGCAGGTACCGGCGGAGATCGGTAGCGAACTCGTGATCGATCAGGTGTTGATGGTTGCCGATGGCGATAACATATCAATGGGTAAACCTCTCTTGAACGGTGCCTCAGTCAAAGCCACAGTGCTGGAACAGGGCAGGCACGACAAAGTGCGCATTTTTAAAATGCGCCGGCGCAAACACTATCAGAAACACCAGGGGCACCGGCAGAATTACACCGAAATTCAGATCACGGGCATTTCCGCCTAGGAGAACTTGTCATGGCACATAAAAAAGCGGGCGGAAGTTCCCGAAACGGTCGCGATTCGAATTCCAAGCGTTTGGGCGTGAAGAGCTTTGGCGGCGAGTTGATCCCGGCTGGCAGTATCATTATCCGCCAGCGCGGCACGAAGGTCCATCCCGGCGATAATGTAGGCATGGGCAAGGATCACACGCTTTTTGCCAAGACCACCGGCACAGTCAGCTTCGGTTTGAAGGGTTCGGAACAGCGGAAAACAGTCAGTATTATCCCGGCCTAGATTCTCAGAATCGTTGCCCCAAAAGCCCTGTCAAATACGATAGGGCTTTTTTGTTTATAGCCATATACTCAAAGCATTTGATGAAATATATAGATGAAGCAAAAATACATGTGAGTGCCGGAGACGGGGGCGACGGTGCGGCAAGCTTCCGCCGCGAAAAGTACATTCCAAAAGGCGGCCCCTCAGGCGGCGACGGCGGACGGGGCGGCAGTATTTTTGCCCTGGCCGACCGCAACATCAATACATTGGTCGACTATCGCTTTGCCCGCATCCATCGCGCGAAAAATGGAGAAAACGGACGTGGCGCCGATTGCTACGGAAAGGGGGCTGACGACATCACTTTGCGCATGCCGGTTGGAACCGTCATAGCAAATGCGGCCACCGGAGAAATCATTGCCGATCTGCAGCGCCATGAGCAAAAAGTGTTGTTAGCCAAGGGCGGTACGGGCGGGCTCGGCAATCTTCATTTTAAATCCAGCACCAACCGTGCTCCCCGTCAATTTACTCCGGGTGAACCAGGAGAAGAATTCGACCTTAAACTGGAGCTCAAGGTTTTGGCCGACGTGGGGCTCCTTGGCATGCCCAACGCGGGGAAATCTACCCTGATTCGCGCGGTTTCCGCCGCCCGCCCGAAGGTGGCGGATTATCCTTTCACCACCGTGCACCCCAACCTGGGCATGGTGCGCGTCGATCAGAACCGCAGCTTCGTCATGGCGGATATCCCCGGCCTGATAGAAGGTGCAGCGGAAGGCGCGGGTTTGGGCCACCGCTTTTTGAAACACCTTGCACGCACGCGGTTGCTCCTGCATGTGGTGGATATCGCCCCGCTGGATCAAACCATCAATCCTGTGCGCGAAGCCAAAGCCATCGTCGATGAGCTCAGGAAATATGATGAGTCCCTTTATCAAAAGCCACGCTGGCTGGTGCTCAACAAAGCCGATCTCCTGCCGGAAATTGAGCGGGAAAAAATTTGCAAGAAATTCATCCGGAGCCTCGGATGGAAGGAGAAAACCTTTATCATTTCAGCGATCAGCGGGGAAGGCTGCAATGAGCTGACTTATGCCATTATGGACTACCTGGAACACGAATCGGCAAAACAGGAGGAATAATTGATCTGGTGGGTACGGCTGAATTATGTCTGAATTCATCCCGCGGGTCATACAGGTGTATAAAAGCGTGATGAAATGCATGCCACGTTTTGCTATAACTGAAGTTGCAGAGCATCATTGCAATGCCCCGCAATCGAGGCGTGCGAGTGCCGCCTGGCTGTTCTTATGGCCGCAGGTTGATCGTAGTATTTTAGGCCGTTTTCACAGCCCGGCATTTATATGAATTTCACGAACGTATTTTCTTGCCACTCATTTTAGGAGGAATTATGACCAGACTTACCGAATTGGAACTTGATGGACTGGACCCTGTCATCGATGCACGAAAAATGACCTCCGATGTTTCCGATAAATACGAGCAGATAGTCATACCCATCGGTAACGCCGGCGAGGCTCAAGCCGGCGACAACGTAGGTCTGGTGGGTGGCGAGGGACTGTCGCTGGATACGCTCATGAGACGTCGTCAGAACGCGCTCAGCCACCGATAGAACCGAATATGTCGCTGGCCGCTGTCCTGCTGTATTCGATAGTAACGCTGTGGCTGGTCATCACGTTATTGGCGCAACATTCGCGTTTTCAGCCTCTTATTAACACATTCAATGCACTGCATGTTATTCCACGCTGGACTTTCTTCGCACCGAATCCCGGCGTCAGGGATTACCATTTGGTAATAAGGGAGCGTTGCGGCGACGGACGCTTGACATGCTGGAGAAGCGTTCCCGTCTATTCCTCCCGGCCGAGATTCGGGTATGTCTGGAACCCTCAAAAGCGCTCATCCAAGATCATGAATGACGCTGTCCAGGCAATAAAATTGCTATTGAAGCGCGAGAATATTGGTACCGCCGGGATTCCTTTTACTGTACCTTACCTGCTTCTCTTGTATTACGCGGCGCATGCCGTGCCGCCTGAGCCGGACGCCGTAGAATTTCAAATCGCCATTATCGAATCAACGGGGCATGATGAGCGAAAACTGGAGTGCTCCTTCCTCTCCAGTTTCCATGGCAGGTGAAGCAGGGGTCCTGGTGGAGATCGCTTTATGTCTCGTCATAACCAAATTTTTATTGGCCGCCTGGTCGCTGCTCTCCGCGGCGGAATGGTTCTTTAATCTTCATCTCTTCCGCACAAACGGTCTGTTATCGTGGGCTGTTCTGCGCTTGCGGCCAAACCTGATCTGTACCCCTGCCATTCGCCCGTATGTGCATTCCGAACGCGTTGTGATAGCGGTCTTGTTGTGCCGTATTGCTGCCGCGCTTGCGTTGCTCACGCCCTACCCGGGCCCGGCAGATTTACCGTGCAGCAGCATCATTTTGCTCTCATGTTTTTATATATCCCGCCGCACGTGGTTTGGGGGCGACGGATCGGATCAGATGGGAATGGTCATCGCCGCGGGAGTGGCTATCATGTCAGCCGGAATAGCTTTCAATGATAACCACCTGGTTTTATCCGGGGTTCTGGCAATCGGTGGGCAAGCGACATTAGCCTACTTCGTAGCGGGCGCGGCAAAGCTCGCTTCACCCGTTTGGCGTGACGGAAGCGCATTGATGGGAGTAATGAAAACTCAATCGTACGGGCATCCATCGGCGGTTTATTTTGGTGAACATCGCCCCCGTTTTTGCTCATTCGTCTGCTGGACCACCATCGTAACGGAAATGCTGTTTCCACTCATCTTGTTTGCCCCCCCGGCTCTGGCGATTGCAGGCCTCTTGTGCTTCGCCGCATTTCATTTTTCCAATGCTTATTTTATGGGACTGAATGCGTTTGTCTGGCCCTTTCTCGCGACCTATCCATCGCTAATGGTAGCAAACTCATTGATTCGCGACTGGCTGGGATGGGCATGATGTCGACGGATGAGAATGATTCCGACCGGTTGCTTGTCGTGTACGACGGCGATTGCCCGCTCTGCGCAAACTTCGTCAGGTTCTATTCCGTGCGTAAAAATGCGGGCGACGTGGAACTGATCAATGCCAGGGAAAGACCCGGCCTCGTTCGGGAATTGCGCTCCAAAGGAATGGAGATCAATGACGGCATGATTGTCATGTGGCACGGGCATCACTACTATGGCGCAGAAGGCATGCACCTTTTGTCTATACTCGGTAATGACTCCGGCGCGGTCGGCATGCTGAACCGGTTATTGTTCCACAATAAAAAAATTGCCGCGGCAGTTTATCCAGCCCTCGCAGCCGGGCGCAGATTGACCTTGTCGTTACTTCGACGCAAACTCATTCCGCGCTAGAGATACCGCTTACCTCCCCCCTGGAGCGACCGCGCAGGATGGAGCAGTGCCTTTCGCAGGAAGTGTTCGACCTGAGAGTGAGTGTACCGACATCATAATGCCCTCAACACGGTCGTGGCATCCCCTTCGCTGCCCGATCGCTTCGCGGGTCCTGGCGCCGTTCTTTATTAAGCGCGCAGCAAAGTTTATACTATTCGCCCTGCCGTCCTAATGCCTCAGTTTGAGCAACTTCATTTTTTTCCCGTGCTTTTGCCAAAGCCGCTAATAGCCCCTACCCCAAATTTAAATGAAAGCTTTACGTTACGACCACAATTAAGCCATGCAATCCATCGTAAAAGGTTCCCGGCGCATCGTCGTCAAGGTCGGCAGCAGCTTGGTCACGAACCAGGGACAAGGGCTGGATCATGCCGCGCTTGCGTGCTGGGCAGAGCAAATTGCCAAGCTCAATGAAATGGATAAAGAAGTCGTGCTGGTATCTTCCGGAGCAATAGCGGAAGGTATGCAGCGCCTCAAATGGAAAAAGCGTCCTCATGCATTGTATGAATTGCAGGCCGCTGCGGCAGTTGGGCAAATGGGGCTTGTGCAGGCTTACGAATCCTGTTTTCGTGCTCATGGCCTGCATGCCGCGCAAATACTGCTCACTCATGAGGATCTGTCGGACCGGAAACGTTACCTCAATGCCCGCTCGACGTTACTTGCCCTGCTTGGCATGAACGTGATTCCCGTCATCAACGAGAACGACACCGTTGCAACCGACGAAATTCGCTTTGGGGACAACGACACCCTTGCTGCGCTGGTCACCAATTTGATCGAGGCCGATGTGCTGATAATCCTCACCGACCAGGGTGGACTATTTACCGCCGACCCGCGCAAGAACACCCAGGCCCGGCTGGTTGAGGAAGCCAGAGCCGGAGACCCTGCCATTGAAGCGATGGCGGGCGGCGCGGGCAGCGACATCGGGCGCGGCGGCATGCTGACCAAAGTGCTGGCCGCAAAGCGTGCCGCACGCAGTGGGGCACATACCGTAATCGCATCCGGACACGAGCCCGGCGTCCTGATTCAACTCGCTGAAGGAAATGCGGTTGGCACGCAACTATTGGCTGAAACCATGATGCTGGCAGCGCGTAAACAATGGCTCGCCGACCATCTGCAGATGCGCGGAAACATTACCCTGGACGAAGGTGCCGTGAAAGCGCTCGCGGTCGGCGGCAAGAGTCTGCTGTCGATAGGCGTCACGAATGTCAGCGGCAACTTCGAACGCGGCGAAGTGGTGGGTTGCCTGGACGCACGAGGAAAAGAAATCGCTCGGGGATTAGTCAATTACAGCGCCGCGGAAACACGCAGAATACTGCGGCGGACAAGCAACGAAATCGAGGCCATTTTGGGTTATGTGGGCGAACCCGAACTCATCCATAGGGATAATCTGGTTTTGCTTTAGCCCCAGCCCTTTAGCCCAAATCCTGAAAGCTGGCGTAGAATATCGCTAAAGATCGCAGCCGCAATGTCTTACTATCTCCGAGGACTATCATGAAACCGCTCACCGAAATTGACGCCCATTTTTCAACCAGCCCGCAGATCGACCCTGAGGACTTAATTGACATCAAGGCGGCCGGTTTTAAAAGTGTGATCTGCAACCGTCCGGATAGCGAGGATGGCGGCGCTCATCCGGATCATAACTTTCTTGAATCTGAAGCACGAAAATTGGGCTTGGAGTTTGCCTACCTGCCCGTCATACCTGGACAGATAAACGACGGGCATGTCGCGCAATTCAAAACCCTGATCGACAAATTGCCTGGGCCCGTCCTGGGCTATTGCCGCATGGGAATGCGGGCAAAGACGCTTTACGAGCGATCGAGGTGACTGTGGAGAGGAAGGGAATATCCGGTTCGGGAATATTCGGTTCTAGTACCGGACAGCTCGCGGATGAATCCCGGCTTTCAAGGCCCGGATAGCCTCGTCGGTATCTCTAACCATATCAACTCCGAGCGGGCAGAAAAAATACCGGTAAAGCGCTCGCTGCGGGTAATTTTGGGCAATATTTTCCAGATTGACCCATTTCGACATTCGTGCCTGAATCCAGGTATTATTGTTACGGCCGTAGGCATACGTTCTTTTTTCCGCGGTCTGGCAACGTATACCCTCATAGCTTACATTCATTGCGCCTGAAGGTGATTTGGTCACGAGGCTAAAACGCACAACGTTATCCTCTCCCAGCGAGATGGATGGAGCATCGACGTAATGCGAGTTGGCGCTCGCCGGACCGGCATCGAATTGCAGAAGATTTTCAGTCTGAGGATAAGGTGGCAATTGTGCCTGTATCTCGATCCAGGGTTTTTCATTCTCAAACTCGTAGTCGGCAACGTCTTTTTGTGCATAAGCTGTAGGCGAAGCTATAGCCGGAACCGAGCACAGCAACAGCAAAAGTCTCTTCATTACGCAGCGATACTCGAAGTCAAATCATTGAGTAAGGATTCCCGCACTGCCCCAGTCACCGATTCAGGTGGCGCGTTATAGGCGGGATGGTCGATACCCATGCTCAAGGGTGCGCCATGGCGCAGCGCTTCAATCATGGAGGGGGCGAGCTCAAAACGCAGGAAATGTACTGATGAGGTCTTTTCCCCGGTATCTCGCTCCAGGTCCTCATCGGCAACGGCATAAATCTGATCAAACGCTTCTACTTTCACCCATACCCCATCTTGGATTCCGATCAATTCCCTTAGCCTCGCGGCGCGCTCGGCCGGGTCGGGAAATTCGATCATCATGGTCGCTTTCCAGTTGGCGCCATCCGGAACCAGGGGGCCGTACGCTTCCAGCTCCTCCTGTATGCCAGCTTCATCAAAAATCTTTTCCGCCCGAAGCATTTCCTGAATCTGATACCGTATCGTCAGCTCGTCCTCAAAAATGAGCGTTACATTTTCCCCAAGATGAATCTTGCGGTTTTTCTTGTGCGCCATGACCCGGGCGCGGAAATCCTGCCGTGCTTTGGCATAGGCCTCGAGGGTCAACAGGCTATCGCGGTTAATCAAGGGCATTTTAATTTCATATGTGTCGAATGAGCGGCGGCGTGTTTGAATAACGATCCGGCCAAGCCCCACTCAGTCAAGCCCCACTCAGTCAAGTCCCACTCAGTCATGTCCCACTCATCACGTCCCACTATTCAAGTCCATAGGCGATGCGCATGAGCGTCAGCGGGTGCTGTTTCTGTGCCTTGGTATCGCCCATTCCCTGTTCGATATGACGGGCGGCAATGGCACAATCGGAGCTGATGTAATCCGGGCTGGACGCGGCCATTTGCCTGAATACCGGCTTGCCAATTTTCATCGATTCGGCAAAATGCTCGGTTTTGACGCCCCAGGTTCCGTCGTGGCCGGAGCAGCGTTCCACAACATTCACCTTGGTCCCCGGTATCATTTGAAGCATTTCCCTGGTCTTCTGCCCGACATTTTGCACGCGTAAATGGCAAGGGATGTGGTAGGAAACATTACCCAGAGGCTGCGTGAAATCAGTTTTCAACAAGCCATCCCGGTTCCGTAACATCAGGTACTCGAACGGATCGAACATTGACTCCGCCACCGCTTTTACGTCCCCATCGTCGGGAAACATGAGCGGCAATTCCTGCTTGTACATGAGTGTGCATGATGGCACAGCAGTCAATATCGCATATCCTTCCTTTGCCAGTTTCGCCAAAGGTGGAATATTCCTCGTTTTGAGTTCCTTCACTGCCTGCAGATCACCCAGTTCCAGCTTCGGCATTCCGCAACACGCCTCTTTTTCCACCAGATGCACCGGAATCTCGTTGTGATCGAGTATTTTCACCAGATCGTGCCCGATTCCCGGTTCATTGTAATTGATGTAGCAGGTGGCATAGATCGCCACCTTGCCCGATGTTCTGGCGCCGTCCCGAACCTCGTGCGATGAATTGATCCGCGCGTTAGGACGGAACCTGCGGCTGTCATACTCGGGCAATTTCCGCTCAGCATGAATACCCAGCATATTATCCATCAGCTTGCGAGCTGCTGGCGCTTTGTTCATGGCATTGACTGTCTGCGCCACCACGGGAATACTCGCCAGCTTACCCATCGCATCGGTACTGGAGAGCAATTTATCGCGTAAACGGATGTCCCCTTTTTTATGCTTGACCGCTTTGGCGCGTAACATCAGATGTGGAAAATCGATATCCCACGGATGGGGGGGAACATAAGGGCACTTCGTCATGAAGCACATATCACAGAGATAGCAGCGATCTGCCACCTCCCAGAATTTCTGCTTTTCCACCCCATCCAACTCGCCTGTCGATCCCTCGTCTATGAGATCGAACAAGCGCGGAAATGCCGTGCACAGGTTGACGCAGCGGCGGCAGCCGTGGCAAATGTCGAAGACGCGCTCCATCTCGGCGAACAACTTGGGTTCGTCATAAAAATCCGGATTTTCCCAATCGAGCGGATGACGCTTCGGTGGCTCCAGGCTTCCTTCTCGGGTGGTCATGCCATGCAAAAAATTGGATGGGAAATAAACAGCGCGAATCTAGAGCGAGCGACGGCCGGACCGGCGCTCGGTCCGGGCCATCCGTTATTTTGCTTAAGAATATTATTCAGCCAGGTTATCCAGGGCTTTCTGAAAGCGATTGGCGTGAGAGCGCTCGGCCTTCGCCAAAGTCTCGAACCAATCGGCGATTTCATCAAAACCTTCTTCCCGCGCGGACTTGGCCATGCCGGGATACATATCGGTGTATTCGTGAGTTTCGCCAGCGATGGCTGCCTGGAGATTTTCCCGCGATGATCCGATAGGCAGGCCCGTAGCCGGGTCGCCACTCGCTTCAAGATACTCCAGATGACCATGGGCATGCCCGGTTTCGCCTTCGGCCGTGGAACGGAAGACCGTCGCCACATCGTTTTGGCCTTCCACATCCGCCTTGGCAGCAAAGTAGAGATAACGGCGGTTTGCCTGGGATTCTCCGGCAAAGGCCGCCTTCAGATTCCCTTCAGTTTTCGATCCCTTAAGTTCCATCACTCTCTCCTGTGGTTAATGGTTTTAATGAAATTAATATCTTAAAATACTTCGAAGTAGTGTACTCAACCGCATGAATTGATCAGGCTAAAGCCGAACCGTAGGAGACTATCGAAGGGAAGATGGCTTGTCAACTATCGTCCGGTTGAGCATTCACGCTATCTGCACGCAGCCATACCTCAGCCATGTACTGCATCATCACTCGGGCGGATATGGTAGAGCTCGAATTCCCCATTCCCCATTCCCCATTCCTCGTTCCCCGTTCGTATTCATGAGGCTGGCGTCCAAGTTATGCTCAGGTAACCAGGTTCTGCGGCTTTCCCGCCACCCAGGCTTCGATATTATCGATCAACTGATCGGCGAGAACCTGCATGGCCTGATCCGAAGCCCAGGCCACGTGGGGCGTCAGGATGAAATTGGGCCGGCGCAGGTCGAGTAACGGATTGCCATTTACCGGCGGCTCTTCGGTGAGCACGTCAAAACCCGCTCCAGCGATCAACCCTTCATCCAGCGCCTGAACCAGCGCAGCCTCGTTGACCAACCCACCTCGCGCAGTATTGATCAGCAGTGCGCTGCGCTTCATTTTGCGCAATTCCTCGATACCGATCAGGTTTTGTGTGGCGGGTGTTAACGGACAGTGCAGGGAGAGAACATCCGACTCGGCCATGACCTGATCCAATGGAGTGAGCCTTACCTCTTTCTTTTTAGAGGAGTCATGATAGGCGAACAGCACGCGCATTCCAAAACCCCGCGCGATCGCGGCGGTTCCCTGCCCAATCGCACCCTCTCCTATTATTCCCATTGTGGAACCAGACAGCTCGCTAATATGATGGGTGAACAGACAGAATTGCTCCGATTTCTGCCATGCCCCCTGCTCGATTTCGTACCGGTAGGCCACTAGATTCCGCCGTAATGCAAGTACCAGCGCAAACACATGCTCCGGCACGGTATGGATAGCGTAATTGCGGATGTTCGCCACGGCGATGCCGCGGTTGCGGCAGGCAGCAATATCGATACCATTATATCCGGTTGCGGAAATCGCCACCATTTTCAGCTTGGGCAGTTGCGCGAGGATCTCATTGCTCAACTGCACTTTGTTAATGATTGCCACTGTCGCAAACCGTAGTCGCGCAACAATCTGATCAGGAGGCGTGTGGGCGTATTCCTCATAAGTATGCTCGAACCTCGGCCGGCGCACCCGCGCCTTGAGCGAGTCCCGTTCCAGAACAACGACATGATGGCTCATGCTTATTCACTCCTCTTCGAACCGATACATAGCTATACATTACCCAGCGCATGCGGTTATGTTATGGAAGCGCTCGGCGGAAGCGCGAGCCTGCATTTAGCCACGATTCATCCTTGCTGAAAACAGGCTTGCCGAAATAATCATTACGCCTCCAATCCATTCCCGGATTGTCATGGCCTCGTCCGTCAGGAAGTGCGCTGCGATGGCCGCGGCCACTAATTCAAACAGCATAATAACGATAGCCTGATTGGCAGGCACATGCGTGAGGCCATATTGCATGACCAGGCTCAGGAAAAATACGATGAGCCCCACTCCCGCCAGAAGCAGATAAGTATTAGGAGAAATATCGTCAAAAACCGGCAAATCGCGCAGGAGCAGGCTGTAACCGGACGCTATCAGCGCTACCCCTACCCACACAGCCACCGATTTCAACTGGATGTCGTGGTACTGATCTTTACGGCTCAGCACATTCGAAAGCGCAAACATGAAGCCGGCTGATAATCCCATCCAATCGCCGTAGGATGAAGGCAGCGAAAATCCGCCTTTCGGTTGCCACAACATCACCATGGCACCGATCAGCGAAAGGGCGATAACCAGATACCCGTGCGGGCTCAATTGTTCATTCAGCAGAAGGCGTGCGAATAGAATAGTCCATAGCGGTGCCAGGTAAAACAGCAGCAACACCCGCATGATTTCGCCATGAATAACCCCGAGTACGTACGCAAGATTGGCCCAGCCTGCAAATACTCCGATCCAGAATAATAAATGTGTTTGACCGTCGAATATTCTGGATTTGCGCAAATGGTTGCGGAATATGGCCAACCCTATCAGCAGCGCAATAACATAGGTGATTGCGGTTGCGATGGCGCCATGTATCTGCGCTTGCTCTAAAAGACGGTAGGGATACCAGAGCAGTCCCCAAATAATTGCGCCAACGAGCAAAGCTGCCACTGGCAAAGTGTTTCCCATATTTTGCTTATTTTGTTTGGTCAGCAAGCGCCCGCCCTTTATAATTCTGTCTTGATTAAAAGCTTCATCTCAGGAAATCGACAGTTCCTGCCGACCCGCCCTGCCAACTCGTATTACCTTCGCGCCTTATTAATTAAATTGAATCCCAATCTCGATCGGCTACAGCCTTATCCATTCCAGAAGCTCAACAAGCTGTTTGAGGACATTACCCCCAACCAATCTTTTGTTCCGATTAACCTGCACATCGGGGAGCCCAAGCATGCGACACCCGAACTCATTCGCAATGCGCTGACGGCTAGTCTTTCTGCGATGGCACATTATCCCACCACGCTAGGGACCCCGGCGCTGCGTGCGAGCATCGCGACATGGTTGATGCGGCGGTATCGCCTGCCTGCCATCGATCACGATGCGGAAATTATTCCCGTTAACGGCAGCCGCGAGGCTCTTTTCTCCATTGCCCAGGCGGTGATTGACTTATCTCGCCCCGAAGCGGGAGTGGTGTGCCCCAATCCTTTCTATCAGATTTACGAAGGCGCAGCCTTGTTGGCGGGCGCTACGCCTCATTTTCTAAACACACTGCCGGAGAATAATTTTGCACTCGACTATGCTCAGTTGCCCAGGGAGGTCTGGTCGCGCGCACAACTGGTGTATGTCTGCTCGCCCGGTAACCCCACCGGCAGAGTCATGTCGATGGATGAGTGGCAGCAGCTGTTCGAACTATCGGACCGTCACGGGTTCATCATTGCTTCGGATGAATGCTACGCTGACATCTATTTCGACGAAGCCGCCCCTCCCCTTGGCGCGCTCGAAGCCGCCCATCACCTGGGCCGCGACGGCTTCCCGCGGCTGGTAGTCTTCGGCAGCCTGTCGAAGAGATCCAACGTACCGGGCATGCGTTCCGGGTTTGTGGCGGGCGATGCGGCAATACTGCGAAAGTTTCTGCTCTATCGAACTTACCACGGCAGTGCGATGAACCCAGCAGTTCAGGCCGCAAGCGGTGCGGCCTGGGACGACGAGGTGCATGTTATCGAGAACCGCCGCTTGTACCGGGAGAAATTTGCCGCAGTCATTGAATTATTGAAGGAAATCCTTCCGGTATCCATGCCGGACGCGGCCTTTTATTTATGGATAAGGACTCCGGTTAATGATGTTGAGTTCACCCGCCAGCTTTATCGCGATTATAATGTCACGGTCTTACCCGGCAGTTATCTTGCGCGCTTTGCGAATCGTATCAATCCTGGAGAGAATTTCATTCGAATCGCCCTGGTCGCGCCATTGGCGGAATGTGTCGAGGCGGCCGGACGAATCGCAATGCTGGCATCCAACCTAAATTAGCAGACAGCGGTCGCGAAGATCTGAATTGATAAAAATATTGTAGCCAGGAAGAAGGAAAAAAGGGAAAGGGAAAACATGGATCAGCTCCAAAATACCATAGAAGAAGCGTTCGAACGCCGTGCTGAAATTACGCCTCGGAATGTCGAGGCCAAACTCAAGGAATCCGTCGCGCAGGTTCTGGAAATGCTCGACAACGGCAAACTGCGCGTCGCGGAAAGAACCAACGGCGAATGGAAAACACACCAATGGATCAAAAAGGCCGTATTGCTGTCCTTCCGTATTGAAGACAATAGCTTCATCAAGGGCGGCTTCTCCAATTATTTTGATAAGGTGCCCTCCAAGTTTGCGGATTACAGTTCCAAGGACTTCCGTAACGGCGGCTTCCGTGTGGTGCCGCCTGCGGCAGTACGCAAAGGCGCGTTTATTGCCAGTAATGTCGTGCTGATGCCCTCCTATGTAAACATAGGCGCATATGTTGATGAGGGCACCATGGTGGATACCTGGGCCACAGTCGGTTCCTGTGCCCAGATTGGAAAAAATGTGCATTTATCCGGCGGAGTGGGCATAGGCGGAGTGCTCGAACCGGTTCAGGCAAATCCTACTATCATCGAGGATAATTGCTTTATCGGCGCACGCTCGGAAATCGTCGAAGGCGTCGTCGTCGGGGAGAATTCAGTCATTTCGATGGGTGTATATATCGGCCAGAGCACCAAGATTTATAACCGCGAAACCGGTGAAACAAGCTATGGCCGTATTCCGCCAGGCTCGGTAGTGGTTTCCGGCAATCTTCCCTCGGTGGATGGAAAATACAGCCTCTATTGCGCGGTCATCGTTAAACAAGTAGATGCCAAAACCCGCGCTAAAACAGGTATCAATGAGCTTCTGCGCGGAATCTAGGCTGTGAGAGAGTGCCTTGGTATTATCACCTCGATGAAGCTCATCCAGGATGGTTCATTAGAACTTGTCTCTTTCCAGGAAATATTCCATGCACAATGACACGCTGGCCCTCGCCGAGAAGCTGATTGCCTGCCGCTCTCTGACACCCTTTGACAACGGCTGCCAGGACATACTGATCGAGCGATTGAAAAAAATCGGCTTTGCCATTGAAAAAATACGCTGTGGCGAGGTGGATAATCTATGGGCGCGGCGCGGAATGAATGCACCCCTGCTGTGCTTCGCGGGCCACACCGATGTAGTGCCGACTGGTCCGCTCGCCAAATGGGAAAGCGATCCCTTCATACCGGAAGTCCGCAGTGACAGGCTCTACGGTCGAGGCGCCGCCGATATGAAAGGGTCGCTGGCGGCATTTGTTACCGCAATCGAAACGTTTGTGGCGAAATATCCAGACCATGGCGGCTCCATTGCACTGCTTATCACCTCGGATGAGGAAGGCGTTGCCATTGATGGCACCGTCCGGGTAGTGGAAACACTCAAAGCGCGCAATGAGCCGATCGATTATTGCATTGTGGGTGAACCCACCTGCGTGGACATGCTGGGCGATACGATCAAAAACGGCAGACGCGGCTCATTGTCTGGAACGCTTATCGTCAAGGGTATTCAGGGGCACATCGCCTATCCTCATCTGGCAAAAAATCCCATACATCTCGCAGCCCCTGCCATTGCAGAAATGGCACAAACCGAATGGGATAAAGGCAACGAGTACTTTCCGCCTACCACCTGGCAGATTTCCAATATCAATGGCGGTACCGGCGCGGCCAACGTAATTCCCGGCGAAGTAACGATCCTGTTCAATTTCCGTTTCTCCACAGCCAGCACGGTCGAATCACTGCAAGCCCGAGTTCATGAGATTCTCGACCGGCACCACCTCGATTATGACGTGCGGTGGGAACTCTCGGGCAAACCCTACCTCACCCCCAGGGGTGATCTGGTGGAAGCGATAAGCCGCGCGATTAAAACCGTAACGGGAATCGAACCTCAGCTTTCCACCTCAGGCGGGACTTCCGACGGACGATTCATTGCTGATATTTGCCCTCAAGTGGTAGAGATGGGTCCGCGTAACGCCACCATCCATAAGATTAACGAGTACGTGGAAGTAAAAGATCTGGAGCAACTGCCGGAAATATACCGCTTGACGATGGAGCATTTGCTGCCGATATAATTCATTGGCTATCTGAACCGTAAAATTTCGATAGATGGGGGTAAAGCTCAACCGAGCGGCCTAGCGAACTATCGGACCTATCGGCCTTATCCGTTTGCAGGCAGCAGGACTAGCGAATAGTTATAGCCATCATTATTGTATAAAAAAATATGTACTGCGAGGCCAAATCCCAACTTTCCACAGTTCGCGACCTGTTGCGCTTCGCAGTAAGCCGTTTCAACGAGGTGGGGCTTTTTTTTGGCCATGGCTCTACCTCTGCGTATGACGAGGCGGCTTATCTCATCCTGCATACCTTGCACCTTCCGCTCGATCGCCTGGAACCTTTTCTTGATGCGCATCTCACGACACCTGAACTGGAGCAGGTTGTGAATGTGATTCGGCGTCGCGCGACCGAAAGAATTCCTGCTGCATATCTTGCCAAGGAAGCCTGGCTGGGGGATTTCAGGTTCTATGTGGACGAGCGCGTAATTGTGCCGCGTTCCTTCATTGCCGAGTTGCTGCGCGAGCAGCTTTCTCCATGGGTAGAGGAACCGGATGACATCCATTCGGCGCTTGATCTGTGCACTGGCTCGGGATGCCTTGCGGTACTGCTCGCCCACGCTTTTGAACACGCTATGATCGATGCCGCTGATATTTCGCAGGACGCGCTTCAGGTGGCCCGGAAGAACGTGGCGGATTATGGCCTGGAGCACAAAATCAATCTCATCCAATCCGATCTGTTTGCCGGATTGCAAGAGCGCCGCTATGACCTAATTGTCAGCAATCCGCCTTATGTCAGCGCCGAATCGATGGCGACGCTTCCCGAGGAGTATCGCCATGAGCCGCGCAATGCCCTGGCGGGAGGGGAAGATGGGCTGGACGTGATCCGCGAAATAATCCATAGCGCAGCCAGCCATTTAACCACCGGGGGAATGCTGATCGTCGAAGCCGGACATAATCAAGAAGCTCTGGAACGAGCGTTTCCCCGAACTCCTTTCACCTGGCTTGAAACGAGCGCTGGGGACGAGTTTGTATTTCTGTTAAAGCGTCATGAGCTCCCATCAGTTTGAGAAGCGACCAATTCCAGCAAACGCTTAGTCTCGGCCTCGTCCAATTCCATGGATTTTCCGCGTTTCAAACGCGGCGGTAGATTTATAGGACCGAAGCGCACCCGCATCAGGCGGCTTACTGTCAATCCCACCGCTTCGAACATGCGACGCACTTCGCGATTCCTGCCCTCCTTCAATATCACCCGGTACCAGCGGTTTGAACCTTCGCCGCCCTGATCCGACAGATGGTCGAATTTGGCCGGGCCATCTTCCAGTTTAACCTCAGTTGTCAATACGTTCGCCTGCTCGGGCGTCAAGCGTCCTATAATTCGCACGGCATACTCGCGCTCGATCTCGAAACGCGGATGGGTTAACCGGTTAGCCAATTGCCCATCAGTGGTAAAAATCAGCAGGCCACTGGTGTTGTAATCAAGTCTGCCGACAGATACCCATTTCGACGATCTCAATTGAGGAAGTTTATCAAACACCGAGGGGCGCTCTTGTGGATCATCGCGACTGACGATCTCTCCCTCCGGCTTGTGATAAAGCAGAACTCTCGGCAGACGTTCCGCGGATTTGAAATGGACGACGCGCTTTCCTACACGGACGACATCGGCCGGTCCTACCCGATCGCCGACGTGCGCCACTTTTCCGTTAACAGTCGCTTGGCCTGCGGCGATCAGTTCTTCCATTTCGCGCCGTGAGCCCAATCCTGCCTGCGCCAGCAGCTTGTGCAATTTTTGGGTTATGGCCGAGGCGGAAGCGGAGGCAGGGTTAGTACCGGTAACCCGCGACATCTTGTTTCTTACCGATCTCCGGGATTCCTGCGGGTGGGATGACAGGGGCAACTGGGGCAACTGGGGCGATTTCGGGGATTTCGTTGGCTTCGATAGCCTGGCTTTCATTTGACTCTCACTTTCAGGCTTTGCATTGCGCTAAGTTTACCAACCGGTCAAACAGTACAATGGCTGTATGGCGGAAACCGGAATCGAATCTTTTGTGCGTGCAAAGCGTTTTGGTTCGGCTGGAATCCGGTATGCCCATAATGGCGAAGTTCATGGAATCTTGCCTTATTCCGGTTTAAACCCTCTACACATGGGCTCATAAAGCACATCATTGAAAGACTAGATTGAATTCCCAAGCCGGCCGGGGAATGAAGAATCATGGTGATTCTTCCTGACAGATAGCTGCTACATCTCGCGGCGCTCAATCACCGCCTGCGCCAATGTGCCGCTATCCACATGTTCCAGCTCTCCACCCACGGGCAGTCCGCGGGCGATTCGCGTGATTTTCAGACCTTTGTCGTGCAGCAACTCACCGATATAATGAGCCGTGGCCTCGCCTTCCACTGTAAAGTTGGTGGCGAGTACGACTTCCTTCACGAGCCCGTCCTGAGTCCGCTTCAGCAGCCGGTCAAGATGAATTTCCCGTGGCCCGATACCGTCCAGCGGCGACAATCTGCCCATCAGCACGAAATACATGCCTTTGTAACAGTGAGCCTGTTCCATCATGAGCAGGTCGGCAGGCATCTCGACTACGCACAGCAATGCCGCGTCGCGATGATGAGATCTGCATAACTCGCATACGACTTCTTCGGTAAAGTTATTACATTTCTCGCAATGCCTGATATGTTGCAGCGCATAGTCGAGCGAACTGGCAAGGCGCTGCGCACCTTCATGGTCGCGCTGCAACAAATGGTAAGCCATACGCTGCGCCGACCTTGGGCCCACGCCGGGCAGACAGCGTAATGCGTTGATCAGGTCGTCAAGGCTGCGCGGGGTTTTCAATTAGATGAAACGTAAAGAAAACATCGATCGTAAAAATCGCAATCGCTTCTGGGCGCTTCCAGGTGCTCCGTGGCAGGCTGGCTCGACATTTCAGCCATTGGCCCCATCCGTATTCTCTTTGTTAACAATTAAAACGGCAGTTTCATCCCGGGCGGTAAACTCAGCCCCGAGGTGAAGCCAGCCATTTTTTCCTGCGTGGTGGATTCCACCCGGCGCACTGCGTCGTTTACCGCAGCGGCAATCAGATCTTCCAGCATTTCCTTATCATCACCCATCAGGCTGCTGTCGATGCTGACACGTTTCACATCATAACGGCAGGTCATGACAACTTTGACCATACCGGCACCGGATTGACCTTCGACTTCTATCGAGGCTAATTTTTCTTGCATGGCTTTCATGTTCTCCTGCATTTGCTGAGCCTGCTTCATCAGATTGCCCAAGCCGCCTTTCATCATTTTTACCTCCGCTATTGAATGGGTTTGATCGAAGAAACGATCAGTTTTGCATCGAAATTTTCCACCAGGTCCCGCACAAACGGGTCGGATTCAATGGCTGCGACGGCCTGCGATTGCTTTTCCTGCTTCTCGCGATTCTCCAGCTCCGCTGGGCTCATCCCGGTGACAGTCCCGATCGTAAACTTCACCCGAACCGGCTTGCCCAGGTGTTCCCTCAGGGCGGCCCGCAATCGGTCCTGGTAGGACTTATCAAGCAAATGCCGATGTATCTCAGGTATACAAAATTCTATTTCATCCGCCGCAAAATGTTTCACTTCGCAGTGCTGAGCCAGCATTTTTGGCATCCCGCTCAGCTTTAACTGGCTGACTATCGTCATCCAGTCGTCGCTGAATGGGTGCGCGGTCGAGTCCGGCTTCGGTGCCGGGGTCTCCGCTGCCGATGATGGTGCTACAACCTCTGCAATATCACCCGCCTTCGCCGCCTCTGGATCGTGTTTAGCTTTCTGGTTTTCCGCCTCTGATGTTGCCTTGATGGTTGAGTGCGTACGGTGCGCTGCCAGCGCACCGGACATTGGCATTATTGCCGGCGCTGGAGATATATCCTCCGGCATGAAAGCCAGCATCCGCATCAGTGTCATCGTGAAACCTGCATATTCATCGGGCGCACGGCTCAAGTCGTCGCGGCCCTGGATGGCAATCTGATAAAATAACTGAACGTCCTCCGGGGCGAACGTTTCTGCCAGCGCGAGAATCCGTTCGTGCTCGGGCATATCTTCGCCGATAGCCGATGGCACTATTTGTGCCAGAGCAAGGCGATGCAACAACCCGGCCAGATCCTGTAATGCGGCATCGAACGATAGACTGCGGGTTTCCATCTCATCCGCTATTGCCAGCATGCGCAGCCCATCTTTATGCGTCAGAGCATCCAGCAGCTCGTAAAGGTAAGTCCGATCAATGGCGCCGAGCATGGTGCGTACCCCAGCCTCTTCGATCTTGCCTTCACCGAAAGCGATCGCCTGATCCAGCATGCTCAAGGCGTCGCGCATGCTGCCCCGTGCGGATTGCGCCAGCAACTGCAATGAAGCGCTATCGCAGCTTATGTGTTCCTGCTCAAGCACGTGCTTGAGGTGTGACGCGATGAGCGGGGCTGGGATCTGCTTCAGGTTGAATTGCAGGCAGCGAGACAGAACTGTTACCGGAATTTTCTGCGGATCGGTCGTGGCGAGTATAAATTTGATGTGTTCCGGCGGCTCTTCCAAAGTTTTCAACATGGCATTGAACGCAGATTTGGAGAGCATGTGTACTTCGTCGATGATGTACACCTTGTAGCGGGCAACGGTAGGGGCATAGAACGCGTTTTCCAGCAATTCGCGCATCTTATCCACCTGAGTATTGGAAGCCGCGTCCATCTCGATCAGGTCGACGAAGCGCCCGCTATCGATTTCGGTACAGGCGGAGCATATGCCACAGGGCGCTGATGTCACACCCGTTCCACAATTAAGCGCTTTGGCTAAAATTCGCGCTATGGTGGTCTTGCCGACTCCTCGCGTGCCTGTAAATAGATAAGCATGATGCAGCCGCTTTTGCTCAAGCGCGTTGGTAAGCGCTCTGACGACGTGATCCTGGCCGGTGAGTTCGAGAAAGCTCTTTGGTCGCCACTTACGGGCGAGAACTTGAATCTGAGACACGATATTGAATGGATGAAACGATTTATTCAGGCTGAGGCTTGAAGGCTGTAAAAAACCAGTGGATTTATCCCGCCTTCAGCCATCGGTGGAGCAGAAACCGCTGCTGCCGGTTCTATTGCACTACGACCACCTGTGCAGATAAAAGGGTGGCGAGCCTGATCCCCGGCACTTGCAGAAAATAGCTGTGGCTGCTTCCTTCCGGACCTGACCAGGTTCACTACCATGCAATGCGGGGAGGCCCGCCATAAAAGTTAAAAATCAGCAAAGGGAACAGCGAAAAACCGAGGCAGAACTCTTGCGTTCCATAATTTCCGTATTGTGCCCTGAGTCGAAGCCCGCGTCTACTGCGAAACCGAGGGCTATAGGGAAAACACAAGCAGCCGGGACTTTTAGCAAATGATCCAAGTACGAACCAGAGCAATGATTATCGGAGGTGGCAGGAAGGCTACCGGCTTCTGCTGCCGGAATTACTATGGTTTATCGAGATGCTGTTGGGCTGGAATCAGAGTGATTGCGGGTTCCGCCAATCGCCGCCTGAAAACCGCCGAAAATGGCAGGGCACAAAAAACACTAACGATAAATTTCTGTGATTGCCCTATTGTTACTGTTCAATCTATCTCACTCCCAATAAGAAAACCGACCATTCAGCAAGTTTCGGAGTAAGCGTTTCTCATTCTCCGATGTTGCTGGCTTCACATCCTGCCTGCAGGGAAAGAGGCGTTCGAGAATCCTCGAACTCTGGAACAATGGGCAGGCGACAAGCCAATCCGGCAGCGCTTGTGGATAATAGCGGTTAAAAGAGTCGGTATCAGATACAGACGGCCATATTAAACCCGGTGTACCTATGCGAGCACGATACTATCAGTTGGGGAGTCGCCTATGTGGGCAGCCGAACAGATGGGGCCACTAGAATTGGATGATGATCAGACACGTACATGGGAAGGCCTTGCCTGATGCTGTGCCAGATGCCGGGATAAGGGAGTTAAGGCGGCGGAGATTTTTGCAGAAGAAAGCTGTGATTCTGCTGTGATTATTACAGGAAATCCCACCGTTTAGCACCGATTTAAACTATCCCTTCCTAAGAAAATTTCAACTTAGAAAGGTCAATTAAGTCAAGAGTCTTTGGGTTGCGGGGGCAGGATTTGAACCTACGACCTTCGGGTTATGAGCCCGACGAGCTGCCAGACTGCTCCACCCCGCGTCAGAGGATATAGGTGCAATTATAGCAAGGTCAATCCCAAAAGGTCAATCAATCTCCTACGAAAAGGAAAGAATGCAACCGATAGCCCCAAGCATGGGGCCGGGTCCCACTCATATTATTGAGGGCCAGAATGACCCAGCCCGTTCGCTTGACAGTTTTTTTATATCTGGAAGATACTTTTTGCTTTCTTATGAGAGTTAGCGCACAGAGTATTTTCAAAAGTAACAGCAATATTATCGGTTAAAAAATGTTGAGAATGACTTCGCGGCTCAAGCCAACGACTTGGGGCCAAGGACACTGGGTAAACGGTAGTGCGAGGGGTTGGATTTATTATGTTTACATCAGACGCCGTCTTTGCGGTAGCAGTTCAGTCGTTATGGGTGCCCCGATAACGGAGAAATTCTTGCCATATAGAGTTAATATGTAACGGCTGTCTGTTTCATAATATAGTGGAGTTCTCTCTCATATGTACGCGTGCTTATCCATTCAGTGCTGCCCGTATTTTCCAGCTCCCTCCAGCTTAACTCGCCGCAAGGCTGCCGGGGAAAATAGCTCGGACAGAACTCGTCCAAAGGCTTGGGAAGCACAATTTTTTAGATAAACGTTGGCAAAAATAATTCGATGGATCAGTTATATGATTAGTGAAACCGAAATCCACGCTGCCAAAATTCTAATTGTTGACGATCAGGAAGTGAATATCCAATTGCTGGAGCACATGCTTACGGCAGCGAAGTATACGTCGATTGCCTCAACCACGGATCCATACAAGGTTTCAGAATTACACCGTCAGCACCACTACGATCTGATTCTGCTCGACCTGAAAATGGCGGGCATGGATGGGTTTCAAGTATTGGAAGCGTTAAAGCAGATCGAAACGGATGGCTACCTCTCCGTATTGGTAGTCACCGCGAATCCGGACTGTAAGCTGCGAGCACTTCAGTCCGGCGCCAAGGATTTCATCAGTAAGCCATTTGATATGGCGGAGGTGCTCGCGCGCGTTCACAACTTGCTGGAAGTGCGCCTGTTACATCAGCAAGCGCGAAATTATGCGAAAGCCCAGGAATTCAGGGCGCTGCATGATCCATTAACCGGGCTTGCCAACCGCAGGCTCCTGCTTGAAAGGGTTTCGCAGGCTATTATTCACGCAAGGAGAAACACCGGTATCATGGCTGTTGTGTATCTGGACCTGGATGGATTCAGGGAAATCAACAATACGCTGGGCCACGGCGCGGGCGACTCACTTCTGAAGATGGTTGCTGCGCGCCTGATTGCTGCGGTACGGCAGGAAGATACAGTGGCACGCCTGGGCGGTGACGAATTTGTGATTGCAATGCCTCATGTTAACAGTATTGGAGGCGTGGCTCTAGCGACAGATAAGGTCATCAAAGCACTGTCACAACCCTATAAGATCCAGAGCAGCGACGTCAATGTCACCGCCAGCGCGGGAGTCGGCCTTTACCCTATCCACGGCAAGGACGTGAAAACACTCTTGAAAAATGCGGATGCGGCCCTGCTGGAAGCAAAGAATGCTAACAAAAATACTTATCGCATTTCAATGCGGGCCAACGCGTAATATCTCTTTCTCCATTTTGCACACCCTCCCGGAGGTTTGCGGCAATTTCGAGTTTGAGAAACACGTATGGTGAACAAAACCCGACGTTTTTGTAATGACTTTTTGTACCAGTAAAAAATAAGGTAAAACGGCTCACGTTCAATAACCACTTTTACATATCATCTATAAAATGAGCGGTATTTGAAATTGATCAATTGCAACAGACAAGGCAAGAAATAAATGATTAGTAAACCGGATATTCTTAACGCCAAAATCCTGATCGTAGACGATCAGGATGCCAATGTCCGCCTGCTTGAGCAGATGCTCAGCGATGGAGGCTATACCTTTGTATCCTCGACAATGAATCCGCATGAGGTGTGCGACCTCTACCGCCAAAATCGCTACGATCTGATTCTGCTCGATTTACAGATGCCCGGCATGGATGGGTTCCAGGTGCTGCAAGGACTGAAGGAAATCGAAACGAGCGGCTATTTGCCAGTGCTTGTCATTACCGCCCAGCCAGGCCATAAGCTGCGCGCGCTCCAGGCTGGGGCGAAGGATTTCGTCAGTAAACCGTTTGATCTGATCGAAGTTCAGACGCGTATATACAACATGCTGGAGGTACGCCTGTTGTATAAAAAGCTCCAGAATTACAATAAGGAGCTGGAGCAGACGGTGGCGCAACGGACCGCTGAACTGAGTGAGAGTGAAGCACGCTTTCGGCGCTTAACTGAATTGGCTTCCGATTGGTATTGGGAACAGGATGAAAAGGGCCATTTCACCAAGGTTTACGGGCCGGTTCTTGAAATGCTCGGGATTACCGTTGACACGTTGATGGGGGAACCCAAAGGAAACAAAGGAACGCATTGGAACGAAGCTGAGTATGCGGATTTCAGATCAAACATCGCATCGCGGCGACCCTTTCTGGATTTTGTGTATAGCCGTACCAGATCTGATGGCTCCATGCAGTACTTGATGGTCAGCGGCGAGCCGATGTTCGATGCATCTGGCCGTTTTACCGGCTACCGCGGTATAGGTAAGGATGTTACCGACAGCATGCGTCCCAAATCAACCATATAACCGTTGCTCCGGGCAGTATGTAACAAAACAACCTCTTTATTTTACAGCTCAGTTTATTTCACAGCTCAGTTGCAGCGCAACAGCGCTTAGCCCATTTGATACCCCTCGGTTGATGCTCAGTTACCAGCCGAGTGTTCCACAGAAAAATTTATCAGCCGCTTCGGGGCTATTTCACCTCTGACCGTAATCTCTCCCAGTCCCAAGAAGCATTTTCCCTTATCGTACAGCCGAACCTTTTCCCCCTCCGTTAAGCTATGCTCCGAGATGTAATTTTCCACCGCTCGCCCCTGCCGCAACGATGCTGTTGCTGCGGCATCCAGCGTTGCAGCGGGTAGGTCATAGACCAGGCTATCGGCCGAAAGCAGGCAGTGTTCGCGCTCGGCCATCGGCATGGCTTCAAGTACTTCCAGCGTATAAGCATGCGCCAGATCGAAATCATCAAGAATAGTACGGCGTAAAGCGGTGAGATATGCCCCGCCGCATCCCAGCGCCCTGCCGATATCTTCAGCCAGTGTCCGAACGTAGGTACCCGTACCGCAATTGACCACGATACGAATCTCATCATGCGCCATCGCTGCCAGGCGGACATCATGAATGTAGACTTTCCGCGGTTGCCGTTCGATTACGACACCTTCCCTGGCGTAGCGATACAGGGGTCTTCCCTGGTGCTTCAGCGCGCTATACATAGGGGGTCTCTGCATGATCGGGCCGGTAAAGCTTTGCAGTACCGCCGTAACGTGTGGCGGCGTCAACCTCAAGCCCTGAGATTCTCCATTACCCGCTATAGAAATTTCCCCTTCGGCATCGCCCGTGGTGCTGAGATAACCCAGTTTCAATGTGGCATCATAAGTTTTATTCGCGCCCAGCAATATCGATGAAAATTTGGTGGCTTCTCCAAAGCAGATTGGCAACAGCCCTGTTGCCATTGGGTCAAGGGTTCCCGTATGGCCGGCCTTGGCCGCCGCAAACATGCGCTTGACCGTTTGAAGCGCCTTGTTGGAGGAGATTTGAGGAGGTTTATCGAGCAGCAGGACGCCGCTGATTTCACGCTTGAGCTGCCCGACGGACAAAACCTGGGGAATCAATTATTGGGGCTAATCAAATGCTATCCGGCTCTTCCGGCGAACTCTCCTGGGCCACGGCTTCGTCTATCAGATGCGATAGACGTACCCCCCGCTCGATCGACTCGTCGTAGATGAAATGAAGTTGCGGAATTACCCGAAGCTTCAGCCGATGCGACAGATGGCTGCGTAAAAAACCAGCCGCATGTTCCAGCCCGTTGGCCGTTAAAAAATTATCGCTTTCGCTCCGCAAGGTCGTATAGAACACCTTGGCATGGGCATAGTCGTGGCTCACCTCAACACCAGTCAAGGTGATCATGCCAATACGGGGGTCCTTGAGTTCGTTGCGGATCAAATCGGATAACTCACGCTGAATCTGGTCAGCAATACGTAGCGCGCGGGAATAATCTTTGGGCATAATGCTCCAGTGCAGGCGAACCTGCACTACAGGCTGCGTGCGACTTCGACGATTTCGTAAGTTTCGAGTTGATCGCCCGTCTGGATATCATTGAAGTTTTTCAACGTCAGGCCGCATTCGAAACCCGCCCGGAC
Source organism: Nitrosovibrio tenuis (assembly GCF_900109785.1). Taxonomy (GTDB): domain Bacteria; phylum Pseudomonadota; class Gammaproteobacteria; order Burkholderiales; family Nitrosomonadaceae; genus Nitrosospira; species Nitrosospira tenuis_A. Next base: position 96,555 of record NZ_FOBH01000005.1, read on the forward strand.
CTCTTTCACATCGTCCTTGAAGCGCTTCAAGGAATCCAGTTCACCAGTATGAATCAGTTGCCCGTTGCGTATCAGTCTCACCAGCGAACTTCGTTTGATGACACCTTCGAGTACATAGCAACCCGCTACGGCACCCACTTTGGAAATACGGAACACCTCTCTGATCTCCACCAAGCCGGTAATATTCTCTTTGCGATCAGGTGCCATCATCCCCGATAGGGCCGCCTTGATTTCATCCACTGCCTCATAAATAATGCTGTAGTAACGTACATCCACGCCGGTCGAAGCGATGAGCTTGCGTGCGACCGAATCCGCACGGCTGTTGAAACCAATCACAACGGCTTTGGAAGCAAGCGCCAGATTAATGTCTGATTCGGTAATTGCCCCCACCCCGCTATGGATGATGTTGACTCTGACCTCGTCGGTGGAAAGTCTTTGCAGAGCATGAGTCAGCGCCTCATAGGAACCCTGCACGTCAGCCTTAATGATGAGCGGAAGCACTTTAATCTCGCCCTTCTGCTCAAATACGTTTTCCAGTTTGGCGGCCTGTTGCCTCGCCAGTTTTACATCGCGAAATTTGCCTTGACGAAAGAGCGCAATCTCGCGGGCCTTGCGCTCATCCGTTAATGAGATGACCGATTCTCCCGCTACAGGAACTTCAGACAAACCCTGAATTTCCACGGGTATGGAAGGCCCTGCCTGTTCCACCGCATTGCCATTTTCGTCAAGCATTGCCCGCACCCGCCCAAATACAGCGCCTGCCAGCAGTATGTCGCCACGCTTCAGCGTGCCGGATTGCACGAGTATTGTTGCCACTGGTCCACGCCCCTTGTCAAGACGTGATTCAATAACGATACCTCTGGCGGCTGCGTCCCTGGCTGCACGGAGTTCCAGCACTTCGGCCTGGAGCAGCACGCTTTCCAGAAGTGCATCGATGCCCTGCCCGGTCTTGGCGGAAACCTCAACAAACATGATATCTCCGCCCCAATCTTCCGGCACGACTTCATGAGCCACCAGCTCCTGCCTGATCCGCTCGGGATTCGCTTCGGGCTTGTCGATTTTCGTTACTGCAACCACGATAGGCACCTTGGCGGCCTTGGCATGATGAATTGCTTCGATCGTCTGAGGCATGACTCCGTCATCCGCCGCCACGACCAATACAACCAAATCGGTAACCTTCGCGCCCCGGGCTCGCATAGCCGTAAAGGCCTCATGGCCAGGCGTATCCAGAAAGGTCACCATGCCGCGCTCCGTTTCCACGTGGTAAGCGCCGATATGCTGTGTAATGCCACCCGCTTCCCCGCTCGCCACGCGGGTGCGCCGTATATAGTCCAGCAGGGATGTCTTGCCGTGGTCAACATGACCCATCACAGTAACTACCGGCGCACGTGGCTCTGTTTGCGAGCCTGCAGCCGGCAGTTCAGTATCAGCCAAAAATGCCTCGGGACTGTCCAATGTCGCATACTTCGCAATATGCCCTAATTCTTCCACCACGATCATGGCGGTTTCCTGGTCCAGCATCTGATTGATGGTTACCATATTCCCCATTTTCATCAAAGCCTTGATTACTTCTGCGGCCTTGATCGACATTTTCTGCGCTAAAGCGCCGACAGAAATGGTTTCGGGCACCATCACCTCGTGCACTATAGGCTCGGTCGGTGCGGAAAAGCTATGAGCGCCCTGCTCCTCGCCAGCGCCTTTACTGTATTTATCCTTGCGCGCACGCCACCCCCTCCCGCCCGAGAGGTCTCCGCGCGTCTTGAGTCCGCGTTTTTCGACTTTTTCATCTTTCCAGACCACCTGCTTGGTCTGTTTCTTTTTCTTTTCAGCCTTGGCAGCCTTGTCTTCGGGTTTGACCACCGGTTTATGCAGAGTGCCTTCAGTTACCGCAGGCTGCGGCTGGGCTTCTACAACGCCAGCCTGAACCTCGGTTGGACCGGCAGGCGCGGGCGCGGGTGCGGGTGCGGGTACCGGAACGGGCTCAGGAGCAACCGCCGATTCAGGAGCCACCTCCGGTTCTTTGATTTCACCTGCGGCGGGCTTCTGCCGCTGCTTCTTTTCCCTGAGCTCCGCGGTCTGCCGCGCGATCAGTTCAGCCTGTTTTCTTGCTTCCTCCTGCCGCAATGCAAGTTGCGCGGCATCCACTACCGGCGCGACGACCGGGGCTGGCGCAGGCGCCGCGGACGGGACCGCCGGCTCCACCTTTTTAAGCCCGACCGATACCTTATCGCTTAAGTCGCCCCTTACGATAACACGCTTCTTGCGAACCTCCACCTGGATACTGCGCGCTTTTCCAGTGCTATCCGCTTTCTTGATTTCGGAAGTCTGCCGGCGTGGGGGCAGGGAGATCTTGCCCTTTTCCTCCCTGGAACCGTGTAGCCTGCGCAAATACTCGAGAAGCTGAGTTTTGTCCGTCTCAGTCAGGCTATCCTGGTTCTGATGCTTGCTGACGCCGGCAGCTTTCAATTGCTCAAGCAATACTACCGGGAGTACGCCCAGTTCACTCGCAAATTGTTCTACACTCATTTGAGACATCGATAACCTTCTATAACGCTATGCCTTCTGTGCTGTAATCAAGCAAACCATGGCGCGCGTGCCGCCATGATCAATTGCCTGGCTCGTTCGGTGTCCATCTCGACCATTTCCATCAGATCATCGACAGCCAGGTCGGCAAGATCCTCTTGAGTATTCACGCCCTTAGCCGCCAATTCACGCGCAGTCTGACTGTCCATGCCCTCCAGCGAAAGCAGATCTTCCGCTATGTGCTCCACCTTTTCCTCGGTAACGATCGCTTCGGTCAAGAGCGCGTTGCGGGCTCGAGTTCGGAGTTCGTTCACCGTCTGCTCGTCAAACGCTTCAATCTCCATCATTTCGTTAAGCGGCACGTATGCCACTTCTTCAAGTGTCGTAAACCCTTCCTGCACCAGGATATCGGCAACTTCGTCGTCTACATCGAGTTTTTCCATGAAAAGCTGCCGAAGGATGGAAAATTCCTCTTCATTTTTTGCCTGTGACTCCTCCATCGTCATGATGTTGAGTTCCCAGCCGGTCAACTCCGAGGCCAGCCGCACATTTTGCCCACCGCGGCCGATCGCCTGAGCAAGGTTATCCTCATCCACCACGATATCCATGCTATGTTTTTCCTCATCCACCAGAATGCTGCTGATCTCGGCAGGAGCCAGCGCATTAATTACGAATGTGGCGGGATCATCAGCCCACAAAATGATATCGACTCTTTCTCCAGCCAATTCCCCAGTCACAGCCTGTACCCTCGAGCCGCGCATGCCCACACAGGTACCGATCGGATCAACGCGCGGATCATTGGATTTAACGGCAATCTTAGCGCGTGAACCCGGGTCCCGTGCGGCAACCCTGATCTCCAGCAAGCCTTCCTCAATTTCCGGTACTTCCAGCTCAAACAGTTTTATCAGAAACTCCGGTGCGATCCGCGACAATACCAACTGCGGTCCTCGCGCAGCACGCTCGACCTTGTATAAGTAGGCGCGTACGCGATCTCCGACCCGCAAGTTTTCCTTTGGAATCATCTGGTCCCGAGGCAGCGCCGCCTCGACCCTGCCTGATTCGACGATAGCGTTGCCGCGTTCCATGCGCTTGATGGTTCCGGTGACCATGAATTCCTTGCGTTCGAGAAAATCGTTCAGAATCTGCTCGCGCTCCGCGTCGCGTATCTTCTGAAAAATCACCTGCTTCGCCGCCTGCGCGCCAATACGCCCAAACTCGACCGGTTCCAGCACCTCCTCGATATATTCCTCCAGCTTGATCTCGGGATTGCGATCCAACGCTTCGCTTAGCGCAATTTGACGGGCGGGTTCCTCCACCGCGTCGTCGGGCACCACCTGCCAACGGCGCAAGGACTGATAATCGCCCGTTTGATGATCTATTGACACGCGCACATCAGCGTCCTCATGAAAACGCTTTTTCGTAGCGGACGCCAATGCCGATTCGAGTGCGATAAAAACAATGTCTTTCTCGACATTCTTTTCGCGCGCCAATGCATCCACCAATAGCAGAACCTCGCGGGTCATGTTACCTCCAGCCAATATTTCTCGGACAATTACAATTTGGGAACCAAACGAGCCTTTTCAAGATTGTTCAGCTCAAGATCGAGCACTTTCCCATCCACTTCCAATTTTAAAATTCCGTCGTTCACTTCACGCAGAATTCCAACAAAATTTCTTTGCCCCTGCAATGCAACACGTAGTTTCAGTTTAGCCGACTCGCCCGCAAAACGGATGAAGTCAGACGGTTTTTTGAGCGGCCTATCCAGGCCAGGTGACGAAACCTCCAGCCGATCGTAATCGATATTCTCAACCGCGAACAGGCGGCTTAAATGATTGCTGACGGCCACACAGTCATCCACGCTGACGCCGCCGGTTTTGTCTATAAACACCCGCAGCAGCCTGCCGCGCGAAATCCGTTCAACGTCAATGAGTTCATAACCCAACCCAGACAAGGTTGAATCGAGCAATTCATACAGATCCATGGCATTGACACAAACAAAAAATGGGCTGAAAAAAGCCCATAGTTATTGTTATTTTAGCAAAAATTTATAATTAATGAAATAAGATACTTGATGAATTCGAAATTGCCAGGGCCGCCGTGAAAACCGGGGTTTCCCGGCCGGCATACGCTATGGCCTGGCTGGCAAATCGCGACAGCTATCCTTCATGATGGCTGGGTTGCGAAGCGGTGACTCGGGATGACAAACTCAGGGGTTGATAAACTCCAGGCCCCGGAATGGTACAATTTTAAAAAATAAGTGAGTTTTCAGAACAAAACTACCGGAGGCGCCCGTGTCCACCCTTAAATCCATTTTACATGAAACCCGTGTATTCCCGCCTAATGAGAAATTTGTAAAACAGGCTAATCTGTCCGGAATCCAAGCTTACCATAACCTCTACGCCGAAGCTGAAAGGGATCTCCCCGCCTTCTGGGACAAGCTAGCGCGTGAAAATATCATTTGGCACAAGCCGTTCACCCGGGTTCTGGATGAAAGCCACCATCCTTTTTTCAGATGGTTTGATGATGGTGAGCTGAACGTTTCCTTTAATTGCCTCGACCGCCATCTTGCCACTCAGCCGGACAAGATTGCGATCATTTTTGAAGCCGACGACGGCAAGGTGACCACGGCCACTTATCGCGATCTTCACAAGCGCGTATGCCAGTTTGCCAACGGACTGAAATCGCTGGGTATCAGCAAGGGTGATCGTGTCATTATTTATATGCCAATGAGCATCGAAGCCGTGGTAGCGATGCAGGCGTGTGCGCGCATAGGCGCAACGCATTCGGTAGTATTCGGCGGTTTTTCCGCCAAAAGCCTACATGAGCGAATTACGGATGCGGGTGCGGTGGCTGTCATTACCGCCGATGAGCAACACCGGGGCGGGAAAATCAACCATCTGAAAAGCGCGGTAGATGAAGCGCTTGCCATGGGAGGAACCGGCTCCGTGAAATCTGTGGTGGTTTATAAACGCGGCCAGGGAAACCTGGCGTTGCAGGTTCCGCGCGATGTCTGGTGGCACGAGCTGATCAAGGACCAGAGTGATTCATGCGAGCCCGAATGGGTTAATGCCGAACATCCGCTTTTTACGCTCTACACCTCCGGTTCGACCGGCAAACCGAAGGGCGTACAGCACTCCTCCGCGGGCTACCTTCTGGGTGCCATCATGAGCATGCAATGGGTATTCGATTACAAACCCACCGATGTGTTCTGGTGCACAGCCGATGTCGGCTGGGTAACCGGCCACAGCTATGTCACATACGGACCGCTCGCGGTAGGCGCCACCCAGGTTGTGTTCGAGGGAGTGCCCACTTTCCCCGACGCGGGTCGCTTCTGGAAACTCATCCAGGACCATAAAGTAACGACTTTTTACACCGCGCCCACCGCCATTCGCTCGCTGATAAAATTCGGCGCAGACCTGCCCGGAAAATACGATCTTTCTTCGCTGCGGCTGCTCGGCTCAGTGGGCGAGCCAATCAATCCGGAAGCGTGGATGTGGTATTACACCGTTGTGGGCAAATCCCGCTGCCCCGTGGTGGATACCTGGTGGCAAACCGAAACAGGCAGCCACATGATCGCCCCCACGCCTGGCGCCATATCGCTCAAGCCGGGTTCCTGCACGTTGCCGCTACCGGGCATCATGGCAGCCATTGTGGATGAAGCGGGCCACGATGTGCCTGACGGCAAGGGCGGATTCCTGGTCATCAAGCGCCCGTTCCCCTCGCAGGCGCGCACGCTGTGGGGCGATCCGGAACGCTTCAAGAAAACGTATTTTCCTGACGAGCTGGGTGGAAAATATTATCTGGCTGGCGATTCGGCCAACCGCGATCTGGACGGCTACTTCTGGATCATGGGGCGCATTGACGATGTACTGAACGTTTCCGGCCACCGTTTGGGAACCATGGAAATAGAATCCGCTCTGGTGGCCAGCCCGCTGGTCGCGGAAGCGGCGGTAGTGGGCAAACCTGACGAAATCAAAGGCGAAGCAATTGTGGCGTTCGTCGTCCTGAAAGGTGCTCGCCCTCAAGGCGAGGATGCCCATGCTACCGTGATTGAACTGCGCAATTGGGTCTCCGGCGAAATAGGCCCTATTGCGAGGCCCGATGAGATCCGCTTCGGCGACAACCTGCCCAAGACCCGTTCCGGCAAAATCATGCGCCGCCTGCTGCGCACGCTCGCCAGGGGCGAGGAAATAACCCAGGATGTATCTACGCTGGAAAACCCGGCAATACTTGAACAATTGAAACAACCAGTCGCGTAGCCGCGGCATCTGAGCAGCCTCATGAAAAACAATGGCCTTTCTCAGGCGATAAATCCCCAGGCGGAAGCGCGGGTCGATGCGCCGATTACTTTTATGTCTTCCGACCATGTGCCGCGGGTCACTGATTATGGCTTCGGCATTAGCGCCATTGACGCCGATTATCTCCGTCCGGGGCTGGCCGCCATCCACTTGGTCGTTGAGGGCGACAAAGCGGCATTGGTCGACACGGGGACCTCATCTTCGGTTCCCGGGCTGATACGTGTGTTGGGAATAAAGAATCTCGACCCTGCGGATATAGCGTATGTGTTCGTCACGCATATACACCTCGATCACGCCGGGGGTGCCGGAGAATTCATGCGTTGTTTTCCCAACGCGAAGCTGGTGGTGCATCCGCGCGGCGCGCGGCACATGGCCGATCCCGCCAGGCTTATCGCGAGCGCGATGTCAGTCTATGGAGAAATGGAATTCAAGCGCATGTATGGAGTTATCCGTCCGGTCGATGCAAACCGTATTATCGAGGCGCCGGATGGATTCAGCCTGGATTTCAACGGCAGGCCCCTGGTTTTCCTCGATACGCCAGGCCATGCGCGCCATCACTATTGTATCTTCGATAGATCAAGCCAATCTTTTTTTACGGGCGACACTTTTGGCCTTTCCTATCGCGAATTTGACGTGGATGGCATGGAATTCGTCTTCCCAACCACAACCCCGGTGCAGTTCGATCCCGTGGCGGCGCACGCTTCGCTGGACCGGATTATGGGCTATGAACCCTCGTACGCTTTTCTCACACATTATGGACGAATCGGCCATTTACCGCGCCATGCCCTCGAGCTGCACCAACTGATCGATGCACATGTGAGGATAGCCAGAGAATTACGCGACGTTCCCGATAGGCGCACTGCATTGGTGGAAGAGCTTGGAAACCTGTTGCTAAGCCGGATTGTCGCACACGGCTGCAAGTTGCCACAGGAGGAGATTCATGATCTGTTGAGTCTCGATGTCGGGCTCAACGTACAGGGGCTGGAGAACTGGCTGGATCATGCGGGCGGGAATTGAAAGCAAACACAGGTAGAGGGCAGTGTAGAGAAAGCGATTTTCAAGCAAAAGATTTTGGGATTTAAAATACTATTTAACAGCTGACAATATTTAGATAGTTTGAATATTCTCATCCATATAGTTGTCCGCAGCAGTCTTGCACTTCAGACGTCCAATTCAGACCGTCCAATCCAGATCGTCCTTTACCTGCCTCACCCTCTCAAAAAAACACACCGCCGCCGCTGCCGCCGCATTCAATGATTCCATGTCGCCGGACATAGGAATGCAGATTTGTTCACTACTTGCTTGCAGTATGGCATCCGACAAGCCCGCCCCCTCGTTGCCGAACACAAATGCGACGGGTCCGGTTAAACGGGTCTGATAAAGGCTTGTTCTCGCCTTCAGGCTGGTGGCGATCACCTTACCGAGGAATGTTCGCGCTACGCCTAAAAGATCGGATTGCTCGTGTATGCGCAGCAAAAAATGCGCACCCATTGCCGCTCGCAGCGTCTTGGGCGACCAGGCATCGGCACAACCATCGGAAAGGTAGGCGTCGCTTGCGCCCGCTGCGGCAGCGGAACGCAAAATGGAACCCAGATTGCCGGGGTCCTGTATGGCTTCAAGCAGCACGCAAAAAGAATCACCCGACTGACCCTTCCGCGCAGGCATAGCTGCGGATAGCGAAGCGGGTAAGGAAATGGGCACGAGTGCGATAATGCCCGTTGGGGTTTTTACCGGAGAAACCTCACGGAACAAGCTATCAGGCAACACAACCACTTTCTCGCCCTTTTCGCCCCCCTGCTCTGCCAGCAGGTGTTTTACTTCCTGGTTTTCAAGATAAGATTTGCTGACGATCAGGTAGTGCGGCAGCCCGATGACATGATGATACGTGTCGATCAGGTGAACGCCGTCGAGAAGGGTTAGTCCAGCCCCTTTGCGTTCTTGCGCAGATCCTGCCAGCTTGATCAATTGCTTGAAAAATGCGTTATCGCGAGAGGTAATAAATTTCATCAGTAACCAAGCCCTACGCAGAATGGGTGCCGCCACAACCTGCGATGACGCCATCAGCATAGGCGTAATGCGCTTCGCTAACTGCGCCCTATATTTCCACCGAAAGTGATAAGTTTCATCGGCTACCCGGGTTTCGGTTGTCTGCTGCAGCCTCACCCGCATCCCCGAACAGTTCCATCGGAATTGCCTGGTATTTGACTTCCAGTATTTCCAGTTCTTCCACTCCGCCCGGCGCATGCAATGTCACCACATCACCTTCTCGCGCTTTGATCAGTGCGCGCGCCATAGGTGAAATCCAGCTTATGTAGCCTCGGGAAGTATCGATTTCATCGATACCCACGATGGAAACCGTTTTTTCCTCACCTTTTGGATTCGCAAATGTGACCGTTGCGCCGAAGAAAATCCGTTCTTCATCTTCCCTCGAGGCGGCGGGATCAACTACTTCAGCGATATCCAGCCGCTTGGTAAGAAAGCGGATGCGACGGTCGATTTCGCGCAAGCGCTTTTTACCGTAGATGTAATCGGCATTCTCGGAACGGTCACCATTTGCGGCAGCCCAGGAAACCGTGGCTGTTATTTGAGGGCGTTCTTTATTCATCAACCACAGGAACTCGTCCATCAAACGTTTATACCCACCTGGGGTGATGTAATTTCTGCTGCCGGGAGGCAGGGAAGATAAAGGCGGCAGGGAGGCGCCAGCCTCTTCTTCGTCAAAGTTGCTATCTGATTCAGGTTCCCTCGTAAATGCTTTACTCATATCCGCCAATTCAACTGATCAACTGTTGTCCCGCGAAAATACTCATCTCGTCATAAGAAGTGTAAGGCCTGGCCCGGGTTCCAGTCTAAATAAAAATGATGCTTTGCACGCCCGCACGATTGCATCCTTCGCCTTCTCGTCCCTCGTACTTGGTCTGCTGTCCGAAAGGCCCTGTCGCGCCTGCGCAGGAACTGATGATTAATAATGGGTTCTGGAACTCTTTTCATGAAGCATCCGCTGTGCTTCCCGTGCCGCACCGAGCAGCCCGGCTTTAGGGTTGGTTACTACATGCACCGGGATCTCTTCCATTAATGGGGCGAAACGGCCCTTGTTGCGAAAAGCCTTTACGAAGCCGCCTTCTCTTAGCTTATTGATGATTTTGGGGGCAATTCCCCCTGCCACATACACACCACCGCGGCTCAGCCCTGTTAACGCCAAATTCCCCGCATAAGCACCGTAAATTTCGACGAATAGGTCCATGGCTTTTAAAGCTGTGGAATGATTGTGGTTGAAGGCAAGGTCAGCCACCTGAGCGGCACCGTCCTCTTCCATGTTCAGCTGTATGCGTTCGGCAACGTTGTTTCGATCGCCCCCCTGATTGCTCCGCGCATCAGCCTCGCGATCCTCTCCCCGATCTTCTTGATTGGCTTGGAGGAAGTTGAAGATATTTGTCAATCCCGGCCCGGACAATACACGCTCGACCGATACGTGGCCCAGCTGCCCGCGCAAATATTTCAGCAACCTGTCCTGCAATTCATCAGCCGCTGCAAAATCCATATGCCCAGCCTCGCTGGCGGATGTCACGTAGCGGTCACCTTGCCATATCAGCCATGCCACACCCATGCCGGTGCCGGCGCCAAGGGCAACACGCATCTCCCCTGGATGAAGTTCCCCAGGCTGGAGCGTTACAAGATCCCGCGCCGATAACGTTTCGATACTCAATGCTACAGCCGCAAAATCATTGATGAGTTTGACTGCGGGAATGGAAAATTCCTTTGCAATAGCTGCGCTATCCATTACCCATCGCAAATTGGTGAGGCTAACCTTTCCTTGTTCAATAGGACCAGCCACTGCAAAACAGGCGGCAACGGGCTCTGGAGTTTTGCCAACCATAGGCACTGGGGCAGCCCGCTCCATAAAATCCGTGAGCACATCGGAAAAGCTCGCGTACTCGCGGCTGGCATAGCGATGTTCGCAATACACCTGCACGCCGCCCGCTTTCAACTCCGCCGCCTGCAATAAGGTCTTGGTTCCGCCAATATCGCCGCTTATGAAGTAATCCGTCATCATCCGCTCCATCGCTGCGCCGGATCCTGCCGATAAAACAGCGCCAACTGCTCATAGACCGCAGGAAAATGCTGTTTTATCGGCAGAGGTGTTTCGAAAAAAGCTTCGCTCACTACTGCGAAAAACTCCGCCGGATTCTCGGCTGCATAAGAGTCGATAATGACTGCCTCATCCGCATCGACGCTTGCACAAAAACGCGCATAGGCCCTGTTGAACGCGTCGCTCCACGCCTGCCGGCTCATATCCGCATGCAGTGGAGGAAACCCGTTGGCATCGCCATTCAGCATATCGAGTTTATGGGCAAACTCGTGTATGACCACGTTATATCCTACTCCTGCTTCAACAGCGACGGTATTTTCCCAGGAAAGAATCACCGGCCCGCCAAGCCACGATTCACCGGACGCCGCCTCATTCGCGTGATGCACTATACCGGCCTCGTCAACGTATTCATAATCACGAATGAATTCGCCGGGGTAAAGGATAATTTCGACCCAACCGTCATAATAATCCAGGTCAAGGTTCAGAATCAGAATGCAAGCCTGCGCTGCGATCATCACACGCATTTCATCGGTCACGACCAGTCCGTGCGCGCTGCTTATTTGTTTGGCATGTAGAAACAGGGTGACATGTTCCCGCAGACGGCCAATCTCATCCAGGGTCAGGCCGCGAAGAAAGCGCAGTCGCGCTATAGCTTTTAGCCAGAGATCATCCGGAATGGATTCGTTTTTGAGAATGCGGCGGCGGTACCAGCTAGTGAGATTCCAAGCCATGTGGAACCTCTGGGTCTATCCCCTTCGATTCGGTTTCCAGCGCGGAGCTTTCGCCTTGCGGCGCATCCAGCTCCACCGCATCGATCCGGGCGAAACGCTGACTGATCTTGCGGCTGGAAATATGTACGTCCTCCACATCCTGATTCGCCAGCCGGATATGATCGGCAAGTTTTTTCATACGCTCGTCGAAGCGGATAAAATCCTTGCCAAGCCTGGAGAGTTCGTTCTTGATGATATGCACCTGCTCACGCGTTTCCAGGTCCTTCAATACCGCGCGTGCGGTGTTCAATACAGCCATCAGCGTCGTGGGTGAGACGATCCACACCTGCTTCTGCATGGCGTAATCCACCACGTCGGAATGATATGCGTGGATTTCCGCAAAAATCGCTTCGGCGGGAACGAACATTACCGCGCCATCGCATGTTTCCGGCGGCACGATATATTTACCAGCTATGTCATCCACATGCTTTTTTACATCCGCCTTGAATTGCTTTTGCGCCATTGAACGGCTGGCATCATTTGCATCGTGGTCAAACATACGATGAAAATTTTCCAGCGGAAATTTGGAATCCACCGCCACCATGCCAGTCGGCGGCGGGAGATGCAAAACACAATCGACGCGGTGACCGTTCGAAAGCGTGTACTGCATCGCATACGCAGCGGGGGGCAAAATGTTGCGCACCAATGCTTCAAGCTGAACTTCGCCGAACGCCCCGCGAGAACGCTTATCGCCTAAAAGCTCCTGCAAGCTCACCATGTTGGTCGTCAGGCTGTCTATTTTTTTCTGTGCCTCGTCGATCGTTGCCAGCCGCGCCATAACACTGGTAAAAGTCTCGTTGGTTTTTTTAAACCCCTCATCGAGGCGCTCGGTAACGTGGCCGCTAATCTGGTCCAGGCGTGCTTCAACCGTTCCACGTAATTGCTCGGAAGTCTTGCCGAGCGCCTCGGATAACCGGTCTCCCTGTTTTGACAGACCTTCGTGCAGGTCCTTGAGCATTTCCCGGTGCTTTTCCTCCATCAGCCTAGCTTGTTGCCCCAGCAAATCGCGCATCATCGCGGAAAGCAGGCCGAGCCTGATCACCAGAAAGGCCATGGTGACGAGCAGGACAGCAGAAGAGGCGGTGATCAGGAGGGTTTCGGACATGGATAGCTATTCAAAATAGTATGGCGGAGAATGGATCGGGTTATGCCAAATTATCGCCGGGGAAGTGTCCCGGCAACGTACCGCTCACTTTCCAACTGATGTTTCTGCCATTTGGTCTGGCGCTGCTTCACCCGATCCTGGTAACTCAGCGTCTGAGCCTTTTCCTTTTGTCGCTCAACACGCTCTTTTCTGGCTTTTCTGCCGGCGCGGCGTGTCTCTTCCAGTTTTCTCATATCCCTTTGTCTCGACTCGTCCGGGCGTACGTCCTGGGCCTGCTCCCACGGCCGTGCTTCCCATGGCTTCGGCGGGACATTCTGCTGCGCTCGCGATCGCGATTGGCTGTTCTCCCTGCTCTCGTAGCCTCTCAGTCTCGACGCCTTATTTTCCTGTCCTCGCTGGGTTGCCTGATTGTTTGCCGGTCCTGGCCCTATTTGTCCGGTTAAAGCATCTTGATATGCCATCGCGGGCTGGAAACCCAGAGCGGCCAAGCTTCCTGCTGTTATCCAGAAAATCTTCATCATCACCTCCGCATCATGCAAATGATATGCATTTTGTCTGTCATTCCCTGCTTCAACCCAAGCTCACCAAGGCCATACCAAAGCCGAAGCCGAGTGTGAACGTATGGATCTTGCATTAGTCATCGCCATTCCCCGCCGCTGCTGCCCGAGGATAAAAAATCCTTAAGCCACCCGTCCGTGCCCATGGCGTCATTATATGCAGCTTCCGTCCCTGAGAAGAGATGATATCTTCAACCCTTGCGCCGCGCAGAGTCAGCGCATCGGCGATAAGTGAACGGTGGCAGCGCCATGGAACCGCTTCGGCGCACATCAGGGCGCAACGCTCGACATCAGCCAATTCCATGACCCGCTGCACGTTCGTATGGAAATCCGGCGTCTGCATATAGTCCGCGTATCCGCGAAAGGAGGCGTTACGCCAGGCTCTGTTGATTGAGTCGCGTTGGGCAGGTCGCAGTCCGCCCAACCCCGGCAGATGCGTATACGTAATGCCGGCCGCACGCAATGATTCGGGCAAAGTTACCTTATCGTATTGGGGATTTTTCCGGGAGCGCGGCACTGTGCGCACGTCGAGAACATGGGTGACCTCGTTCTTCCTTAACATGCTAATGAATACGTCCAGAGGATGCGTTGAATGGCCGATGGTGCATATTAGAAGTTCACGTTCCAAAGGCTTCTTCCCCATGCCGTCAGGAGACCTGATCGCTATGGCGCTGAGCTTGCCTGAGGGGCCGCAATACATCCCAAACGCGAAGCGTTGAGATCCACGTCGGCCCGTGACCAGGCCTTTCTAAAACGGGCTTCGACCAGCGCCGCCTGAGCGTCCTTCTTTTGTTCGCGCAAAGCCTGTGACAAACCGAAGAGCGCCCATCCATTGTTGCGATTCCGCCGCAGATCTTCCCAGTATACCGCCTCCGCTTCGGCCGGACGCCCCGCTTCCAGAAGGATGGCGCCCAGTACCAGCCTTGGCGGAGATTGCCATTCCGCCGGCTCGGTATAGACCAGATCATCTTCGAGGCGAACCGCCCGGTCAATATGCGCGATGGCTGAGTCGAACTGTCCACGCGCGTTGGCGATTTCTCCTGCGAGCACTTCCGGACCGATACTCAGCACGGCGCGGGCCGTATTTTGCGACATGAGCGTCCAATCAAGCGAACCACTCTTCACAATCTCACTTAATGCTTTCAACTCCTGCTCGGCTTTATCCAGTTGCCTCGTGGCGACAAATGCAAGGCCTCGCGCATAATGCCAGCCCCCTTTCAGAAACGCGTTAGTCGCCGGGGGCGCAGGCTCTTGAAAAATCTCGTTCCACTTTCCAAACCTGGCGTACGCCCAGTATGGCACGACGCGGAACACCGCAGCCGCCCGCACCGCGGCCAGAGCCGCATCATCGATCGTCGCGGCCACCTTCCGCGCCGAATCCATGGCAAGCCGGCTCTGGCCGTCGGCAGTGGCGGCGGACCAAAGAAAATGAATATTATGAGGAGTGTATATGATCGGGTACATCCCCTGGGCATGCTGATGTGCAAGATAATTCTCGTCAGCCGCAATGGCGAGCTGATTGCTCTTGATCGCATCGGCGTACCGGCCAACGCGTTGATAGATGTGAGATGGCATATGCAGCAGATGACCCGCATCCGGCATTAACGTGAGCAGTGTATCCGCTGCCTTTTCCCCTCGCTCGGCGGTACTCGTGGGTTCGACCAGATGAATATACAGATGCACAGCACCGGGGTGCTTCGGGTTGCGCTGCATCACCGACTCGGTGAGTGCGACAATTTCGGTGGTCCCCTCAAGCGGGTAACCATCACGCATCCAATAACCCCAGGAGTTGAGATCCATCATTGATTCGACATACAGCATGGCGATATCGAGATCGTCTGGAAAACGCCGCTGCGCATCCCGCATCGCCTCCGCATAAGCCTTATCATTTGCCTTGCGATGCGCAGGGTCCCCGGTATAGCGCTTCTCAAGCGCGCCAATAAGCGCCCGCTCGCGTGGGGATGCGTTACCCTTGAGCGATGTGGCTTTTCGCACAAGCTCCAGCGCCGGCAGTTCGGCGCTTGGATCCATCGGCGCATTGATGTTGGGGCCAAGCACGAGCGCCTGGCCCCAATAGGCCATCGCAAGCGAAGGTTCCAGTCTGGCAGCCTCGCGGAACGCAAGCCCTGCCTCTGCGTGGTTGAAGGCATAGGAAAGATTCAACCCCTGGTTCATATACTTCTGCACCAATTTGTTGCGCGTACTTACCGGAAATGTGTGAGCGCCAAGGTTCAAGAGCCTCGGCGGGGCTTCGTCACGGGGCCCTTGGTGGTTGGTTCGATTCGATCGTGCGTGAAGCTGAGAGCCTGCATCGGATATCGTGACTGTCGGAGCAACCTCGCCAGTCCGGGCGAACGCAACGTTAATGCTGCCAGCCATTACCGGCAATATGAATACCACTAAAGGAAGAGTACGGAATTGCAATGCATTGCTCCTCAACTGGCCTTGACCTGTATTAGATTGATCAAAAAATTGTTGCGAGCAGCGTCGGCATTCGGTAAACAGGCCGGAAACCTGTTGCGCCGGCACCCCCAGGGCTAGTTGGCCTTCAACAATACCTCTCGAGGCGAACGGCGCAGCTCCGACAGACGCGCCAGATTAAAATGGATAAACGCCAGCGCCGTCAACACCGGCGCGAACAGATTCACGAACGGGATAAATTGTACCAGACCGGTTAACAGCCCCAATCCCCAGAGTGATGTCCGATAAACGAAAAAAATCACGTTCATTTCCTCAAGGCTCGCATGTTCGGCCAATGCATCGTATCGGAACAGCCGCTGGTTTAAATAGGCCGCGGCAATAAATGGAAGAACCGCCCCCGCGCCCGCTAACCACAAGGGAAGTGTAATCAGCCATATGGTGATGAAAATCGGCATCCCGAGCAGAACATTGATAAGACTGCCAACAGAGCCGCCGCCGTTTTCACGCTTGAGTTGGGGATAGTCACGGTCGCCCACCAGATGGATCAAGGCGGGCATGGCGAACAGGGCGGTCATTACCAAGGCGGTTACAAAAACCAGCGGAACAAACAAAATCAGTTGCACGATGGCCTGAATTCCATGCGCGACCCATCCTGATTCCAGGTTTTCCAGCCAAGTTTGAATTCCAGTCGCCACAAGGGCGCTTGCGATCCACTCCGAGAACATATCCCAAAAGGTAACACCCAGCACCAACCATAATAGGGTAGCCGCCAATATGGGCCATATCATGATCCACAAAACCCGGCTCTGAAACAAATCGCGAAAGGCGCGCGAAAGCGCGACAATGACTAAACTCATGCGCATTCCCTTCGAAAGTTTAGTGACGACACTGATTAACCTGGTGCAGCAGGATACGGATCACTGTATTCCGCTTTTGCACTGTGGGTCGGCTTCATAGGCAAATGAGTTGTACCAGATGGTCTGTTCCCATATCTCCTTGCATACCTCGCCGCAGACTTTTCGCTCGAATCCACACATACCGCCAAGCAGGAAGCGTGCGGTATACGCGCCCGCGGCTTGCCCGCCCTTGAGTTCGAGGGCAATTTGACCATTCTGTTCAAACACATCAAGCGAGCGCGTGTTGGCAAGGTCCCGATAAAATTTCTCGGGAATGAGAAATTCTCTTCCGTCTATGGAAACCCGGAAAACGTCGGCAATAAAGCGCGGGATACCACCATCCGTCCCCCAGACACCCGAAATTGCCTCGCGGCATCCGTTACGCTTGCACGGACGCTCCCTAAACACGATCCCAACCCTTTTTCCGGACGGCAGCGTGTAAGTTGTTTCCTGCCTGAACGGTGCAGCCTCCACTTGCTCTGCGATGCCGAGGAGAATGGACGCAAGACCGGCAAGCATTAAAAATTTCATGTTTCCTGCTTCAACTGATCTCCAGATAGATTTTTTCCTTTCCAGACGCAATCTGCAGTTTTTTAAATAAACGCTCAAAAGCGACCCTGCTATCCCCCACAAAATCAGGCTTTTTGGTATCACCCACCAACAGGCACCCCTCGGTATCTTCATCCGTATTTCCAGGATGTATGCGCACGCCTTCAAAGTCAGGCACATTGAGAACAAGCGGAAGCGGACGGCCGAACCGCTGCGAGAAATTGATGATCACTTCATAGCGTCCCGCGGGGATGGCTGTTTTTCCCGCTATTTTGACCGGTCTGACTTTATCTTCCAAAGTGTAGCACTCAAACTGACCATTTACCGATAACTCACCAATGGTACTTTCATCAGTCAGGTCCGTCCTTTTAACCTGTAGCTCCATTTTGACTCTCCTTTATGAATGGTAGCGATCGCTCGAAATTGATTTAGCTCGGGGTTGGTTTAGCTCGGGTTAGCGGTGCCAGCGCTGCTTGCAACAGATCGCCCCTGCCTGATTTAATCTAAAAATATTACGTTATCATGCCCCGCCTCAGCTTTGCCGACCTCATACGCAATCCGCTTTCATGGCGAGCTGTTCCCCGGGCATTTTTGCAGCATCGTTTCTTTGGCAGGGCTTTTTCCGCTACTGCTGAGTGCTTCAAAGTTGTCACTGGTCAGTTGGCGGAACCGCGCACGCTCCGCTTCAGTCGCCGGATCGGCCGCCGCCCGGCCCGCTTCCTCTTTTTTGCCGGATTCCGTCAACACCTCACGAACGGTGCTGCCTCTGTATCTGGATAGCTCATCCAAGGCGTTGTCGTACTCGCCGAAGAATTTGTTCATTTTCACCTGATGCGCGTTAATTTCTTTTGAAAACGCTTCCTCCATGGCGGAGTTACCTGTTTCTCGTGCGACGCGAAGACCCAACTCCTTCCTTTTCAGCGCCTCCGCTTCCCTGCATAACAATGCATAGTTGTCTACGGATAATGTCGCCAGGCTGCGTACCGTTTTTTCGTTTTGTACCAGATACCACGTACCCGTAGCCAGCAAAATAGCCAGACTCAGCGCAGCGATTTCCCATCTCCTCCCGCGCTCGCACCGCTCGATGGCTTTCAGGAACGCGACGCAGCCCTGAAAACGGGCACCCGGCTCTTTCTGGGTCGCTTTTACAACGATTTCCGCGAGGCACTTTTTTATTTTCGGATTAATGCTGCGGGGATTTGGAACAGGAACACCAAGATGCTGTTCCCGGAGCTCATTCTGGGAACCTTGGAAGGGCAATCGCCCCGTAAGCATCTCAAACAGGAGAATTCCGGCGGAATACACATCGGATCGATGATCAACCTTGTCGGAATCGATATATTGCTCCGGACTCATGTACTCCGGGGTTCCGATTACACGCCCCAGGCTGGCGGCCTGTTCGTCGCCGGCCTGCCGCGCAATGCCAAAATCGGTCAGAAGAGCCATGCCGGAATGATCGATCATTACATTCGAGGCTTTTATATCTCGGTGGAGAATCGCCTTTTCGTGCGCACTGTTGAGGGCGGCAAGGATCTCCTTGAAGATGTGCAACGCTTGTTTCGGAGGCATGGGACGATGGCCGGAATCGATGACTTCGGCTAGCGAGCGGCCTTCAACGAAGTTCAGGACAAGGTAATAACCTTCGCCTTCCTTGAAATAGTCTGTCATCTGGACGACGTTGGGATGGTCAAGTTGAGCCTGATGTGTGGCTTCCTCGAAAAATTGGTTCATGAATTTGGGGTTACTAGTCAGTTCCCGCTTCAGAACCTTAAGCGCGTATTTTTTCTCGCGAACACGGACGTTCTCGGCGAGATAAACACGGCCCATTGCGCCCTCTCCGATCTTGGAGATGATGAGATAACTGTCATGGACGACTTTACCGATCAGATCGTCGTTGATATTCACTTTATTCGGCCTCTGAATTGCGTCATCACGGTTCTCTTCACTCAATCAACCTGGGCTGTCGACAATATCTGGATACAGCCTAATTGATCAGTGATGCAGTCTTGTCGAAAAAATAATCCGTATTGGCTGAACCCTGTTTAACCGGATAAGTCGGCGCCAAACCCCGGCCATCAAACTGCACCCCTCGCGGGGTAACCAGGTAACCTGTCGTAAGTATTAACGCCCCCCCATTTTTCAGCTCGATCACGTCCTGACGTGTGCCTTTCCCCGCGGTAATTCTTCCGACCGAGGCGGCGCGCCCGTTTTCAACCAAGGCCGCAATGAAAATCTCTGCCGCACTCGCTGTTAATTCGTCCTGCCACAAGAATACTCTTTGGGTTGGCGATATCGGTTCGATAGTGGAAGAATATGATTGCATTCCCGACCGGCTTTTCACTGAAATGATCGGTTCGCCTTGCTTCAGGAAAAGCATCGCTGCGTCCACGGCTGCATGAAAATCTCCTCCCCCGCAGTTCCGCAAATCGACGATGACGGGATGGGCCTTGCTCCAGTCCGAAAGCATGTACTCCAGATCTTTCCTTGTGGCCGGAGTGAAGCTCGTCAATTTGATGATCCGTATTGATCGATGCGTATACTCCGACACCGCTGGAAAGGAATTTAACGAGCGGGTAATGGTCAGTTGCCTGCGGATACCGGAGTGATCCTCGAGCTCAAGGATAATGTGAGTGCCTGGTTGGCCCATTGCCAACGCAACCACAGCGGGTATGGATTTGCCCGTGATAGAGATACCATCCAGCGCCAGCAACCGTTCACCTGGTTGCACCCCAGCCCGGGCGGCTGGACCTTCGGGAAGGGGGTAACAGATCACATCACCATTGCGCTGTTTCTCGATATCGAGCCCGATGCCGGCATGGATCTGACTGCCAGCCGCCTTGAACCGCATATATTCACCAGAAGTCAGAAAATCGGAATACGGATCTTCTTGCGCCAGATAGGCTTTCAAGGTCGAAGCCGTCAGATCTTCCATACTTTCGGTAGGCCTTAAAAAGACTGCGCTTTGCCGGATATGAGCAAGGGCTTCCGTATATTGGCTTATTGCTGAATTACTACTCGTGGAATCCGCTTCTCTTTGAGGTGTGCCTTCACGTGGCGTTAGCAAAGGTAGCGTTCTAACCAGATAGCCGGCAAAAAATGCCGCTAACAACATCAGTATGATCGTTCCTCTACCGACTCTGGCGGATGTCATACAAAAACGGATCAGGTATGCAGGAGCAGGCTAAGCGATTTCCTGATTTCTTCCTTCAAGAATTGCAGCCTTTTTTGTTTCTCCTCCAGACTTGCGCCGCTGCGCTCGATCGCTATCACCTCTTTTTGATGTTTCAGCAACTTTGCAGCCCTGTCGCGCTTCTCGTCCTGCTGCGCTTTCGTCTGGGCCGGGGTAGCATCGTTTGCCCGCTGAAGCTGCGTCAGACGCGACTTCAGATCATCGAGCGACATCTGCCGGGTTGCCAGGTCACTTTTTAACTGTTCGATTTCTTGCTGCAACTGCGCCTGCCGCTCCTCTTCGATTTTTAGCTCATCTTCTTTACCCGCCAACCGCACCTCGTCCGTTTTTACTTCGTTTCTAAGCTGCATCACCGTGCATCCGCACAACCCGGAAATCATCAATGCCGCCATCGTGATTGACTTGATTCCTGTCATACCAATGTCCTTATGAATGTTTTTATTTTACGAATGTTCTTATATCGGTTGCCGCTATATGCGGCCCGCTTGAGCAGCAAACGCCGTGGTTGCCCTCTGCGCCTCTGCAAGCAAGCGTTCCTGCTTGGCGATTTCTGCGTCCAGCTCGGCAATACGTGCCTTGTCATCCCCCGCTTTAAGGGATTGCTGGGCTTGAAAGCGCTTCATATCGTCCAGTGCAACTTTCTGAAGCTCAACCTGGTCCTTGGCGGCTTGTTCTTCTTTCTGAAGCGCTTCTCTTTCTTTCACAACTTGCTGGCGTGTGATCGCGCCCTGCCTTATCTCCGCAGAAACCTCGTCCGTCCGCCTGGATACCTCTGCAAGCCGTGTATTCAATTGCTTATTCAATTTTTCGGAATCTTCATTAAGCCCTCTCACATACTTTAAACGCGCATCGAGGTCGTTTTCCTTTCCAGCCAACTCCTGGCGCCGCTTTTCGTAGTGAGACGCAAAACCGTAACAAGCCCCGCCACCCAGAACGCCAGCCCCGGCGGCAACACCCGCGCATAACGCATCGCTTCCCCCCAGCAATTTACAGGCGAGGAAGCCACCCCCCGCGCCTACAGCGCCGCACTCGAGCCCGGCGGTACCCGCCCTGCTCGTCGTTCCACCCGTCGTGGCACAACCCACAACAACCGTTGAAAGCAACAGTGGCGCGATCAGTTTTTTCATTTTCTTACTCCCATTGATCAGATGTTCATAAAACCCGAACCTTCATTTAGCCGGTGCTGTTCCCCAGATATACATGACAAGGCCCGTAGCAATGGCCAGCAGAGCCGCACCCACAGCGAAGCGCAACGGCACGTTGGACATCAGACCAGCCCATCTTTGCTGTATTCCCTGGGGCTGGTCTTCAGCAGTCAATAACCGCAGGAATTCGGCGCATCCTTGTGGCCGCTGATCGGGATCCTTATTTAAAGCCGACATAATCACATCACTCACGCCAACAGGAATCGAGGGCCGGCGTTGATGCGGAGGCACGGGTTTGAGGTTTACATGAGCTGACCGAAGCGCGAGATCGGCCGTTGTACCGCCCAGCTCGGAATGGAGGAAAGGTGGACGCCCTGTCAGCATCTCATACAACACGCAACCGGCACTGTACACGTCAGTCCTGTGATCGATATGCGCAGGCGTGCGAATCTGCTCGGGGCTCATGTATGCCGCTGTTCCCACAGGCATGCCCATCCGCGTCAGTCGCGCCTCGCCAACCGCCAGAGCAATCCCAAAATCGAGCAAATTTGCGCGTTTAGCCGAGTCCAGCAAGATGTTGGACGGTTTCACATCACGGTGAAAAATACCGTGACGATGGGCGTAATCAAGCGCACGAAGAATGTCAGAAAATATTCGCAATGAAACATCCAGAGGCAACGCATGGTCTGGACTGCGTTTTAATAGCGCTGCCAGAGGTTCACCCTCGATGAAGTTCATCACCATGCACTGCTGATCAGTTACGGAAAAAGTCTCAAGCAGCCTGACAATATTGGGATGATTTAGACGGGCATGGCGGCTTACCTCGTTCTGAAAGCGTGCCCTGACTCCTGGCTCGGCAAGAAGACCTTCCGCAATAACCTTGATGGCAACGGTTTGTCCGCTGGTAACATTTTTGGCGCGCCAGACCGTCCCCATGCCTCCTCTGCCGATTACCTGTTCAAGCACATACTTTCCGCATACTTGTCCCTCGGAGAACTGCGATGCACTAAGCCTTGATCCGGAATGATTCATCCACCCAGTTTGGAAACAAAATGACGCGTAATTTAAATCTCGGTTTCACCGTGGCGACGTGATCCATCGTCCTCTTCGACATATTCCACTTTCTCGCCCGGCGCTTTGCCGCCGCCCGAGGTAATCTTCCTGAACTCAAATATGGTACTGCCTGCCCTGACCATTGCACCATCAGCCAAATCCGCGCCCTCCCTTCCAACATACTCTTCATTCAGAAATGTTCCGTTCGTGCTGAGCATATCGTGCAGTTCGTCCCTTCCTGCACGGCAGAGAATCATGGCGTGTTCACCGGACATTAACCGATCCGAGGTAATACTGACGTCACAAGATGATCCCGAACCAATCACGTTTCGTCCCTCATAAAGGACAAACAACTCACCCTGAAACCGGTGAGAAAAAGTCACCACCACTCCCGTGATTCTTCGCTCGCGCGCAACGGCCTTTCTTTCGGATGGCTCCTCGGGCAAGGTATCTATTCTTGTAGTGCCGCGCGGTTCCTCCGGTAAGCCCATATCTATTTTTGTTCCGTGCTCCATGGCTGTGCTCCTTTGCGTGGTTTCGCTTGCTTCAACCCGGTCAGATACTGTATTGGTCCGGCTAATGCTCTTTTCATTCTTGCGCTTTTCCGCGTCGCAATAGGGACAGGACGTCCAGTTCGCGTCCATGGGATGCCCTTTTTCGCAATAGCGAGTGTGCCCACCGGACTTATCGCCCGGCATGAGATGTTTCCATAATTGTGAAAATACGCCTGGTTTAGGTTTTTCGCTCATTACAAGCCCTATGTTCGAAATGGTGCGCTCAACAGTCGTGGACGGTCGCTTCTTTAGACAGCCCGCCTCTTTCCCAGCTTCGCTCGTTACCACCCAACCCCTGAAGTTCCGCTCGCGGATGAGACCCAAATACACATGCATCCAGAGCAGGTTGCCCCGCCGGAGTTCACCACGGTCGATGAGCAATCGATCAAATTACGGAACTCAGTCAGGTTACCCCATGATCGGTGTCAGCCTGCCTTGGGCTGAATAAACGTATCCGATCAACTGAACCGTAATGTTATCTTCTCCGCCTTTTTCCAATGCGCGATCGACCAGTTCATCCACCAGAGCCTGCACAGGGGTTCCCCTATTCAGAATGGCTGCAATTTCACTATCGGAGACATAACCATGAAGCCCATCCGAGCACAGCAGGAATAAATCGCCGGCATTCAGCTTGAATGGCGAGGAAATGTCGACCTCAACGTCCGGCGCGACTCCAATTGCACGTTCGAGCAAATTTGCCGCGGGATGGGAAGCCGCTTCAGCATCCGTCAGGATGCCCGCATCCACCATGCGCTGAACGCGACTATGATCTTTGGTCAGCCTGCGCAGTTCATTACGCGCGAAGAGGTAAGCACGGCTATCACCTATATGAGCTACCACAGCCTGGGATTGCCCTATTAGAAGCACGACAGCAGTGCTCCCCATTTCCCGCGTATCATCATCGCCCGAGTGTCCCCTTCCGTACACGACCCTGTTAGCTTCCTGGAAAGCCGCCTTAACAACCTCCGCAGCGCTGGAAATCGAGCGGATGCCCGACAGCGTTCGGCCCAATATTTCAGTTGCAAGCTCCGCTGCGACAGCTCCTCCCCGATGGCCGCCCATACCATCTGACACGATGTACACATCCCCGAAATGTGCCTCCACGCGGCTCATCCTATCCTGGTTTTCATCGCGGACGTAACCCGTTTCAGAGCGTGCTCCCACAGACAACCGTGTTGAGATCGATCGTTCCACTCACTCCGCCCGGTTTACGTGCATATTAAACAATACCGACTACGGAACTATTGTTTCGTCGACCGGGCCCTTATCGACCGGGCCCTTATACTCTCGCCGCGGAATCCGGTCGTCGGGTGCGCGAACCCGGAACGTCGTCTTCCCTACCCGAATCTGATCACCCGGAGCAAGTGCCATGGCAGTCTGATGCAACTCGGCATCATTAAGAAATGTTTTATTCCGCGATCCGCTGTCGCTAAGGTAAAGATTCCCGGAGTCATATCTGATAGCCGCGTGCCTGCGCGATACATACTCATCGTCAACTCGCAACTCGTTGTCATCCCCGGCGCCAATATGAGTGACCTTTTGCTCGATGGGAAATTGCTTACCCCTCGCCTTCCCGGTTAGCCCCTCCAGATATGCTGCAGGCTGTCCTTTGCCAGGCGGAGGAAACATGAAACTGACCATGGTTCTCGCGCGCTTTACAGGTGGAGGTTCGCCCTCGCCGGATGGTGCTGATTTTGGTCCAGCTTCCTGCGCAACTTCGACTTGTTCGGGCGTTTTTTTTCTACTCAGTAGATAGACGCCGGCGATTGCGAGCAGCGCCACAACAATCCAGAGCAAGATCGAGAGGTCGAACTTCTTCTCCGGCAGTGGTTCCGACGGCCCAGAGCGTGGCGCAGAAAGCGCCTGCTGAATGTTGAGAAGAACGGGCGGTTGCCCAGGGGGGGTAAATTTGAGTTGTGCAGTATTGACCCGGTTAGCGCTGCCTGATGCGTTGTAGTGAAAATTCACGTCGAAAACTCGCGGCGGCGGCAAACTCAGCAATTTGCGTAGTTCGCGAGAAAGCTGTTCCGAGCTGGTCGCGCGAATAAAATAGCCATCGGTGCTTCTCGCCAGGCGGGCAAGCAAATCCGAGTCGTGCTCCGAAATATTGCCGAACCCTATCGCATCAATTATCACGCTTTGCGCATTCGCTTCGTTTACAACCACCTGCTCGGTGATACTGCTGCCATCATCCTTTCCGTCGGTAATGAGGATCAGGCGTTTGGGCCCTTTTTTCGGATAATTGCGTAACTCCGAAAGACCGAGCTCAATCGCTTCGTATAGTTTGGTCTTGTTATCCCTGGCAGATCTAAGGCCTATTCCCCCGACGACCTTCGATAGCTCTTCTGTATTTTCCGAAAACCCGCGGAGTTTGGTGACGTCTGCATCAAAAGCCCATAACGCCAGATTTAAACGCTCTCCACCCGGCTTGGCCAACGCGCCCCTTAACGCGTCCTGAATCTGTTTGATTCCGGACCGCCCCATCGAGCCGCTCTGGTCGACGCAAAGGATCACGGAACTCTCGAGCAACGCGGGAGACGCCGATTTGACTTCCCTGGCCTGAAATTCATTTTTCTCATCAAATCGTAGGCTGAACTCCGAGGCGCTCGGCGTTCCCCCTGTATGCACCCCAACTGTGACGGTTACATCACCCGGAGAGTCCTCCTTAACCGACATAAGCTGTAACGTGGCTGCATGGGAAAAGCCGCACAGGGCCACGAGGCTTGCCGCCGCGATTAACCGCGTAGCTCGAGAACTCGCGCGTTGCGCCATGGATGCATTCCGGCAAACAGACTTGACCGGTGAATACAATCGGAATGGAGGCCTCATCTTTACCTCTCCTGCCGCAACCAGGCGGTCGCACAGCACTAAAAATTAATTTGGAATGAAATGGGGAACGGCACCTCGGATGGCCTGCTCATCAAAATGAGTTATTTGCAACTACTCAACAAGAGTAAGAAGCAAACTTCATGCCGAGTCATTTTGCATGATGATCTTGCGGTGCCGAAGATCTTTTTAGATGCGCTGGCAGCCCCTGATGGCACCTTCAGCCCTCTACTCCCTGCTCGCTGTCCCCTAAGTAACGACCAGCTAACCACCAGCCGTTCTCATGGAAGCAGTGCCTCACACAAGACAAATCCCATCGATTAGCCGTACATCTGGTTAACCGCCGGTCGAGATGGCTAACGATTGGCTAACGATTACTGATCAAAATGTCCTTGAAGCTCAACCATCTTCCCGCCAAGCAAATTTCTTGGAAAAAGAACTGAACGATAGAGGCTTGGAATATTGAGGAACAGAAAGCTTCAACAAAAATAGAAGTAACCCGAATCAAAAGGGTGGTGTGTCCATTAGCGGGGTGGAAGACTTATCAGTCATCTTCTTGAAATTAAACGACAATTTTTCGCTGGGCTCATAATGTTGAACTTGACCCAGATGGGTTAAATTCGACCCAACCATATAAGCCCATGATCCTCAACTATTTTTCGCCGTTTGCACGAGTCTTCCTGATTACTTGGTAGAGCGATTGCGCGGTGGTCAATATCAAGTACAAGCTGAAAAGTAACGAAATCGGGTGTTTTTTATTCCTGAGGGGGCAGGCATGGATGTTGCGTGTCCGAAGTACATAGCCGAATTGCCAGTGGCAGAGCGAACAACGCTGAGTGTGGCAACGGTTTCAGGCAACGGTTCCAGGCAATGATTCTCGACACTGTGCGGGTAAAAAATAAGGACCAGAACGGATGAGCTCATGATTAACGATCTGGATGAAACGCTATCGAAATTGCTAAAAACCCATCTTCCGAGAGGGCTGGCTGAGCAGGTGCAGGTAAGTTTCAGCGCGCCAGATGACCAGTTTCCTCCGCCCTCAGTTACCTTGCCCGCCATTGATTTATTTCTGTACGACATACGCGAAAATCTCGAGCTCCGCAGCAACGAAATTTATTTCGACAGGAAACCGGACGGAACAACCGTTAAAACCCAGGCGCCGGTACGTATGGACGTCTCATATCTGATCACTGCCTGGCCGAGCCAGAGTGTTACCGATCCTTCGGAAGATGAGCATCGGCTGCTGGGAGAAGTCATTCGAGCGCTCATACGTTACCGCACGATTCCCCTGGACATGCTGCAAGGGGAGCTGACATCACAGGATCTGCCCCTGCCGGTTACTACGCTTCAGCCAGGGCGGCTGCAAAGCCTCGGGGAATTCTGGCAGGCCCTCGGGGGCAAGCCCAAGGCGGCGCTCAACTATACCGTCACGTTGGCGGTTGATGTATCCGGGGAGGAGCCGGTCGATCTCGTCACGGAAAAAGTGCTCAAGTTCAGAATGCAGATGGGGGCCGAGTCATGAAACAGTGGACCGACTGGGAAATCATACGCCACCACGTGAGTATTTGCGGTCGAATACTGGATACAAGCGGAAAGCCTGTTCCCGGCGTTCATCTGGGCATAGTCCCGCATGGGAAACAATCTGGATCTCAACCGGGAGCTCGGGCTCGAGGTAGAGCAACAACTGTTCAGCAGGAGCTGGAAACTGAAGGTATTAATGCGTGGAAGGAGACAGAGTCACACCCCGACGGCACTTTTTTCTTCCTTGATTGCCCCGCGGGTGAGTATACGTTGAAGGCGATGGATACCCGGTCAGGCGTACAAACCCAGCAAATAGTCCGGACCAACGAAAGTGCCATGAAAAAACGCGTGAAAGACAGAAAATCGGATGAAGGATATCAGATCGAGCTTGTTCTGAAGTAGTGGCTGACTTCCAGGTCGGGAGCTGGATAAGGCGAAAGTGGGATTAAAGGCGGCGTTTCCAGGAAGCGGATCGTTTCTTTGAAACTATTTATGATCAATTATGAAAGGGGATGCACATGACAAGGCTTACCTATCGGGCCCCGGGCGTTTATGTAGAAGAGATACCGTCTGCCCGGCAACCCATCGCTGGTGTCGGAACGAATACGGCGGCATTTATTGGGATTGTCCCGGACACCATTTACTATGCTGTCCCAAATCCCAGTTATGACCCGGTTGCCGCTCGCGCCGGGCTTGGCGGGCCGGCTGGTGCTCCGCCAGGGCCATCAACGGGTGGCGAGACCCCGGAAGCAGCCAGGGACCGGGTTAGAGCTGACAGAGATAGGCTTGCCGATGAATTAAAAACGCTAAAGGCTACGGAAGGGACACCCCGAAGCCAAATTAGGGACAAGCAAATCGAGCTGGATAACAAGCAGGCAGAGTTGGATAGAGCCGAGCAACTTGTTTCTCAGGCACATGCACCGGTAACAGCCGAAACTGAGGACGAGGCTGCTTATACGGATGGCGAGCCTGACACCGATTGGTTGGAACCGCCCTCGGGGCAACGAGCACCGGCGGAACATCCCTATTACCTCAAAGCGTTTAATGTCGGAGTTGCTGCTTGGGATACCAAGTTCTGCACGAACTTCACTGAATACACCAATCGTTTTGGCCCTTTTTCGGCATTTAGATCGGGACCGGAATCGCACAGACCGATGTATCCGGGCCACCATGCCTTGACTCATGCAGTGTATGGTTTTTTCAAGAATGGCGGAACCCGTTGTTTCGTTGCTCGCGTGAATTCGGCTGCCGAGCTTGGCAAGGTCTTAACAAATTTAGAATCCATTGATGAGGTGGCGCTTATTGCCGCGCCTGGGCTGCCGAAGAGCACCGGTGTCTGGAACGCTCTAATGGATTATGCAGAGGATGAGAATCACGAAAACGTTTTCGCAATTCTGGATAGTCCCAAGGTAGTAGGGGACCCGAATGACTTCGATATTCAGAAAATCACATACTCCGGCTCAGCTGAAGAACCCATACCGCATCCAAGCAAAAATGCCGCCTTCTACTTTCCGCAAATCGAGGTGTTGGATCCATCCAAACAGATACAGGATATTGATCCGGCCCGAGGGGTCGAAGCAAAATACCGGGGAAGGACTTTTGTTGCGCCAAGCGGGCACATGGCGGGCATTTACGCTCGCACGGACGAGGAGCGTGGCGTGCATAAGGCCCCGGCGAATTGTGTTGTGCGCGGCGCCATGAACGTCAAGTATTACGTCAGCAAACCCAACCAGGAGGTGCTCAATCCCCAAGGCGTCAATGTAATCCGGATGATCAACGGCGCCGTCACCGTATGGGGCGCGCGTACGATCGGCGGCGACCGGAATGGCGAATGGAAATATATCAATGTCCGCCGTTTTTTCCTGTTCCTGCAGGAATCAATTGATGAAGGCACGCAATGGGTGGTGTTCGAGCCTAATGATTATGCCCTCTGGGGAAAAATCCGCCTCAACGTAACGGCTTTCCTCACCAATGTCTGGCGCAGCGGTGCGCTATTCGGGTTAACTCCGGAAGAGGCATTTTATGTCAAATGCGATGCTGAACTCAATCCACCCGAAGTACGGGATTTGGGACAGGTTATCACCGAGATTGGCGTGGCTATTGTCAGACCCGCCGAGTTCGTCATTTTCCGCATTTCGCAATCAACGGGTCAGGAAAAAACCTGATCATTTGAACAGGTGGAGGAATAGTCGGAGAGTCGATAATGGGAGGCAGTATATACGCTGATACCAGCCGGGTTGATCATCCTTCAGCTTCGCGTGCTCCGGGCGTTTACTACGAAACATTTTTTGAACGCGAGGCTCAGCCAGCATTTCGCACAGGCGTTCCTGTATTTGTGGGATTCGCGAAGAGATTGGGGCGCGCCACGCAACCCACATCGCGAATCTATCATCTGGACCGCTGGCCGCAGCTTTACCATTTTGAGACCATCCCTGAGAGTTATCTGGGCCACGCAGTAAGGGGGTTTTTTGAAAATGGCGGGGAACACTGTGTAGTAGTACCGGTTGAAAGCGCCCACCAAGGGCCTGATATGGCCAAGTCGCTTAAGGATATTTTCGAACGCGGCGGGGTGTTGGACGATCTTGAAGATGTTGACCTGGTATGCGTTCCGGATGCCATGTTGCCTGATATCCGAGCGAGCCGCCAGACAGTTTATGATATCCAGTCAATGACCCTGGAGCATTGTCACAGGATGGGGGATCGCTTCGCAATACTGGACGGTTTCCCCGCCAACACAACGCCCAGGCAAGATTCACGAGACCGAGGTAACCGGGGTATTGACTCTGCTGTGTCGCATTGGCAGAAACTACCGCCCGACCATGGCGCTCTCTATTACCCATGGATTTCCGTCAAAGAACTACCCCATAGATGGAAACCCCATCCCTCAATCCCGGAAATGCCGTGCGATGAATATTATGAGCGCCTCTCAAATCAGGGTACCTCCGGCGCGGGGTTCTTAAAGGTTGAGCCAGCCAGGCTTGTACCCCCTTGCGGTCACATGGCGGGTATTTATTCACGAAGCGATGCACGAGTTGGCGTCCATAAGGCTCCGGCAAACGAACTCGTGGAAGAGGTCCTCAAGCTGGAAATCGACTTCAGCGATGATGAGCTGGCTGAATTAAACAATCCAGGTGTCAACTGCCTGCGTGGTACGACAGGCGGCGGGATTCGTGTCTGGGGGGCGCGAACATTGAATGGTCACCCTCATTGGTCCCATATCAACGTAAAACGGTTGTTTCTCACATTGACGCGCTGGATCAGGAAGAACATGAACGATGTAGTCTACGAAACAAATGATCCTCATCTGTGGGAATGTGTCAGGGCGCGCTTGGCCGACTACTGCCGTAACCTGTTCGATAACGGTGCGCTAAAAGGAAACAGCCCGGAACAGGCGTTTTATGTCAAATGCGACGCCGAGACCAACACCCGTGATCGGTGGGAAGCGGGAGAAGTTGTCGCCGAAGTAGGGTTGGCGCCGACGGTGCCGCTGGAATTTATTGTAGTTCGCATCACACAGAACGCCAGCACGACTACCGTGTCTGGATTGAATCTTTTATAAAAATTGAGGAGGTGAAACATGCCAAGTACGGGAGAACGCCACGATCCTTTTCGCGGATTTAAATTCAGAGTTCAGATCGGCGGTATTCAAAGAGCGGGCTTTCGCGAAGTATCCGGCCTCGACTCCGCAACGGATCCGATTGATTATCGTGTGGGCGATGACAAGACAGTGACAATTTCCAAGCTGCCGGGCTTGAAGAAATTCTCCAACATCACCCTCAAGCGCGGGATAACTGATGACCTCGATCTTTGGAAATGGCGAAAACAGGTGATGGACGGAAAAATCAAGGACGCCCGGAAAAATGGCTCGATCATTTTGATGGATGACGAAGGGAATGACGCCGCGCAATGGGATTTTGTCGCCGCCTGGCCAACGAAATGGACCGGCCCGACGTTCAATGCAACCGCAAATGAAGTTGCAATCGATACGCTCGAACTTACCCACGAGGGATTGGATCGGACCAAATGAGTTTACAGACTGAATTCGACTTTGCGCTTCCCCATGGGTACATCGACTCGGAGGGAAATATACATAAGGCGGGTGTGATGCGGCTTGCGACGGCGAATGACGAGATTGCGCCAATGAAAGACTCACGCGTTCAATCGAATCCAGGATATCTCGCAATCATTCTTTTATCGCGGGTTGTTACCCGTCTGGGAGATCTACCGCAAGTCAACCCAAGAGTCATTGAGGAGCTGTTTGCGGCGGATTTCGCATTTCTTGAGGAAATGTATCGCCGCATTAATACAAGCGGACACAACCGGATCAAGGTCAACTGTCCCGAATGCGATGCCGGCTTTGAAGCGGAAATACAGCGGTCGGGGGAGCCCTAGGCTACCCCTCTGCGGAATTATTTGAGGAGGTAGCCTACGTTGCCTACCACTTTCACTGGCCCTACACCGAGTTGATGAATCTGGAGCACCTCGAACGGCGCCGCTGGATACAGGAGATCGCGAAAATCAATGAGCGCCTAAACGCCGCCATGGAAGACGAGGATAAATACACATGAGAACCCGCAAGGAATATGAACCGCGTTCCACATGATCCCTACTCTGCCTTCCGCTTTACCATTCTGATCGGTGAGCAGGACAGGGGCGGATTTAATGAGGTTTCAGGTCTGGTGTTTGAAACGGAGGTTCAAACCCTGCGGGCGGGCGGCATCAATGATTACGAATTACAGCTACCCGGGCCGTTGAAGTTTCCGTCACGACTGGTGCTCAAACGCGGGCTGGGTGATGTTGCTTATTTATGGGACTGGTATCGCCAAGTGTCGCAAGGTGAAATCATCAGAAAGAATATCGATATCAAGCTCAACAATAATCTAGGTCAGGACACGGACGAACGCACAGGGAAGAAAATGCCGTCATGGCGCTTCAAAGAAGCGTGTCCGGTGAAATGGACCGGACCGGAATTGCGCGCAAGCAACTCTGCCATCGCGTTTGAATCGCTTGAGCTGGTGCATCGGGGCTTGACCTCGTAAAAGATCTCTACCGGCGACATTCTCATGCTTTAAAAATAGTGATGCCCAACCAGCTAATATCCCTTACCGACACTCCTGCATGGAAAAATCCGACATCGTTGGGATTTTCGACATGGCAACGCCATACGACCGCCAGCTTTGTGGCAGGCAACCCGGGTATCCATGGGCAAAAAGGGTTGCGGACTGTTCATGATCGACACGCTTTTTTTGCCGCAGATTTGATTGCCCGCCGGTATAAGGCGACTGAATCCGCAGTCGATACCGAAAGATTCGTCTACGCGTCACCATGGAATAAAAAGCAGGGGTACAGTCATGGAATTGTGTCCTCCGGCCCTCTTTTGCTCCAGCGCAAGCAGTACCTTGGCTTTGCCGGTAGTTCAACCGGGAACGGGGTGACGAGTGGACCTTCTGAAAGCGGGCGCGACCATGCCCCAGCTTCAGCGTCAAGCGACTCGCTGGCCTCCTCCCTGGCCTCTTTGGCGACAGCAAGCAAGCATACGGATACCGGGGTAGGATCAAAATCAATTGTTGCGCCTGATTCTTTGGACACCCGGATAAATTCGATCGGCCCATTCAGTTCATCCCCTTCCTACGGTAGCGGCGAGACCGGGTTACTGCTCCGAGATATTACAAATCCAACGCTTTCGGTCACGCCGTCAATCAGCCATAGCTCAACAGAATCTACAGCGAGGTTAGCTCGAAAATTAAATGCTTCCGATTCCTCATTCTCATCGGAAGGCAAGCCCCCGAGCCGGGCTCATGCCCATATGCATCCGAAAGAAAGTCTACAACGGACGCACAAGCTGACCGGTGTAATACTACGCCACGCCGAGGCCAGACCCATACTCAGCCGCAGTGCGCCTCATCGGACCCATAACGATTTACCCCCAGGGCTCGTGCAGCGTCCGGTGAATCCTTATATCCAGCCCTCCGGCAGCAAGGTGCCTCTCCGGATGCCCTTAATATCCCTAGCTCAAACTATATTCCGGGCGCCAGCCGCCCCGCTTCTTCCAGCAGGCACAAAATGTACAAGCCCGATATCGCCCAGCTTTTCCCAAGACAGATCAGATAAGAATGAGAGCGTTAGCGGCATATCCGAGATTGGGCCTGCCGCATCGCCTACTTCTGCCGGCGGGCAAATACACGTAACTTCATTGGGAGGAGCATCAAGGGCGCGCATGCTCAACGATGCCTGGATGAATGCGAACCCCCTACTCCCGATTACTCATGTGCTGCGGCGCACCATCACGAAGTCGCTCGAATCTGGCGAAGGCGGAGCAGCAACCACCGGTTTAGACGTGACTGCGAATCGCCCCGATCCCATTGCCGTAACCCATTCTGCCCATTTTGCCCATTCTAACCATTCTGCCCATTCTGTTCGGATACCCGCGCCTAACGACCGCCATTTCAAATCAACACCGGCCATGCCTGGATTCAACGACGTTGTAACCCATCATGCAACTTCCTTCGGGCAGCTCCCTCATGTGCTGCGGCGTATTATGAAGACTTCGCCCTCAACTCGCCCACATGGTGAAACCACCGCGGTCTCAGGCTTGACTGCAAGCTCTCGACTACCGGTTGCCTCCATGCATGCCGTCGGGATACGCGGATCAACCAGTAATTTTTCTCAAGATTCACCGGACCATTTTCTATCGGCCCCGGCCTTAGCAGCTCCTCGATTGTCGGCATGGGCGGAAAACAGATCAGACAACACTTCGGATTCGCAACGAACAGATCCAACTACTTATGCTTTACCTGGTCGTGTTCAACGACATCCCATGCAAACACTCGGTGAGCATGCAAAAGGATATGGAGCAGGCAACCTGCCAGCAGTTCAGCGCTTGCAAAGCAAGACAAGTCCTTTGGCGGCGCATCGCAAGCCTATGACTCACCAGTCGTCTGTTTACTCGCCTCCCGGGCAGCGCATCGGGTCGCCCTCGTACCTGCCTGAACGCATGCTACTGAGGAGAGCTATTTCCCCATTGGCAACGGGACCACATGAGCGCCTCACCACCCCACAGCGGCACCATGCATCGCCCGAGGTCGCATATAGTCGGGATAGTTTGCTGCCCACATATATTTCACGCCGCGCAATTATGGCGCGCTCTGAAGGCCCAGCTACCAGCGATCATGCTGCCATACTGCACGCGACTCATGTCTGGCGCCGCGTTGCTCAGTCACAAAATCGGTCACCCGCTCCCGCCAATGACCGGATCGGCAATCCTGAACCGGCTATTGCCGATAGCGTTCCAGCAATAGCAGCAGATATCCGATCAAATCCGCTTTTGCCCGCCAATACCGCTAATAGGGAAATGCGAGCTACCCGTTTGGTCGACATCGCGCCCATCGTTCGATCTCACCCGCTGTCCATCAGTGTAAGGCGAAGCCCAAGCAATACAGTTCGCCCATCTGCAATGCAGGACTCATACGACCATGCTGATGGGGCGCTTCGCGTCAAACCCTTGGCTTCGCCCTATTCCATGGCAAGGCGAGCGATTGGGCAGTCAGCCGAACAGCAGCGCCTGAGCGTCAGTAGTGGACGCGGCTTCTCGACACCTAAAACCTATGCGCCCGATAACCGGGATTACGCCTTCAATCCGCAGATCAACCTGTTGCAGACCAAATGGAAGTCCGGGCCTGGCGGACGGCCCCTTGTGGCCCAACGGGTGCAGGACAGGCTCATGCGTCTATCCAGCGAGGGAGCCGGTGCCGGTGCCGGTGCCAGTGCCTTAGCGACGCCCGACCGCCCGGAGGATCGCTACGGTCTCGCATCGCCGTCGAGCGAACCAGTTGTGGCACAGGTTATCCCCGCCAGTGAGTCCAAAAAAACACCCGAATCCAAGCCGGGGCAGCTCGATGCCGACGAGACCGTCGAACAAGCGTGGCGAATAATGACCGAACGGCTTGTAATCGAACAGGAAAGACGAGGGTTGGCAAAATGGCCTTAAAACAATTGCAAATTCTGATCGAGCTTCCGGGAAGCAAGCTCAAATTCAACGACAAGGACCCGAATCATGTGATCGACGCCATGTTCAATCCAAATAAACTCTCGGTGAGTCGCAGCGCCCAATGGCAGAACCAACAGGTTGCAAAACGGGACAATCCGGAATTGCAATTTACCGGCGCCGAACCAAGTACCCTCAGTGTTGAACTGTTCTTCGACACCTACGATAGCCCGAGCAAGACAAAAAAAAGTGTCCGGACCTACACAAACAAACTACATGAGCTGACGACGGTCAAGCAGCATGGCGACAAGCACCGTCCCCCTGTTTGTCGTCTCGCCTGGGGAACCATGAGTGTGTTTTTTCAGGGTGTGCTGCAGCAGCTTCAGAATCAGTTCACGCTTTTCATGGATGATGGTACGCCGGTGCGAGCGACCTCAACATGTACGTTCAAACAGTGGAAATCCAACACTAGCGATCTTAAGGACCAGGATCTGATGTCGGCCGATGTCGCCAAGGCATGGACGGTAAAGCGTGGTCAGACGCTGGCTTCGATTGCAACCTATGAATACGGGGATCCTCGTAAATGGCGACCCATCGCCCAAGCAAATGGAATCGACGATCCGTCGAGGCTGACTCCGGGCACTATTCTGATCGTTCCTGCCTTGCGCAATATATAAATGGTATAGATGACCAATGGCCGCCAGAGACCAGTTTGACACCCTCGCACCGGAGTTCGCCATACACATCAATGGCTCGCCGCTTCCTAACGAAGCCGTTGCCGATATGATCTCCATCAATGTGGTTGAGGATCTGGATGCGACCAGCATGTGTACCGTTACGCTTTCAGGTTGGGATACAGTAGAGATGAAGGTGAAATGGATCGACCACAAACTTTTTCGGGAGGGCAACCCGATCAAGATCGAGATGGGGTACCGGGATCACCTCCAATTGGTATTCAGCGGTGAAATTACAGGGCTTGAACCTGACTTTCCGGAAGCCCGCCCCGCTATCTTTACCGTGCGTGCCTATGATCGCCGGCACAGACTGATGCGTCAGCGAAAAACCCAGTCATTCACTAATCTCAAGGATAGCGACATAGCTGGACAGCTTGGACACCAAGCGGGACTGGACCCCAAGGTGGAGGACAGCAAAGTCAAGTTGCCCTATGTGCTGCAGCATAACCAGACCGACCTTGAATTTCTGCTCTGGCGTGCGCAGCGTATCGATTATGAAGTTGTGGTGGAAGATCGCACACTCTTGTTCCGGCCCCGCAAGATCGAGAAAACCGCCAAGCTCACTTTGAGAAGGGATATCGAACTGCTCGAATTCCGGCCACGCATGACAACGATGGGTCAGGTGGAGGAATTTACAGTGCGCGGATGGAACGCAAAAGAAAAAAAAGAGATCGTTGCTCATTCCACAGCGGGAGATTTGTCGACAGTTATGGGCGGAACAGCTTCGGGTCCAGCAAATGTTCAGCAAGTATTTGCCAAAACGGGTAGCACCCTGGTTACTGTGCCGGTGCAAAGTCAGGAGGAGGCGGATCGAATCGCGAAGCAACGGTTTTCTGAGATTGCACTCGGCTACGTTCGAGCTGAGGGTAAATGTATTGGTGATCCTCAATTACGGGCGGGAATCGTTGTAAAGATCGAAGGAGTCGGCGAGCGATTCAGCGGTCTTTATTACGTGCGTGCTGTCGAGCATCGCTATTCCATGCAAAAAGGATATCGTACGGCTTTTTCCGCGAGGAGAAACGCTACATGAACCATCTGGACGTGCTTGGCGACTTGCTCGGCCGCCGCAATAATGACGACAAATGGTATGGAGTTGTGGTGGGCGTTGTCACCAATAATAAAGACCCTGACAACATGCACCGAGTCAAGGTGCGTTTTCCCTGGTTGAATCAGAACGATGAAAGCAACTGGGCGCGCGTGCTGGCCCCCATGGCTGGCAATGGTCGTGGTGCGTATTTCCTGCCCGAAGTCGACGACGAAGTCCTGGTTGCCTTTGAGCATGGCAGCATTGAACATCCCTATGTCATCGGCTCGTTATGGAGCGGTAAGGATAAGGCCCATGAAGACAATTCAGACGGTGCAAACAACAACCGGAGCATCAAGTCCCGCAGCGGACACGTAATTCGGCTGTGCGACAGTTCAGGATCGGAAAGCATCGAGATCATCGATAAAACCAGCAATAACAAAATCGTGATTGACTCCTCAGGAAACAAGATCTCGATCAAGGCAACGGGCGATATCGAAATCAGCTCCAGCACTGGCAAGATCACATTGAGCGCCATCGGTATTGAGTTGAAGTCCCAGGCAAACGTAGATATATCAGCGAACGCACAGGTCAACGTCAAGGGCGCCATGGTTAACATCAATTGAGGGGTTGCATCTGAAGAATCGATAAGCTTAAAAAAAAATTGGCTGCGATCCGCAGTAATGTTCAGTTGCACGAAATCAGGACGAAGGCACCAGCATGCAGATACCTGTTCTTGGAATCGGATGGAACTTTCCCATCGAATTGGATGACTCGGCACAGCCACGTTTTTCCATCGCAGAGTATGAAGAAAGCGTCAAACAATCAATCCTCATCATTTTATCTACCGCCAAAGGTGAAAGGGTCATGCGTCCCGATTTCGGTAGCGGGCTCAGCGAGCTGGTATTCGCCGTCAACAACGCAACGACTCGAGCAATGGCCGCCTTCGAAGCGCGTGAAGCGCTTGAAACCTGGGAACCCAGAATAGAAGTACTGGACGTGGAAACATCGGTCGCCGGCAATCAGGGTGAGCAATTGCTGATATATATCGATTATCGCGTTCGTACAACGGACAACCGGTTCAATCTCGTCTATCCCTTCTACCTGGACAGACCACTCACATGAACACGGTGCAGCCTCCCATAATACAGCCTCCGTTAATCCGCGAGAAATTGCGCCGGGAGGCCGAGCTGGCTGCCGTGATCGGAGAACAGCTGGAGAAGCGTGGGTTTGCCCCAATGGGCACAGATCCGCTGAAGGATGCCACCGTCCATATCTTTGCCCGCTATTGCGAGTTGCTCATCGAGCGGCTGAACCGTGTGCCTCAAAGTTATCATGGAGCCTTCTTGAGGATGCTTGGCGCGACGCCGGCCCCGGCCATTCCTGCGTGGGTACCGCTAACCTTCACACCGGTGAAATCCACTCAGAATTTCACCGCGATTGTGCCGCGGTCAACACAGGTTTCCGCCCCGGCGGAAGACAAATCGGACCCCCTCGTAATATTTGAGACCATAAAAGACTTAACTTTGGTGCAGGCGGAGCTGAAGCGGGCTATAGCCGTGAACACGTACCAGTTGATCCGTGCCGATGTCAACAGCATTTTGTCCACAGAGGCCGCAGCGAGTTCTACCGAGCCGGCTCCTCTGGCTGATGCGATACCGTTGGAGCGAGTCATTGATATAGGCCAGCCCGCCATCATCGGCGTGCCTAAGCTTACCCGTCTCCGGCTCAAGCTTGAGCTGGATCGTCCGGTGAGCTTGCCCTCAGGCTGTAAAATCGAATGGGGAATCCCATCCGAAGCAGATTTCATGCCGCTCATGCCCGAACTCGATTCCACGGCCGGCTTGACCCAGAGTGGAGAACTCGTTTTTGCGCCGCCGGAAAAATGGCCAAGCCGAACCATCGCCTCCGAAACGATGCCATGGCTGACGTGCCGCCTGCGTTCCACTGCGCTGTTACCGTTCGCGCCTGATCAGAACAAAGCGTATTCGGCGCTGATCAATCGAATCGAGGTATTAGGGTATCGCAGTCTCGACGCCGTTCCTCCCACTGGCGCGTTTTACAATGGTGTTTCGCTGGATGTAAGCCGCGATTTTTTTCCTTTAGGCGAGCGGCCGCGATTTGGCGATGTGTTTTATCTGCTTTCCGAAATCTTCGCGGCCCCCGGAACTAAAATTGTCCTCGACATCAAGCTAACCAACCCTTCAGGCGCGATGGAATCCCCGATCCCACCCGTGAGCAAAAAGGGCAACCCCAGGCTCCGCTGGGATATCCATACCGCGAGCGGCTGGGTCGCGCTGGATTGCACCGATGGGACGCTTTCGCTGACACAGGACGGGAGCCTTGAGTTCCAGGTGCCAGAAGACGCGAAACCCACCATGTTAAACGGAATTGATGGCGGCTGGATACGCGCCAGGCTTATCGGTGGCAGTTATGCCGCGGAAGAGACGCCCGCGAACTATATTAGCCTGCCGCCGATGAGTCCGCCAGCGATCGCGGCGATGCACCTGATATCGATCCAGGAGCTGGGCCCGATGCCGCCCGAGTGTTTGATTGTCGAAAGCGATCTGGCGTATCGCAAAATGGATGCTGTAAAGCCGTTTAACCCATTCCCTGCCCCAGCCGAAGAAGGATTCATGCTTTACCTCGGGCTATCTTCGCTGCGGGGCGCGTCCGCGTTAGATGGACAGACGCTCAGCCTTTACTTCCTCCCATGGAATGGTGGCAGGCGCGTATTCCGCGAGGAGGAAATTTCATTCAAAGAAACTGCAATGCCACGTTGGCAAGTGCTCACGGCAAGCGGATGGCGCGACTGCAAGGTCAACGACACTACGCGCGGCTCGCGCAGACCAGGAATTATTGAAGTACAGCTGCCTGACGGCCTGTCGAAGTGGCAGGATTCGATACTCGACCCGGAACGGCAATTCTTCTGGCTGCGCATCGTGCGGAACGCCGGGAACACAGATCAGCCGTACTATCCGCGGCGCTTACTGCTCAATACGGTTCTAGCTGCGCAGACACTGAGGTTGACGGATGAACTCCTCGGATCGAGCAACGGCCGGCCTCAACAGATATTTTATACGCTGCGCAAACCCGTCATTGGCAGCGCAACGCTGCAAGTGCGTGAGCCTGTCACCAAAACGGACGAGCAAACAGGCTCAGGATTCGAAACGACCCGGCACAGCCCTGGTGCAATAAACGTCGCCAGAGCGCCGGGAAATGAAGAATGGATATCCTGGTCGGAGGTTGAGGATTTTTCCGCTTCCGACTCGCATTCCCGTCACTATATCCTGGATCGGCTCACGGGAAGCGTCCGGTTTGGAGATGGAGTGAACGGCCGCATACCGCCGTCCGGCGCCAACAACATCAGGCTGCATGAATACCATACGGGAGGCGGCATACGCGGCAATCGCCCCGTTGCGACGGTTACGCAATTACACACCACCATCCCTTATGTAGAGTCGGTAATCAACCATGAGCCGGCGGCGAGCGGCCAGGACCAGGAAGATTTTGATTCACTGAACCGTGGAGCGGTCACATTTTTGCGTCATCGCGACCGGGCGGTCGGCATCGACGACTATGCAGATCTGGCGAACAAGGCATCGCCCGAGGTCGCCCGCGCCAAATGCGTGCCGGCGTGCCACGTACAGGGAACCCTCGGCACCGAGTCCAAGCTCGGCAGCGTTTGCGTAATTGTGGTTCCCAAAAGTAACCAGGTAAGTAACCACGTAAGTGACGAGATGCGCCCACAACCCTCGTTCGACCTACTGAAGAACGTCAAGGAATTTCTGGATCATAGGCGGCCTATCGGGGTTGACTTAACCATGCTCGGGCCGGAATACGTCAGTATCGGCGTTACGGCGGAACTCGCCTGGGCTCGGGATCAGTCTACTGCAGACGCTTTGGCCGAATGTGAAAAACGGCTGAACCGTTTTTTGCATCCCATAACAGGCGGACCCGATGGACTTGGATGGGAGTTCGGCCAGCGGCCGCATGCATCGGATTTTTACCCCTTGCTCGGGGGAATAGAAGGGTTGGGCTATATCCGCGCGCTGGAAGTGCGTTATGAAGAGGAACGGCCCGGGTTATTGGCCGCCGGAAGCTTTTTGATATGTCCCGGCAGGCACGAGATACGCATATGCTGACAACCGGCCTCGATGACAGGACGTTCGATGACCTGGTGGGTGAAGCAATCAACCTGCTGCCGACCTTGGCCCCTGAATGGACGAACCATAACCCGTCGGATCCCGGAATTACCCTGGTCGAGTTGCTCGCCTATTTTACCGAGATATTGGTGTACCGGCTGGGACGCATCACGCCGGCAACCAGGCTCCAGTTTCTGAAATTGCTCGGAGGGCCGAATTGGGAAGGGCTGACCTGGGAGTACAAATTAAAATTCCTGAAATTATTGATGGGCAGCGGATGGGAAGGCTGGAGAGCAATCACTCAAACCCATCCGCGGAATCTGGAAAAACA
The DNA here is from genome assembly GCF_900109785.1 of Nitrosovibrio tenuis. Classification (GTDB taxonomy): domain Bacteria; phylum Pseudomonadota; class Gammaproteobacteria; order Burkholderiales; family Nitrosomonadaceae; genus Nitrosospira; species Nitrosospira tenuis_A. Next base: position 138,271 of record NZ_FOBH01000005.1, read on the forward strand.
AATCGACTGTGCGGTTCTCGGGGCAAATCCGGATCAACTGAAGAGCGCGATTGACGGCGTGATTCGGAATCTGATGCGCAGCGAATGCGCAGTCACTGCGCACGATTTTGAGCACCTCGCCAAGCAGTTTGCTCATGAATACGCAAATATGTACAGTGGGAGCATGCATCCTGTCCGAACACTGTGCGTTCCTTCGGTTAATCTTGAAAATAACCATCCTGGCAAATCGTTATCGGATGATCGTGCCCATGTCAGTGTCGTACTTGTACCGGGATCGGATCTCAGCGATGAGGAAGCTGTAAGTTTACGAAAGAAGGTACAGAAGGAGTTATCACGGCGGTGTCTGCTCACGACCCGGCTGCACGTTGTCGCGCCTGTCTATCTGCACCTGGCGATAGGCGTAAAGCTCGCGCCCAAACCCGGCCAATCAAAGGCTCAATTGTCGAGCGCATTGCGGGAAATGCTGGAGCAGAGGTTTGGCTCTCAGCCGGGGCAGGGCCCGCTGGGGGAAGGATGGCCGTTCGGCAGAGCCTTGCGCATTTCTGAACTTATCCAGGCAGTCGACGAGGCCGCAGGGGTGGATTATGTCGGTGACATCACCATTCTGCAGATCGGCCTGAAGGAGAATTTGGATCGCCCCGAATCCGCGCTCGGCGTTCAAATCGGCGTCCACTCGACCATAGGTATCGACACCTTGCTTGGCGGGCCGAGTTCACTCGGCTCGGAGCGCCTGCTGCGTAATGACGCAGGCAGACTGGTTTCGATTGCCTTGAAGCCCTGGGAGCTTCTGCATGTGAGCCTGATCGAGGAAGCCATCACTCTCGTCAATACGCAAACAAATGGAGAAAGGGATATTGGAGAAGTGGGCAATGGGTGAAAGCGGACGCATGCTCGACAGCCTGCCGGCAATCTACCGCAACACGGACACCACGGGACACCTCCAGCGTCTGCTTGGCGTCTTCGAAGAAGTGCTTTTCCACAATGATGAGCCCGCTACACCGGGTATTGAGCAGCAGATCGAGGCCATTCCCAGCTTTTTTTCACCCTTGGGACATGCGCTGGGGCATGACCTTACAGCACAAGATGATTATAAACGGGCGCCGGACCGATTCCTGCCGTGGCTCGCCACATGGGTTGCGTTCACGCCTCATGCGTTATTTTCACCCGAGCAACTCAGAGTCATCATCTCTGGCATCGTTCCGCTTTACAGCAAAAGAGGCACCCGGGATTACCTCGAAACATTACTGAAACTTTGCTTTCCGGAAATTCGCGAGGTGGAAATCGATGATAACCCCATACCGGGGTTCGTCATTGGTCAGGCCAAGATCGGAGAAGACACGCTATTTGGAGATGAGCGGCCATTCTGGTTTCGTGTGAATGTAGACGTACAAAGGCAAAATTTAGACTCAAGCACGACAGAATCCGAGCATGAATTTCAGCAACAGGTCCGCACGATTATCGATTTCGCCAAGCCCGCGCACACCGATTATGAGCTGCGCGTTTATTTCTCGGCGCGGGATATCCAAACCATGTACACGACATAAGGATAAGGTAAATCTCAAGAACGAAAATGATCTGTTCAGTTGACCGTTTCGGCTGATCGTGTTTGAGCGGTTTTGCTGGTTTGGTTGGTCGGTTTTTTGGAACTACAAAATGCTTGATCGGGCGAAAAGCTCGCCAAGGGAGAAATTAAGATGCGAAAAAAACAGCTTATCGGCAAAAAGCCGGCGTATTTTCAGGGGCAGCTATTGCTCAAGGATGATTTCATCGATGAGCAGAAATATCACATCAATGAGCGCGCGCGGCACAGCCTGAACCTGCACGGCTGGGGGGTTGTTCGTGGGCTGGACGTAACGGCCACAGGCGACACATCCATCACTATAAGCTCGGGCTTTGCCATAGACGGCAAGGGGCGCGAAATTGCAATCAATGAGCCGGAGGTTCTGGAACTTTCCGCCTTCGCGCCTTCTTCATTGCTACAAATCACCGTGAGCTATGAAACGGAGCAACCCTCGAAAGACCGCCCGAGGATAGATTGCTACGGCGTTCTGGCTGCTTCGACGGGAATTGAAGAAGCCGCCGTGGTGCTGGCGACGGTTCAACTCGACGACCGAGGAAAGCTCAGACCCGAATCCATCAGCACCGCAACGCGCCGTGTGGTGCGGACAATCCTTTCCCCCGGTTCGGTGAACGCCGCCGCGCTGGACCCGTCCCTGCGCACGGGCTGGCTAAGGGTACCGTTCCGACCCACGACTATTCCGCAGGATACGGACCCAAAAAAGGAAGGACCTCCTCCCCCACCCTTCAGGGTTGGCGCCACGGAAGCACGGTCGCACAGGGAAATCGACGGACAGCCGAATACCAAGGGCGCAGGCGGGACCATGGCCATTCCTCTTCCACCCGGCATCACGCATGTTCATAGGTTGCGCGTCGCCGGGCAGGAGAACGAGAAAAAAATAAAGATCGAATTATTTCGCGGCGGTTGGGATCCCACCAATAAAAAACATATCGGGGGCAGAGACGACCCTGCCAATAAGCTTCTCGAAACAGAAATATCGGGGGGTCCTTATGACGAAACCTATGCCATCAAGGAAGGCGAACTGGATCCGGTAACCAGCACACTTTCGATCGATATCCGAAGCACGGGCTATGTCAGAGTCTCCCTGGTCGCAGTCGAGATATCGTATTAATAGCCGATCATGAGTGGAATTGTGCAAACCGAGCATGCAGGTGAAAAGATGACTCAGGCTTTTACCGATTCCCTGGCGCACCTACTCGCCGAGATGGAGCGTATCGACCTTATGATCCGTTACCAGATCGCTCATCGCTATAAATTGCAAACCGAGGATGAGCAGTTCCGTGGCCTTTATATCTCCGAGCAGGAGGTGGAATCCCTGCTTTGCAAGCCTCTCGGGAGGCCCCAGTGGCTCGTATCGAGAACTGGGGTCCAGGTCGATCCGGCAGTTCAACTGGAACAACTCAAAAATGTGATACACGAGCGCAAGCAGTTAAGCATGCGCGGAGGAATCGAACTACGACTGGAACGCCTGCATGAACTCTTCCAGTTGACCCCGTTTGACATCGATGTTGTGCTGGTCTGCATGGCCGTGGAACTGGATCTCCGCTATGAAAAGATCTACGGATATCTTCAGGATGATGTCACCAAAAAGAAACCCAGCGTTGAGCTTTTGCTAAACCTGCTCGCGCCCACCCTTGAGCTCAATGTCAACGCCCGACCGCGCTTGTCAGCGGAAGCTCCGCTGTTGCGCTTCCATCTCGTGTACCTGATCGAAGATCCCGCCCATCTCTCCGCCCCCCTGCTGACTCGATTTGTCAAGGTTGACGATCGCATCGTCCAGTATTTGCTGGGTGAACAGGCAATGGATGAGCATGTTCGCACTTTCACCGAACTGATGGCGTGTGATGTTGGACTGGAACACCTCCCTCTGGATGATGAACTCAAACATGGACTGATGCGTCTGGCCAGGAACACTTCCTCCCAAAACATGGTCGTGCACCTGAAAGGCCCCCCAGTAACCGATAAACAAGGCGCCGCACAGGCAGTGTGTCATCACAGAAATCAGCGCCTGCTGGTCGTCGACCTTGAATACCTGACGGCTGAGCCTGAAGCGGGGTTTGCAAGGAATCTGGCGTTCACTCATCGCGAAGCTCGCCTGCAACAAAGCGCTCTATTCTGGAAAGGCGTGGAATCAATCCAGGGCGAGCAACGGCGCAGCATGCTCAACGCATTCATCCGCAGCTTGAAACACGGCTGCTCCATGGTTTTTCTTGACGGCGAAATTGCAGCTGAGGCGGCCCATGTTCTAAGGGAAATGACTTATTTTACTGTTCCGATGTCGCGGCCAAGCTTCGTCCAGCGTGCCGAGCTCTGGCGCACGGCGCTCGATGAATATGATTCAGATGTCGAGGCAAGCGACATGGCCGAGCTTGCGGTGAAATTCAAATTTTCATACAACCAGATCAGAAATGCAGCCGCTACCGCCGGCAATCTGATTCGCTGGCGCGATGAGGATGCGCAACGCATCACTATTCGCGATCTTTACGAAGCCTGCCGCGCACACTCCAACCAGAAGCTGTCATCGCTGGCTCATAAGATAGCGTTGAAGTACCGCTGGGATGACATTGTCCTGCCACAGGATCGAACCGAGCAGCTCCGCGAAATCTGCAATCACATCAAATATCGCGACCGCGTCTACAGCGAATGGGGGTTCGACCAAAAACTCGCAATGGGCAAAGGGCTTTGCGTCCTGTTCGCCGGCCCCTCTGGTACCGGTAAAACCATGTCAGCGGATATCATAGCCGGAGAACTGGGCCTGGATCTCTACAAGATCGATCTTTCAAACGTCGTCAGCAAATACATCGGCGAGACGGAAAAAAATCTCTCGCGAATTTTTGATGAAGCGGAAACGTCCAATGCCATCCTGTTTTTCGATGAGGCGGATGCGCTGTTCGGTAAGCGCAGTGAAGTCAAGGATTCGCACGACCGCTATGCGAACATCGAAACAGGCTACCTGCTCCAACGCATGGAAGAACACGAAGGCATCGTCATTCTGGCAAGCAACTTCCGCAAGAACATGGATGAGGCTTTCATTCGCCGCCTGCATTTTACCGTGGAATTTCCCTTCCCCAACGAAGAGGATCGGCTGAGAATATGGGAAAACGTCTGGCCTGAGACCGCACCGAGGGATCCCGCCCTGGACCTCGCTTTTCTGGCGAAACGTTTTCAGATCACTGGCGGCAATATCAGGAACATAGCTCTCTCAGCGGCGTTTCTGGCCGCGGATGACACTGGCGTTGTCGGTATGCAACATCTCATCCGGGCAACCCAACGGGAATATCAGAAGATGGGAAAGCTGGTTTCAGACAGCGATTTCGGAGTGCAAGCGAAAGATGTCGTTGCGATCGGGAGGGGCTGAAGTTCATAAATAAAATAACCGTGACTTTCGCCCATTGGAAGACGGAGACTCTTTGGGATAGTCCCATGCGTTCGTCATTCCAGGGCTTGACCTGGAATCCAGGCAGTACCGTAAGCGCTCGTGTAGACAACGGCTAAAATAATTTTAAGCGGTATGACATTGTTAGTTCCCTGTTGAATCAGCATTATTGTTAAATTAATGAATAAAAAAATGTAGTACAGCCAATTTAAGCAATGTAAATAATCAAAGGAATCAACGCTCGTGTCCCAGCCACTTCTGACCGAATCATCAGAGAAGGCAAAGCAGCGGGCCGAGCACCGGGGACCTAAACCTGATGCCTCCCCGTCATTTCAACACGAACGTAATTCCCTTCTTCAACTGCAACGGACCCTGGGCAACCAGCGCGTCGCGCAGTTAATCCAAACCAAGCGCGTCACACCGGAAGGCAAGATTATTGGACTTCAGCCCAAGCTGACCGTTGGCGCTGCGGACGATCAATACGAGCAGGAAGCGGATCGTGTCGCCCGCCACGCGGTAAGCACGCCGGATTCCGCAGTCATGGCGTCTCTCCAACACGCGCCTCAGGTAGAAGGGGAAGCGAGGCGATCCCCCACCCTGCAGAGTAAGCGTCTTCCCATTCTTCCCTTAGCTGCGTCAATCACTCCTTTTGCACGGCGGCAATTGGGAGTCACGGAAGAAATTGAAGACCAGAAAGACAAGGAGGAGGACAGAGAAGAAGATAAATCATTATTGGCAAAGCCCTTAAGTAAATCAGCCCCGCTTCCCCTTCAGCGTCAGGTAAGCATGGAAGAGAAAGAAACCGGACCGCTGCAACCCAAATCTACTGAATCACTGAGGGGCAGTTTTGAGGCGGGAGATGATGTCGAATTCCGACTCAGCCAAAGCAGGGGGCAAGGCAGCCCCTTGCCGGATTCGATACGCGCGTACATGGAACCGCGGTTTGGCGTGGATTTCAGTCACGTGCGCGTCCATACCCATAGCAATGCCATACAAATGAGCCGGGACATCGGCGCCCGCGCCTTCACTCACGGCCTCGATATTTTCTTTGGCGCAGGAGGCAATCCGACCGATCTGGAGCTTACCGCGCATGAGCTGACCCATGTGGTGCAACAGACGGGCGCGCCGCCACTGCGGAGACAAAAGGAGGACGACGCCCCTGTAGCCGGCCTGCCGTTATCTCCGCAGTTGATCCCTTTATCCGCAACGCGCGGGAGCCCTCCTAAACTCTCCGATCAGGAGGACAGGAATGATTCGCACCCCGTGGCATCCGCAGAAACGGGCGCAGGCACGGTAGTGCTCATTGAACAAGCAGAGCGCCACACTTCAACTGCATCAACTGCAGATACAACCGAAAACATACGCGGTGGAGCGGCGCGCCCGGCAGAAGCCGCGCAAGCTGCGCCATTATTAGCTCCCAACTTGACAACGGCTGCCGAGACCAAAAAGTCTGGTGAACCTTCAGAACTCGGGGAGCCAAGCACAGTCCCGCTCGCGATGCCGGATGTCACGAACGATCAGCTATCCGGCGGTAGTGGCAAACATAAGATGGAAGAAGCTGCCAGTCCCGCATCCGAGCTATTAATGGGGGGCAATGCCGGAATAAAGAAGCAAGGCGGCGCTGAATCCGCGGGAATGGAGCAGATTACGATTGCCCCCGATTCACCCCTTAAACCTCATGCGATAGCACAGGCCCGGCTCATCAATAATGATTGTCTTCACAGTGAAGAACAAGTCGCTCACAGCGCGGCAACACGTCGGCAACAAATCAGCGAGCATTTTTCTGGCGTCCGACGAGGACTCTCGGGTTTTTTAACCAAATCGATCACCGGAGTGCGATCCCTTGTCACCGCAAAACAATCTGAAATCATTGCTGCGTCCGCCAGGATGCTTGGATCCATCCGGGCAGTTATCGTGAATGCCTTGCAGGCTGCGGAAGCGCAGAGCAACGAGATCGGCGAGGAAATAAACGGGGCCATCGAAAGCATTACCGCTTCTGTACAGGAAAGAGTCGGCGGAATTGCAGATCAGATCGTCAATGTGATCAATGTCATTCCGCTCCCGGATCTTCCCGGTGTCGCGCAAATTCGAGGCGCGGCGGTGAACCTATTGAGGCAGGCAGCCGGGGTGGTAAATGGCGCAATCGGACAAGGCATCGGATTCATCCGTTCGGCCTTTAACGCAGGAATGAATTTGCTCAGTTCCTTTTTCCGCGTTTTCAAGCAGTTGGTCGATCAGGCGCTCGCACTCGCTGCGTCGGCAATTCAGCGCATGATGCAATTGATCTTCCAGGCACTGAACCAACTACTGCATCTCATCGTTTCAACGCTGGAGAATGCTTTATCCAGCGCCATTGCGCCGCTGCTCAACCGGCTGGAAGCAGCGTTGATTCAAGCGGTTTCCAGGGCGGAGCAACATACCCTCGCCCAGATACGCGCCAACAGGACGCAGCACCTCGCTGCATTGGCTTCGGCAGTCAATCCGGCAGCCGGTGGCGGAACAGGCCAACCGGCGGCAAACAAAGCTGCCTCAATGGATGACTCCATTGCAGCCATTCGGACGATCGGCCTGAACGCGATCCAGAATAACCGACTGATTATCCAATCTTTTGAGGAACAGACCTCCTCGATCGCCATGTTGATCTTTCAAGGGCTGACGGCCGCAGCCGGACAGATCATGCAGGAAATCTCGACTCGAATCGCTCAGGCGGTGGAGATGATTGTGAGCAAAGTAAGCCAGGTAATTCAGAGCTTCATGCAATTAATGCAAGCCGTTGTCACCTTCATCCAGACGTTGATTCAGGCGTGGGCTGGCGCACTGGCCCGCATTGTGCAGTACGTGCGTTCGCTCGCCCAGCATCCCGTTGATCAATTGATTGATTTTGCGCAGAAAACCTTGAGCCGGATGAGAGATTTCATCAGCCGCCTCATCCAGAATTTCATCAGCAGCGGTGGCAGCATCGTCGGAAGTATCGCCGAGACTATCGGGGTTTTCAAGCTCACGCCGTCTTTACTGGGTCCAGCCCCGGCTTTCGCCGGACCGCCGATTCAGATTATCGGAGGACTCATCATCATCCTTATAGCCGGAGTAGCGTACGTTTTTCCGGTGTGGGTAGGGATAATCATCCTGGTGGTGGTTGCGCTACTGTTGCTTTTGCTTTTGTACCTTTTGCTTCGATGGCTATTCAAACCGCGGCCCGTTCCGCCCCCGCCGCCACCGCCGCCGCCGCCGCCTGTTTGCAACATTAGCACAAGAACCTTGGCCGCGGCGCCCGACGGAACTCCTGACACGCGCAAAACAGTTGGAGTTAACGAACAAGTCGAGTTTATCTCCGCAAGCCCAGCAACATGGTCAGCGCTCCACGGTACCATTGCCCCTACCAGCGGCACGACCGCCATCTGGACTGCCCCGGATAAAGCCGTAATCACCTCGGTAAAGGCTATTTTAGCCACCGGAAAAGTCTGCCTACGCTTAATGTTCGTCGTCACACCCAACGGCGCCAACATCACGGAAGTTCCTGGCACAGCACCAGCCTTCGGGACCAGCCCAGGCCTTTGGGGGGCAGGTTTCCAAGGAAACGTATTCATCGAACCCAAGAACGTGTCATTTCAACGTGTCGTGTTTGGCGAAGGCACCGTCGCAAGTGTCGTCACGCCCGCTGGTGGTTTCCAGCACAACTTCACCCACCCAGCCAACACATTCGGGCCTGGCCATCCAGGCAGCGCACCTACGGGTACACCTGTGAGCCCTCCGGAAGATAACATCGTGACTGAAATCCGAGCTCCGGTCCGAGTGGTTGGAGGAGTACCAATCTGTGGTAATTCCGATTTTCTTTGGGCGATTCCCTGGGAATTCAGCGTCGCAGGGGGCCCCCGCATTCGCTTTGCCACGGCTAACCATCACTCTACCTCCACACTTTCTTGCGATGCTTCGATTGAGAAGGGAGGAGCAGGACCTTTTGTGAAGCCGATTTGAAGTAGCGCTGTACCCAGCCGCGCCGAGCGATGCTTGTAGAGGAATTGCTAAGTACTATTATCAAACTAACTAGGTACGGATTCTTCGCCAATATTTTTTTGAAGCCATGCCAAGAGAATCCATTCGAAGAACTGTCGCAAACGCCTGGTCCGAGTCAATCAATGGACTTTCCGGACGGCTGTGTGTTGAACTTGAGAATCTCAAACCGGGCTTGCGGCATGCCATATATTTAGAGTTGAAGAACCATTCTTTAAACCCAATCACAGTAATTAACCAGCCACGAGTTCATGCCGAGCTCTTTGATGTCACCGGGAAACCGGTCAGCACTTCGGGCTTTCCGATCAGCGGGCCGATCCATAAACCCCAATGGGCTGTGATTCCTAGGGACGCTTACATTGGTTTGCGCCTTGATACGCAAATCGTCGGTATGCCAACTAGAGAATACGGAATGATCCTCATCGCAGTCGGAGAGAAAAGCTGGGGACTCAGGCCTGGAAAATATACGCTAGAGATAGCGGCAGTATTCAAATATGAAGAAAACGGACCGAAAAATCAATGGATCGGCCAGTTTGACTTGCCACAGTTTGAAATTGTAGTCACAACAGAGATGTTAGCAATACAATGATCAGGAATAACCTAAATAGGAGCCACAGAAAAAGCAGGGGTCACGCCTTGATCTAATCCAAGAAGGGACCATTGGAGTAATCTCTGCCACAGGGCTACTCTGCGGACGTGAATAAAAAATAGGATCAAGTCTTGACCATCCTATACCATTTTGAAAACACCTTGGATCCGGCAACGCTCGCTGTCTTGGGATTATCCCTCGTTCACCAAACTGATCTATGGTTAAGCGAGTGGATAGAAGCGCGGAACTGCCACAAGGCACTTCTGCCCTTGTATCCGTAGATAGCCGTGCGATGACATCATCGCCCTGTGTACCGTCAATGGATTTTCTACAGCCGCGGGACCATCGCCAACATGTCATGGGCCCCAAGCCGGTATATGATGAGTATGTCAATGGCATTCTCTCGACCACCGCGCTTCCTGCTGATGAGGATCCGCTGGCCCCGTCCTCATATGACGGTCGGGTCGCCGAAGGTCCCGGCATAGACTACAATTACGAGATCACGCAATACCGGTTCGAGACGCCGGGAATGTACCTGATCCAGTGGCGTCCTGGAATACTGGTGTCCAACACACTCAGGATAAAAGTCACTGCAGGTGAGGCGGTCAAAGCACAGAAAGGAATGGAGTGATTCAGCGGCAGTCTGAGAAACTTGATCACGACCGATGTGTAAACTATGTTTAGATTGGTTATGTTGGCAATATAAGAATGGTTACGCGTCGTACTTGAGAATGCAATCAAGTCCGCCGCAATATCCGTTCCACGCGGATAAGATCGGTTGGCGCCTAAGTAAAGGAGTAATCAGCGCATTGATCCTCACAGGAGCTGATGTTTTATGCCCCAGCAACTTCTAGACAAATCACCAGAGAAGCAGCAGCTTCCATTATCTGCTTTATCTGCCACACGACCGGCTTCCGCGCGGCGCTTCCAGGGAGAGTTACCCTCGCCTATCCTCCAATTGCAGCGGACGCTCGGTAACCGGCGTGTGGCGCAGTTACTTCAAGCGAAGCGCCTCAGCGCGGATGGAACGGTCGTCGGTCTCCAGCGCAAACTGACCGTTGGTGCAGCCAATGATCAGTATGAACAGGAAGCCGATCGCGTCGCCCACCAGGTGATGAGCATGTCCGATTCGGCGGTCCACCTGCAAAGAGACATGTCCACCGAGGAAGATAAGGATACGGTGCTGCAGACCAAACCGTTGGTCGCTTCGATCACGCCTTTAGCGCAACGGGAACTGAAAAACCTCGGCAACACCGAAGATAAAGAGGAAGAGATCCCGGTCCAGGCAAAAGCCAATGACGCGGATAATTTGCCGCGGCGCCAACCAGAAACCGAGGAAGAGGAACACAAACCCCTCCAAGCTAAATCAATTCAGGCCAAAGCCGAATCACAGGCCAACAGCTTCGAGGCGGGTGCGGATGTTGAGTCCCGGCTCAATCAGAGTAAGGGTGGAGGCAGTCCTCTGCCGGATGCTGTGCGGGCGTTTATGGAGCCGCGCTTCGGAATGGAATTCAGCCATGTGCGTACCCATACCAGTAATGAAGCCATTCAATTGAACAGGGATGTGGGCGCCAAAGCCTTTACCCATGGCTCCGATATTTACTACGGCGCGGGTCAAAGTCCCGCCAACCTGGAACTCACTGCGCACGAACTGACCCACGTTGTTCAGCAGACTGGCAGCAGTCCGTTGCAGTTGAAAAGGCTGGATGAAACAGCTTTGTCAGCTATCCGACCGTCCGTCCAACGGACCTGCTCCGCATGCAACATGGGGAAAAAAGAGGAGGACCGGGATTTAAGCTCTTCCAAGGCATTGGGAAGTATCCAGGCCAAACCCATTAGGGATTCAAGACCGATTGCTCTTTCCGAATATCCAATGCAGCGCCTATCCGTGCAGGAGCGAACGTCCGGCCCTGTAGTACAGGGAGCCTGGAACCTCACGGAGACGGTTACAAACAGCAGCCCCGTCATAGGGGAATCGACCCGGGGCAATGGAAGCACTTTAGCGCTCCCGCTTCCAACGGGAGTTTACGGCAAGGCCAAGGCCTGGCAGGAAGCGGGCTTCTGGAAAATATATGGAGGCAATGGCCACCTGGTGATGCGTCGTGACACCCGTTATACCTTCGTCCATACGGGAAGCGACAATAACTTGCTCACGCTCAGGGGCGGCGCCAGCATTTTCGGAGGAGCCGAGGCCGACGATCTCCACTATGGCCAGGCCGGGGCCGCGATTGCCGGAAACATTGCAGTGCGAACTACGGCCGATCCCGCACCCAAACAGCAATCCCTCTTTCCCCCGATTCACGACGGGGGACGAAGCGAGGCGGAAGAGTCAGCGATTGGCGAAGTGGACGTTTCGCTGCCGGTCGGAGATGCGACAGTTGAAGTCAAGATCCCCCTGACGAAAACGGATGAGGGTGAGCTGGCAACTTTAAGCGAATCAATGCCGATCAATCATGACGTGGCGGGAGGAGGCGAGTGGAAGAGCGTGGACGTGTACCTGGTCGCTTATGTCGAGCTGGCAGCCGATATTGAAAACGAGTTTTTGGGCACCGACGGCGATGTCAACTGGGCGCACGCCACGGCTCAATACAATTTAGGCTGGCAGGAACGGGTTGTTCCTGCTCCACCCGATGAAGAAGGGGGAGAAGCCGAAATACTCGTCAAGCGCAGGTGCTGGTCCGCTCGCAATTGCGAGGGCAAGGCTTATGGCCAGAAATATTCGCACTGCCACAACTGTAAAAACTATAGCAGCGGAAAATCCCTCGGCGAGCCGGGCAATTGTGAAAACTGCTAGGCTGATCTGTTGTAAGCAGGCGCCGCAGCGGTCGCAGTGGGCGCAGTGGGCGCAGTGTGTTTATCAGAGGCAATAAAACGAGATGTATCTTTGCTCCCCGTGAAATAATCTAGGGCAAGCAAAACTGGTGCGCAGTTTTTTAACAACTTCAGGCAGGAACGCTTTTGTCCCAGCCAATCCCAACCGAAGCACCAGAGAAAGCAAAGCAGCGGCTCGAGCATCGCGAGCCTCGCTCCGATTCTGCCCAGCCGTTTCACCGTGAGCCCCATGCCGTTCTTCAGTTGCAGCAAACCTTGGGCAACCAGCGTGTGGCGCAATTGATTCAAGCCAAACGTCTTACCCCGGAAGGGAAGATCATCAATCTGGAGTCGAAGCTGGCCGTTGGCGCTCCGGGCAATGAATACGAGCCGGAAGCCGGCCGAATTGCTCGTCAGATAGTAGCCATGCCGGATGCGGCAGCCGCGGCCCCTTTTCACCAAACACCCAAACCAGAGCTTCGCACTACCGGGACTCATCACGTGGCTCGAGATAGCAAAACCCCCATCCCATTTCCCAGAGTCCAACACACGACCCCTACAGGCACATTCTACCGCCGGTTCGACGGCGTTACCACGTACTCGGCCACGCCATCGGGAATGCTCACTAAAGCGGGTTATCAGTTCGCACGCAACGACGGCAGTTTCGATATCTGGGTCAAAGTCGACCGCTCGAGCGAGATTTGGGTTCGGATCCCGAAACCGAACAAGCCGGAGACCCCCGGTGGAGGGTCCAGCTCGGGCTCGCCGCAACCTCCCAAGGTTCCCAACACACCGGACATTCAGGACGCGCGTGACTGGGCGGATGATTTGGAGAAACGCTTCAATCAGTTATGGGACAAAGCCGCAAAACTCAAGGCCATGCGCAATCCCGACGGCAGTTATCCGGCTGGACCCTTTAACGATTACTTCAAGAAGCTGGAACGGTTCGACAACGACGTGCAATCAGTGATCAACGATGAAGTTCCGCTCTGGCGGGATTCTGCCGTGAGCGCAGAAGAGAAGAAGGAACTGGAAAAACATATCGCGCGCATCAAGAATGTCCAGGAACACCCACCGGAGATGGATCTCGAGTAGATATTTAACAGCGATGCTTGGGTTCAGTCCAATGGTAATTACTCAGACCGATAAGGGCTAATGGTTATGCCTCGGCCGCTTATGACCAAATTACCGAAGCAGCGGGCTCCCTCCCCTGCTCCGCGGACAGCTCGTATTCCATCGCCCCCACCAAAAAGCCCCCTAACCTATCCTCCAATTGCAGCGGATGCTGGGCAACCGGCGTTTGACGCAGTTAATTCGAGCTAAACGCATCACGCCTCAAGGAAAGATCATCGGTAATCAGCGCAAGCTGACTGTAGGGGCCTCCAATGATCAGTATGAGCAGGAAGCCGATCACGTCGCCCGTCAGGTGATGAGCATATCCGATCCGGTGGTGGACAATTCCATGCAAAGAAATATCTCCACCGAGGAAGACAAGGATAAGGTGCTTCAAACCAAACCGCTGGCCGACTCGATCACGCCATTTGTCCAACGGGAACTGGAAAACCGCGGAAAAACGGAAGATAAAGAGGAAGATAAAAACGAAGAAATCGCGGTTCAGGCAAACTCCATCGGGGGAGACACCGACCTGCAACGCCAGCCGGAAATGGAGGATGAAGAAGAAAAGCCCATACAGGCTAAATCGATCCAAACCAAAGCCGAACCAGCCGACAGCTTCGACGCGGGCGAAGCTGTCGAATCCCGGCTCAACGGCAGCAAAGGCGGAGGCAGCCCTTTGCCCGATTCCGTGCGCGGGTATATGGAACCCCGCTTCGGGATGGATTTCAGCCATGTGCGCGTCCATACTGGCAGCGAAGCCGCACAGTTGAATCAGGATGTCGGTGCCAAGGCCTTTACGCACGGTTCACACATCTACTACGGCACCGGTAACAACCCAGCCAATCTTGAGCTCACCGCGCATGAACTCACGCATGTGGTACAGCAAACAGGCGATGAGCGACGGAAGGATGGGGTCGACAACAGGCGTTTGCAATATCATAAGATAGAGCATCAAGTGGGTGTGCAACGCGTGCATCTTGACGCGGCCGGCCGCAAGGTTTTTGACTGCCCGGAATTCTTGGGAGACAAGAAGCTTGAGGGGTGCCTCAACGATAAAGATCGATTACGTCCCTCAGAGCACGGTCCAACGGTTGCCAAAGTGCAGAAGGCACTTCTAAGAGATGGCGCCGATTTAGGAAAACGTGGAGTCGATGGAGATTACGGACCTGCGACCGCGCGAGCAGTTATGGCATTCAAAAAAAAGTATAAGCTGGGCTTCGAGAAGTTCCCCGATGTCGGCCCGGGAACCATGGCTAAGCTTGATGAGCTATGCTTGCCAAGCCCGCAACCGCTTTGTCCGCCTTGCCCGGAGGATCCCAGGACACCCGGCTGCCCGGCCTGCCCCCCCCTGCGACGCCTTGCCCGCCTTGCCCCGAGAGCCCCCGTACTGCCGGATGCCCACCCTGCCCGGAACCACCCGGGCCTGTGATACCGCCCAACGCTCCCCCTGGCTTTTGCGTCCCATTCGCAGACAAGGTGGAGGCATTAAAACAACACCCACTGATTGTGGCTGCGATGTTCCTTTTCACAGACAAATTTGGTAAGGACGTACAAGACTTATGGATGAAGTATTTAAACAATCCGAAGTCTGGTACTAAGGGAACATTACCCCCTCGACAATTATTTGGAAACCAGTCGAGCCGTGTTGTAAACGAGTTCCGTCAAGATCCGGAAACTCAGAAGCAGAAGGATCGCATTATGAAATTGCTAGCTGATCGGGTCAGAAGTAATCCTGTCTTGACGCCACCACCTGGAGGATCGACGGCGCTTTTGGATTTCCGAACAGTGCTGAAGGACTCCGAACTCTTGGATCTCCCCATGTCATTCGGAGATCCGGCGAATAAAATACCGGGCCTCATTGCTGGCGGTTTCGGTAAAGCTGCAAGCGATGCAGGAGACGACGTGCGCAACGCTGATGGTAAGTTTATAGCTACCAACCTCGGGTTGAACACACTTCAGATCCGCGCAACGTTCACGTTCGACGTTCTCGACTGTGTTGATTTTTGTCCTGGCGCTCCTGGCAGCGGCGCCGCCCTGGCAGTCACGATTCCAATGAGTAAACTGGAAGCGACACCGGACGTTCCAACCTATGATGTTCCGTTTGAAGTAATTTATGGGTTAAGTGACATACAAACGTTTTGAGTGAACAATACAGCTGTGCGAATGTCGCGAAACCGCCGTCCTGCCTGAACGATTTGCAAGAGATAGAGGAAGACTCAAAACCTGACACTACTTGACACTACTCTGGTATCAACTATTTTTAAATTGAGTTTGCCTTAAAAATCGACCGATAAGTCATGTATTGGGTCAAGTCATCAGTGCGCTAACGCCTCATTCGCGAATAGATCCAAAGCTTCGCAGGAACAAGCGATGCTTAGGTCCAGTCCAACGGTAATTACTTCGATCGATAAGGACTAATGGTTATGCCTCAGCCGGTTATAACCAAATTACCGAAGCAGCAGCGGGTTTCCTCCCCTGCTCCGCGGCCAGCTCGTGTTCTATCGCCCCAACCAAAAAGCCCTCCACCTATCCTCCAATTGCAGCGGATGCTGGGCAATCGCCGTGTTGCCCAGTTGATTCGAGCTAAACGTATCACGCCTCAAGGAAAGATCATCGGTATTCAGCGCAAGCTGACTGTAGGGGCCTCCAATGACCAGTACGAGCAGGAAGCCGATCACGTCGCACGCCAGGTGATGAGCATGTCCGATGCAACTTCTTCGCATCTGATTCAGGCAGACTTTGCGGAAGAAGAAGAAAAAACTTTGCGAACAAAGCCACTGGCCGCCAACATCACTCCCTTGATTCAGGGACAATTGCACGAAAATATCGAGGAATCGGAAGAGAAGAAAATGCCGCTCCAGGCGCGGTTTAGCGAGTGGGGTGAACGATTCACCCAGCGACAGACCATTCCCGAAGAGGAAGAGAAAAAACCGCCGATTCAAGCCCGAACTGAAGGATCAAAGTCCGACAGCTTCGAATCTGGGGCCGACATCGAATCGCAGCTTAACCAGAGCAAAGGCAGCGGTAGCCCGTTGCCGGACTCTGTGCGGGCGTATATGGAACCCCGGTTTGGGATGGGCTTTGGCCATGTGCACACGCATACCGGCAACGAAGCTGTGCAGATGAACCGCGACGTGGGAGCAAAGGCCTTCACTCATGGTTCGGATATTTACTACGGCGCAGGGAGTAGCCCAAGCAATCTGGAACTTACCGCGCACGAGCTTACTCATGTGGTACAGCAGACCGGAAGTGTGCCCCTCCAGCCGAAAAGGATGGATGAGGCCGCCCCATCCAACAAGGACTCATCCTTACAGCGAGCCTGCCCGGCATGCGCTAGAGAGAAGAAAGAAAATGAAGAATCCCCGCTTCGCTCTCTTGCCATGCAAAGAACCATTGGCGATGGCCACGATTTTCCGGCGGGCAGCCGGTTTTCAGGGAACGCCACGCTGGAGGGCGTCTTTGATAATGAAAGGGTTTTGCAGACTGGAAGCTCTGGCGCACCTGTAACTCTGGTTCAGCAAGCGCTGATTAACCTGGGGTACCCGCTTCCCCGCTTCGGTGCGGATGGCGACTTTGGGGATGAGACAAGAAGAGCGGTAGATGCATTTCAACGCGATGTTGGTCTTGTTTTCGACGGTAGGGTGGGTTTTCGAACCATTGATTTCCTCGACAAAAAGGATAGGGGGGTAGAAGTTGCCCCGCCTGCGCGGCCCGTGGTAGCCAATGCACCTTTTAACGTCGCCAATGCTATAGCCGTGCCGGGCGCCGCCCCTTCCAACGCTCTTGGACCAGGTGTTTGGGGACTGACCTTTCCTGAGAATGTCCAAGTCACGATAGATGTTTTCGACAATGCTGGCGTTTGGCAACCTGTGTTAACCGGTGTAACCGGAAACTATTCACTTCAAACTCGTTTACTCCCGGGAGTAACCGAAGTGACAGGGCCTGCGGGAAATACAACGGCTGCAAACTATTGCGCCCAGATTAATGACTTGAACAGTCTGACTCATGCTGCGGCAGCCTGGTTCATGCTTTCTGCTGTGCTTGCCCACGAAAGAGTTCATGCAAGGCAGTTCCGTGCCGCCCTCATTGATCCCTCCGTAATTGCTCCACTCGAAGTCGCCATAGAGGCAATAACGGTACCCGTTACCATTTTCACACCCACTGCGGGAGTTGCGGAATTCTTCATCAGAGCAAACCCGGCGTTTACCACGGCGCTCAACACTGCCCAAGCCAACTGGCTTGCACAGATACTGGTACTGGTTGTCAACGACCATAACCCTGGGGGCACTGCCGACACGGAGGAACATGCCATAGTCGACCCAATGAGAAGAAGAATTTGCCAGCATGCGAGGGCTAATGGTTGGCCTGCGTGCCCGCCGCTTTGTCCCTAGTTTTTGCTGATGAAAACAACAGTTCAGACGCTACTGCTTGTATCAATACTGCAAATGGCTCAATCGATCAGCGCAAAAGATTCCGATCAGATCAAGTGCCCGAAAACAAATGAGTCGCACATGAAAACTATAAGTTTTTTTGACCTTAAAAGCATCGATCATTTAGGTAAAGACATTGCCGCGTTTTCGGCCATGCTAAATATCGCCGAGGTACAGGCTGTTTCAAACGGCGGTATTAATCTCGAACTCAGCTTGCGATATGAAGGGACCGATAGCATAGAAATTCATAATCCCCTGTATTTTGTCCAGTATATTTTGGCAGGAAGTGACAAGACTCAGCTATTTAATAATACAAAACCACCCATTCCTTTGATTAACCGACAAGGCCCGATCGACCCAAACATCGATTTTAGTTTTAATATTTTAGGAATACAAAAAAACGGGGAAAACCAGAATATCCATGAACAAGTAAATGTGCCAACCCTTACTTTTAATAAAAGTGATAGGCAAAGCTATTTCCTTCAAATCTCAAAATATTTAAATCAGCGAACCCGGCAACCTGAAGATATACCGGAAGGAATATATCAATTGGAAGTGATCTTTTCGATCATTAATGCGGGCAAGGGAGCCAATGGACCCCAAAGCCGGACATTGAAAGCTCAGGATATTTCTATCAGGCTTCAAAAAGAAAGCGGAAACTGAGATTATCGAAACCGAATTTCCATATCCCCATGCGCTCGGTCATAACCTAACCAAGATAGAGAACCAAAAAAGAATTATTTTATGGAGTGTTCGATATGCCCCAACATGTGTGTAATGGCGCAACGCTAATGTGCAGCTTCGGCGTTGCGCCCGGTCAGTTAACTGTGTTGCCCGTCAACAGGGTTAATACAAGCAGCCAGCCGGCAGCTACCATTATGGACCATCAGCCCATGGTCAATATCGCGCCGTTTGGGATGTGCATGAGCCTGGCCAACCCGGCGGTAGCCGCCGCAACAACGGCAGCTTTAGGGGTGCTCACGCCGCAGCCGTGCATTCCCGTCACGGTAAGCCCATGGGTACCTGGCGCAACCACCGTACTGCTCGGCAACCAGCCCGCGCTGGATAACACGTGTACGCTCAACTGCATGTGGGGCGGCATTATCCAGGTTGCCGTACCTGGACAGTTTACCGAACTCATTCCCTGAAATCTCGAGGCCCATGACCATGCAGACGGGCTGACCCTTACCATTGTCTTAAAACACTCCTGCAGAACCGGCACTCTTCCCTTTTTCAACTCTTTATAGAGTTGACTATCAAGAGGTCAGCGGAAGTGATTTCTGACTTTCACGGAAGAGCGAATCTTCGCTCGATTCACATTCGCATTCCAAACGGAGGCTACCAAGATTTAGTCAAATCTGCCCGTCTCTCCACATTTATGCGCTTCGTTACCGAACTCTCCAACTGTGTATTGTTTACCCATTATTATTTACCCATGAGGTAAAAAGGGATTATCAAGCGGACACTATGTTCGTTACCGAACAGATATCGCCCCCTGCATCCACACATTCTTCACAAACTGGGCTAATCGAGAACACCGCCGGATGAATTGAGGCAAAATTCTTCCATAAACCGGTATGTGATGGCGCTACCCTTGCGAACAATCTTGCCATTTCCGCCTGGAGCAACAGAATTCGCCTGCTAACCGCCTGAAGGGAAAAGGGGACAATCATGAACCAGGAAAAGGAAGGAAGCTGCAGCTCGCACAAAACCGAGTCTCGCCGCCCGGAAACATCGACGGGAGTAATTGCATTTAGCCGGGGAGGAGAAAATTTTTCCCTTTTAGGAAGATCCTCCGCTTTTTCGCAGATGCTTGCGCTCATTGATAAAGTTGCAAAAGTCCAGGCCCCGGTGCTCATCGAGGGAGAAACGGGGACGGGAAAAGAAATGGTCGCACGGGCAATACATTATCGCAGTGGCCACCGCGACCATGCCTTCGTTCCGATAAATTGCGGAGGATTTCCCGACAGTCTGATCGATAGCGAACTCTTCGGTCACGTCAAGGGAGCGTTCACGGATGCGAAAACCGACCAGCCCGGACTTGTGGAAACTGCAGCGGGCGGTACCCTTTTTCTGGATGAGGTTGATGCACTTACACCCAGGGCTCAGGTGACATTGCTGCGCTTTCTTCAGGACGGAAGCTATCGCCCGATCGGCGCGCGTGTCGAACGAAAGGCTCACGTTCGCGTCATAGCAGCTACAAACGGATGCCTGGACGATCTCATCAAGTCTCGTGCTTTTCGCAGCGATCTTCTGTACCGGCTTCGTGTACTCGGTCTGAAACTGCCTCCCCTTCGTGAGCGCGGCGATGACGCGCTGCTATTGGCCAAAGCGTTTTTTGACCGGTGCAAGACGCAGTTCGATTGTATTGTCAAGGAACTGGACCAGGACAGCTGCAGCTGGTTTCGCCGCTACCCCTGGCCAGGCAATGTCCGGGAATTGGAGGGGTTGGTTTATCGTGGAACAGTGGTCTGCGACGACACGACATTATGTCTCACGCCCCCCGCCATGTTTAGCCACGAGCGCAGGCATAGACCGGAGCGTCGCGCAACCGGCTTTTTCGAAGAGACATATTCGTCGGCGAAATCGAAAGTGTTGCAACAGTTTGAACGACAATATCTCAGTCAACTGATGGAGCGAGTGAGCGGGAACGTAAGTCAGGCTGCCCGCCTTGCGGGCAAGGAAAGACGCGCGCTTGGTAAGCTTCTAAAAAAGCACAGCATCACCACGCGGGATGGTATCAACTCTGACCCACCATGAGGCATTTTTGCCTCATCTCGCTAACATGCTGTATAGATAGCAAAATGACGAAGATCGTGCACAGACGAATCAAATGTGACGTATACAAGACTACCCGCCTGTTAGCGCATCCATGAGTTCTCAGACGAAATCCGTTTAAAGGCCTCCCATATTTCCCTGTATCCCTGCGTACATCCGTCCCGCTGCAAAGCTTGAACTGATCTTGCTGGGTAAAAAATTATGTGTGTGATTTTCAGTAGCGGGCTTAAGGCTCCACGTTAGTATTCTGCATTCTCCTTGCATCGATTCCTGGTTTTACCACCTTGGCTCAGCTTGGTTTCCTGATTCCCGCAGTGAAGCTCAAATTCCCCGACGAATGCACTTTCGCCGCGCCTGCTATCAAGCTTACTCTCCAAACGAAGCGTTTTAAGGGCCTGAATGGGGGCGTCGAGGATTTTTACGGCTCTGGACCGGAAACGAATTAGAGGAAGATGAATTATGTAATATGTCTTTACATTTAATGCGTTTTTGGCTATTTAATTTCTGTGGCACAAATATTGCTAAATAAAATATAGAAAGTCCTGCTGAACAAAATGGCGATCCGGGCTCGGAAAAAAGGGTCAGGAGGTGCCAGATACTAAGTATCTGTATTGGACTAATGAGTTTTTGCCTCAACTCGCACTTCTTACTGGGCCTAGCGATATGGTATCGGATTCCATACCCCCAGATCCCCGCCAGGAGATCATGAAATACCTGCGTGCTCATCCTGCCGCTGCTGACACTGTGGATGGGATTATTCAATGGTGGCTGCCTATTCAGCGTTACGAAACCGCCAAGGATGTCATTCAGAAAGCTTTGGACGACTTGATAAAGCAAGGCACCGTTGACTATGTGGATACCGGTAATGGCAGACGCATTTTCCGGTTGGCGCAGCACCGGGATGGGATCGAACCAACTGAAAATGAAGAGGTTCCGTGAGTTGCCTTCTGGTTGGCATTTTTTTTCTGGCGCAACCTCATCGGATTTGCCGAAGTCCGCAGAGCAGTAATTTGCCCGCATGCATATGCCAAATCTTGTCTCTCGATGGAAGAATGCTGGCCTTCCCCATAAATTCCGTCCCCATAACATTCCAGCTTATCTTCTCCTTACTGATCTGGTCGAAGTTAACATGTTATCCAGATCCGGTTAGTTTTACTTATGCTTCAATTGCTGGTATCCAGCAATTCCCTGCGATTATGGTCGGCCGCATCATATATTTACCGGAAGATAGCGGAATTAAAGCGCCTCCAAGTCCGTTTCGCTGCTATGACGTGGAGCAGAGCGTTCATGGTGACCGTTTAGCGCGCCTCCTGCTCACGAGATAAGCGGCTAGAAATCCGATAGTGCCGATTGTAATCCACAGAAAAATCAGGCGGTTGATCTCTTCCTTGCTAGCGGGATGAGTTGGCAGATCTCCTGCGAACGGCGCCAGCCATGGCACTGAAAGCCCCTGCTTGATAGTGAGCAACATGGGTGGTTGGCCATCCGGCGCAAACTCCAGCTGCGCAGAGCCGATCCTATGCAACTCTTCCGCTATATCGTATTGAAAAAGCACTTCGACAGCATGCGAAGGAGTCAAATCGAGTAATTTACGCAGCTCGCGGGCCAGCTGCTGACTATTCATGGGGGAACTGAAGCGGCCGTTCGTGTCATCCGCCAAGCGGGCAAGTAGTTCTGAGCCGGCGTCCGAAACATTGCCAAATGCAACGGCATCAATTGCTATATTTTGTATATTCGCTTCATTGATCACGACCTGCTCCGTGATACTGCTGCCGTTATCCTTTCCGGCAGTGATTAGAATCAGCCGTTTTGGACCTTTAGTCCGGTAATTGCCCAATTCGGAAAGCGCCAGCTCAATCGCTTCGTATAGTCTCGTCTTCCCGTCACGCCCATGTCCAGTCCCGATTTCATCAATGTCCGCTGCAAACTCCGGACCATCTCGCGAGAATCCGCGGAGTTTTGTCACTTCGCTATCAAATACCCAAACAGCCGCGTTTAATGGTGACTCTGGGTCGCATACCACGTCCTTGAGCGCTTTTTGAATCTGTTGAATGTGGGGCTGGCCCATCGAAGTGCTTTGATCGATACAAAAAATCACCGATGTCTCGGGTGGCACGGACTGAGCGGGCTTGACCTCTTTCGCCCGGATGGCACTCTTCCCGTTGAACCGAAGCCAGAAATCCGATGCATTTGGGAGCTCTGCTGTAAGAAGTCGAACAGTGGCTAACACGACTCCGGGGGAAACCTCTTTTACTGAAATAAGTTGCATGGTGGCTGCGAGGGAAACCCCGAATATTGACGTCATCGCCGCGACCGTAAGCAAACAGATCAGTCCCTTACGCAAAGCGATAGGGATCGTTCTCGATAGCCCGAAAAAACGTATCTGGTTGATGGCCATAATTGCTTTGAACGCCTCATCTGATCTTTGCCGCGCTGCGTAGCAACTCGCTAGCGCCGTTGTTGAGCCGACGGTCAGTCAGCCAGATTTGTCCCAAGGCCCTATCAAATAGTTATAGCAAACTCCAGCAAGCTATCTTTACGATAGGGGCTCTATCAGCCAACCGCAGCCAACCGTTCTCGCCCAATTCTCTCTGTCCAAGGGGCAAAATTGAACTCGTCCGTTATCCAGTGGACCGGAAAGCTGTTGGAAAATGCTTGGCTTGCGAGCGTCTGGCTGGGAGGAAGGCTGGCCAGATGTGTTCAGGTGAGGGTCAGTTGAGAACTACAGATCGCGGCCCGAAGCGCAGTGATCGAAGAAGTGGACTCAGGAAAAATGGCAGGATCAAAGCCGGATAAGCGGATACTTGAATGACTTGTAGAGGTTTTCATTATCCGTAGCCAGTATTTAAAGCTACGCTCGCCGCCATGCGGTACCCTGCGGCCCATCCTCCAGGATAATGCCCGCGTCCAGTAACTCGTTACGGATACCGTCCGCGTCACCATAATTTTTTTGAGCGCGAGCAATGAGGCGCTGTTGAATCATCTGCTCGATGCGCTCCGCCGTGAACGAATACTCTGCGTAACCAGCGCTCTGGAAGAATTGCTGCGGATCCTGCTGCAGCAACCCCAACACGCCACCCAGCGCTTTCATCAATATTAAATCTTTCTGAGACGCCGTCCTGTTGGCTTCATTGGCGAGATCGAATAGCACGGCTATGGCATCGGAAGTGTTGAAATCGTCGTTCATTGCATCCCTGAAGCGTGATGCATGAAAACCGCTCCAATCGATCTCAACAGAGGTTTCTCCGGCCTCGGTTCCTTTCAGCGCGGTATAAAGCCTGTCAAGCGCACGCTTTGCGTCATCCAGATGCTGGTCCGAATAATTCAAGGGACTGCGGTAGTGGGCTCTCAGGATAAAAAAACGCACCACTTCCGGTTGGTAACGGGTAAGTATTTCACGCACGGTGAAGAAATTGCCCAGTGATTTGGACATCTTTTCCTCGTTGATACGCACGAAGCCGTTGTGCATCCAATAGTTGACGAAAGGAGCGTGGTCGTGCGCCCCTTCGCTTTGTGCAATTTCATTTTCATGATGTGGGAATTGCAGGTCCTGCCCTCCCCCGTGTATATCGAACTGTTCCCCCAAATAATGCTTGCTCATTGCCGAGCATTCGATATGCCAACCGGGGCGCCCCATACCCCAGGGAGAAGGCCATTGCGGTTCACCAGGCTTTGCGGCTTTCCACAGCACGAAATCCAGCGGATCTTTTTTGTACGGATCGACGACCACGCGCTCCCCGGCACGCAGGTCATCCAGGGATTTTCCTGAAAGCTTTCCGTAACCGGGAAATCTGTGCACGGCATAATACACATCCCCGTTGGATGCGGAATAGGCAAGGCTTTTATCCATCAGGACGCGTATCATTGCAACCATATCTTCCACATGGCGAGTGGCGCGCGGCTCGCTTGACGGCGGCAACACGCCGAGCGCGGCGGCATCTTCCTCCATTGCCTCGATAAAGCGGGTAGTCAGTGCGTCGATTGGTTCGTTGTTTTCCAGCGCGCGCTTGATGATTTTATCGTCGACATCGGTGATGTTGCGCACGTAAGTTACTTCGAAGCAGCTCGCCCGAAGCCAGCGTTGCACCATATCGAACACAACCATCATGCGGGCATGGCCGAGGTGGCAATAGTCATAAACGGTCATGCCGCAAACATATATTTTGACCTTGCCGGGTATGAGCGGGATGAAATCCTGTTTTTCCCTGGTGAGCGAGTTATGGATTTTGAGCATCTGGCGAGATTGTGAACTGGACAGCCTTCTTGGTAGAATTCTGAATTCCCTTGGGCAATCCGAACAAAAATCGGAGCAGTATAGCATAATGAAAATATGGGATTTCCATCGGACAAGCACATCCGTGCTATCCCTCACGGCAGCGGTACTGTTGCTGGCGGCTTCCGCCGTGCACGCCGATGAAAATGAGGAAGTCGCAAAACTCTATAAGCAGGGCAATCTCGTAAAAGCGCTGGAGCAAGCCGACGCTTACCTTGCCAGCAAGCCGCGTGACGCGCAGATGCGTTTTAACAAGGGGCTGATACTTACCGAGCAGAAGAAGGTCGCAGACGCTATCAAGATATTTTCTTCGCTGTCCGATGACTATCCTGATCTGCCCGAGCCATACAATAATCTGGCAGTGCTCTACGCCAGCCAGGGCCAATATGAAAAAGCCCGGGATGCGCTTGAAGCGGCTATCCGCACCCACCCCAGCTATTCGACGGCACACGAAAACCTGGGAGATATCTATGCAAAGATGGCGAGCCAGGCGTATGGAAAGGCACTGCAACTGGACAAGGGAAATGCTGCTGCCCAGACCAAGCTCGCGATGATCAAGGATTTATTCACGGGTAGACCCAGAGTACAAACCGCGGCCACAGCCGTTCCTTCTTCGCCTGCCAGCGAGTCGGCCATAGCGCCACCGGAAAAAAATCAAGGAAAACCCGAGGCGAAGTCAGCTGCGAAAGCGGAGAAACCCCCATCGGAAAAATCGGAAAAAGTTGCGGCTGCCGAAAAGCCGGCCCAGGAAAGGCCTCCTGTTTCTGATGATTCCGGCGAAATCATCAGAACGTTGATCGCATGGGCCAAGGCATGGTCAGATAAGGATACGGCGGCATACCTCGCGTTTTATGCAAACGACTTTCGCGCGCCCGGCGGCGCATCACGTACCATGTGGGAAAAAGCCCGTCGCGATCGGATAACCAAGCCGAAATCCATTCACGTCGTGATTACAAATCCCAAGGTGAGCTTCGTCGATGCCAACCACGCCAGGGTAAGCTTCAAGCAATCGTATCATTCCGATGCAATCAAAAGTCATACCGGCAAAACGCTCGAGATGGTCAAGTCAGGAGAAAAATGGCTCATACACCAAGAACAGGTCGGGCGTTGAAATCGTCCGGCAGCGTGGCTGTGCCGAAGCGTAGCCTGATCAAAACCGCGATTACGTCTACGGTAGCCGCAATTGCGAGCTTCTGTGTCGCGGCCTCCTGTGTTCTGGCAAGCGACCATTCGCCGTTGGCCGAAATAGCGGCGAGCGGCCCGGAAACAATGCTCGTCAAAAGCCTACAGGAAATTGCGGAAAGCCGCATGGACTCCGCCCTGAATGGAATCGAAGATCTGCTCAAAACCAACCCCAATTTTCGCCTTGCCCATCTGATCAAGGGCGACCTGCTACTGGCTCGCTCCCGCCCGATCAGTGATCTAGGTAATCCCGCCGGGGCTCCGCAGGAGCATATCGCCGACTTGCGCGAAGAAGCACGAGTGAGGGTCCAGCGCCACCGGGAACCGGTTCCGCGCAATATGACTCCAAAATATCTGCTGCAAATGCAGCCGGAGCAAAAATATGCAATTATTGCGGATACTGACAAATCCCGGCTGTATATATTCCGGAATGTAGGTGGGAAACCCCGCTATGTTGCGGATTATTACATCAGCAGTGGAAAAAACGGATCCCGAAAAATCAGGGAAGGCGACAAGAAAACGCCTCTCGGCGTTTATTTTGTTACTGCCAATTTGCCGCGGGAAAAGCTTACCGATTTTTACGGACGCGGGGCATTTCCCATCAACTACCCTAACGAATGGGATAAGCGGCACGGCCGGAGCGGTTTTGGCATATGGCTCCATGGCACACCTTCAGATACTTATAGCCGCCCTCCCCGCGCGAGCGATGGTTGCGTAGTGCTTGCGAATCAGGATCTGGACAGGATCAGTGAAACCCTGCAAGTCGGCGTTACACCGGTTATTATCAGCGACGGCATTGAATGGGTAGACCCGGTCGACATATCCGGCCTGCGGGACAAACTGGGAAGCCACCTGGAAAGCTGGCGGCGCGCTTGGGAAAATGGAAATATCGAGGCTTATATCGGAAATTATGGACGAGATTTTTCCACCGGCAGCCAGAATCTGGCGGAATGGTCACGGCACAAACGCCAGGTTAATGCGAACAAAAATTGGATTAAGGTAGGAATCAGCAACGTCGGCATGTTTCTCTATCCTGGAAGAGACGACCTGGTAGTAGTCAATTTCGACCAGGAGTATTCCAGCAATAATCTTTCCAATAGAATGAGAAAACGTCAGTATTGGATGAAGGAGCACAAAAATGGCCCGTGGAAAATTATTTACGAAAGCACGGCATAATCCCAAACACATCCATAACAAACCCATCCATTTCTATCGCTATCTTCACCCATACCCATGCATATTTTCAGGTTTCTGATTGCTCTTCCGCTCATCTTCGGCATCGCTGCGCACGCAGCCAATCCTCAGGTCGCCAACCCTCAGGTTGAAATAAGGACGAATTTCGGTAACATAACCATTGAGCTCTACCCGGATAAAGCGCCGAAAACCGTCGATAATTTCCTGCGTTATGTAAAGGATGGTTATTACAACGGCACCGTGTTTCATCGCGTCATTCCAGGATTCATGATTCAAGGTGGGGGATTCGATAAATCGCTCAAACAGAAACCGACAAGATCACCTGTGGAAAACGAGGCTGGCAATGGTCTGAAAAACGAGGTGGGAACCGTTTCGATGGCCCGTACTTCAGACCCGCACTCGGCGTCAGCTCAATTCTTCATCAATGTGGCGAATAATTCATTCCTGAACCATACCGCGCCCACGTTGCGAGGGTTTGGATATACGGTGTTTGGAAAAGTGACCAGCGGAATGGATGTGGTCAACAAGATTGCTGCGACCTCTACCGGTGCCGGCGGCCCCTTCCCGAGCGATGTGCCTAAAGAACTCGTGGTAATCGAAGAAGCCAAACTTATAAACCAATGAAACTGCTGAGCTCGCGCTCCCATCCTCAAGATAAGGACAAAACATGATCAAACTGCACACCAATTTCGGTGACATAACGCTCGAACTCGACGATGAAAAAGCTCCGTTAACGGTTCAGAACTTCAAGGAATACGTGACCAGCGGACACTACGACAACACTATATTCCACCGTGTAATTGACGGTTTCATGATTCAAGGGGGCGGATTTGAACCGGGCATGATCCAGAAGCAGACGCGGGCCCCGATCCGGAACGAGGCTGCCAACGGCCTCAAGAATGATAAATATACGATTGCGATGGCGCGTACATCCGATGTTGACTCCGCCAGCGCGCAATTCTTTATTAACGTCTCCGATAACAATTTTCTGAATTACAGCTCACCCACATCCCAGGGGTTCGGTTACTGTGTATTCGGTAAAGTGGTGGAAGGCCAGGACATCGTGGACAAGATCAAGAAGGTAAAAACGGGAAACCGGAGCGGCCACCAGAACGTGCCTATCGAAAATGTGACCGTGGAAAAAGCGGAAGTGATTGAGTAGCAAGTATTTGTTGAGAAATGCCGAATGAACGGAAGTTTCTTATCGCTCGGGTTCGCGGCAGCGCTTTGCGTATAGCTTCCGCTTTGCCCCCGGCCTTCGCCGACGCGGTGAGCAGGCTTACCGTCGCGATGGTTACGGCGTTCCGTTGAATCGCTCAACTACCGCCCTCTTCTGATTCATAAGCGGCAATGCGTTGCATGGCATGACACGGGCTCGCCTGGCAATTGTGCGCCACGGAACGCCCGGAAACGCGAACGGTTATAGCTCATGAGTTATAGCTCAGATTCACGCCGCCTTAATGGCGATCTGTATCGGTTTTACCTATATTGGCTGAATGCCGGCTTGCAGGTTAACAGAAGAATATGACATTTAAATTGGAGAAATTATGCCCGCTTTTCGCATCGTTGCAGCAATATCCATAAGTCTCTGGTTGGCCTTAATGGCCGGATGCGCAACCACCACCGCGGGCGGCGCGGTAGGTGCAAACCGGTCGCAACTGATGCTTATCTCGTCGGAACAATTGGAGCAAGTGGCCGCGCAAGGATATACCAAGCTGAAGGCCGACGCCACGCAACAAGGCGCGCTGAACAAAGACCCTAAAATGCTGCAACGGGTGCAGGCAATAGCCAAAAGGCTCGAGCCGCAAACCGCCGTGTTCCGCCGCGACGCACCCGGCTGGAAATGGGAGGTCAATGTCATCGACAGCAATGAACTCAACGCGTTCTGTATGCCTGGCGGCAAGATCATGTTTTATTCCGGGCTGATTAATCGGCTCCAGCTCACGGATGAGGAAATCGCAGTGGTGATGGGACATGAAATCGCGCATGCGTTGCGTGAACATTCGCGCGAACAGGTGTCGCAAGCCATTGCCGCGCAGACTGCGCTGGGCGTGGGCGCCGCAGCGTTTGGCCTGAGCCAGAATGCGGCTACCCTCGCCAATATTGGTTATGAAACGTTGATTGCAACGCATTTCAGTCGCACTGATGAAGCCGAGGCCGACCGCATCGGACTGGAACTGACGGCTCGCGCGGGCTACAATCCACAGGCTGGCGTTACCTTATGGCAAAAAATGATAAATGCCGGTACTGGCGGGAAGCTTCCCGAATTCCTGAGTAGCCATCCAGCGGACTCGACACGTGTCCAGCAGATCGAATCGCTGCTGCCAATTGTAATGCCGCTTTATCAGGCTGCGCGCCGCTGATTCGGGTGCATCCGGATTCATCTGCCATTCCCCGCTCCCACAAGAAACCCGCTTAGAGCAAAAAAGTGGGAAACAACAGCCGGGCTTTGCGAGGTTGCGCTTGGCCCGGCTTTAGTAATCCTCTATTTGCGCCAATCTGGCTACAGTGATATTCACCCCAACCAGACAAAGGATTCCCTGCCCTCGTTCGGTACATCTGATGGGTATGCGTTTCGGATCGGACTTTAGAAACAGAGGTATTCCAGCTATAACCTGCCGTAGTGACCTTTAAGCTATGAGCTGGGTCGTGCGCCTTGCGATCATCCCAATTTTATCGGCAACACGCTCGCGGAGGATTAGTTCAGACGTTCCCTAATTCTCTGATCAATGCACGTGCGGGTAAAGCGAAGGTCTATGACGCATCGAGCCCCCTTGCCAAATCCGCTGTGATATCCTTTACCGCTTCGAGCCCCACCGCGATGCGTAGCAAACCTTCGGTGATCCCGGCTGCGTCCCGGCTTTCCTGACTGATACGGGCATGGGTGGTCGTAGCCGGATGAGTGAGTGTACTCTTGGTGTCGCCCAGATTGGCCGTAATTGAGATCAGGCGAACGGAATCCACCACTCGCCAAGCCGCCTCTCTTCCATTCTTTAACTCGAATGAAACAATGCCGCCACCCGTCTTCTGCTGGCGCTTGGCAAGCTCATGTTGAGGATGCGATGGCAAACCCGGGTAATGAACCCTCCCAACGCTAGGCTGCGCTTCCAGCCAGCGCGCGACTTGCAAGGCATTGGCCGAATGGGCGTCCATACGAATTTTCAGCGTTTCCATTCCCTTGAGGATAACCCAGGCATTGAAAGGGCTCAAACTGGGACCGGCGGTGCGTAGGAACCCGAACACCCCGCGCTCCATCAAGAGATCGCGCTTTCCAAGTACTGCACCGCCCAGAACTCTTCCCTGACCCTCGAGATACTTGGTGGCGGAGTGAATGACAATATCGGCGCCAAGGTCAAGCGGGCGCTGCAATGCCGGAGAACAGAAGCAGTTATCGACCGCAAGCCACGCACCGGCCTTTTTCGCCACGACCGCAAGCGCGGCGATATCCGATATCTCGGTGAGGGGATTTGATGGTGTTTCGATAAACAACAGTTTCGTGTTGGGTTTCACGGCCGACTCCCAAACCCTGACATCGATAGCGGAAACAAATGTTGTTTCGATATTGAAACGCTTGAGGATGTTGGTGAACAGGTTTACCGTGGCGCCGAACAAGCTGCGCGAAGCGACAATGTGATCACCGGCGGAAAGCAAGCCCATCACGCAGGAAAGAATCGCCGACATCCCGGAAGAAGTGGCTACGCAAGCTTCCGCGCCTTCCAGCGCGGCAAGCCGTTCCTCGAACGCCGTAACTGTGGGATTGGTAAAGCGGGAATAGATATTTCCAGCCTCCGCACCGGAAAAGCGCGCCGCGGCCTGGGCAGCGCTGTCAAATACGAAGCTCGAGGTAAGGTATAAACCCTCGGAGTGCTCGTTGAACTGGCTGCGGTGTATGCCCGTGTGCAGCGCCAGGGTTTCGAGCTCAAAATCATCAGACATGCAAATCTCCTCAAATAAAAAACCCGTTCAGCATTGCTAAAACGGGTTCCCCGCTTTAGCCGAATTTATAACGCGCCCGCAAGCTGAATATCAAATCGGCGCACATACCTTATGTTGCTAAACTATGTAGGCTTTGTCAAATCCTCATCATTTCCCTACTCTACCCGCACGAGATTCAAATCCAGTTGCGTACTGGAAGCGGATGGCGACAGCGATGCGCGGCCATGGCGCTGCGCCGCCAGAACCGACAGGTATTCCGCCGTAATGTCTCCCGTAATGTAACGGCCGTCGAAACAGGAGGTCTCGTAATGCGTGATGGATGGATTAAGCCGCCGCACGTCGTTGATAAGGGAATCGAGGTCATGATAAACGAGATAGTCGGCGCCGATTTCGCGGCAAATTTCGTCGTCATCCCGCCCGGTAGCGATGAGTTCCTCGCGAGTCGGCATATCGATCCCATACACATTGGGGAATCTTACCGGTGGCGCGGCGGAAGCGAAATAAACCTTATGGGCGCCGGCTTCCTGCGCCATTTGCACGATTTCCCGGCTGGTGGTGCCGCGCACGACTGAGTCATCCACCAACAGTACGTTCTTGCCCCGGAACTCCACACTCATGGCATTGAGCTTTTGCCGAACCGATTTGCGCCGCTGCTGCTGGCCCGGCATGATAAAGGTACGTCCAATGTAGCGGTTCTTGACGAACCCTTCGCGGAAACTCACTCCAAGACGGTTGGCAAGCTGCAAGGCACTGGGGCGGCCGGAATCAGGAATCGGAATGACCACGTCAATATCCAGATGCCGCATGGTCGCGGTAATTTTATCGGCCAGGCTCTCACCCATGTTGAGCCGTGTTTCATATACCGATATGCCATCCATTACTGAATCAGGACGCGCTAAATAGACGTATTCGAAGATGCAGGGATTATGCGAGGGATTGGCTGCGCATTGTTTATTGTAGAAATTACCGTCATCATCGATAAAAACCGCCTCCCCCGGCGCAACATCGCGTATCAGCTTAAATCCTAATGTATCCAGCGCGACACTCTCGGACGCCACCAGATAATCTGTCCCATGCTCGGTCTCGGCAGAACCAAAAATAAGGGGTCGGATGCCATAGGGGTCGCGAAAAGCCAGCAACCCGTAACCCGCGATCATCGCTACAACCGCGTAGGCGCCCCGGCAGCGCCGATGCACCCCTGATACTGCGGCAAAAATGGCAGCGGGGTCAAGCTGGTGGTTTTTTGTACTTCTCTGCAATTCGTGCGCCAGTACATTGAGCAGTACTTCCGAATCCGAACTGGTATTGACGTGGCGCAAGTCCTCTCGGAACAATTCCTGATTAAGCTGTGTCGCATTCGTAAGATTTCCGTTGTGCCCAAGCACAATGCCAAATGGGGAGTTGACATAAAACGGCTGTGCCCCGGCCGGCGATTCGGTGGAGCCGGAAGTGGGGTACCGCACATGTCCGATACCCATATTGCCTGCCAGAGACCGCATATTACGCGTGCGAAACACGTCGCGGACCAGGCCGCCGCCCTTGTGCATGTGGAATGTATTGCCCTCCGCGGTGACAATGCCAGCGGCATCCTGTCCGCGATGCTGGAGCACCAGCAGTCCGTCATATAGCAGTTGGTTGACGGGAGTATGTGCTACCAGGCCCAGAATTCCACACATGATTGCGCTCCGCAAAGATGACTTAGATTAACGATGCACAAAAAGGTGCAAAAAATTCAATACCGATGCCACATTGGACGAAATAAACATGGACGAGATGTGCCGGCTGCGCTTCTACGATAGTCGTTCATTGTTCCGCTTCAATCTTACAAAGTTGATGTGCCTGGATAAATCCTGCGGCAGCCAGGGCACTACGAACATTACTGCAGTTTCCAACGGACCGCTCAGCACGGCTTTTCGCCAGAATGGCTCTTGCGGAAGTGCGGTCAGCCCCGCTGTCAGGACGATTAATAACACCACCAGCAGCCCACGTATGAACCCGAACAATGAGCCTAAAAACCTGTCAGCAAGCCCCAGCCCAGCGGTTTTGGTCAAAGATGATGCCGCCATGGCAATAAGACCCACTGCCACAAGTGTCGCGAGAAATAGCGCGGCGAACGCAAACAACATACGCAGGGATTCGCCGGCAATGAAAGATGGCAGGATTGGCGCAAACTGAGACGCAAATGAATTCGCTACCATGAACGCGACAATCCAGCCCGCCAATGACACCAGTTCGCGTACAACCCCCCGCACCAGGCTCAGCAAGATCGATATGCCGAGTATGGCAAGCACGCAATAATCGAAGGCAGTCATTTCAAAGCGGGATTCGCCCGGCTGTTGGGAAATCTACCATTCATCATAGTACTATTTGTCTGTCACTACGCCCTCGAATCCGAGCTTCTTCAGCTTTTCACGCGTCTCCTCGGCTTGCTCGCGCGTGCGGAAAGGGCCGACCCGCACGCGGGTTACTTCGCCTTTCTCTGCCCCTTTGTCGACCTTCATCGCTTCCGTATAAGCCTTTGCGCCTGGGCCACCCTTGGAATCGATATATTCACTGGAGTCCCGGGACATCAGATTTTGCAGCTGCTGTCTGGCTTTGGCCGGGTTAGAAAAAGCACCTAACTGCACCACAAATGCGTCAGTAGTCTCGGCGGTAGCGGCGGTGGATTTTCCCCGTTCCGATGCCAGCTTCGTATCCGTTTTCTTCCCCGCTGGCTTGCCGGCCGGTTCCATGGATGGGGTCGGCTTTACTGATGACTCCGGAGTGACCTGCTCGTCCTGTCGAACTCCGGTTGGCGGTTTCTCGACGGTAGCCGCATCTGTCGCTTGGCTGGAACCCACAGCGCCGGAATCAAATTCCTCCGCAGAGTCTTCCGCAGGTATGCGAATGTCAATCTCTTGACTTCGCTCTTCCGGTTTACTGTCCAGCAACATCGGTAGGATTACAATCGCGGCCACCACCAGGGTAACGGCCCCGACCAGACGCCTTCTGGCGCGTTTTCTGAGCTGAATTTCTTCTTCGCTAACTGTCTTTGCCATCTCTCGATTTTTTGATTGCCGCGTGCTCAACCACGCTCAACCGTATCCGGTACCGCAACACTTCCGCTACGGTATGAAATGAGCCAAAAACGCAGATTCTATCACTTCCGGTTGCTCGCTCACAGGCATATGCATAGGCTGCGGCAGGATCCGGAAAAGTGCGGATTGACTCTTCCCCTGCCATAACGTCTTTCCCTAGTCCTGCGGCACGGAGTGCCTGCACGATTTCATTGGACGAAGCGCCACGACGGGCACCGATACCCGCCGTCAGCCATATATCGACCTTGCTGGCCATCGCCTGTGCAACGCCAGGGATATCCTTGTCTTTGAGCATGGCAAATACTGCATAAGTCCTGTTAAAACGATCCATGCGATCGAGGTTATCGGCCAACGCACGCGCAGCGCCCGGATTATGCGCCACATCCAGCACGGTTACCGGCCGCCCGGGTAATACCTGAAATCGCGCGGGCCAATTAACCTCCAGTAAGCCTCGGCGTATATCGCCCATGGTAACCGGCAGATTGTCCTTCACGGCATCGAGTGCGGCCAGGCAGGCACTAGCATTATGCAACTGATAGGCTCCTCGCAGAGCAGGATAGGGAAGCGAATGGCGTTTTCCTTGCTCATCCCAGTAGCCCCACCCTGCCTCGCTGGTCGAGTAGCCGAAGTGTTCGCCAATGTGGAGAAGTTTTGCACCAATTTCATTCGCATACTGACGAACAGTCACGGGAATATCCGGCTCCGAACAGATTGCGATCTTCCCCTTTCTGAAAATTCCAGCTTTCTCGAATCCGATTTTCTCCCGCGTGTTGCCGAGATAATCCATATGGTCGAAATCGACACTGGTCACCACCGCGCAATCGGCATTGAAAATATTGACTGCATCCAATCGTCCGCCCAGCCCCACCTCCAGAATGGCAATCTCTATCTCTGCCTTTGTGAAGAGATGTACCGCTGCCAGCGTACCGAATTCGAAATAAGTCAGTGAAACGCCACAGCTTGTCCTCGCTGTTTCCACCGCCTCGAAAGCACTGCATAATTCGCCGTCAGTCGCTTCCCGCTGAGCTACTCGCACCCGTTCGTTATAACGGAGTAAATGGGGTGAAGTGTAGCAACCGACACGATACCCGGCGCAGCTCAAAATGGCTTCCATCATGGCGCATGTTGACCCTTTACCGTTGGTTCCGCCAACCGTGATAACGGGAAAAGACGGGACGAGGCCTAGCTCAGCCCTGACCCGATCCACGCGCCCCAGTCCCATCTCGATGGTCGTCGGATGGAGACCTTCCAGATAAGTTAACCAATCCGAAAGCGTCCGGGATTCTGAATGAGGTTTGACCATGACGGTGTCTGAGCCCCGCTGCCTGGTTTGAAGGTATGAAGAGGATAAAAAATGATAAGACCAACCGGGAATCGGCGGACGGCTGAGTGAACCCGACGCGCCTGCAACACAACCTGTTTCTCGTACCGCAGATTCTCAGGATACCGGGGGGGCACGCATCAGTAACGTGCACAGGTTTGCAATCTTATCGCGCATGCGCCTCCGATCCACGATCATGTCGATCGCCCCATGTTCCAGCAGGAATTCAGAGCGCTGAAAACCTTCCGGCAGGGTTTGGCGTACCGTCTGTTCGATTACCCGAGGGCCTGCGAAACCGATCAGCGCGGCCGGCTCAGCGATGACGACATCGCCAAGGAAAGCAAAACTCGCCGATACGCCGCCCATGGTGGGATCCGTCAGCACGGAAATAAAGGGAAGCCGTTCCTCGCTCAATTGAGCAAGCGCAGCTGTTGTTTTCGCCATTTGCATTAACGATAGCAAACCTTCCTGCATGCGCGCGCCACCACTGGCTGCGAAGCACACAAAAGCCAGCCGTTGCTCAACGCAAACCTGTACCCCGCGAACGAAGCGCTCGCCTACGACGGAACCCATCGATCCGCCCATGAAGCCGAATTCGAACGCTGCCGCAACCAGCGGGACCGTTTTGACACTACCCTGCATCACTACCAGGGAATCATCTTCATCAGTATCCCGTTTTGCCTCCGCTAACCGATCGACATAGCGCTTGCTGTCCTTGAATTTCAATGGATCAAGCGATTGCACTTCAGGGCCGATCTCGTAGCGCCCCTGGGTATCCAGAAACAGATCGAGGCGAACCCTGGCGGAAATTCTGTTGTGATGGTTACACTTGGGGCATACATTAAGATTGTTTCCGAGATCAGAGTAATACAGCACCGCATCGCATGAGGCGCATTTGCTCCACAAACCCTCGGGCACGACTTTTTTTTCGCCGCTTTCCTTACGCTTGATTTTTGGCGGGAGGAGTTTCTGAAACCAGCTCATAAGCTTGCGCGGTAATGACAGCGATTCAGTGGAAGACCGAAAATAGCACTTTCACCCGCTAGCCCGGATATTTCAACGGCTGGCGGGATCATGGCAAGATACTTCGGAAACAGCTTTTGGGTATCCCGCGTTAAGCTAATAGACGAGCCTATTCGCGCGAAGCGGGGGCGCAAAGATGCCGTAAAATACCCGTCAGCACCCATGAAGGCCCGAGAGCGTCCATTGCATTTCAACCCTGTTGACCAGATCTCGTTGTTCATACCACTTCCGCAATTTCAAGCCGGTTTGGTGAAATATACCGGCTAATGTGCAGGGCCCGCTTCGTCGACAGCGGTCCGCAGGCTTTTCACCAATCGGTATACATTTGACAGGACTTCCGTTTTTGCGGATTTCTCTATTTCCTCGACGATGCGACTCCCTACGACCACAGCATCCGCGAGTTCCGCCACTGCCTTGGCTGTGGTTCTATCGCGTATACCAAAACCGACGCCAATAGGGATGGAAATATGTGAACGCAACTGGGCCAATTTGTTTGCGACATCGCGCAGGTCAAGATTGAGGGAACCGGTCACGCCCTTCAATGACACATAATAAACATAACCTTGTGCCAGTTGCGCCACGTGCGCGATGCGCGCTTGCGGGGTAGTCGGCGAGAGAAGAAAAATAGCGTCGATTTTATGACGCCTGAGATACTTTACCCATTCTGCGGATTCTTCCGGCGGATAATCCACCGTCAATACGCCATCTACGCCGCATTCTTTTGCTCTTGCGGCGAATGTCTCATAGCCCATCGCCTCTATTGGATTCGCATACCCCATCAGTACGACCGGGGTGCTCTGATTGTTTTTTCTGAAGTCTTCCACCATGGTCAGCACATCCTTCAAGCACACGTGGTGCTTCAAAGCCCGCTCGGAAGCCCGCTGTATGGAAGGCCCATCAGCCATGGGATCGGAGAACGGAACGCCCAGCTCTATGATGTCCGCCCCCGCCTTGACCAGCTCATGCATCAATGAAGTCATCATTGCAGGTTCGGGATCGCCTGCAGTGATGAAAGGAATCAGAGCTTTCCGTTTTTGTTGGCGAAGCTTGTCGAATACGGTTGTAATACGGGACATGGAAAGCGTTTTATATCAAAAAGTGATACCGGAGGCCTGCGCCACGGTGGCCATATCCTTGTCGCCGCGCCCGGAAAGATTTACCAGCAGGAGCTTATTGCGGCTGAGCGTGGGTGCGAGCCGGGCGGCATACGCCAGCGCGTGACTGGATTCCAGAGCAGGTATGATACCCTCATAATGGCACAGGCTATGGAACGCTTCCAACGCCTCGGCATCCGTTATCCCGACATATTCAGCGCGATTGCTGTCTTTGAGCCAGGCATGTTCGGGGCCCACCCCAGGATAATCCAGACCGGCTGAAATGGAGTGGGTCTCGACAATCTGTCCGTTTTCATCCTGGATCAGATAGGTGCGGTTACCATGCAATACTCCGGGTTTTCCGCTAGTCAGGGTAGCGGCGTGCTGACCGCTTTCGATTCCAAGCCCTGCCGCCTCTACACCTACCATGCGAATGTCGCTGTCGATGTAGGGGTAAAACAAGCCAATGGCATTCGATCCGCCCCCGACGCAAGCGATCAGCACATCCGGCTGCCGGCCGTACTCTTCCTGCATCTGCAGGATGGATTCGCGTCCGATGATTGCCTGGAAATCCCGCACCATCATCGGATAAGGATGCGGTCCCGCCACCGTGCCAATGATATAGAAGGTATCCTCGACGTTGGTCACCCAGTCGCGCATGGCCTCGTTCAACGCATCTTTCAACGTCCTGGAACCCGATTCGACCGGAACCACCGTTGCGCCCAGCAACTTCATCCGGTACACGTTGGCAGCCTGGCGTTGGACATCCGTGGAACCCATATAGACGACGCATTGCATGCCATAGCGCGCAGCCACCGTGGCACTGGCGACGCCATGCTGACCCGCTCCAGTCTCGGCAATGATGCGCGATTTACCCATGCGCCGAGCCAAGAGCGCCTGGCCGATGGCATTATTGATCTTGTGCGCGCCGGTATGATTCAGATCTTCCCGTTTCAGCAAAATCTGCGCGCCTCCCAGATGCTCCGACCATCTTTTGGCATGATAGATGGGGCTGGGCCGTCCCACATAATGCTTCAATTCATAGGCGAATTCCGCCAGAAAATCGGCGTCGTTGCGATAGCGCTCGTACTGTACGCGCAGATCTTCCAGCGCTGCAATCAGCGTTTCAGCGACGAACACGCCGCCATAGGGACCGAAGTGCCCCTGGCTGTCGGGAAGATCATAAATTTTCACTGGCTCGAACTCCTCGCATGAAAGCGGCAATCTTCTCCGTGTCTTTGATGCCTTTGGCTGTTTCCACACCGCTGGATACATCTACTGCCCACGGTCGGATCCGCCTGATTGCCTCCATAACATTATCAGGCTGCAACCCCCCGGAAAGAATCAGCGGAAGCGGTAGATTCCGAGGGATCAGATTCCAGTCAAAAACATTACCGGTACCGCCCGGCTCACCTTCAACATAGGTATCCAGCAGCAATCCTCTGGCTCCGCCATAGCGGGTCGCGTATTGTATCAAATCTACCCCAGTCCTGACGCGCACTGCCTTTATATAAGGCAGGAAAAATTGACCGCAAAAATCCGGAGACTCATTGCCGTGGAATTGCAGCAAATGGAGTCCCGCAACTGATGAAGTTTCCTTTACCCACTCCGCATCGGGATCGACATAAACACCCACTGCGGTAACGAATGGCGGTAGCGCAGCGATAATTTCCTGAGCTTTTGCCGGGGTGATATAGCGTGCGCTTTGCCTCCAGAACACGAAACCGATGGCGTTGGCGCCGTGGCGCACTGCTGTCAGTGCGTCCTCACCACGTGTAATACCGCAAATTTTAATTCGAATAGCCATAGAGTCGATCTTTATCGATGCTTATCCTATCATTGGACGTATTTCCGATACGTCCGGAATAACATTACTGTTGATCCCTCATGTGCGCTCGTTGGGAGAATCCTGCGCCCAGCTCAGCCTGCCGGTCGCGGACAATACTGCCGCAAGCGGCGGCTCGGCAAAACGGGGAAGTTTCCACTTGTCATCATAGCTGACCCCTGCGAGGTATAGTCCGGCTGCAGGAAACGTGGGCGCAGCATCGCTGCGTCGACGGCCTGTCAGCACTTCGCGTATCCATTCCGGGGGATATTTGCGCTTGCCCACATAAATGAGGCACCCCAGAATATTGCGCACCATGTGATGCAGGAA
The DNA here is from genome assembly GCF_900109785.1 of Nitrosovibrio tenuis. Taxonomy (GTDB): domain Bacteria; phylum Pseudomonadota; class Gammaproteobacteria; order Burkholderiales; family Nitrosomonadaceae; genus Nitrosospira; species Nitrosospira tenuis_A. The sequence goes on from NZ_FOBH01000005.1 coordinate 178,216, forward strand.
TGCGTTGGCTCGGAGTTCGAATGCGATAACGTCATCTTGGCGGGTAATATCGATCTTCGTCAGAGTGCGTATGGGGGATTTGGCTTGGCACTCGGCGGCCCGAAACGCGCTGAAGTCGTGCTCGCCCAGGAGCAGGCGAGCGGCGGCCTGCATGGATGCAAGATCAAGCGCCTGGTGAAACCAACCCATCTTGTGATGGTAAAGACCAGGGCGCACCGAACTGTTCAACAGCAGATAAAGATAGCGGCGTTCAATGGCGCAATAGCGCGCATGAAAGTCATCCGGCATTCGCGAGGCCCACCGAACTGCGATACTGTCAGGCAACAGCGCATTGACCCCGCGCACCCAGGCTGTCTCGGGCCGCTGCGCCTGAGTGTCAAAATGCACGACCTGATACACCGCGTGGACCCCGGCATCGGTTCGTCCCGCCGTCACGACGCGGATGTCGCCATCCGCGATTTTGGATAATGCGGCCTCCAACGCATCCTGCACCGAGCCGCCTGAACGCTGGCTTTGCCAGCCGCAGAAACCGCTGCCATCGTACTCCAATGCCAACGCAACCCTCACAGCACAGGCGCATTCATGGTAATTGCTGAGAAACTTTCAGAAATTTTCAAGAGGGAACCCGCGGAACCGAGCGACCGCGAAGGGCAGAGCAGTGTCTTCCGAAGGAAGATGCGACCCCGTAGCGGGATGCAGGCGCCCCAGTATATGCGAACTGCCATCCCCTCCGCTGCCCGATCCTCGCTTGGCGACCCCTCGGGCGACGCTTTGGGGCGCGACCGCGAAGGGCAGAGCAGTGTCTTCCGAAGGAAGATGCGACCCCGTAGCAGGATGCAGGCGCTCCAGTATATGCGGTCTGCCATCCCCTCCGCTGCCCGATCCTCGCTTGTCGACCCCTCGGGCGACGCTTTGGGGCGCCCATTGCGATCCGCGGTGCAATCGCTAAAAAATGAAATCATCTGACTGATGATCCGAGGAAGCGCTCACAGTTTTGCGAGCATCAGCCTCGCGCTTTCCTGCTGCCTGACATCACCTTCCTGGATGACTTCGCGAAGAATCTGCCTTGCAGCATCCTTATCGCCCATTTCCTGATAAGCTCTGGCAAGATCTATTTTGTTAACGATTTCATGCCAATGGGTATTCCTTTGCTCAAACTCCTCTTTTACGTCTTCCGCTGGTTGCGCGGCCCCAATGCTCAGAGTAATGTCAGCCAGTTCGCGTTCAGCGAGGGGAGCTGGGTGCGCCTCCCGAGCCAGCTCGGTGGTATTCGCGCCCGAGCTCATGGGCAGGTCCTGAACTTTATCATGCGGCTGAGAGTCGGACGCGCTGGAGATCACATCCTCATCGGAACCAAACACTGACGACTTCGGCCCCCGCACCATCGATACCCCGACTATACCTGTAATCAGAAGAACAAGCGCACCCCCCAGATATTCAAAATTGGCCACAAGGTCATCGATGATTGTACCTTTGCCGCGTGTGCGCGTTCCCATATCTGCTCCAGGGGTCTGCTCATGGGTTAGTTTTGCCGATTGTACAGGTTTAGCTATTTCAACAGGCTCATCTGCCGTCACCTGCGCAGTTACCTGATGTGGCGCAGCGTGTTCCGGCTCATCTGTTTTAGTTTCAGAGGATGAGAGCGGTTCTGTTGGCTGGGTTAGCGGCTGCACTATCACGGCTGCTTCTGGGCTCGACTCAGACTGAGGCGAAACGGCCGCCGGTGGAATGGATACCGTTGCGGTACTCGCCGGGACGGTTTCCACCCGTTTCTGCATCTCCGCCAAGGCCAGATTTTTCAACTCGAGCAGTTGTTGCAATTCCTTTATATTTTTCTCAAGCAGCGCGATTCGCTCATTGGCTTCACGAAGCGCTCTGTTCTTCGCTATGACATCCTCTTCCATTGCATGAAGCCGATCCTGAACGCCTGGTTGCTCGAGCCGCTTTTCGCCCGGGTTCGCGCCCATATTGCTCGCGTCCTTATCGCCATTCAACGGCTCTGCACCCTTGGAAAGCCTTAAAACCTCCCCGGCGGGCTCCCCGGCCGCAATGCTATCTGCCTCAACGGTCCGATCGATTTTTCCGGTAACGGTTTGTTTCAGTTCTTCCACCGTCCCTATTGCCGCGGGGAGCCTCCGCCGGTTCCAATCCATAGTCTGCGCTTGTACTTCCTTGTTGGCTTCCGCTGGGCTTATCGCATTGATTTCACTACTGTTCGGTATCCTTAAAATTGGCCCCGCCTTAAGCTGGTGCATATTATTATCGATGAAAGCGTCAGGGTTTGCGTGGTGCAGGGCAACCAGCACCTGATTAAAACTTGCTCCGGCAGGCAGAACAATGTTGCTTGCTATCCCACCTAACGTATCGCCCTGCTTTACCGGGCCATGGATGCTATTGGTTTTGCCGGCCGACGCCGCCGATTCCGCTGCTACCGGCGTTTTCTCCTCATGCTTGATGGATGAGTGAGTTTTCTCATGAGTTTTCTCGTGAGTTTTCTCGGTAGCCGGCTCACCCTTGGCCGAACCGGTAGAACTGGCCTGCGTTACCGGCTTCCCAAGCGGGGATGCATCATTTTCCGGATGAGCAAGGACAACAGTATATTCACGCAACAATCGTCCCGACGACCAATTCAACTCGACCAACATATTCAGCAAGGGTTCGGCAATGGCCTGCGGGGAAACGATCTTGACATAGGGCAACCCGTCGAAACGGGTTTCGACGGTTGCTTTGAACGTGGAAAGAATGGGTAAAAAATCAACGTTTGCCTGGCGGAACGTTTCTTGCGGCGCCAGACGCGCGCTTAAAAAGAGTTTCTCCTCTTTTTTTACCGCAACCAGTTCGATTTCAGCCTTGAACGGTTGCCCCGGAGCGGACATGACGGTCAGCCTGCCCAGCCCCGCCGCGGTGGCTGCCAGTGGCGCCGTGAACGCAACGACAAGCGCAATGAAAAGCAAATATGCTTTAGTACGCTTTAACATGGCATGGCTCTAAAGAAATCCATATGTAAATAGGATGGGCCGGATTCAAAATCCGCTGAAATTTCACTTGTAAGGGATCACCAACAATAAACGCATCGCACCCAATGTGTACAATGAATGCCTCGCTCGTCGCGGCAATAAGGACCTGAAGTGCAGAATATCAGCCCCATGCTACTCGGCCCACCAAGACCTTATCGAATATGATTCAAGCTCTTTCAGAAAAAAGACCAACTCCGCGGCTTCCCGATCTCAAGCTTCCACCAAAATCCGCAGCATCCGGCGTAGCGGTTCCGCCGCACCCCACAATAGCTGATCCCCCACCGTGAAGGCTGAAAGGTATTCCCCTCCCATGGCAAGCTTGCGCATACGCCCCACCGGTATAGTCAAGTTCCCCGTTACAGCAGCCGGGGTCAACTCCTTCAAGGTGCTTTCGCGCTGATTGGGAATCACCCGCACCCAACTGTTGGAAGCAGCCAGAATATCCTCGATCTCATCCAATGGTACATCCTGCTTGAGCTTGATGGTGAGTGCCTGACTATGGCAGCGCATTGCGCCGACACGTACACAGATGCCGTCAACAGGAACCACCTGATCGGTACGCCCGAGGATTTTATTTGTCTCGGACTGACCCTTCCACTCCTCCCGAGTCTGTCCGTTGCCAAGATCCCTGTCTATCCAGGGTATGAGACTGCCCGCCAGCGGAACGCCGAAGTTCTCGGTTGGGAAAGCAACGTTACGCAGGGTTCCGGCCACTTCACGGTCAATGTCAAGGATGCCTGAAGCGGGGTCATCCAGCAGGTCTTTCGCCACGCGATGGGCTTCACCCATCTGCAGCAGTAATTCCCGCATGTTCTGCGCGCCAGCGCCGGAAGCCGCCTGATAAGTCATGGCGCTCATCCATTCCACCATGTCTGCTTCGAACAATCCGCCCACCGCCATAAGCATCAGGCTCACGGTGCAATTCCCACCGATGTAATTTTTTACGTCATCATGCAAAGCCTGCTTGATGACCGGCATATTGACCGGATCAAGTATAATGACAGCGTCCTGACCCATGCGCAATGTGGAAGCTGCATCGATCCAATATCCTTGCCAGCCCGCCTGGCGCAGCTTGCTGAAAACCTCACTGGTATAGTCGCCGCCCTGGCAGGATATGAGGATATCCATAGCCTTGAGCTCGTCTATGTTGTACGCATCCTTGAGCGGTGGCGTTTCCTTCCCTTTCCCTATGTCCGGACTTTTACCACCCTTCTGCGACGTTGTGAAAAATACAGGCTCAACCAATGCGAAGTCATTTTCTTCCCGCATTCTTTGCATGAGGACCGAGCCTACCATGCCGCGCCAGCCAATAAATCCTACTCGCTTCATTGATCGCCCCTACTTGAGATCTTAGAGATTAGCCAGAACCGCGCCGCCCATCTCCGCGGTGCCAAGCTTCTTCATTCCTGGTTCATAAATATCCGCCGTGCGGTAACCCTCTGCCAGAACTTTTTTTACGGCACCTTCAATGCGTGCGGCTGCAGATTCCAGATCAAAGGTATAGCGCAACATCATCGCCGCCGATAATATCGTTGCCAGGGGGTTGGCCACGTTCTTTCCGGCAATATCAGGGGCCGAACCGTGTATCGGTTCATATAACCCCTTGTTATTCTCATCGAGTGACGCCGAAGGCAACATCCCGATCGAGCCGGTCAACATGGACGCTTCATCCGATAGGATATCGCCAAACATGTTGCCCGTCACCATAACATCGAATTGCCTGGGATCGCGTATCAACTGCATCGCGGCATTATCCACCAGCATGTGCGAGAGCTCGACGTCCGGATATTCCTCGGCGGTCTCCGTCACTACGTCGCGCCATAACTGGGTGCATTCCAGCACATTCATTTTATCAACCGAGCAAAGCCTGCGATTGCGTCTACGCGCCGCTCCAAAGGCCACCCGGGCAATTCTGTCTATCTCCGCCTCGCTGTATACCATGGTGTTGAAGCCGACGCGCTGGCCCTCGCGCTGCTCGATGCCGCGTGGTTCCCCAAAATAAATATCCCCGGTCAACTCTCTCACAATCAGAATGTCGAGCCCCGCGACGATCTCGGGTTTCAGCGTGGAGGCATTGGCAAGCTCGGGGTAGAGCAGCGCCGGGCGAAGATTGGCAAAAAGGTTCAAGGCCTTGCGTATGCCGAGCAACCCTCTTTCCGGCCGTAGCGGACGCGGCAGGGCGTCGTACTGCGGCCCGCCCACTGCGCCCAGAATCACAGCGTCGGCATCGGTGGCAAGCTTGCGTGTCGCCTCGGGAAATGGCTCGCCGGCGGCTTCTACCGCACAACCGCCCAGCAGACCCCATTCCAGTTCAATTTTTAACCCGTCGCTCCTCAATGCTTCCAGTACGCGCACGGCTTGAGCAATGATTTCCGGGCCGATACCGTCCCCGGCCAAGACTGCAATCTTCATTAAATCATCTTCCTGGATAAGCGCCTTTCACGTAAATAGCCACGGCTGTGCAGCTCGATATTTCTCCTCGAACGCTCTGATCTTGTCCGAATGTTGCAAAGTCAGGCCGATCTCATCCAGACCATTCAACAGGCTGTGTTTGCGGAAAGAATCGATATCGAACTGGAAAAGTTTACCGCTGGGAGTCGTCACCGACTGATCCCGCAAATTGACCGCCAAACGATAGCCTTGTGTCGCTTCGATTTCATGGAACAGTTGATCCACGGTGTCTGCATCGAGCGCAATCGGAAGCAAACCGATCTTGAAACAGTTGTTAAAAAAAATGTCGGCAAAGCTGGGTGCGATGATCACCTGAAAGCCGTAATCCTGAAGAGCCCAAGGCGCATGTTCGCGGCTCGAACCGCAGCCGAAATTTGCGCGCGCAAGCAATATCTCGGCACCGCTATAACGCGGCATGTTGAGTATGAAATCCGGGTTGGGCTTACGCTGGGACGAATCCATTCCTGGCTCGCCGTGATCGAGATAACGCCACTCATCAAAGAGATTCTGGCCGAAACCGGATCGTTTGATGGATTTCAGAAATTGTTTGGGAATGATGGCATCGGTATCGACATTGGCACGATCCAATGGCGCCACCAACCCTTCACAGGAAAAAAATTTTTTCACTAGCTACTTCGACGATTTCTCAATCGCCTGTCCACCCTTCTGGATATCTTTCCCCATCCCACCCACAGTATTACACGCGGACAGCTGGAAAACAGCGATCAACGCGATCATTGCGGATAACATTTTCATAGCAACCTCCTCTTTTAATAAAATAAAACCGCCTAACGCCTTAATTTTAGTTTATTTCTCGCACATCCACAAAATGACCCGCCACCGCGGCAGCCGCGGCCATTGCCGGACTCACCAGATGAGTTCGCCCCCCTGGGCCCTGCCGGCCTTCGAAGTTGCGGTTGGAAGTCGAAGCACAACGTTCGCCCGGTGCAAGCCGGTCATCGTTCATCGCAAGGCACATCGAGCACCCAGGCTCACGCCATTCGAATCCCGCGTCGAGAAATATCTTGTCGAGTCCTTCCTGTTCCGCCTGTTGCTTGACCAGGCCGGAACCCGGCACGACCATGGCAAGTTTAATGTTCGCAGCAATATGCCGGCCTCTGACCACCTTCGCCGCAGCGCGCAAGTCCTCTATGCGGGAATTCGTGCAGGAACCAATGAATATCTTGTCCGGGCGAATTTCGCTGATGGGGGTATTGGGCGCAAGGCCCATATATTTTAGCGCATGCTCCATGTCGTGGCGTTTCACGATATCGTCGATCCGGGACGGGTCAGGCACCTTACCGTCAATGGTTGTTACCATTTCGGGGGATGTTCCCCACGTTACCTGCGGCTTGATTTGTGCTGCAGCCAATGTCACCACCCTGTCAAAGCGCGCACCCTCATCACTTTTCAGTGTGCGCCAATAGGCAATGGCCTTTTCCCATAGATCGCCTACAGGCGCGAAAGGCCTCCCGCGGATATATTCAATCGTGGTATCGTCCACCGCTATCATCCCGGCACGGGCGCCCGCCTCGATAGCCATATTGCATAGCGTCATCCGCCCTTCCATGGAAAGCGCACGGATGGCGCTTCCCGCGAATTCGACAGCGTAGCCCGTACCTCCTGCGGTACCGATCTCGCCAACAATGGCGAGCGCGATGTCCTTGGCCGTAACGCCATGGCCAAGTTCGCCTTCGACTACAATCTGCATGGCTTTCGCTTTTTTCGTCAGCAGGCATTGCGTGGCCAGCACGTGTTCGACTTCCGAAGTACCTATGCCAAAAGCCAGACAGCCGAACGCACCATGCGTGCTGGTATGCGAATCACCGCATACTACTGTCATACCCGGCAGCGTAGCACCCTGCTCCGGCCCAATCACATGGACGATACCTTGGCGAATGTCGTTCATCCTGAACTCGGTAATGTCCAGTTCCTCGCAATTCTGGTCGAGCGTTTCCACCTGAACACGTGATATGGGATCGCTGATACCATGGCTGCGTCCGGTGGTCGGCACATTATGGTCAGCCACAGCAAGAATGGAATTGCGCCGCCATGGCCTGCGTCCGGCCAGCTTCAGCCCTTCAAAGGCTTGCGGACTGGTGACTTCATGCACCAGGTGGCGGTCGATATAGAGCAGCGCTGTGCCATCCTGCTTACCCTGGTTATCGGACTCTTCGTAAACCACATGGCTTTGCCAGAGTTTGTCGTATAAGGTCTGCATATTGGAGGAATTATTGCGGATTGATGTTAAATTATCCCATAACAATGCATCAAGAAACAAATAAATATCAATAGCCTACCGTGCTTTCGCTTTAATGATCAGCATCCATCTTCCACGCTACCAATACCAGACCGAGCAAAACGGCCGCGGCGCTCATGGTAAACGTGAGGCCCGGCCCCAGCCGCTCCCAGCCATAACCGCTGAACAGTCCCCCCAGCGTACCGCCAAGGCCGAATGTAAGGCTGGTGTATAGTGCCTGTCCTTTCGCCTGGTTGCGGCCGCGGAAGTAATGATGGATCAGCAGCATGGCGGTCGCATGATGCGCGCCATATGTCGCAGCGTGAAGGATTTGCGCCGCCAGCACTACGGACGGCCATTCCACGCCCCAACCTATCATCAGAAAACGAACTATCGCGCAACCAAAACTGAAAGCCATCACCTGCTTGAGGCGGAAGCGGTGCATGAGCTGCGGCATCAGGAAAAACACGCCGATTTCACATATAACGCCTATGGCCCATAGCCAGCCAATAATACTCTTGCTATAACCGTGCTCCACCAGATAAATGGAATAAAAAGTGTAATATGGCCCGTGGGCGAGCGCCATCAGCATGCAGGCCGCAAAGAATGCCAGTACCTCCGGGCGCTTAAAAATTTGCCGGACAGGCAGAGTATCGGCTGGGTGAACCATAACCACAGCTTCAGGAATCTGGCGCGAAAAGATGACTATGCCCAGCTTGAATCCGAGCACAGCCCACAACAGTGAAGCGATATCCATGAAATCCAGCATATAGCCGATGCCGGTTACCGCACAAATAAACCCCACCGAACCCCAAACCCGGATACGTCCATATCTTGCCGTGCTTGCGCCAAGATAAGATAGCGTGGTGGCTTCAATGAGCGGCAATGATGCGCTCCAGAAAAAACTCATCAGCAGCATGACTACGAACAACCAGGCGAACGACTCGCCCAAAAATACTCCGCAATAGCTTATTAAACCCGTGACCGCGGCCGCTTGCACGATTACCACCCGTTTGCCAATATGATCGGCTAGCCAGCCCCACGCAGCCGGAGCAAAAATGCGGGTCACATGCAAAAGAGACATCAGCACGCCAATCTGGAAGGCACTAAAGGAAAGGGATTTCAAATACAGGCTCCAGTAAGGAGCAAAAGCGCCGATAAAAGCGAAATGGAAGAAATAAAAGCCCGAAAGGCGCCAGTAAGGAATGGGATGCATTTGCCCGATTTTAACAGGCAAGGGGAGAGAAGCAGATAAACGTTGCCACTATCAATTAATGGCTCTGGTTTGGCACATTCTGGCGGCAAAACCGCCTAGGGCGTAAGTTCAGGAGGAATCTGCTTCGCCACCGCGCGAAGAGTTCCACCTAGCCCTGACCGGTCTGCCGAAAGGGCGGTAACTTCTGTTATGGGGGCCGGAATATGATGGAGAATTCCGGAAGTGGAAATGCGATTTAGCGAATCATCCCGGAATGGTGCGCAGCAATTTCCCAATTGCCGCTCTCCCCGTCATATCGAAGCACGTATATATTTCCATCATCTGCGTCGACTTTGAACCATGACTGCCCAGGTGCAAACCAGCGATCGACCAAGGCGCGCACCAACCATAGAACCCGCCTGGATGGAGGTAACGGCCTTCAACAAGAGATGGGGAAAAAGCAAAAAACCGGTTTAGGCCACTGCTCGTAATGCGGGCAAACGCTGCTTTTCCGACGACCCTTGCCGCGGCGCTAGGGTTGGCCACTTCCACCCGACTCACCGAGCACTTGACCGGTCGCGTAGCTTGATTCCTGCGAAGCAAGCAAGACGTACAGGGGTCCCAATTCCGCCGGCTGACCTGGACGACCAAGCGGAGTATCGCCGCCGAATGTGGTAATTCTATCCGGCGGTTGCCCGCCGCTCGGTTGCAAGGGGGTCCAGAACGGCCCCGGCGCCACTGCATTTACCCGTATGCCCTGCTTGGCAACCTGCTTAGCCAATGATTTTGTGAAAGCAACAATACATGCTTTAGTCTGCGCATAATCGAGCAGCGTCGGAGACGGATCATAAGCCTGAACGGAAGCCGTATTAATAATTGCCGCGCCGGGCTCAAGGTGAGGCATGGCCGCTTTGGTGATCCAAAACATCGCATAAACGTTGGTCTTGAAAGTCGAGTCAAACTGCTCGGTGGTAAGATCTGCAATTGAGGGCTGTGCGGTCTGCATGGCTGCATTGTTGACAAGGATATCTAGGCCGCCCAGTTCGCGAACAGCAGTTGTAACCAGCCTGTGGCAGAAGCCCTCGTTACGAATGTCACCCGGAATTGCTATCGCCTTGCGCCCTTCCGCACGGATCAGCTCAATTACCTCTCGAGCATCTGGCTCCTCGACCGGGAGATAATTGATCGCGACGTCGGCACCCTCGCGCGCGAAGGCAATTGCGGCGGCACGGCCAATGCCTGAATCGCCGCCTGTCAGGAGTGCCTTTCGACCTACCAACCGGCCGGAGCCCTGATAGCTTGTTTCACCATGATCGGGCCGAGGATCCATTTTGCCCGCAAGGCCAGGCGGGTCCTGCCGCTGCGGGCGGAAGGGGGGGCGGGGGTATTGCGTAGTTGGATCCCGTTTGCCGGATTGACCGGGCGTGCGCCGTGAGTCGGCAGGAGCTTTTCCTTCTTGTGCAAAGGCTGGGGGCACGAGCACTGCGACAAGGCCGGCTGTCACTTCACCCACGAACTGGCGCCGTGGAGCACTGGGTTCATTCTTTTGTTTCATGCCCATTTTCCTATGATAATTACTAAGGATGGTGTCTACATGGGTAAAAAAATCTTTGAGTATGCCTCCTCAACCTAGGCCACAAACCCAAGACTGTCAAGGAACGAGCCGGCCCGGACATCCACCCACCCGGCGATGATGCTTAGGCTTCAACGCGATAAATACGCCACCTCGCCGGGCGCAATTTATAGGAAAATCTAGAATTGTTCTTTTCACAACCTATTAAGATAAAGTGTTGCAGCAAAAGCTCAACCCCAGAGCTGAAACAAGCGACTTGGGGGACCGGATGAAATATGAAATCTCCGTGCGTTCGCTGTGCGAATTCACTGCCAAGCAAGGCGATCTCGATCGGCGCTTCACCCCGGGGCCCTCAGCCGAGGAAGGCATTACCGGGCATGGTACGGTTACGTCGCGCCGGGCTTCTCACTACCAGCCGGAAGTAACCCTAACGGGAAATTACAAGCAGTTGCATGTTCGCGGCCGGGCAGACGGCTTCGACCCAATTGAGAACCAGCTCGAAGAGATCAAAACATTCCGGGGCGACCTCAGCACGATGCCCGACAATCATCGTCGCCTCCACTGGGCCCAGGTCAGGATCTACGGTTGGCTGCTGTGCCAGAAACTGGAACTGCCCCGAATTGGTCTAGCGCTGGTGTACTTCGATATCGTCAGCAAGGAGGAAACTCTGCTGAGCGAATCCCATGAGGCCGCCACACTCGAGCGATATTTTGAAGACCAGTGCGAACGCTTCCTGTCCTGGGCTGAACAGGAAGTGGCGCATCGGACGACGCGCAACCGGGCGTTGACTGCCCTGCGCTTTCCCCATTCATCATTTCGCCAGGGTCAGCGGCAATTGGCTGAAGCTGTGTACCGCGCAGCGCGCGACGGCCGCTGCCTCATCGCGCAGGCGCCCACCGGGATCGGTAAAACCATTGGCACATTGTTCCCGCTGCTCAAAGCCTGTCCCAGCCAGGAACTGGACAAGATATTTTTTTTAACGGCCAAGACTTCCGGCCGCGGGCTTGCGCTCGATGCACTCAAGCTGATTAAAGAGGGTGAGGCCGCGTTGCCTCTGAGAGTGCTCGAATTAACAGCACGGGATAAGGCGTGCGAGCACCCCGAAAAGGCGTGCCATGGCGAGTCGTGCCCGCTGGCCCGGGGATTCTATGACCGGCTTCCGAAGGCGCGAGCCGCTGCGCTCAAAACGGGCCCGACAAATGGGGGTAACGCGGAGTGCGCGGGCGTGCTGGACAAGAGTTCGCTGCGCGCTATCGCCCGCGAGCATCAGGTTTGTCCCTACTATCTCGCCCAGGAGTTGGTCCGTTGGTGCGATGTAATCGTCGGCGACTACAATCATTACTTCGACCTGAACGCAACGCTATATGGATTGACCATCGCCAACCAGTGGCATGTAAGCATATTGGTCGATGAAGCTCACAACCTGCTCGACCGTGCGCGGATGATGTATACAGCCGAACTGGATCAAACCGATTTCAAGAAAATGCGCCGATCCGCACCCGTAGCGCTCAAGAAGGGTCTTGATCGCGTCAACCGCTGCTGGAACGAACTGAATAAGGAACAGGCAACCGCCTATGAGGTTTACCCTGCGGTATCCGATAAGTTTTTAATGGCATTGCAGCAAGCCATCTTCGCCATCACGGGTTATCTTACCGAGAACCCCAATGGCATCAGCGAAGAATTGCAACGCTTCTACTTCGATGCGCTGCACTTCTCCCGGATGGGTGAATTATTTGATCGGCACTCGCTGTTCGATTTAACGAAAATCGTAGGGGATGACGGAAAATTCCCGGAAAATAACAGGATCCACTCGGTGCTCTGCCTTAGAAACGTTATTCCTGCCCCCTTTCTTACAAAGCATTTTGCCGCCGCGAAGTCCATTGTGCTATTTTCCGCGACATTAAGTCCCACGCACTTTTATAAGGATATGTTGGGGCTGCCTGTAAATGTGGCGGCGATTGAGGTGCAATCGCCATTTAAATCCGAGCAATTATCGGTCCGGGTCGTCAGCAATATTTCAACCCGATATCGGCATCGCAACGCTTCCGTTTCACCAATTGTTGACTTGATATCCGGACAATATGCAAAAGAGCCCGGAAATTATCTCGCATTCTTCAGCAGCTTTGACTATATGCAAAGTGTAGTCCTTCTATTTAAATCAAGGTATCCGGACATACCCCTTTGGCAACAAACTCGTGGAATGGACGAGGCCGAGCAGGATCAATTTATCGCATGCTTTATGCCAACCGGCCAGGGAATAGGATTTGCGGTGCTGGGTGGATCATTCGCTGAAGGTATCGATCTTCCCGGCAAACGCCTGAGAGGTGCCTTCATTGCCACCCTCGGACTACCGCAGGTCAATCCCGTCAATGAACAAATCAGGCGACGCATGGAGGCTATTTTTCATGCGGGCTATGAATATGCGTATTTCTTTCCAGGCATGCAAAAGATCGTGCAAGCTGCGGGGCGAGTGATTCGCACGCAACTGGATGAGGGCGTGATCTATCTTATCGATGACAGGTTTACTCAGGTGGACGTTCTTCGCCTGCTGCCACGCTGGTGGAAAGTGGAACGAAATAAGGCAAAAGGGGCAGGATGATCCTGCCCCTTTTGTGAAAAAGAACTACAAAGAGAACTGTAAAGGATCAACCCACCCCCTTTATGGAGCAAGATAGGGTATTTTTTATTCGTTGCGCTTGTCTATTACTATGCCGGGGCCACTCGGCGCCTCCGGTATTATTCTATCCGATGGTTTGGCGGGTCTTGTGTCCGGCTTGTATGCTTCGTTGCGCTTGTCTATTACTATGCCGGGACCACTCGGCGACTCCGGTACGGGGGTATCCGGCGGTGGGGCGGGTTTATGGTCCGCCAGCGCCTCATATGCTTCTTTGCGCTTGTCCACTACTTTGTCCGCACCAGGCGGCGCCTCCGGTATTAGTTCTTCCGGCGTTGATTTTTTGCCTCTGTAGCTTGTATCTGCATGGCTTGGTTCAGTATATGACTGGGTTCCGTAGAAGGCGCTAATCGTGTTCTGCCAGCTGGGGTCTGCCATATCCGGCCAATGGTCTTTATCGAATCCGGGAGCGGATTCCAGACGTTCCTTATCCACATTGAGAATGAACCGCTTGTTCTCCGTGTCAAGCTTCAGCGCGCTCCACGGAACGGCGAAAAGTTTGTCAGCAATCCCAAGAAATCCCCCGAAGGACAACACTGCATAGGCGACCTTGCCATTGTTCATGTCGAGCATGATCTCCTTGATATCGCCGAGGTCTTCGTCCTTATGGTTATAAACATCCTCTCCTATGAGTGTGTCCGCTCCCATTAAGCGGGGCCCCGGCCCTTCGCCGTAGCTTTTATACATGCCATAGGTATCTCGTTCTTCATAGCTCATATTTATCTCCTGTTAAAGTAGTTTCGAATTCCAGCGCACGGACGCTTCGTTGCGCTTGTCCACTACTCTGCCCGCACCACTGGGCGCCTGCGGTATTATTTTACCTGGGATGATTTTTTCTCTGTGTACGTTGTGTCTGCACGGCTTGTATTAGTATATGGCTGAGTTCCATAGTAGGCGTTGATCGTGTTCTGCCAGCTGGGGTCCGCCATATCCGGCCAGTGGTCCTTATCGAATCCGGGAGCGGATTCCAGACGTTCCTTATCCACATTGAGAATGAACCGCTTGTTCTCCGTGTCAAGCTTCAGCGCGCTCCACGGAACGGCGAAAAGTTTGTCAGCAATCCCAAGAAATCCCCCGAAGGACAACACTGCATAGGCGACCTTGCCATTGTTCATGTCGAGCATGATCTCCTTGATATCGCCGAGGTCTTCGTCCTTATGATTATAAACATCCTCTCCTATGAGGGTACTCGCTCCCATCAAGCGGGGCCCCGGCCCTTCGCCGGAGCTTTTATACATGCCATAGGTATCTCGGTCTTCGTAGCTCATGTTTATCTCCTGTAAAAGTGGTTTCGATTCCTGGTCTTTTCCATTTCTTCTTATCCCCTGACGCGCCCTTCCGCCTTCCGATGTGGAACCATGGAACCAGCGCGTTCCAGACGTGTACAGGATGCGGTAACTGATGGAAGAGGTCGGTGCGGTAACGTACAAAAACCCCTTATTGCCTCCCATCTGCTTCAATCTGACAGAACCAGCCTGACGTTGAGCGTGGCGTATGTCTGCCAGCGCACAGAGCGAGATTCCCAGGTTCGATGATAATTTATCTATAAACGAGCAAGACCCAAACCGATTAGTTACCTGGTTATTTACTCGGAAACGAGCAGAACCAACTGCGACAGAACCGAATAACCGATGAGTAGAACTTGTTTTCGATGGAGTCTCCGCTTAATTAAGGCCCATGAAATTAATGCACATTCACGGCCGTAACTACGAATGGTCCGTGAATCTCACTACCTGTCGTTCAGCCGCCAATGAGCGATCAGGTCTTCTGATTGTTGTTCAGGAGCTCCGTACGATTAATCAGATTCATAAGGTTTACTGTCTTTGGCAGGATAGTTTCCAGCTGATTTAAGGTAGCGCTCATAAAAGGGAAGATAAAGTATGCCCCAGACTTCCAGTTTGCTTACCGACCCATTATTGCTATCGCGCGAATGGACTGAGCGATACGATAATGTTCGCCATCAAACGTTGAAGCTTGTCGAAACCCTCACGCCGGAAGACCAGATGGTTCAGTCCATGCCTGAGGCCAGTCCGGCAAAATGGCACATCGCGCATACCACATGGTTCTTCGAGACGTTTATTCTTGTGCCGCACCTGCGCGGTTATGCCCCTTTCGATGCGCGCTTCAGCTTCCTCTTCAATTCCTATTACAAGCAACTTGGAGGTCACCCTCATCGTACGCTCCGCAGCACGTTCTCTCGCCCGTCCCTCGATCAGATCCGGCTCTACCGTACCCGTGTGGACAACGCCATGCACGAACTACTCGGCCGCGGGCTCTCTGCTGAGCTTTTACGATTGCTCGAACTGGGGCTGAATCACGAGCAGCAACATCAGGAACTCATCGTTACGGATATCAAGCATGCGTTCTGGATGAATCCCTTACGCCCAAGCTATCAACCCAGCCAGATGCGGGCGGTCGAATCCGGCGCGTCAACCATTGCGCCGCTGACATGGTGCCGTTTCGATGAAGGTGTTTATAAGGCAGGCCATAATAAGGCAGGCCATACCATGCGCGGCTTCGCGTTTGACAACGAATTGCCGCGGCATGAGACCTATATAAAACCCTTTTCTATCGCATCCCGGCTGGTCACGAATCAGGAATACCTGGCCTTTGTGGACAATGGCGGCTATCGCCGCACGGAACTGTGGCTATCAGACGCCTGGGATCATGTTTGTGCCAACGGGTGGACAGCGCCGCTCTACTGGGAACGGGCGGGTGACACCTGGGTTCAGTTCACTTGCAAAGGCGTGGTACCGTTGAACCCCGCCGAGCCCGTATGTCATGTGAGCTTTTATGAAGCCGATGCGTTCGCCCGGTGGGCGGGTGCCCGGCTTCCAACGGAGTTAGAGTGGGAGATAGCCGCGGATTCAGTCAGGGATTCAGCAAAAAAAACGGATAACTTGCTGGAGAGAGAAAACTTTCACCCGGCGCCCACTCAACAGATGAGCTCGGGACAGATGAGCCTGCAACAGATCTTTGGCGATACCTGGGAGTGGACCTCGAGCCCGTACACCGCTTATCCCGGTTACCACACGCCCGCAGGCGCAGAGGGGGAATACAATGGTAAATTCATGTGTAATCAAATGGTATTGCGTGGCGGCTCGTGCGTAACACCTGAATCGCATATACGCACTACCTACCGCAATTTTTTTCCGCCACAGATGCGCTGGCAGTTCTCCGGTATAAGGCTCGCCCATGATTGCACTTAAACAGTTAAAGCAGGTACCGGCACCGCTGTCTCCCATAGCCGGCGATGTGCTCGAAGGCCTATCCCGCACCCCAAAAATGTTGTCGCCGAAGTTGCTTTATGACGCGCAAGGCTCGGCTTTATTCGAACAGATCACCCGTTTGCCCGAGTATTACCCGACACGGACAGAAGCGGGAATATTAACGACTCATGCCGAAGAAATATGCTCTCGGCTCGGCCA
Source organism: Nitrosovibrio tenuis (assembly GCF_900109785.1). Lineage (GTDB taxonomy): Bacteria > Pseudomonadota > Gammaproteobacteria > Burkholderiales > Nitrosomonadaceae > Nitrosospira > Nitrosospira tenuis_A. The sequence goes on from NZ_FOBH01000005.1 coordinate 194,793, forward strand.
GGAAATATCGGTCAGCGAGCTTGGCGCCGGGACCGCAACCAAGACGCGGATATTGCTGCGTTCATTGCTGCAACGGCAACCCAGTGTCGATTATTTCCCCCTTGATGTCTCCGATGCAGCGCTGCAGTTGGCCAAAGACGAGCTGGAAAGAGAACTGATGGCGGTGAATGTGCATCCGCATGTCGGGGATTTTGAGGACTTGACGTTTATCGAGCACCACCCACCGCCGCGTCTGGTGTTGTACATCGGATCGAGTATCGGGAATCTGGAACACCGCGAAGCCATTTCGCTGCTTCAAAATATCGCCCGGCACTTATCAAGCGGAGACCAGTTACTGCTTGGCGTCGATCTGGTGAAGGATAGCAATGTGTTGCACGCGGCATATAACGACAGTGCCGGAATCACCGCTTCCTTCAACAAGAATCTGCTCGTCCGGATCAACCGGGAGCTGGGCGGTCATTTCGAACCCGATGCCTTTTCCCACGTATCGTTCTGGAACGAAACAGCGTCGCGGATGGAGTTGCATCTGGAAAGCACCTGTCGCCAATCGGTCAGAGTCGATGCCCTCGATACGACATTGCGCTTCTATCAGGGTGAGCGCATTCACACGGAAAACAGCTATAAGTACACAATTGAATGCTTGGAGGACTTGCTCCAGCGCGGCGGCTTCAACGTGGAACACACCTGGACAGACTCTAATTGCTGGTTCGCGGTAAGCCTCGGCGTGGTAATATAAAAAAAAGTCTGCTTAAGACTCTTCGCTAGTTGGCTCTTCGCTAGTTGGCTCTTCGCTAGTTCCAGCGTACGCATTTGCTTGTTCGGACGTTCATCAATCCCTCCCCATAGCCATCCGCAGATTGAAATTCATTTAAATCCGATGGTAATCTCCCGCTGCGGAAGCGCGTAGAATAGTGGCGACCAAGTAGAGTCTAAGCAAAAAGGATAAATGAATGTTTGAGTGGCTGACGAGCCCGGAAGCATGGGTAGCGCTAGTGACGCTAACTGCCCTTGAAATTGTCTTAGGCATAGATAACATCATTTTCATCTCGATTCTCGTAGGCCGTCTTCCAGAGACTCAGCGCAACTTTGCACGAAGGATGGGTCTTAGCCTGGCGATGCTTACCCGGCTTGGTTTGCTTTTCTCTATCTCATGGGTAATGGGACTCACCGAACCATGGTTCAAGATACTCAATAATTCGATTTCAGGGCGCGATATCGTCCTGATCGGGGGCGGCATGTTTCTTCTCGCCAAGGCGACGCACGAAATACATAATAGCCTGGAAGGCGCAGGGGAACACAGCCCGAAGGTCGTGGCTACCGGCATGGGAATGGTTCTGGTGCAGATTGCCGTCCTGGATATCGTATTTTCCCTGGACTCGGTTATTACGGCTGTCGGTCTGGTTGAGCATATCGCCTTGATGGCGATTGCCATTGTGCTGGCCGTGCTGGTGATGCTCATGGCGGCAAAGCCCATCGGAGATTTTGTGGAAACTCATCCGACCATTAAGATTCTCGCGCTTGCGTTCCTGATATTGGTAGGGCTCACGCTGATACTTGAAGGTTTCGGTATTCACATCCCGAAAGGCTACATTTATTTTGCAATGGCTTTTTCGGTCAGCGTCGAATTTATCAATCTTCAGATGCGTAAAAAAAGTGCGGAGGCCGTCAAACTCCGCAACCGGGCGAATGATCTTGACTGATTATTCATGAGGGCTATGAGTACAGCAACATATCTATCTGGCGCGCTCCTCCACGGGCTACAAACTTTCTTCTACCTTTGCCTTTTGTCCCGTACTTTGTTCAGACTTCGTTCCGTACCTTCGTTCCATTCCTTTACCCGCACCTCCATTTCAGCAAATACCGAAATTCATGCAGATTGCTCCCTATTCCATCATCCGGTAACAGAAGCTGAAGATTTACCACAATATCCTGTTACATCCGGTTAAACCTTATCCGAATGCTTGATTGGCAGCACGGTCAACCGTTTTCATCCCAATTCAGCGATATCTATTTCTCGAGGGATACCGGACTCGAGGAAAAACGCTATACATTTTTGCAAGGCAACCGGCTGGCTGAGCGTTTTGCGTCACTGTCGAGTGGGGATGGATTTGCCATAGGCGAGACAGGATTCGGCACAGGTTTGAGTTTTTTATGCGCTTGGCAACTTTTTGACAAGACCGCCCCTTTAACGAGTAACCTGGATTTTTTTAGCGTTGAAAAATATCCTCTTGAAGAGCAGGAGCTGACCGATGCCTTGGCGCTTTGGCCGGAGTTGCGCCATTATGCAAGCAACCTGATTGCCCGCTGGCGGCGCCGTGTCCCGGGTTGGAATCGATGGGTCTTGGATGGCGGGCGAGTACGGCTAACACTGGTAATAGGCGATGTGGCCGAGGCACTGCCTGAAATTCGCGGAGGTATAGACGCGTGGTTTCTGGATGGCTTTTCACCGGCCCGCAACCCCGAGATGTGGACACAGCAGGTGTTGGAGCACATCGCGAATGCGTCCAGGCCGGGCGCCACATGTGCTACCTATACCTCCGCTGGGCCGGTACGCCGCGGCCTGGCGCAAGCCGGGTTTCAAGTGTACAAATCGCGCGGCTTCGGCCGCAAGCGCGAAATGCTGCGGGGTTGCCTTCCCGCTTCGCACACCTCAGCGCGCACCCCAGGGCCCGTGCCAACAACAGCCATTGTCATCGGGGGCGGGATATCCGGTTGTGCCGCCGCTTGGGCACTCGCCATGCGAGGAATCTCAGTTACGCTGGTGGAAGGCGCATCAGTATTGGCCAGCGCGGCATCAGGCAATCCTCTTGGCATATTGCACGCTCGCTTGAGCGCGGGCATGAACCCGCTCCAGCACTTTGTACTCGCCTCCTATGGACATGCCCTCGGCTTGCTCGACGAAAAACTGCCTGTCGATGGGATTGCCCGCGCGGAATGCGGAGAATTGCAATTGGCGTTTTCAGCGGATGAAACCAAACGCATCGATAAATTGTTTGCGCTCGGTTGGCCACCGCATGTAATGCGGCGTGTGGATGCGGCTGAGGCATCCAGCCTGGCGGGTATCGAATTGCCGTATGGCGGCTTATTGTTCCCAGCCGCTGGCTGGCTGGTTCCACCTCGCCTGTGCGCCGCACTGGCCGACAACCCAGCCATCCAGCAGCTTACGGGACATCGGGTAAGATCGTTGACGGCAGTGAATAATGGCTGGCTTGTGAAAATGGAAAACTCACATAAACGATGCTCATCTTATGAGGTTCAGATCGTGGCGGTATGCATCGGGTATCAGGTGAAATCGCTCCCGCCTTTAACTAATCTTCCATTGACGCCGGTGCGCGGGCAGATTACCGCGCTGCCTGCCACATTGCACAGCAATAGGCTACGCGCCATCCTATGCGGTGGCGGATACATAACCCCCGCGGTCGCAGGAATGCATATGGCAGGGGCGACGCACGATTTCAATGATGAAGGGGTTGACTTGCGCGCACGAGATCATGCCGAGAATTTGTCCAGGCTGGCGGAAATATCCCCGGCATTGGCCGGAGCCCTGTATTTTGATGCGCTGGATGTTGGGCAACTGTCTGGCCGCGCATCGGTGAGAGGGTCTGTTCCCGGCGCCATGCCACTGGTCGGCGAATTATTGCCGGGGCTGTATACCAGCCTGGGTCATGGCACTCGCGGCTTGATAACCGCCGGACTTTCTGGCGAATTGATCGCGGCAGCCGCTTGTGGGCAATTGCTGCCTTTGCCATGGGCTATCGTCAAGGCGCTGACTCCCGCAAAGTGGTTGCAAAGTAAAGATGTTTGCAAGCATACAGGGTAAAAAGGGACTGCCCTGGTAGCCTCATCCAGCCCAACAGTTTAGAACCCCCGATACGAACCCGACACGCTAGCCTGGATTGATCGGATCAGGATAAAAATATCTGCAAGAGGTGTACTTCAGTCCAGTGCACAACCGTTATAAAAGCCGTAAAATACGCGACGTTTCCCGGCTAACTCAGCCTCGATAATCGGCACATGGGGCGATTGTAAGCGTTATCAGGACTCAATCCTGGTTGTTGCGCTTGGCTGGTGCCGGGAATGAGTTTACCGCTTACAGAGGAGTGTTATGAACCCTAAACCCAGGCGCATAGCAGTGCACGTTTCACAATCCAGCCCTCAGGCGTCGCACACACTCATACCGGTTAGTCAGTGGAAGAGCGCGGCGATCGGTGTGACTGCGTATGTATTCGAAGAATCGGAAGCCACCCTGCGTCAGTGCGGCCTCATACCGGACTGGATCAATTATCCTCACCGGCCGGGGGGCGGCATTGCTGTGCCCGCGCATCATCATTTTCCCAACTACCTGAAGCTGTTAAGGCTGGGAAGTGGACGAATGCGTCTTGTAATTGACGTGCGTGCCGTGCTGAGAAAAGATGCTCATTTCCAGCGCTTTCTAGGGGGCTTGACGAACGATACGAACCTTTCGCTCGTGAAGGGAGAATCTGCATAAGAAGACGCTTTCAGCAAATCCCAAGCGCGGCGACGCATAGGCAGTGGGGAATCTTATAGACGTTGCAAAGTGCTGGACTTGGCAGAAGCGACAAGCGTGAGCAGCGAGGTAGCAGCTAAACGCGCCGAACACGACAGAATGTGGCCGAGCTGATATATTGCTCGGCTTTTTTTCAGCACAGTGGGAGAGAGTTTTGAAGTGTTTCACTATTGCCCTGCTTTGCGCACTGACTTTGGCGTCTTGCGCTACAGGAAAGACAGTCGCCCTACGGGAAGGTCTGACAAAAGCAGAAGTTATAAACACCATCGGCAATCCCGACGGTTTTCAACGGAGCGGGGATTATGAAGCGCTGCATTACGTTGACCGCCAGATCAATGGCTGGCTTTTGACCAATGGGCTTAATGTAGAGAAGATCGATTACTCGGTAATTCTCAAAAACGACCGTGTAGTGCAGTACGGTCAGGGGCGGATTATCGAGCGAGGTACAAACGAACCCCCGTTCGTCTTGCTACGCCAAAGATGACTGCGTGATCCTTACTTCGTGACCCTTATTTTATAACCCTTACTTTGTGACCCTACTTTGTAACCCGTTCAAATTCGGATTGTCCAAGCGGTAAGGTTTATCTGATCTGATACCCCCGAGTCTGGGCTCATACCCTCTTCTCCTGAATAATTCCCCTGAATAATCGCCGTCTTCTCTAAGTCATCTTTCAGGGTTAGGCCCGTCCCCATACAACAATTGCATAAAGCGGATATTTATCTGACGACGGGTATTATTGATTCTTAACCGCCACCGTTTCGGCAATAGGCGCTTGTACAATCTAACCTTGGATGAAACTACCCCTCCCCATATTTTATAGCGCAGCGTGATATATAAAAAATTATCAGGGAGGTGCTCCCAAACCTGATAGCGGTTTAAAACCAATTCACTCAATCTTATTCTGGAATAGTGAGATATGACAACTTGTTCAGGATATTCGGGATTAAACGGATATGGATACTTAACCGTTTCGCCGCTGGTGAAATACCGGCTGATCACTTTGGCCACATCGTCGCCAAAATATTTTGAATGGCCTACCCATAAATTGGGCCTCATGTCGGCCTCAAAAAAATATAATCTCTTATCGTAATCGGACCGGATAGAGCTCATATTCACAAAACCATCAGCTCCAAGCGCTCTGCCGATCAAACTAAGTTCATCAAAAACATCTTTTTCCAAACAAGCGAGTTGCGTATACCTCCTCACGGAAGTGGGGCCAAATTTGTATGTATATTTTTCTTGTGTTGAGCATGCAAAATGGATTAGTTCGCCATTTTGATAAAAAGCTTCCATGGACATCTCAACGCCCTCTATCTTCTTCTGTACCAGAACGGGATATGTCCGCAATTTGTTTAGTGGATTATCCAGGTCATCGTCATTCAGACATTCAAATATACCGAGGCCACCGGCAGACGAATCGACCTTCACAAATATCGGGTAACCTAACATTCGTGCAGAAGTTTTTAATTCATGCTCATTATTCGCGATCCGATAATCAGGAGTTGTAACTCCGTTTTTGTGAAAGACAACTGACAAACCAATTTTAGAAAAAACGTGACTAAAATTTTTATCCGAGATGACGGGAAGTAACTTTAATTTATCTTCATCGGGCAAATTTGAATTCAATATTTTTCCAAGCGTAGGATCATCGCCAATAACAATGAGGGCATATTCTTTTTTTATTCTTTCTGAAACAATTTTCAATAAAACGTCGTTTTTTTTGGCAAGAAAATAATTCCGTACAGATTTATTTTTTGTTAAAAAGGCGTTGGTAGAAATGACGTCAACAACAAATCCCGCCCTGGTTAATAATCCGAGCACGGCCATCATCACATCGGGCCAACCACCACCTATCAAGAGAGCCTCAAGCTTATACATTATTTTTGCCCTTTCACCCGGCTTAGGAAGGATTGGAATCGGGCAGTAAACCATCTTTTCGATACAGCCGATAGCTGTAAGACATTACAGGGCGAAGCAGTTGAATAGGCTATCTCAACCTTCATCCCTACAAGCGTGAACTCCAGGTTAGCGTTAGCAGCGGGTGGCGGGCAATCGGGAGATTGAAGAGGCTCTGCCCATTAAGTAAACTATAGTTTCACAAAAAAATGACACATCCATAACAACCTACGGGATATTATAAAAACCCTCATGCCGTCTGGGGTAATGATGAGCCAACTCGTTCCTTATATTCGAACCGCAGAGGGCAATATCGAAAGAATTTCCTGCGCTGTCTATAATTGCCCTGATGAAGTCTGGAACCTTACGTACATGAAGAGCTTCTGACCGGGTGGCCGGAGCCCAAAGTTTTCTGGGCAAAAAAGTCAGGCGCTTGCATTGGCGTAGCACCCATCACCTCTTCTCAAAAACCGATCACGTGAGTCCCGGTGACCTGCTATAAGTTTTTGTAGTCAGTTTTGAAAGAGTCTTCCGGTTCAAGCATTCTGATTTTGGCATCGTCTCTGACCAGCTTGAGCCGGTGTTCGATTGCCGAGCGCAGAATGCGGGCGCTCGTTGTTATAAAACTGCCCGCCCGCTTCCTGGGCCGGTGTTTGGGCAAGTTCAGCCCCAGCCGATTCCATAATCGCCATACACGGCCACTGCTTTGGCCCGTCATCACGGCAATGCGCCGATATCCAAATCGAGGATAACGACCCGATGCTTTCATTAGCTGCGCAGCAACAGCACGATCCTTGTCAGGTTGCTTGAGCCCTAACTATTAATACGACGACTTACCCCCGGCATTCGACATGCCAACCGCTGCGATAATCCCTTGCTTATCAGGATTCCAAGCGCCTCGCGTCTGGCTGCCGGGGTCACCATTTTTTTGCTGCAATTTCGTTCAGCCCTTCGATTGCTAGCATCTGCTCGGCAACAATCTTCTTCAGCTTGGCATTCTCTGATTCAAGATCTTTCAACCGGCGGGCATCCGATACTGTCATGCGCCCCAACTTGGTGCGTCAACGGAAAAACGTCTGCTCAGTAATATTATGCTTGTGGCAAACGTCGCGGATGACCACCCCATCCTCTTCACCCTCACGCAAAATGCCAATGACTTGCTCTTCATTAAATGGCTTCTTCATATAGCCCCCATGTCAAAATTAACATGAAGACTCACTCTGTGGGTAGCTACATGATTCTTAGCAGATCATCCTCATGTCGTTTCGATGCCTCGTTTTGTCAGGGCCGATGTTGCTATTTCGTTCGTCAACGAACAGAGAAAACTTCGGAAAAGAACAAGAATAAAAAATGTGTAATCGAAAACCACACGAGGAGAGCGAAATGACTATTGGAACCATTCTTTTGATCGTGCTGATACTCGCGGCTGTGGGGGCGATTCCGGCCTGGGGTTACAGCAGCAACTGGGGTTATGGCCCCAGTGGCGGCATAGGTTTAGTGCTGCTAGTAGTGGTGATTCTGCTTCTGTTGGGCTACATATAGCTTCTGAGCCGTATGAGCGCATTGCTCACATCGAATATTGGTTCCTCAGTGCGCTTGGTGACCTAACTTTCGCGTTTAAACGTCGAAAAGCTTCGTTATTTCTCTTCCGTAAATTACTTTAACATCCACCCAAAAAACGGCCTTTACTGTATAAGCCATACTTCGGAGACAGCGCGGGGGTGCCGAGCCTGTGGTCCCATACCCCCCTTCTAACCTGGCACAGTGTCAGTGATATCGAATCGCTGTGAGAGTCTTAGAAATTCTCTGGAGTTTGACTTTATAAGGCTCTGCTCTGTTCAGCATCGCAAACTGTTGGGCACTTTGTTGGGCACTTTTTGGATTTTCCCTAAAAGAAAAGAAAAAAGGAGTTAGACTTTCATCTAACTCCTCTGTTTATATGGCGCGCCCGGCAGGATTCGAACCCACGACCCCTTGGTTCGTAGCCAAGTACTCTATCCAACTGAGCTACGGGCGCTAAAGCTGATCAATTGTTACTCAATTTTAATTCGCAATTGCTACCCGTAATTATATCAGACTGGTAGCCTGGCAAGTCAAAGGAAACCGCCCTTAACAGGAATATGAACGTTCGCTTCACATGGGATATATTTAATAACAGTTTGGGAGGAAGAGGCGACAAACTCACCGGCCGATAAGTTACAGCATTTCATGATCGAAGGTAGCTATGTACCCGCGTATTACATTGGAGTCCATGTATTACATTGGTATCCGCGTATCGGGTATGAGCACCGCCGCTCCCGTCAAATTTCCACTCCTCAGATTCTCCAACGCGGTGTTAGCCTGCCTTAATGGGAAAACTTCGGTTGTCACTCTGATGGGCACTTCAGGCGCCAGCGCCAGAAACTCTTCGGCGTCCTTGCGAGTGAGATTGGCAACCGAGACCAGGCGTTTTTCCCGCCACAGAATGTCATAGGGAAATGATGGGATATCGCTCATGTGTATGCCGCCACAGACGACAATTCCACCGGGGCGAACTGCGCGCAGCGCAGCGGGCACCAGTGCGCCCACCGGGGCGAAAATAATAGCTGCATCAAGTTCTTCAGGGGGCATAGCGTCGGAATTGCCAACCCAAGCAGCGCCCATCCGAGCCGCAAAATCCTGTGCCGCTTCATCGCCCGGCCGTGTGAAGGCAAATAATTTCCGCCTTTGATGACGCAGAATCTGGGTCACGATATGCGCTGCGGCTCCAAAACCGTAAATGCCAACGCGCTCGGCATCGTCGGTCATCTTCAGCGCGCGATAGCCGATCAACCCTGCGCATAACAGCGGCGCTGCCTCGACATCGCTATACATGTCGGGAATTCTGAAGCAATATCTCGCATCCGCCACCGTATACTGCGCGTAACCTCCATCTAGCTGATATCCGGTAAATTTTGCGTTCATGCACAGGTTCTCATGGCCACTCAGGCAATAACTGCAGTGGCCGCAGGTCCAGCCCAGCCAAGGAATGCCAACACGTTCATCAATGGAAAAGTTGCGGACATTTGCTCCACAGGTCGCCACACGCCCGACAATTTCATGGCCCGGAATAACGGGCAATTTCGGATCTGGCAACTCGCCGTCAACCACATGCAAATCTGTGCGGCAAACAGCGCAGGCGGCGATTTTTACCAGCAGTTGATCCGGGCCCGGCTGTGGGCAAGGGACTTCGCGGCTCTGCAGGGGTTGCCCCGGTGCGTCCAGCACCATTGCATGCATGGCGTGATCTAGTGTCGACATGTCAGCAGAAAGGTAAATTGATGAGCCATGCTCAGCCGGACCCTCAACCGACCCATGCTCCGTCAGACGGCGGCACGAGCATACGGCCGTTAAACCCAGCGCCGGCGTAATCGCGCAGCACTGTTCGGGCGACTGGTTGCAGTGTGTCCGGTTTACATAAGGCGACGCATGCGCCGCCGAACCCCGCTCCAGTCAAACGCGCGCCGTATACATCGGGATGCGCCTGCAGCAGCGCCACCAGCCGGTCAAGCTCCGGTATCGAAACCTCATAGTCGTCGCGAAGGCTCGCGTGCGAGGCATTCATCAGGGCGCCAAACTCTTTCGCGCTTGCCCAACTGGCCGCGCGCAACACACGGACATTTTCGCTGACGACATGGCGCACTCGGCGCCTCAACGGCTCAGGCAGGGTATCCGCTTTTGAGATGTCATGAACATCGCGCAAAGAAGTTACGCCAAGGCGCAGTGCCGCCTCTTCGCATTCTGCACGCCGCTGGTTGTAGCCGCTTCCCGCAAGAGTACGCGCCACGCCCGAATCAAGCACCAGAACTGCCGAGGCCGGCGGCAACGGGACCAGCCGACGCTCCAATGTGCGTGTATCGAGAAACAGAGCACTCTTTGTCCCCGCGAGGCTGGACGCCATCTGATCCATAATGCCGCAGCGTACGCCAGCGTATTCGATTTCGGCGTGTTGCGCCAGCTGCGCGATGCGCAAGTCATCAAGTGAGCTTCCCGTCAGGGCACGCAGCGCCCGAAGCGTAGCAACTTCAAGTGCCGCGCTGGAAGACAGACCGACGCCCATGGGCACGTCTGACTCAACATAAATATCCAATGGCCCGGTCTCGATGCCGCTGGCGCGCGCTTCCATGAGGCATCCATATACATAAGCGGCGAAATGTTCCACTGGAGGCTCGGCGAGCGTAAAGTGGACCATCCTGTCGAGCTCATGGGAACATAACGCGTACTCGCCACGGTTATTACGCCCCATACTGACGCTCGTTTTCTGTTCGATCGCGATCGGCAGCACGTAACCATCGTTGTAATCGGTGTGTTCGCCCAGAAGGTTGACACGGCCTGGCGCTTGCGCCGTCACTTTGGGCATGCCGCCAAACACCGTCTCAAAACTGCTCACGAGTACCTTGAAAGGGATAAACCGTTCCGCCGTCGTCTTGCGTCCGGCCAGCCCGGTGATTGGAGGAAGCGTTCATTCAATGGTAACCTCCACCTGTTGCAACTCGCGCGCCTTGTCTTCAGGCAGCACGTCCATTGCAAAAAATCCCGCCGCGATCTCTGTTCCAGCAAGGTATTTAAGCCGATCACGCGTGCGATAGGGCGGATAGAACTCACAGTGCAGGTGCGATTCGGGGTGAGGCTCGCCGTCGGTAGGCGCCTGGTACCACGCCATTAAATAGGGAAAGGGGCGCTGCCACAGTCCTTCATATTTCAGCAGCACGGTTTTCAGCGCCCGCGCCAAGTCAGCTCGCTGATCCGGGTCAAGCCCTATGAAACTCTCAATGGGCTCGATCGGAGCAACCCATACTTCATAGGGGTAGCGTGCGCACACCGGGACGAAAGCGACCGCATGGGGTCCTTCGTAAATCATCCTCGCGCCTTCCGTGCGCTCCGCAGCGATAAGATCCTGCAATACACCACGGCCCTTACTTTGATGGTACAGCCGCGCTTCATGTTGCATGCGCGCCGGAACCGGGGGCACAACCGGGTAAGCATAAATCTGGCCGTGAGGATGATGTATGGTTACGCCGACCTCGGCACCGCGGTTCTCAAATGGCAACACGTAGGCAATTTCGTCGCGCTGTCCCAGCTTTCGAGTGCGGTCAGCCCACACCTGCAGCAGCAAATCGATGTGAGCAAGCGGAAGGGTGCCAAGCGATGCGCTCGCGTCTTTTGTGAAGACCACAACATCGCACTGGCCGAGCGCCGGGGCGCTCGGTACGATCAGTGAGGGAGGCTCCGCGCTGGATAGGCTCAAGGAGGGGAAGCGGTTATCGAATACGGCCACGTCCCAGTCTCCAGCCGGGACCTCGGTCGGGTGAAGGGGATCGATGGTCACACCCAATGGATTGAATTCAGGAGGCGGCAGGAAGGTGCGGCCTTGCCGATACGCTGCATAAGTGACCCACTCGCCTCGCAGCGGATGCCACCGCAGGTGGGGACTTGCGTTCAGCGGCTCGGCAAACGGGCTCGGCGCGGTAATTTGCGGGTCGATCGGCTGGTGAGAATATAGGGTGAGCTGTCGTCCATCGGGCTTGATGAGCTCGAGTGCATACATCAGACGCCTCCGGGTATGTGCGTGCGTGACATATGCATCACCTTCGCAATATACTCGATGGGTATCTTGGGTGTACGATCCGCGCAAAGCAATCCGTTTGCTTCCTGGAAAGTATCCGCGAACTGGGTATAGCAGAAGCCGCTGAAGAGTGGCAGATGGATCACTGCGTGTATCAGATCGGCGAACATCCGTGCGAACTCGTCATTATCCTTGGCTACTGTATAGCCCCAGGTCTGGCGGACGCCCTCTTCCGGGCATTTGGCGAAAGCAATGCCGCCAAATTCGGTCAGCATGATTGGCTGGCCCCGGTGCGGATAGCCATCGAGTGTAAGAAGCCGTCCACCCGGCCGCCGCCGGTCAAATAACTGTTCGGGTTGAATCTCGGCGCCGTAGCGCTGACGCAGGTGCTCGACGTTAGCCTCGTAATCGTGAATGCCGATGATATCGGTGGCGCTGCTTTCCCAGCCGTCGTTCCCGATCACCGGCCGGGTGGCATCGAGTGTCTTGGTCAGGTGATACAGGGCTTGCACAGCATGGCGCTGCTTGCCTACGGCGGCGAGCTCGGGTACTCCCCATGATTCATTGAAGGGGACCCAGACAATGACACAGGGATGGCTATAGTCGCGCTCGATGGCTTCCGTCCACTCGCGCACCATTCGCTTGATTGCGCTGCGCGTGAAACGATAGGCGGACGGCATTTCTTCCCATACCATGAGTCCCAGCTTGTCCGCCCAGTAGAGATATCTCGGGTCCTCGATTTTCTGATGCTTGCGCACGCCATTGAACCCCATCGCTTTCACAAGCTCTACATCCCGCTTTAAGGCATCGTCCCCGGGCGCTGCAAGCAACGTTTCCGGCCAGTAGCCCTGGTCAAGTACGAGCTTGAGCATGTAAGGGCGGCCGTTAAGCATGAACCGGTCGCGCAGAATATGTACCGACCGCATAGCGGTGTACGAGGTAAACTCGTCCACCACCTCTTCACCTCGCATGAGCCGAACGGTCGCATCAATCAGTGTGGGACGCTCCGGGCTCCACAGTAGCTCGTTGCGATAGTCGTCGATACCGGGGTCGGACAGAACGATAATGCGGTCTACTTCCCTGTCGACCACCTGATAGCGATCACGCGCGAGCAGCCTTTTGCCATGCCGCAAGGCGACATCCACAGTCAGCTCGTTGGCCGCATCTCCGATGATCCGCGCTTCAAAACCGATAGCATAGGTTTCGACCTGGGGCGTCCAGCGGATCTTCTCAATATAGTTGTCCGGCACCCGCTCCAGCCAGACCGTCTGCCAGATTCCCGTGGTTCGTGGGTACCAGATGGCGTGCGGCTCCAGTTGCCAGTCCTGCTTGCCGCGCGGCTTGGCCAGCTCATGCGGGTCATCTTCCACCTGCACCGTTACCGTCTGCTTGCCCGACGGATCGAGCATGTGGGTAATATCGGCCCAGAAAGGCGTATGACCGCCCTCGTGAGTAACCGCCAGACAGCCGTTGATCCAGACCCGCGCGCTGTAATCAACCGCACCGAAACGCAGGATTACCCGCCCGGAAATAGGCATGCAGTCAAAATCGCGCTGGTACCAGCACCATTGGTGAAAGCCGCGGTTGCCGATACCACTTGCCTTGGATTCAGGCGGAAAGGGTACCCTGATTTCCATCGGCCAGGACTTGATTTGGGCCGGCTGCGCGAACTCGCGGGCATCGTCATAGCAAAAACGCCAAGTACCGTTGAGCGAAGTCCAATTCGAGCGCTGCATCTGCGGGCGGGGATAGGCGAACTCCAATGGACTTCTCCTTTTGAAAGGCACTCAGCTCAGCCGTAATGCATTTGAGCCGTGGTTATGCGCGAATGATGCGCCGGGGACAAGCCACCGGGCGATCATCGGTTAAATGAAGATTTGGGAGTCAACTTTGGAAACCTGAACTTATTCAGAGGTTCCCTGGTAATTCAAATGGCGGAGACGGAGTGTGAAACTTCGAACCGCGTTCTGGAAATTCTAGAGGAATGGAACGACTATCTCAAGAGTAATGTTTCGTATTATCAGGAGCCGTCACCATGAGCGGCTCCAGCGATCTTCAATCGGTAGCTCGGGCATTCTCCACTGCTGCCGCATCTTCCCCAAAGAAATCTAAACGGCGTTATACCCCTCCGTTTTCCCTGCGGCTTACCATCGAGGAACGTAAACGGCTGGATGAACTGGCGGGAAATCAGCCGCTGGGGTCATATATTCGAGACCGCTTGCTGGGCGAGCAGACCGAGAAGCGCCTTAAAGTGAAAAAACCTACACCGGACACCGCCTTGCTGGCTCTGGTACTGGGCGAATTCGGTCGGTCGCGTCTGGCCTCCAATATCAACCAGCTCGCCAAAGCTGCCAATATAGGAACTTTGGATGTAACACCCGAGACGGAACGTGAGATTGTGCAGGCATGCGCTGAAATTCAAGCCATACGGGTTTTGCTGATTACAGCGCTGGGTGTAGCGTCCGTGGAAGATGAATGATTCTTGTCGGCAACCAGCGCGGCGGGGCCAAGGATTTGGCCCTGCACCTGCTCAAACAAGAGAATGAGCATGTCGAAGTTCATGAGGTGCGCGGGTTTGCCTCGGATAATCTTATGGCTGCGCTCAATGAAGCCTACGCCATCAGCCGCGCTACGCGCTGCAAACAGTTTTTATTCTCCTTAAGTCTCAATCCCCCCAAGCATGAGAATGTTTCTACCGAAACATTCAAACAGGCTATTGATCGTGCCGAGGAAAAACTTGGGCTGAACGATCAGCCTCGCGCCATCGTTTTTCATGAGAAAAAAGGGCGCAGGCATTGCCATGCGGTGTGGTCACGAATCAAGCTGGACGAAATGAAAGCGGTCCAGCTTTCTTTCTCCAAACGAAGATTAATAGATTTATCCCGTGAATTGTTTCTGGAACACGGCTGGACCATGCCCGCAGGACTGAGGCAAGCTCATGCGCGTGATCCACTTAATTTCACGCTGGCCGAATGGCAACAGGCCAAGCGGATAGGCAAAGACCCGAAGCAGATTAAAGCCGTATTGCAGGAATGCTGGTCGCTCGGTAAAACACAGAACGCTTTTGCCCATGCGCTGAAAGAACAAGGATATCTCCTCGCCCGAGGTGACCGGCGCGGCTTTGTAGCGGTCGATCACCGGGGCGAAGTGTTTGCCGTTTCCAAATGGGTTGGAATCAAAACCAAGGAAGTGCGGACCCGTCTCACCGATGAAAAAAACCTGCCATCGGTCGATGAAGCCAGAATCCGGATTGCCACGGATATGACGGCGCGGCTGGATACGCTCTCTCAGGAACAAATGACGGTATTCGCAACCCGCCGGGCTGAATTGGAAGAAAAGCGGCAAGCGTTAGCAAGCCAGAATCAGGCTGAACGGCAAAAATTAATAGCAATCCAGCAATCCTACTGGCAGGAAAAACATCAGGAATGGCAAAACAATTTCAACAAAGGCATGCGCGGCCTGTTTGACCGTCTCACGGGAAGGCGCAAACAGATCGAGGAACGTAATGAACTAGACGCATGGCAGGTCCAAGTGCGCCAACAGCAGGAACGTGATGCGCTGATTTTTCAGCAGTTGGAGACTCGCCGTACTCTGCAAGCACGCATCGAGCGGCTGGAATCGCTGAAATCTTACCGGCTGGACGAACTGGAACACGACCGGTCACAATATCAGGCGATGCGCGATCAGCGCCTTGAACAGCTTGAGACACAACGCCAGGAAAGAAACCGGGACCGCCCGCTACCTCGCCAGCGCGGCCCGGAATGGACGCGCTAGCGATTTGGCATTAATTTTATAAGTTGCGATTTGACCTGATAGAATGTGTCGGATCATGAATGTCGCGGTTCGACGCAAAGCGTAAGCGCAGCGGTACTACCTCGATGGCCGCTTGCAACGGAGGCAGACATAACACACGAAGTGCACTAACCTCTATTCCCAGCGTTAACGACCGCAGCTAAGCGGACCTCCGAGCATTTCGTAAATATCGCATCAAGAAGCCAGCCCGCATGAACCACGAACAGCCCCACCTCATGGAGCACGTACAATTGTGCTGACCATTCTTCATCCCCACTTGCTCCCCGCCATACAGAATTTTCCGGCTGGTTTGATGGTGCTCATGCCAGAAAAGGTAGACCGGTTCGTCTTAATCGTGAAAGGGATGAAGGAAGCCATCTTAGCTGCTCGTATAAAGCGTAGCTTTGCCGTTTATGTGGCCCCTATGAACGTTGACGGTGTTGATTCGATTGCACTCATCACGGCGTTCTTTGACATCCCAGACGAACCGCTGATTGTTCGGTCGCCGCTGTTTGCGGAAGATGCTCACTCGCAACACTTGGTCCGTATGTTGCAAGCGCCTGAGATTGACGTGCATTTCTTTGACGAACATGCACGCGAGATGCTGGCTTACAGGGCGGAGATATCACTTCCGCCAGTGACTCGCAGTCGCCTTGAACAAGCTCAGTTTGGCAAGTACGCGCTCGATGTTTGGAGAGGCGTAGATGATCAGATGCAGTCTTGGTTTTCCGTGCGCACGGAGACCGATGACTTGGAGGCAGTGAGTGTGCAACTCGTAGAATCGCTCATGCCAGAGGACATTGCGCTGATCGACGCAGCGATTACCAACAACTCCTATGTTGGCGCAGCTTTGGCCACGTCGACCGTTCTCGTGAGGCACGAGCCTGGACGTTTACACGAGCATGACATTGCATTGTTGCTGCGGCGCATCTTTACGCCAGAGCAGATCATCAGAGGACCCTTACGGATATACGAAAAAGAAGAGATTGCCGACATTCTGGTAGTCACCGAAAATCACCTCATATTCATACAAGCCAAAGACAGCCCGAACACAGAACAGGTTTTAGCTAATCCGCTTTCGAGAAAGAGAGCGACAGCACTCAAGAGCCTCAAAAAAGCCATTGCTCAGTTACGCGGCGCCATTCGATATGCAAGAAGGCAAGACCCAATGCCTATAGTGATTGACGGACAAGAACTGACCTTGCACGTAGCGGGGTTGCATTGGCGAGCAATTGCGGTGGTCAAGGAGTTATTCAACGATGAGTTCGCTAGCTACAGCCCTCCAATCTTGCAGCTCGCAAGGGAAACTGGAGTACCCTTTATCGCACTCGACTACTCCGAGCTCACCATGTACACGGCCCACTTGAGCAGTGAGGAGTCGTTCGTTGCCGCCATCGATAAGGTCTTCAACGTTGGACGAGAACGCGGCGAGCTTCCTCGTCTGCGGATCGGACCAGCGGAGGAGCCCTAGAAACTGCCCCGGTGCCGCATCCCCCAACGTCAGGTATCAGGCGGCTTGACCTGCCGGTCGTATAGGCACACCGTCCGGGCTGCTTCTGGCCGAACGCGGTCCTTCACAGCAGTCTCAAGTCACGACCAAATCTGACAGGTATCGCCAGATTTAATCTGGTTTACTCCATATTAACGGCTCCAGAATACATGCACCGTTTCAAAGCTGGGGTCGATTGTGAAAATATCACCGCCCATCTCCATATCCCGGCCCATGCGCTCATAGTCGATGTAACAAGTCAGGCTCTCAGGAATCTGCGTTGTTTCCTCTGTCAATTCCTGCGCATAATCAGCCAGAGATTGGTAGCAGCCGCAATAATTGTCTTCGGTGGCTGTTTTTGCTTCCTCCAAGTCACCGCCAAAATGCTTCAGAAGTTCACCCCCAAAATCCGGATACTCGGCAATGAAGCAAGCAATCTCATGGGCGTTTTCAATGCCTTCATACTCACTTAGGGCATAGCCGCCAAACCCTTCATAATCGTGAATGGCGTATTCCTCCGAATTTTCAACGGGGCTGTCGACCAGCATGGTTTTGATCTGCTCCCAGATATCACTGATATCCTCACAGGCATCAATCCACACACCATGCAAATGCCCGGCGTTATAGGGGGCTAAATCAACTACATAAATTCTGATTTCATTACTCATGGCTTTTCCTCGCTTTATCAAAGGTTAAAAAACACCCCCCCGCTGGGGTTGGAAAACCCCAGAGAAAAGCGAGTGGTACGAGCGACAACACAGGTTCTGGTGGAGACAAGTCAGGGGGAACCACCCGGTCTGCACAAACGCCGTAAAACGGCGTGCGGAAGATTGGGGGATGACTTGGTGGAAGCAGGTTCTGTGTTAAATTGATTTATTCCCAGCGGGGGAAGTAAAAGAAAAGAAATGAACGATCATTGGAAATGATTGACGTACATTCAAACTTCAATCTATAGATCTTTATAGATTGAGCCAGATGTGGATTGGTCACTGCCCCAATAATGCCGTCGAGGGCCGAGCAATGCTACGAGCAATATCGAAAAAGCAGTTTGATGCCTACTGCTATGTAAGGCAGCCTATTGTCCGGGTCTACTCACGGGAAATTGCATGGTTTGAAGCTGTAAATCGCAAGCTTCTTGCGTTCATTGTTTTTGATTGCACAGATTCTGACTTTGGACACATAATTTTAGGAAGAGATTCTCGAAAACTTTTTCGCTGCATAAGCGTCTCAGGAAATTTTTTTGCTACCTCAGAAGAGGCTTATGCAGATTTAGAAACTGCCATCATTCCATTTATAAATGATGGTCAGGATTTCTATCCGCAGGGAGATGAAGTTGTACCGCCCCATGAAATTTTTAGTCCTTTTGTAAAGGAGGAGAAGCAGCATCCATATTTCAAGATGCTCGCTAATGAAGAACGCTTTGAAGCCGCCCGAAACCTTATAAAAGAGATTGCCTATTCTTTTGTTGATGTAGATGGAAACTATATCCAGCAATTTCAGAGTGACGGATTTGATGCTCGCCTGTGGGAGCTTTATCTATACGTCTATTTATATAATGCTGGCTTTGAGTTCATAAGAGATGAAGTCGAGATCGGACCTGATGGACAAGTAAGGTCAGTGTTCTTGACTCCGTCCACAACACCCACGATCAAAACTGTTAAGAGTGAACAACATACTTATAAGCATAAGACGATACCGTCAAAATTTTTCAAGCAGCCAAACTCAGAAAATGTAAGTGCGGTTCTTTATTCTAATGCTGCCACTATCACGACATTTAATAGGATGGGGAAGCTGGCAGGACTAGGAAGCAGAGACATTAAAATGATCCGCCAGGGCATGAAGGCTCACCCAGACCCTTCGTCATTTCATCCTATCCCTTTCGCAGCCGACGTCGATGATCCGGATTATGAAGAGGCATGGGGTGACAGTATCGTGATGTACCACAACCCTGATGCACTTCATCCCGTTGACCCCTTTCCAGACATATCACACATCATATATGACGAGGCCACCGATGAATTTTCGGCAATTCTTAACCCAAATGAAATATTTTCGTCTGTAACCTTCGTTTTGGTACCAACAGCTGCGGAAGATTGACCTTCACATAAAATTACGAAAGTCGTACACGCTATTAACCATATCGGGATTTTGCTGAATGATTTGAGAAAAAGCCTTGGAATAGATAAGCGTGACAGGCAGTTTTTTGTAAAGAGTATTGTTGTTCCAATCCATCTTGGTCAAGCCAATCACTGCGGCACAGGTATCATGCCAACCGCCTTGTCCGGAAAATCGGCGCAGGAGAACAGGAGACGGCGTGGGCTTTAACGGCCCCTCTTTATACACATTGTATTGAGAATTGCTTACATGGACGCCTGTAACGCTGCCTTGGGTCCAGAGAAGCGCCTCATTTCGGGCCACGGGGAAATAACTTCCGCGTTGTATCGGGTAACCAAACGGTTCAGGTGGATTTTTTGTACCGAAGCGTACTCCTTTCCAATTTACGCCCTTAATAATCTGGACTAATTCAACTTCCGTACCGTCACGGAAACTGTCTAAAGCCCCGAGTATTTCGTCGTCTTTAAACTCTGTATTTTTATGAATCGTAACCTTTGACGGCAAACGTCCAGAATGCCCGCTTTGATAAATTTCAAGGCTACGAGACAGAACAGATTGCATTTCATAGTAGGATAAGAAAGGATTTTTTCCCTCCTTGGTATATTCTCTGGCGTCGTAAGCAACGAAACGAAAACCCGTTCCATCTGGATCGAACACTTGACTACAACAAGTGGTATATTCGTTACCGTCGCGAGCGGTTTTAATGGCATAACTAATGCCTATGAATGCCTCGTTTTTGTTCAATCCAGTCAATTTCCACGGGATACCTCCCGCTTTGGCGTATAAAGCAACACTGATTCCCCAAAGTACGTTGGCTCGACATGAGCGTGCATCAAAACGGCCCTGCTTAACGATTTGGATAGGTATATTTGAAGGTGCACAAAATGCCTTGAGATAATCGTGAAAATCAAAATTCTCGCCTTCAAAACACTCAGACCAGCTTTCCGGCAAATAAATCAGAGCAACGTCAAAATTGCTTCTAAGGGTCTGTAGTTGAGCTATACACTGAAACAAACCTTTGGCCAGATCAGTTTTTGCTTTGGCGTTGGCGTGGACTTCAAGCTGATCCGGAAAGTTAATGACAAGCCGATCATCCTGATTGGCAATTGGTATACGAAAAATCTTTTGAAAACCTTGATACTCCGGATAATAATTAGTTGCTTCTTTTGGTAGTGCCGATCTTTTTAATTCTTCGACCAGAGACTTAAGTTTCTGCATCTCTCTTGTAGGCGCAAGCAGTGCAAGGCGTAAGCTACTGGGTGCGCCGAACTTAAGACCGTAAGGTCCATGATTTATTAAACCGAGAAGCGGATGCTTACTCGTCTTGTTTTGGGCAAACACCAGATCAGGCTCTGGTACTGTGGAATAGCCACAAAGCTCACTGGTCATACTACCAACCTCCGTGAGAAAGCTGTGCGGCTTCCTATCAGAAAAACTGGATTTTCCGTTTCATCACCCTCTGAAAAGGCAGAAACACTGATCTCTGCGTTGAGAGCGCCTGTACCCAGTATAATCTGTCTCCAAGCATCCAGAAGTTCATTATATTTTTTATTGTACCGATCGGCGCGTCTTTTATCCAAAAACTCTCTAGCATCCTGACGAGCACGTAGAGGCCAAATCCATACATCTGGATCGATCAGCAACCAAAGCTGACCATTTTTATAATCGATTGATAGACGTACCGATTCCGACCAACCAACCTGCTGTTGCGTAGCATCATCGGGATGAGGCCTTGCGAAAAGGCCCGGTATTATGCCGGAGGTTTTGCTAACAACCTGTGCCAATGGTTCAAGAGCATCAACGTTGTCCGTGTGTGGATCGGCGATAAGGTAGGCTGATGCTTTGTTTGTTCTCGCCAGCAGTGGTCTGTTGCGTGATAAAGCCACACACAGCGCCTCTTCAATAAATCCTTTTACATGCAAATTCTCTGATGCAGTAATATTCTGAGGTACAGCACGACTCTCTATAGTTTTTGTATCTGTTCCAAACGTCTCCCTAATTATATTTTGGGTTCCCCAACACCAAACCGTATCTGACTTTGTAAAAACAAGCTTTTGCTTGGTTTCACGGGTTGAGCTTCCCCCGAAAAATCGTCTTCCAAGGGTGATGTAAAATCGAAGTCACATTGGAGAGGAAGATGATGAAGATACCGAAGCAGGAATATACA
>NZ_FOBH01000003.1 GCF_900109785.1 Nitrosovibrio tenuis
CGCTAGTGGGTACCGCAATCCATTTTTGGCGGCCCAAATCAGCTACATCTGACTTGGAAGGCGCAAAAAGATCCTGATTTTGCCGCTTTCTCCCCCAGGAAAATAGGAGGATGGGCTGACCTGCTAAGAATTTTGTAGCCATCCACTGAGTGAGTCTTCATGTTAAGTGTGATCCGCTTGGGTTTCCAGGGCCATTCCGAGAGTTAGTTTTCGGCGTTGGTTAAACCGGGACAGGGCTTGGAAGGCCCGCCCGGCGTACAAATTCAGCTGGTGTCAGGTTGTTGAGAGTCGAGTGAGGTCGACTCTCGTTGTAGTCCCGCCGCCAGTCCTCGATGATCGCTTTGGCCTCTTCCAGCGTTTCAAACCAATGCACGTTCAGGCACTCGTCCCGGAATGATCCATTAAACGTTTCGATGTGGCAATTGTCTGTTGGCTTTCCCGGACGGATGAAGTCGATCCGTGCCGGTGGTGGTACGCCCAAAGTCGAGCAACTGCCCCGAAAATTCACTGCCGTTATCCACAAAAAGATATTGAGGGGGACCCCGGCGCGCGGCCAACCGTTTTAACGCGGCGATCACATGTTCGCTTCGCAAGCGCTGGCCAACTTCGATCGCCAGCGCTTCCTTGCTGAAGAATCCATAATCGTCAGCGTGCGAAACTTCATGCCGAAGGCCTGCTGGTCCGCCACAAAGTCCATGCTCCATGCTTCATTTGGTTGGGTCGGCTTTATCTTTGCCTAGCGTGTCACGACCATCTTGCGGCGCTTGGGCAGTTTCGAGCGAAGCTGCAGTTGCTCTTGGCTATAAAGCCGATACGCCTGGTTTTTGCCCAGCTGCCAGCCTTCACGCTTGAGAAGCACGTGGATTCGCCGATACCCGTAGCGAACCCGGGTCTGGGCAATCTCCCGCATACGCCCTCGTAATGCCTGCTTCGGATCTTTGACGCTCTGATAGTACTGGACGCTGCGCGATTGCTTCATCAACCTGCAGGCCCGCCGCATGTTCAAGTCATGGTGGCTCACAATGTAGTCGACCACTTCACGTCTCAGCGCGGGCCGGGCCACTTTTTTGATGCAACGTCCTGCAGGATGGCCTTGTCCAGGCTCAGCTCGGCACCAGCTTCTTGAGTCGTCCATACTCTTCCTGCAGTTGCTTGAGCTCTCGCACCTGATCCGACTGATCCCCGCGTACTGTTTCTTCCAGCGGTAGAACGTCTGTTCGAGATCCCCACCTGCCGGATCAGATCGGCCACCGGCACCATTCTTGTCATCGCCTTTTGCGTGTTCCTACCATAAAGCCGCCGTCGCGCCCGCGCGGGACTTGTTCAGAGTTTCAGAGTTCGCAAGATATCCCTGAGTACCCCTGAGCGTTCAGGCAAGCGCAATACCTGCGCGGCATTTCTGTCAAGCCAGGCCCCCCGCTCCATTCAGTGCAGCCCAATTAACCCCGAAGTCCGGGCTCACTCCACTGAGGACATCCTGTTCCGGATGGCCTGTGGCGTTCCCAGTAAAAATGTAGACCTGTTCAGTTCCGGTGACGTCAGCCAGCGGGTTTTTCCAGAGCCACTATAATGAATTATGCTTTTTTGCCGGATGTACGAATCGAGGAAGGCTTGATGATGATTCCGGCAGACCGAGGACTTATCAATGGCAACGCAATCCCCACCGTATTTCGAGCACGATGCCGATATCGGCGTGATCGGGCGCGGTGCAACGGTTGAGCAGGCTTTTGAGGCAGCGGCACAAGCAGTATTTGCCATTATGACGCCTGTGGATGCGGTGCAGCCGCGAGCCACGGTATCGATTGAGTTTGAGGAAGCCGACAGCGAATTGGCGCTGGTCACGTGGCTGAATCTATTGCTGGGGAAAGCGCGCGAATTGGACATGGTATTCAGCCGTTTCCATTTGCAGCGTCATGGCGATAAGTGGAATGGCGAAGTGTCGGGTGAAAGGTGGAATGACAGCCTGGAGCGGGGCGTGGAAGTAAAAGGCGCAACCCTGACCATGCTTTCCGTAAAACAAACGGGCGGATCCTGGGACGCGCGCTGCGTTGTGGACGTATGAGTGGCCAGACAGTGGACAGACGAGTGTTCATACGAGTGGACGTATGGCTGAGTATGACTGAGGGTTCGCGACGCGGAGAGCCGTAGAAATGAATCTAAGCCAATTACGTCAGCTGCAACCCTATCTCTGGAGCTTGCCACGCCAACCGGGCGAGGAGCGTGCGGACGTACTGCTCTATGGTAGCGCGCCTTTGCTGGGCAGCATGGATGATAAAGTACTGGAACAAATTGCCAATGTCGCCGGCCTGCCCGGCCTCGCGGGCGCCGCAATGACTATGCCTGATGCTCACTGGGGCTACGGATTTCCCATCGGTGGCGTTGCCGCGTTTGATGCAGAACAAGGCGGTGTCATTTCTGCCGGGGGCGTCGGCTTTGATATTTCGTGCGGCATACGCTGCCTGCGCAGCAACCTCGATGTAGGCAATGCTTTGCCGGAATTTGGCCGGCTTGCAGACACACTGTTCCACGCAATACCCGCTGGCGTGGGTGAAGAAGGCCACCTGAAGCTGAACCCGGCGCAGATTGATCAGGTCCTGCGCGAAGGCGCGCACTGGGCGGTAAACCAAGGATATGGCCTTGCTGCCGACCTCGAGTATATTGAAGAACACGGCCGCATGAGTGGCTCGGTGCCTGATAACGTATCGGAGCTGGCAAAAAAGCGACAGCGGGGCGAGATGGGTACGCTTGGTTCGGGCAACCATTATCTCGAAATCCAGGGCGTGGAAAAAATTTACGACGTCGCTGCCGCGTCGGCGTTTGGCTTGCGAGAAGGCCAGATCATTGTGTCCATACACTGCGGCTCGCGCGGGCTGGGGCATCAAATTGGCACCGAGTATCTTGTCATGCTCGCCAAGGCTGCCTCGCGCCTTGGCATTCGCGTGCCTAACCGCGAACTGGCCTGCGCGCCTATCCAGTCTCCGGAAGGTCAGCAATATATCGGGGCGATGAACGCAGGAATAAACTGTGCCTTGGCCAATCGTCAAATTCTGACTCATCTGGCCCGCACGGCCTTCGCACAAGTATATCCCAAAGCAAATCTCGAAACCCTGTTTGACGTTTCACACAATACCTGCAAGGCGGAAATGCACGAAGTCGATGGTAAACCCAGGCTATTGCACGTCCATCGCAAAGGCGCAACGCGTGCGTTCGGGCCGGGGCATCCGATGTTGCCGGAACGCTACCGCGACGTGGGTCAGCCAGTGGTCATGGGCGGCAGCATGGGCACCGGCTCTTATATTCTTGCGGGGAACCGCGCAAACCCGGCGTTTTCATCCGCAAGCCATGGCGCAGGTCGCGCCCTTAGCCGCCACCAATCGCTGGCGCGCTGGCACGGGCGTCAGCTCGTTGACGAGTTGGCCCGGCAAGGCATTCTGATACGTACGCGCTCGATGCGTGGGGTAGCGGAAGAGGCTCCGGGCGCTTATAAGGATGTCGACCTGGTTGCTGAGGCAACGGAACAAGCAGGGCTCGCGCGCCGGGTTGCCTTCCTGCGGCCGAAAGTGTGCGTAAAAGGGTAGTTGAACAGGGATAGTTGGGATAATCAGGCTCATTCTTATGTATCGGCATATCCTGGTTCCTGTGGACGGCAGTGCCACTTCCGAGCATGCGTTACAGGAAGCGCTCGGGCTTGCCCGTCAGCTCATGGCAAAGCTGGAATTGGTGTATGTGATGGAAGAGATCCTGTTTCTGGAAAATGAAGCGTATATCAATTATGCCGAAGTCCAGAGAAGCGCCAGAAGCAGCGGGGAGAAAATTCTGGCACAAGCTCAAGCCTTGGTGCGGCAGGCCAGTATGACAGCGGAGCAAAAACTGCTTGAAACACGAGGAGAGCGCATTGCCAGCATAATCATCGAGGAAGCAAGGCGCTGGGGGGCCGACCTGATCGTCATCGGCACGCACGGCCGTTCGGGTTTTAGCCGCATTCTCTTCGGCAGCGTTGCTGAAGGGGTCGTGCGTACGGCACATATACCTGTGTTGCTGGTTCGAGGCGGCTAGAAGCTTTTCAAGCACGCTGCAGGTGAACTTTAAATCTCTTGTAACGGTGAGGACCTGCATGAAAGATGGACTCGCTGCGGGGGACGCCCTGCTCCTGGTAGATGTGCAGAATGATTTTCTGCCGGGAGGGAGTCTGCCTGTACCCAACGGTAACGAGGTCGTTCCAGTACTCAATCGGTATCTTGCGCTTTTTCATGCTCATGATTTGCCAATTTTTGCGACCCGCGACTGGCATCCGCCAGACCATTGCTCCTTTCTTCAGAAAGGCGGTCCTTGGCCACCGCATTGTATTGCCGAGACGCCGGGTGCCGCGTTCCCTACCGGCCTTGAACTGCCTACCCATGCTCATATCATTTCCAAGGCTACCCTTCGGGAAAACGATGCGTACTCCGGCTTCGATGACACGCGACTCGATACTTTGCTGCGGTCGTTTGGTATTCGTCGCCTGTTTATCGGTGGCCTCGCTACAGAATACTGTGTGCTCAATACGGTGAAGGATGCTCTGCGGCACCGTTACTCTACCTTTGTCCTCGAAGACGCTGTGCGTGCCATAAGCGTTGCTGACGGAGTGAATGCGCTTGAAGAAATGCGACGCCTAGGCGCAATTCCCATCCATTACGAAGTGCTCTTGCATGAATCCGATTTCCAGCCCCCTGCTGACTGATCACTATCAGCTAACGATGTTGCAAAGTTACCTGGAGCAGAACATGCAGGAAACTGCGGTGTTCGAGTTCTTCGTTCGCAAGCTCCCGCGCGAACGAAATTTCCTGGTGGCGGCCGGGCTGGAACAAGCTCTGGATTTCCTTGAGAACCTGAGATTTTCGCCGGAAGAACTGGCCTGGCTCGCCCCCCGTTTCGGGTCTTCGCTTATTGAGTACCTTGAGCAGTTTCGTTTCGATGGCGATGTTCATGCCATACCGGAGGGAACCATTTTTTTTCCGGACGAGCCTATCCTGCGGATAACCGCAGCATTGCCACAAGCCCAACTGATCGAGTCGCGTGTCATGAATCTGCTTCACTTCGAAACCTTGATCGCTACCAAGGCTGCCCGCTCAGTATTGGCAGCGCCTGGCAAACTGCTGGTGGACTTCGGCATGAGGCGTGCGCATGGTGCGGAAGCGGCGTTGCTCGCTGCGCGGGCAAGCTATCTCGCCGGATTTTCAGGCTCGGCCACCGTAATGGCCGGAGCTTTGTACGGAATTCCGCTATTCGGTACCATGGCCCACTCCTATATTCAGGCACATCGGGACGAAGCGGTTGCTTTTGAGCATTTTGCTCGTTGTCATCCGGATAACGTGGTCTTGCTGATCGATACCTTTGACACGGAGGCGGGCGCGGCCAAGGTAGTCTCCCTGGGCCGCAAACTTGGTGTACAGGGAATCAGCATCAAGGGTGTCCGGTTAGATAGTGGAGATCTCGGAGCTCATGCCCGCAAGGTACGTCACATACTCAACAAAGGCGGATTGGAAAACACGACCATTTTTGCCAGCGGAAACCTGGATGAATACCGGCTGCGGGAACTGTTATCATCCGGGGCGCCAATAGATGGCTTCGGTGTAGGGACAGCGCTTGACGTGTCCAGCGACGCGCCCTCACTGGACTGTGCCTATAAGTTACAGGAATACGCTGGGAAGGCGCGCCGCAAACGGTCCGAGGGGAAGGCTACCTGGCCTGGAAAAAAACAGGTATATCGCAAATATAATGGGCCCGGCGGCTGCATGGCTGGGGATATTGTCGCGCTGGAGGAAAACGACCTTCACGACGGTGAGCCGCTTATGGCTCGGGTCATGCGGGCGGGGAAGCGCATCAATCAGGGTGTCACACTGGATGAAATGCGCATGCGGACGCTGGCGAGTTACGATCGCTTGCCTAGGTTCATGACCAGTCTGGATCATGCTCCGGGGTATCCAGTCGAGATTTCCGCAGCATTGAGCGCGTTGGCGAACCAGTTGGATGCGGAACAGGCACAAGTTGTATCCGTATAGAGAGGTAGCAGCCGAGGCAGAGCTTCATCCATCCTTTGGTTCCAATTTATTGTCGTACTCGCGCAGGACTTATTCCGGATCCCTTAAGGATAAAGATGATCGACGCTCGCCATGTAGTACTCCTATTTGGCGAAATTTTGATAGACCGGTTTCCCGACAGGGAAGTGTTGGGCGGCGCGCCATTCAATGTTGCCAGACACCTGTGCGCCTTTGGCTGCGCACCGGTGCTGATTACCCGTATTGGTCTGGATGAGGCGGGGGGGCGTGCGCTGCAGTCCCTGGAGAGCTCGGGGCTCACCACACATGGCGTACAGCTCGATTCCATCCATTCCACTGGCGTGGTTCAGGTGCACTTCACTTCGGAACGCGGGCACCGGTTCGATATTCTTCCCGATCAAGCCTATGACCATATTCATCCGCGGCTGGCACGCATCGCTGCGCTAGCGGCCAAGCCCGAACTGGTTTACTTCGGGACATTGGCGCAGCGTTCGGATTCGCATCGCGCATTGCGTCATATGTTGCGTGCAGCCAGTGGACAGCGTTTTTTCGACGTAAATCTGCGCAACCCATGGATATGTGTCGAGCGGCTGCACTGGTCGCTGAAGCATGCGGATATCATGAAGGCAAATGATGCCGAGCTTGAACTCCTGAACCAGTTGCTTGATCTCAAGGCTACTTCAGCCGAAGCACAGGCAGGGTTATTAGCACAGCGATATTCGCTAAGGGGAGTACTCATCACTTGCGGAGCAGACGGTGCGTGGTGGCTGGACGGATCAGGCCTGATAGCAATGCCATCTGCTCCGGTGGCCGGTATTCGCGACACCGTGGGCGCCGGTGATGCGTTCTCCGCCATTTTCATGCTCGGGCTTTTGCATGGCTGGACCACGCCTGTTACATTGCGCCGAGCACATCATTTCGCGGGAGCAATTTGCCAAATTCGCGGAGCAGTGCCGGATTACGGTGATTTTTATGACCCCTTCATCCGCGAATGGCTTCCATCCTCATGAAACGATGGGTATGTTCTGAAGGCTCGGGCGAGCTGGCGAGCTATTGAGGAAGCCGGTAAAGCGTTTTCTGTATTGATGATTAGAAGGATTTTGTTTACCTTGAACCGGCTCGATTTTTATTCATGCAATTTCTTGAATATATTTCGCAAGTGATTCTTGAGCGCGACGGCGCTGATTCCGAGTATGACCGCAATTTCAGAATTGGTTTTGCCGGCCTTGATCCAGTTCATTATCTCCACTTCCGACATGCTTAATCCTTCGTCTTTCATGTCCGGGGAAGTAGGAGCAGATCGTGGGTCGCAAATTAAGGGATCAACCTGGCCCATCGCGGTATCAAGATAGGGAAGCAGAAGCTTTAGTGCGTTGAAAGCGGAAGTATCGAGCCTTGTTCTTGAACTGAGTATTATATAAAGGCAATCATGCTGCCCGCGTTTATCGCTGACCCCATGTATCAGTATCGATCGCATGCCTCGCAATGCCACACCAAAAGAGCATTGCAGACCATGTTCCTCAAGCAAAAATACCGATTCGCCGCGTCCCAGTGTATAAGGCATTTGGCCCAGTGATACCCAGCGGTTGAAAAGCCCTTGAAGCAAGGGCGAAAGCGCGTTCGAATCAGAACACTTCGTTCTTATTCCCAGTAAAGCAGAGGCAATGTCGTAGCGAATCGGGTTGGAACTGAAATCGCCCCAGGCCCCGAGCATGATCTCGTGAGGCAGGTAGTGTTGGATCTCTCCCTGAAGCCATATGAGAAGGTCGTAATGTCGACGTACAGCTGTGCCTTCCTCGATAATTCGGGCATACCGTTCGGCATGTTCAGCAGTAAGCGGAAGGTTAAAACCCATTTCAGATATTTCCGTTTCAGATAAAGATGGATCGTTTTTGTTGCGTGACAGTGACCCGCAACCGTGCTGCAGAGTCCATAATTTATCGCAATCTGTCTGGTGTGAAGCAAGTTCCATGCCATAACCTTATAGTTTGATTTGTAATGTTAATTACACCTGCTGCGGTCGCTAATGTAAGTAATCCCGACGCGACAATGAGGACTTTCCGGCAAATCGGTCAGGCACGGGCTGAGGAAATATGTATGGGATGGTTCACATACCTTATGGGCTCTCAACGGCGGGAAATTTATATCCTTGAGGAATATCTCTGACTTTCTAAGAAACTGCGTCATGAGGAATTACGTGCCGGGGAATTGAGCGACATTTATTGAGTTCTCCCATGCTCCAGATCGGTGGATTCTATATGTTGTTTCATTATGCTGAGCGTAAAGGCGGATTTCACAGCAGTGGTTGATTTTCTTGTTGGCGACTTTCTTTATTGATAAAATGAATTTGCTGCACGGGCGGAAAGAGGTGAAGACGACATTGCCGGCTACATGGGTTTAACCATCTTCAGGGGCAATGCTAATTAACCCTGAATGGGTGCGTTGTTACTGGGGTTTGGGGTTGGCATTTTTGCTTGAGCTTTAGGCTGGGAACTTGGCAAGGGACTATTTAATGAACAAGAGAGCTATTAGTGTCGCACTCATCGCGTTAATCTCATCGTGGCCGCTTTCTGCCGCGTTGCAGCAACCACAACCCGAGCAGCAATCTCAGGCACAACCGTTGCTGCAAGGCGATGGTTGGCGGCTTATCCGGTCACTTCAACTCGGAAGTTCAAAAAACTATATTCATATGGTCCTGATCGATAGTAAGCGGGACATGGATAAGGCCGTCTATGGGGCGGCGCTCAGCAAGATATGCAGATCCGAGCCTGACTTCTGCAGGGTGAGATTCTGGAATGAGGAACGGCTTGTACCCAATGCTATTTCTTTCACGGACGCGCAATTCAAGGGCATGAGAGCCGAATACATATTCAACCGTGCGGGACATGTACAGGAGATGCGATATGCCTGCACGGTTGTATCAGACAAGAGTCAGTGTTTTTCCCATTGATCTTTAACTCCCTTGGAGTAATACATATATTTGCAGAGCTGCTAAAAGGAGCGTTATGCCGCGCCGACTGATAAGTTCAGGTTCCACTTTCGAACGGGAAATCGGCTATTCAAGAGCCGTTGTTGATGGCGAGTGGATTTTTGTCTCGGGAACGACCGGGTTCGATTATGGAAAGATGACCATTTCGGATGATCTGCTGGAGCAAGCTGAACAATGTTTCAGGAATATCCAGGCAGCTCTGACCGAGGCGGGAGGCAATTTGGAAGACATTGTCCGGGTGACTTACATATTGCCGGACGCCGGGGATTTCCCCAAATGCTGGCCCATCTTTCGCAAATACCTGGGTGATGTTAGACCTGCGGCGATGATGATTTCTGCCGGGCTGTCCGATCCCCGCATGCGTATAGAGATCCAGGTAACGGCCCGCCGCAGCTCCGGAAGCTGAGATCCGGAAAAAAAATTAATCAAGCCATATTAGGGAAAAGCTTTAGGTTTGTACCAGGCTAAAATAATTATTCGAGGGGAGGTAATGAATGGCTGCAAAAACGAACAAGGTCTTTATCAGCTTTGCACTCAGGGATGTCAAGCTGCGCGATCAGCTTCTTGAGCAATTGAACAAAGAGCAAACCACTTTTTCGTTTGTGGACATGCCAGTCAAGCAATCATGGGAACCCGCATGGAAGGAAGAATGCCGGTCCAAGGTTACCGGCTGTGATGGGGTGATTGCCATTATTACCAAAAATGTCGTCAGAGCGGACGGCCAATTATGGGAAATACGCTGTGCTTATGAGGGCCGCATGCCTGTGCTGTTGATTCACGGCGATGCTGAACGATTGCCTTCCAAATTGCCCGACCCGGTGGGAAATCGCGAAATTGACGCCTGGACCTGGCCTACCATTTCAGCGTTCCTCAACAGACTGTAAGAAAACCGCGCGGCCAAGCATACGTAGGTATGGGACCTCGGAAGGGCCTCTGTAAGCTCTCTGCGGGCTCTCTGGACAGCTGCTCCCCGGCGTGCGCCCGCGTGGCCGTTGTGTTGCACACAGTGGGACTTCATGCGGAACTTGTAGAGAGGTTTCGGCCTACAGCGGGCCTTGGATTATCCACCTCCAGGTTAGCCGCAGGAATTAAACTTGCTCAACCGTGTTGCGGATAAGTTATTCGAGCGAATTAGTGCAGGACGCCCAGAGCTGCAACACGTTGCTCGATCTTCTGCATCATCGCCCGATAGGCTGGTGCATCGATTCCGCCGAAGCGCTGCTTGAACTCTGCCTCGGGCATGAATTCGGGCAAATCCGACCAAATCGGCATCAAATCGCCATCCTCAAGTCCTGACGCGACCCTGCGTTGCAGGGCCTGCGCCGAGTCCTCGCTTGCCACAGCTTTTTCACCAAATTTCGTACCCGCGCGATCGGCCGCAATATCATTGAATGAGAAACCACTGCCGCCGCGCGAATCCTCGATCTCTTTATATAGGCCGATCACATCGGATAATGCGGTATCTGCATAGGCCGCAATTGCGGCAGACACCATAAAATGTTTTGCAAAGTCATCGCGTCCGTCGACTGTCACTTGCTGAGGCATGGAACGCGGCCAGGAGGCCGCATCAGGGAGAATTCGTTCCAGGGAAATGCCCAGCACATGAAACGAGGCGATCAATATTACCGCGCGATTTTCCGCTAAAACATCCCCGGTTACGGAGCGCCCGGCCGCCTCACGCATCAATGGCGGCAGGATTTTCGCAAGCGATACCGTTGTGCCATTTTGCCGGGTATGTGCCGCCAATAAAGCCTGATAGTGAAGTAATCGCTCGCGTTCCATCTCACCAATAATGGATGATTTTACTTCACGAGAAAAGCGGGGAAAGCCGCCTGTCCAGCGATAAACGACAGCTAATTCGTTCCTTGATATCTTGACCTGCCTCAACGCGTCAAAGCCCGCGCGATACTCCGGACTGCGCCGTAACCAGTGTTCAAGCTGAAATGCGATAATGTCGGTGAGTGGATCGGGAAGCGAAAGTTTTCCGATATGCACCGATCGAAGTCGCGGAAGGCTGCCTGTTTCGGCTAATGTTGCCTTAAGGTTCAGATAACCATTCGTAGCGGCTAGTGGAGTTAAAGCTACGGGCAGACTCAGATTAATGGTCGCCCTGTGGTCCACGACGGTTACCCGCGCGCTGCCTTTGCCAAATCGGTGGGCCAAATAGTTTGCCGCGAGATCAGCGTCTGCGGGCGCTATCCGCGCCACGGCAAGCATACCTGGGCGAACCAGATAGCGATGGGCATCAACAATTCGTTTCGCACGTGCCACATCTTCCGGTGTAAGAACGACCACGCGATCAACGCGTGGGGATTCTTCGATAGCGAGGGACAACATAACCACCAAGGCAAGCAGAATAGCAAAAAAGCAACCAATGAAAATAAGCGAAAGTTTACGCATGACAAGGCTGTCGTTACCCTGCGAAGTGTCTTCGGATTAACCGGTGTTGGAAGCGCGATGAAAATTGCATGGAAGCAGACGGCGAGCATCAGCCATGCTGCATCGGGAAAGAAAACTGACGACGCGGCGTACTCAAGAATCTTTTTTGCAGGTCAATCGTGGAAACCAATGCCTGGTTTAAAGATTTACCTATGTAGACCGCGTGGGGGAGGGACGTTGTTCTTTTATCACCAGTATGGTCTGTAATACCCTCCCCAATAAGGAGTTCCATAGAATCCATATCCAAAATACGGATAGAAGCCGTAACCGCCATAGCCATAGCCAGAAGGGTTATTCTGATAAACAGGCCATAAATAAATAGCTGTCGAAGATAGCAACGGCAGTCGAACTGTTTTTTTGCCTATTGTACGTTGAATATCACCCTCAAGCACTCCCGCAACGGTTATTTCCCTGTCTTTCGCATAGACGGCAGGATCAAGAAACTCGGCACTCTTGATGACGAAACGTCCCTCGCTGGGTTTTGTGAGCTGGGGTCGGCCGTAAAAATTGAGCGGATAGGACAACACTTGCACAAGAGTGTAGTTTTCTTCATTATCGACCTCGATAATTACTCCACCCCACCGCACAGCCGTGCCCTTATAACTGTTCGGGTTCTGGCTTGCCTCGCTATAAGATATATCTTTTACAGGCACATCCCTGACAGCTGACGGCAGCCCGGCGCAAGCACTCAATGCTAAACAAGCCAACAATAAATAGAGTCTCATGGTCTTTCCTTTAACGATGAGAATAGGACTCTGGAGCGCATTTCTGCCCAAGACTTCGCGTTTTGGCAAACTCATTACAAGCATAGATCAATTTCAAAAAAAAACCGCGACCTCGAGCAAGAGGGTGAGCAAAACGGTTTTCAGTTTCGCCCAATAAGAAAATTTAACAGCACGCGGTTAACTTCCATGGGCGCTTCATTTTGCACCCAGTGGCTCGCGCCTGGAACCCGGTGAATTTGAATGCGCGGCGCTATCTTATGGAGTCCATCGAGCAGCTCGATACCAAGGGCGGGATCAAGTTCTCCCCAGATCACAAGAGTTTGCGAGTTTATGGGTGCCGAATGCGCAAACTTGCGCGCATTTGCCATCGTCAAGTTGGCACGGTAGTAATTGAGGGCTGCGGTGAGCGCTCCGGGCTGTGAAAGAGCCTCGATATGATCCTCAATATCCTGGCTGCTAAAGGCGTCTTTTTTGGCCGGACTCAACCGGAACATTTTACGTATAGCACGGAAATTCCCGGCCGACAGTGCAAGTTCGGGCAAGCGCGGCAATAGAAAGAAGAGTACGTACCAGCTCTTGAGCATTTGCCGCGGATATTTCACCTTTTCGAGGTAGATCTTCATATGGGGGGCGTTGAGGATGACGAGCTTATCCACCAGTTCGGGGTGTCGTTCTGCGAACGCCCACGCGACAATGCCACCCCAGTCGTGCCCGACGATATGTGCGCGGCAATAGCCAGTTGCGTTTACCAGAGCAACGACATCTGCAACAAGATGATCTAATTGATAGGCGCTTTGCACTGCCGGTTTGCCCGAGAGATTGTACCCCCGCATGTCTGGCGCCAGCACCGAGAAGCCGGCGGCTACCAGTGCAGGGATTTGATATCGCCAGGAGCGCCAATTTTCGGGGAAGCCATGGAGAAGAACGACAGGCGGCCCTGTCCCGACGGCTATGACATGTAGATCTACAGCTTCCCCTGCAATATACTTATCACGAAGCTCTGGTTCTTCCAATTAACCCCCTAGCGTCGGTTCAACTGCTTCTATCATTTCACAGGAATTTCTTGGATGGGGCAGTGAACGCCTGCCAATGCAGGGGCCGGGTTTCCCTTGACGGTATCCGAACGGCTCTGCCCGGGTTTCCGGGTGACTCTGTCAGGGTTTCCTATTCAGTTCCTGACCATGAAAGCCCGCTTGGAACAGTTAGAAGGGGAGGGTCGAGGGCTATCAATCTATCCGGTACCGCAAGTGCGGCGAAACGCCTCATCGCGAGTTCGAAATTCCTACTGGTCAAACGCTCGTCATCCATTATAGGTACACTGCCGCGCGAGGCAGTGCGCTATAAAATCTCCATCAGAGCGACTATCCAAAATTGCCATATTGCCATAAGTGGGTGAGTAGAATGTTGCACCCCATCCCAGGCACATGATGACACATTGTACAGCGCGTTGACCTGATTGATGAGATGGCCTTGCCTATTGGGGCTGCCCATCGGGCCTGAATTCGGGTCGACGCTTTTAGTAGAAATTGGTAGAGATTGCGTAGGGGGTTCGTAAGGGATTTCCAAGGGGTTCATAAGGGGTTTCAAAGGGGTTCAAAAGCGGTGCTCTTAACAGTGGCATCTTTTGAGCGCGGGCAGGCGTCAAACAAAGACCCAAGCGGAGAGATTTTGCAGCGAAATAACGAAGAAAGTGGGCATTTGAGGAACTCGCTCCCGTCATCGTAATCGAATCCCGCAACGCTGCTCAAGCGTGTCAGCAGCGTGTCGGGTCAAAGCATCACCCTGCATGAGCCATGTGCTTTTGCGTGCAGCCGGCCGCACGGAGCCATCGGAATTATTCATAAATTCTTACCCCGGCTTGACGCATTTTGATTGCATTATGCATACTCTGCCTCTTCGACTGGGTACCGCTAAGTCCCTATTCATGCTGATGTTATTCGATTGGCTAATTTACAGAGGTAACGTATCAGGTGTTACACTTCGTCTGATTTAATTTTGGGACAACTCATATCCGAGGTTGAATATGAATTTGAATGATGCACGAAAAATTATAATGCCCGCCCACTCTGCTTCCGAAGATTCAACGCTGCACGCGTTACCGAAACGGGTTTTTCCAAGAACCCCTGATCTTTCAGGGAGTAATGTTGAGGCGAAGCGTGAGGAGATACGACGCTATTTTCACGCTACGCTTGATCGCTACGAGCAACTTTTCGAAACTTTGCAAGGTGAAGAAGCCTATTTCAAAAAACCTATCTCCTTGCGCCATCCCCTCATCTTTTATTTAGGTCATACGTCCACTTTCTTCACTAACAAATTGATGCTTGCGGGGCTGATTAAGGAACGAATCAATCCCAAGATGGAATCCATGTTTGCAGTGGGCGTCGACGAAATGAGCTGGGATGACCTGAACACTACTCATTATGACTGGCCCTCCGTTGACGAAGTGAGGGCTTACCGTCTCAAGATACGGAACACTGTTGACCGGATCATCAGTGAGGTGCCACTGAGCTTGCCGATTGGTTGGGACAGCCCCTGGTGGACAATCATAATGGGCATCGAGCATGAGCGCATCCATCTCGAAACGTCCTCAGTGCTGATCCGTCAGCACACACTCGAACACGTCAGTGCTCACCCGGCCTGGAGACCTTGCGGAAAATCCGGACAGGCGCCCCAAAATCAGCTAATTCATGTTGCCGAAGGCACCGTATATCTTGGTAAGAATAAAACTGATCGCACGTATGGATGGGATAATGAATATGGCAGTCATGTAGCGGAAGTTGCGGCTTTTCAAGCCAGCAAATACCTAGTCAGCAATCAGGAATTCCTCGCCTTTATCGATGCAAACGGCTACGGCACAGAGAGTTTCTGGGAAGAGGAAGGTCGCGCCTGGCGATGTCATACTCGGGCGGAATATCCCACTTTCTGGATCAGGCAAGGCGCTGAGTGGCGCTTGCGGCTCATGACCGAAGAAATACCCATGCCGTGGGATTGGCCGGCAGAAGTGAACTATCACGAAGCAAAAGCCTTTTGCAACTGGAAAGCGGCAACAAGCGGCCAATCGTTCAGACTGCCAACGGAAGACGAGTGGTATCGACTCTATGACGTAGCCGGATTATCCGACGTACCTCATACCGAACAAGCCGCAGGGAATATACATTTTGATTATTTTGCCTCGAGCTGCCCGGTCAATGAATTCCCTCAGGGGGAATTCTATGACGTCGTGGGGAACGTGTGGCAGTGGACGGAAACGCCGATCTATCCCTTTGAAGGTTTCGATATCCATACGCATTATGACGACTTCACGACGCCGACTTTCGATGGTCGGCATAATCTCATCAAAGGCGGTTCCTGGATTTCTTGTGGTAATGAGTCGCTGAAGAGCGCGCGCTATGCATTCAGACGTCATTTTTTTCAGCATGCCGGATTTCGCTACGTGGTGGGCGATACAGCAGTCGTCCAGCATGATTCCCACTACGAAACCGACAAGCTGCTCTCCGAGTACGCTGAATTCCATTATGGTGACAGATATTTTGACGTGCCAAACTTTCCAAAGTCACTGGCTGAACTGGCTATTGCCGCCATGGGCGGCAAACCATGCCGCAAAGCGCTCGATCTTGGCTGTGCTTCCGGGCGTGCAACTTTTGAGCTGGCACGGCGGTTCGATGAAGTGACCGGTATCGATTTCTCGGCCCGTTTCATCGGACAAGGTGTCCAGCTTGCCGGAACGGGCGTGTTGCGCTATACGCTGACGGACGAGGGTGATCTTGTTGTTTATAGAGAGCGTACGCTGACGGGACTCGGCCTGGATGCTGTCAGGCACAAAGTAGCGTTTTATCAGGGCGATGCATGTAATCTCAAGCCCCTCTTTACCGGTTATGATCTTATCCTGGCAGCCAATCTGATTGACCGTCTTTATGATCCCGCCAAGCTGCTCACATCCATTCACGAGCGACTTAACCTGGGGGGGATTTTGCTGTTGGCTTCGCCTTATACCTGGCTGGAGGAACATACCAAGCGGGAAGCCTGGATTGGTGGGTTCAAGCGTGATGGCGAAAGCTTTGGAACGCTGGACGGCCTGAACGAGGTTCTGGGTGATCGTTTCAAACTGATTCAGGGGCCGAAGGAAGTGCCGTTTGTCATCCGTGAGACCCGGCGGAAATTTCAGCATACGCTATCAGAAGTGACAATCTGGGAGCGAGTTGCTTGAGCTCAGGCCAGGTTTGCCGATATGATTTCAACAGCATAATCAGTCGTACCGGTACCGCCAGCCTCAAATACGACGGCCGCCAGGGCATGTTCGGCGCCCCGGAGGTTGTTCCTCTATGGGTAGCAGACATGGATTTCGCTGCGCCGCCGGCCGTGACCCAGGCGCTTGCCAGACGTGCCGCCCATCCTGTGTATGGGTATACGATCTATCCCGACAGTTTGTACGAATCCTTGATAGCCTGGTTGAGGCAGCGCCATGGCTGGGAAGTACACCGCGACTGGATCGTGATGTCCCCTGGTGTAGTGCCATCGCTGCATGCCGCTGTAATGACGTTCGCCGGGGAAGGCGCACCGGTTATCGTACAACCGCCGGTATATTTTCCTTTTTTTTCGTCCGTCACCAGCACTGGCAGAGAACTGATACATAATCCATTGCGCCTGGGGAAAAGCGGGTATACGATCGACTTCGACCATTTCGAGTATTGCGCAGAGAGAGCCCGGTTGTTACTGCTATGTTCGCCGCATAACCCGGTTGGCAGGGTGTGGAACAGGCAGGAACTGGGCCATATCCTTCGGATCGCCGGAAAGTACGATCTGGTGATCTTCTCCGACGAAATCCATGCCGACCTGGTCTACCCCGGGAATAAACATCATGTGCTTTCGATGATGGCGCAAGCGGACCCCGGCAATGTCGCCGTCATTACCGCTATCGCGCCCAGCAAGACATTCAATATTCCCGGACTCAACCTTTCCGCTCTTATCGTGCCCGATGCCGGGTGTCGAAAAAAATTGATGCGGACATTCGACTCCATGCATGTCAGTGCATCCAATCCCTTTAGTATTGCGGCGTTCGAAGCAGCCTACAGGGAGGGCGGGGGGTGGTTGGATGAGTTGCTGGTTTATCTTGCGTGCACACGGGATCACGTTCGGGATTATCTTGCTGCCCACCTCCCGGAAATCGGGCTCGTTCATTCGGAAGGCACATATCTGCTCTGGCTCGACTGCCGCGCGCTGAAGCGTGAATGGGGAATAAATGATGCACAGCTCAGGCATTTCTTCATTCATGAAGCTGGCGTAGGCATGAGCCCCGGCACGCTGTTCGGCGAGGCGGGCAGCGGCTTCATGCGTATGAATATCGGCGCACCGCGCCAGGTCATCGAAACGGCGCTGGAAAATATCAGGAAGGCAAAGCTGGGAATGGCTTCACCTCAGGGCTTGAGGAAGCTTCGGCCTGATGCATGAATGCGGCGTCGCGTTCCCGTAGCGGCTGGATTGCGGTTTTTGCCACGTTGTGCATCTGGACCGGTTTCATCCTCGTCACCCGCCATGGGGCTACCGGTACGCTTACCAGTTGGGATATTGCAACGCTGCGTTTCGGCGTAGGCGCGCTGATTGCCGTCGTTCTACTGCCGCGCATCACGCTGCCGCCGCTCAAGGTGATCGCGTTATTTTCGTGTTTTGGCGGCATCGGTTACGCTATTGTCGTGTATGCCGCATTCCGTATGTCACCTGCTGCCCATGCTTCTGTTCTGCTGCCCGGCACGCTGCCTTTTGCGACTGCGGTCATAGCATGGCTGTGGTTTGGCCAGAAGCCATTGCCGTCCTACCGCACCGCTCTTGTCGTTGTCGTTGCCGGGGTCATACTGACGGCGGCTGATTCCTTTTCACGAGGTCCTCAGCTTACCCGCACGCAAATAACCGGCGACCTGCTTTTTCTATGCGGCTCATCGTCGTGGGCGGTGTTTACACTGCTGCTTGGCCGTTATCCTGTGCAGCCGCTTGCCGCAACGGTAGCCACTACATTGGGAAGTGCCGTGGTTTACCTTCCTATCTGGTGGTTATTTCTGCCCACCAAGCTCACACAAGCGCCTATCGGCGAAATCATCACGCAAGCACTATATCAGGGTGTACTGGTGGTCTTTGTCGCAATGCTGCTCTATAGCTTCGCAGTAAGTCGCCTGGGCTCCCACATCGTAGCTTTGCAGATGGCCTTTGTGCCCGTCATTTCGGCGCTCGCGGCTGTGCCTTTGCTGGACGAGCAGATATCTTTGGCTACCTGGGGAGGACTGCTCGCGGTGACCGTAGGGGCGGTATTAGGCGGGCGCGCATCTCATGGAAAGAGAGCGGAGTATGAATGCAAGTAATATATATCCTTCGATAAGTGCATAATGTATTCGCCGGAACCGTTGGGCTAGCCCTGCGCGATTGCACCATTCGCGTCGGCGCCTTTTGCGCGTCCTTCCGGCAAAGCCGCTGTCGTGCGCACGCGCGCGTTATTCAGACGTTGCCTCAATATACCTGACGCTCTACACTGAAATGATGCAAGACTCCGAGTTTTCCCTGGCTTCCCCAGCTGTTGCCTTGCGAGGCATGTCGCCGGCCATGCCACCCGTATGGGCCAACCGCGTTGAATCAGAGCTTATGGATGGAGAACAGGTGTTGGCCTGGCTTGAAACTGATCTCAGTGCCCAACTCTATTTCGTACCGGGGTTTGTGCTTGTTACGAGCAAGCGTTTATTGGCCACGACAGAGAGGGAAGGCGTTTGGCAGGGATGGTTCTATCGGCCCGGAATAAGGCTTGTGCGCCATGACCACCTGGGGGTAGGAAGCCTCGAGCTTCTTGATGAGAATTCGCTGCTTGCCCGTTGGCGCTACACGCTCGGCAATGATGTAGCAACTGGCCGCCTGATCGAGCATTTTATGCAGCAGCTCGACTATCAGCTCACCGGGGAGCCGCCTCCCGCGCCTGTTCTTTCTTTATGTCCCAAATGCCAGAGGGTACTCGATGCTCCGTTATCGCCTGGCCAGGAAGAATGCGCGGTATGCAGCAGCGAAGCGGCTACGCCGCCCTCGACATGGACACTGTTTCGCTTATGGCGTTTCGCCAAGCCCTACAAGGGTCGGCTGCTAGCCGGTTTTCTCCTGACATTGGGCAGTACCGCCGCCACAATGGTGCCGCCGTATTTAACCATGCCGCTGATGGATAACGTGCTCATCCCCTATCAGAATGGCAAACCGATCGATGTCGGTCTCGTCACATTCTATCTGACCGGCCTGCTTGGCGCGGCATTAGTGGCGTGGGTGTTGGGATGGTCGCGAACTTATCTGTTGGCGCTGGTTTCAGAACGTATCGGCGCCGATCTGCGCACTGCTACCTACGAGCACCTTCTCAA
The DNA here is from genome assembly GCF_900109785.1 of Nitrosovibrio tenuis. GTDB lineage: Bacteria > Pseudomonadota > Gammaproteobacteria > Burkholderiales > Nitrosomonadaceae > Nitrosospira > Nitrosospira tenuis_A. Next base: position 19,571 of record NZ_FOBH01000003.1, read on the forward strand.
ACTTTCGCAACAATACTTTGGAGGTAAGCGCACGGGTGACCTGATGGCTCGCATTGGCTCGGAAACTGATCGCATCAATGTTTTTATATCGGTGCATCTGCTGGATTTTGCAACCGATGTGCTGATGATCGTCATGACTGCCGTAATCTTGGTTTCTATCCAACCCTGGCTTGCGCTCGTGACCCTGTTGCCCCTGCCGGTCATAGGCTGGCTGATCCACCTGGTACGCGACAGATTGCGCACCGGATTCGAAAAGGCTGACCGCGTCTGGGCCGAAGTGACTAATGTGCTTGCCGATACCATCCCCGGCATGCGTGTGGTCAAGGCCTTTGCACAGGAAAAGCGTGAAGCGGCGCGCTTCCGTAAGGCTAACCAACACAACCTCGAAGTTAACGACCGGGTCAATAAAGTATGGTCGCTTTTTACGCCAACGGTGACACTGCTTACTGAAGTCGGGCTCCTGGTGGTGTGGGTTTTTGGTATCTGGCTCGTATCGAACGATGAAATCACGGTTGGCGTGCTCACCGCATTTCTCGCCTATATCAGCCGTTTCTATCTAAGGCTTGATTCGATGAGCCGCATCGTTTCGTTCACGCAGAAAGCAGCGGCCGGCACCAAGCGAATTTTTGACATTCTTGACCATATTTCCAGTGTGCCGGAACCGGTAACCCCCGTACATCTGCCGGTTGTCGAGGGTCGTATAGAGTTACGCGGTGTTGGATTCCGTTACGGTACCCGCACTGTGACCAGGGATATCAGCGTCACCATCCAACCGGGCGAGATGATCGGTCTTGTTGGCCATAGCGGCTCAGGGAAGAGTACTATTGTCAACCTGATCTGCCGCTTCTATGATGTTACCGAAGGAGCGATATTACTGGATGGGATCGACATTCGCTCATTGCCGGTCGCCGAATACCGCAAGAACATCGGTCTGGTGCTCCAGGAGCCTTTCCTGTTTTTCGGGACGATCGCCGAAAACATCGCCTATGGCAGTCCCAATGCGAAGCGGGAGGAGATTATTGCAGCGGCCCGCGCTGCTCACGCCCACGAGTTCATCCTGCGCCTCCCGCATGGGTATGATTCTTTGGTTGGCGAGCGTGGTCAGGCTCTTTCGGGTGGCGAACGCCAGCGTATCTCCATTGCACGCGCGCTACTTATCGATCCACGCATCCTGATCCTCGACGAAGCCACCTCCTCCGTTGATACCACCACGGAGAAAGAAATTCAGAAGGCTCTTGAAAATTTGGTGCAAGGCCGGACTACTATCGCGATCGCCCACCGTTTATCCACACTGCGGGACGCCACCCGGTTGATCGTGCTCGATCGTGGCAGCATTGTTGAGATTGGCAACCATCATGAGCTGATGGCGCGGGAAGGCCACTATTATCGCCTCTATCAGGCTCAGGCGCGCAACGTGGATACCGAGGATGATTTGCGAGGCTCAAGGCTTGAGCATAAAGCGGCGGGGGTTCGCCAATGATCGATCAGCCCGGTTACCTGCTAAGCCAAAACGCCTTCGGACGCCTGGTGTTCACCGGGAAGGATGGTGAGGCGCACGAGGGTATAGTCCCGGTCCGCGCATTTCCTATTACGGCCCCCGATACCGGCATCGCGCTGGTCGACCAGCATGGTCATGAGTTGGCGTGGATAGACCGGCTGAGCGATCTTCCGGACGCGCTGCGCACATTGATTGAAAGAAATTTGATTAGTCGGGAATTTGGCCCTGAAATCAAACGCATCCAGAAAGTTTCCAGTTTTGTCACGCCGAGCATCTGGCATGTGGAAACTGACCGTGGCGAGACAGCTTTCATACTCAAGGGTGAGGAAGATATTCGTCGGCTCACCGCTCCAACGTTGCTGATCGCGGACAGCCACGGTATTAATTTTCTCATTCGCGATCGTTTTGCCCTCGATCATCACAGCCGTAAAATTCTGGACCGCTTCCTATAAAGCCAATCTCCGGTTTGCTGCCCGACAACTGCAGAGGGCGGGATCTGGTCTGAGCCTTGACGGCTATCGAAGCTGACACCGTTTATTGCCTATGAGCTCTGTCGCTACACGGCGACAGATAATATGTAGGGTTTTCAACGGGTTGTCGCTCATCCGGAAATCCATGTTAACAAGCGACGACACCTTGTCTTCGGTTTCCTTTTGAAGTTTTGCTAAGTCATTGCTTTATTGGGTGAATTTTTCTGGCATGACATATGCTTGAGCTTTTTCGATATGCGCTATTTTCTGAATGTAGCCCGGGTCCTTAATGGGCTAACGCCTTAATTTTTTTGGATAGGTGCACGGCCGTAATAGCGAACGCGAGTTTGCCAATTGTCCGGCAAAAGGATCACTACTAGCTCGATAAAACAAGTTCAGATATCTAGTAGTAAGTAGACAGGCCAATCTAGGGGTGGTCTGGCTTGAGCGCGCGCAAAGGGTATTCAATTTGAATATGTGACGACTTAAGCTGCCGGTGCGCAATCCATTTTTGAGAAGCAAATTTATGACGAGGCTGTAAACCAATTCATCTGAGCCGCGTTAATTCCACTTCGTCTACTCTGTACGACCATGTATGCTAGCCTGCGCCAACGCGAATACTGATCATATCAATAGAAAAGATCTCAAATTTCTTGAGGTTCGCCATCTGAATGGTCCGAATATGTGGACCTACTACCCTGTTCTCGAAGCCGTTGTCGACATCGGAGAACTTGAAGACTTTCCGTCCAATGTAATTCCCGGTTATTACGATCGGCTGTCATCATGGCTGCCATCTCTGATTGAACATCGCTGCAGTTATGAAGAGCGCGGCGGCTTCCTGCGCCGACTGGAGGAGGGAACATGGCCGGGTCATATTCTCGAACATGTAACCCTTGAATTGCAAAATCTAGCGGGTATGCCCGCAGGCTTTGGCAGGGCTCGTGAAACCTCCATACGCGGCGTCTACAAAGTGGTGGTCAGCGCCTGGGATGAACATATTGCATATAGCGCCTTATTGGCGGCGCGTGAACTCATGCTATCGGCAATGGAGTTGCAACCCGGTAACAAAACCTATGATGTCAAGGGTGCCATTGAGCGCCTGCGCGATATGGTCGATTCGCTCTGGTTGGGCCCTTCTACGGCATGTATTGTTGATGCCGCCGCAAACCGCAAAATTCCGGCCATCCGCCTTCTTGCCAAAGGTAATCTTGTACAACTCGGCTATGGCGCTTGCAGCAGACGTATTTGGACAGCCGAAACCGACTGCACCCCGGCGATTGCCGAGAGTATCTCGCGTGACAAGGATCTCACCAAGACACTGCTCCGGTCTTGCGGAGTTCCTGTCCCTGAAGGTCGTATGGTCACTAGCGCGGAAAACGCCTGGCAGGCTGCCCAGGATATTGGTTTGCCGGTCGTCGTTAAACCCTGCGATGGCAACCATGGACGGGGTGTTTTTATTGAGCTGACAACGCAGCAGGAGGTTGAATCGGCTTATCGTGTAGCAGTCGAAGAGGGCGATGGTGTATTGGTTGAACGTTTTATCCCTGGTACCGAGCACCGGCTGCTGGTTGTTGGCGGCCGCCTAGTTGCTGCTAGCCGGGGTGATTCGGTATCCGTTACCGGCGACGGTAAATCAACCATTGCGGCGCTGATTAGCGACCAGATCAATTCGGATCCGCGTCGCGGAACGACCGAGCATCATCCACTTAATACAATTAGCCTGGACAGTGCAGCACGGATGGAGATAGCCCGTCAGGGCTTCACCAGTAACTCGATCCCCACTTTAAATCAGAAAGTTCTGATTCAGCGCAACGGTAATCATGCATTCGACGTTACCGATGAAGTGCACCCAAGCATCGCGGCAACCGCCGCGCTAGCCGCGCGTATTGTCGGCCTGGATATTGCAGGTATCGATCTTGTCGCTACCGATATCTCGCGCCCTCTCGCTGAACAGGGAGGCGCGATCGTCGAAGTCAACGCCGGCCCTGGTCTGCTGATGCATATCAAGCCCGCCGTTGGCATCCCCCGCCCGGTTGGTGAAGCCATTGTCGATCATCTCTTTCCCAGTGATGACGATGGCCGTATTCCCGTTGTAGGGATTACCGGCAGCTATGGCAAAACTACAGTAGCACGCCTTGTAGCCCGGTTGTTGATCCTTTCCGGGAAGCACACGGGCCTTGCCTGCAGTGACGGGTTCTATCTCGACCACAGGCAAGTCCAGAAGGGTGATCACGCCAAATGGGAAGCGGCCAACCGCATCTTGAGGAACCGCTCGGTTGAAGCAGCGGTGTTTGAGAACGGAAGTGACATCATGCTCAGCGAAGGACTGGCGTACGACCGTTGCCAAGTCGGCGTCGTAACTAATGTTGAGTTAACCCGGCATTATGGGCGCTACTATATCGAAACTCAGGAGCAGGTTTTCAAGGTATTGCGCACCCAGGTAGACGTAGTGTTGCCGGGCGGTACGGCCGTGCTCAATGCCCGGGAGCCGATGCTCGTGGAAATGGCCGCGTTATGCGACGGCGAAGTCATCTATTTCAGCCTTGATCCCGACTTGTCTTCCGTCGTCGAGCATCGCGCACAAGGTTCGGGTAGCGTCAAGGGTAAGCGCGTCGTAATCGTTCGCGGCGGCGAAATTCTGCTTGCCACCGGCTCGGATGAGGTATCGCTCGCCAGCCTGGCATCCATTCCACTGCCCGGCGGCGCGCATGCGGTTCTAGAGATCGAAAATCTTTTAGCAGCGGTCGGCGCCGCCTGGGCGCTTGGTATTCCGCCTGCTCTTATACGTGCTGGAATCGAAACCTCCGCTCCATTTAAGCTACAAGCATCCAGTTGCATGAACGACATATGTCAAGCTTCCGGATCCAACGAGAAACGCAGGAGAAACCATCAATGAGAGTATCACGCATCCGCGCACTGCGCGGCCCTAATTTGTGGAGTCAGCGTACAAGCATGGAGGCGATCGTTTCCTGTGGTGAAACGGAGCTTGCCATTGACGAACTGCCCGCTTTCGCGGCCCGGCTGCGTGCACGCTTTCCGGAAATTTCCTTGACGCAGCCAATTGGCCGTTACCGGGCTGTGGTGCATGCTTTCGAGCGTGCTGCCCTTGCTCTGCAAGTGCAGGCTGGGTGCCCGGTAACCTTCAGCCGCTTGGTGAAAACGCTGGAACCCGGCACTTACCAGGTTATTGTCGAGTATAGTGAAGAGCTGGTTGGCCGGCTCGCTCTTGAGCTTTCAGAAACGTTATGTCGTTCAGCACTCGATGACGGCCCGTTTGATCTGGCTGATGCGTTGGGCCGCTTGCGCGAACTGAATGAAGACATACGCCTTGGGCCGAGCACCAGTGCAATTGTCGAGGCTGCCATTGCGCGCGGTATTCCCTTCCGCCGGTTGACCAACGGCAGCCTGGTCCAATTTGGATGGGGTAGCAGGCAATGCCGCATACAGGCGGCCGAAACCTCTCTAACGAGTGTCATTGCCGAGTCGGTCGCGCAGGATAAGGAGCTGACTAGGATGCTGCTGCGGACCGCCGGTATTCCGGTTCCCTGTGGTCGGCCGGTAGCGAATGCCGAGGATGCATGGGCCGCTACTCTCGAAATCGGCGGTCCGGTTGTCGTTAAGCCGCGAGACGGCAATCAGGGCAAGGGCGTAGGCGTCAATCTTACGAGCCGCGAGCAAGTGGAATCAGCTTACGCGGTAGCGGCTAAAATCAGCGGTGCAGTCATAGTCGAGCGTTATATTCCCGGCCATGACCATCGTATATTGGTGGTCGGCAACAAGCTGGTCGCTGCTGCGCGGCGCGACCCGCCTCAAGTAACCGGTGATGGCGTACACAGTATCAGTCAACTGGTGGCGCAGATCAACAGTGACCCGCGGCGCGGTGAGGGGCACGCTACTCTATTAACGAAAATCAGTCTTGATGAAATTGTACTTGCTCATTTAGCAACCCAAGGCTTGACCAAAGAATCGATACCGGCCAAAAATATGCGTGTTTACCTGCGCAATAATGCCAATCTTTCTACTGGCGGAACGGCTACCGATGTCACTGATGACGTTCATCCCGAGCTTGCCGCACGCGTAGTGACGGCCGCGCAAATGACCGGCCTCGACATTTGCGGTGTCGATGTCGTTTGCGACAGCGTATTGCATCCCCTCGAAGATCAAGGCGGCGGCGTCATCGAAATTAACGCCACCCCGGGTTTGCGCATGCATCTGCAGCCTTCGTTCGGCAAAGGCCGCGCGGTGGGCGAGGCAATTATCGCCAATATGTTCAAGGATGGAGAGGATGCGCGCATCCCGGTTATCGCGGTAACAGGCACCAATGGTAAAACCACTACAGTCCGTCTGATCGCCAGCATTCTTGGTTGCAGCGGACTGCGTGTCGGGATGACCAACACCGACGGGGTCTATGTCAATGACCAGCGCATCGATAGTGGCGATTGTAGCGGCCCCAAGAGTGCAAAAAACGTCCTTTTTCATCCTGATGTCGATGCCGCGGTACTGGAGACGGCGCGTGGCGGGATACTGCGTGAAGGGCTGGGCTTCGACCGGTGCCACGTTGCAGTGGTCACTAATATTGGCATGGGCGACCATCTCGGCCTTTCACACATCAATACGGTTGAGGATCTGGCTGCAGTCAAACGAGTCGTCGTGCAAAATGTTATGCCCGATACCGGTATTGCCGTGCTTAACGCGGCGGACCCGCTGGTGGCCGGCATGGCTAGCCACTGTCCCGGCTCGGTTACCTTCTTTGCTCGCGATGCCGATCACCCGGTAATAGCCAAGCATCGTTCGCAACGCAAACGCGTTGTCTATCTTGACGGTGATTCGATTGTCGCCTCCGAAGGCGGTGTCGAGCATCGGATATCGTTAATTGGAATCCCCGTTACGCAAAATGGAACGGTCGCATTTCAGATCGAGAACGCGATGGCCGCTACTGGCGCGGGCTGGGCGCTGGGCCTCGATTGGGAGATCATCCGCGCCGGTCTGGCAAGTTTTGTGAATGACTTTCAGACGGCACCAGGCCGTTTCAATCTTTTCAAGCATCGTGGCGCTACGCTAATTGCCGATTATGGTCATAACGCGGACGCGATCCGCGAACTTGTGCGTGCAATCGATAATATGCCTGCCAAATGGCGTTCAGTCGCTATCAGCGGTACAGGCGACAGGCGTGATGAAGACATCCGCAGGCAGACCGAGATACTGGGGGACGCTTTTGACAAGGTGGTGATTTACGAGGGCCCGGACCAACGCGGCCGTCCCGATGGGGAAGTGCTTGACCTGCTGCGACAGGGTCTGGAGAACGCGAAGCGTACCCGTGAAGTCAAGGAAATCTACGGCGAACTCGTAGCCATCGATGCTGCCTTCGCCGGCCTGAAGGCTGGCGAGCTATGCCTTATCCTTATCAATCAAGTGGAAGAGTCGCTCAGATACATTACCAACAGGGTAACCGCCGGCTGATGCGTTGACCCGTACACTAACGTATTGACCATTTGTGAAGCCGGACCTGAACATACAGTACGCGCGACCTGCTCGCCATATGGCCTAACGTCGCGAAAGCGGAGGTTGACGCGCTGGTTTTATGCTTTGTCGGTTTTACACGCGGCAATTACTTCCGTCCGGTATCTTCACTCTCATTCATCATCCTTCTCAGCGGAAAATCGGATATTTTTATGAGAGAGGCCCAGAAAAGGCAGCGAGCTGTGCCATAAAACTGTAAATGGATTTTTTATTAGACCTATAAATGAGTCTCGTGTAGACGCCGGAAGCGCGGGCGCGGCTTTTTCCTCATGCCACCCCGTCCCCTCCCTTGCGCGGCCCTCTTCTATCTTATTATGCCCGCTACGGGATCGAGCAGGAGAGCGCAGCGCTAACAAGGATGAGAATGGAGGCCCTTGCAATTTACGCGGGCTGTTCTAAACTGCATTCACCAGGCGGACTTACGTATTGTGCGAAGCAGCGGCGATGGCTTGCTTAGCGGTTCGTTTTTATCTCTTATCCACAAGAAGGAGAACGATGATGTCAGGAGATAGCGTTTATCGAATTACCGAGATAATCGGAACCAGCAAGGTTTCTTGGGAAGACGCTGCTAAAAATGCGGTCGAGACTGCCTCGAAAACTTTGAGGGATCTCAGGGTTGCAGAAATAGTAAAGCTTGATATGGTGGTTGAAGAGGGGCAGGTCGTTGCATATCGCGCACGCGTGAATCTGTCTTTCAAGTACGAGACTACGGGCAAATAGCGGGGCCTAATAGAGCAGGCTTGCCCAATCCCAAGAGTTGCCTGCTAAAAAAGAAAAGGCGCATTCGCGCCTTTTCTTTCATGTTCGGTCACCTTGCTTATACAGCAGCCGCCGCTTCTTCCTCAAACTGAAGCTTTACTTTGTTATCGGAGCCTATGTCCACGGTTACTTTGCCACCGTTGGCCAGACGTCCGAACAGCAACTCATCCGCCAAAGCACTACGAATAATATCCTGGATGAGCCGAGCCATGGGCCGAGCGCCCATGAGAGGATCGACTCCATTCGCGGCGAGATATTCTCTCAGCGCATCAGTAAACGTGGCTTCCACCTTCTTTTCATGCAGTTGTGCTTCAAGCTGCATCAGGAACTTGTCCACTACCCGTAAAATAATGTCCTTATCCAGCGATGCGAAGGAAATAATCGCATCCAGCCGATTACGGAACTCAGGCGTGAACATGCGCTTGATATCGGCCATCTCGTCGCCAGCCTGGGCTGCCTTGGTGAAGCCCATGGAAGCTTTGGTAAGCGCTTCGGCGCCTGCGTTGGTGGTCATGATGATCACGACATTGCGGAAATCCGCCTTGCGGCCATTGTTATCGGTCAGAGTGCCGTGATCCATGACCTGCAGGAGAATATTGAAAATATCAGGGTGAGCTTTTTCAATTTCATCCAGTAGTAGGACCGAGTACGGCTGCTTGATGATCGCCTCGGTGAGTAAACCACCCTGATCAAAACCGACATATCCCGGCGGTGCGCCGATCAAGCGGGATACCGCATGCCGTTCCATGTATTCAGACATATCGAAGCGGTGCAAGTGAATGCCCAGCGCATAAGCGAGCTGCCTTGCCACCTCGGTTTTGCCGACCCCGGTAGGCCCGGAAAACAGGAATGAGCCGACTGGCTTTTGTGGATTGCCCAATCCGCTTCTCGCCATCTTGATGGCCGCTGTCAGCGCATTGATGGCCTTGTCCTGGCCGAACACCACTGCTTTCAGATCCCGATCCAGCGTCTTTAGTGTATTCCGGTCATCGCTTGAAACATTTTGTGCCGGAATACGTGCGATCTTCGCGATAATACTTTCGATCTCGTGCTTGCTGATAATTTTGCGCTGCCTTGATTTGGGCAGGATACGCTGTGCTGCGCCGGCTTCGTCGATCACATCGATCGCCTTGTCCGGCAGGTGCCGGTCATTGATAAAGCGAGCCGATAATTCGGCCGCAGTGCTCAGCGCAACCGCCGTGTACTTGACGCCGTGATGCGCCTCATAGCGAGCCTTCAGGCCGCGGAGGATGGCAACCGTCTGATCCACGCTCGGCTCAGGCACATCAATTTTTTGAAAGCGGCGGGACAAGGCATGGTCCTTTTCGAAAATCCCGCGGTATTCACTGTAGGTGGTAGCGCCGATGCATTTCAACTGACCCGTATTAAGTATCGGTTTCAGTAGATTGGACGCATCAAGCGTGCCTCCCGATGCTGCACCCGCACCAATGAGCGTATGTATCTCATCAATAAAGAGAATGGCGTTGGAATTGTCCAGTAGCTGTTTCAGCACGGCCTTCAGGCGTTGTTCGAAATCGCCACGGTATTTGGTACCTGCCAGCAGGGCGCCCATATCGAGCGCGTAAACCTGATGGTGGGCCAGAACCTCAGGCACGTCATTTTCAATAATTCGACGTGCCAGGCCCTCGGCTATAGCCGTTTTGCCGACGCCTGCTTCGCCAACCAACAGGGGATTATTCTTGCGGCGGCGGCATAGTGTCTGTATCAGGCGTTCCAGTTCCTGTTCCCGTCCGATCAACGGATCGATCTTGCCCGCAAGTGCCTGGGAATTCAGATTTACCGCATAACTTTCCAATGCGCCACCCGCACCCAATTCCTGCTCCGAATCCCCTTCGCCTTCTGTTTTTGCATTGCCCCCCTGTGGTACTTTACTGATGCCGTGAGAAATATAATTAACGACATCGAGCCGAGTTACACCTTTCTGGTGAAGGAAATACACTGCATGCGAATCCTTTTCCCCGAATATGGCGACCAGGACATTGGCTCCGGTGACTTCTTTCTTTCCCGAAGACTGGACATGCAGAATGGCGCGCTGGATCACACGCTGGAAACCAAGCGTAGGCTGGGTGTCCACTTCGCCAGTACCGCCAACTGTCGGGGTATTTTCCGTCACATGTTCGGTCAGAAGTCTGCGCAAATCGTCTATATCAACCGAACAGGCGCGCAGTACCTCGGCGGCGGTGGGATTGTCGAGCATCGCCAGCAACAAGTGTTCCACGGTAATGAACTCATGGCGCTTTTGTCGCGATTCGACAAAGGCCATATGCAAACTTACTTCCAATTCTTGCGCAATCATTTCAGGTTTCCTCCATCACGCACCGTAGCGGATGTTCATGCTTTCTCGCAAACGTAACCACCTGCTCAACCTTGGCGGTAGCCACATCACTGGTATAAACACCACATACCCCCGCTCCATCCATATGAACTTTGAGCATGATTTTCGTCGCCTGTTCGCGGTTCATGGAAAAAAAAGTCTGTAACACAGCAACGACAAAATCCATAGGCGTGAAATCATCGTTGAGCAAAATTACCTTAAACATTGGTGGCGGCTTGAGTTTACTCTTTTCAGCCTCCAGTACAACATCACCATGAGTTTCTGTAGCCATTTTACTGCCCAGCTTTCACCTTCTATAGCGTGAATAGAACCAAATTAATTTCTGTCTCTTACTGATATATTTGATGATTGCAGGCAAATATTCAAGTACCCCAAGCAAATTATTGCAAATTATTCTGTTGTAATTTGACAAAATAGTTACGTTGAGTACTTGACTTGAAAACAGGATTTAAGTAAAACACTCTTGGCGTTTGGCTTCAAGTTCTCTGCAGTACCGGTTACAGCCGTTTTGCGGTCTTGAAACTCAAACAGTGTTCGGGTTTCCGGCCCGTTTTTTTATAGGAAGTAAAAATGGCGACAGGTACAGTAAAATGGTTCAACGATTCCAAGGGTTTCGGTTTCATTACCCCGGATGATGGTAGCGAAGACTTATTTGCACACTTCTCTGCAATTAATATGTCTGGATTTAAGACTCTCAAAGAAGGCCAAAAAGTCAGCTTTGAGGTAACGCAAGGTCCGAAGGGCAAACAAGCATCAAATATTCAGTCGGTTTAATCATTTCTCGCTGGCGCGGCCAACCCGAAGTCAGTTAGTAATTACAGAATTATCGACGCCCCTTGCCAGGGATCCTGGCAAGGGGTTTTCTTTTTATTGGATCAGCTATCCATATGCTCAATCAGTGCCTGACCAAATGCCGAACATGAAACTTCCCGCGCGCCGGTCATTTGCCGTGCAAAATCATAAGTCACGATTTTGGCCTGGATAGTTTTTTCCATTGCCGCGATAATCAGATCGGCAGCCTCGTTCCATCCCATGTGCCGCAGCATCATTTCCGCCGATAAGATAATTGAACCCGGGTTTACCTGATCCTTACCGGCATATTTGGGCGCAGTGCCATGTGTTGCCTCAAAAATTGCTATCGAGTCGCTGAGGTTCGCACCCGGAGCTATTCCAATACCCCCGACTTGAGCCGCCAAGGCATCAGAAATATAATCGCCGTTCAGATTCAGCGTGGCGATCACATCATATTCCTGCGGGCGCAGCAAAATCTGTTGCAGAAAGGCGTCAGCAATCACGTCCTTGATAACGAGTCCTCCGTTTTCGGCAGGCAGCTTCATCCATGGTCCACCATCCAGCAAACTGGCTCCAAATTCTCGTTTCGCCAGTTCGTAGCCCCAATTTTTAAATGCCCCCTCCGTAAATTTCATGATGTTGCCTTTGTGCACCAGCGTGACCGAGCGGCGGTTGTTATCGATTGCATACTGTATTGCTCTGCGGACAAGTCGCTCAGTGCCCTCTTTCGATACGGGTTTGATGCCGATTCCCGATGTCTGGGGGAAGCGTATCTTGGTGACATTCATGTCCGTCGTTAAAAAGCCGATGATCTTTTTTGCGCTATCCGACTCGGCTTCCCATTCAATACCTGCATAGATGTCTTCCGAATTCTCGCGAAAAATCACCATATCCGTTTTTTCGGGATTCTTTAACGGACTGGGAACGCCCTGAAAGTAGCGCACAGGACGCAAACAAACATACAGGTCAAGCTCTTGGCGCAAGGCCACGTTAATAGAGCGAATGCCTCCCCCCACCGGGGTGGTGAGTGGACCCTTGATAGACACCACATATTCCCTGGCAGCCTGCAACGTCTCGTCCGGCAGCCACGCATCATTGCCATAAATATCGCGGGCTTTTTCGCCGGCATAAATTTCTATCCACGATATCTTTCGCTTGCCGCGGTAAGCTCTGTTTACTGCCGCATCCACCACTTTTTTCATGACGGGAGTAATGTCGACTCCAATACCGTCGCCCTCGATAAAAGGAATAATGGGATTATCCGGAACCTCCAGGGCGAAATCTGCATTCACGCGGATTTTGGCGCCTTCGGTTGGCGTCCTGATATGCTGGTACATGGTATCTCCCTAAATAGATAGCTAGAGTAAAATAGTAATGGTGGAGTTTTTCGCGGAGTTTGCGGTAATAAATAACAGACGTGTTATTTAAAATAAACACCTGAGCGAATAAAAATCTGTATATTTTACCCGCCTTTTAAAGAGATGGGCTAATGCGCTTAGGGCTGAGGCAGCAGGGTTGGGTTCCGCTGGAGTCCGGCCTTTTGCTGTTAATCAGGCCTTTTGTTTCTTGTGCCCATCGAAAAGATAAAGTGCAGTTCCAGTAGCTTACGTTGGTAGGGCGTTACGAATGCTAATGGGCCGCGTTTCTACTGAATGTCATTTCTGATAATCAAGCTGTATAAGGATTTATGATCTGGAAACCCAATGTCACAGTTGCAGCAATTATCGAAAACGAAGGGAAATACCTGTTGGTTGAGGAACAAACCAGTAACGGTATCCTCTTCAACCAACCGGCCGGCCATCTCGAGCCGAACGAATCGATCATTCAGGGCGCCGTTCGCGAAACTCTGGAAGAAACGGGCTACGTTTTTATTCCGCAATCTGTGCTGGGCATATACCACTGGCACTCCCGGGCTGACAACACCGTTTTCCTCCGCTTTGCGTTTATCGGTACTGTCGTCGGTCACGATCCGGGTCGCGCATTGGATGAGGGAATATTAAGCGCCGGATGGTTTGGCACGGATGAAATCCGCAAAATGACGTACTGTCACCGTAGTCCGCTTGTAATGAAGTGTATCGAAGACCATCTTGCGGGCAAGCGCTATCCTCTGGATATTCTTACGTATTGCGATTGAATACGATGAGCAAGGCGCGCGTGGTGGTCGGTATGTCTGGCGGGGTTGATTCATCGGTAGCCGCGTTGCTGTTAAAACAGCAGGGCTATGACGTGCTCGGCCTCTTCATGAAGAATTGGGAAGATGACGATACGGACGAGTATTGCTCATCCCGACAGGACCTGATCGATGCCGCCTCCGTGGCGGATATCATTGGCATTCCGCTGGAAGCAGTCAACTTCTCGGCAGAATACAAAGAGCGCGTATTCAGCCATTTTCTTGCTGAATACAAAGCCGGGCGGACGCCCAATCCGGATGTATTGTGCAACGCCGAGATCAAGTTCAAAGCCTTTCTTGAGCATGCGGTCGAGCTTGGCGCACAGTTTATCGCGACCGGGCATTATGCTCAGGTACAGGAACGGAATGGGATTTACCAGTTGCTGAAAGGCGAGGATGGCGCCAAGGATCAAAGCTACTTTCTCTACCGCTTAAATCAGGCTCAATTGTGCAGGACATTGTTTCCTATCGGCCACCTTTACAAGCGCGAGGTGCGCAAGATCGCGAAGGAGCACGGTCTGCCGAACTTTTCCAAGAAAGACAGCACAGGAATTTGTTTTATCGGCGAACGCCCGTTCAGGGAATTTCTAAGACGCTACTTGCCGTACGAGCCCGGAGAGATACGAACCCCAGGCGGTACAGTCATGGGCAGGCATGCCGGCCTGATGTACTACACCATTGGGCAACGGCAGGGATTGGGTATTGGCGGAACCAGAGCCGGTGATGGGGAGCCGTGGTTTGTGTCAAACAAGAATATGGCAAGCAATACACTGGTGGTCGTACAAGGTCACGATCATCCCGTTCTATTCCGGTCGTCTCTTACCGCGGTCGATTTGACCTGGATAAGCGGCCGGGCACCCCATTGCAACTGGGTTTACGCCGGCAAAATCCGTTATCGTCAACCTGATGCGCCATGTGCTATCACCCACATCGATCATGACAAATGCGAAATCGAATTTGCCCAGCCGCAATGGGCTGTAGCACCGGGACAATCTGTGGTGGTTTATGAAAGCAAGGTGTGTCTTGGGGGCGGGGTTATTACCGATAAAACGCCCTGAGCCGCCCCATTAGTCATGGGGGGTTGTTTCCATGAATGGCGGGCGCTTTTCCAGCCTTTCAAAAAGTTCTGCAAGATTGGATAAGTTGTTGCGCCATTCGATTTCAGGAAAACGAAACGCCAAGTAGCCCAGCGCACAGCCCAGGGCAATATCAGCGAGTGTATAGACATTACCGTCACACCATTTCTTATCACCCAGTTCGCGCGACGCCATTTCCAGGCCCCGCGCGACTTTGTTCTGTTGACGGGAAATCCATTCCTGACTTTGCTGCATCCCCTGGCGTTTGTGTTCCAGGTATACCGCCGCGGCGGCGTCACAGATACCATCGGCCAATGCCTCCCAGCGCTTTACCATGATTCGCCGCCGGTTGGATTCCGGGATCAGACGAGATACGGGATTGACGCTATCGAGATATTCGACAATGACGCGTGAATCGAACAGGCTGGTGCCATCGTCCATAATCAATACCGGTACTTTGCCGAGCGGGTTATAGTCCGGTACATGGCTATCCGCATTCCAGGGGCCATCCAATTCAAAATTGTAACCGATATGCTTTTCTGCCAAAACAATGCGCGCCTTGCGCACGTATGGGCTGGTGGTTGAACCAATAAGCTTCATGACAACCTCTGGAGGGGGAACAATTGTCAGTCGGCATTATATCGGCTTTCTCGGCGGTAGGGCATAGGGGCGGCGCATAGTCTGGGGTGACTACTTACCTGTGCTAAAATTGATCGGGAAGCGGCGGGGATGCCAAGACCATGTTGCTGGGCTTGTTTGGGGCCGCTATGCTCACTCTCAGGTCGAGCCTTCTTGGGAAGGAGCATTGCTCCGCACTGCGCGGTCGTCCCAGTCGCGTCGCAGGCCTTCTCGGCCTTTGGGCATCTCATCCCCAAGGTCCGTTGTCGTGCTCGCGTGGGGCTTATTCAGACATCCTTAGCCTCGGAATCCACAATTAAAATATGAATTCATCTTATCTTACCGCACTCTCTCCTCTGGATGGACGGTACCATGGGAAAGTCTCTGATCTCAGGCGTTATTTCAGTGAATTTGCCCTGATTCGTTACCGCATCCAGCTGGAAATCGAATGGCTCAAAGCCTTGAGCTGCACACCCGAGATTGCTGAAGCTCCGCCATTTTCCGAGGCTACTATTTCCCAACTTGATAGTATCGCGGCAAATTTTTCCGAAACGGACGCAGAAGCGGTCAAACTTATCGAAACGCGCACTAACCACGACGTCAAGGCCATCGAGTATTGGCTCCGGCAGCATCTGACGAAGAATGCCGAGATCGCCAGAATCGCCCAATTCATCCATTTTGCCTGTACATCGGAGGATATCAACAACCTTTCCCATGGATTGATGCTGATGCATAGCCGCGACTGCGTGATGTTGCCCGGATTGGACAAAATCATCAGCACACTCGTCCGGATAGCGCATCAATTGTCGGATGCACCCATGCTAGCCCGTACTCATGGTCAACCTGCAACGCCTACGACAGTTGGCAAGGAATTTGCCAACTTCGCATATCGCCTGTTACAGGCCCGGGAGCGGCTGGCCGAGGTGCCCATACTTGGCAAAATCAATGGGGCGGTGGGCAATTACAACGCACATCTGGCGGCTTATCCAGCATTTGACTGGGAAACCTTTGCGCAGAACTTCGTGGAAAAGCTGGGTCTGACATTCAATCCCTACACCACCCAGATCGAGCCGCATGATGCCATGGCTGAACTATTTGACGCCTATGCGCGAATCAATACCATATTGCTGGATCTTAACCGCGACATATGGGGATATATCGCCCTGGCTTACTTCAAGCAAAAAGTCAGAGAAGGTGAAGTGGGCTCATCAACCATGCCGCACAAAGTCAATCCAATAGATTTTGAAAACTCCGAAGGCAATCTCGGCATTGCCAATGCGCTGCTGCGCCATCTGAGCGAAAAACTGCCAATATCGCGCTGGCAGCGGGACCTCACGGACTCAACCGTTCTTCGTAACATGGGTGTGGCATTGGGGCATACTATGCTGGCATACGATTCATGCAGCAAGGGACTGGACAAGCTCGAAATCAATACCGAACGCTTGATCGAAGATCTTGAAGACGCATGGGAAGTTCTGGCCGAGCCGATCCAGACAGTGATGCGCCGCTATGGTATACCCGACTCCTATGAGCAACTGAAAGAATTGACTCGCGGCAGGGGCGGCATTACCAAGGATACGCTACATGAATTTATCGGCCGCCTTGCTCTCCCGGAAGCCGAAAAAAGGCGGCTTCGGGAAATGACGCCACAGAGCTATATCGGAAAGGCTGCTGCGCTGACCCGAAGGATCTGAACGAGTCTGAACTTAGGGCAGCAACAGACTACACGGGCAGCAACAGACTACACGGGCAGCAACAGACTACACTCTAAATTCTGCTTGGCAGAATCACGGAATTTCAACAACTTTTAAACTACGATTCGGAATGCCGGGAAGGAATAGCCTGCGCAATTTTCTGATGCTTGAAATTAGCAAAACCATCCCCACATGCTCCTGAATAAAAATCAGGAGAGCCAAAAATTAGGAGAGACTCATGACGGATAAAGATTCCCCTCAACCACATCAACCTGACGTCACGGCGCACAACGAGACCAATGCGTCCCCAGCCACCAACGGTGAAAGCAAGGCGGCGGAACCGGCGGTAGAAACAATGCCAAGCCTGGAACAATCGCTTAGGCAAGCTGAGCTCCAGGCAGAGGAACATCGCGACGCCTGGTTACGCGCCAAGGCAGATGCTGAGAACATTAGGAAACGGGCGCAGATGGACATTGCCAATGCCCATAAATATGCGATCGAAAATTTTTCCACGGAACTACTGGCTGTCATGGACAGCCTTGAGGCGGCCTTGGCAGTGGAAAACGCGACAGTCGAAAACTTCAAAAGTGGAATGGAATTGACGCGTAAGCAGCTTGCCTCGGCTTTTGAAAAATTCAATATCAAGGTGATCGATCCGCTGGGTGAGAAATTTGATCCGCATTTGCATCAGGCGATTTCCACAGTAGAGTCCGATCTTCCACCCAATACCGTGGTGCAGGTAATGCAAAAAGGCTATGTTTTGAATGATCGCGTCATTCGACCTGCTCTTGTGGTGGTCTCGAAGGCCAAAGGAACTTGAAATCGACGTCTTGATCCCCATGTGTGGCAAAGATGATATCGCGCGCAGACGAATATTCGTACCAGAAACTAACTATCAATAAGGATTAAATCATGGCAAAAATCATCGGCATTGACCTCGGTACCACCAACTCATGCGTGGCCGTCATGGAGAACGGCAAGCCCAAGGTAATAGAGAATTCCGAGGGTGCTCGCACGACCCCTTCGATTGTTGCTTACACGGAAGATGGAGAGATCCTGGTGGGTGCATCCGCCAAGCGCCAGGCGGTCACTAATCCAAAAAACACCTTGTTTGCCGTCAAGCGCCTGATTGGCCGCCGTTTCGACGAAGAAATGGTGCAGCGGGACATCAAGATGGTGCCGTACCACATCATCAAGGCTGATAACGGTGATGCATGGATAGAAGTGCGGGGTAAAAAAATTGCGCCGCCAGAAGTTTCCGCACAAGTGCTGAAAAAAATGAAAAAGACCGCCGAGGACTATCTCGGGGAGTCGGTAACCGAAGCGGTCATTACGGTTCCGGCTTATTTCAACGATTCGCAGCGCCAGGCGACCAAGGACGCCGGGCGTATCGCCGGCCTGGAAGTCAAACGAATCATCAACGAACCGACAGCGGCCGCCCTGGCATTCGGTATGGATAAAAAAGAAGGGGACCGCAAGATAGCGGTGTATGACCTGGGTGGAGGCACTTTCGATATTTCCATTATTGAAATCGCGGAAGTGGAGGGCGAGCACCAGTTCGAAGTACTGGCCACAAATGGTGACACTTTCCTCGGTGGCGAGGACTTCGACTCGCGCGTCATCGAATACCTGGTGGACGAATTCAAAAAGGAAAGCGGCATAGACCTCAAGAAGGATATGCTTGCCCTGCAGCGGCTGAAAGATGCCGCGGAAAAAGCCAAAATCGAACTTTCTTCCAGCCAGCAGACCGAGGTCAACTTGCCTTACATTACAGCGGATGCTTCTGGCCCCAAACATTTGGCGGTAAGAATCACACGGGCCAAGCTGGAAAGCTTGGTGGAAGAGTTGATTGAACGGACGGTAGAACCCTGCCGTATCGCCATCAAGGATGCCGGCGTGAAGGTTTCCGATATTGACGACGTTATCCTGGTGGGTGGGCAGACCCGTATGCCCAAGGTGCAGGATAAGGTCAGGGAGATTTTCGGCAAAGAGCCGCGCAAGGACGTCAATCCCGACGAAGCGGTTGCGGTGGGCGCGGCTATTCAGGGCGGTGTGCTGCAGGGCGCGGTGAAGGACGTGCTGCTGCTGGACGTTACCCCCTTATCATTGGGCATCGAAACGCTCGGGGGTGTAATGACCAAACTGATCCAGAAAAACACGACCATTCCAACGAAGGCGCAACAGGTATTTTCAACCGCCGACGACAATCAGACTGCTGTGACCATCCATGTGTTGCAAGGTGAGCGGGAAATGGCGTCCGGTAACAAAAGTCTGGGTCAATTCAATCTGAGCGATATTCCGCCGGCGCCGCGGGGCTTGCCGCAAATCGAGGTGGCGTTCGATATTGATTCGAACGGCATACTCCACGTATCCGCCAAGGACAAGGCCACAGGCAAGGAAAATAAAATCAAGATTCAGGCAAGCTCCGGCTTATCCGACGAGGAAGTTCAGCGCATGGTCAAGGATGCCGAGGCGCATGCCGAGGAAGATCACAAGGCGATGGAATTGGTTACCAGCCGCAACCAGTGCGATGCGATGATCCATTCAGTGAGAAAATCATTAAAGGAACACGGCGACAAACTGAGCGACGACGAGAAATCAAAAATAGAAGCTGCGCTGAAGGAGGCTGAAGAAGCGCTCAAATCCGACAGCAAGGATGTCATTGAGGCCAAGACCCAGGCGCTGGCAGAGGTCTCGCATAAACTGGCGGAGAAGATGTATTCGCAAGAGCAGGCCCAGCAGGCTCAGCCAGGCGGCGAACCGGGTTCGCAAGGCGGAAGCGAAAAACCTGTTGAAGGCGAAGTGGTGGATGCGGAATTTGAGGAAGTCAAGGACAAGAAATAAAGTCCATTAGACAAGAAATTACCAACCCGACGCAGCGATAGGGCGGAAAGTAAAAATTTCTGCATATCCTGCGTTTTGGTTTATCGGAAAAAGCATCTGATATTGAATTGAAGAGCGACCCTTACTACGTTGGAGAAGCTTGGGGGAGATGACGTCTTTCTTTCACCGGAAAACGTTGCTCCGGTTTGATTGGCGGGCCTATCTCCTGCTCTTCCAGATTTCAATAATATAATAATTCATATGAGCAAACGCGATTATTACGAAGTGCTGGGCATCAACCGCGACTGCAGCGAAGATGACATCAAAAGGGCCTATCGCAAGCTGGCCATGAAATATCATCCGGATCGCAACCCGGATAATCCAAAAGCAGAAGAGCATTTCAAGGAAGCCAAAGAAGCCTACGAGATGCTGTCAGATCCAAGGAAGCGTGCGGCATACGACCAGCATGGCCATGCTGGCGTCGATTCCAGCATGGGCGGAACAGGCCATGAAGGCTTCACCGACGCATTCAGTGATATATTCGGAGATCTCTTCGGCGGTGGTCGCGGTCATGCCAATGTCTATCGCGGCGCCGATTTACGTTATAACCTGGAAATTTCGCTCGAGCAGGCGGCACGCGGAACTGAAACCAAAATTCGCATTCCCACAATGGATGTTTGCGAAACCTGCCACGGCAGTGGCGCCAAGCCTGGCACTTCCCCCATCACATGCCCTACCTGCAACGGACACGGTCAAGTTCGAATGCAACAGGGTTTTTTCTCGATCCAGCAAACGTGCCCCAAATGCCATGGCAGCGGAAAATTTATTTCAAGCCCTTGCGTGACATGTAGTGGCTCGGGACGCGTCAGGCAGCACAAGACATTATCTGTAAAAATTCCTGCGGGAGTGGATGAAGGCGATCGGATTCGTTTATCCGGCGAAGGCGAAGCCGGGGTCAACAATGGCCCGCCTGGGGATTTGTATGTGGTAATTAATCTGTCGCCTCACAGCGTTTTCCAGCGCGATCATAATGATTTGCACTGTGAAATGCCGATAAGTTTCACGACTGCCGCGCTGGGTGGCGACATCGAAATTCCCACGCTCGATGGTCATGCCAAAATCAAGATTCCAGCCGAAACCCAGAGCGGAAAGGTTTTTCGCCTGCGTGGCAAAGGGATCAAAGGCGTGCGCAGCAACGCGCCCGGAGATCTGTTGTGCCACGTAATGGTGGAGACACCCATCAAGCTGACCACGCGCCAGAGAGAGTTGTTGCAGGAATTGGAGGAATCGATGAGTCAGGAGGATGGTTCGCGCCACAGTCCTCGGGCTAAATCCTGGATGGACAAGGTGCGCCAGTTCTTTGCGGAGTAATACTTCTATAGATATCTTCTTTAGCGAGGGTTCAAGCACGCTGTACCAATGTGCTCACTTGCTCAATTGCTCACACCAATTCGTATCAGGAAGGGCGGCGAGATAAGGCGGTAACGAGGTTATGGCAGGGTAAGTGGCAGGGTGAGGGCCCAAGGTGTGGCCAACGCTATTATTGTTTCTGGTACCAAGCCGATTAACAAGAAGTGACCTACCATTCTCCGCGCAACAGCTTCTCAGCCCAGAATAAGCCGGAGACGGTTTTGTTATCAGTAATTTTTCCATCCCTGACCCATCCCAGAGCCGCAGGAAGTGACAAGGTGAACACTTCCAGGTGCTCACCGTCATCCAGGCTGGCGCCTTCGAAGGCGAGATCCTCCGCAAGATAATAGATGAGCTTCTCGTCCGAGTAACCAATGCAGGGATGCAATGTCGTGATATATCGCCAGCTTTTCGCCATATATCCTGTTTCCTCCAGCAACTCCCGCTTCGCGCACAGCAGAGGATCTTCGCCACCATCGATTTTCCCTGCCGGCAGTTCATAGAAATCGCGATGCAGCGGGTAGCGATGCTGGCGCTCCATCACCAGCTCTCCGTTGGGCAGCAGCGGAATGATAACGACTGCCCCAGGGTGCGTAATGTATTCGCGTACCGCTAATTTGCCATCTGGCAGACGCGCCCGGTCCACGCGCACGTGCAGAAGATCGCCATCATAAACGCTGAGGCTGGTGACCGGTATTTCGGTGAGGTCGAGGGGCGGCTTGGACATGAAGTGGAGCAATTCCTGAAAAATGCAAACAGGCTACCGCCATTAACGGCGATTATACACCAGCATCAGGTTTACTCATCTTCTGCGTCAGCAGTCGCGTTTCGGGAAACCAGACGCTAAAACAGCTACCCTTGCCCAGCTCGCTGGTAATCTCCAGCTTGGCCTCGTGGCAGGTGAGCACATGCTTGACAATGGCAAGGCCCAGGCCGGTACCCCCGGTTTCACGTGAACGGCCACGGTCAACCCGGTAGAAGCGTTCTGTCAGGCGCGGGATATGTTCCGGGTCAATGCCGATGCCGCTGTCCTGCACCGAAAATACACCCTGTCCATCACGAATGATCCAGCTCAATGTAATAACGCCGCTATCTGGCGTATAGCGTATGGCATTGCTGATTAGGTTGCTGAAAGCGCTGCGCAACTCATCGTTATTCCCCAGTAATTTTGCATCTGTTTCGAGACTGAGGATGACAAGATGGCGTCGGGCGCTCAAGGACTGCGCTTCATCATACAACTTGCGCAACATCCCCGGCACATCGACAGTGTCCTCGCGAACCTGGTTCTCGGTATCTTCCAGCCGGGATAAAGTCAACAAATCCTCCACCAAGTGCTGCATCCGCCTGGTCTGATCGGTCATCAGCCCAAGCGCCCACTTCTGTGTCTCAGGATCCGCGTGGCTCTCATCCGTTAGCGTTTCGAGAAATCCGCCTATCACGGTCAACGGCGTACGCAACTCGTGCGATACATTCGCCACAAAATCCCGCCGCATGGTTTGAATTCTTTCCAGGCGGGTGACGTCACGGCTGAGGAGCAGTTTCTGTTTGTCACCATAAGGCACTAACTGTAGTGAAAGCGTCAGACCTTGATGGCGGGATTGCTTGATTACCAGTGGCTCATTGTAATTGTGGGCCGCGAGATATTGAGCAAACTGTGTCTGACGCACCAGATGGGTGATATGCTGACCGGCATCGAGGCTGGAGTTTATACTTAAATGTTTTTCCGCTACGGGGTTGCACCATTCGATACGATCCACCTCATCCATGATGACCACACCTTCCGGCATGGCCGAGGTGGCGCGGCGCAGGCGTTCCAAAGCGGAACTGATTTGCTGGTGGCTGTGTTTCTGCTCACGCACGAGGCGCGCCAGGCGCGCGAAAACATCACCCCATTTGCCGGAACTGTTCGGCAATGAAGACTTTTCAGCCCTGAGCCATTTTTCCAGTGCTGCCAGATTGCGCTGCTGATGAATGAGTATCAGCAGCAGTACGCCGCAACAGAGCGCTAATGTTGCAACAGCGCCTAACGCCCCCAGCAGTATTCCGGTTACAACAGTAATCAGAACAACGGTGGCGAGGCGCTCCCAAAAACCGGCCACGTAGTTATTTCGAATGAAGAAGCAGAATCATATTCTCCGTTATTCCACGCTCGCCGTCTGTCCCGCCGACAATCGATAACCGGACCCTCGTACAGTTTGCACCAGGCCATCCTTGTTTACGGTTTCCAAGGCCTTGCGTAATCTGCGGATGTGCACATCCACGGTACGGTCCTCGACAAACACGTGGTCGCCCCATACCTGATCGAGCAACTGTGAACGCGTATGCACCCGCTCGGAGTGAGTCATAAGAAAATGCAGCAAGCGGAATTCGGTAGGGCCCAAAGGCACTTCGCTGTCTCTTGCAGTTACCCGGTGGGTCGCCGAGTCAAGCCGCAGCCCGCCGATTTCGACAATATCGTCAGCCGCTTCCGGTGAACGCCGCCGCAGCACCGCCTTAATCCTTGCGAGTAGTTCACGTGGAGAAAAAGGCTTGGTAATATAATCGTCGGCGCCGATTTCCAATCCCGTCACCTTGTCAGTTTCCTCGGCGCGAGCGGTGAGCATGATAATAGGAATAGTTTTAGTCCGGACTGTGCGCCGCAACACGCGGGCAAACTCGGCACCGCTCATTCCCGGCAGCATCCAGTCGAGCAACACGAGGTTGGGCAGGGCGTTGTTGATGATCTCCATGGCCTCTTCCGCATTTTTTGCGCAAAACACGTCGTGCCGCGCTTGCCGCAGGCTAAATGCGATCAGTTCCTGAATCGCCGGTTCATCTTCTACCACTAAAATTGTTGCTGCCATCCGTTCGTTCCTTCTAACAGGATTCTCTGCCATCTGTTTTCATATGTTTCGATTTTGTCGGTATTTCTATCATATGTACAGAATATTGCGATTTCGTGACATGATTCAAAAGAACCAAGCCGATCGAGACAGAACTACGATACAGGAATTTTAAAAAATTAATATTGCCCGGTAGTCGTTGACATTAGTGCGGGTCGGGCCCATGACGATCAGGTCATCCAGTCGCTCAAAGAAAGTGTAGGCGTCATTACCAGCAAGCAAGGCGGCGGCGTTAATGCCTTCCTGTTTTGCCCGGCGCAGTGAATCAGATGTGGCGATCGCGCCGGCGTTGTGTTCCGTACCGTCTATTCCGTCAGTATCGCAGGCGAGCGCGTAGATTTTCTCCGTTCCCTCAAGTTGGGTAGCCAGGGACAGGAGGAATTCCGTATTGCGGCCACCACGTCCATTCCTATGCACTGTGACGGTCGTCTCACCACCGGAGATCAAGGCCACTGGCGGTTTCCACGGCTGCTTATGACAGCGAATTTCCTTGGCGATGGAAGCCAATACTTTGGCAACTTCGCGCGCTTCTCCTGTAATGGCATCGCTCAATATGACAGTCGGTATGCCTTGGCGTTCCAAGTATTCTTTTGCCGCCAGCAGCGAGCCGTAGGCATTCGCGATCACACGATTTTCAACCTTGTGGAACGCTGCGCTGCCAGGTTTGGGCGTCTCGCTGAGCTCTCCTCGAGTGCCTGTCATCAATGTTTCCATCACGGCAGCGGGCGCATTTATTCCATAATAGTCGAGAATCGCCAATGCATCCGAGTAGGTTGTCGGGTCCGGCGCGCACGGACCGGAGGCGATATGTGTTGGATCGTCCCCAGTCACATCGGAGATGATTAATGCCAGTATCGGAGCCCGGCATGACGCTGCAAGCCTGCCACCCAGGACGGCGGAAAGATGTTTGCGCACCGTATTGATCTCCTGGATCGTCGCGCCGCATCGGAGCAATCCCGCGGTGACGTTTCTCAGATCGTTGATCGATACGCCATCAACGGGCAGTGACAGCAGACTTGAACCGCCGCCGCTTAGCAGGCACAGCAGAAAATCGTTGGCATCGAGGTTTTTCACTTCACCCAAAATGGCCCGTGTTGCCTGTTCACCATGTTCATCAGGCAGGGGATGCCCTGCCTCAACCACATGTATTTTTTTTAATGGCAATCCATGACCATAGCGGGTGAGAACAATACCGTCCAGCGGGGCATCCTGTCGCGCGCCTTTTTGCCAATGGTTCTCCACTGCCAGAGCCATCGATGCAGCAGCTTTGCCCGCGCCAACCACGAGGGTCCGGCCCGGAGTGCTAATTCCGCCTTTGCAAAGGCGGGGCGGTAAATGCCGGGGCACAATACGCAGAGGATCGGCTGCGGCGAGCGCGGCGTGGAAGCTATTGAGCAGAAGATTGCGGGCATACTCCTGCGCGCCCATATTATTTTTGTCGCCCGGAATTATGGCCTGGTGAGCCGAGCGTCGTTTTCAGGTAACGTCCGGTGAAGCTTTTCTCATTCGCTGCGATTTGTTCGGGCGTGCCTTCGGCTATGATCTCTCCACCTCCGTCGCCACCCTCGGGTCCGAGATCGACGATCCAATCGGCAGTCTTGATCACATCCAGGTTATGCTCGATTACCACCACCGTATTGCCATGATCGCGCAGGCGATGCAGCACTTTCAGCAGTAAATCGATATCCTGGAAATGAAGACCGGTAGTGGGTTCGTCGAGAATATAGAGCGTGCGGCCGGTATCGCGTTTGGAGAGTTCCAGGGACAGCTTCACACGTTGGGCTTCTCCGCCGGACAGCGTGGTTGCGGACTGGCCAAGGGTGATATAGCCAAGTCCGACATCCAGCAGGGTTCGCAGTTTGCGCGCGACCACCGGCACGGGGCTGAAAAATTCATGCGCGTGCTCCACTGTCATTTGCAGGATTTCGGTGATATTTTTCCCCTTGTACTGAATCTCCAGGGTTTCCCGATTATAACGCTTGCCATGGCAGACATCGCATGTCACATATATGTCGGGCAGAAAATGCATTTCCACCTTGATCATGCCGTCGCCCTGGCAGGCCTCGCAGCGTCCGCCCCTGACGTTAAACGAGAATCTTCCTGGCCCATAGCCCCGTTCGCGCGCCTGGGGTACGCCCGCGAATAGTTCGCGGATAGGCGTGAACAGGCCCGTATAAGTGGCCGGGTTTGAACGCGGCGTGCGCCCGATCGGGCTCTGGTCCATATTGATGACCTTGTCGAAGAACGCCAAGCCATCGACGCTTTGGTGCGGCGCAGGCTCTGCGGCACTGCCATAGAGATACTGGGCCATGGCGTTGTAGAGTGTTTCATTGATGAGGGTGGACTTGCCGGAGCCGGATACGCCGGTAATGCAAACGAATAATCCCACCGGAAGACTGAGATTGACGTTCTTCAGATTATTGCCAGTTGCACCCTCTATTTTGAGCCAGCGGTCACTTTTCGGTTCGGTGCGTTTTTCCGGCATGCTAATGGCCAGCCCGCCGGAAAGATATTGGCCGGTGAGCGAATCGGGATTCTGCTGAATAGCCGCTGGCGTCCCTTGCGCGATAACCGCGCCGCCATGCTCGCCCGCGCCCGGACCCATGTCAACGACGTGATCGGCGGAAAGAATCGCGTCCTGGTCGTGTTCCACTACAATGACGCTATTGCTCAGGTCACGCAGGCTTTTCAGCGTTTCCAGCAGGCGACCATTGTCACGCTGATGCAAACCGATTGAAGGTTCATCCAGGACATACATGACGCCGGTCAGTCCTGAGCCGATCTGGCTGGCGAGCCGAATGCGCTGGGATTCTCCGCCAGATAAGGTCTCCGCCGAGCGCTCCAGTGACAGATAATCGAGCCCGACGTTGTTTAAAAAAGAGATACGGCTGGAAATTTCCTTGATGATTTTTTCGGCAATGGCAAATTTATGCCCCGTCAGTTTTACCTGATCGAAAAAGGCTTTTGCCTCCTTGAGAGGCAGCGAATTAATTTCATATATGGCGAGGCCGCCTACGCGGACGTGGCGCGCCTCGCGGCGTAGCCGCGTTCCCGCGCATTCCGGACATATCTGGGAATTGAGGTATTTCGCCAATTCCTCGCGCACAGTAACGGATTCGGTTTCCTTGTAGCGCCGCTCCAGATTGGGAATAATACCTTCAAACGTGTGCTTCCGATGGCTTCGGGTTCCGTTTTCGTTCAGGTATGCAAACGTGATCTTTTCCCTGGCTGATCCATTCAAAACGATGTTTTGGATGGGCGCGGCCAACTGCTCAAAAGGGACTTCCAGGTCGAAATCGTAGTGGTTGGCAAGGCTTGCCAGCAATTGATAATAGAACTGGTTGCGGCGATCCCAACCCTTGATCGCGCCGGAAGCCAGGGACAAATGCGGGAAGGCGACGATACGCTTGGGATCGAAGAACGTAATTTTACCCAACCCATCGCATTTAGGACAGGCACCCATCGGATTATTGAATGAAAATAATCGGGGTTCGAGTTCCGGAAGTGAATAGCTGCAAACCGGGCAACTGAACTTGGCGGAAAACAGATGCTCGATGCCGGTGTCCATCTCGACGGCCAAAGCGCGTCCATCGGCATGGCGCAACGCGGTTTCAAACGACTCTGCCAATCGCTGCTTGGAATCCGGGGAGACTTTGAGTCTGTCAACCACCACTTCCACCGTGTGTTTCTTATTTTTTTGCAGTTTCGGCAGCTCATCGATTTCATGAACCTTTCCGTCGATCCGCAGGCGTATGAATCCCTGCGCACGCAGTTCATCGATTAAATCCATCTGCTCGCCCTTGCGTCCGACCACGAGTGGCGCAAGAATCATCAGCCGGGTATCCGGCGGCAGCCGCAAAACGTGATCGACCATTTGCGAAACGCTTTGTGCTGTAAGCGTAATGCCGTGATCGGGGCACTGCGGATCGCCCACGCGCGCGAACAACAGACGCATGTAATCGTGTATTTCCGTGACAGTGCCGACGGTAGAGCGCGGATTGTGCGAGGTCGCCTTTTGCTCTATCGCTATTGCGGGAGATAGTCCTTCTATCAGATCGACGTCGGGCTTCTCCATCAACTGGAGGAATTGCCGCGCATAGGCCGATAGCGATTCGACATAACGCCGCTGGCCTTCCGCATAAAGCGTATCGAATGCGAGCGACGACTTGCCGGACCCCGACAAACCGGTAATGACGATCAGTTTGTTCCGTGGAAGATCGAGACTGATGTTTTTGAGGTTGTGCGTGCGCGCACCGCGAATTCTTATGAGTTCCATCGATTGATTTTGCCGCCACTATCCATTGAAGGCCCGGCAATGCCTGAGGCTATCTGAGCACTGGTCAAACCTGCTAATATACGCAAGTTTCCCTCCTTTTCCCAATCTGATTCATGTCCCCTTCCCCGTTGCCCGAGAAAATGTCACCGACAGAGATGCGCGCTACCGTGGGCCTCGCCAGCATCTATGGGCTGCGCATGCTGGGGATGTTCATCATCCTGCCCGTATTCGCGTTTTACGCCGAGGATCTACCGGGCGGCAGCAACTATACGCTGGTTGGCATTGCGCTCGGTGCATACGGCTTGACCCAGGCGATACTGCAAATTCCTTTCGGCTGGCTATCCGATCGTTTCGGGCGCAAACCCGTCATCTATGGCGGCTTGATCCTGTTTGCAATCGGCAGCTTTATCGCGGCCTCCGCCAGCGATATATATGGGGTCATTTTCGGCAGAATCATCCAGGGCGCGGGAGCGATTTCGGCGGCTATCATGGCGCTTGCCGCCGACCTGACCCGGGAAGAGCATCGCACCAAGGCGATGGCTGCAATCGGCATGACCATAGGCGCCACCTTTGCGCTTTCCCTGGTGGTCGCGCCCGCGCTAAACCGCCTGATCGGCGTCCCCGGAATTTTCATCATGACCGGAGTGCTGGCACTGCTGGCGATGGCGGTGGTTTCCAGGATCGTTCCCGACCCGGCTATCAGCCGTTTTCATTCGGATACCGAAGCATCGGCCGGAAGATTCCACAATGTGCTGCGCAATGGCGAACTGCTGCGCCTGGATTTCGGCGTCTTTGCATTGCACGCGGTTCTGATGGCGCTTTGGCTGGTGGTGCCCTTGTCGTTACGCACGGCCGGGCTGGCGGCGGACCAACACTGGCAGGTATATTTACCTGTCTTGCTTCTATCCATGGTGCTGGTCGTTCCCGCAATTATCTACGGGGAAAAAAAAGCGAAACTCAAGCAGGTGTTTGTCGCCTCGGTCGCGGTGCTGCTGGTCAGCCAGGCATTGCTCGCCTATATGTTTAATTCATTATGGGGCACCACTGCGGCGCTGTTGGTGTTCTTTGCCGCTTTCAATCTGCTGGAAGCGACGCTGCCCTCGCTGATTTCCAAAATTGCACCCGTCGGCGCCAAGGGCACAGCTATTGGTGTCTATAGCAGCGTTCAATTTCTGGGCACGTTCGTAGGCGCAAGCGTGGGTGGCTACCTGTACGGGAACCATGGCAGTTCCGCATTGTTTGCGTTCAGTGGCGCACTTCTCATGCTCTGGCTGATGTTTGCCGTTACCATGAAAGCACCCGCCGCGGTGCGCACCAGAATGTATCACGTACGAGAAATGGATACCGGCAAGGCGAGCGGATTATCGCGTCAATTGGCGGCACTGCCCGGTGTGCATGAAGCGCTGGTGCTCGCGAGCGAGGGCGTGGCTTACCTGAAGGTGGATATGAGAGGTTTTGACGAACAAGGCGTTGCTCAGTTATTAGGAGGAGAGGCATAAATGGCATCAGTCAACAAAGTTATACTCATCGGCAACCTTGGAAAGGATCCTGAAACACGCTATATGCCCAACGGCGAAGCGGTGACCAATATCACATTGGCAACCACCGAAAACTGGAAGGACAAAAACGGCGAAAAGCAGGAAAAAACCGAATGGCATCGCGTCACGTTTTATCGCAAGCTTGCCGAAATCGCAGGTGAATATCTGAAGAAAGGCCGTTCGGTATATGTCGAAGGACGATTGGAGACGCGTAAATGGACCGACAAGGCGGGCGTTGAGCGCTATACCACCGACATTATCGCCACCGATATGAAAATGCTCGGCAGCAAACCCGGCAGCGCTGGTTTTGAAGCACCGGACAGAGAGGAGGGCAGTTTCGCGCCGAGTGCACCCAGCAATAAAGCCCCAGCCAGAAGCAGCAGCGGCTTTGATGATATGGATGATGATATTCCATTTTGATGTGGAATGACCTGCTAGGGAACAGAAGTGTTTTTGCAATGGCTTGCAGTGGCGCAATCTGGGCAACGCTAGCCGTACCTCGATAGATATGAAAAAACTGTTTCTGCTTCTCATTATGCTAGTCGCCTTTACCGGCGGAGCCTATGCCGCAGTTAACATCAATACCGCTTCCCAGGCAGAGCTGGAAACGCTTCAGGGAATTGGCCCTGCCAAAGCCAAGGCCATCGTTGAATATCGCAAGAAGCGTGGTCCGTTTAAGTCGCCCGACGACCTGGAGAAAGTGAGTGGGATTGGTCCGGCTATCATGAAGCGGGTGCGCAAGGATATTACGGTCGGCGGCACCACGGTCAAGAAGGAAAATAAATCCGTTGGCAAATAAGAAGAAAATTTGTACGGTGGATGGAGGCCTCAGGCCGCAACTCATCAACAATTGATGGGTTGCGCTTTGTAGCCCAGTCTATAAAGATCACTTCGCTTTCTCTCACCCAAGCAGTACTTCGGCATTTTTCTTTTAGCCGCTGTATTGGTGCTACGCGGGCATTTCGACGCCTGCCGTGTGTGCGATAATCCAGCATAACCTTTTGTGTATCGGGCGGTCATGTTCAAAACCATAGAAGATTTTGTCGGTAATACGCCTCTGGTAAAACTCAAACACTTGCCGGGGGTGACCAGCAATGCCGTCCTCGTCAAGCTGGAGGGTAACAATCCCGCAGGTTCGGTAAAGGATCGCCCGGCGTTATCAATGATTACGCACGCGCAGGAGCGCGGCGACATCAGGCCGGGCGATACGTTGATCGAAGCCACCAGTGGCAATACCGGGATAGCCTTGGCAATGGCTGCGGCGATCATGGGGTATCCTCTTATCCTGGTGATGCCGGAGCATCTCAGCATAGAACGCAGGCAAGCCATGAAGGCTTATGGCGCCGAGATCGTGCTGACTTCAAAAGAAGGCAGCATGGAAGAAGCGCGGGATGTGGCCGAGCGCATGCGCGACGAAGGTCGCGGAATCATTCTGGATCAGTTTGCCAGTCCCGATAACCCCAGAGCCCACTACGAAGGTACGGGCCCCGAGATCTGGCGGGATACCGGAGGGAACATTACCCATTTTGTGAGCAGCATGGGCACTACCGGCACCATCATGGGTTGTTCGAAATACTTCAAGGAAAAAAATCCTGAAATTCAGATCATAGGCGTGCAGCCGGAGGAGGGTGCGCAGATTCCGGGTATTCGCAAATGGCCTGAAGCGTATTTGCCAAAAATTTATGATGCCAGCCGGGTGGACTGCCTTATGCGGGTTTCCCAGGCTGAAGCTGAGGATATGACTCGGCGGCTGGCGGGCGAGGAAGGGATTTTTGCCGGAATTTCATCAGGGGGCGCCCTGGCGGCGGCACTGAAGATTTCCGCCGAGGTGCATAACGCGGTCATCGTTTCCATCGTTTGCGACCGCGGCGACCGTTATCTTTCCACGGGGGTGTTCCCTGCCTGAGCCTGCGTGAATGTCACGCCCGGTAGCCGAGTGGAATTCGCCGTAAACCCATATATGTGCGCAATCGCACGATTATCTTGCCAGTCAAAGGCGGTGGAACCCCGTCAAATCCCAACTCGTAATTAGTGTGAGATCGCTTAGGTGACGCCTGTATTGGTTTTCGATATCGAGACCGTTCCCGACGTAGAGGGATTGCGCAAGCTCTACGGTCTCGGCCCGCAGCTTGCGCCTGCGGATATTGCCGAAATGGCGTTTCAGTTGCGGCGCCAGGCTGTCGGCAACGATTTTCTTCCATTGCATGTACAGAAGGTCGTGGCAATTTCATGTGCCCTGCGCGACAAGAACGATTTTTGCGTATGGTCGCTGGGCAGCCCAGTGGATTCCGAAGCTGAACTCATCCGCAGGTTTTTCGATGGCGTTGACAAATTTACTCCCCAACTGGTCTCGTGGAACGGTGGGGGCTTCGATCTGCCGGTGCTCCATTACCGCAGCCTGATCCATGGTGTGCAGGCATGCCGTTATTGGGAAATGGGTGATGACGACCGCGAGTTCAAATGGAATAACTACCTTAGCCGCTACCATATCCGCCATCTCGATTTAATGGATTTGCTCGCGTTGTACCAATCACGCGCTAACGTGCCCTTGGACGAGCTGGCAAAGCTGATGGGCTTTCCTGGAAAGCTGGGCATGGACGGCTCTCAAGTCTGGAATGCTTTCCAGAAGGGGGAGATTACGGCGATCCGGAACTATTGCGAAACGGATGTGGTGAATACCTACCTCGTATTTTTACGCTTCCAGCTCATGCGCGGTATTTTCACCAGTGAACAGTACGAACGCGAATGCGAACTAGTACGCATTACTTTGGGCAAATCCACCGAGCTCCACTGGCAGGAATTCCTTGGCCGATGGCTGTAGGGGATCCCCGCAATATGGCCGCTTCTGTCACTGTCGAATCGCTCGATCAGGAAGGCCGCGGGGTTGCCCACGCAGACGGTAAAGTCATCTTCATCGAGGGTGCGCTGCCGGGTGAGGTCGTCACCTTTAATCCCTACCGCAAGAAACCAAGTTTTGAATTGGCACAGGCCGGGCAGATTCTCAAGCCGGGGTTTACGCGGGTAGCGCCGCAGTGCCGGTATTTCGGACTATGCGGCGGATGCAGCTTGCAGCACATGGATATCCGCGCTCAGGTGGCGGCAAAACAGCGCATCCTGGAAGATAATCTCAAGCATATCGGCAAGGTCGAGCCCGAATTAATATTGCCCG
Organism: Nitrosovibrio tenuis; assembly: GCF_900109785.1. Classification (GTDB taxonomy): domain Bacteria; phylum Pseudomonadota; class Gammaproteobacteria; order Burkholderiales; family Nitrosomonadaceae; genus Nitrosospira; species Nitrosospira tenuis_A. The sequence continues at coordinate 52,622 of NZ_FOBH01000003.1, forward strand.
CTATCTATGGAGCAGGCTGGGGTTATCGGCACCGCGCGCGGCTGTCGGTGCGCTATGTTGCCAAGAAAAATACGGTGCTGGTAGGTTTTCACGAAAAACGCAGCAGTTTCGTGGCCGACATGCAGTCTTGCGAAGTGGTGCCCGTGCATATTTCCCGCCTCATCACACCGTTGCGGGAACTGGTGAACAGCTTGTCCATTCGCGAACGCCTGCCCCAGATCGAAGTATCATTGGGCGAGGATGTGGATGTACTGGTATTGCGCATCCTGGATTCGCTCAATTTGAACGACGAAGCACTGCTCAAAAGTTTTGCGGCTCAGCACCGCATTCAGTTTTTTCTGCAACCCGGCGGCCCCAAGACCGCTTATCCTTTTTACCCGGAAACAGCACCGGAATTGACTTACACTCTTCCGGAATTCGATATCGTGATGCCGTTTCATCCCACCGAGTTTACCCAGGTCAACCCTTCCATGAATCGGGTACTGGTGAGACGTGCGCTGAGCTTGCTCGATCCGCAGCCGGGGGAACGCATTGCAGATCTATTCTGCGGGTTGGGAAACTTTACCCTGCCAATCGCTCGGCGCGGTGCGCAGGGAGTAGGTTACGAGGGCAGCGCGGCTTTGGTAAGCAGAGCGCAGGAGAATTCCAGACGCAATGGGCTCGCGCACCGTACGCAATTCGCGGAAGCCAATCTGTTTGAGATAAATGAAGCCTGGATGCAAGGGCAGGGGTATTTCGACAAAATGCTGATCGACCCGCCGCGGGAGGGCGCAATCGCGGCGGTGACCGCATTGCAAAAAGATAAGGCTACGCCCTGGCGAATCGTTTATGTATCCTGCAACCCGGCTACGCTGTCCCGCGACGCGAGCGTACTGGTGCATCGGAACGGATATTGGCTAAAAGCGGCGGGCATTGTGAACATGTTTCCGCACACCGCGCATATCGAATCCGTTGCGCTGTTCGAGAAAGCGCCTGGTTAGAAAAACAGGGGAGGGTGCAAGTAGAAAGGACGACTATCAGCCGCGGAAATGAAAAGGGCGACGTTTCGTCGCCCCCAGAAATGAAAAGGGCGACATTTCGTCGCCTCAGAAATGAAAAGGGCGACATTTCGTCGCCCTTGTGCATCAGAAACCTTCTAGGGTATCAGTCCCCTTTTGTTCCTATTAGTCCTTTTCACCCGAGAAAGCCAACAACAGGTGCAGCAGACTGGTGAAGAGGTTATACAGGCTGAGATAAATGCCCATCGTTGCCATCACGTAGTTCGTTTCCCCGCCGTTGACAATACGGCTTACGTCAAACAGAATGAAGCCGGAAAACAGCAGTACTGCAACCGCCGAGATGGCGAGTGAGGCCGCCGGTACGGCGAAAAACAGGTTGGCGATCGAAGCGATCATCAGCAGGATCAATCCCACGAACAGGAAATTTCCCATGAAGCCAAAATCCTTCTTGGTCACCGTGGCGATTCCTGCCAGGACGAAGAAGATTGCGCCCGTTCCAGCCGCTGCGGTCCCAACGATTTGCGCGCCATTTTTAAAGTGAAGCGCATATTGCAGCATGGGGCCCAGCCACCAGCCCGCAACGAACGTGAATACGAACAGTAAAGCAATGCCCATTGGGCTGTTGCGGGTTGCGCTAACCCCAAACAACAGACCCATCATGACGGCCAGCATGACCAGCGGCCCCATGATTGGAGATTGTGCGAGAAAAGCAAAATTGGTGCTTACCCCGATCATGGCTCCGATTACCGTCGGAATCATGGTCAAGCCAAGCATCCAGTAGGTATTGCGCAGGACCTTGTTGCGAACAACAGCAAGCCCCGTTTGCGCGGTCGGGCTAGAATATCGAAGTTCAGGTTGCATGAAAGTCTCCTTGGTTTACTAACAACTTATATAAGACTACTCATCTTTCCATAAAGTTGCAACCAATATCAATGTTACAACAAGGGTCTTGCTGGAAAAACCCGTTTTAAAACGGTATTATCCGTCCAGTATCTGGAGGCGTGGCCGAGCGGTTTAAGGCAGCAGTCTTGAAAACTGCCGTAGGGGCAACTCTACCGTGAGTTCGAATCTCACCGCCTCCGCCGCAAGTGTATTCAATTATTTGATTTTAAAAGTACTTGTTATAAGATAGAGTTTTGCTCTACAAATAAATATACGTTAAGGCCAAGTATTTGCTAATCGACTTTACTTCGGAAAAGACTCAGATCTCGGATCGTTCTGAATTGAAGTCATTACAAGAAAAAATATTGTTGGGTCCGGCCAGGAGATGCGCTTCGCGCGAGCGTGCGTATTGATGTTGAGTATGGGTATGACGGCGAGGTAGTGGCCCACTATACTGTTATTCGTGTCCACGAAGTTGTTCAGGAAAGTGAGATAAGGCAGATGCAAATACGTGCTGCTCAACTCGACAATTCGAGTGATCCCCAGATGCCCTCACTTTCTCCCCCCCATAATTCCCAAAATCAGGCGTGTACTTATCGTCTGCGCCCGGAGGAGTCCCTCCCTTTATCCTGGCCAACTCCTGTTCAAGGGCAAGTACTTTTTTCTCAAGTTCGTCCCGATCGCTCTCAAGTCTTATCGCCCATTCTCTTGCCTGTAAGGCGGCCTCAGATATTTTTGTAGCCTTTGTATGCAGGATAGACCGCTTTTCTACTTTATAAAGGTTCTCTGCAATCCACCCGATCTCGTTTAGCCGAGCAATGATCTTGTGCAGGGATGAGATGGGCATTACCGCTGCGCTACCGCTTCGATGGCGACCAGGTTAGCGTTGAGGCGGTCGAGAAGGGGGTTACTCATGATTGTTCAAAGCAGCCGCACCTAATTAATGCTCAGTCTTCTCGTCCAGCCCTTGAATTACGCTACCTAATACGCCAATCAGTGTTGCCATGCCTGCGATCACGAGCTCTGCCTGCTCATAATTGAGCTCGTTGGGATCTACCTTCGCGACCCGTTCTTCCAGAGGCAATTCCCCATACTTAACTGCATAATGCGCAACGTTCATGGCCAGCAATTTGGCGCACGCCACCAACTCTTGTTTATCGGCGATCTGGACCAGCGTGTCCACGAGTGCCATGTACTGCTCGATCTTTTCCATGTCAGGCATAGCTTACCCCCAACTGTATGGTAGTACGTCGTCTCGTTTTTCGCCATTCCCAAGGCGCGTTGCCTGCAGGTTCGTCCAGCAGCTACTATGACTGGCAAGATCGCCTCTTGAGTTGCCGGGCACGGGATAACCGGCGTTTGCTTGAGCGCATCAAGAAGATTCACGATGGGAGCGATGGGGTGGTGGGTAGTCCCCGTATCTGGAAGGAGTTGCGTTATGAAGGCGAGCCATGCGGGCTGAACCGTGTGGCGCGGCCGATGCGTCAACAGGGACTAAAGGGGATTCCCCAGCGTAAACGCTGGCGCAAGAAGGTGTGTGGCCAGCGACCGGATGATGTACGCAATCACCTGCAGCGCGACTTTACGGCAAGCGAGCCCAACACCCGATGGGTGACGGACATTACTTATGTCCGCACCCAGGAAAGCTGGCTTTATCTGTGCGTGGTGATCGATCTGTACTCAGGCATGGTAGTGGGTTGGTCCATGAGCCACTGCCAGGACAGGCAACTGGTGCTCCAGGCTGTTCTCATGGCGTTGTGGCAACGCGAGGCCAAAACCCCAGTCATCCTGCATTCGGATCGCGGCTGCCAGTTTACCAGCAACGAGTACCAGCGCTTCCTGAAGGGGCACAACCTGATTTGCAGCATGAGTGCGGTGGGAAGCTGCGCCGACAACGCCGCGGCGGAGGGCTTCTTTGGAGTCCTCAAGCGGGAGCGAATATATCGTCGACAGTATCGAACTCGTGCTGAAGCAAGGACAGATATCTTCGACTATATCGAGCGATTCCACAACCCAAGAAAACGTCGACACATGGAAATGGGCCAGTAATGCAATTTAGACTTAACCAAACCGTCCGTGAAAATGGGTAAAACCCGTCGGTTTGCAAAAGTGGCTAAGGTTTCCGGAATAATTTCAATCAACCGCTTTGCTAGAAATTCAGTTTCATCTGATGCCTGACTGCCCGGGCAAAGAGGCGAGCCCCAAGTAGCCATCTGGCAATCACAGAGGCTTTAGAATCGAGAGGCAATGCATAGCGTATAGGCGGATTCGGCTTCGTTACCGTATCGAGTACTGCCTGGGCAATAATGGCGGGGCCGGGCGACTTGGGTTCATTGGCCAAGAGGATATGAAGGCCCTTAAGAATCTTCTGATAAGCCAATGGATGGGCAACCGTTCTGAGCAAGTCCAGCTGCTTGGGAACAAACTCCGTCTTGATCAGGCCTGGAGCAATAAGCACCACTTCAATTCCAAAGTCCATCACTTCGCCACGCACCGCATCGCTGAGCGCCTCAACAGCATGTTTTGAAGCCGCATACCAACCGAAACCTGGGGTCGATATCCTGCCCATTACTGAAGTTATATTTACGATATGCCCTGACTTCTGCTTTCTCATATGCGGAAGCACCGCTTGCATGAATCTGGCGTAGCCAAAAACATTTACCTCAAACTGTCTATGAGCGGCTTCCATTGAGACGCATTCTATTGTGCCTAGTTGACCAAATCCTGCATTGTTCACTAGCACGTCGATTCTTCCTCGGTTCGATATAATATGGTTCACCATGCGATGGATGGCATGATCATCGCTAACATCAAGCTCGATAGGCTCGATGTTAGCGGAACGTATCTGTTCGAGCCTGTCCATGCGCCGCGCTCCCGCAAACACATAATACCCCCTGTCCGCCAGCAGTTGGGCCGTCGCTCGCCCGATACCGCTTGATGCTCCGGTAACTAACGCTATTCGCTGAGTCATGTTTTCTCCTCTCCTTTTCTTCCCGGCACTAACTCTACATCGATCTTGTAAATTGCTGTGTATAAGTTTCGCCAGCCGAACACGCAGCTCGTTACCAAACTGTAACGGTAGAAAACCGGGCAGGCCCTTCGACCTGCCAAATCGCTTGTACAAAGGTTGCCGAACTGGAAACGCCTGATCCCTAAAAAAAAGCGAAGTGTTAAGCCTGTGAAGCCTACAGCAAATTTTGGAAAAGAAAAGGTTCAGCTTCTAACAATACACACAGGACCGGGGGATAGGGCTTTAATGCTTGCGAGATCCCATCGATACGAGCTACCGAGCGGGAAAATGGTCTTCCACATCTTTGCTGCACTTGCCGAATTTGAACGCGGCGTCATCCGTGAATGAACCAATGCCGGCTTTGAGAGCCGCGCGGGCGCGGGCGCGTGTGGGAGGCAGGCCGCCCTCACTTTCAGCTAAGGATCTTCGGGTAGCCAAGGCCATGCTGAAGGACCCGACCATTACCGTTGCGTCCCTCGCCACCAGGTTGAACATAGCTGCATCCACGCTGTATCGCCATACTCCCATGCAAGAAGTGCAAGCCTTGAAGAGAAAGCAGATGCATGACGACTGACGAGCGGTTGCTTGTGCTTTTGGGAGGAATATGATCACCTTTCTTTAATGTGATTATGAGCGAGGGAGCTCAAGCAAGACAATTCGATAGCTGGGTGGGGGCTTCAAAAAAATAGCTCGAGGAAGATACCGTCGAGCCATTTTTTCCTCATGACAGCAAATCAACCTATTACAACGAGCCCCAATCCCACAACAAGAATTAATAAATAAGCCACCTAAAATACGAGACGGTTATCCATTTCCATCCTCGCATAGTGACTCTTCCCGTTTTTACGGCTTTGCCAACCAGCCACTGATTACTCAAGCTGGACTTGAAACGTCGGAGAGCGCTTCGACAACCGGGCCCAGGTCGGAGCTCTCTACAGCAAAATCCCCAAGCGATACGATTCCCACAAGCTTGTTCTCAGCATCGACAACTGGCAAACGGCGTATCTGATGGTCACTCATTACTTGGGCAGCCTCTTCTACAGAGGCATCTTCATGTACACTTCAGCCGGCCCGGCAAGCCGACCGACAATTGTTATGTTGAGACATTTAATGAAACATTTCGTGATGAATGTCTGAACTTGCATTGCTGCGATACATTGAAGGAGGCAAAGCGATTATCGAAATATGGAGACGGATTACAATGAGAGTCGCCCCCGCATGGCTCTCAACGACCGGTCGCCGGCCGAATTTGCCCAAGCTGTGAGTCTATCGGATCCTAAGCTGGCATTTGGACGCCGAAAACTAACTCAGGACTTTATCCCGGAAAACTCAAGCGGATCAGTAGCATGTTGCTTGCGTAACTCGGGAGTTTCGGGTGTCTACGTTCAGATCAGGTCGCTTCGTAGACTGCACTGTTTGATAAAACTTACGCAAACTAACGCAAGCTGCTGAAAATAAAATGGATTCTAATCCTCTTATATTTGTTCATTCGTCTTTTCGAACGGGGAGTACTTATATTCGATCTTGCTTCCGCAAGAACCCGAAGGCCCTGACTTATCAGGAAATCTTCAATGAAAATCTTGCAAACCTCCAACCGGAGAATATAGGTTCTTTTAATTCTGGGAATTGGCATTCCAAGCACCCGTTGATAGCTCCGTACTTTCTGGAATTTCATCCCCTTATTGCACCCGAAGGTGGCGTAAAGGGCTATCAGGCATCCATGTCGTACGATAGTTTCTTCCCAGGCGAGAGCGACGATTTGACCAATGCTGAGGTGAGCTATGTTACCTCGCTTATCGAGCATGCAAGAGAGCTTGGACGCATTCCGGTGCTAACTGCTACGCGGAGCCTCGGAAGATTAGCAGCGCTGAAAAAAGCATTTGGGGGGTTGCACATACTTCTGTACCGAAACATTTTTCATCAATGGTGCTCCTACACTGAGCAATGGTTGCGTGGGAACCCCTCTTTTATTGAAACCGTATGGCTTACGTTAAAAGGTGCGCACAACGAAAAAATAACTTCTGATATCGCACGAATTTTTGCGTCAGATAACCGCTCAGCACTCGATCCAAATAATTTCTTCGCTTTCGTTTTACTGCATACCTATCTTTATGCTCGAGCAGGTAATGTAGCGACTTTTATTATTGATATAGACGAGCTCAGTACGAATAGCGGAGTTAGAGCTTCGCTAGAGCATCTAATCCGTGATCACACTGGACTTGAAGTGGATTTTTCAGAAGCCCGGCAAAGCATGGCTTTTTCTCTGGTGGATATTGGTAGCGAGCGAGTACTTAGCGATACGATCAATGCTTTTCCCCAAATACAGAAATCTGCACGGACACCGGACGGAATCAAGTTTGGAGAGAAGGTTGTCAATGATTTAGTATCTGAATATAGAAATTATTGGCGTTATGCTGGACCGTTGGTTCAGCTAGCAAACCGCAAAACAGAACAACTCGCCAGCCAACAGTCAGAAATAGCTACGCAACACGCAGAAATCGAGAGGCAGCATGCGGCGATTGCTGGGCTACAAGGGGAGATTCAGAGGCAGCACGGGGAGTTTACTGCTCTACAAACAGAGATTCAGAGGCGGCACGGGGAGATTGCTGCTCTACAAGCGGAGATTCAGAGGCAGCAGGGGGAGGTTGTTGCTCTACAAGCGGAGATTCAGAGGCAGCATGGAGAGGTTGTTGCTCTGCAAGCAGAGATTCAGAGACGGCACGGGGAGATTCTGAACCTGACAATGGAGGCCGCCAGCATGCGGCAATCAACCAGTTGGCGTATTACCTCTCCTATGCGCGCAATAAAGGCCGGTTTTAAAACTTGGTTTAAATAAAGCTGAGAATCTAATCCCGTTGCTGGGATAGTCGTTTTACTTGGCCTGCTTCCCAGAATTAGCAGCATGAGTCAGCAGGATCTAGTTTACAGAGATGTTGAGCCACAAATTCAACTGGCGTGATATCGCCAAGCGAGCTGTACGGCGATCTGAATTATCGTTCTCCCTTCACGCCTCGATAAATATACGTGCTTCATAAAGATAGAGGCTCAGAAACCAATGGTCGTTCAGGCATTCATCCGGAAACGCCCGTTAACATACCCCTAACTCGGGGGTTTCTTCTGAGCAATGAGGGGTGAGGGGGGCTATACCTACGCTGGGGCCCTTACTGGCGGTCCAGAGCACTGTCGATTCGGGGAAGCCTACGAGCTGTTCTTCATGCACGTACGGAGCCAGGGAACCATAGGGAGCTTGCAGAATATTAGGGAAACCAGAAACAATATTCTTCATGCGCTTGATATAACCTTCTTTGGTCCGTATATACACAGCATATTCATACATGGCGGTCTCCTTCTATTGTGAGATGAGGCTCTCCAAATGTACCGTGGCTTTGTTGCAATATAATTATATAACCTGATCAACTTTTCTTATATATACCCGCCACTGAGCGGATTTTATATATACCCGCCACTGAGCGGATTTTTTATTTCTTACAAAATCTGGATAAAAGAGTAAAAGGGCGGAGTAAAAGATTCGGAGTAAGGATTCGTCCAATGCTTGTGCCGATACGGAGGTGTCAAAAGTGATCGGGCGGAGGCCGTATATCATGAGCCTCTAAATATGCTGAGCTTAGGTATTAGGTTATACGTGATGCTGTGGCAGCGTGGTGCATTCGTTTGGTTTTCCTTTCTGGCCGCAGGAAAGTCTCGACCGCATTGGGCGGCATCGGAGAGCTGTAGAGGTACCCCTGTAATTCGTCGCATCTAAGCAGCCGCAGAAACCTGGCCTGTTCTTCATCTTCCACACCCTCAGCGATCACCGTCAGACCGATCGCATGGGCTAGCGAAATGATGGTCGAAACGATTGTCATGCTGTGGGAGTTGGTCGTCATCGTATCAATGAAGGACCGGTCGATCTTGAGCGCGTGGACCGGGAGCTTCGCCAGATATTCCAGTGAAGAATATCCGGTGCCGAAATCGTCGATGGCGATTTTTACCCCCATTTCCCCGATCGCGGCGAGTTTTTTCATATTTTCGTCAATGTCGTTCATGATCAGGTTCTCTGTGATTTCGAGATCGAGCTCGCAGCCTCTGGCGGCGAAATCTCCCATGGCATGCTCCACGTCCTTGACGAAATCCCGTTGCTGCAACTCAATCGGTGACACATTAACTGCGATACGCGGTCTGGTCCCGTCGGGCAGACACCAGTTCTGGGCATCTGTTAACGCCTTGCGTATCGCCCACGGCCCGACCTCAAGGATCATGTGGGTATTTTCAAGTAAGGGGATGAAGCGACCGGGCGGTACCAAACCACTCTCCGGGTCTTGCCAACGGATGAGTGCTTCAAAACCGGAGATCCCCCCTTTTCCGGCATGTATCTTAGGCTGGTAGTGCAGGACGAATTGGTCCTGGTCGATCGCCTTGCGCAGCTTATTCTCAAGCAACAGGGTTTCCGCGACTTGCGCATTGATCTCAGGCCTGTAGAACAGGAGTCGCTCCGCTGTTGACTTGGCCTTCTTCTGCGCAGCCTCTGCATTCTTGTATAGCGTATCGGCATCGTTGCCATCCTCCGGAAACACTGCCACACCTAATGCCGGCATAACCCGGACTTCCTCGCCTTCGATCAAAAATGGCGTCCGGTGAACTGCGGTGACCGCCTTATTGATCACATACGCCACATTTTCGGCATCGCAAACTTCGGGAAGAGCAAGCGCACCAGCGAAGCAATCGGCTGAAATCCGCGCAAGATTCGCCGGTTGCGGCCAAACGGTCTTGATGCGCTGCGCCAGTTGGTGTAGCAATGCGTCACCCCCTTGCCGACCGAATGTTTCGTTAATTTGGCGGAAGCGCTTGATATCACCGATCACAATGGCTACCTGGGTCTGGTTGTGCCTGGCTGCGTCCAACAATTGTGTCACTCGTTCCTGAAACAGCGCTCTGTTGGGCAGCCCCGTCAGCGAGTCGTAATGCGTGAGATAAGTAATCTGCTCATCCTTGGCAATATGTTCGAGTGCGAAGGATATATCGCCTGCCAATTCGCTCATCAGGTTCAGTTCATCCTTGTTGAAAAAGTTGGGCTCTTTGCTGTACATCAGCATCACGCCAACACAGACACCCTCAACTATCATCGGCAGAGCAATGCCCGACCGGTATCCGTGCTGGAGCGCCAGTTTCCTGAACCGAATAGCGGGCGGATTGAGTGCTATGTTATTGTCAAAGCGCGGCTTGTTCTCCGCGATAGCCCGGGATATAAGGTTTGACGCCGCGCCGGGTGTATTAGGCAAAACAACGTATTCATCGGGCGCATCCATCTCGAATCCGTGATGGGCAACCGCCCGCACCAAGCCATTATTCCGATCGATCATGCCAATCCATACCATGCCGAATCCGCCCTGTTCCACGGCAATTCTGCAGGTGTCACGAAATAGTTCGTGACGATCACGCACCCGTAGGATAGTCGAATTGATCTTACTCAGAACGGCGTGAAGACGGCTCAGGTGGGCAATTTTTTGTTCCTGCTCGCGCCGCTCGGTGATATCCCGTGAAATGCCGTCCATGCGAACGATCCCGCCGCTTGCGTCGGTGGCAGTATGACCACGGCTGTGGATCCAGCGTATCTCCCCGCCCGGGGTCAATGCTCTATATTCGGATTCGAAAATGCCACCCTTGGCCGCCTGAGCCCATGCGCGCAGCACCCGTGGGTTGTCATCGGGATGGATGAAATCATCCCAGACAATGGCCTTATCGCAGATCTCCTCTTGAGTGCGCCCGAAAACCGCAGCGACTGCCGGGCTGACATAGCAAATCTCGCGCGAGGGTATCTCAACTGACCAGACCACATCCGGCAACGTGGACACTACACTACGTATGTGTTGGCGAAACGTCTCGAGCTCGACGTTCGACTCCACAGATTGCGCACGCTCAGCCATAAGCTGTTTAAATTGTGTTGGCATGACTCCTCCGGGCAAACATCGGGGTTTGACCCAACTATGCGAGCGACGTCGTAAACAGAACAGATACAGAAAGTACGGCGTTCGCCTGTCACAGAGGAAGCAGACAGGCACAGTAGACTTATTTAGTGGGTGTCACAGATTTGAGCTAGTATGAAATGGGATGCGTGCAGCCTCGCCCGCATAACTGCCGACCAACGCATCAGAAAGGCCGTCATGAAGCTGTACGAGCAGTATGCAGACGAGATTTCACGCAATATCGATCAGGGCATACTGCGCCCCGGAGATCGCCTCCCCTCCGTGCGCGAGGCCTGCCGCAGCCGTCATCTCAGTCCGGCCACGGTGCTCCAGGCTTACCGTTTGCTTGAGGATCGTGGGCAGATCTACACGCGGGCTCGCTCCGGCTATTATGTCAGCGCCAACTGGAAGGGCTTTCCTCCGGAGCCTGAACCGTCGCGGCCCCCTGAGACATCCACACCAGTAAATGTTCGTGATCTGATCTTTGAACTGCTCGAGACGACAAAATCAGAGGACTTCGTACAGTTCGGATCGGCCTTCCCCGCCCCGGATCTTTTTCCCTTTACAAAACTTGCGCGCGCGCTGCATACCGCTGCATGTCGAATGAATCCACTTGGCATCTACGAAAGCCTGCCTCCCGGCAATCCTGAGTTGAGACGCTTGATCGCGCGGCAGTACGTTGAACTGGGATGCAGCGTACCGACGGAAGAGATAGTGATTACGACCGGCGCCCTTGAAGGTTTGAACCTATGCCTGCAGGCAGTGACTCGAGCTGGCGATCTCGTGGCAATCGAAAGTCCCGCGTTCTATGCTGCACTTGTGGCCATTGAGCGCCTGGGATTAAAGGCGGTTGAAATCGCCACCTCTCCACGAGAAGGGATGAACCTGGCTGCATTGGCGACGGCGCTGGACCGGCATTCGATCAAGGCCTGCTGGCTCATGACCAATTTCCAGAACCCGCTCGGCTGTCTCATGCCCGAAGAAAAGAAGCAGGAGCTGGTAAAGCTTTTGGCTTTGCATGATGTGCCCTTGATCGAGGATGACGTCTACGGCGAGCTCTACTATGACCGAGATCGGCCCAAGCCGGCCAAAGCTTTCGACCACAAAGGTCTCGTCATGCATTGTTCCTCGTTTTCGAAGTGCCTAGCCCCCGGATATCGTGTGGGCTGGACGGCGCCCGGGCGATACGTGAAACAGGTGGAAGAGGCAAAACACATGACCACCATCGCGACCAGCGCTCCGATCCAGGCTGCGATTGTGGAATTTCTCAAACATTTCGGCTACAAACATCATCTGCGCAAACTACGGCAGGAATTGCAGGCTCGGCAAAATCAGATGCTGCAGGCGGTCGGGCAGAAGTTTCCGCAGGGCACCCGCGTAACCCGTCCTGCGGGCGGTTATTTCCTGTGGATTGAAATGCCCGAATCGGTGAATGCCCTGGAAGTATATCGGCTCGCGATGGAAAGAAAGATCACCGTGGCACCGGGGCAGATTTTTTCGCCACGGCGGAAATTCGAAAACTGTATTCGATTGAACTGTGGGCAAATGTGGTCATCACCGACGGAAGCCGCCGTCACCACGCTCGGTGGAATTGTCACTGCCTTAGCCTGAAATCCGGGCTGCTGACCTGTCTGTTTGGCGCGACAGCCCAAGCCCATTTGTACAGACTGTGAGTCGACACCGACACGGGGTGGCAACTTCGCTGACACGATATCCCTGTTCAGTATCCCCGTTCAGTAACTTGCCGAACTGCTTCTTCCTTAAATGCTGGGTAAAACGCGGCGTCCTCATGGGATTTCCTCCTAAGCTCAAAATCATAGCCCCGGTTTGTCCACTAGACCGTCTGAACTGTCTATTTGACGGGGAAGCTTAGGGTTTTCCCAGAGTCAGCCTCGTCATCAATACGCTTGTAATCCTTTTCGGGTTATCTATATTGAATTAACCGATGATGGTTGAGTGGCCGCGGCGGGTTTGTCTGCGGAACGATAACCATGCCGGGAGGTTCTCTGTTAGAGACAGCTGGCGTAATGATTACATCGAGAAAGCGAGAAGGCTCAACATTGGCAGGAAAAATGACAAGACTGAGCATGTGATGGCTTCCAGAGAACAACGTTTTTTGGGCAGAAAAATACCCGGCGCGCTACAAGTAACGAAGGCGGAAGGGAGCTTTATCTTTGATGATCGGGGCAGGAAATATATCGATTTCGTAATGGGCTGGTGTGTCGGCAACTTCGGTTGGGGCAATGAAGTGCTTATAAACGCCTCCGCGGGGTTCGATGGGCCAGATTATGTGTTTCCTGGGCACTCATATGGGCCTTGGACCGAACTTGCTGAATTACTGGCTTCAATATCGCCGGGCAAGCTTATGAAAAGCTTCCGGGCTACCGGGGGCTCAGAAGCCGTGGATATCGCGTTGCAGGCGGCCATGGTGCATACGGGCCGTCAGAAATTTCTCTCCCTGGAGGGCAGCTATCATGGAAATGCGATTGGCGGGTTGAGTGTAGCGGATTCGAAGAATAGGCAGCAATGCAGGAATCTGCTGCCTCATTGCTACAAGGTCGAACTACCGCTGAATAATGAAGCCCTCGAGCGTATTGACAAGTTTCTGAAAACTGAAGAGTTTGCGGCATTCATCATGGAGCCGATCAGCGTCAATCTCGGAGTGCTTATTCCCGAGATGGAATTCATGACCGAGCTCGCCAAGTTATGCAGGAGATACGGTACGCTATTAATTATGGACGAGGTGGCAACTGGCTTCGGAAGGACAGGAACATTATTCGCTTCAGAACGTTATCATCTTGAGCCTGATATCATGTGCATCGCCAAAGCAGTCACAGGTGGTCTGGGAGGATTGGGGGCGACTATAACTACGGCAGCGGTTGCAAAATCAATGGAAGAAAATGGCAGTTACTACTCTACCTATGGGTGGCATCCTCGAAGCGTGCATGTTGCGATTGCCACGATTCATTACGTAACGACACATCAGAAACAGCTCCTGGGAAAAGTCGATGAGATGAGCGAATATTTCCGCTCCCGCTTGTCACAGATGCGCTTTAAAGGCGTCGCAAACCACAGCATTGCTGGTATGGCTATTGGCTTAGAATTGGACACCGACGGTTATGCTTATGACATCCAAGCCAAGTGTCAACGAAACGGTCTTTTAATTACAGCCGAAGGCTCAACGCTACTTTTACTTCCTTCATTAAATATCGATCAAGCAATCGCCAAACAGGGTCTGGACATCCTGGAAAGATGCATTTAATCGGTAGATGATTGGTCGACGTCGGGATCTTGAGTTTGCCGGGACGAACGTCACCACTTTTATGATCGTTACACCCCATTTTGTCCATTCCATCCGTTCCGGTTTTGGTTTTACCCGATCTTTTTTTTCATTTTATCAGGTAAATTGCCATTCCCAGAACGGCCGTTCCAATCGCAACCTTCCGCGTTGCGGCCGCACGGTTATAGGGAAGTGGATGATAATGCCACTGACATAAAAGAATGACGAACCGGTTAGGAGCCGACGTCTGTATCGGTGCTGTTGGGTGTGAAGCTGACGGAAGCTTTGCGCAGAGCCTTACTGGCCGAGCTCTGAAATTACAAGCAGGTTCTGCCACAGCCCTCCATTGGGCTATCAATTCGGTACGTAAAGCCGGCGTTGTTTCCATTGTCGGGGTTTACGGGTCCCACGTTTGATGCCGTCCCGATTGGAAATGCCCTCAATAAGGGCCTGACATTGCGCATGAACTAGGGGAGCGTCAAGCAACATCTCCCCGTTTGATTGAACATATTGAGGCCGGGCGTATAGAACCGAAAAAAATTGTTACGCATAGGGTTCCCTTGGAGGAGGTTGCGGATGCTTGTCATATTTTTTCGTCCAAACTGGACAATTGCATCAATTAAAGTTGGCATTTTGGGAAAAAGGTCGAGTTATCGGGAAAGCGGGCCGCCTGAGGATGTGGGGGGAAGGGTCAACAGTTTGGTATGCGCCAGTGGTAGGATAAAGCCTAAAAATGAACTTTGAGTTCTCCGCCAATGCAACCCATTCATAGGCATATATAAATTTTCCACTCAAAGAGGAGTAAGCGATGTCGAGTGTTGGTTACCACGAGCCCGTTGAGGAGCTCTCTGATGAAACGCGGGACATGCATAGAGCGATTGTTTCGCTGATGGAAGAGCTGGAGGCTGTCGATTGGTACAACCAGCGTATAAACGCCTGCAAAGATGATCAGCTCAAGGTCATTCTTACGCACAACCGTGACGAGGAGAAAGAACACGCCTCAATGTTGCTGGAATGGATCCGGCGAAGGGATGCAACGTTTTCCAAGGAACTGAAAGAATATCTGTTTAACGAGAACCCGATCGTGCACGAATGAGACGCACCCTAAGTGCTGAGCCTTTTCGGTCGTACAACGGTGCGCTCAAACAGCTTCATGGCACCTACGGAAGAGGGATTCGTTTCGCATGAAGGCAGAGACGACGCTCGTGCGAAAGTATAATCAGCGACCTGATCGCTATTGGAGAAATTACGCCGCCCCTCTTCATTTCGGGGCGGCTTAGAAACTCAGGTACGAGCGCGGCGAGCTACGGCGCTTATAAGGCCCAATCCAGCAAGCAGCAAGGCATAGGTTTCGGGCTCGGGTATAGGTGCCATTACGGTAAGCGGTGTCTGTGTCATGCTTACATCCCCCGCAGTCACGAATGTTAAACCTGTCACGAATGCCTGGGTGTTGGAAGGATCCAATCCGGCACCGATATCTATATCGCGTAATTCAAATCTGCTGACGCCAGCCGCGCCGAAACTGAACACGTCACCTCCATGCACATGGCCGAGGCTAATGTCATAGGTGTTATTGCTATTATCGAAGCCATAAATATCATATCCATCTGTATCGGCAGCCAGGACCGGAAACAGGGCACTTTCAATGTTCGGACCTGAATTCACCACAAAGTCGTAACCGGTTGCGACAAGGGGATCAATAAAGATCGTTTGATGGAGCTGAATATTGAAATTGAAGTGCCAGCCATCGGCCTGGACAATATTCGGTAACAGGGGAGCGTCAGCTGACGAGCCGTCGGAGATCTTGCCATTGCGAATTGCCATGGTCCAAAGACCCGGGGTGTCCTGCCCTACATTGCTGGTGTTGGCAAGTTGAAGGATAGATGAATTGAATGAACCTGGGAGCGCAAAAAAATGGGCATTGTCCCCAGCATCATATCCCGCCTGTGCCGGTATGCCTCCCAAGCCGCGAACGCCTCCACTGAAGTCGCCCGTAGTCCATTGCAGCTGCCTATAACGGAACTCGATGTCGAAGTTGCCCGCGCCGGTATCTGGGCGATTGAGCAGCGTCATCTGGAAATCGTTGACTTTGTCATTATGCAGGTCGAAATAACCGACGTTGTTCCATGTTGTAACCAGAGTATTTGAATTGGGGGATGCAGTGTACACTGCACCTCCGCCTTGTGTATCCACATCCGCCCAAAACGGGGCGATCATCGGCTGACTAGATACCGGAAATCGCTGCGGAGTATAAGTATCAACTGGTCCCCCAAAAGTGATATTACCGTTATTGTTCGCCCAGAAACTGCTGTAATGGTGTCCAAAAAAGTTCAACGTGAACGGCAGGTTGAGTTGACTTGAAGACTCATCGTCATTCGGTAATTGGGAGAGATCGCCGTAGCCCGCCGGCCCTCCGAAGCCATTGCGCAACTCTATTGCATATGCCGCATTGAAAGTAAGCACTCCCGCTAAAAACATGGAGCTTAATAACCATGAGTTTTTCATTTTTTTTCCTAAAAGGATGAGGTCATTTGCTTATGAAGGTGTGAGCAAAGGCAAGGGTTCAATAAGATAAATAGCCGCGAACAGTGCCTCAGCAATATCACCTTAGTTTATAAAAAGCACGTCTGCTGACTTTTATATTCTTCAACCATTGCTGCCGGGCTTCACGCCCTCCGGTAAAGATACGTTCATAGTCATCCTATGAACTCAGATAACACTTCAACGAAAATCTAGGCTTGAGCCGGACGGCGCCGTTCGAAGACCTGTATCCAGTTCGCGATGTGTGCGACCGTTTCTTCGAGCAATTCGGGGTAGATAGGCAGAGCTAGCACTTGGGCGGCCAAACGCTCGGCCTGTGGTAGCGCCAAGCTCGCATGGAATGCCGAAAAAACGGGCTGCAAATGACAGGGTATGGCATAAAACACGCCAGTCGCAATACCCTGTTCAGCCAGAAATACCTGTAGCGCATCACGTTGTGGATGGGTAACGACAAACTGGTGGTAGACCGGCACGCTGTTCTCAAGGGGCGTCGGCCAGCGACAGACGGTATCGCGTAAGGCAGTTTGGTATTGTGCGGCGATTTGCCGTCGCTGTGCATTCCAACTGTTCAGGTAAGGAAGCTTGACTCGCAAAACGGCTGCCTGAATTTCGTCGAGGCGGCTGTTGTAACCGATTTCGCCATGCCGATAGCGGCTTTCCCGGCCATGATTTCGCAGGCGGCGCAGCCGTTTGGACAAGGCTGGGTCATTACAGGAAATCGCACCGGCATCGCCGTAAGCTCCGAGATTTTTAGTCGGGTAGAAGCTGAAAGCTCCGGTGATGCCGAACGATCCAACGCCGCCACCGCGATATCGTGCCCCGATGGCCTGCGCCGCGTCTTCGATCAACCACAGGCCGTGCCTCGCACAGAGTTCTTGCAACGGCGCCAGATCAGCCGGTTCTCCAAAAAGATGAACAGCAATAATTGCTTTCGTTCGCGAAGTCAGGGCGCGTCGAATACTGTCGATATCGATGTTGTAACGCCGGGATGAGCAATCGGCAAAACGCGGCTGCGCCCCTGCCAGACAAACTGCCTCCGCGGTGGCGAAAAAAGTAAAGCTGGGTACGATTACCTCATCGCCGACGCCTATTCCCAATGCCTTCAGCGAGAGTAACAGCGCATCGGTTCCGGAGTTGACGCTGATCACCTCGGCAACGCCTATATAGTCAGCAAGTTCACGTTCCAGCGCCTCGTTCTCGGCGCCATCAATGAAATTGCCGCTCGCAAGCACGCCCTGGATTGCCGCGTCGATCTCGCCGCGCAACTGCCGGTACTGACTACCCAAGTCTAACAGCGGCACTGTCATTGTGCGCTTTCGAGTATTCGTTGCCGGATCCGCTGCGCCAAGCCAAGTGCCGCATAGCCATCTTCCGATGTAACCCTGGGCGCAGCGCGATGCCGGGACGCGTCCAGGAAGGAAGCGAGCTGAAGACTCAGCGTGTCGTGCTCCACGCCTTCCGAAGCCTGCCCGGGAGATGCGGGGGCGGGGTTGCCGACATTGCCAAGGTTGCGGGACGAGTTGGCGGGTGCCATGTGATAGCTGGCTCGGCGATTAAAATCCATCATCCAGATTTCATTATTGTCCAGTTCCGCAATCATGTGCCGTTCTTCCTGTGCTGTGGCAGAGCCCCAATATGCGCTCAGGTGCGCGCGGCAGCCATTGGCGAGGACCAATTCAACTTGTGCTTCATCGATCGGGGTCAGGCCGTGGCTGAGGCCATAGGCGTCAAGTTCAATCAGCGGGCAGGCCACACCGTATAGAATCAAGTCAAGATCGTGGATCATCAAGTCGATTACTACATCCAGTGCACCGATGCGCGGCGGACGTTGTGTCGTACGTTTCGTCCGAATCGTACGGGCGCGGGGCAGCAATGCCGGGCCGGCCTTGAAAGCCGGATTGAAGCGCTCGATGTGACCGATCTGCAGAATGCAATTTTTTGCTTTCGCCAGCATTTGTAGTTCCATTGCCTGCGCCACGGTTTCCGCAATGGGCTTTTCAAGTAGTACGTCCAACCCGCGTTCGAGCAGTGCCTTGGCCAGTTCATAGTGCGAAGCGATGGGTGTTGCGACGGATACGGCGCCTACCGTGGATGGAAGATGGGCAACGTGGCTGTACCAGGGTACGCCCAGTTGTTCCGCCAGGGATTGTGTCACCGGATCAGGATCGATCAACGCCTGTAACTGGCTACCGGCCAGCCGGGCGTAGCATAGCGCATGGCGGCGCCCGAAATACCCCGCGCCCACCACGGCGGTACCAATGGGAAGAATTGGTTCAGCGGCGCAGACCGACAGTGCGAGGTTACCGGCGATCTGCTTCATAGCTCGGCTAGCGACCATACGCCGAGTATTTTTCCGGTTTGCGGATTTTCCACAATGCGTGTTAACGGCACAGGAAGATTGAAAGGCGCCAGCATGAGATTCACTGAACGCCACTCCCCAGTCGTGATGTCGGTATTGACGCTAATGGTTTCATGGCTGGTCGCCAGCAGATATTTTGCGCCCGAGCGCCGGATGTTGGACAGAGCGTGCTCGATATCGGCAAGTGACAGGTGGATCAGGGCATCGCGGCAGAGTACGGCATCGCCTGGAGGTAATGGATCATTGATCAGATCGGCAACCTCGAACTTCCAGTTTGCGCGCTGGTAGCGCCGGCGGTTCTCCTCGATCAGCGCGGGGACAATATCGACCCCGATATAGGCGTCCACATCGATCTCAACATGCTGGCGCCAGTTGCAGTCGCCGCATGGGGCATCGACCAAGGTGCGAACGCCCAGCCGGGTAAGCACGGAGGGCAGTTCGCGGCGCAGCGCTTCGGTCCGTTCCAGTGTTGAGCCGGGGCCAGACCGGGACTCCGAATTCTGCCATGAATTATTTCGATATATCTGGCCGAATACCTTCGCACGTCCGCTTGGGGCATCATGATTGCCATGATCGGCACGCTTTGTCTGGTCTGCCCGGTGTCGTCGGTGTGTCCTTGTTTCAGTCAATGGCCGGTTCCATACGGCATGCTTCAATCGGGAGAGCGCAGTAACCACGGGCCAGACGCGCGAATTGTAAATTCGGGCCAGTGCAAGCTCAGCCTGCTCCGCGCGCAAGCGCTGCGTCGTGACTTCAGCTCGAGCCCGTTCCCGTTCATGTTCGGCCAAATGTCGGCCTTTGGTAAAGTCCGCAATCTGGCGGAGATAATCGCTCGCGGCGTGAAAGCGTGGGTCTGGGTGATGTCCGTTTACCGCATTTTTCTCTACAGGTGTGCGGTGCTGCGCATCGATTGCTTCCTGATAAACATGGATGATCTGATCGATCGCTTGCTCCATTCCGGCTTCTGATCGCGCACGTTGCGCAACTTCGCGCGCTCCGCTCGCGTCGTACCGGTCAAGTTCCGCTGTAACGGTTTCCACGGTAATGGGATCACGCAGGGTGCGAATGCCAAAATTCAGCGCACGAAATTTATCGTAGTTGCCAGGTGTAACCATGCCACCGAGGCCAGCGGCGTCACAGGCGATCAGGCCAGTCCCACAGGCGAGCGCTTCCAGCGCGCAACGTGCTTTCGCAAATACGATGTCATACTGACCGAGAATCCGTTCAGGCCGGGCTTCGCTACGCCCGACGGAAAGTCCGATTGCATCGAGTTCGATTCCGCGGGTGGCACAAGCCTGGCGCAGGATTCCGAGGCAACCATTCTCACTGACGTAATTGCTGAATACCACTGCGCGGCGGGGCGCTGCGGGCAGATCGTCGCGCAGCGTAAATCGTTGCAGATCGACAAAATTGCGGATCATTCGGATGTGCTCGGGTGAAACCCCGTGCATGCATTGCAAGCGCTCGCGGCAGAGATCATCAACTGCCACATATCGCTGTATGGTCGGAAAATGAGGCGCCATTTCTTCCCAGGGCAGCCAGCCGTGACAGAAGTAGACCGCCGGCGTTTGGGGAAAATGCAGCATGGCCGTCATTGCATCCATATGATGTTGACCATGAATGATATCCGGCGCCACCGTCAGCAATCTGAGGTCGTCGATTACCGGGATAGTGGCCGCGCGTAATTCGTTCGCAACCGTTCCAAGCCGGGTGCTGTAGGCTATGGGTTGATGACCGCGCCGCAACAGCGCCAGGGCAATATCCCGGACGTAAAGCTCCGAGCCAGCTCGGGTATCCAGCGTATTGTTGGTTATCAAAATTCTCATAGCGCTCTCATTGCTGCTGATCCGCGGGTAGGGCGGCCGGTATTCTTGCGTAGAGCCGATTCATCAGTGGCAGGATATGCTCGCGGAAACGGATGACGCACTGGTAGCGGCCGGCTGCAACCTGTTTTTCCCCATAAGTTTCGTAAAAGGGTTTTGCTTGCGTGAAGCTCTGTTCCAGCGCTTGCTTCGGCACAGGAGCCCTAAACAGGTACTCGCAGGCGAACGCATGTTCGCCGTAAGTATGGAACGCATGTTCAATTTCCTGCTGCAGCTTTTCTCCTGCGCTGCTCGCATAGTCCCGTATCGTCTCCAGCTTGTGCTTGAACTGCAACGGGATCAGTTCGATCGTATGGCGTGCAATTGCACGAGGTGCTGTCTGAGCATTTTCCCCGTCCCGCGCGGCCTGGCGCGGATCACCCATCAGGGGAAAAGTGTAGTGCCGGGTTATGGGATGTTTTTTTTTGTTGGCGATGGCGACCGCCGCCTGGACCAATACTTCGCACAAATCATGAGTCGGGTTGTAGCCCTCCATGGCATCGCTGACAACGATATCGATGTCATAAGTGACGATGAGTCTTGCCAGACGCTTGCACAACCTGTCGAACAGATAATATTTATGGTGCAGTATTTTTTCGTAAATCCGGCGATCGCTGAGTTCGCCGCAGATGGGTCCGATCTCTGCTCCCAACGCGCGCAGGACGTCAAGGGTTTTGTCCAGCCTGGGCACGCCTTCGCCGCCAGACCCATCGGTAAGAATGCAGATCACAGGTTGTACCTGGTCAATCCAGCCGTAGAGGCGCAGCTCATGTCCAGGATGGCTGATTACGAGCAAACTGCGTTTGTCCGGCATAAGGTTTATCACGAAACCTTTATATTCAGAGTATGTGGAAGATAGACCCGGGTCCGGAATTTTGCCGTCGCGTTGGGTAGCACCTCGAATACATGCGCAGTCTCCACAATATCGAAAAACAGCGCCTGCTGATGTGCATTGATCGGGTGCGTCAATGAGATTCTCAGGCTATATTTGCCAGCAGTTAGCGGAAGCGAGGTTCGGTAGATGATCCCGGCCTGTTGTTTCGAAGCCAATGTCAGTAACTCCTGACCTTGCATCGGAAAGTCAGCGCCCATCACCGAGGTTCGATTTTATCGCAAAATCTTATAGTTAACTGAAAATGTACACGTGCGGACGGTTTCGCTGATCCATATAGTTACCTGTTGCCCGAATTCCGCTGAACAGACCGGGTGACAATTATCATCCACCATTTCGGCATATTCCATGAATGAAAACAGGATTCATCAAACGGCAATTATTCATCCCGGAGCCCGGTTGGGCATGGGAGTCACTATCGGTGCGTATTCCGTCGTAGGAGAATACGTCGACATCGGGGACGGCACCCGGATAGGGTCGCAGGTTATCATAACCGGCCATACCCGTATCGGGCGCGAAAATCGTATTTTCCCGTTCTGCTCGCTGGGAGATGAACCTCAGGACAAGAAATACGGCAATGAGCCGACGAAACTGGAAATCGGCGATCGCAATACCATTCGAGAGTTTTGCACCTTTAACCGCGGCACCGCTCAGGGCGCCGGGATAACCCGGTTGGGAAATGATAACTTCATGATGGCCTACGTTCATTTGGCGCACGATTGCCGGGTTGGTAATTACACCACCTTCACAAACAATGCTTCGTTGGCCGGCCATGTGCAAGTTGGAGACTATGCGGGTCTGGGTGGATTCACTGCCGTTCATCAATTCGTTCGCGTGGGCGCCTATAGCTTTACCGCTATGGGCACCGTGCTAACTCAGGATCTGCCACCGTATGTTCTCGCAGCGGGTAACACAGCTAAACCTCATGGTCTCAATCTAAGGGAACTCAAGCGCAGAGGTTTTTCGGAAGAAACCGTCATTGCATTGAAACGCGCATATAAGTTGGTTTATCGATCCGGACTTGCTTTAAAGGAAGCAGAATCCCGGATTATGCCGTTAGCGGCTGATGTACCGGAAGTCCGACATTTTCTTGATTTTATTCATGTACGCGGTCGAGGCATTATTCGTTGAAACTCGTGCCGATGCGATGCAATTTTGGCTTACATACCGAAGAACTAGTCGGTGGACCGGTCTGTGCCACTCGCCTCAGGCATACTGGCAAGACTGCTTTTCAACCATTGCCGTCGGGCTTCGCGCGCTTCGGCAAAGATGCGTTCGAGCGCATTGCCGTCACCCTGCGCCACCAGTTCTCGCAGTTCTGCAAGTTCCCGTTGATAAGCGTCGATCTGGCGGGATAGCGTTTCACGATTGCCCAGGCAGATGTCGCGCCACATTTCCGGAGAACTGCCCGCGATGCGGGTAAAATCCCGAAATCCGCTGCCGGCAAAGCGCAGCAGATCGCTTGGAGACGGCGTATCCTCTACAGGTCGCATGTCATCCGGATTGTCTCGGGAACTGGCGACATGATGCATGAGCGCGAATGCCAGCACATGGGGAAGATGGCTTACTGTGGCAAGGATTTTATCGTGCCGGGCGGCGCTCATTAGCGAGACGCGTGCACCGCAGGCCTGCCACAGTTCGGTCACGCGCCTGGTCGCCTGGGCGCCGGTCTCGTCCAGAGGCGTCAGCACGATATTCTTATCGCGGAACAAGTTCGCATGAGCTGCGCTTGCACCGCTGCGTTCGGCTCCTGCGATTGGGTGCCCTGGGACAAAATTTTTCAGATGTTCAGCCAAATGGCTGCGCGCTGCGGCGATGACGTCCTGCTTGGTGCTGCCCGCGTCGGTCACGATTGTGTCGGGTTCGAGGCAGGATGCCAGTTGTCTCATGATCACGCCGGTTTGCCCAACGGGAATAGAGAGGAAGACAATCTCCGCGTTTTTCAACGCTGATGGAACATCGATGGCTATTTCATCGATCGCTCCCAGCTTCAGTGCTCGCTGCAGGTTTTCCCGGCTGCGCCCCACCCCTGTGATATGCCGAACGAGACCGGCTTTGCGGAGCGCAAGCGCAAATGAGCCGCCGATCAGCCCGACACCGATAATCACCAGTTTGTTGATCATGCGCCTGCCATTATAGGCCAGTTCCGTTCATGCTCGATAGATAAAAGCTCTGCATGAGTTTTAATGGAACGCATTCGCGTTTAATGATCGCATTTATTAATGGCAACCGGATGACAATCGGATGACAATCGGATTGTCAACGGACAGGCAAAAACAGGCCATTCTACCGGCATGGCAGAGGCCATGGTACGGGGGCAGCGATAAAGTTGCTCCTGTGAGCTGCAGGCCTGCGACCCTACAAACTTCGTCCGATAACTTCCGCTATTCCTCTCAGCGATCCCATCAGGGAGGCGAATTCCTGGGGATTTAGCGCCTGGTCTGCGTCACACCAGGCTTCGCATGGATTTGGGTGCATTTCTACCAATAAGCCATCGGCGCCAGCGGCAATTGCCGCGCGCGCCAGTGCGGGAACCATCCACGTCTTGCCCCCGGCATGAGAAGGATCGACGATAACCGGCATATGCGTTTCTTTTTTCAGCACGGGGATACAGGTCACATCCATTACATTCCGGTAGGCTGTTTCAAACGTCCGTATTCCGCGCTCGCAGAAGATGATGTTGTGATTGCCGCCCGCGGCAATATATTCCGCCGCCATCAACCACTCGGAAATGGTCGCGGACATGCCTCGTTTGAGTATCACCGGCTTGTTGATGCGTCCCACTTCTTTCAGCAGTTCGAAGTTCTGCATGCTGCGGGTACCAATCTGGATCACATCCACGTCATATTTCATAAATGTGTCCAGCATGCGCGCATCCATCAGTTCGGTAACGATGCGGAGATTATATTTATCCGCAGCCTTGCGGAACATTCGCAGGCCTTCTTCGCCATTACCCTGAAAGGTATAAGGACTTGTACGAGGCTTGAAAGCCCCGCCGCGCATCAGTTTGCAGCCTGTATCGGATACATGTTGCGCCGCCACATCCATTTGCTCCTGAGTTTCAACCGAGCACGGGCCGCCGATAACCTGCACCTTAGCGCCGCCAAGAAGAGTTCCCCCTATGTTGATTATCGAATCGTGCTTGTGTGATTCGCGCGACACGATCTTATATTGCTTGACGACGTGCATGGAATATTCGACGCCGCCCAGGGAATTGAACATTTCCGGATCGAGTGTGCGCTCGTCGCCCAAGGCACCGATGACCGTGCGTTCCATGCCGCGCGAAACGTTGGCGTCGAGGCCGAAGCTTTGTATTTTTGATACTACTCCACCGATTTGTTCGTCGGTGGCACCGCTGTTCATGACGATGATCAAGCTGATTCTCCAGTTACTATTTCGGGATCTATTGCAGTGATTTGTTCCGGCTGCGCCTCAGAAGTCGTTTCAGGAGACAACCCGAGGGCTATTTCAAGCGATTTCAAGAATTTTCTATTCTCCGATTCGAGCCCGACAGTGACTCGAAGATGCTGAGGCATTTCGTAAATACCGATGGGGCGCACAATAACGCCTTGTTTCAGGAGGCTTTGGTTGATTGCCTTGACATCGCCCGGAACGTGGAAGCTCAGAAAATTACCATAGGATGGAATGTATTCGATGCCGAGTTGACGCAAGCCAGTGGTGATCTGCAGCATTCCCGCCTGGTTGAGTGCATACGAGCGTTTCACGAATTCCACATCTTCCAGTGCGGCAGCAGCGCCGGCAAGGCCTATGCTGTTTACATTGAAGGGCTGGCGCACGCGATTCATCAGGCCGCTCACTTCCTCATGCGCAAGTCCGAAGCCTACGCGCACGCCTGCCATGCCGTACGCTTTGGAAAAAGTTCGGGTGATCAAAAGATTCGGGAAACGCTTCAGCCAGCCAATGCTGTCCGCCTTGACCGTGTTTGGCAAATATTCGTTATACGCTTCGTCCAGCACGACCAATACATCGGGCGATACGCGCTCCAGAAAGCGCAACACGGCAGAGGCGGCCAGCAGCGTGCCAGTAGGGTTGTTTGGGTTGGCGATAAATACAATACGCGTTTCGGGTGTGACAGCATCCAGCATGGCATCGAGGTCGTGACCATAATTTCTGGCAGGGACTGAAATGCCGCTCGCGCCGACCGCCTGCGTCACAAGAGGATAAACCGCAAAGGCGTGTTGCGAATAAACCGCTGAAGCACCCGGCTTCAAGAACACGCGGGCTGCCAGTTCCAGAACATCATTGGAACCGTTGCCCAGCACAATCTGGCTGCTGGTCACCCCGTAACGGCGCGACAGCGCAGCTTTCAACTCGAAGCCACTTCCATCCGGATATAACGCGACTTCATCAAGCGCCTTGCTCATCGCCTCAAGCGCAAGCGGGCTCGTCCCCAAGGGGTTCTCATTCGATGCAAGCTTGATAATGAAACGCTCGTCCATACCCATCTCGCGAGCCAATTCCGAAATCGGCTTGCCGGGCTGGTAGGGACTGATAGCGCGGATGTACTCGGGAGCAAGTTCGCAAAGATTCATAATAAAGGCCCTGAAATGCAGAGATACAGAACAAGTAAGGGAAAGCAGGCAAACTTATACGTTATATGACAGGATATGAACCCAGCACTTTGAGGAATGCCGCCACCTCTCGTAATTTTTGCAGCGCTTGGGCAATTTTTGGATCCTGCTGATGCCCCTCGATATCCACGAAGAACACATATTCCCACAGACCCGCTCGAGAAGGGCGGGACTCCAGGCGGCTCATGCTTACTCCGTGTTCCGCCAAGGGAGCCAGTAATTCATGTATTGCACCGGGGCGGTTCCTGGCTGATATAACCAGAGACGTTTTATCCCTGCCTGAGGCGGCGACCTCCTGCGCGCCGATCACCAGAAAGCGCGTAGTGTTGTTGGGATCATCCTCGATGTTTTCCGCGCATACGGTGAGTCCGAATACTTCCCCCGCTTTCCTGCCGGCTACGGCGGCGGCATTTTCATCCTCGGCGGCCAATCTAGCCGCATCCGCATTGCTTGCTGCGTTAATCCGTGCCTCACCGGTCAGATGGGGCAGATGAACGTTAAGCCACTCATGACATTGAGAGAAGGATTGAGGATGAGAGTAAATTTTTCTGATACGTGTAAGGTCGCGATGGTGCGCGAGCAAGAGTTGATGTATGGGCAGCGCAATTTCACCACATACTTTCAATGGCGTTTGCAGCAACAGGTCGAGCGTCCTGCCGACCGCGCCTTCAGTGGAATTCTCGACCGGCACTACGCCATAGCCCGCCCCCCCGGACTCCACTTTACGAAACACATCATCTATAGAGGTGCATGGCAGGGTCGTTACCACGGTGCCAAAACGCTTCAGCGCAGCTTCTTCAGAAAAGGTTCCTTGCGGTCCCAGGTATGCAACGGTCAGAGGTTCTTCCATGGATCGGCACAGTGACATGATTTCAGTGAATAACCGTACAATATGTTCATTTGCCAGTGGTCCCGGATTCAATTTGCATAACCGCGCCAACACCTGAGCTTCGCGCTCGGGCCGATATGCCATGCCGTTTTTGATTTGCCCGATTTCACGCGCAAGACTGGCGCGCGCGCTCATTAATCGGAGCAGCTCACTGTCAATTACATCTATTCTATCGCGCAGATGTTTGAGTTGATCGATCATCTAGGGATTCCTAGGATGAATTCATTCTGCTTATCGCTAGCAGAGCGCTACCCAGCCGGTACGGGCAGGTAACGCACCATTAGTACACCCTTGATCGCAGCAATCTCATCCAGTGCTTCTTGCGGCACCGGACTGTCCACGTCGACCAGGGTGTAGGCCATTTCGCCGCGAGATTTATTCCCCATGTTATGGATATTGAGGCCGGCCTTGGCCATGCTAGTGGAGATTTGCCCCAGCATGTTGGGCACATTGGCATTGGCAACCGCCAGCCGATAAGGGGATTCGCGTTCCATTGTTATATTGGGGAAATTCACCGCATTGACGATGTTGCCGTTTTCCAGGTGATCTATCATCTGGTTGACCACCATTACCGCACAATTCTCTTCCGCTTCCAGCGTGGAAGCACCCAGGTGCGGCAGCGTAATCACCCCGGGGTGATGCTGTAATCTCTGGCTGGGAAAGTCGCAGACGTAGTATTTTATTTTGCCGGATTCGATTCCTTCGAGTACCGCATTCTCGTCAATGATGCCGTCACGGGAGAAATTGAGCAGGATCGCGTCCTTTTTCATATGCTGCACGCGTTCGTGATTAATCAGGCGGCGCGTTGTGTCCAGCAAAGGCACGTGCAATGTTACAAACTCGCTGTTGCGGAGCAGATCCTCGAGGCTTTCGGCCCGTTTTACCTCGGACGAGAGATTCCACGCTGCATCCACGGTTATATTCGGGTCATAACCCATGACTTTCATGCCGAGCCTGATTGCCGCATCGGCAACGAGCCGGCCTATCGCACCCAAGCCTATGATACCCAGGGTACGCCTGGGCAACTCAATACCGGCGAACTGCTTCTTGCCGTCTTCCGCCAGCTTGTTGAGGGCTGCGTCATCACCCTTTAAATTTTCAGTAAAGCGGATTGCCGGGATCAGATTGCGCGATGCCATCAGCAAGCCGGCCAGCACCAGCTCCTTCACCGCATTGGCATTTGCACCCGGTGCATTGAATACCGGGACGCCGCGCAGATTCATATCTTTCACCGGGACATTATTGGTACCGGCGCCCGCCCGGCCTATCGCCTTGACGCTGGAAGGAATATCCATTTGGAGCATATTGTGCGAACGCACCAGGATCGCATCGGGCTCGGTAACATCGTTGCCCACGATGTAGCGATTCGGTGCGAAAAGCTTCAGGCCCAATGGCGAAATCTGATTGAGCGTCTGTATCCTGAAGATTTTATGTGCGCGTTCAGGCATGGGTTCTCGCGAACTCTTTCATGAATTCCACCAGGACCTTTACCCCTTCGGGCGGCATGGCGTTATATATCGAGGCGCGCATTCCGCCCACCGAACGATGTCCTTTCAATTGAACCAGGCCCTGCTCTTTTGCCTGCTTCAAAAATTCTTCATCCAAACCGGTATCTTTTAGCGTGAAAGGTACATTCATGCGGGAGCGGTCTGCTTTGCCTACCGGACAATGATAAAAATCGGTTTTGTCCAGGAAGTCGTATAACAGATTGGCTTTGGCAATGTTGATGCGCTCCATCTCCGCCAACCCGCCCTTTTTTTTCAACCACTCGAGTACCAAACCGCAAATATACATCGGATAGGTCGGCGGTGTGTTATACATTGAGTCGTTATCAGCATGGGTCTTATAGTCAAACATGGTCGGGGTGCCGGGGACGGTTGTTCCCAGCAAGTCTTCCCTTACGATGACAATGCATAATCCCGCCGGGCCGAC
The DNA here is from genome assembly GCF_900109785.1 of Nitrosovibrio tenuis. Classification (GTDB taxonomy): domain Bacteria; phylum Pseudomonadota; class Gammaproteobacteria; order Burkholderiales; family Nitrosomonadaceae; genus Nitrosospira; species Nitrosospira tenuis_A. Next base: position 81,822 of record NZ_FOBH01000003.1, read on the forward strand.
ATTTTTTTGCGCTCCTGCATAAATCATCCCGAACCGGGCCACATCCAGCGGGCGCGACATGAAGCTGGAGGACATGTCCGCGACCAATGGCATTTCAACGCCCAGATGCGCCAAATCCGGCGTCCAGTTGAACTCTACCCCTCCAATCGTCTCATTGGGCGTGTAATGCAAATAGGCTGCTTCGCGATCGATATTCCAGACGTTCTGTGGGGGTACGTACGTGAAATTCGCGTCCTCGGATGAGGCCGCGATATGTACGGCGCAATATCTCTTGGCTTCTTTGATGGCTTTTTTGGACCATTCCCCAGTATTGATATAGTTCGCACTTTTTTTCCCGCGCAGCAGGTTCATCGGCACCATGGCAAACTGGCTGGAGGCACCACCCGATAGAAAAAGAACCTTATAATTATCCGGGATGCCCGCCAGTTCTCGCAGATCAGCTTCGGTCTTCGCCGCGATCGACATGAACTCCTTGCCGCGATGGCTCATTTCCATAACCGACATGCCGCTTCCATGCCAGTCGACCATCTCATCCCGCGCTTGTTGCAAAACCTCTGCCGGCAATACCGCTGGGCCCGCACTGAAGTTATAGATATGTTTCATGGAATTCCTTTATCTCACCCACCGCTTACCATCGTAATACTTCCGGCTTCAAAATGGGTTCCGACGGTTGCAAATGGTTCAAATGGCCCAAATGGTCCGGTAAGATATATTTATGAGAAACCCTTATTCGTTGGTCTCTGCCACCCGTTCCAGTCCATCGTCGGTCTCAACCACCCGTTCCAGTCCGGCAAGTTTCTCCCCCTCGTCCAGGTTGATCAGGATCACGCCCTGGGTGGCACGGCTCATTTCGCGAACTTCGTTGACGCGGGTGCGGATCAATACGCCTCCGGTAGTGATTAGCATGATTTCGTCATCCTCTCTCACCAGCTTCGCCGCCACGACCTTGCCGTTACGCTGGCTGGTCTTGATGGCGGTCATTCCCTGGCTGCCGCGGCCATGCCGCGTGTATTCGCCTATCGGAGTGCGCTTGCCATAGCCGTTTTCCGTCGCGGTTAAAACCGCTACTTCCTCCCGCTCAGCCACCAGCAGGGATATAACCTTTTGCCCTTTGCCCAGTTTCATTCCACGTACGCCGCGTGCGCCGCGCCCCATGGGACGCACATCATTTTCATCGAAACGGACTGCTTTTCCGCCATCGGAAAAAAGCATCACGTCGTGCTTGCCTTCGGTCAGCGCGACGCCGATCAGATAATCATCCTCATCAAGGCCTACGGCGATGATGCCAGTGGCGCGCGGACGGGAAAATTCCGACAAAGGGGTTTTTTTCACCGTGCCGAATGAGGTTGCCATAAATATATAGCGGTTTTCGTCGAATGCCTTGACTGGAAGTATGGCATTGATTTTTTCGCCTTGTTCCAGTTGAACCAGGTTGACGATCGGCTTGCCGCGCGAAGCGCGGCCTCCTTGCGGTATGGAATAAACCTTGATCCAGTACACCCGTCCGCGGCTTGAAAAGCACAGGATGTAGTCATGCGTATTAGCGATAAAGAGATTGTCGATGAAGTCGTCATCTTTGGTGCCGGTTGCCTGCTTGCCGCGTCCGCCGCGTTTTTGCGCTCGATAGTCATCCAGCGGTTGCGACTTGATATAGCCACCATGCGACAGTGTCACGACCACATCTTCCGGTGCGATCAAATCTTCCATACTCAAGTCCTGAGTATTGACGACGATTTCGCTGCGGCGTTTATCACCGAACTGTTGCTTCATGGCAACAAGTTCCTCGTTGATAATGACCGTGATACGTTCCGGCTTGGCCAGTATATCGAGAAGATCGGCTATCTTTTCCATGATCTCCTTATACTCGCCGACAATCTTGTCCTGCTCGAGCCCGGTCAGCCGTTGCAGGCGCAACTCCAGAATTGCCTGGGCTTGCGCGTCGGACAGATGATAACCATCTTTTGACAAACCGAACTCGGGCGCCAATCCCTCAGGACGGAACGCCTGTGTGTCAACCGAGGCGCGGACGAGCATTTCCTCCACCAGCTGGGAACGCCAAACCTTTGCCATCAAGGATTCTTTCGCTACCGCGGGCGTAGGCGCCGCCTTGATAAGCGCAATCACTTCATCCACGTTTGACAGCGCCACCGCCAAGCCTTCCAATACATGGCCGCGTTCCCGGGATTTTTTCAGCTCGAACACAGTTCGCCGGGTCACGACCTCGCGACGATGGCGCAGGAACGCGTCCAGCATTTGCTTCAGGTTCAACAGACGCGGCTGTCCGTCGAGCAGGGCCACCATATTCATGCCAAAGGTGTCCTGCATTTGCGTCTCTTTATATAAATTGTTCAGCACCACTTCAGCAACTTCGCCGCGCCGCAATTCGATTACCACGCGCATTCCGGATTTATCCGACTCATCGCGCAAGTCGGAAATGCCCTCGATTTTCTTGTCGCGTACCAATTCGCCGATACGGATCAAGAGGTTGGCCTTGTTCACCTGGTAGGGAAGCTCGTCAATGATGATGCTTTGGCGGCTGCCTTTCTCCATGTCCTCAAAGTGAGTGCGTGCGCGCATCACAACACGGCCGCGTCCGCTCCGATAACCCTCTCTTACTCCAGCGACGCCGTAGATAATGCCGGCGGTTGGAAAATCGGGCGCAGGAATGATCTCGATCAATTCTTCCACGCCGATTTCCGGGTTCTTCAGTATTGCCAGGCAGGCGTCCACCACTTCATTCAGATTATGTGGCGGTATATTGGTCGCCATGCCGACCGCGATGCCGGAAGAGCCATTAATGAGCAGGTTGGGAATTTTTGCGGGCAGAATCAATGGCTCTTTTTCTGAACCATCGTAATTCGGCCCGAAATCCACCGTTTCCTTATCAAGATCCGCCAACAGCTCATGCGAAATGCGCGACATGCGGATTTCGGTATAACGCATCGCTGCCGCGTTATCGCCGTCCACCGAGCCGAAATTGCCCTGGCCGTCCACCAGCATGTAGCGCAGCGAAAAGTTTTGCGCCATGCGTACGATGGTGTCATACACGGCATTGTCGCCGTGGGGATGATATTTGCCGATCACATCGCCAACGATACGCGCGGATTTCTTGTAGGGACGGTTCCAGTCGTTGGAAAGCTCATGCATGGCGAAAAGCACCCGGCGGTGTACCGGCTTCAAGCCATCGCGTACATCCGGTAGTGCCCGCCCTACAATTACGCTCATGGCGTAGTCGAGATAGGAACGGCGCATCTCCTCTTCGAGGCTGATGGGCAGGGTTTCTTTCGCGAATTGATCCATTATTTATTTTTCAATCTGGGACAAAGACTTATAGCCAAAATCCCGCCTCAGATGCCGGCACAGATGACAATATGTAAAACCGATGATTTTACCATGCCGGCTGTATTCAAGCCACTCTGGATATTCCAGTATTCATGCCGTCTGCAACAACATGATTTGACAAGGACAGCTATATAAATACATAATCGAAACGTGGGTGTGTAATAAATTGCCATTGACAAATAAAATGGTGCTTTTGTTATTTGCATGAATTTTCGCACGACTAGGGATGATTCAATCTGAATTGAAGTTTTTCTGAAAAAGGGGCATAGCATGAAAAATACGGTAATGAAAAAACTCTTGCTTGGAGCGGTTGTTTTGCCAGTGCTGTTTTCAGGGGTGGCAATGGCGGAGGAACAACCTGAAGGTTACGCAAGCGATGGCCGCGGCGGAGTGGCCAAAGATTCATCCGGTGACTGTTGGCGCACGGGCTATTGGACGCCTGCAATGGCAATATACGAATGCGATCCCGACCTGCTGCCCAAGCCCGAGAAAAAAGTCGAAGCTCCCGCTCCCGCTCCTGCTCCCGCTCCTGCTCCCGCTCCTACTGCGGAGCCTGAAAAAGTTTCGTTATCCGCTGATGAGCTGTTCGATTTCAATAAAGCCGACCTGAAGCCCGCCGGCAAGCAAGCGCTGGATGACCTTGTATCCCAGCTTAAGGGAGTCAAATACGACACGATCGTCGCCATCGGATATACCGATCGTATTGGCTCTGACGCCTACAACAAGAAGCTCTCCCTGCGCCGTGCTGAGTCTGTCAAGAACTACCTGGTGAAGGAGAAAGGCATAGATCCCGACCGCATCTTTACAGATGGTAAAGGTAAGGCCAATCCGGTAACGGGCGACACATGCAAAGGCACCAAGAAAACCAAGGCATTGATTGCATGCCTGGCGCCTGACCGTCGCGTTGAAGTGGAAGTATCCGGCACTCGGGAATCTTCATACTAATTCTGTTCAAGCAAAAAATTAAAACCCTGCCGTCGCGCAGGGTTTTTTTTTGCTAAGCTTTCGATACATGAACGATCCTGTAAAAATTGATACGTTACTGGAAGCGCGCTGGATCATTCCCGTCGAACCTGCTGGTCTGGTGTTGCGCAATCATGCCATCGCGATCGATCAAGGAATGATCCGGGCAATTATGCCCAGTACTGAAGCCCATGCGCGATTCTCGGCAAATGAACGGATCGTGCTGGGCAATCATGTCCTGATTCCGGGTCTCGTCAATCTGCACATTCACGCGGCCATGTCGCTGATGCGCGGTCTGGCAGACGATCTGCCCCTGATGGATTGGCTGAATAAATATATTTGGCCTGCTGAAACCAGGCACGTCGATTCAGGCTTTGTTTTTGATGGGACCCGGTTAGCGTGCGCAGAGATGCTCAAGGGTGGCATTACCACCTTTAACGACATGTATTTCTTTCCCGAGGCATCCGTCCGCGCAGTGCTGGAATCGGGCATGCGCGCCGCCATAGGCATGATCGCTATTGATCTCCCTACCGCTTACGCCAGCGATGCCGATGATTATTTGGCAAAAGGTCTGGCCCTGCGTGATGAATTCAATCCTCATTCCCTGCTGTCGTTCTGCTTCGCGCCACACGCTCCTTATACAGTCAGCGATAAATCATTAGCCAATGTACTTACATACGCCGAGCAGCTTGACCTGCCTATCCACATTCATCTGCACGAAACGGGCGATGAAATTGCAGATAGCCTGAAAGCAAGCGGCATGCGCCCGATAGAGCGTTTGCATAAGCTCGGGCTGCTCAGCCCCAATCTGATCGCGGTACATATGGCTCACCTGACCGGCGGTGAAATCGAACTGATGGCGCAGCAAGGTTGTTCGGTAGCACATTGTCCTTCGTCCAACCTGAAACTTGCGAGCGGACTGGCACCGGTGGTTTCCCTGCTGAGTGCAGGCGTTAATGTCGGCTTGGGTACGGATGGGGCCGCCAGCAATAATCGCCTTGATATGTTCGAGGAAATGCGTTTTGCCGCGTTGCTCGCAAAAGGCCAGAGTGGCAGAGCGCATGCATTGCCGGCATGGCAGGCACTGCAAATGGCAACGCTCAACGGCGCCAGAGCGCTGGGTCTGGGCGCGCTCACCGGCTCCCTGGTTCCGGGCAAGACGGCCGACATCACCGCTGTGGATTTTTCCAGCCTTGAACTGGCGCCTTGCTACGATCCGATTTCCCACCTCGTCTATGTCGCCGGACGCGAACACGTGAGCCACGTTTGGGTAAATGGTAGAATGCTTCTGGATAACGGGGAACTCACCACCCTGGATGAGCGGGAGCTATTGCACGGGGCGCAACGCTGGCAGGAAAGGATGACGCCGAATGAAGGACAAGAAACGAAGGTAATTGAGTAATAAAATGGAAAAAAAGAGCGTGAATGTCGATCTGCTGGAATTGGATAAGTTCAATCAGTTGGCTCACCGCTGGTGGGACCCCAGCAGTGAATTCAAGCCCTTGCATGAAATCAATCCGTTGCGTCTGGACTATATTGACCGGTTTGCCAGCCTGGCGGGAAAGGCGGTGCTGGACGTGGGCTGTGGCGGCGGCATTTTATCGGAAAGCATGGCGGGGCGCGGCGCGCATGTCACGGGGATCGACCTTGGCGACAAGGCCTTGAAGGTGGCGAAACTGCATCTCCTGGAAAGCGGCAAGCGGGTAACGTATCGCAAGATTGCGGTGGAAGATCTGGCCAAGGAACAACCCCATCATTATGATGTCGTGACTTGCATGGAAATGTTGGAGCACGTACCCGATCCGTCGAGTACCGTCAGGGCTTGCGCTAAACTCGCCAAGCCCGGCGGCTGGGTATTTTTCTCGACCATCAATCGCAACCCGAAATCGTATTTGTTCGCGGTGATAGGCGCCGAGTATGTGCTGGGTCTTCTGCCGAAAGGCACCCATGACTATGCGAAGTTCATCAAGCCCTCCGAACTCGCGCGCATGGCGCGGGACGCCGATCTTGCCGTGCATGAGATCATCGGCATGACTTACAACCCCATCACCAAGGTTTATGCGCTAGAGCCTGACTCGGACGTGAACTACATCATGGCCTTCCGTGCTTGAGCCATTGCCGGGCGCCGCAGGCCCGGTCGTTGCTCAGTCATGACCTGGTTTTCGACTCGGTCGCGACTCAGTCTCAGTCTCAGCTCGGTTTCTATTATTTAGCACTTCCAACCGATTCAGATTCCCCTCAGTTACCTTGCCATGATAAAGGCAGTTCTTTTCGATCTCGACGGAACACTCGCCAATACAGCTCCCGATCTCGGTCACGCCCTCAACCGGCAGCGCATTGCGCGCGGACTCGCTGCCTTGCCGATCGAGCTTATCCGCACCGAAGCATCGGCCGGCGCGCGCGGCCTGCTCGGCCTCGGGTTCAACATCAAACCGGGCGATGCCGGGTATGACGCAATGCGCGTTGAATTCCTCGATTTCTATGCGGAACACCTATGCCGCGAGACATGCCTTTTTTCAGGCGTGGCGGAATTGCTCGATCAGCTTGATGCTCGCGGCCTTCCCTGGGGGATCGTTACCAATAAACCCGCCCGTTTTACCATACCCCTGATGCAGGAGCTGGGCCTGAGCCGCCGTGCCGCGTGCATTGTCAGCGGTGGCGACACAGCCCATTCCAAGCCTCATCCCGAGCCACTGCTGGCCGCGACCGGCGCGATGGCTGTCGCGCCCGCAGAGTGCATCTACCTGGGCGATGACATACGCGACGTCCAGGCCAGTCTGGCTGCCGGTATGGAACCAGTCATCGCCAGATATGGCTACCTGGGAAGCGCAAGCCCCCCCGAATCCTGGGGTGCCAGATATCTCATAGACCAGCCGCAAGAACTGCTCGGCTACCTCTAGTTTCTGTTATAGTGGGCTGGGTACTGGCTGGAGCGGGTAGGTGGGTGGAGTGGAGCGCAACCCACCGATATGTCATTGATGCTGAGCGAAGATCGTGACAATATCCGCGCTTGCCGGCCTTTTATCCATGTGCTGTGAAAGAGCGAAAAGAGGCTTTACCAAGCTCTTACAGGGAATTGAACTCTTCCGATTCAATACCATCTAAATAGCTGTAATACAGAATGCCGGGGGCGACCTGGCTTCGACGTGGGTTGCAAAGCAGAGCAGGGCATACCGAGGACCAGTTACCTCGTAAATACATCTGGAAAACCATAGTCGCAAACGACGAACGTTACGCTCTAGCCGCTTAAATCCGGCTGGACTCCGCACCGGTGGGCCTCAACGCCGGGTTTGGCAACAGACAGCGGAGCCATTAACGAGGATCGCGCTCCATAGGGTTACTTTATAGAGCGTTAAACAATAGGTGACTCGCCTGTCATCAGCCCGCCGGTTGGCGGATGCCGGGTTAAATCAAATAACATGGCTAAGTATGTAGAACTGCCTGTAGAGGACTTGCGGACGCGGGTTCGATTCCCGCCGCCTCCACCAATTAAACGTTTAACAACGTCCTAAGAAATCCAAGAAACCCGCATGAATAAACGCTTGCGGGTTTTTTGTTGTCCAAACACGTCCAAACTCGGCTGTTGCAATCCGACGGTAACTGACGGTAAACTTGACGGTAATCGACTTACCGGCAAATGGAGTTACCGTCATGGCCCTCACCGACACAGCCATTCGCAGTACCAAGCCCTCGGAAAAACCCATCAAGCTAACTGACGAGCGCGGGCTTTATCTGTTGCTCAAGCCGAACGGCTCGCGCTGGTGGCGGTTTGATTACCGCTATGGCGGCAAACGCAAAACCCTCTCGATGGGCGTCTATCCAGATGTAGGCTTGAAGGAAGCCCGCAACCGGCGTGATGAAGCACGCAAGCTGCTTGCGTCAGGCGCCGATCCTGGCGCAAATCGTAAAGCGGTCAGAGCCGCCAAGATGGAACAAGCAGCAAACAGTTTCGAAGTTATCACGCGGGAGTGGTACGCCAAGTATTCCGTAACGTGGAATGCCAGCCATGGAGAACGCATTATTCGCCGTTTTGAGCGCGACATATTCCCTTGGATAGGCAGCAAACCCATTGCAGAGTTAGCTGCACCCGAATTGCTGGCAGCGGTACGCCGGATAGAGAGTCGGGGTGCATTGGAAACTGCGCACCGCGCACTCGGTAACTGTGGGCAAGTATTCCGCTATGCAATCGCAACCGGGCGTGCCACAAGGGATATTTCCGCTGATCTAAGGGGCGCTCTTCCTCCTGTGAAAGGCGAGCATTTTGCGGCGATTACCGAACCCAAGCTGGTAGGGGCATTACTTCGGGCAATGGATGGCTATACAGGCTCGCAGATCGTGCGGTGCGCATTGCGCCTTGCCCCGCTCGTATTCGTGCGCCCTGGCGAGTTACGCAAAGCCGAATGGAAAGACATAGACATGGATGGGGCGGAGTGGCGTTATACGGTCACCAAGACCAATACGCCCCACATTGTTCCGCTTTCACGGCAAGCAGTGGAAATACTCACGGAACTGCAAGCACTCACCGGTAGAGGGCGCTTCGTCTTTCCCGGTGCGCGTACCAATGGCCGACCCATGAGCGACAATGCAATCCTCGCCGCTATGCGGCGCATGGGCATAGACAAGGAAGAAATGAGCGGTCACGGCTTCCGCGCGATGGCGCGAACCATCCTGGATGAAGTGCTGGGTTTTCGTCCCGATTTTATCGAACACCAATTAGCCCATGCTGTAAAAGACCCTAATGGACGTGCCTATAATCGCACGGCCCACCTTGGAGAACGCCGCAAGATGATGCAACAATGGGCTGATTATCTGGATAAGCTGAAAGCCGGTGCGGAGATCATTCCCTTGAGTAACGTGGCTTAAAGCAAACCATGAGCGACGATAACGCCCCTAATCTTTTTTCAGCCGAACAAGACCCTTGGGCGCTGCGCAAGCCTAATTGGGACATGTGGAAATCGGTTAAACAAGCAAGACTTTGGCACGCTGTTGCACTGGCTTGCGATCTTGATCCGGGCAACTTCCAGCTTTTCCATAATCCTCAGCTCGCGAAGCTGTTAAAGGAACCTCCAAGGCAATTTGACGACTTGCTTGTCATGGCTAAAGGCAGCATTGGAGCAAACGGTATTTTGAAACTAATTTCTCGAAGCAATGAAGGGTTGGAAGAAAGCGAGGTCAAGCTTTCGAACTTTGCCACTTGGCTTAAAAGCGTACAGCACAAACCTCCTGCACAATTCTCCTGGCTGCCCGAACCCGTCACTCTCAGTAACATGGATTGGCCGTGGGGCAGGCATGAAACCGATCTACTGCGGAAGCTCGCCGCTGCCGCACAGCGTTTCTGGAGTAACTACGATCCCACCGAGCCAAGTACAGCTCCTACTAATCAGCACGTCATTGACTGGTTAAAAGAGCAAGAGGTATCTGCACGCACAGCTGAAGTCATGGCAACCATTCTTCGTGCTGACCGTTTGCCGCCCGGCCCGCGTAAATAGTTCACCGCACCCATCTGCGCCAATACTGGCGCGAGATTCCACGTAATCCGCACCTAATCCCCGCGCCCCTCCGCGCGTATTAACGTACTTCCTTATGCTATTTAATTGCCAACCATGCTCAACAACATTTAAAGAGGTACAAACATGGTTCAAGCAATCCTACGGCTTCCCGCCGTCAAGGCCGAATCTGGCGCTTCGCGCTCAACAATTTATCTTCGCATCCAGCAAGGACTTTGGCCCAAGCCTGTAAGACTTGGCCCACGCTCGGTGGGTTGGCCCGCTAGCGAAGTTGCCGCTATCAATACTGCCCGTATTGCAGGGATGACTGATCAGGAAATCCGCACCTTGGTAATCAAGCTGGAAGCTGCTCGCAAAGCTGCTGCTAGTGCGTTTTGAGGGGATAACAATGCAAAACACCAGTAGAGCGCAAGTCACTGTGCTAACACCCCGGCAGAACTCAGCTAATCCGCCCATAGCCTCATGCCGCTATGGTGGCGGGCGGTTCGAACTGTCGGAAATGGGTGTGTACTTCCTTGGTAAGGACAAGGACGGCAACGAGCAATCGCCACAATGGGTTTGCACACCTTTACACGTCATCGCCAAAACCAGGGACGAGAAGAACGGGGAATGGGGGCGGCTACTGGAATGGCAGGATGATGACAATCACATCCATCAATGGCCGATGCCGCTTGAACTCTTGGAAGGAGATGGCTCTGAGGTGAGGCGCGAGCTTGCCCGTCTTGGGCTGCATATCTCGCCTAATCAGTCAGCACGTGGCCTGCTGGCTGCATACATCAAGCTATGGTCAGTAGAGGCCAGAGCGCGTTGTGTAGATCGTTTGGGCTGGCACGGCAATATTTTTGTTACTCCTAGCGGTTCGATTGGCGACGCTGAAGAACTTGTCGTGTTTCAAAACTCACATGCGATTGAGCCCGCTTATATCGAGTCAGGCACGGCAGATGAATGGCGAGATTCTGTCGCAGCTTTGGCGGCAGGAAACACGCGGCTGGTATTTGCTCTTTCTGTAGCTTTTGCTGGCGCATTGGCTGAAGTTGCAGGTGAAGACTCCGGCGGTTTTCATTTGCGCGGCGCTTCATCTTGTGGCAAATCCACTGCATTGAAGCTGGCTGCTTCCGTATGGGGCAATCCCTCAACTTATGTGCGCCTATGGCGCGGGACAGTCAATGGATTAGAAGCATTAGCAACGCTGCACAACGACAGTTTGCTGATTCTGGATGAGATCGGGCAGATAGACCCGAATGATGCCGGAGAGGCGGCATACCTTCTGGCAAATGGTCAAGGCAAGGCAAGGGCGTCACGCAATGGACTTGCCCGTTCAGCCCAACGCTGGCGGCTGCTGTTCCTGAGCGCAGGCGAAGCATCCCTTTCCGCTGTCATGGCGCAAGCAGGCAAGCAATCAACTGCCGGACAGGAAATCCGCCTTGCCGACGTAGAAGCCGATGCTGGCGCGGGTATGGGAATATTTGAGACGTTGCATGGACATCCCAACGCCGCTTCACTGGCGTTAGCAATCAAGGAAGCTTCTGCTAAGTATCATGGCGCTACGGGCAAGGAATGGTTGCGTTACCTCGTAGCGAATCATGCGAGCCTTGTAAGCCTCCTCGAAGAGGAAATCAAGCGATTCGTAACTGCGGTAGTACCGGCGAATGCGGCAGGGCAAGTAGGGCGGGTGGCCCGGCGCTTTGCACTGGTTGCCATAGCAGGTGAACTTGCGACTCACTCTAACTTGACCGGCTGGCTGGAAGGTGAGGCTACTCAGGCGGCCCGCAAGTGCTTTACCGCCTGGATGGAAGCCTTTGGCGGGTGTGGCAACCGCGAAGAACGCGCGATACTTGCCCAGGTTCGCGGTTTCTTCGAGATACACGGCGCAAGCCGCTTTGAAGATATAGGCGCGACAATCGACCTGCGTATTCATAAACGAGCAGGCTTTTACCGGAACGGGACAAATGAGGGGCGCGAATTTTTGGTATTGCCTGAAACATTTTGCAATGAAATATGCCAAGGCTTTGACGAAAAGACCGTCAAGAAAACTCTGATACAAGCGGGATTGTTGCTTCCCGGTAAGGACAAGAAGCCCTCACAGGTTGTACGACTCCCCGGATTGGGTTCATCCAGAGTCTATGTTATCCGGTACCGGGATGGGGAGGAGTAAGCGCATTATCGATGTAACGACGGTAACACGGTAACATCCAATATGGGTTAAGTTCTTCGCGTAACTCCGATGTTACCGGGCTGTGCCCGCCGGTAACACATCTACCGTTACAGGAAATCTCCGCTGCATCGTATTCCCGTTACCGTTACAGGAAGTCGCCGCTGTATCGTATTCCTGTTACCGTTACAGAGAATCGTGACGCATTGCGACCCTGTTACTGTTACTCTTACAGTAACAGTAAACCTTCCGCAACAGCCTATGCAGTTCAACTCTGTCTACTGCACGAGCACAGTCAAGCTAATATTGTTACCGCCATTACCGAGAATACTTCATATCGGTAACACTTAGCGGTAACGCGAAGGGCCGCATGGATTGAGCGATCCCCGCAAGCACATCAACTGTAACCGCTGTTACCGATCAATCGGGGACTACTGGAGGTCAGTCAGCTTTCGTCACATTTTTGCATATGGTGACGGTCTACTCCCGACACATTTCTGCCTGTAGCGACAATCCCAAATCGACATATTCTGTTGACCCCCCGCTCTAGTTTGAAGGCGAATTTGCATCAATACAGCCATGTTGATTGAGGGCGATTACAATACACGTAAACCGTAACATTACGGGGGCAATCGCAAATGGAAATAATGGAGCTAATCTCGTAACCGAAATCATGACCGATCCGACAAACAACACCAAAGAAACTGTTCTATCGCCAAACCCAGTGTTTGATCGCCGCGCACAACTGGCTGCGCTTATTCCCGAAGCATTTTCTGAGGGGACGCTGGATATTGCCGCGCTCAAACGTGCATTGGGCGGGGAAGCCATCATCGAAGGTGGCGAGCGTTACGCGCTCACTTGGGCGGGTAAGGCCAACGCCTATAAGGTGCTGCAATCCCCATCAACGGCTACGCTCCGACCGCAACGTGACTTGTCAGTGAATTTTGACGATGCACCGCATGTCTTCATTGAGGGCGAAAATCTGGAAGTACTCAAAGTGTTGCAGAAAGCCTATTTCGGCAAGGTTAAGCTGATCTATATCGATCCACCGTATAACACCGGCTCAGATAGTTTCATCTACCCCGACCGTTTTCTCGAAAGCAAAGAAGACTACCTGCGCCGCATTAATGACTTGGCGGACGACGGTACGCTGATGCGCGAAGGATTCTTCCGCAAGAACAGCAAGGAAAACGGCCATTATCATAGCAACTGGTTGTCGATGATGCTACCTCGCCTGTACATCGCGCGTAACCTGCTGAGCGCGGATGGGGTGATCTTCGTGTCCTGTGATGACAACGAGATGCACAATCTGCGGTTGTTGATGAACGAGGTGTTCGGCGAAGAACATTTTGTTTCCCAGCTCGTTATTATCAACAATCTCAAGGGTAGAAACGACAAGAAAAACGTTGCAACTTGCCACGAGTACATGCTTGTCTTTTCGCGCAATGGATTCGAATCGTACGGGCTGCCGCTCACTCAAGAGCAACTCAAGAACTACAAGTACACAGACGCACGCGGTAAGAAATACGCCTTGCGCGACCTTCGGAAGCGCGGTTCTCAGGACCAGCGGAAGGATAGGCCGAAGATGTTCTTCCCGATCTTGTACAACGAAAGCACGAAAAAACTCTCATTGACGCGGCAGTCTCCAGATGATGTAGAGATTCTGCCGAAGCGCGGGGATGGTAGTGATGGTCGTTGGCGTTGGGGTAAGGACTCGGTTCTAAAAAACCTGGGTATCTTAGAGGCGAGATATTCGGAATCAAAACGCCGGTGGGATGTGGACTATCGGATCTATCTTGAACCAGATGCAGCTGAGACAGAAATCGATGAAGAAGAAGACGATGATGACGAACTCTATGAGCGTACATCAAAGTCCAAGTCCTTTTGGAGAGGCGGTGAGATTTCCACAGACGTAGGTAAGCGCGAATTCAAGGAACTATTTCAAGGTGGATTCTTTGACTATCCGAAGTCTCCGTTTTTGATGCGGCGCATTATCCAGATGACCACACGTGGAAACGATTTGATCCTGGACTTCTTTGCGGGAACTGGAACTATGGCACAAGCGGTCTTGGATATAAATCAGACAGAAGGGACTGCCCGTCGATTTGTTTGCGTCCAATTGCCAGAACTAATTGAACCCGAGAGTGACGCGGGGAAAGCCGGTTTTGGCACCCTCGCAGAAGTATGCCGGGAGCGGATTAAGCGGAGCATTAGGCACGTAGAGACTGCTGCTGACCTTGCCACCCCCTCTACGGCGAACCTCGGTTTCAAGTCCTTCCTTCTTACTCCCTCTAATTTCAAACAATGGCGTGGTGACGGAATCGACTCAGCCGAGCAACTGGCCGAGCAGATGCAGGTGTTCGTCCAGACCGAGAAAGATGGCGCAGCGGTGGAGCACCTGCTCTACGAGCTGCTGCTGAAGTGCGGCCAGGAGCTAACCACGCCTGTAGAAACGCTAGATATGGCCGGTGGGCAGGTGTTCGCCATCCGTCAGCGCAATATGCTGTTCGTGTTGGCATCCTTCACTGAGGCCATGATCCAGCCGCTGGTGGATTTGAAGCCGCGTGAGATCATTGCTATCGACGGTGTGTTCCAGGATTCGGACTCGTTGAAGAGCAATCTGGACTTACAGTGCCGCGACATGGGTATCAAGTTCACTTGCCTATAGGGGTGCAGATGAAGCTGCAATTCGATGCGAACCAGGACTACCAACTTGAAGCCATTCGGGCCGTGATTGCGCTGTTCGTGGGCCAGCCTGATGCCTCGCAGAACGACGTGCCAATGGTCGACGAGGGGCTGTCGAGCCTGAAGCTATCTGAGGCCGGCGTGGCGAATCAGCGCGTAATTACCGACGAACAGTGGTTAATCAACCTTCAAGCGGTGCAGAGGGCGCACGGCATCGATCAATCGGACGCGCTAGAGCAAATGGAGTTGGACGACGGCACACCGGTCGGCACCTTCCCCAACTTCACAATTGAAATGGAAACAGGCACCGGCAAGACGTACGTTTACCTGCGCACCATCCATGAGCTTTCTAAGACTTATGGCTTCAAAAAATTTGTGATCGTGGTGCCCTCGGTTGCTATCCGCGAGGGCGTCGTCAAAAGCCTCAAAATCACCAGAGAGCACTTCCAGACGCTCTACAACTATGAGCGTGTTGAGTTCACAGTATATGACTCGTCAAGGGTCAATCAACTACGCAACTTCGCGCTGTCGGACGCGATCCAGATTCTGGTGATCAACATCGATGCCTTTGCGAAAGATTCAACCGAGGTGAAGGGCAGCATGGATTTGGGGAAGGCAAAGAAAAAGGGCAAGGGCAACGTCATCAATCAGGTACGCGAGACAGGCGTGAAGCCCATCGAGTTCATCCAGGCGGCGCACCCCATCGTAATCTTGGATGAGCCGCAGAATCTGGAGACGGATAACCGCAAACAGGCCATCGCCCGGCTGATTCCCACGTGCACGCTACGCTATTCAGCCACGCACCGCAACGCCTACAACCTAATCTATTCTCTGGACCCGGTGCGGGCCTATGAGATGGGACTGGTGAAGCAGATCGGCGTGGATTCAGTAATCGAGCTGAAGGATGCTAACCAAGCTTTTGTCGAGGTGCAAGAGTTCAGAACGGCGGCACGTTCCGTGAAGGCAAAGTTGTCCATCTGGGTCAATCAGGCGCAAGGCCCAGCAAAGAAAAGCGTGACGGTAAAGAACGGGGATGACCTCTACGTCCTGTCGAACCGACGCGAGATTTACCGGGATAGCTTTATTGTCAACGAGATCGACGCAGGTGAAGGCTTCGTGACTTTTGCCAATGATGTTCGGGTACGGGTGGGTAGCCCGCACGGCACACTGACAGATGCGATCTTGCGCTTGCAGATCGAGGCTACGGTCCGGCGCCACTTCGAGAAGGCACAAAAATTACACCCGCTAGGCGTCAAGGTGTTGTCAGTGTTCTTCATCGACCGGGTTGCGAATTACCGCGTGTATGGCGAGGACGGCAGCGCTGGCAAAGGTAAGTTTGGTCAGTGGTTCGAGGAAATCTACGAACAGTACCGCACTAAGGACGATTTCGACGGCCTGTTCACGTTTGATGCTGCGAAGGTTCACAACGGCTACTTCTCGCAGGATAGGCGAGCCGTGTCGCCCTTCGAAACCGTCACAGGTAAGACCAATGCCGATGCCGAGGCCAGCACCTTCGAGTTGATTATGCGCGATAAAGAGCGACTATTGGACCTTGCCGAGCCGTTGGCTTTCATCTTCAGCCATTCCGCACTACGCGAGGGCTGGGATAATCCGAACGTATTCCAGATTTGCACGCTAGCCGAGTCCAGCTCAGATATCAAAAAGCGGCAGGAGATTGGCCGCGGCCTGCGCCTGTGCGTGAACAAGAACGGCGAGCGCGTGCGCGGTCGGGCTATCAACCGCCTGACGGTGATTGCGAATGAGAGCTACGAGGACTTTGCGAACCAGTTACAGACCGAGATGGTAGAGGCCGGGGTGAAGTTCAAGCGGGAGATGGTGCAGAACGAGCGTGATAAAGTGACGGTACGACTGAAGAAGGGATACGACGCCGACCATCCCGATAACCATTTCTTATCGCTATGGGAAAATATTCGAGCGCGTACACGCTACCGCGTCGAGTACAAGACGAGCGACCTGATTGCCAAGGCCGTCAGCCGGATTAAGGACACGATGCCGCCCATGGAGCGGCCCAAGGTGGCGCTGACACGAGCCGACATTGTCATCGGCCCGTCCGGTGTGGTGAGCAAGCAGACGGGATTCCGCACTCAGAACGTGGAAAACAAGTATGTTATGCCCGATTTCGTCGGGCAAGTACAGGGTAAGACGGGGCTAGCGAAGTCGACAGTCGCGCGTATTCTGCTCGATTCTGGACGACTGGAAGACGCGGTAAAAAACCCCCAAGCATTTGTGGATCGCGTGGCGGAACTGGTAAATGCCGTAAAGCGCGAATTTCTGGTGTACGGGGACGGTTCGGAGGGTAGTGGCGTCAAGTACGTAAAGCTGGCCAATGCGTTCTACGAGATGCGACACTTCGAGAACGACGACTTGATGGACGTGTTTGCATCCAACGTGCTGGCTGTCCAAAAGCAAGAGAAAACGCTGTTCTCCCACATTATCATCGACTCGAACTCTAGCCCGGAACGTCTGTTTGCGCAGGCCTGCGAGGACAACGACGACGTGCTGTTCTATATCAAGCTGCCGCGTTGGTTCCAAATTGAAACACCAGTAGGCTCATATAACCCTGATTGGGCGCTTACCTACCGCAATGACAAGACACTGTACTTCGTGGCTGAAACAAAGAAAACAAACGGTGACCACGTTCGGCTAGACCTGCTTCGCCCTATCGAAGATTTGCGGATAGAATGCGGCAAGCGTCACTTCAAAAATTTCGAAGAGGTACAGTTCAGGGTAGTCAGTTCTCTAATAGAACTGGTTAGTTGACGGCTATCACGAACACTCAATTTGGAGTGACTAGGCTCGCGGCTTCGGACTCGAACCCGAGCAACGCCTATAATGTGTCGGTAACTTTGACGGTAACTGAATATTCTCCAACTACAGTAATCCCGTATATACGGGCATTGCAGGGCATTATTCAATTGACGCCGCCCAATAAGAAACCACCTCAAGGTGGTTCTTGATTAGCAGTAGAAGGGATGATAACGTGTCATCTCAACCAAATCATACTGCTCCCTTGGGTTCACTCCGGTTTAGGATGACCCCAACATTCATATAAACAGTTGCCGCCACATATCCCTCGGCTTTTCTTGAAAGCTGCGGAGGATTTTTCAATTCGCGAGCCAAATCCTGCTGATGACAACCAAGCGCAATCTCCACTTAAATCGGCTGAGCTTTCGCTATCGGGATAAAGAGGAACAGGCGCAAGAGTGGGCGGGAAATGATGGATAAAAGTCGTGAAGAGGCATCGATGCGCTCCACTGCCATGCAGACTTCCAGCACCATCCTCGCGGCGGGGGAGCGTGCTGAAGGCGAACTCAACCAGGCAAAAAAGACGCTGGAGGAAAAAACGGCAGAGCTCGATCGTTCTTTGTCATTATTGCGGGCAACTATAGAGTCTACGGCCGACGGGCTTCTGGTTACGGACGAGAATGGCAAAGTACTTTGCTACAACCAGCTTTATCTGGACATGTGGCCAATCCCGGCCGAGCTCTTGGACCCAGCAAGCCATGAAGTACTCATGCAGTATTGTTCTACCCATTTAAAAAATGCTCAGCAGTACGTGTGGACAACGAAAAAAATTTATTCGGAATGGCCACCAGAGAGCTTTGATGTGCTCCAGTTTAATGATGGCCGCATTTTTGAACGATACACCAAGGCCAGTACTATAGGCAGCCGAAAGGTGGGCCGCGTCTGGAGCTTTAGAGATGTCACCGGGCGCAGGCAGGCGGAAACCTATAAGGCCAGGTTGGCGTCAATCGTGGAGTATTCGAACGATGCAATTATCAGCAAGGATCTCAACGGTATCATTACCGATTGGAATGCTGGCGCCGAAAGGCTTTTCGGGTATCGTGCAAGCGAAATCGTGGGTTGCTCCATATTCGGGTTGATTCCACCGGACCGGCTGGAAGAAGAAAGCAAAATCATGAGTCTTATCAAGCGTGGAATGCTCACAGAACATTTTGAGACCGTACGCTTGGGTAAGGGCAATAAGCCTATTGATGTTTCTCTTACAATTTCGCCAATAAAGGATGGTGCAGGCAATGTTATTGGCGCATCCAAAATAGCGCGCGACATTACGGAAGCCAAGGAGTCGCAAGCGCGCATGCAGCATCTGGCGCATTACGATTCACTCACCGGGCTGCCAAACCGCATCTTGCTTGCTGACCGTCTGAAAAGTGCAATCGCGGATGCTGCCCGGTATTCCCACCGTTTGGCATTGCTGTTCGTGGACCTGGATCGTTTCAAGCTGGTCAACGATTCACTCGGTCATGAAATTGGGGACCAGCTCCTTAAAAATGTCGCGAAGCGCATGCAATCCACTGTGCGTGCCACCGATACGATTAGCCGGGTGGGAGGTGACGAGTTTATTGTCTTGCTGAGCCAGGTCCCATCCGCAGAGGTTCCGGCGCGTATCGCCGAGAAGCTTATTAACGTGGTATCAAAGCCTTATAGAATAGAGGGGCATGAGCTGACGGTGACTGCAAGTGTCGGGATCAGTGTATACCCGGACGACGGGCGGGATGAAGGCAGCTTGATGCGCAATGCGGATGCGTCCATGTATTCCGCCAAAGAGGCCGGCCGCAACCGGTATCAGTTCCATTCCGAAGATATGACCTCTTCGGCAACCGATCGGCTTTCCCTGGAACGCGAACTGCGGGGTGCTATTGAGCGTGAGGAAATTTTTACCGTCTACCAGCCACAGATAGAGCTCACAACCGGGCAGGTTATCGGCGTGGAAGCGCTTATGCGTTGGCAACATCCCAGGCTCGGGCTGGTTTCTCCGGCAGATTTTATTCCTGTAGCCGAGGACAACGGGTTAATCCTATCTCTCGGGGAACGCATCATGCGCGATTCCTGCTTACAGGCGCGTCGGTGGTGTGACGACCATGGGGTTGGGAGCGTGGCGGTAAATGTCTCAGCCGTACAATTCCGTCAAAAAAACTTTACAGATGTTGTACTGAGCGTGGTCGCCGAGACCGGGCTTCGTCCCGAATGCCTGGAGCTCGAGGTGACAGAAAGCGTTGTAATGCGAGGGGTTGAATCAGCGGTGCACAAATTGCGAACACTTGGTGCACAGGGGATAAAAATAGCGATTGACGACTTCGGTACCGGCTATTCCAGCTTATCCTATTTGCGGCAATTTTCTGTTAACAGGTTGAAAATAGATAAGTCTTTTATCCATGACCTTCCGGATAAAGACGCCGAAGCTATCGTTTGCGCCATTGTAACGATGGGCCGCAGCCTCAGCTTGCGCGTGATTGCTGAAGGTGTGGAGACGGAAGCACAGGAAAAATTTCTTCAAAATGTCGAGTGCAATGAAAGCCAAGGTTATCTGTACGCAAAACCCATGGTGGCAAGTGAGCTTGAAGCATGGTTAACGCGCTGGAGTTCGCGCAAACAAAATGGAGGGTTATCTATTGTTCAGGACGGGAATAAAAAAACATGATCCTGTCACTGAATCTCGTCTGTCGCGCATGTTAATCTCGTGCTCCAGCCTTTGTTGATTGCCGGAGCAATTCCAGCTCAATCAATAGGGTCAGACTGGAATCAATCATGTTTGGCCTCATGTATAACCCGCGCCTAACCCATCATACCCTCCTAGGAAATCTCCACCGCATCGTGTGCGATTGTGTGGTAGATGCGCTAACTTCACCGCGCTTGAGCGAACTGCTCGCGCAGGCCCTTCACGACGGTGGGCTCGCCTCGGACTCGAAAGAAAGCCCCCTCACCATCTGCCCGCTCCTCCAGTACCTTACAGCTCTCGTATATCTTACTGCGAAGTTGCTGTGCCGACCAAGGAAGGAAAAGCTCGTCCTCGACGAGATCCTGCTGGAAAAATGCGACTATCGCCTTGTGCAGCTTCGCGATGTCTTCAGCGCGGCGCGCGCTCATCACAATGCAGGAAGGATACTTTGCGCGTAGCGCAGCTTCGCATTCAGCTTGCGCCACGGAGTCCCCGACGTGGTCGATCTTGTTAAAGATGCGGATGCGCGGAACGTCCTGCGCACCGATCTCGTCAAGCACTTCATTGGTTACCTCGAGCTGGCGTTCAAATCCGGGATCGCTCGCATCGATGACATGAAGCAACAGCGATGCATCAAGCGCCTCGTCGAGCGTTGATTTGAACGATGCGACGAGCCCGTGCGGCAGGTTCTTGATGAATCCGACCGTGTCGCTGACGAGCACGCGTGGCACGCTCTCGGGGTGGAGGGCACGCACAGTGGTGTCGAGCGTAGCGAAGAGTTTGTTGGCAACGAGCACCTCGCTTCCTGTGAGTGCTCGCATCAAGGTGGACTTGCCTGCGTTAGTGTAGCCGACGAGCGTCACGCAAGCGAGCCCTCGGCGCTCTTGCCGCCGCGCGCGCTGTGTCTGGCGTTCGGCATCCATCGCGACGATCTCCAGCTGCAGCTCAGCGATCCGATCACGGATCTTGCGTCGGTCCAGCTCAGTGTGCGACTCGCCAGCGCCCCGGCCACCGACGCCGCTGCGCTGCCGACCTTGCGGCCCCGCGAGCTTTGCCATCTCGCGCAGACGAGGCGCCATGTAGCCGAGGCGCGCGATCTCCACCTGTGCACGCGCGGCGGGAGAGCGCGCGTTGCGATGAAATATTTCGAGGATGACCATCGTGCGGTCCATTACCTCGCAGCCAATCTCCTTT
Source organism: Nitrosovibrio tenuis (assembly GCF_900109785.1). Lineage (GTDB taxonomy): Bacteria > Pseudomonadota > Gammaproteobacteria > Burkholderiales > Nitrosomonadaceae > Nitrosospira > Nitrosospira tenuis_A. The sequence continues at coordinate 103,147 of NZ_FOBH01000003.1, forward strand.
TCGAGATTGCGTGCCTGTGTAGGTGAGATCTCGTGGTCGACCAGGATGACGTCGATATGGCCTGCTTCAGGCGCGGCAGTATGCTCTGTTTCCATCCACTTGGCGGCCCCAAATTCGTTGTTCACGAACTGGTGTATTTCCTCCCGCTTTCCAGCACCTAAATATCCCGTTGAGTCGAAGCCAGAGCGCTTCTGCGTGAACGTACGCATGACCTCGAACCCCAGTGTTTTCGCCAGTTCGCGTAGCTCGGTCAGCGACGCTTCAAACTCGATGTCGGTCACATTTGGCAATTGAACGGCTGCGACGACTGCTCGCCTGGGCTTCTCTTGGGTTTCTCTTCGTATTCGCAGATTGTTCTCTTCGGTGAGTAAAGTCGGATAGCCATTATCATCGATAAAGGCCCCTAGAAGAAACAAACATCAGTTCTGAAAATATTTTGCATTACGCTCCCTTCAGCGCTTCGGAAAGGCGGTAGCAGATCGTCGCTGTTGGACACATACCTGAAGATCGTACGCTGGCTTGTCGAATTTCGCCCCGCGTTCGCTTGATCCGCTCGATCCACTTGAAGCGTTTCTGCGCAGCAAGCCAGAGGCATACCTCGTTCTCACCGCCCCAGTTCCTATTCCTCATGGTTTAAATAGTCCGCTTGGTCTATTGCATGGTCCGGGCCTAAAGCCTATGTTGAAAAGATGGGTATTACGATGACTAAATATAAACGGAGGGCTCGGCGATGAGTATCAATCCCGCACGCATGCTATTCAGCTTGTTCCTAGCAACCTCATCCGCTGCCTTTGCAGTGCCTGCCGCGGCATTTACGTTCCAGGATGACCCCTCCTCGACTTGGGGCGGCGACTCATCGATTCCTCACACTTTTGTGGGAAATACCATCACTTACCAAAACCTTTATGCCCAGAACCTGACTGCCAACTCTCTGCCGGGGTTGAGCTTTGCCATTCCTTTCATATGGCCGCTCGCGGAATCGGGTGCGATACCCATGCAATGGCGCAACGACCTGAATGGCTGGTATACCAACGATTTCAACAATATGGGGACTAGCCTGACCGTTAGCTTGACTGCCCCAGCCTCAAGCTCGGTTGCCATGAGTGAAATTGCCGATTTAACCGGCAGCCAACAACTTCCATTAACCGAGCCGTGTCAAAGCGGGTCGCCCAGTTGTACCCCGGCGCCTTATCCTTCGGAAACTCGTAATTTGGACGACCGTATTCCTGTGATTGCGTTAGGAGCGTTCGCGCCGAACGAAACGAAAAATTTCGATGTGTCGTTTACCTATACTTTCGGCGATCAAAGAACTGGAGCCCTTCGAACAGCATTCATCGCCAACACTGTCTCGGCTATAGCGCCCATACCCGAGCCGGAAACATATGCCCTGTTTTTGGCTGGCCTTGGTCTGCTGAGTCTTATGATAGGCCGTCACAGACTGGCTTCCTGATAAACAAACGTGCGTTGATTAGGAGTCTCCTCTCCACGATGAGCAGGGGCCAGCACCGTTTGTGCCCATGAGCCTGTGCCATAGCAGGGGTTTATTCACCGTTAGAACCTCATAACCAATAACCTTAATAATAAACCGACCATCGATTACCTCATGAGTCGGCTTTTTACGTTCGGTTGGTGAGAGTATCGAACGATTTTCACCTTAACTCCACTCTCGGTATGTTCCGATCTGATGCATACTTCTAATCGTGCTGACTGGCAGGAGGTGATCCCATCGTTTGATCTCTAAAAGGAACATGACCCATGCAGTTTGAGCAAAAAATCTCGCCAGCTTTATGGTTTGATAACAATGCTGAAGAAGCGGTCAACTTCTACATATCGGTCTTTCAGAATTCAAGGATTAATAGAGTCCTCCGCTATGGCAAGGCTGGGCCCGGTCCGGAAGGAACAGTAATGACGATATCCTTTGAACTCGATGGGGAGGAATTCACGGCAATCAATGGTGGTCCGCACTTTACTTTCTCGCCTGCCATTTAATTTGTCGTGAAGTGTGGAGCTCAAGATGAAGTGGACTATTATTGGGAAAAGCTCTCCTCTGGAGGACACCAGCATCAATGCGGATGGCTTACAGACAGATTCGGTGTTTCATGGCAAATCGTTCCGGCCGTGCTGATCGACCTGTTAAGTGATCCTGATCCTGTGAGATCCCAGCGCGTTATGGAAGCAATGCTTCAGATGGGTAAAATCGATATTGAACAATTGCAGCGCGCGAGCGTGCAAGAAATATAGTCAAAAGTGATTGTCGGCCAAGCCCCGCCTTTCCAGAGCTTCTTCAATAACGGTTGGTTCTCAGGAACCGGCGTTTGGTAAATGATCCGTTCAGACACAATCCAGATTACCCCGGAGATTCTGGCGCTGATTGCCAGGCTCAACGAATTCAAGGGGGCGTGGCGAGCCATGGGCACACTTGCGCCCGAGCGGCTGAGGGGTCTGCGCAGAGTCGCCCTGATTGAGAGTATCGGCTCGTCTATCCGGATCGAGGGCAGCAAGCTTACCGACCGGGAAGTCGAGCGGCTTTTGAGCAACGCCCAAATAAGGACGTTCGCTGCCGGTGACGAGCAGGAGGTCGCCGGCTACGCGGAGCTGATGGAGCGAATATTTTCATTCTGGCAACACATCCCGTTTACCGTGAACCACATCAAGCAGTTGCATCGGGACCTGCTCGCTTATAGCGAAAAGGATGCCTGGCACCGCGGGCATTACAAAACCACATCCAACAGTGCCGCGGCTTTCGAAGAGAATGGTGTGCAGACCGGCGTCGTTCCTCAAACCGCTACGCCCTTCGATACGCCACGCCTGATGTCCGAATTGGTGAGCTGGGTTCAGGAGGAACGCACTGCGGGACGCTTGCATCCGTTGCTCATCATTGCCCTGTCGATAGCGGTATTCCTGGAAATTCATCCGTTCCAGCACGGCAATGGCCGGCTCTCCCGGGTGCTTACCACCCTGTTGCTTTTACAGTCGGGTTATACCTACGTGCAATACGGTTCTCTGGAAAACGTAATCGAGCAAAATAAGGAAGCCTACTACTTGGCGCTGCAACAAACCTTGGGAACGATCCGCACCGATACGCCGAACTGGCAGCCTTGGCTGGTGTTTTTCCTGCGGTCACTGGCGGAACAAGTTACCGGGCTGGAGAGGAAAGTCGAGCGTGAAAACTGATTTTGGCCTCTCTACCCGATCTCTCGCTCAAAATCGTCGAATTTGCCCATGAGCATGGCCGCATCCCATCGGCGAAGCCTAAAGCTGACCGGGGAAGCCGCAATACGCTAAAGCGGCATTTCTGTGTACTGTCGAACATGGGCACTTGAATCAGCACGGTAGCGGACGCGGTATCTGGTATGAACCGCGCTGAGCCGAAGACAAGACGGCAGCTCAGGCCGGGAAGAGGAGGGCCACCAAATTAAACCTGATTGCGATGGAAACAATGGATGAATATTTCATCCAGAACTTCATCCACGAATTGTTCAATGTTCGCCGCGCCTGAGAGGCGCGGTCCCGCTACATTCAAGACCCGGATCGGGTGTGTTTCGGTAAAGGTGCGGAGCCAGGCGCGCCACTCATTACAAGGATAGACGTGCAGACGTGGCCGGTTCATCTTGTTTGCCCATTCCTGAGTGGCCAGCGATCCCCCGGCCAACTCCGCCGATAACGAGATAATCAGCGTGGCATCGCTGTCGCGCACGTTCCATTGTGTGCGCTGCGCGTAGCGGCGGGCGGGCGTCTCCCGCAAAGAATAACGCTCTGGTATTACTCCATCTTCCGCGCGCCGCCCGGCGGGGCACCATCCGCCATGTTCAACATCATGCGTATGGCCCAGTCCAATGCCGCGCGGTCGGCGCCAGTCTGTCCGCCTGATATGATTTTCTGAATCATTACGCTTCAGGTTCCGAGTCGGCAATAGATAATGTTCCCGTTGAATTCAAGCGACTACGGGTGGGGCAGCTCGTTAGTCAGCGTGCAAGCATAGCAACAAGCGGCTTCTGCGCCGTTGCCTCCAAACAAGGAACAGGATGCAAAACGCCGGACAGTTTAATGTTTGGAACAGTTCTACGTTTTCAGACGTCCCGGTTGCGCAGATAATCGGGACTATGCTCGAAGGGGGGCAGATCGGTACGATCTGCCGTGACGTGGCATTGGGCGTTCTGGTTGGCAATATCATAACTATTGCGGTGGTTGAACGGCCGGAGGTTCTCCAGGATATCCGGTCCGCCGGGTGAAACATTGAGGATCAACCAGCCAAAGTTCGAACTTGTGTCGCGATAATGCTCGCGTGCGATCCAGGCACCGCATTCATCCTCGCGCCACTGAGCCATCTCGACGTCGGCATTTACGCGGGCTTTCTCCCACACTTGCTGAATCAGTTGCTCACTGTATTCCATCTCATCCTCCTTGTGTGTCACACGTTCACCAGCCGTAACTATCCTACCAGTATCGGTGTATGAGCGATGTAAATTTGCGGTTCGGTCACGATCGTCTCCAGGGTGGGCAATCTTTCAGTGCGGCAGCACGAACGGAAAGCGTTCCCTAAAGGTGCGGTCGAGCAGGGCGATGCCGCACCGGGTACCTATCGTTTCCACTGCCACGACGTAGTCGGCATGTGCGAAAGAGACCTGCAGCCTTTTCCCTGCTGCTTCCGCCAATGCTTGTAAGTGTTCACCCACCTGGCGTTCAACTTCCTGGCTCATCACTTGGCCGGGCAGACCGCGCCGCTCCAGCCGCACGTGGAAAGTTCCCTCCGTCATGCGGGCGACCAAAGGTATCATCGCCTGCTTGAGCTGCCCGGTCAGGGTTTCCGGAGTAAAGGAAAAGGTTTGCTCGACGGGAATTACACGTCCCAGGTCGGACAACCACGGCTCCTGGTTTTCGCGCGCGGCCCGCAGTCCCTCCAGGAACTGGGCTGTATCCTCGACATGCCCCGAACACACATTCTTGAATTCGGTAGGCTTAAAATAACCCAGGCGGCGCAGTTGTCGCAGCAGCCGGGATTCGCGGCCCGGCCCGGGCGCTACGGTCACGATCACGTTCCAGCTTCCCACTTTTTTCTCCTGCGCGTAAAGCGACATGGATAGACGGAGAGATTTCTTCTATATTAGTTGTTTGGGAGGGAGCCGTTGCATTTTCTGCTGCTCAGCTTTTATCCTTCACCTGAATGAGGCGGCCACGGAAGCTTGGTGGAGTTAGCGCAGCCTGTTTGCACTGATCCGGCAGCGCCATTCTCGCATCGAAAGGGGCCTGTGGGCGCTATTCTTCCGCCGCGAAGCACCTCATTGAGAAATTCATGCCTGCGAACCACGTAGACGCGGTCATCATCCCTGTTTCGGCCTCGGCCTTGGAGGGCCATGTACGCGAACTGGCGGAGGACATCGGTGAGCGCCATGTGGGACGTCCCCAATCCTTGGCGGCCGCCCGCGACTATATCAGCAGTCAGTGGCAGACTGAAGGGCATGCCGTCGAGTTCCAGGAATATGACGCCCTGGGTGTCCCCTGCGCCAACCTGAGTGTTGCCTTGCCCGGCATCCGTTGGCCTGGACAGGTGGTGCTGATGGGCGCCCATTACGACACAGTGCCCCGTTCCCCTGGCGCCGACGACAATGCCAGCGGGGTGGCCGCCCTGCTGCAGTTGAGCCGGCGCCTGTCCGGATGCAGGCCTAGCCGGACGATCCGTCTGGTGGCCTCCGTGAATGAGGAGCCCCCGTTCTTCTTCTGGGAACAGATGGGCAGCGCGATCTACGCCCGTGCGGCCAGGCAGCGCGGGGTGGACATCCGCGCCATGTTCTCGCTGGAGATGCTGGGTTGTTACAGAGACGAACCCCGAAGCCAGCAATACCCGCCCTTCTTGGGTCGCGGCCGCCCGGACCGGGGAAACTTTATCGCCTTTGTGACAAATATCCGCTCACGTCGGCTGCTCAAGTATGCTTTAGCCGCGTTCAAGGTGGGCACCGATTTCCCGGTAGAGGGCACGGCCACGTTCGGCTGGCTGCCCGGAGTGAGCTGGAGCGATCACATAAATTTTTGGCGCCAGGGCTACCCCGCCCTCATGATTACTGATACTGCCTTCTTCCGTTATCCCCACTACCACTCGCTTCAGGATACCCCGGAAAAACTGGATTACCGCCGCATGGCGGCGGTGGTGGAAGGGCTGGCGCGAATGCTGATCAGGCTGGCCGATGACGAGTGTCTATAAAATTCATATCATCCGGGCAGCCGTCGGGCTAACCTTTCGAACGCGACGGGACGAGCTTATCACCCGTTACTCGGCGGGGGATCTAAACTGTACAAACGAGGCTTGCCGGAGGCCAGCCTGTGGGCTTCGCGCGTGGTCTCCGGCAGCCGGTAACGCGTCGTGCAGGCTAGGACCAGCCGGACGGCGGTCTGTAGAGCGATCCGATGGCCGATCGATACATAGACCGGCTTCACCCCGGTCTGGGTTCGAAGTACCGCCCCGATTACTTCATTGCCGTCATCCAAAGAAACCCAACTTCCTTTTTCGCGCGGCAACTCGATGTGGTGCCCAACGAGAAGGGTCTTGCCCACGCCGATGGTGGGCTGACCCAGCAGCACTCCCAGATGGCTGGCAATGCCGAAACGGCGCGGATGAGCAATTCCGTGACCGTCACAAATAATGATATCGGGTGATTTGTGCAACCGCCCCAGCGCGTCGAGCACGGCGGGCAACTCTCGGAAGGCAAACAAGCCTGAAACATAGGGAAATTTCACAGCACGCTGCGCCACGGCGTGATCCATGAGCTTGAGATCGGGGAAAGAAAGCACAATCGCCGCCGCGCGCACGATTTGACTGTCCGCGTCAAAACACGCATCAACCCCTGCAACGCGATAAATCTGCGGCAGACGATCAGCCGTTTCCACCAGGTGGCGCATGCGTTCCTGTATAGCGACCGCCTCCTGCGGCGTCACGTTCCAGTCATGCGGATGCAACGCAGGCATCATGGCAGAGCCAGGCGGCTGGATAACCACTGCTGACTGGTCCAACAGCCAATATCCCGTCGGGTACTAACAACGCCCAGCGGCATGCCGGCATATAGGGGGTGGTGGGATATATATACGAATGGCTCCATCTGACCAAAGGCGCCAGAATCCAGTGGTAGACTGACAAGGTTTTCGGTTTACTTTTATGAAGGAAGAAGGAAGGATGATGTATGACATTCAATTGAAAAAGAGTTTTCTTGCGGAATTATCAATACTTTTTTTGTTCCCGCTTTCCGCATTGGCTGACATCGATTGCGCGACCCTACCTCACTGGGTTACGCTCAAAAATGGCTTACAAATGAACCAGAAGCATGTTTTTTGTGGGGAGTGGAAAGATAATCGCCCAAAAGGTTTCCACTCGCGTCCCGGAGGAGTCAACCCGATAACCGTAAAGGCTTTCACGGTACAAGACTTCCCCGATACAACGGGAGTATATTCCGGCAAATGGTCATATACAAATGCTGCCGGCAGACGCAAATTTTCTTCGATGTTTCCCGACAACTGCTCAACCGAGCAGGTACTCAATTCAATTTCCCATGCATCGGCGTATCCCGAGCGCAATTGCCCCGAAGGCTCGCCACGCTGGGTGAAATGCGGCAAAAATAGGCCTGGTTCCGATACAAAAGAAAAACTGTCGGGTTACTGCACTTACAACGAAGAGTTTTTCCTGATTGGTTTTGCTGCGCCCAAAGACAATAAAATCAACACAGCATTTCCAATACGTCAATGAACGCAACTAGCTTTACCTGGCCAGGGCGCCGTCATGACAATCCGGCCCACGACCTCATAGCAGCTTACCTTGCCATTGACATACAAAAAAACCCAAACTGGGCGAACGAATTGCTTCAGAAAACCAGGGAAGTTAAATCAGGACAAATTTCTTCATGGGAACGGATCGGAAACGCGTATTGGCTTCGCTTATTTCCGGATCATGTTGAAATCGAGGAGGACTATGCAGAGGAACCAGGGGAAGCAGCCATAATTTCAATCGACGATTTTGAAGCGGCGGCCACGGCGTGGCGAGAGTTTGTAGGCCAAGAGGCTTAAATTGCCGTCCAGCATCGCAAATTTGTTATCGGCGTGATACGCACCAGCCGCGTACATCGGCCGCAATCGCATACATGCGTCGCAGCCGCATCGCGGTCCAGAGGCTCCTAATGCTCCCTATGCCAGATCAACTTCCCGTTCTTGTAGACCTGCTTGACACGGTGAAAAGGAATTTCATGAATTGCCCCATCCGGACCGACGGTGCTGAAGAAAAAATGGTCGCCTGGCATAATATGAATATCGCTTAACGGGATACGGTTAATTGCCCCGTCCACCCGGTCATAATACCCAATCTCGAAATCGCCCTTTCCGAACGATTCATCCCAGCGAATTCGATTGAGCAGTTCCTGTATGGGGATCATCGAAGTTTCCGAAGTTTCCTTTAGGCATGGAGCCGCCATTCGATTATCCGGCAGACCCGATCAGTATATCGATTATTGGATCAGGCTGAATTCCGGACCATGTCCGGAGTGACGCTTTTGCACCGCACGCCGGGTCGGGCCCCGGAATGACAAGATGAGGATGCTTTCACATGATTGTAGTTCAAGCGTCATCGTATTCAGTCGAATAAGAGGCAGGCATGCGCGAAATCGACGGTTCCTACGGGGAGGGCGGCGGGCAGTTGGTGCGGACTTCAGTGGCGCTTGCAGCGATAACCGGGCAATCCGTCCATCTGTACAATATTCGCGCTAAACGAAACAACCCTGGTCTTGCGCCCCAGCATCTCACTGCGGTCAAGGCAGTCGCGGCGCTTTGCGGCGCGGTGGTCGAGGGGCTGGAAGTTAAAAGCAGGGAAATCGTATTTCTACCGGGTTCATTGCGAGGCGGCCAGTTCAATTTTCACATAGGCACGGCGGGCAGTATCACGCTGGTGCTTCAGGCGGTGCTGCCTGTTGCCGCCACGTGCGGTGAGCGCGTGCTGATGAATATCACCGGAGGCACAGACGTCCGCGCCGCCCCACCGCTTGATTATTTTCGTTGCATCCTGCTGCCATTGCTTTTGCATATGGGCATCAAGGCGAAAATTGACGTGCTGTGTCGGGGTTATTATCCACGCGGGGGAGGGAGTATTGCCGTGGAAGTGGAACCCTCGCCCGCTCTCAAGTCCCTGGTCCTGGATAAGTCAGGGGCGCTTGCTGGAATTCGGGGGTTCGCGCATATATCCAATCTTCCCAGCCATATTATCCATCGAATGACCGTTTCGGCACTGGAGGAACTTTCCGGTTTCCCTGCTCCAGCGATCGATCGTGCTGAACTCGGCAAGGACAAGGCGATCGGCTGTGGTGGGGCAATCTTACTCGCGGCGGATATGACCAATGCCAGCCTCGGCGCGTCGGCCATAGCGCAGAGAGGGATTCCCGCCGAACGGCTTGGGTCTTTGGCGGGCCAACTCCTGCGCGAGGAAATTTTAGCCGGCGCGACCCTTGACATTCATGCCTCCGATCAGGTTCTGATTTATCTCGCGCTCGGTGCGATGAAAGGGGGCGCCTCCATCTTCCTTGCAAGAAGCCTTTCATCCCATGCAGCTACCGCGATCTGGTTATTAGAGCAGTTCCTGCCAATCTGCTTCTACATTAGCGAGCAGGAAAATTTGATTCGTATCAGGGTTGAGCCGAACAGACGCAGTTAATCCTTATCGCCTTCCTTCCGCTTCCTGGAAGAGTCAGGTGACCTGGCTTGGGGTGATCCGACGCGAATGTGGTTGGGCTTATGGTTCTTGGTGAGCTGATGATGCGGGCGTGGGCTCTCTGGCACTTTTGATAAAACGGGCTATATTCAAAACAGGAAGACAGAAAAACAGCATATTCCGATTTGAGATTTCTGACTGGCTAAAACAAAACCCACATGCGAGGAAAAAATGGCGGAACAGCGCGAAACTTATAAGGGTAGGGAAATTATCCTTCGAACCGGGGCAGAAGCTTCCGCCGCAAAAGCTGCGGCAGGAATTCCGGCAGAGGAGGCAGGAGCGGAAGACGTTGAGCTATATATCGATGGGGAGCGAATCTTCACCGTACGCGACGCCGGCGGGGCATATATTGCGTCCGGCTTTGCCTTTGACCCGCAGCCCTCACCCATTGATTTAGCCAAGAAGATTATCGACTACAGGCAGACGGGGGAATAACATGGGCATCCGAAAGAATCAGTCCAGCCTGACGGCCTCCGAGAAAGCAGCATTCGTTGCCGCAGTAAAAACCCTAAAGGCAAACGGTGCCTACGACGTATTCGTTGCTCAACACCGAGCTGCTTTTATGGCTAGCCCCAATGACCCTGCACACCGGGGGCCAGCCTTTTTGCCGTGGCACCGGGAATATCTTCGCCGGTTCGAACGCGCTCTCCAGGAAATCGATGCCACTGTTTCCATCCCTTATTGGGATTGGACAGTCGACAGGACGACTGGAGCCTCACTGTGGAGTCCTGACTTCATGGGTGGCAATGGAACGGGTGCCAGCCGGCAGGTTACTACGGGCCCTTTTGCCTTTTCTACCGGTGAATGGACCCTTACGGTCAGGGATCCTGGCGATACGACCACTTTTCTTACCCGGGCGTTTGGTGCGATGGGATCCTTGCCGACTCAACAGGGCGTCAGTGCCGCCCTCAATGTGGTCCCGTATGATTCCGCACCTTGGAACTCCACTACCAGCACAAACACAAGTTTCCGGAGCCGACTGGAGGTGGTGATCCACAATCCGGGACACATGTGGGTCGGCGGATCGATGATGGCCATGTCGTCCCCGAATGATCCCGTTTTCTGGCTGCACCATTGCAATATTGACCGGCTATGGGCGGAGTGGCAAAGGGAAAACCCCACAGCAATTTATCTGCCGCCCAGCGGTACGCCCAATGTAGTGGCGGGCCACGGCCGGGATGATCCGATGCCGCCGTGGAACAACGAAGCGTCGCCGCCGACGCCTCAAAGCGTTCTCGATCACCATGCGCTCGGGTATACATATGACGATGAGCCTGTGTCCCCCGGAGTTGTACAAATTACCATTGATGCGCCTCCGCTTTCCGCTTCAATAGCCCAGGCAGGGGAAGTTGATATGTACAGCTTCGTTGTCACTATGCCCGGGAACCATATCATCGAGACTCAGGGTTCGACCGATGTGGTGACGGCCCTGTATGGCCCAAACGACCTGGCGACCCTCATTACTGAAGATGATGACAGCGGACCAGGCGCAAATTCGCGAATTGAACGCAATCTGGCGGCAGGGAACTACTACGTACGCGTTCGGCACTACAGCGGCTCATCAACCGGAAATTACGGTATCTCGGTGAGAAGATCGGCACCACAACCGGGTGTTCAAACCATTCAGGTGAACGGCCCGGCAGTGCAGGGAACGATCAGTGCCGCGAACGAGAGGGATATGTACACATTTGCAGTTACCACGGCCGGTACGTACACGATCGAGACAGGGGGCAGCACGGATTGCTTTATTACATTATTCGGTCCGGACAGCCCGGCTACCTTCATCGCACAGGATGACGATAGCGGTCCCGGTGCTAACTCGAGGCTCGTGCGCAACCTTGGCCTTGGTACATATTTTGTCCAAGTCAGGCATTACAGTCCGACCGGAACCGGTCCCTACAGCATTTCGGTCAGAAGCTGAGAAAAAATTCATGGTGGAGCTTCACCCTGACCAATCATCCTGATACTGCATACGCTGTCCTCACGTGTGGATGGAAGGAATGGGGGACAAATGCAGATAAATGCCTAGGCCTGACTCGTCCTCGCTCGTGCCGCTTTGTCGAAAACGCAGAAAGAGATACATATTTTCGTGAATTTATCCATTGAAAGGAAATCCTCATGGCTAAGTTTTCCGTTAACTGGGACAAATTCACGGTAATCAAAAAGCACGATATTGATAGGGATGCGCCGTACTTGTGGGTAATCGGTGTTCTTGTCGATGCGAATACCTTATCCTCCAAAAACTTCGTCATACGCAAACCCAGCGGTCACGACAATCTCGGGGGCAAGTTCAAGAAGGGCGAATCGACCGCCGTGCCCAAGAAATTGAACATTGATGAAGAGGTGAAACCGATTCTGGGTTTTGCGGTATGCGGTGTGATAGTCATTGCCTGGGAAAACGCGATGACTACTGATCGCGTAATCGCTGACGCCTATGATGCCGCGGCGGACGCCATTAATGAGTTCATTAGAAAACGCGTGGAGTCTGCAAATTTGCAACCTCCGACAGGGGGCGAACTTGACGCGCTCGCTGCGCAGATCGAGGAGGATGTTCGGGATACGATCCGCGATGGCTGGACAATTTTTCAGCTCGTTGCCGATCACAACATCGGCTCCGCCAATTGTCTTCTCTTTCTTCAGGAGCATGATACAAAAGAGCTGAATTTTCGCTTCACGAAGAAAACGACAGATTATCGATTGGAGGGTGAGTTGAAGTACACGTTGTGAGCGCAGCACGGACGTTTGCCTTCATCGCTGAAAGTTATCCTCCGGACTTAAAAAATATGAGAGGCATCCTGTTCACTGCTTTTGTACTTGCGGGTTGTGCTTCGGTACTGGTCGATAACAAACAGGGACAAGGAAAAGATAGCGCGGCGGCCTCAGGTACGTACTCCATCACAACTTTGTATGACGGGGACACGGGATCAAGGGAGCGGGCCGCCAAATGGCTGGATACCGAGGCCAGAAATATATGCGCCTCGGACTATACGCTCATATCCGAAGAAACAGTTCCAATCATGAATTACCTGGGAGAAGTGACGGATTCGCGGCTTATATGGAAAATCAAGTGTTTACAACAAACCGAGAGAGCGAATGCTCCATAGCGGGAGAACTCGCGGATTGCACAACAGCTGATCCGTTCCTTTTTTTGCTGCCCGACTTCCGGTCTCGTGCGGTAGCGCACCGATAAAGCCGAAGGGCATGACGTATCGTTTCCAAATAGCGGTGTTGTTGGACCGATTAAGGAGAGCCATTTATGAACCATCCTTCAATATCCGGAAAGGCAACGCCACATCCCCTGCCACTTACCGTTGGGCTGACATTCAGTGTGGCAGCTTTAATAGTGGCCTTCTCCGCGTCCAACACAGTTCATGCTCAGGGAACATCAATCCAGCGCAGCGCCACATCCGGGCAGCCTGCGGGCATGCAAGCCAGGTCCGCGGTAACCTCAACGGGGCGGGACCGCATCAGGGAGGGCCAGTCTCATAAAAGCGGTGTCAAGAAAAATCTGCAGCGCTCGAACATCAAGCAGGAAATAGAACAAGGGGAAAAGGCCAGGGCCGCGCCCTTTATTGACCGGGATCAGGAAATCCCACGGAAAGTCCGGCGGGCACTAGCCTGATAACAAACTCATCACCACTTAACAAGGAGCCATCAAATGTTCAAATTCATCTCAACCGGTATCATTGCAGCTTCGATGGCTGTTTGCAGCTTCGGAGCTGCTGCCGCTGGATCGGATGTTTCGGAAAAGGATAAGGAAACAATGCGCAAAGAGTCCCTTAGGAACCCTAGTGATCCGCAGAACGTAAGCAAGGAGGAAGGACATAAATACGATACCAAAGGCGGCCCCGTCTCTGAAAAGGATCGCGAAATGATGCGTAAGGAAACGATGGGTAAGCCTGACAAGGGAGACAAGAGTACGGACCATCAGGAGAAAATGAACAAAAAACCGTACAAACAATAGTGTCCCCGGTCTTTTAGCTGTCTTTTAGCTTAGGGTTTGCAGTCTCTTGCGCGCGAGCGGCAGCGGCTGCGCGGGAAACTTACAAGCAGGAACTTAGCAGTTAGTGCCAAGGTTATCGGAAAGATCGCCGGGTTCGGGCATGCTAGGGCTCGCGCGGTCATGCCGAGATTGGGAAGCGGAAGAGATGCTGTCGAACAATGGCTGGTTCTCATCCCGGTCATTCCATGGCTGTCCTGAAAAGTAGTGGGATGGCTTTTTAATTTTTTACTTCAAGGTATTCCGATCCGTTGAAAAGGACGTTATTCTGTTGACCTGCATACGAGTTTTTTCTCGATGGACGAGAGGGGTTGCGCTTCCGTATACCCATCCCTGATTCCTCTATATATTCCCGAACCCTTCGAGTTATTGCCCGGTTCGCCCAACCCTTCCAACACATATTCAAAGCCAAGGCATAGCCTGAGAAAAGGTTGCATCGTTGACCTAAGACCCCTCTGTAGACTCCCACTGTTGACTTCCACAGTTTCGGGCTTGGAGCCGGGCACCCAACACAGGCGAAAGGGATAATAGCCGAAGAAAAACCGTCCCCATCTAATCCATCGATGAAATCGTTGATTTCGTGCTGGGAGAGGTTAGTACTTTGGGTTAGTGCTTTGCCGTACATACCGACGCAACCACTTCCTCTATGGTACGTACTTCGAGTTTTCGTTTTAGACTTCCATTTCCTGCGCAAGAGCTCCAATGCTGCTTCCGCCGGATAGCGAAGGAGGGCCATATGGAAATCAAGCAGATATGGGCTCTGATCAAAGCCACTTTTTCGTCGTGGCTCGACGATTATGCACCGAGCATGGGTGCGGCGTTGGCTTATTATACGCTGTTTTCAATAGCGCCGCTTTTGCTGATCGTCATTTCGACCGCCGGGCTCGTCTTCGGCGAGCAAGCGGTGCGCGGGGAAATTTTTGGTCAATTGCGCGACTTAATGGGTGATCAGGGAGCCCAGGCGGTACAAAGCCTGCTTGAGAGTGTCAGCGAGCCAAAAAAGGGGGCCGCAGGAACAGCCATCGGAACAGTTTTACTGGTGATCGGCGCAACGACCGTACTGGGCGAGTTGCAGGATGCATTCGATCGCATCTGGCGTGTCCCCGCCAGAGATAAAAGCGGGGGTATATGGAGCCTGATCCGGACACGGCTATTATCGCTCGGGATCATTCTTGGCATCGGTTTCCTGTTAATCGTGTCGCTCGTGTTCAGCGCCGTAATGGCGGCGCTGGGTAAGTGGTGGGGACCCGCCTTTTCAGAGCTCGAGATGCTGGCTACAGTGGTGAATTTCTTCTTCAGCTTGCTGTTTATGTCCGTGCTATTCGCGATGCTTTACAAATTCATGCCGAAGGTCGAGCTTAAGTGGCGGGATGTCTGGGCTGGGGCGACCGTAACTGCGCTGCTGTTTATGGTGGGCAAGCTTCTGATCGGGATCTACATCGGTAAAAGCGCTATCAGTTCAGGGTTTGGCGCCGCCGGTTCGCTGGTTGTCGTGCTGGTGTGGGTCTACTATTCTGCCCAGATTTTTCTGCTTGGAGCTGAGTTTACGCGGGTGTATTCCCATGCTCGTGGTTCACGGAAAGACCAGTTTGTCTCCGAAACAGAAGCCGCAACGGTCCCTGTCAAAGGCCACAGTGCGGATGCGGATGGCGGAGCAATGCAGGAAAGAGCAATGAAAGACATGGGTACGCCTGTTTCGGTAAAACATTAGCGTTGCTCAATACCTCGCTCGCTACGAAATCCAGTCTGCGTGAGAGATTTCAATAAATCTATCGTCTGGTTGACGCTACTGCTGAGTTCAAAATTTTTCTCGGCTCGCTTCCGGGCAGCGCTTCCCATGGCTTGGCGCATGGATCGGTCTGACATCAGGGTTACAACGTTATCGGCAATACCGTTCAGGTCATTCAAATTGTTCAGGAATCCGGTTCGTCCCACCTCGACAATATCGATGACGCCGCCAACATTCGTTGAGATCACTGGCAAGCCCGACGCCATTCCTTCGATTATTGCGAGGGGCATTGCTTCGGAATATGAAGTCGACACCACAAGGTCAAGAGAAGCATAAACCTGAGGCATATCGCTTTGAAGGCCAACCATATGAACATATTTATTCAGGCCGAGATTATCGATGTCGTCCTTCAGCTTTTCCCGCAGGGGTCCGTCGCCCACCAAAACGAAGTGACAGTTTTTTAATGTCTTAAGTACGATGCTGGCAACTTTTATAAACACGTCCGGGCCTTTTTCCGGTGCAAGGCGTCCAATGAAGCCCACCAGTTGGGCATCCGGCGAACCCTTGATAATCGAGTGGAGATAGGCACTCTTGTCTGTTGGCCGGAAAATTCCGGTGTCCACTCCATTTGCGATGAAGCGCAATTTGCTGGCGGGGATGCCCAGGCTTAATGCTTGAAAATAAGCTGATTTGGCGACCACGCTGATATGGGTCTGCATCAGTTTATGAACTTCAAGATCGCGTATGCTAAGGTAACGGCCATGAATAGTGGCTAACGCCGGTGTTTCGGTCAACCTGCTCAGCATACCTGCCAATAAGTGCGCGTTGGGAAGATGCGCATGAATTACATCAATCGCATCCGCGCGAATAAGGCCGACCCCAAGCTGGATAGATTGCCAGTCAGTTTCATCAGTCATTGGCGCCAGATGGACGCTGCAACCCATTTCTCGTAATTGTGATGTGAAGTGGCTCTCGGATATACACAAGCATGTGACATGAAAGAGGTCCCGCGGCAGATGCTCAAGCAGGCGCAACACGTAGATTTCCATACCGCCAACGATAGAACCCCCAATGATTTGCAACAGATTAATCGGACGTTCGGCAGTCGAAATTATTTTCATGTCAATTAATTCCTAGCCAGGCGGCGGCTGTTCCTCCCATAATCCGTTCGCGGCTGCGTGTATCGATATCTAGACGCTCCAGGAGCGCTAAAACATCATCAATCCGGCTTTTGATCAGTTCACCGGGGCAAGGCAAAAATACGTCGCTGCCGAACTGCAATAATTCAGGTGTCAGGACAGCGATAGCTTTTCTCAAAACGTCCAGGCGATACGCGGGAGGCGCTCCGAAGGAAATGTCAAACCGGAACTGGCTGTTGTCCGAGGGAACCCCATTGATAAGGTCAATCAGACCGACGGCATTTGCCTCATCAGTCCATGGCCATCCCAAGTGAGCCAGGGTGACCCGCAAGCCGGGATGTTCCCGTATCGCTTCAAAAAACGTGGGACGGCAGAAGCGGCCGGATTTTCCGTCTATGAAAATACCGCTGTGAAACAGTATCGGCATGCCGAGATGAGATGCCGTGTCATAAAGTCGGTGTGCGCAGTCATCATAGGGATACCATCCGGCAGGCACCATCTTAAGACCGGAAAGACCCAGGTCATGCGCATGAGTTAAATCTTCACTTGCATTGTCGAGCGATGGATTGATTACCGCAAAACCGATCAGCCGATCCTTATCGTGGGCAATCAGCCGGGCCAGATACTGATTTGCCGACCGCAAGGATTCTCTATCATGCAGGGAATAGCTCCCGCTCAAAAACGGCGCAAGGACGATCGCCTTGTCTACCCCCGCCCAATCCAGTGCCTGTAGAACATCGGCAGCGTTTTCTTCGCCGGAACAGTGGATGTGGGCGTCTATTATCATCATGGGGTGAAATGCGGTTCACTCCGCTGCCGAGATTTTCTGTCTGGGCATCAATTGCTTGATGACATCCGCCGCTTTTTTTCCGGCTAAAAATGCATGATCTGAGTTGTAATATTCCCATTCGCTGTAGCGGCCCGACAAGATGATGTCGCGTTCAGCAAGCCACTTTTTGGCTTTTTCGACGTTATGCGCCCGTGCATGGTCGTATATGACATAAGCATAGGGCATATCTACGAGGTTGGCGGTAATTACTTTATCGTCCTGTTTCAGTAGACCCACTCTGATGGAGTCTTCAACGCACCGGTCGATCAATTTTTGACCATCGAAAGGAAGCGGCTTTGCGGGTGAATAGGATATCTCGCATGTCAGGCCGAATCCACCCGGCGGGTTGCAGCCGGGACTGGCGTTGCCCTGGAGAAAAATGCGATGGAAAATTGTATCTTCCGGGTAGTAAATCCAGTGCTTGTCCGAAATATTTTCTCGGCCAATACCGAGATTCACGCAGCGCACCGAAACATGGCGTAGCGCAGCCGCAACGTCCTTAATCGATTGAGGCGCTTCGTCGCCTATACGGCGGATCAACTCCGGCAAGGGCATCGTGCTGATCATATTTTCATAATGAAAGCGCCGCCCATCCGCCAGCGTAATTAAATGCTGATCCGGCGATATGTTCACCACTTCGGCGTTAAGTTCAACGGTGCCCTTGATATGGGGAAGAAACCCCGACATCATCGCCTGGAAACCGCCGCGTAAAGGATAGCCAAAGCGTGCGTTGGGACCCATCGGTTTAGCCACGGGCTGGAGCGCGCCCTCGATGATTTCGTCTAGGTCAGGTAAGGGGACGCGTCCTCCAAGCCAGGAAGTTTCCATTTCGGACAAGGGAACCGTCCAGAGTTTTTGATTGTAGGGTATCGCAAAATGCTTGGCGATACCGGCACCCCACATTCTATAAATGAACTTTTCAAAATTTTCCGATTTACTCGCGGCATGCCCGGATTCCTGATGTACAACGGTTTTTCCAGTATCCGGCACTGTTCCGTCAGCGCAGCAGTCCGATAAGGGGGTCGCCGCGCCGTCTATGACCGGGCAGGCTGCAGACGCAGACCTGGAGTCCGGCTTTTTCAACGCGCCATAACGCGATTCCATGGCGCCGATTATGCACTCCTTGATTACGTTTGGCGGCAGCCCGTACAGAGCACCTTGGAATGGATAACGGGTATGGACGCCCTTGCTGTATACCCAAGCCTCACGATTTTGCCAGTGGACATTGTTGCCGAGCAGGGTCTTGTACAACTTCTGGACATACTCGTCATTCGAAAACATGATGTGTCCGGCATGATCGAAGGTAAAACCCTTATCCTCAATTGAGCGGCACCATCCTCCGACGGTGGAATTTTTTTCCAGTAAAAGCGTATCTTCGTCAAGATGATAAGCTGCGCTCAACCCCGTAGGTCCAGCACCAATTATGATGCACTGTTTGTTTTCCACCGGTGCCGGCGCCGGCAATGTTTGAGGTTCGCAATGGGTGAGTGCGCCGGGCTTCAATTGTGATTGTGCCAGATTCATTGTTTCTTCCTTTTGTGCGGTTGTCAGCTGCATCAGCTCCTGCATCTTTTCCGCTGTCGTGTTCCAGGAGGTTTCCAGCACCATTTCCCTCATCTTTACCACAGTTCGCTTATGCTCCTCGGGCGTGGTCAATAACGCATCCTCGCAGGCTCTAATAAAAGCTTGCGGCGAGGCAGCGATCGCTACCACCTTCCCATAGAGATCCACAACGTCATTAATAGCAGTACTTACAATAGGGAGTTCAGCGGCCATGTACTCGAGGGTTTTGGTGGGGCTGATGAAGCGGGTTGATTCGTTCAACGCGAATGGCAGCAAGCATACGTTCCATCCGGCCAGAAAATGCGGAAGTGCCTTGTACGGCTGCTGACCCAGGTAGTGAATGTTGTGCCGGCGTGGCAATGTGGCTGGATCTATTTTGACCACCGGACCTACTAGAACGATCTGCCATTGTGGATGGGCATCGGCAATCCGGGCGATAAGTTCTGTATCGATCCGCTCATCTATGACACCGTAATAACCGAGGCGGGGTCCCGGGATGTCTTCGTGCGCGGGGTGACCATTGTTGCGGTCGCGTGCTTGTTCGAAATGCACCACATCGACACTGCTTGGGAAGCAGTGAACGTTCGGGTGGCGTTCGCGCTTTGCGCGATAGAGGCTTGGGCCTCCGGTAAAAACGAGGTCTGCTACTTTCAGTAATGCATTCTCACGTTGAAGCATTTGTTTCGGCGAGTTCTTGAAATTTGCAAGTTCGTCCATGCAATCATAGATCACTAGGGAAGGATTCAACTCCTGCAATAGTGGTAATGCCATTGGCGTGTAAAACCAGGCCATATGCTCTTCCTCGATACCCACGAATTGGCGCATCAGCTTGATCAAATGAGGTAATTGCTCATCATGAAACCCCACCACGTTTACGGGTGTGTGAGGCTTGAGCACGGTTATGTTGGGTCCGGGCACGGATATTTCCAGAAAGCTGTCATGCTCGTGGAATATCGGTTCCTCGATGAAAACAATTTTATGGTTTTCAGCCAGTCTCGACAGAAGATGTTGTGGGCGCTGATACACAAAGTCCCAGCGGAGGTGGGAAAAAACAATAATTGTTGTCATTGCAGCTCCTTCAATGATGGGTGGGGCTTGATTTGGAAAAGGATGTGAGGACAGCTGTCTTGTCAGCCGTTGAGCGTCACGTAATCCACCGGCATACGGCTCGGATAAAACCCGCTGATAATGTTTTTCTTCTTTGCCGTTAATATCTATTTCCCATAAGCCGCTCTTATGCCACCGATGAGGGTCGTCCCAATCAGGTCGATCCAGTATCGGATACACGCATATGCCATGCAGGTCCACGCCGAATTGTTGAGCCATGACGGCTTGCTGAGCTACGTCTTTGATCCATGCGCCCCGGCCGCTCCCAACATGGCTGGTTTCGGACAGTAAAACGGGCCGGCCGTAGCGGTGATAAGCTTCGGTTAACAGACTGTACAGAGGGATTCGATGGGGATGATCCAGATGCCACCAGAGGCTTTCGCCTTCGAGCTGCAGTTGATCTTCAATTTGCCATTGATTACTGTGGTAATAGTTGACTCCAATCACATCCAGAAAGCGGGGAGCTCCGCCCAGTTCCGGCTCCTTGTTTCCGCATAGCATATCCCACGCATCGAATTGGCATTCGCGGTATGCCGTTGCGTGATCCTCAAGATCAGGCCGGTCATGATGCGCTGCGACGTGTATCAGAGGATCACAGTGCAGGATGCGGGCAGAAGGATTGATTTCCCAGATTACTTCACAGCTCTTCAGGGCGGCACGCACCAATTGGCGTTTCAGTTCTGTGCCGCCATCCTCCTTAAGATTGCCGCACATAAATTGATTTTTTGCAAGGGCCCAACTTGCGAAGGAAATCTCGTTAATGGGTGAATAAACGGAAACGCATCCGGCATGGGAGAGTGACTCCAAATAAGCTACTGCATGTCGGCAATACAGCGAAAACCGGTCAATAAAGGCGGGGGAATAGACGTCAACGTCGTCAGGCCACCCGTAATGGCACAGTGTCCATATCACCTGTAACCCAAGCTCCCTTGCTGCGCGTGCGCGCGATTCAACCGAAGAAAAATCAAAGCGCCCATTCTTTTCGACCGATCGCCAGCCAACGCTTTCCCTCACCGTTTTGATTTCGAAATCTCTTAACAGAAGATAGTCGTCATATGCGCGATCGGCGTGTTGCGTAATTTTATTCATGGATAAGGGCAGGCCGAGGCTATTGATGTGATCCGCCCCTTCGTAGCCTGCCTGCCAGTAGGACAAAAATAATTCCTTGCGATTGCTCATGGGGATTTTTGCAGTAAGGTCCATCATTTATTTGTGCTCGTCATAATCGTTGTTTTTGCAGAGGGCGACTGTGCGATAACGTACATTCAGCTTTTTGGTTCAGCTGTATAGGAGCCACGCATTAGAGGAAGGGATTTCGGCTCACCGACATACGGGGCGTGTAAGAAACTGACGACTCCTCGTTTCCCGTGTGACGAGCTGCGAGACAATTGGCCTGCCCAGTTTGGGATTACCAAGGCAAAAAGGCTAAAAAGGGATAAAAGGGCTGATACGCACCGGGAACCTGGACAAGTCCGGAGATATGACAACTTTATATACGGTCAACCGGACATTGATAACCCGCCCACTAGCCCGCTTACCTGCGCGATGTGAATGCCGGGTGGTTCGAGAAAAGCAACGCCGTCGGAACCTGTTTCAACGGAATACCGCCCGCTTGCCGCGAACTCAAAAACTGAGCAATCGAACTTTGGCCGGTACAGAAACAGGGGTCCACAACCCCTATGGAGTCAGGACAACTTTACGGCAGCCATCTTCTTTCTTTTCGAAAATCTTGTATCCGTTGGCGGCTTCAGCGAGCGGCAAACGATGGCTGATGATGACGTCGGGATGCAGTTTGCCTGATTCGATATATCCCAGCAGTTCCGGCAGGAAGCGTTGCACATGAGTCTGGCCCATTTTGAATACCAGACCTTTATCGAACGCATCCCCAAAAAGGAACCCGTGGATGAACCCGGCATAAACGCCGGGGACGCTGACCGTGCCGCCGCGGCGCACCGCCGCGATACATTGGCGCAAGGCCGTGCCACTGCTGCCTTCAAGCTTGAGGTTGGTCAATACGGTTTCGAGCGCACTGCCTTTGGCTTCAAACCCTATGGCATCGATCGTTGCGTCCACCCCTCTGAAGGCTGTATTTTCGATAATGACTTCAGCGGGGTCGACTTCGTCGAAATTGATAGGTATCACATCATACGTATGGCGTGCAAATTCGAGCCGATATGAATGATGATCGACCATGAAAATTTTTTCTACACCCAACATGCGAGCGCAGGCGGCTGTCATTAAACCGACCGGACCTGCACCAAAGATAGCGATACTCGACCCGGGCCCCACCTCGGCGTTCACAACCGCCTGATATCCTGTCGGTAAAATATCGCTCAGGAAAAGTACACGCTCATCGGCAAGTGTATCGGGAACTTTTATCGGCCCGACGTTCGCCCTGGGCACTCGCACATATTCGGCCTGGCCCCCCGGGACGCCGCCATACAGATGGGTATAGCCAAAAAGCGCCGCACCCGGCCGGATTTCCTTTTTGTTCATTATTGCGCCACGGTCCGGGTTGGTGGTTTCACACGCGGCAAATAGCTGTTTCTCACAAAAGAAACAGTGCCCGCATGCAATGACGAACGGAACAACCACTTTATCGCCTTTCTTGAGCTGCGCTATCTCTGATCCGCTGTCGACAACCACTCCCATGAACTCATGACCCAGAATATCCCCATCCTTGAGTTCCGGCATTTTTCCGCGATACAGGTGCAGGTCTGAACCGCAAATCGCAGTGGCCGTAATTTTTAGAATGATGTCATCCGGCTCCTGCAGTACCGGATCGGGCACCGTCTCTACGCGAACGTCGTAACTGCCGTGATAGGTAAGTGCATGCATTTGACTTCTCCAAGAGTGAGTTCCCGGTGGACTTCGCTTCTCCGGCGTTTTGCTGGCATGGAGGTAACTGTCGCCTAAGCAGGCCCAAAGAAAACCAGAGCATAAAAATGGGTGTACGGTTGCCGGATTCCTGGCCAGCCAACTATCGCGGCAGCGGTGTGCCGCCCGGTGGAGTTGGCGGTGGGAGACTTCCACCCGGTAATCTTGATGCCTCTTCTGGGCTGATTCTCCCGTCGCGGTCGATGTCCGCGGCTTCTCTGTTGGCCCGATCCAGCTTATCCCTTACCACATCGCGGCCAGCTGTTGAGCCGGTGCCGGGATAATTGGATTGCATGGAGCCTGTGCCGCTCTGTCCTGGTGCGGGGGGTTGCCCGATGATGGAACCCGCTTGCCCGGGTGGCTGCCCGACAATGGAACCTGCCGGCCCCGGTGTGACTTGAGCATGAATGGCACCTATTCCTGAAACCATCAGAGTGATGGCGAGTGCCAATGGATGAGCGAAAAATATTAAAGAGGATTTCATGAGATACTCCGGGAAAAGCAAAGCGAAGATAAGTTCGGCAAGCTGCCCGAATGTTACCCGGACACTTCTTCATTTTCGGTGCGGCACCGCACTATCCCGGAGCTGCCGCGGAACTGGCGGATGAACTGACGTCTTGTAACCCGGGCCTTATTCAGGAGTTCCTCAAAGCATCAATCGTTGCGTCCAATAGCGTCTTTGTGGCTGCAGCAATGACGCGGCCATCGGAATGCAAACCGAGAGGATTTCCGCTCCAATCGCTCATCCATCCCCCCGCACCCAGGACAACCGGAACAATCGGCAGATAATCAAACGGTTCGAGGCCATCTTCCAATACCAGGTCGCAGTATCCGGACGCAAGCAAGCCATATGCGTAACAATCACACGACGGGCGCGATACCGCTACTCGTTCGCTGAGTGCATCAACTGCATCTGACTCGCCGGTATGCGAAGCGTTGTACGTGGCGTGGTACAGCCGTGCCCGGCTGAGCGACCTGCATGCGCTGACCATTGCCGCGTGGGCGGTATGCTGGTCATAGTACGTTGTGTGTTGTTTGCCATCTCCTGCCCATCGCTCTCTCATCACAGGAATATCGATCAACCCGGCAAAAGGCTCATCCGAGCGGAGCAAGCCGATAAGCGTGCCAAAAAGAGGATTTCCGATGACGAAACTCGCCGTACCATCGATAGGGTCGAGAACCCAACTGTTTTCGCGTGGTATACTGCCGTATTCTTCACCGATAATGCCGTGATGAGGATACCGTTCCCGGATCACGTGGCGGAGTATGTTTTCGATCTCCCGATCAGCTACGGTTACAGGGCTTTCGTCAGCCTTGGGCATAATGTCCAGAGGAGTGCGAAAGTAGCGTAGAGCAATTGGCCGCGCGCGGTCGGCTAGATGATGTGCAAACCCTAATACTTGCTCGGCATTCATTGCTAAACGCTCGGGGTTCATGAAAAATTAAGGAGATCCTGCTCAAAGGCGGACATCTCCGGCGGAATCATTGCGGACTTGAGCTCGAGGGTGCGCTGGAGGGAAGCGGCATACGCTTCATCAATCCCTTTCTAAACTTTCCTGCCTTCTGTTCGTAGAGTTTCTTCCCTAACTTGAACGCGCTCTTTTCCAGTTTCACCCGCCGGCGTTCGATCAACTCATGCAATATTCTTATTGCGGCGGAATCAACTGGCGTATACGTAGCTCGGGAGATCTCCACGGATAGCACCGCAAGCTCATGATCGTCCCCCAAGCGGTCTCCAAGACGATCGGCCCGCTTCAGGATTTTTTTGGGGGTACGGCCATCTTCTGAAGACGTAAGCCCATCGATTGAATTGAACAGATATTTGACCTGCTTCCTATATTCATGAAGTGCTTCGGTGGTCCTCGCCGCCTTCGCTTCTGCGAACGCCTTGCGGCCCGTCCGATAGATGCGCTGGAGTCCTGAACCAATCACTGCAGAGTCAATGGATAAAAAGTCCTCACGTTTTGCCAACACCAGGCTATCCTCGAGTAATCGGATGCAACGCTTCAATTCTGCCGACTTGGCCGGCAGGTCCAGATGAAGATGGCGTCGCGCTTTCGTTAAATTCGAGTGCAAAATCTTCTGAAGCGGTGCAAGCTCGACCCCTTGCAATTCATTCGAATATCGGTCATGCAGGGAATCAAAAGCATCGACCAGCGACCTGGCGTCTCGTATTGGCGATAGGATCCGGCCCGCGTCGCGCAGACCCGAGTTTTCCATCCGGTAAGCCGCATTGCTCATTCCGTCCCGCAACAGCTTCAGCGCTGCGCGCGCCCTCTTCAATGCCTTTCGCGCAGCGTGAATATTTTCATCCGGGATGGGTTGCGCAGAATCAAGTTGTCCCAATGCTTCTTCGATCGTTTCATGCAGCAGCCTGTATGCCGGGTTGGCAGGACGCGCTGAGCGGGTTGCCTGTTTCATTGCTTCTCTTGGCGCTTGTAGCGCCGCTCCGCTGTGGACAATGCCTTGTCGGCTTCTTCAGGCCCGCCGCGATTGAGCGGCTTATATTCGCGCCCCTGTATGCGGTTATAAGAAATAAAAAAATGCTCAATTTCGGTTAACCAGGCGTCGGGCAGTTCATCTATACTTGAAAACAAGGCTGGATTCGCCGGGGTTACCGGCACGGCCAGGAGCCGATCGTTACGGATAGTCTTGTTTTTCTCGGTCTGCTCCGCGGAAATTATACCGATCAGTTTCCCGCTCACAAGGCATCCGGGAAAGCTTGGCGCTTCGGTGATTAAAAGAACGTCCAGCGCATCCCCATCCTCAGCGAGAGTCTTAGGGATGGAGCCAAAATCAAACGGGAACGCAGCACCGGTAGGCAGAATCCGGCTCAAGCGAAAGCATTGTACTTCCTCATCATATTTAAACTTATTACGGCTGCCTTTGGGCGTGTCAATAATAATATTGATGAGTCCCGATCCCGTTCTGGGCAGGATAGTATCAAAAGGCGTGGTCATGCGATCGCTCCTTTTAATTTATCTCAATTTACAGGTTACAAGATTTACTATTGCCCACAACGTCACCCGTTACTTTGCCCAGCTGTGTTTTCGCGATCAACGGGCGTCCCGCGCCAAGCGGATGCCTGAAAACTGCCAACAGGTCTCGGCAGGGAAAAAATTGCGAAAACTCGGACGGATGCGCTTTAAAGGCGTGATACACGATCCGCCGCGAAGCACATACTGGTTTACCATCGATCTGCTGTTATATTCACCTACCGCCTCATCCCAGACTGTGGACATCGGCTTGCTGGCATTCGCTTTCGCCGGACTGTACCCCGGATACGGCGAATAGCTGGACTGCGTCCATTCCCATACATCACCATAAAGCTGAGCCAAGCCCATGGAATTACGGGGACTGGCGAAAGGATGAAAGCGCCCGTTCTCCGCAAAATTTCCATCAATTTGCTGCCTCCAAGCTGCATTTTCCCACTCGGCTTCGGTGGGCAGCCGGGCGCCGGCCCATCGCGCGTAGGCATCAGCTTCATAATATGAAACATGGACTACAGGTAGATCGGCATTCAATGGCTGCATGCCCATAAGGGTGAACTCCTGCCATTCGTTACCCTTCCTGTGCCAGTACAAGGGATGGCTATGATTATGAGCTCTCAGCCAATCCCATCCCTCCGATAGCCATACGCCTGGATCGCGATAGCCGCCCGCCTCAACGAACTGAAGATAATCCCCATTAGTGACGAGGCGTGAAGCGAGGCGGTAGGGCTCAACATATTCTTTATGCCGGGGCGATTCATTGTCATAACAAAACCCTTGGCCGGCATATCCGATTTCAACAATGCCGCCTTCAAAGTCACGCCAATCCATCACTGTCGGAGTTGCAGGCAACTGTTGTCCGGGCAATTGATAGCTTGGCTCCAGCGGATTTTGCGATAGAAGATGCTTTATATCGGTCAGCATCAGTTCCTGATGTTGTTGTTCATGATTAAGGCCCAGAACTGTCAGGGCATACAGCATTTCATCATCATAAGGAGGCGAATGCAGAAGCCTTTGTAAACGCTCATCCACACTCCCGCAATAATCCTGAATTACTGACAGTGATGGCCGTGTGAACAATCCGCGCTTGGGATCAGGATGAGTTTCTCCCTCCGCATTATAGGAACTGAACATGGAGCGAAAAGCCGGGTGGAACGGTTTAAATGCGGGCTCGTAAGGTGACAGCACGAAAGTTTCGAAAAACCAGGCTATGTGTCCCAAATGCCATTTGACCGGGCTGGCATCCGGCAATGAGTGGACACAGCAGTCCTCGGTGGATAACGGAGCTATCAATTGGGCCGTACGGTCGCGAATGCTCGCGTATTCGGCATAAAGATCGCTGGCTGATTGACGTCCCGTTTTGCTAATCTCGGCCTGAGCGTGTACATGCATACGATATAGACAACGGCTGTGTCGGAATTGATAAAGATAAAAACAAACAGAGTGAAAGCAAACAGTACGTATCTATCATACAGATGATAAGCGGTCGACTAAGCCCATTCCGTGCGATAACGCACGTTCTGCGCTTTGCCCTTTGAGGTACAGTAATAGTACATACTTGGTACCTAAGCGAAGCGCGAAGCGGGCGGCCGCCGTGAACCGTTCAGTAAGGCTCTTGATAAACCCAAGACAGCGGATGGTAGGGCGCCAAGGACCTACTTCTAACGATTGTTACAATTGGTTACAACTGGCAAGTCTAGGTCTGGGTTTGATGCTGCATTTATAGCTGGCTTCAGCTGTCAGATGAGGAACGGTGATGGGCGCCTTTGTATCGATCCGCCGCGAAAGCGGCAGCAGCTAATCCAAGAGCAAAGCTACCATACACCATCAGCAAGCCGTTCTTTGACAGACGACGTTCGAAACCGGGCGTCAAGCGCTTGGGTGTAAAGTGAAAATCGACGGTATAAGCTGCCGCGGTTGTAACGACCGCGGGCACGATCACGGCTGTTACGGCATCAGCCCGAGCCAGACGCTGCCGAAGTTTTTCGTGCAAGACTGCCCAAAAGACGGATGCTGCGTGATGTATCAGGTAGCCAACGATAGTGTACCGCAGGCTGAAGCGATTCTCATAAGGCGCGTGTCTGCCCCAGATCCATTGGCTAGGCCCATTGATGGGTGCGGCCGATTTATCCAGTTCTGCCTTGCCCACCAGTGAGAGGCAAATGGTTGACGCAATGCTCGCTACGCTACCTGAAACCCATCCATCGTAAATTGTTTGACTCCAGGTTTTATGAGGATGTGCCATGGCAATGTCGTAAAAAAATAATAATTAATTCTTATTAGGACTTAAAAATAGTATCTGACTTTTCGTCGCATTGATAAAGTATAAGCGGAGTCTGACACGAATGTGAGGGAGTCCCAGGAAACCATTCCTATGGAATTTATGGGAATTATTCAACGCAACCCCGGCGTAACCTTGGCATACATTTGGATGAGATCTGAACAATGCCGACTGTATTGATCACGGGAGCCACCGGTTTTATTGGAAGCCATGTGGTCGCCGCGCTGGCGGACAGCGGGTATCCCGTTGTCTGTACAGTGACAGCGCCTCCCAAGAATAACGGGATGAGCCGATTTCGTTTGATTCCTGTCGATTATACCCGGGACTTCGATATCAATACCTGGATACCACGGCTCGCGGGGATCGATGTCGTGATCAACGCCGTAGGAATATTACGAGAGCATGGCCGGCAAACATTCGAGTCGCTCCATGATCGCGCGCCGCGCGCCCTTTTCGCAGCGTGTGCCGCGGAAGGGATCAAGGTTGTACAGATATCCGCGCTGGGAGCGGATGAGAAAGCGCGTAGCCGTTATCATCTGAGCAAAAAAATTGCGGATGACGCCTTGCTGGCCTCGGGAACCAAGGCGGTGGTCGTACAGCCGTCATTGGTATATGGACAAGGGGGGGTGAGCGCCCGGTTGTTCAACCTCATGGCAAGTTTGCCCGTTATTCCCTTGCCTGGGCGGGGTGATCAGCAAATCCAGCCCATCCATATTGACGATCTAACCCGTGCCATTGTCAAATTGATCGAAACTGATCGGTATCAAGGGCAGCGCGTACCGCTCGTCGGCCCGGAACCACTTACACTGCAACGTTACTTAAGTGAACTGCGGCATTCGATGAGGCTGGGGCAAGGTACATTCTTGCATGTTCCGGTACTATTCGTCGATATGGCCGCGCGAGCGGGCCAATGGTTGGGGAAGGGCTTGCTCGATCCTGAATCATGGCAAATGCTTCAGCGAGGAAACACGGCAGATGCTCGCTCAACCCGGGATCTTCTCGGCCGCGAACCCCGGCCGGCCAGCCAATTTTTATCCCAATGGAATGTTACTGAGTTACGACTGGCGGCGCTTCTTGGTTGGCTGCAGCTCGTACTGCGCCTTTCCATTGCCGCGGTATGGTTAATTGCGGGCATCGTATCGCTTGGGGTTTATCCTGTAGAGGAGAGCTACGTTTTGCTTGCGCGCGTGGGGATAACCGGCCCGCTTGCTCCGATAGCACTCTATGGCGCAGCCGCGCTGGACATCGCTTTCGGCCTGGGCACGCTGTTCCTCCGGAATCGCAGGCCGCTCTGGATCGCTCAGGCAACACTCATCGCTGTTTATACACTTACCATTACTACTTACCTACCGGAATTCTGGTTGCATCCCTTTGGGCCGCTGGCAAAAAATCTCACTATCCTCGCGGTCATCTGGTTGCTGTATGAGTTGGAGAAGCGTTGATGGACTATGTTACAGCCAAATGGCTTCACATACTTTCTTCGACATTACTTTTTGGGACGGGGATCGGCACAGCGTTTTATCTATTTTCAGCTACCTTGACCAAGAACCCATTGATTATAGCGGCGGTTGCCAGGAATGTCGTCAACGCTGACTGGCTGTTTACCGCAACCTCTATCATTATCCAGCCCCTTACCGGCTTTTATCTCATCTATCTGGCCGACATTCCGCTGGCAAGCCGCTGGATTGCCTGGTCCATTGGCTTGTATCTGCTTATGGCGGCTTGCTGGCTTCCGGTAGTGTGGCTGCAGATCCGCATGCGGCAGCTGGCTGCGAAGGCGAGTGAAAATAAGACGGCTTTGCCTGATCTATATTGGCGTTATTTCCGCTTCTGGATCGCGCTTGGCATTCCCGCTCTTATCGCGCTTCTCATTGTCTTTTATCTCATGGTTGCCAAACCAGTATGAGCTGCCGGCCGTCCCTTGTGTGGTCTTTCCGGCCCATTTCTTGAGCCACGCCCTCCAAATTCAAAATGGAACTCGCGCTCTGGTTCGAGCTCGAGGTTTCTCCATGGGGAGAATTTATCTTTGGCATACCCGGAAGCCCGGATGCACCGGACTCCTCATACAGGGCTGTCTATATCTATGAATCGATGGGCAACACCAAATTTTCGGGATATATGCTCGCCTAATGCCTGTATGCCATACCGCTCCGTGGCGTGATGCCCAGCCGAGATAAATGCCACGCCGGATTCACGGGCGGCATGGACCATCCGCTCGGAAATTTCTCCCGTGATAAACGTATCCACGCCCAGGCGGATAGCCTCTTCGAAATAATCCTGAGCACCCCCGGTACACCAGGCTATGCGCCGCACGAGGCGCTCATCGTCACCAATTACCAGGGGTTTACGAGACAGCAGGCATTCAATGTTCCTGCGCAGCGCCTTGAGGCTCGACACCTCTGAGAGAAGTGATCCTTGCATGGCAATTCCCTGTTCACCAAAGCGGCCGGTTTCAACAAAACCCAGTTTGCGGCCGAGTTGTGCATTATTCCCCAGCTCCGGATGGGCATCCAGCGGTAAATGATAGGCGAGCAAGCCGATGTCGTGTGCCAACAGATATGAAATACGGCGGTGCTTCATGCCAACAATACACGGGTCCTCTCCACGCCAGAAATAGCCATGATGGACAATGACGGCGTCTGCACCCGCTTGTATCGCGGCTTGAAGGAATTCGAACGAAGCGGTTACCCCGCTGATCAGTTGACGAATTTCACTTCTGCCTTCCACTTGCAGGCCATTTGGGCAATAATCGCGAAAGCGGGCGACGTCTAGAAATTGATTCAAATAGATTTCGAGTTCATTTAATTTCATCAGTATTTATCCTATCCTTATAAAGATATTTTTCCGCTCGAAATCGGATTCTCGATGCACAAACTCTGGTTGATTTTCGCACAAACGACAACGATAGTCCTTGCGGCACTGTTTGTCGTTTCCACTTTGCGGCCCGACCTTTTGCCATGGAAATCACCCGGACCCGGTGGTGCGATGGTGACTGTAAGAGAAGCGCCTCTTGAAGCCGGGCCAAACGCGCTCCGCCCTAACAGCTTCGCTGACGCTGCTCAGAGAGCCATGCCATCGGTGGTGAATGTCTTTACCAGCAAAGAGGTCAAGGTTGCCCCTCATCCATTTATGGAAGACCCCTTTTTCCGGCGTTTCTTTGGTGATCGCCTCGAATCGTCACCGCAGAGCCGGCGGGCATCGAGTCTTGGGTCCGGTGTGATCGTCAGTCCTGAAGGCTATGTTCTCACCAATCATCATGTGATAGAGGCCGCGGACGAAATCGAGATTGCACTTGCTGATGGCAGAAAGGCCAAGGCGCGCGTAATCGGCTCAGATCCCGAGACTGATCTTGCCGTGGTGAAAGTGGATATGCAGGGACTTCCCACGATGACCTTCGGACATTCCGAGAGCGCGCGGGTCGGTGATATCGTGCTCGCTATCGGCAATCCCTTCGGTGTGGGTCAGACAGTAACCATGGGCATAATCAGTGCGCTGGGGCGGACACATCTGGGCATCAACACGTTTGAAGATTTCATCCAGACTGATGCCGCCATCAACCCCGGGAATTCGGGCGGAGCCCTGGTTGATACCTCAGGCAATCTGATAGGCATCAACACTGCGATTGTGTCGCGCACGGGTGGATCGCTTGGTATCGGCTTTGCCATTACAGCGAACGTTGCAAAGCAGATCATGGAACAGATCATTCAGAGCGGCGGCGTAACCCGTGGCTGGATCGGTGTGGAAGTGCAAGACTTGACCCCGGAGCTGGCGGAATCATTCAAGCGACCTAACATCAATGGGGCGTTGATCGCTGGGGTGCTAAAAGGCGGTCCTGCGGACCGGGCCGGAGTGAAACCGGGAGATATACTTGTTGCCGTGGACGGTAAGCCGGTAATCGATTCGTCCACGATGCTCAACCTGATCGCTGCCTTGTCGCCCGGAAAAACTGCTGCGATTACGGTGATCCGCAACGGGGCGGAGAAATCGATCAAAATCAACGTCGGCAAGCGCCCGAAACCCACGGCTCAGGAGCAATATGAAGGGCCTGATATGGAATAGAAATCCCTGAACAAGTCCCAGGCGGGCGCGACGACGGCTGTTCGGGTGGTGGGATGCGCGCCCCCAGCAATCCATAAGCGTGGTTGCCACATCCCCGACGCTGCCCGATCCCCAAAATGGCTGGTTCCCTCCTGTTACTGACGTCAATTTGAGGAAGGGATCAAATCTTGCTGCAGTCGTTACAGTGATGGGAAAGGAGCTGCAATCCAGGAGCTGCAACTCAGCGGTTTCCTTTTTCGTTATCGGGCGTACCTTTCTCGTAACTGGCGTTATCACTGCTCATTGGCTGGGTTGGTTGATAAGCTAACGCCGAAACCGGCTTTGCGATCAAACTTGCCGCCAATATCCCCAATTCGTAAAGCAGGTAAAGCGGTACCGCCAGCATGAATTGCGAGACGACATCGGGGGGAGTAAAGATCGCCCCGATCACGAATGCGCCAACGAGAACATAGCGGCGTATATCCTTTAACTTATCAATCGAGACGATCCCCATCCTGACCAGTATCACAACAAGTATGGGTACTTCGAAAGTGATGCCGAAAGCGATGAACATGGCCAAAACAAAGTCGAGATATCTGCCGATATCTGTCATGACGGCTACACCCTCGGGTGCGAAATGGGTAACGAATTCGAACACCAGGGGCAGCGCGGCAAAATAAGCGAAAGCCATGCCGCAAATGAACAGAAAACTGCTGGCGAGAACCAGCGGCAATATCAGGCGTTTTTCATGGGAATATAACCCCGGCGCGACAAATGCCCATAATTGATAGAGGGTGTGGGGGAGAGTAAGGATAAAAGCCACCATCATGGCAACCTTCATCGGCACGAAAAATGGTGTTACCACTTCGGTGGCGATCATCTGCCCGCCCTGCGGGAGCTTGTCCAGCAGAGGCTGTGCAAGCAGGGAATACAATTCTCGTGCGTAGTAAGCACACGGCAGAAAGCCGAGTACGAACCCTAAAAATACACGTATCAGTCTGGCCCGCAGTTCGACGAGATGCGAGATAAACGTTTCATCGGTACTCATGCTGTGAAAAGGAGCGGGCAGTGGAACCAGTCCACGTAATACTGAGTCGTGTAAAGAAAATGGAAGGGGAAATAATCGGAAAAGTACACGTTATCCGTCGCACTCAATGGCTGGCGGCACCCGGCACTTCATGATTTGACTTTGACGAGACCGCTGAGGAGCTTGCTTTATTAGCTGGAGTGACAGTTGAATCTGATGGCGAAGCGTTTTCTGCCACGGTGTCCGACTCTATAATGGAAGACGTGGAAGAGGACCTCGTTTCCACCCCTTCCATGGCTTCCTGGAACTGACGTATTTCTGTTCGAACCGAGGTTTCAATGGAATGAGCGGTTCCTTCAACCGAAGTTTTGAATTTCTTCAATTCTTCCAGTTCCATTTCCCGTTGAATATCGTTTTTAACGTTATTGACGTAACGTTGTGCCCGCCCAAACAGATGCCCTAGAGTGCGCGCGACGCCCGGAAGCCGCTCTGGCCCGAGTACAACCAGCGCTACCACTCCTATAACGACCATTTCCGTAAAGCTGATATCGAACATTTTAGCCTGAATTACTGGTTACGGAGGAAAAGCAAAGGCAACGAAATGGTAGGGATGAGTAAGAGATAAATGATATACCTATCAAGCCACCTGCCAGGCGACCGGCACGTGCATTCGCCCTGCCTGGTGTCGTCTGAATTGCAATCGCCAAATCAGGGCTTGGGCTGAGCGCTGTCCTTGACCTCGGACTCGATGGTTCGAGCGCTGGTTTGTTGAGCAGATGGCGGTGTATCCTCTTCATCAGCGGTTTTCATTCCATCCTTGAAACCCTTCACGGCACTCCCAAGATCGCTGCCGAGATTGCGAAGTTTCTTGGTACCGAATACCAAAACAACAACCAGCAGAACGATCAGCCAATGCCAAATACTTAATGATCCCATTTTTACTCCTTATCCTGGGTGTGGAATCATGCCGGGCAGGCGTTCCCTGCCTCCTATGATGTGAATATGCAGATGGTGAATTTCCTGTCCTCCCACATGGCCGGTATTGATAATGGTACGGAAACCATTGCTACAGCCCTGTTCCGAGGCGAGCCTGGGAATCAGAACCATCATATCTCCCAGTAAACTGCGGTGCTTGTCCTCGACTTCTGCCAGCGAGCCGATATGAAGCTTGGGTATCAGCATGAAATGTACCGGAGCTGCGGGATGGATATCGTGAAATGCAAAAACATCCGTGTCCTCATAAATCTTACTGCTGGGAACCTCCCCCCGCGCGATTTTACAGAAAATGCAATTCTCCATTTTTACGCCTCTTTCCGTGCGGCTTTTTCATCTATTCCCGAGATGCCCTCCCGGCGGCGCAATTCATCCAGTACATCCTGGGGTTGCAGGTTGTGGTGAGCCAGCAATACCAGACAATGGAACCATAGATCCGCCACCTCACGCGTAATATGGGACTTGTCACCTTCTTTCGAGGCCAATAATACCTCGGCCGACTCTTCCGCTACTTTTTTCAGGATCTTGTCCTGCCCTTCATGCAAAAGCTTCGCTACATAAGAAGCCGTAGGGTCGGCGCTCTTGCGGCTTTCGATGACTTCTGCCACCCGATAAAGAACCGCAGGATCCGTCATTTTTTGTAAATTTCCCCCGGACTCTTGATTACAGGCGCGTCAACGACCCATTGACCATTTTCGAATTTATTGAAAAAGCAGTTGTGCCTGCCGGTATGACAGGATATACCGCCAACTTGTTCCACCGCCAGCAGCAGAACATCCTCGTCACAATCCAGATGAATTTCCTTCACCTTTTGTACATGACCCGATTCTTCGCCCTTATGCCAGAGTTTCTTGCGGGAACGCGACCAATAATGGGCTTCGCTGGTTTCGACAGTAAGTTTCAATGCTTCACGGTTCATCCAGGCGACCATTAAAACTTTTTTGCTGTTCGCTTCCTGCGCCACCACCTGTACCAGTCCGTCATCGGACCAGTTTATCTTATTAAGCCAAATATCGGACATAGACATGTTTGAGGATCAGATTGTTCTTCGACTATAGCCGTACTTCAATGCCATGCTGCGCCATACACTCTTTGGCTTGGCGTACGGTATATTCACCATAATGGAAAATACTGGCTGCCAGCACTGCATCAGCATGGCCCTCGGTGATTCCTTCCACCAAATGATTCAAATTTCCCACGCCACCACTCGCGATTACCGGCACCTCTACCGCGTCCGAAACTGCGCGCATCAGCGCCAGGTCAAAACCGTTACGCGTACCATCCCTATCCATACTGGTCAGCAGTATTTCGCCCGCGCCCAGCGACTGCATTTTCTTTGCCCACCCCACCGCATCCAGACCCGTGGCCGTGCGTCCTCCATGAATAAACACTTCCCAGCCATTTCCCATCCGCTTCGCGTCTATCGCCACGACTATGCATTGTGAGCCATAGCGATCCGATGCAGCCTCCACCAGCTGGGGATTCTGCACCGCTGAAGTGTTGATACTGACTTTATCAGCCCCTGCGTTCAGTAACCGGCGGACATCTTCGACTTTACGAACGCCGCCGCCCACCGTTAGTGGAATAAACACCTGGGCTGCCACCTCCTCGATAATATGCAGGATCAAGTCACGGTTATCGGAACTGGCGGTAATATCAAGAAAAGTCAGTTCATCCGCTCCCTGGTCATCATAGCGCCGCGATACCTCGACGGGATCACCCGCATCCCTGAGCCCGACAAAATTGACGCCCTTGACCACGCGTCCATTTGTTACGTCAAGGCAAGGGATAATACGTTTGGCAAGACCCATAAAATATCTCTATAGCAAAATTCCAGGCATTCTCAGGTGAATTGCCGATTTACCACGCCCCACAGAAATTTCGATTTATAGAGTTATCCATAAGCCTGACCCTTGAAAGAAGCCCGCCCTTTGAGGCCCTTTGGGGATGTGTGAAGGCCGCCCAGAATTAAGTCACTGCAGCAGAGGTAAAATCGGAAAAATTCATGCACGGTTCGGAAGACCCGAGACGGCTTGCAAAATAGGCTAAAGTCATCAGGATGAGGAAAAGCTCGCGTCCCGCATTCTCATTTTCATGCTCAAATCATCCGCCAGCGCCTGTGCCGATCTAAAGTCCAGCGCGCCCTCGTAAATGGCGCGTCCCGTGATAGCGCCCGCAATACCTTCCAATTCGATTTCGCAGAGCGCCTTGACGTCATCGAGGTTGCTGATCCCGCCGCTCGCAATTACCGGAACGGTGAGCGCCCTGGCCAGTTCCATTGTAGCCTCGATATTGACACCGCTTAACATGCCGTCACGCCCGATATCGGTATAAATGATGGCTTCAACGCCGTAATCCTCGAATTTTTTCGCAAGATCCACCACATCATGGCCTGTGACTTTAGACCACCCGTTGACGGCAACTTTACCGTCCTTGGCATCCAGCCCGACCATGATGTGACCCGGGAATGCGTTGCAGGCGTCGTGGAGAAACCCGGGCGTCTTTACTGCCGCCGTCCCAATGATAATATAGGTGATGCCGTCATCGAGATAGCGCTCGATAGTCTCGAGATCGCGTATGCCACCGCCAAGTTGAGTCGGAATTTCATCGCCAATGGCTTCAACGATCTCGCGGATGGCTGCCTCATTTTTTGGCTTTCCTGCAAAGGCGCCATTGAGGTCAACCAGATGCAGCCTCCGAGCGCCCTGGTCCAGCCAATGTCTGGCCATTGCTCCAGGATCTTCCGAAAACACCGTGGCATTTTCCATCACGCCTTGTTTGAGACGGACGCAGTGGCCGTCTTTCAGGTCTATCGCAGGAATGATCAGCATAGTAAGTCAGGATTAAAATGAGATTGAGTTTCGATATTGCGTCAAACATTACATCCGGATTCGCTTATCCGTACTTGCTTATCCATAGCTGAAGCGGGCTCCCAATGTACAAAGTTACGCAGCAGCATCAAACCCGCTTCTTGGCTTTTTTCGGGATGAAACTGGACGGCGAAAATATTATCTCTTGCTACAGCGCAAGTAAACGGAAAAGGATAAAGACTGTAAGCCGCCGCGGACCCTGGATCGGCAGTTTCGACATAGTAACTGTGCACGAAATAAAATCGTGCATCCTGAGGGATACCCTCCCACAAAGGATGCGCGGTGATCTGATGGACCTGGTTCCATCCCATGTGCGGTACCTTGAATCTGGGCTTCACATGCTCGTTGGCTCCATCGGTGTTACCGGTATCTGCCGTTGA
This sequence comes from Nitrosovibrio tenuis, assembly GCF_900109785.1. Classification (GTDB taxonomy): domain Bacteria; phylum Pseudomonadota; class Gammaproteobacteria; order Burkholderiales; family Nitrosomonadaceae; genus Nitrosospira; species Nitrosospira tenuis_A. The sequence continues at coordinate 140,706 of NZ_FOBH01000003.1, forward strand.
GGTGGGGGGAAAACGCCGCACCTGGCCCGGCACAACGCCCAAGCCCGTGACGTTGCCTTCCTCGCTGCTATCGAACAGCATTTGCAGACCAAGGCAGATACCGAGAAAAGGTTTGTTCATCGCAGCATCCAGCACTGCGGCGCGCAATCCGTGCGTGTCCAGCTCCCGCAAACAGTCGGGCATCGCCCCCTGGCCGGGAACCACCACACGGCCAGCACTCCGCACTACCTCAGGATCGCCGGTAACGGAGATGGATACAGCCGGGGCCACATGCTCCAGCGCTTTGGACACGGAACGCAGGTTGCCCATGCCATAATCAACGATCGCGATGTCGGTCATCCTACGCAAATAAAAATGAGAGGAGCTACAATGCGCCTTTTGTGGATGGAATGGTGCCCGTCGCGCGCGGGTCGGCTTCGATCGCCATGCGCAGCGCGCGCCCAAACGCCTTGAAGACCGTTTCCGCCTGGTGGTGCGCGTTGCGGCCGGTGAGATTGTCGACGTGCAGCGTTAGCAGAGCGTGATTCACAAAACCTTGAAAGAATTCCTTGATCAAATCGACATCGAATTCGCCGATGCGGGCACGCACAAACTCGACGTTAAATTCCATGCCCGGGCGCCCGGAGAGATCCACCACCACGCGCGATAACGCTTCATCCAGCGGCACATAAGCGTGCCCGTAACGGCGCAAGCCCTTCTTATCCCCAATCGCTTGCATAAATGCCTGCCCCAGGGTAATGCCGATATCTTCCACCGTATGATGCGCATCGATATGCAGGTCTCCCTTGGCGACAATCTCCAGGTCTACCATGCCATGGCGTGCCACCTGATCCAGCATGTGGTCCAGGAATGGCACACCGGTTGCCAATGTTGCCTTGCCGGTTCCATCCAGATTGATAGTGAGGCTGATCTGGGTTTCCAGTGTGTTACGGTTGACTTGGGCCTCACGCATGACGATTCCGTTGAACAGAGCAGAATGAAAAAAATCAGTTATTCCTGTCAGGTTTTAAGTGAAGCCTGTAATGCCATCAAAAATTGGTTGTTTTCGTCCGGTGTTCCGACCGTGACACGCAAGCAATTTCTCAACAATGGATGAGAGCCGTCTAGATTTTTGATCAATATGCCCCGTTTTTTAAGTTGCTGGAACACCTGTCCGGCCTCATGTTGGTGAGTCACCCGGAACAAGATGAAGTTCGCATCGGATGAAAAAACCTCAGTGCCTTCCAGCGCCGCCAAGCGCTCGCCCATTGCTGTTCGTTCGCGCTTGATCGCCGCGGCTTGTTGCAGCAGAACCTCAGAATGCTGTAGCACCTTTTCAGCGATCAGTTGAGTCGCAATGCCTACATTATACGGCAAGCGCAGCTTTTCCAATTGCGCAACCCATTCCGGCCGCCCCGCCAGGATTCCAAGCCTCAATCCAGCCAGTCCAAGCTTTGACAGCGTGCGCATCACCAGAAGATTGGGATATTGCGTCAGCTTGTCCATGAAGCTTGCGCCGGCGAAAGCATGATAAGCTTCATCCACTACCACGAGGCCGGGTGCAGCTTTAATAATACGTGAGATCGCCCCGGTGTCAAACAGGTTGCCAGTAGGGTTGTTTGGATAGGCAATAAAAATTACCGCTGGCTGGTGGCGCGCCATGGATTCAAGCACCGCATCCAGGTCGAGCGAAAAATCCGTGTTTAACGGCACACCCCTGTAATCTATCCGCGCGAACGTCGCAATCATCCGAAACATGACGAACGCGGGTTCGACACTCATCAGCACGGCTCCCGGTTTGGCGCAGGCCAAAGCAATAATCTGAATGATCTCGTCCGAACCATTGCCCAGCATGATGTCCATCCCGGCGGGAACCGAGAGCGCTTCCCGGAGGGTGGCCTTGAGCGCGACGGCCCCAGCATCGGGATAGCGGTTGAGCGGCGCATCCGCGGCAAGCCGCGCAATTTCCTCGCGTAATTCGAGAGGCAGCGGATAAGGGTTTTCCATTGCATCCAGCTTAACCATGCCGACTGCGTGCGGGACGTGATAGCCCGAAAGCGCGAGAATTTCGGGGCGGATAACCTGATCAGGGGAGATCGACATTATGTTTATTGATATGCATGCAGTGCATGCGGAAGAGGAATGGCGGAAGCTAAGCTATGGAACAGCGGTTAATCGTTTCTCTCGGTGAGATTCATGAATCGGTATTCCGCCGACATCGCATGAGCTTGCAGACCCTCACCACGCGCCAGGATGGAAGCTATTTTGCCGAGCTCTGCCGAACCAGACTCTGACACCTGGATGATGCTGCTGCGTTTCTGGAAATCGTAAACGCCCAACGGCGACGAGAAACGCGCGGTACGTGAAGTGGGCAGTACGTGGTTGGGGCCGGCACAATAATCGCCGAGTGCTTCCGAAGTATGGCGCCCCAGGAAAATCGCGCCTGCGTGCCTGATTTTATCGAGCCATTTTTCCGGTTGGCCGACGGATAGTTCCAGGTGTTCCGGAGCGATGCGATTGGCGATGGCGCAGGCGTCATCCAGATCGCGCACCTGGATCAAGGCGCCGCGGTTTTCGAGCGAGGCGCGTATAACCGTTTTGCGCGGCATGGCTTCCAATTGACGGGCAATGCTTGTTGCCACGTCATCGATAAAGCGGGCATCAGGGGACAGGAGGATGGCTTGCGCCAGCTCATCATGTTCAGCTTGAGAAAACAAATCCATCGCGATCCAGTCCGGATTCGTCTTGCCATCACAAATGACGAGAATTTCGGAGGGGCCCGCGAGCATGTCGATGCCCACAATGCCGAATACGCAGCGCTTGGCTGCTGCCACGTACGCATTACCGGGACCGACAATCTTGTCCACTCGCGGCACGGTTTGGGTGCCATAGGCGAGGGCGCCGACAGCTTGAGCGCCGCCAACGGTAAATACCCGGTCCACCCCGCAAATCGCTGCCGCAGCCAGCACCAGATCGTTGGTATCACCGCCGGGCGTGGGAACCACCATAATGAGCTCACTCACCCCGGCCACCTTAGCCGGGATTGCATTCATCAGTACGGAAGAAGGATAGGATGCTTTTCCGCCTGGAACGTAGAGCCCGACACGATCCAGAGGTGTTATCTTCTGGCCGAGCAGCGTACCATCAGGCTCCGTATAGCTCCACGATTGCAATAATTGTTTTTCATGATAGGCGCGTACTCGCCTGGCGGCGTACTCCAGCGCGTCACGCCTCTCCACAGGCAATTTCCGCAGGGATTCCTGCAAGCGGTCATGAGGCAATTCAAGCTCCGCCACCGCCGTCGCGTCCAGGTGATCGAAACGGAGGGTATACTCCAGCAGGGCTTTGTCGCCACGTTTTTTTATGTCTGCAAGAATAGCCGAAACCGTCGCGTATATTAACGCATCCTGAGCATCTTCAAAGGCCAGCAGTTTCTCCACCGCATCGTTAAAACCAACGTCGGTGGAGCGTAATCGTTTAATCTGAATCATGGGAAAAGGTTTCAGGTTTCTTTCGTAGCGCTGTTTTCTGTTTTATTGCGGGATTGCGGCTGAAAAAGCATCCAGCATCGGCTGTATTATCTCCCGCTTCAATTTCAAAGCCGCCTGGTTGATGACGAGGCGCGCGGAAATCGGCCTGATCTCTTCCACAGCCTTGAGATGGTTAGCCTTGAGCGTGTTCCCGCTTGACACCAGATCCACAATCGCATCCGCCAACCCTACCAGCGGGGCAAGTTCCATCGAACCATAGAGCTTGATGAGATCCACGTGCATACCTTTTTCTGCAAAGTGTTCGCGCGCGGTTTGGAAATATTTAGTCGCCACACGCACTCGGGCTCCTCTGCCGACTGCGGATTCGTAATCGAAATCATCCCGTACCGCTACCATCATACGGCAGCGGGCGATATTCAAGTCGAGCGGCTGATAAAGTCCGGCGCCACCGTGCTCCAGCAATACGTCCTTGCCGGCAATGCCCATGTCCGCCGCGCCATATTGCACATAGGTAGGCACATCCGAAGCGCGTACGATGATAAGCCGTACATTATCGCGATTGGTGGCGAGGATCAGCTTGCGTGAAGTCTCGGGATCATCCAGCGCGACAATTCCTGCCGCTTTCAGGAGCGGCGCAGTATCGTCAAAAATACGGCCCTTGGAAAGGGCAATCGTGATACTCATCATGGGCAATTTGGGAAAAGCCGCATTTTACTCTAAAGCAGGTACGTCGGCGCGCTGGACAGCTGCAGGATGCAATGGCTATGCCGAGGGCTCCAGATAGCGTCTCCAAAAGTCCCCATCCGTCCATACGAATGGTCGTTCCGCGAAAACAGAATCTCAGGGGATATTCCCTGGGAAAATGGTAAAAAATGGGATTTGGCAGGGGCGAAAATCCACAGGATTCCCGCTTTTCGCAAAGGCGTATCGCTCGTAGTTCCACAGAAAGTTGGTTTTATATATGGATCGCCCGTTTGTCCACGCCCAACGCCGCCTCGTGCAGCACTTCGGATAGGGAAGGATGAGCATGAACAATGCGGGCGATATCCTCGCTGGTAGCGGAGAATTCCATTGCCACTACGGCTTCGGCAATCATTTCGGAAACGTAGGGGCCGATCATGTGAACGCCGAGGATGCGGTCCGTGTCCGCATCTGCCAGCATCTTGACGAAACCACCCGTCTCCCCAAGCGCGCGCGCGCGTCCGTTTGCCATGAAAGGAAACTGCCCTGATTTATATTGAATCCCGGCTGCTTTCAATTCCTGCTCGGTCTTGCCCACCCAGGCAATTTCGGGCGAGGTATAGATCACCCAAGGGATAGCGTCCAGGTTCGCATGGCCCGCCTGGCCGGCAATGGATTCGGCCACCGCGACGCCTTCCTCGGACGCCTTGTGCGCCAGCATGGGCCCGCGTACCACGTCGCCGACAGCGTATATGTTGGGCAGGTTCGTGCGGCAACTGGCATCGACCTCAATATAACCACGATCATCCAGTTTCAGGCCGACGTTTTCCGCGCCCAGGCCGGCGGTATTTGGAACCCGGCCGACTGCGACGATCAGTTTATCCACTTCGAGTTTTTGTAGATTACCCTCGGCATCCGCGGCATCAGTATACTCGACCGTAATATTTCCTTCACTCGTCCTGATACTGCTTATCTGGATGCCAGTCCTTATCACCAGGCCCGATTCCCGGGTGAAGATTTTCCGCGCTTCTTTCGCCACCTGCTCGTCGGCTGCCATCAGAAACTGGGGCAGGGCTTCCAGAATGGTGACATCCGCGCCGAGCCTTCGCCATAGGCTACCCATTTCCAGGCCGATCACCCCACCGCCAATCACACCCAGCCGTTGGGGCACTTCTGTCAGCGCCAGTGCACCGGTATTGTCCAGTATTCGCTTATTGTCCACAGGTGCGAACGATAACGTGCGGGGCGTTGAACCGGTGGCAATGATAATGTGTTTTGCCTGAATGGTCTCCGCCTTATCCCCGTCCTTTACCTCGATCCGCCAGAAGATGCTGTTCTCGTCATTCTCATTTTTTTTACTCTCAAGCAGCATCGCACGCCCATGCATCGAGGTTACTTTATTTTTCTTGAACAGCATGGCGACCCCGCCGGTGAAGTTGGAGACGATCTTGTCCTTGCGCGAAATCATCACGGGAACACTCATCGATAGTCCTTCCACCGTAATACCATGAGCCGAGAACTTACGCGCGGCGCGTTCGTAATTCTCCGACGACTCCAGCAGCGCCTTGGACGGTATGCAGCCGACATTCAGGCAGGTGCCGCCCAGGCTGGGTTTTCCCTGAGGGTTTTTCCACTCGTCTATACAGACCGTATTGAGCCCTAGCTGGGCGCAACGAATCGCCGCCACATAGCCGCCCGGACCAGCGCCTATTACTGCTACATCAAAAGATTGTGACATATTCCTGATTATGAAAATAACATAAAATGGTGAAATAATTCCTTTAAGGAGCAAGGTGGGCTGCGATGCGCTCAGCCTTCGAGCAATGGGCTCATCGGATATTCCAGTGCTTCTTTCATCGCCACCAGGGAAAGCACAGCCTCGCGCCCGTCTATGATTCGATGATCATAGGATAACGCGAGGTAACACATTGGACGTATCACCACCTGGCCATTCTCGGCCACCGGGCGATCCTTGGTGGCGTGTATGCCTAGAATGGCGCTTTGCGGCGGATTGATAATGGGGGTGGAAAGCATTGAACCGAATACGCCACCATTGGTGATTGAGAAGGTGCCGCCGGTCAATTCCTCAATGGTAAGTTTGCCGTCCTGAGCACGCTTGCCAAAATCGGCGATTTTCTTTTCAATTTCGGCCCGCGACAGGGATTCCGCGTTACGCAGAATAGGAACAACCAGCCCGCGTGGGCTGCTCACTGCAATTCCAATATCATAATAATCGTGATAGATGATGTCCTCCCCTTCCACCGATGCGTTGACAATGGGGAATTTTTTGAGCGCGGCGACCGCTGCCTTGACGAAAAACGACGTGAGGCCGAGCTTGACACCGTGCTCTTTCTCGAATTTTTCCTTATAGCGGGCACGCAAGTCCATGATCGGTTGCATGTTGACTTCGTTGAAGGTGGTGAGGATTGCCGCGGTGGATTGGGACTGCACCAGTCGCTCGGCGATACGCGCCCGCAGCCGCGACATTCGAACCCGCCGTTCAAGCCGATCGCCCGCTGGTACCGGCGGGGAGACGGGCTTGGCTGAAACAGGGGGAACAGAAGGAACGGGCTGGGGGGAGGGCGCAGGGGGCATGGGTGGTGCGGCTTTATGTTCCACATGGGCCGATACGTCTTCTTTGGTGATCCGGCCGCCGCGGCCAGTGCCCTGGATCGAACTTACTTCTCCTGCTTCAAGGTGTGCCTGCGCCGCGGCGCTCCGCGCGGCGGGCATCATCGCCGCGGTTGGCGCACCTGCCGAGGGAAGCTCCACAGGCTCCGGCACGGGCTTAGGCTTCGCTTCCGGCTTAGGCTCAGATACGGGCTCGGGCTTCGGCTCGGGCTCAAGTTTCACTTGGGACGGTTGGGCAGGCTCTGCGGCGGCAGGAGCGGGCGGGACCGAAACGGGCTCCGCACCCATAGCGGCCGATAAGGCTGCGGCTTCGGTATCGATTGAGGCAATGACCTCGCCGCTCGTTACAGTCGCTCCGTCGCCCTTGATGATTTTGGCCAGCACGCCTGTGGCAGGAGAGGGGAGTTCCAATACGACTTTATCGGTTTCAATTTCGATCAGATTTTCGTCGCGTTCGACGCGTTCACCCTCTTTTTTTTTCCACGAGAGCAGTGTAGCTTCTGCGACCGATTCGGATAACAATGGAACTTTGACGTCGACGAGCATAAGCTCTCCTCTTATTAAATTTCCTCGCGAAACGCCGCCGCGACCAATTCTTTCTGCTGAAGATTGTGTTTGGCCAGATATCCTACCGCCGGGGAGGCGGACGATGACCGCAATGCATAACCCAGCACTTGATCGGGGCGCATGTGCCTCAGCAGATAATGCTGTATGCGGTGCCAGGCCCCCTGATTGCCAGGTTCCTCCTGACACCAGAGTATATCTCTGGCTCGCGGGTAGCGCTCGACCTCAACCTGGAAATCATCATGCGGAAAAGGATATAACTGCTCGATCCGGATAATCGCAACATCTTCGATTTTTTGTTCGCGGCGATAAGCCACCAGATCATAATAAATCTTGCCGCAGCAGGCGATCATACGTCGGACATTTGAGGAATCGAGCTTTTCGGTTTCGGGAATGATGGGCTGAAACCTGCCATCGGCGAGATCCGTGAGGCTCGATACCGATTCCTTATGGCGCAGCAGGCTTTTCGGGCTCATGAGGACGAGAGGTTTGCGCAGCGGGCGGAGCATCTGCCGCCGCAGCACATGAAACATCTGCGCCGGCGTGGAGGGGACACATACCTGAATATTATATTCGGCACATAATTGCAGATAGCGCTCCAGCCGGGCTGAGGAGTGTTCCGGTCCCTGACCCTCATAGCCGTGCGGAAGCATCATGACCAGGCCGCATAGCCGCCCCCACTTGGCTTCACCGGATGCGATGAACTGGTCTATCACGACCTGCGCCCCATTGGCAAAATCACCAAACTGCGCTTCCCATACCACCAGCTCATCCGGTTCCGCGGTGGCGTAACCATATTCAAAGCCGAGCACTGCTTCCTCCGACAATACCGAATCGATCACGGTGAAATCGGGTTGCCCCGGCGCGATATGGCGCAGAGGAATATACGCGCCTTCGTTCCATCGTTCCCGGTTCTGGTCGTGCAGTACGGCGTGGCGGTGAAAAAATGTTCCTCGCGCCGAGTCCTGCCCTGAAATGCGTACCGCATACCCATCTTTCAAAAGCGCCGCGTACGCCAGGTTTTCCGCCATTCCCCAATCCAGCGGGAGCTTTCCCTCGGCCATTGAGCGGCGGTCAGCGGTGATTTTTTCCACGCGCGGGTGTAACTTGAATTTGCCTGGAATGTCGGTTAGCCGTTCGGCCAGATTCTTCAAATCCGCAATAGGAAGGCCGGTTTCGACCTGCATATCCCACTTGCTGTTCTTCAGGAAAGGCGTCCAGTCCACCGCATCCGGCGATTTGTAGCCATACACTATGGTCTTGTTAGGGTTGCGGCCCGCATCCATATCGTCGCGATAGGCTTTTACCATCCGCTCAGCCTCGCCGGGTTTGATGACGCCTTCAGCTTCCAGTTTGTCGGCATAGCGCTTGCGCGTACCGGGATGCCTGGCAATCAGCTTGTACATAAGAGGCTGAGTCACCATCGGTTCATCCTGCTCATTGTGGCCGAGCGTGCGGAAACAGACCATGTCCACGACCACATCCTTGTGGAACTTCATCCGAAAATCGAGCGCGATTTCTGTCACCATGACGACCGCTTCCGGATCATCGCCATTGACATGAAAAATAGGCGCCTCGATCATTTTTGACACGTCAGTGCAATACAGCGTGGAGCGTGCGTCGCGCGGATCGGAGGTTGTGAAACCGATCTGGTTGTTAATGATGATGTGCACCGTGCCCCCGGTGCCAAAACCGCGCGTCTGCGAAAGATTCAGGGTTTCCATTACTACCCCCTGAGCCGAATATGCAGCATCGCCATGCAACAGCACCGGCAAAACCAAGTCGCCATCTCTGTCCTTCAGGCGGTGCTGGCGGGCGCGTACCGAGCCCTCTACCACCGGATCCACGATTTCCAGATGTGAGGGATTGAATGCCAGCGAGAGACGCATCACGCCGCCTGGAGTGGACACCGCCGAGGAGAAGCCCTGGTGGTATTTCACATCGCCCTCGGTCAACTCCTGCGCATGCTTGCCTTCGAATTCCTGGAACAGATCGGCTGGTAGTTTACCCAGGGTATTAACCAATACGTTGAGCCGTGCCCGGTGAGCCATGCCGATAATCAGCTGCTGCACGCCCATCCCGCCGGCGCGTTGCAGCAAGTTATCCAATAGCGGAATCAGACTCTCGGCGCCTTCGCCAGAGAAGCGTTTCTGGCCGACATAGCGGGTGTGCAGGTATTTTTCCAAACCTTCCGCCGCGCTGAGGCGTTCAAGGATATGCCTTTTATACTCAGCGGAGTAACGGGGTTGCGCGCGGGAACCCTCAATGCGGTTCTGTATCCAGCGCTTATGCTCGGTGTCGGTAATATACATATACTCGACCCCGATAGTGCCGCAGTAGGTTTGCCGGAGCGTTTGCAGGATTTCACCAAGCGGCGCACGGGGGGCGCCCACCAATGAACCGGTGCCAAAAACAGTGCTCATATCCGCTTCAGTCAAGCCGTAGTATGCGGGGTCGAGTTCCGGGACGTGGGGTTTTTCCTGATGCTTGAGAGGGTCGAGATCGGCGTTGCGCACACCGAGAAAGCGGTAAGCATTGATCAGCTGCAGTACCGCTATCTGCTTACGCTCGGTTGTCAGGATGAGCTCGTCTTGCGCTGCTCCAGTAGCCGCAGCGGGCCGGCGACGCACCGCCTCCGTATTAGAACCAGCGGGGCCCGCCGCTTCCTCCGCTTTTTCCAACTGATCGAAATAGTCATGCCATTCCGGCGGAACAGATTCCGGTTGCCGCCGATATGCTTCGTATAGTCCTTCAATGAAGGGTGCATTCCCGCCTGACAGGAGAGAGTGGTTCACGTCCATAAGCAACTGCTGGCCCGAGGAGCTCATCATTGGTAAAAGCGGTTTACGTGCGTAATGCAAGGGGCACCACATCACGCGTGGTGGCACCCGTGTAAAGCTGGCGCGGTCGTCCTATTTTGTATTCGGGATCGGAAATCATTTCATTCCATTGAGCAATCCAGCCTGCCGTGCGCGCCATGGTAAATATGGCGGTGAACATCGAAGGGGGGATGCCCAATGCGCGCTGCACGATGCCTGAATAAAAATCGACATTGGGGTAGAGTTTTCTGGCAATGAAATACTCATCCTCCAGCGCGATTTTCTCCAATCTGAGTGCCAGCTTGAATAAACGGTCGTCATGCAACCCAAGTTCATCCAGCACCTCATGGCAGGTTTCACGCATCAGTTTCGCGCGTGGATCGAAGTTCTTATATACCCGGTGCCCAAATCCTACCAGTCTGAAGGGGTCATTTTTGTCTTTGGCGCGGTTAATATACTCGCCAATGCGGGATTCATCGCCGATCTCTTCCAGCATATTCAGGCAGGCCTCGTTTGCTCCGCCATGTGCCGGTCCCCAAAGGCATGCAATACCTGCGGAAATGCAGGCAAATGGGTTCGCCCCGCTGGAGCCGGCAAGCCGCACGGTCGAAGTCGAAGCATTCTGCTCGTGATCGGCATGCAGAATCAATATACGATCCAGCGCCCGTGCCAGCACCGGGTTGGGCTTATATTCCTCAGCAGGCGTGGCGAACATCATATGCATGAAATTTTCCGCGTAATTAAGACTATTGCGCGGATAGACGAATGGCTGGCCAATATTGTATTTGTATGCCATTGCGGTAATTGTCGGCAACTTCGCTATCAGGCGAAAAGCCGACAGCTCGCGGTGCGAGGCATCCGAAATATCCATCGCGTCATGGTAAAAAGCCGACAGCGCGCCGACCACGCCAACCATGACCGCCATCGGATGAGCATCCCGCCTGAAGCCCGTGTAAAAACGCGCCAGTTGCTCATGCACCATCGTATGTTCCTTGATGGTGAGGTCGAAAGAAGTTTTTTGCTGGGCGTTGGGCAACTCTCCGTTCAGCAGCAAATAACACACTTCCATAAAATCGCACTGTACTGCCAGCTGTTCGATCGGATAACCGCGATAAAGGAGAATGCCTTTATCGCCGTCTATAAACGTTATTTTGGAGCTGCTGCTGGCGGTGGAAAGAAAACCGGGGTCGTAAGTAAATACGCCGGCTCTAGAATATAGAGTGCGAATATCCACTACGTCCGGGCCCATGGTCCCGGCCAGGATGGGAAATTCAAGCGGCTGGCTGCCATTGCCTAGATCGAGTACCGCTGCACGTTTATTTTCCATATTGTTCCCTAGTATTTTTATTTCTCAAAGACTACTGTCTAACCGTTCGCAACAGGCGCAGTACCGATTGTGAACTTTCATCGTCTGCCTCCTTCTGCACAATCATATCCCATAAGTCACTATCCGAAAGGTTCAGCAAAGTCTCGAATTGCCGGAGCTCGGCTTCATCCAGTCGAGCGTAATGCTCATCCACGAAGCGTTGCAGGATAACATCCAGTTCCAGTAGCCCGCGCCGGCAGCGCCAGCGGGCACGCTCCAGTTCCCTCATACTGTCCGTTTGATCATCATATCCTTAATACTCTCAATAGCACTGGTTGGGTTCAAACCCTTGGGACATACGTCCACGCAATTCATAATGGAGTGGCAGCGGAACAGACGATACGGATCTTCGAGGTAATCCAGCCGCTCGGCGGTAGCCTGGTCGCGGCTATCTGCGAGAAAGCGATACGCCTGCAACAATCCCGCTGGCCCGACGAATTTGTCAGGATTCCACCAGAATGAGGGGCATGCGGTAGAGCAACATGCGCACAAGATGCATTCGTAGAGTCCATCCAGCTCGGCCCTTTCTTCGGGTGATTGCAACCGCTCGGTTTCCGGCGGCGGATCATTATTGATGAGATAAGGCTTGATAGAATGATATTGCTTGAAGAATTGCGTCATGTCCACGATCAGGTCGCGTATCACCGGCAATCCGGGCAAGGGGCGCAATGTTACCGGCTCCTTCAGTCCCGCTACCGGAGTGATGCATGCCAATCCATTGCGGCCGTTAATGTTCATTGCGTCCGATCCGCATACTCCTTCCCGGCAGGAACGGCGCAAGCTCAAACTGTCGTCCACGGTCTTTATCCGCACCAGCGCATCCAGCAGCATTCTGTCTGCCGGCTCCAGCATAATGTCATAATTCTGCATGTACGGTCTTTCGTCCTTGTCGGGATCGAAACGGTAGATCGAGAAATTCATGTCTGATACCTCGGTTATCTAACGTGTTGCAAAGAATACCGGCTTGAAATCAGTGGAAGGGTGAAATTCAGTAGGCCTGCAGGTCGCCGCCTTCCGGATTCAGGGAGTGGCGCCAGAACTGATCCTCATTGTCGAACAAACGGTATGTGCCTCGCGGGCCCCAGCTTCCCGCCTGATAGCCATTGATAAAACCACGTTCCATTGCCCATACCTTGATGATGGGGTCCACCGCGCGCCATGCCCATTCCACTTCATCGATGCGGAGAAACAGGGAGTGATCGCCCTGCATGACATCCAGCAACAAGCCTTCGTAGGCGTCATAATCCTCTTCGCTGCTCTTGCGATAGGTTGCGTCCAAACTGAGAGTACGGGTGTTCAGGTCAAGTCCCGGTACTTTGACCTGGATCTCCATCTTTAGACAATCATCAGGTTGAATGCCCAGCAGGATCCAGTTCGGATGCGGCAATTCGCGATGCGAGTGGCGCAGTAAATCACGTGGAGGACTTTTGAAGCGGATGCAGATTGCTGAACTGTTTTCCGCCATGCGTTTGCCAGTGCGCAGGTAGAATGGGACTCCCGCCCAACGCCAGTTGTCGATGAACAGTTTCAGCGCTGCATACGTTTCGGTAGTACTATCCGGCGCCACGCCCGGCTCATCCAGATAGCCAGGCACGGGTTTGCCGTCAATAATTCCCGCGGTATATTGTCCGCGGAACGCATGGGCGTGTACTGAATTCTGCGTGATCGGCCGTATTGCTTTCAGCACTTTTACTTTCTCATCCCGCAAATGCTCTGCGGATAGCGTTACCGGTGGTTCCATGGCCACCAATGCCAGCAACTGCAACAAATGACTCTGAATCATATCGCGCAATGCGCCGACTCCCTCGTAATAATCGGCCCGCCCCTCGACGCCCAATGTTTCGGAATGGGTAATCTGCACGTGGTCGATATAGTGGTTATTCCATAGCGGCTCAAACAATATATTGGCGAAGCGAAACACGATCACGTTCTGGACAGTGCCTTTGCCGAGATAATGGTCGATGCGATAAATTTGCGGCTCATTCAAGTGATGGTACAGGCTCCTTTGCAGGGTCTGGGCACTGAGCAGGTCATAGCCGAACGGTTTTTCGATCACTACACGGCACCAGCCCTTATTCTGCTTGAGGAGGCCTACCGTACCAAGCTTGTCGATAATTGACGGAAACTCGGAAGGTCGTACCGCCATATAAAAGACGAGATTGGGAGAGAACCCCGGAGTTTCTTCCAGTTTTTTCTGTAGATTCTGATAAGCATCACCGCTCCCGGGGGGATTGGGATGATAGTGCAGCCTGGCGCGGAAACGCTTGAACACCTCCTCGTCGAGCCCGCCGGGAAAACGTGACTGCAACATGCCAGAAACTTCTTCGATCCACTGGTCATCGTTCCACGGCTCCAGGCTGCAACCCACTATGGCCATTTTTTCAGGCAGTCGTTTGGCAACATCCAGCCGGAACAGAGCAGGGATCAGCTTCCGCCGTGACAAATTTCCGTTTGCTCCGAAAATCACCACAACACATGGCTCGATAGTTTTCATGTCCAGCATGTTTTATCCCTCATCGCCGACCTGCGCGCATCGTGAAGCGTGAGTAGTGGCACTGCCCATACCGCTCATATATTGTTATCAATATGTCCTCGCGCTGGGAGGAAACGATTCCACCGTCAGCGGTTTTAAACGGACGGGCTTGTAATCCAGATGCCGGTCCTCCCTGAAATACAAGGTATGTTTGAGCCATTTATCGTCATCCCGCTGCGGAAAATCATCGCGCGCGTGAGCACCGCGGCTTTCAGTGCGCGCCTCGGCCGATACCATGGTCGCTATGGCTACCTCGATCAGATTGTCGAGCTCCAGCGCTTCCACACGGGCGGTATTGAACACTCTGCTCTTGTCCCTGATCTCGGTATGCCTGGCGCGTTCCGCCACTTCACCGATCTTTATAACGCCCTGTTTGAGCATGTCCGCGAAGCGAAATACGCCACAATGCGCTTGCATGGTCCTTCGCATGGCATCGCTGACCTGGGCTACGCTTTCGCCATCTTTTTGCCCATCCAGGCGGGCAAGCCGGGCGAGCGCGTTGTCAACGGCATTCGCGGGGAGCTGCTTATGATGCGGGGACTTTTTCAGATCTTCAACCATCTGACTGGCGGCGGCGCGGCCGAACACCAGAATGTCCAGGAGGGAGTTGGTTCCAAGGCGGTTGGCGCCGTGCACGGAAACGCAGGCACATTCCCCGGCAGCGTACAGTCCCTGCACCACCTCCTCGGGTCCTGTCTTGTAGGGCGCCACCACTTGTCCGTAAAAATTGGTCGGAATCCCACCCATCATATAATGGGCGGTGGGCACAACCGGAATCGGATCATGAATCGGGTCGGCATTGGCAAATTTCATTGCGATTTCCCGGATGCCCGGCAACCGTGTCTTGATGACGTCTGCGCCCAGGTGGTCGAGCTTTAGCAGCAGATGATCGCCGTCCCTGCCACATCCTCGTCCTTCCTTTATTTCCATGGTTAGCGCACGGGATACCACGTCTCTGCTGGCCAGATCCTTGGCATGCGGTGCATAGCGTTCCATGAAGCGCTCGCCATCCTTATTGAGCAGGTAGCCACCTTCTCCGCGCACCGCCTCGCTGATAAGAACGCCTACTCCGTATACGCCAGTAGGATGAAACTGCCAAAACTCCATGTCTTCCAGCGGAATCCCGGCGCGCGCCGCCATGCCGAGTCCATCGCCGGTATTGATGAATGCGTTCGTGCTGGCGCTGAATATGCGCGCGGCTCCGCCGGTTGCGAACAGCGTGGCTCTTGCCTGAAGCACCATGACTTCGCCCGTTTCGATATCCAGCGCTGTAATGCCGCATACATCGCCCTCTTCATCGCGAATCAGGTCCAGGCCCATCCATTCGACAAAAAACTGGGTATTGGCTTGCACATTGCGCTGATAGAGCGTGTGCAGCATGGCATGGCCAGTGCGGTCCGCCGCTGCACACGAGCGGGTAGCCTGCGCTCCACCAAAATTCTGCGACTGGCCGCCAAATGGACGTTGGTAGATCTTGCCGTTCTCCAGGCGATCGAATGGCATGCCGAAATGTTCCAGTTCGTACACCACTTCGCTGGCCTGGCGGCACATGAATTCGATGGCGTCTTGATCCCCGAGATAATCGGAACCTTTCACGGTATCGTACATATGCCAGTGCCAATTGTCCTCAGTGACATTCCCGAGGGCGGCTGCGATACCCCCTTGCGCCGCCACCGTGTGGGAACGCGTGGGGAATACTTTAGATAGCACTGCGACCTTAAGCCCCGCTTCAGACAATTGCAACGCGGCGCGCATGCCGGCACCGCCAGCGCCTACAATGACCGCATCAAACTTTCTCTTAGCTATCGCCACACAAACTCCACGCCAATTCGATGCCCATCCTCATGCCTTCCCTCTTGCCGTCCCTTATGCCAGCCCGAATAATTTACAGTTCCCACAGAATCTCCACAGACCAGACGGTATAAAACAGCAACGACAATATAACAAGTATCTGTAAGCTCAGGCGGATGCCGGTCGCGTGAACGTAGTCCATCAGAATGTTTCGCACACCCACCCAAGCATGCCAGAATAGGCTGACAAGAAATAGAAAAGACGCAATACGCATCCATTGGTTACTGAATACGGCTTTCCACCCGGCATAATCATGGGGTGGCGAGATCAGCAGTATCCCGGCCAGACACAAGATAAAGACGACCATTACCACGGCGGTTATGCGCTGCGCCAGCCAGTCACGCAGGCCATAATGCGCACCGGTAACCATGCGCTTCACCATATGGACATTCCGATCAGCAATGTGAGGATAAATCCGGCTGCCAGGACGATTTTGCTGGTCAAACGCGCTTGCTCAAGCTTAATCCCATAGTGTAGATCCAGACCGAGAAAACGAATGCCCGCAAAGAGATGGAGGAGAAAAACCCACAAGGCAAGTATCAGCCCGGTTTTGAATAAGGGATTTTCGAAAAGAGATTGAAACTGTGCGTAACCTTGAGGGGAATCCAGGAGCAGTTCCAGGTTGGAAAGGAGCAGGGGGATGCCGGGGAAAAACAGCAGCGCGCCACTTACGCGATGCAGTATTGAAACCACAGCCGGTAGCGGCTGCTTGATTTCCAGCAGATTAAGGTGCTTTGGGGGTTTTTTTTGCAATTGTTCGTTTCCGTGCCGGTACGAAGCTGTTCAAGTTTAGACCGTTACACGGGGGGATACAACTGAGCAGGACCAAAACTGGCTGTCGCGATCTCGTTTCAGCACAACGCGAGCCTTCACTCAATTGACAGTCCAGGTGAATGTTTCTATAGTCAGCCGCTGAGCATGTTGTTCCAGGTATGACTCGAGCATGAAATGGGAGGGAGGGTTCGCTCTTCTGGCTCGTTCTTGACTATCCGTGACGTATGATGAGCCGGACCCAAATGAACGTGTCGCCTTTTCCCGGAAAACGGAAATCCAGCGGAAATCCGGGGGACTCTCGGGCTATTAAGCAACCGGTTCGTGGAAAGTAGCTCAGGAAATTTCTGACAAATCTCCTACAGGAGCGCAAGAATGAAACCTCCCGTTCGCATCGCGGTTACAGGTGCCGCTGGCCAGATCGGTTACAGTCTGTTGTTCCGAATAGCGGCTGGCGAGATGCTGGGTAGGGATCAGCCCATCATTCTGCAATTGTTGGATATACCGCAATCGTTGCCTTCACTCAAAGGTGTATTGATGGAGTTGGAGGATTGCGCGTTCCCGCTACTGACTGGCGTTACGACAACCGACGATCCGAGAAGTGCTTTTCGGGATGCGGGCATAGCCATGCTGGTCGGTGCGCGCCCCCGCAGCAAGGGTATGGAGCGCAGGGATCTTCTGGAAGCGAATGGCGTGATATTCTCGACCCAGGGCAGGGCGCTGGATGAAGCCGCCTGCCGGGACGTCAAGGTCTTAGTCGTCGGCAATCCCGCCAATACCAACGCCTACATAGCGATGAAAAACGCGCCTGGCCTGAACCCCGGCAACTTTTCAGCGATGATGCGGCTTGACCACAACCGGGCCTTATCGCAGGTTGCTGCCAAAATCGGGAGGCCGGTCTCCAGCATAAGAAAGATGATCGTCTGGGGCAACCATTCGCCCACGCAGTATCCCGACCTTAATCATGCGGAGGCGGATGATGGCAAAGTCAGGGATCTCGTCAACGATCCAGAATGGGTGGAAAACTATTTTATTCCCCATATGCAAAACCGTGGCACCGAAGTCATTGCTGCACGGGGTCTGTCGAGTGCCGCCAGCGCCGCAAATGCTGCTATCGGCCATGTCCGGGATTGGGTCTTCGGGACGCGCGAAGACGATTGGGTATCGATGGGCATTCCATCGGATGGCAGTTACGGTATTCCGGAGGGCGTCATGTACGGTTTCCCGGTAACTTGCAGCGGATCCGCTTATCAGCTCGTGCCCGCTCTGGAGATAAGCGAATTCGACAGGACAAAAATGGATATCACTTATCGCGAACTGATGGAAGAGCGAGAATCCGTGAAGCACTTGCTTCTTAACTCCTGACGTTTTCCTCGGCATTTCACCATAACTTCCATGATCGCCTCAGCGGGTTTCCGTTTTCGCGCCGCGCTTAGCCAGGAGAGGCCCTTGCAGGTGGCGGGCTGCATCAATGCCTATTCCGCGCGCCTCGCGGAAGCAGCCGGCTTCAGAGCGATATATCTTTCAGGCGCTGGTGTAGCGGTTGCCTCGCTCGGAGTACCCGATCTGGGCATTTCCACTCTCGACGATGTGCTGACGGACGTGCGCCGGATTACGGATGCGGCCGAGCTGCCGCTGTTGGTGGACGCGGATACGGGATTTGGGGCAAGCGCGTTCAATATCGCTCGCACGGTGAAGTTGCTCATAAAATCCGGGGCAGGAGCAATGCATATCGAGGATCAGGTGCAGGCCAAGCGCTGCGGGCACCGTCCGGGCAAGGCGCTTGTTAGCGCAGCCGAAATGGTGGATCGCATCAAGGCCGCAGTGGACGCACGGACCGACCCTGACTTTGTCATCATGGCACGAACCGATGCGCTTGCGGCGGAGGGAATGCAGTCAGCAATCGAGCGGTCATGCGCTTATGTGGAGGCGGGCGCGGACATGATCTTTCCCGAAGCGGTAACCGAGCTGGAAACGTACCGGAAGTTTGCAGCCGCCATCAACGTGCCTGTTCTCGCAAATATGACCGAGTTTGGCGTAACGCCTCTTTATACTGTCGAGGAGTTGGCCCAGGTTGATGTGGCGATAGCGCTTTATCCGCTCTCCGCCTTTCGCGCCATGAGTGCGGCCGCGCTGAACGTGTACCGGACAATACGCACCGAGGGCTCTCAGAAAAATATGATTGCCGAGATGCAGACTCGGGCTGAACTGTATGACCTTATCGATTACCATGCGTACGAAGAGAAACTGAACAAGCTGTTTTCCAGTCCCCACATAATAAAACCAGAGAATGAATAAAGCTGATAGTAGCCTGCCCAGAGCCAAGAAATCTGTAGTGTTGTCGGGAGTGATGGCCGGCAATACCGCCATCTCGAGCGTTGGCAGAACGGGCAATGATCTGCATTATCGCGGTTACGACATTCTCGACGTAGCCGATACCTGCGAATTTGAAGAAATCGCCTATCTGCTGATACATGAGAAGTTGCCGACTCAGGCAGAGCTGGATGCATACAAGGCAAAACTCAAGAATCTGCGCAATCTGCCCGAGAGTTTGAAGGTTGTCCTGGAAGCGATCCCGGCAACGGCTCATCCTATGGATGTTCTGCGTACCGGTGTTTCCGCATTAGGGACGGTGCTGCCGGAAGCGGAAAAACACTCTATCGAGGGTGCGCGCGACTTGGCGGACAAGCTCTTGGCCTGCCTCGGCTCCATGTTGCTCTACTGGTACCATCATTCCCATCAACATCAACGCATAGAAGTAGCGACCGATGATGATTCCATTGGCGGGCACTTTCTGCACCTGCTGCATGGCAAGCCGCCGCCTCCATCCTGGGTGAGAGCGATGCACACCTCGCTGATCCTGTACGCCGAGCATGAGTTTAATGCATCCACTTTTACCGCGCGCGTGATCGCAAGCACCGGGTCTGATTTCTACTCGGCCATCACTGGCGCCATCGGCGCCCTGCGGGGACCCAAACATGGCGGTGCCAACGAGGCCGCGTTCGATATCCAGAAGCGCTACAGCAACCCGGATGAGGCCGAGGCGGATATTCGCCGGCGCGTGGCCGAAAAGGAAATCATTATCGGCTTCGGCCACCCGGTTTATACCATCGCGGATCCTCGCAACAGAGTCATCCGCGAAGTGGCGAGAAAACTCTCGATGGAGGCGGGGGATACGAAAATGTTCGATGTGGCCGCAAGATTGGAATCAGTGATGTGGGACATCAAGAAAATGTTCCCCAACCTCGACTGGTACTCCGCAGTGAGCTACCACATGATGGGCGTGCCAACTGCCATGTTCACGCCACTGTTCGCGATTGCCCGGACCGGCGGCTGGGCGGCGCACATCATCGAGCAGCGGGTCGATAACAAGATCATCCGGCCCTCGGCAAATTACATCGGCCCGGAAGAGCGGGAGTTTGAGCCGGTTTCGATACGAGCATAATCCTAGGTAGATTAATTTGCCTTAATTGTCTAATAATGAGCTGATTTTCAAGTTTGAAATTAATACATTCTCATCGTTACATGTATGTCTCGGACTGAATGGGCTAGATCTTCCTTCATGCATCTTTTATGACCCTTATTGTCGGATCTGTGCACGCGGATATTGGCTTCTTCGCATGAAATTTGGAAGGAACTTCCGGGCAAGATCATAAAGTTTTCCCCATCTCAGGTGTCTTGATTAACAGCCCGTGCGACAAGACCGATGCCACTCCTGGAACTTGAAGCCCACATTACGGAATTACCGCCGCAGTCAGCTCCCAATATCCAAGTCACTGTGACTTTGATCTGGGGACTGCTACACCTGATCCGCCGGTAATGGATGCTCGGAAGACGCATTGCAAGGACAATCACGATACTGATGAAAGTGGAGTCCGTCGGTTTGCGTGAAGGCTTTCAGCATTGCGAATGCTTGCGGCTCAGGCTGAATTGTTATTACAGGGTTTGATTTTTCCTTCACGTCAGCCCACTGTGCCGAACCTTAAAGAACGATGCGCTGTGGTCAATGTTTTACCAGAAAGGCCTTGGCCTGCTCCAGTTCGGGACGCTCGGTATCATGATCGGCCGCCATGGTTCGAAGTTTGGCGTAATAGTTGCGGGCTACTTTTTGGTTGCCTGACGCTTCCGCAGCGCGAGCGGCACCGTAAGTGCTGCGGAAGCGGTTGGGATCGCGCTTCAGGGAACGTTCGAACTCGGCGAACGCTTGTGCCGGACGGCCGAGCGCTAGCAACATTTCTCCGAGCAGCTCGCGAGAAGGCGCGACATTTCCCGGAGTCACCGGGTGTTTGTCGCTTGCTTCTTCAGCTTCTGCGGCGGCACGCATCAGCGACACCGCCTCGTCGTTTCTGTTCTCCGCGAGGGCAAGCCAGGCATTGACTGCTTTGATTTGAAAGTCTGTCTGACCCGCCCAATAGTCCAGTTTGGTCGCTGCCATGGCGTCCTTGAGTGCCTTCAGTCGTGCGACGTCCTTCCGCGCAGCCGCATTATCTCTGCTGCGCGCGGCACCCATGCCCCGGGCGAAGACGAGAATTGCTTCAGCTTGAGGAAACTTGCTCCAGGCAAGCCCGGCGGGGGACAGCTCGAGCGCAGCAGCGCCTTTCCAGTCAGCGCGTTCCACCGCAAAGCGTGCTGGAATAGCGGCGAAGGCATAAGCAGCGGGAAAATTTTCCACATTGACCTTGCGGGTCGACGCGGCTTCATCCACAAGGCGTTTGGCTGCCTTATCTTGCGCTTGCTGGAGATAGGCGAAAACCATGTAATCCATTGCGTGCAGCGCGTCGTATGTGCCAATGCCAAGGGTCGCTTCCTTGAGCTCACTCTTGGCTGCAAGATAAGAGGCGCGATTGCTCTCCGCCATCTCATGCCACAGACCGACGCGGCTAAAGATGTGTGACGGCATGTGCAGCGCATGCGGCACCGAGGGTGCGATCCTGGCATAGGCTCGGGCTGCGGGGAGACCTCTTTCGGCCAGCTCGGCATAATCGTAGGTGTGGATCAGATAGTGAGCGACCCCCGGATGATCCGGATATTTCTCGAATAATGGTTCCAGGATATTTGCTGCCTTGAGCTGATTAGCGAAAGTTTTATCGGTAGGCAGCGCTGTAGCGTCGAGCGCGAGAGCATAAAGGATTTGTGCTTCAATATCTTCGGGGTAGCGTGCTGCCACACCTTCCATCGCTTTCTGGAAGGCCAATACCCGCGGTCGGTAGTCGGTCGTTTCCCAATTCTTGAATAGTGCGGCCAGCGCGGCGATATAATCACCTTCGCGTTCGGTCTTGACGCCCAGGTGCTGGGCGTCGGCCACGGCCGATGCGCCCGCTGTCCACGCTTTTGGTATGGGCGGCCACGTAAACGGGTTACCCATCGACGTGATGGCAATGGCCCAGTAAGCCATGCCGCATTCCGGATCGTGGTGGAGCACTCTGCCAAATGACTTAATTGCCGGGTCGAACCAGAAGGAATGAAATAGTGCCATGCCCCGGTTGAATTCCTTCTGCGCCGCGATGTTACAACTGACCGGGAAGCTCACCTTGCCTAATTTCTCAGGTGGAACATTGCCTAAGGCGTCGTGCTCATCATGTCCCCGCCCTCCGGATGCTCCAATGCAGAGTATTATGGCTAGCATCCATGGCATCGTTTTTGGCAAAATCATGTTATTTTTCCTTAACAGTGATCCCAGGCGAGCCTCGTTTCGCGGGCAAAGCTGTAGGGAAAGGGTTCGGGAAGCGGGCGGTGCATTGCTTTGTATCCGCTAATTTTTATAGCGCATCCCGCCTATAAGTCAAGCTCGTCATTATATGGCTCAGGTGGGGTGATCGGTACCAGAAAGGCCGGCGATGAGCTCATTTCTAATATTGAAGAAGAGCATACGACGTCCCTTGTAAAGCTGAGTAATCGGTAAGCTGATGTTGGATGGATGGGCATATGCTATGCTGAGGCTGTGGAATAAGAAAAAATTATTCCAGATATCCGCTGCGTATTTTTGTAGGAGTAGAAAATGGCAAACGGTACCGCTACCCAGGAACTGGTTATCCACAGCATTTCGGCCGACGTGGCCATGGAATACCTTGCCACCGAAGACTGGGAACTCGCTCGTCAAAGCCTAGTGGAGTTGGAGGAATTCCGAAGCGCAAGAGATGAAATAGAGTCCAGATTCGAGATCGACCTTACGGATATTGAGGCGATTGTCGATTTGCCTACGGACTCGTTTAATAACTTAAAAAACGATATGGTTCTGGTAATTGATTCGCAGCTTCTACGGTTCAGCGAAATGTTCCGGCAGAAGGTCTGCGTTGACCTGGATTACTGCAATTTGAAAAAGAGCAAGGGGTGGCGCATCGTTGAATACCTGATTGGTGCGCTCGCTATTGTTTTTGACAAGGGGTTAATACCATTGTCATTTTATATATTCAAGCGAGAGATATTGGATGAGCTGTGCCAATGTCCGGAACGCGAAGCCGAGCATATTGCCGACTGAATTACTTGGTCTACATTAGCCAATATATATTCGTTCAATCATATCCCGGATCCCGCCCTCAGGTCTGATAACGAGATATACGAGATATTTCGATAAGTATCGCGTCAACTGAGAAGTTCGCGGCGACCGAAGCGCGCGAGCCGGGTCGCCGGCGCAAAATAATCCCAGATATTCCTCAATGTCATCCCTTATCCCTGATACACGTCCCCAGCCCGATCAGGTGCTTGTCGATATTGCCGACTACGTCGTCAATCGCAAAATTGAAAGTGACTTGGCGTACGAGACCGCGCATTATTGTTTGATGGATTCGCTTGGGTGCGCAATGGAAGCGCTCACTTATCCCGCCTGTAGCAGGCTGCTTGGCCCTGTTGTGAACGGCACAATTGTCCCGAATGGAGCGAGAGTGCCTGGCACGCGGTTCCAGCTCGATCCGGTACAGGCTGCATTCAACCTCGGGACGATCATTCGCTGGCTGGATTTCAACGATACCTGGCTTGCAGCCGAGTGGGGGCATCCTTCGGATAATCTGGGTGGCATCCTCGCGGTTGCGGACTGGTCCGCGCGTAATGCCGTGGCTGAGGGTGGACAGCCGTTAATGATGAGGGATGTTCTGACGGCAATGATCAAGGCACATGAAATCCAGGGTTGCCTCGCGTTGGAAAACAGTTTCAACAAGGTCGGGTTGGATCACGTGGTATTGGTGAAGGTTGCGTCGGTTGCGGTGATCACGCATCTGCTGGGCGGCAGCCGTGATCAGATTACCGATGCGCTTTCACAGGCTTGGGTAGACGGACAAGCTCTGCGCACTTATCGCCATGCGCCCAATACGGGTTCACGCAAGTCCTGGGCGGCGGGCGATGCCACCAGCCGCGCGGTCTGGCTTGCGCTGATGACGCTCAAGGGAGAAATGGGTTATTCCACAGCACTCACTGCCAAAACCTGGGGGTTTTACGATGTACTGTTCAAGGGACAGCCGTTCAGGTTTCAAAGGCGGATCGAGCAGTGGGACTCATACGTAATGGAAAACATCTTGTTCAAGGTTTCTTTTCCTGCGGAATTTCACTCCCAGACCGCGGCGGAGTGCGCTATGCAATTACACCCCTGGGTGAAAGACCGAATAAGCGATATTGAGAGGATTACCATACGCACGCACGAGGCCGCAATACGCATTATCGACAAGAAAGGGCCGCTCAACAATTATGCCGACCGCGATCACTGTATCCAGTATATTGTTGCGGTGGCGCTTATTTTTGGCCGGCTTGCCGCTGCGGATTATGAAGACACCGTTGCCGCCGATCCGCGCATCGACGCGTTGCGTGAAAAGATAACCTGCGTCGAGGACCCGCAATTCACCCGCGACTACCACGATCCCGCAAAACGCTCCATAGCCAACGGTCTAACGGTGGAATTCAAGGATGGAGAAAGACTGGATGAGGTCGTGATGGAATATCCCATTGGCCATCGGCTTCGTCGCAAGGAAGGCATTCCCTTACTGGAAGCGAAATTCGAAACCAACCTTGCGCGCGTCTTTTCGGCAGAGCAGCAAAAAAAGATAATCGATCTCTACCTCGATCGAGAAGGCCTGGAAAAGATGGCGGTCAACGAGTTTGTTGACATGTGGAACCCTGACGTTTTCCGAGAACCGCCGGCGCCATTAGCGAGATCTTAATCCGCTTTCGGCCCGTCCGGGCGCGGAACCTCTACCTTCTGTGAAGGGGCTTGACGCGCCTCGAGCAGCGTTTTAAGGGCAGTCAGCCGCACTTTCCAGGACGCAGCGGCCACGGGGTCGGTCGTCAGCGCTGATACGAGTTGGTCCACTCCATCAACCTTGGCGGAATCGCTGGCGTACAAAAAGCAGCGCAACTCCTCACTGGTTGAAATGCCTGTCCGGCGGACAAAGTCTGGATAATCTTCGCGCAGGTGAGACGCGAGCCAGGCCTGATCTATCCATTGCTGCAACTGGGTGTAGCTGAAACAGGTGCGCACGGCGAGATCCACCGCATCCGCGGTGCTCAGGTTTTCAACGTTGTCGAAACCCTCCCGCTCCAACCTCAATTCATGGGTATAGCTCATTCCTGCAAGCATGGAGAGAGGCAATGCGCGGTAGCTATCTGTGGGAATAATATTCCTCATCGTTTTGAGCGCTATTCGTTCGATTGCCAGCGACGCGCGTTTGGGATAGAAGCCGAAGAAAAAGGCGACGACCGGCAACAGGCTCAGGCTAGCCGGTATCGCTAACCCTGCCATATTAGACTCGGTCGTTGAGCCGCTCGCACCACTTGAGGCTGTGGCGGCGGTAGATTCAGTAGCAGGAGTGGACTCGGCGTGATGATTATTCGTTGTGGCGCCTGAGACAGCGGGCCTGGCGTCAGCGGTGAACGCAAAAAAATCAAAAGCGAAGGAGAGTACGAGGGCGAGGATGCTGGCGACGATCATGCGAATGGCGCCGTCCACAAAGGTGTGGGAGGTCAGATCGAGCGTGAAATAGGCGCGCACAACAGATCCGATAAAATATACATAGGCCCCCAGAAAGCCGAACTGGAAAGCGATCATGTTGCGAACGAGATGGGAATAGTAGGCTTGGGGGTCTTTCTCGAACAGCTCGACGAACGGCCCCATCGTCAACATATTCGAGCCCAGGCTGAAATTCAAACCCATCCCGGCAGCTGAAGAAACGGGTTTGAACAGGAGCAGGATCGACACGCCAAGCAGCACGACAGTCATGGTCAGCCAGACGCTGCCGCGGTATGTGCTGAAGGAAGCCCGGCGTCCCATCCTCCTGCGTACCTCGCTGCGGCGCTCGGGTGGAACATCGCGATACAAGCGGCGCTCTTTCCGATTTGCCATGGCCTGGATATAGCTTAGCGCAAGCGATGGCACGACCAATACCACCAGCAAGGCCATGACCAGGTTGTATTGGAAAAATACCGGATCAAACCAGTGCGCTACCGCTCGAAAATCGGAATGTTGAGGGCTCCCCGCAGGTGGCGCGGGGACCAAGGCGGATTCCAGCCCGAGACCAATGAAAAGCGCTGCGGGCAGCACAAATACCAGCCAGTCGAACCAGGGCATATGCCATTTTTTCCCCCCTTTCCTATCCTCTGGCTGGTCCATGCTTTTATCCTTTATTAAATGTTGTCGCGCTCTGCAGCAGCGGTTGCTTCGGCGGCGACTCGCGTCCAGAAAGCCAGGTGATCAAATGGCCGCCCGGATTGAGCATCAGGTAATCCCAGGCTCCAACCGATAAGCTCGATGTGATCCGAGCGTACCACACCACGGAATTGTCCCCATTGGGCGGAACTGACGGGCACCAGTCCATCGTTATCTTCATCAATCGCACGCCCGTAGGGCCGGAGCCAGAACGGAAGCTCGCCAGGCGGGCGGCAACTCGCATAAGACATATAATGCACATCATCGCGGTCGGGAATGTGCATCGCCCTGCAGGCTTCCGGGGTCAGTTCGCGCAGACCTGGGTCGCCGATGTGTCGAATGTAAGCTTGAATCGGTCCGCGCGATTCGAGGAACCATCGTGCCAGAGGTGAACCCTGATGCGGGGTGGAAACGGTAATCAAGCTTTTGATACGCCGATCCGGATCAAGATGGGTAATCAAATACCGGGCATCCAGCCCCCCCATGCTGTGTCCAACCAATGCGAAAGCAGGAGTGTTGCTCCGAAAGAGTTTGTGGGCCAGCACCTCCGCACGCTCCGCTATTGTGCCGGCGGTCGGCACTTCCGGCGTAAGCGGGTCAATATCCACGTGACACAACGCGTCTTTTACGCCCCGAAAATATTCGAAAGGCCCCCATTTCACGAAACCGAGGAAACCGTGCAGCAGCACGACTACCGGACGGACCATAAGTCCAGCTCATAAGAAATCATCAGATAGAGAATGTGGCGGCTCTGCTGCGGAGAATGCCGTTTTTGTGTTGAGGTTGACTCGGACCGCATATAGCTCACGGTTCAGATGAGTATTTCGGCCGCCATCTGTTTCATATTACACGATTTTTTGATTCTGGATGGCCGTTATGCGTGTAACATGGCCGCGCGCAGTTCTCTTCGAGGGGATATCTCCTCACTCGATAATTGTTTGATAGGCATGCCCGTGCGGCATGCTATAGGTGTAGATGGATTATTGCCGACATGCACGAGCACAAGAGCCGTTTAACGAAAAAATTTCCGGCAATAGGTAGAGTCGCATGGGTCGATGGGAATATAATTAAACGACATATCAGGGATTAAACCAGGCAGGCGCTGCAATGATTCTCTAAATCGACGTGAACAGCTGAATTGAAAATAACTTGTGACATCAAGGATAAGATAGCGCTCGTCACAGGAGCGAATAGGGGTATCGGCAAGGCCATAGTCGATGCCTTCCTGGATCATGGAGCAGCTAGAGTCTATGTGGCAGTTCGCCGCCTCGACTCTGCTGCACCCCTGATCGAGCGTTACGGTGACAGGGTTCTTCCTGTCCAATTAGACCTGGCTAGGCCCGAGACCATCACAGCAATGGCCGGCAGGGCGGCGGATATCCAAGTGGTGGTCAATAGCGCGGCTGTGTTCATGGCTTCGACTCCGCTGGACGGCAATGCCATTGATGCGCTAGAGCTTGGGATGAAGATCAACGTACTCGGCCTTATCCGAATGGCTCAGGCCTTTGTCCCCGCTCTCAAGCAAAACGGCGGCGGGGCCTTAGTTCAGCTCAACTCCGTTGCATCGTTGGTGTGCGCTCCCAACTTCGCGACTCACTCCGCTTGCAAGGCTGCCGCGTATTCCCTCACACAGGCATTGCACGAATTGCTGGGGCAGCAGGGCATTGCAGTGCTGAGCGTGCACCCTGGCCTTATCGGGTCTGACATGGGTAACGCTGCTGGCTTGACAGGATCCGCCGAACCCCCTTCAGTTGTTGCCGAGGGAATAGTTGCCGCGCTGAAAGCGGGGGATTTTCATCTATTTCCCGATTCAATGGCTAAACGTGTGGGAAGCGCTTATCAAAGTTTCGCTGGCAGCGTGGTAGAAGCCGGGATTCCAGAATACAGACCGAGAATCATGGTTTCGGTTGAGAAGTAGCCCGCTATGCCCTATAAACAGTTTTCGGTCTGAGCATTTGCAGAACTATTAATTATTCCTGCACTCCGCAATTATCCTTCGCTTCATTTGCAGAAACCGCATTGAGGCATACCCGAATAACCGATCTCGCTGAGATCCCAGGAGTATCACCATGAACCATAATATTTTCAATTCGCTTCAAGACATTTCTCTTCCGGCAGGTGGAAAAGCAAAGTTCTATTCTCTTCCTGCTTTGGAAACAGCCGGCTTGGGGAAGATTTCACGGCTGCCCGTTTCCATTCGCATTGTGCTCGAGTCCGTCTTGCGCAATTGCGATGGCGATAAGATCACTGACGCCCATGTGAAACGGTTGGCCGACTGGAAACCCAACGCGGCGCGTATGGATGAGATTCCGTTTGTCGTGTCGCGCATCGTGTTACAAGACTTTACCGGTGTACCGCTCCTGGTCGATCTGGCGGCCATGCGCAGTGTGGCGCAAAGGATGGGAAAGGATCCCAAGCTTATTGAACCGCTAGTGCCCGTTGACCTGGTGGTTGATCATTCGGTCCAAGTCGATCATTACGGCGACAAACAGGCGCTCGAAATCAACATGGAAATCGAGTTCCGCCGCAACAATGAGCGCTACCAATTCATAAAATGGGGCATGCAGGCATTTAATACATTCAAGGTTGTCCCTCCCGGAATCGGAATTGTGCATCAGGTGAACCTCGAATATCTTGCCCACGGCGTGCACATGAAAGATGGCGTGGCATATCCCGACACCCTTGTTGGTACCGATTCTCATACCACGATGATCAATGGCATCGGCGTGGTAGGCTGGGGCGTCGGCGGAATCGAGGCCGAAGCCGGAATGCTGGGGCAGCCGGTTTACTTTCTCACACCGGACGTCGTTGGGGTTAATTTGACGGGTCGTTTGCCTGCCGGTGTTACCGCTACCGATCTGGTGCTGACTATTACGGAAATGTTGCGTAAAGCGAATGTAGTGGGCAAGTTCGTCGAATTTTTTGGCGAAGGGACTGCATCGCTAACCGTGCCCGATCGTGCCACGATCGCCAACATGTCACCTGAGTACGGCGCCACGATGGGTTTTTTTCCGGTGGATGACGCCACAATCGGGTATTTCAGGGACACCGGACGTAGCGAAGAGGAAATCGCGGCATTTCAGTCTTATTTCAAGGCCCAGAATCTGTATGGTGTTCCGCGCAAAGGCGACATCGACTACACACGGGAACTGGAGCTTGATCTGGGTACGGTTGCGCCTTCGCTGGCAGGACCCCGGCGGCCTCAGGATCGAATCGAAATCGGCAACGTAAAATCAAGGTTTGTCGAACTCTTTGCCAAGCCCGTCACAGGTGGGGGTTATGGAAAAGATACGGCGGGTCTGGACCAACGCTATCCGGTGCGCAATTGCGTGGAAAAAGATATACATGGCGAAACGGGTATTGCTGGCGCAGGGCCGGATAACGGAGGCACAGGCGATGTTTCATCGCAACCCGGGAGTGCACGGAAGCAGGCGGAGATGGGTAATAACCTGCAACCTGGAAGTGCGCGGAACCTCACTGAAATGGTCAGTAATCGCCCGATACTGAATATGGAAGAGGCGCCGCAATGCATATCAAATGGACCCTTCGACCTGGGCAATGGCGATGTTCTGATTGCGGCCATCACATCCTGTACGAATACCTCCAACCCCAGTGTGCTGCTGGCAGCGGGGTTACTGGCAAAGAAAGCGGTAGAAAAAGGGCTGGCGGTTAAACGGCACATCAAGACCTCGCTTGCGCCTGGATCGCGCGTCGTGACGGAGTATCTGACGGCTACGGGCCTGTTACCTTATCTGGAGAAGCTCGGTTTTAATCTCGCAGGCTATGGTTGCACCACTTGCATCGGCAACTCTGGACCGCTATCAGAACCGATCGAGGAAGCCGTGGTGACGAATGATCTGGTCTGTGCCGCGGTACTTTCGGGCAACCGCAACTTCGAAGCACGAATTCACCCAAACATCCGCGCCAATTTTCTGGCGTCTCCCCCCCTGGTCGTGGCGTATGCCATCGCAGGTACCATGCTGAAGGATTTGACGAACGAGCCGCTGGGGCTCGGCGAGGGCGAAAAACCCGTTTGGCTCAAGGACGTCTGGCCGAGCGACGACGAAGTCCGCGCACTGATCAAATTTGCCGCCGATGGGGAAACGTTTCGCCGGCTCTACAGCAACCTTACCCAGAATCAGCTGTTGTGGAACAATGTTCCATCAGTCTCGGGGCAGATCTATAGTTGGCCGAAATCCACCTATATTGCCGAGCCGCCATTCTTTCAGGATTTTTCCATGCAGCCCTCGCAACCGGGGGGAATACAAGATGCCCGCGCGCTGGCCATATTTGGCGATTCATTAACCACCGATCACATCAGCCCTGCTGGCTCAATAAAAGAAACTTCCCCCGCGGGCAAGTATCTGCTTGCAAATGGCGTATCCAGGATGAACTTCAACAGTTATGGGGCGCGCCGGGGCAACCATGAGGTGATGATGCGCGGCACTTTTGCCAATGTGCGCATCAAAAACCTGATGATACCGGGCAGTGAAGGTGGAATTACCCTGCATCAGCCGGATGGCCAGCAGATGAGTATTTATGATGCAGCCATGAAATATATTGCGGATGGCGTATCGACAGTGGTATTTGGAGGCGAAGAATATGGCACGGGATCAAGCCGCGACTGGGCAGCAAAAGGAACTCAGCTGCTCGGTGTCAAGGCGGTAATCGCGAAGAGCTTCGAACGCATACATCGGAGCAATCTCGTGGGCATGGGTGTGCTGCCGCTGCAATTCAAGGAAAATGACAGCGTTCAGTCATTGGGCATCAAAGGCAATGAACAGTTTGACCTTCTGGGGTTGAGAGACATTCGCCCTCAGCAGAGCGTGTCACTTGTTATTCGCGGCGCCGATGGTTCGCGCCGAGAAGTGGACTTATTATGCAGAATAGATACGGGTATAGAGGTAGACTATTACATGCATGGCGGGATACTGCCATACGTTCTCAGACATCTTATGACAAAGTGACATTATCATCACGGCTTTCATACGACAAGCCGGGCTACTCAGCTTGAACCACGTTTAGGGGAGGGCGGAATTGGTTCCCGCCGAGTAGCCCGGGGCTCTCCTCAGTTTACTGACCACAATTGCTTGCTTGTGCTTGGCTTAGCGGGCTCCTGAACAGTGTCGGGAACATGATTCCATAACAACCGGTCATATTCGTCATTAACGACGGCATAGCACTCGCATACGGTGTCCTCCAGCTCTTCACGGTCCAGTACAGTGATATGGCCACGGCTATACCGGATCGCTCCGATCGTTTGCAATTTAAGAGCAGCTTGGGTTACGCTTTCCCGCCGAACGCCCAACATGATCGCTATC
The DNA here is from genome assembly GCF_900109785.1 of Nitrosovibrio tenuis. Classification (GTDB taxonomy): domain Bacteria; phylum Pseudomonadota; class Gammaproteobacteria; order Burkholderiales; family Nitrosomonadaceae; genus Nitrosospira; species Nitrosospira tenuis_A. Next base: position 172,341 of record NZ_FOBH01000003.1, read on the forward strand.
TGCTCGTGTGTCATTTGCATTTCTTCGCCTGACAGCCGGTCTAAACTCATTAACAGGAAACGGCACAACTGCTGCTCTATATTATGGTGACGATTGCATACCGCATTCTGCGAGGTTTGAGTAATCAACGCCTGGGTATAGCGCAATATCACATGCTGTAAATTACCGCCCCGGTCGAATTCCTTTTTTAAAGTGTTCGCCTTGATCCGGTAACCATTTCCCGCGCTTTGCACCACGATTCCGGCTGGCGTGCCGCCACCGCCCAAAAGAGCGGATATACCGGTTAGCCCCTCATTGCCGATAATTGCAAGCCGTACCGATGCCCCGTTCTCTATGGCATATAACGGCGCCACAATACTGCTGGTGGGGAAATACATATGAGTAACAGCGGCGCGTGGTTCATAAATGGTTTGCCCCAACGGCATTGATACAAATTCGAGATACGGAAGAAGCCGTGCATAATCTTCCGGGGGCAGGGCTGCAAGGATTCGGTTTTGCTTTGGGCTTTGCAAGAGAAACATAAAACACCTCCTGTAAGAGAATCTCTGGATAAGCCCCAGGTCGGGGCTATTACGAAACGCCTCTATCTCAACATATTTTTATCGGCGTATTCTTGTTCGGTATTTTTGTTCGCTTTCTTCCCCGCTTAGAGGATCCTCTATTCGAGATTCGGTACACGGGTAAGGTCTGGTTTGTTCCAGCGGTCAGCAACCCGGCACTTAGTTACTTAAAAGCATTTTTCGTGCCAGGATAATAAAGCACGCTTAAACAAGAGCTTAAATTACGGATGACTAACAATAGGCGGATTGCTGTTGCTTTTCAGCAACACAAGATCCGTGGGAAGTAGTAATTCGTTGATAACAACCGATTATTATATGTCGTTAAATCACGACGTACCATGACAGGATTATGACTCAGCTACCGACATACCATTATGTAATTATGAATCAATTACTTAATCGCAGAAATCGAAACGTGGGATAGACTCGGATAGGCTATTGAGCAACCTTTACAGGCCGGCCCCGGAAGCTGGCTTATTGGTGGCCTTGAGCAGCTTTTCAAAAAATTTAAATGAGGTGATTAAACGAGCAACGAAAAATGACTGCCAAGGAAAGGGGCAACTTAACAGCTCTTAGATGGCAGGGATGGAAGCGGGGATAGGGAAACATACAGGGAAACCGAATGGATAGTAGAGCAGTGAGGGGGGGAATACGGCAACTCTGCCAAAAAAACCGGCCTTATTCAAAACGCTGATCTTTTCGATCAGGTCTTGACGTCTATTTCCAAATTATCTATCAGCCGGGTCTTACCCAGCCTTGCTGCTCCGAGTACCACTATATTTTGGTCGCACTCGGACGCTGGAGCCAGGGTATCGCGATGCCGAAGGGCGATATAATCAACCTTCCACCCGTGTCCACATAGAATTTTCTTTGCATTTTCCTCTAAATCATGAAAATTCCGGCGGCCACCCTCTACTCTCTGTTTGACCTGCGATAAAACCTGATACAACCGCGTTGCCTCGGCACGTTCCTCATGCGTCAAATAACGGTTGCGAGAGCTCAACGCCAGGTTATCCGCGGCGCGTACCGTTTCTCCCGCCACAATTTCCACTGGTACGTTTAATTGCTGTACCAATTCACGCATAAGATGCAGTTGCTGATAATCCTTTTTCCCAAATATTGCCACTTGCGGTTGTACGATATTGAAAAGTTTTAATACCACGGTCGATACGCCGCGGAAAAATCCCGGGCGAAACTGGCCTTCCAGCATGTCCGTTACCGGGGGAGGATCGAGCATGAACTCCTGCTTCACTGGATACAGGCTTTTTTCGCCTGGTGCGAACACGATATGGACGTCGCGATTTTTGAGCAGTTTGCAGTCATCGGCCAGCGTTCGAGGATATTGGTCAAAATCCTCCGCCGGCGCGAATTGCAGACGGTTCACAAAAATGCTCACTACCACGCGATCCGCTTTCTGTTGCGCGGTTTGGACAAGGGATAAATGGCCCTCGTGCAGGTTGCCCATAGTCGGCACGAAGCCAATGGAAGACTCGTGTTTGAGGCGAGCGCGCAAAGATGCGATGTCAGTGATGATTTCCACGCTCGACCTGGAATCAGAAAATATGTTCGGGCCCGGGAAATTCTCCAGTCTTCACCGCCTTGACGTAATTAGCCGCTGCCTCGTGGATACTTCCTGCTCCGCTCATGAAATTTTTCATGAATCGGGCCTTCTTGCCGGAATAGATGCCGAGCATATCGTACAGGACCAGCACTTGCGCAGAGCAATCCCTGCCCGCGCCAATACCAATGGTAGGAATGGATAGCTTTTCGGTAACCTGTTTTGCAACCGAGGCGGGGACCACTTCCATCAATAGCATGCCGGCACCCGCATTTTCCAGGGCAACCGCATCTTCCAACAACTGTTTTGCCTGATAGTCAGTTCTGCCCTGTAGTTTATAACCGCCCAACTGGTGTACCGACTGGGGCGTCAAACCGATGTGGCCGCAAACGGGGATTCCACGGCGGGTGAGAAATTCAACCGTTTCCGCCATCACGCAGCCGCCCTCGATCTTGACCATACTCGCTCCAGCCGCCATGAGTTCGGCGGCATTCTCGAACGTGTCCTCCGGACTCACCTGGGAGGTACCGAAGGGCATGTCAGCCATAATAAATGCTTTACTTGAACCACGCGTCACGCAATGGGTGTGGTATACCATGTCATCGAGCGTTACCGGCAAAGTGCTCTCTTCACCTTGCAACACGTTGCCCAGCGAATCGCCCACCAGCAGAATATCTACGCCCGCGTTTTCCAGCAACGTGGCAAAACTTGAGTCATAACAGGTGAGAATGGCAATTTTCTCGCCATCATCCCGCATTTTTTGCAAAGCATCCTGTGTAGTACGCATATCGGACTCCTCATTTAGTTTGATCGCGTAAGGGCCATTAAAAATTCCTTAAATTCCGCGATTGAAATATTCCCTGTGACCGCGCATCTTGTCTATCTGCTGTAACAATAAGTCAAAGTCCGCCTGGCTATCGGCAAAATTGAGATTTTCACTGTTGATTACCACGAGTGGCGCATCTTCGTACAGATGAAAAAAACGGGCATAGCTGTCGGCCAGTCGCCGCAAATATTCCTCGGAAATATATTTCTCGAACGCATTGCCACGCCGTTTCACCCGCTCAATCAGGGTGGAGGGAGATGCCTGTAAATAAATAACCAATCCAGGGGGGGGCGCTTTAGGCTGGAGATGACAATAGATCTTACGGTATAAGTCGTACTCCGCATCATTCAGTGTAAGCCGGGCGAATAGCGGATCCTTGTCGAACATAAAATCGCTGATGATCGGCTTGGCGAACATGTCTCCCTGAGACAACCCGCCCAATTGATCAGCGCGCTGGAACAGAAAAAACAATTGCGTCGGTAGCGCGTACCGGGGAATATCCTCGTAGAATTTTCCCAGAAACGGATTCTCGCCCGGTTTTTCCAGCAGGAGTTCGCCGCGCAAATGGTCCGCCATCCGCCGCGCCAGGCTGGTTTTCCCTACTCCTATCGGACCCTCAATAATGATATGGCGATATTCTTCCAGCTTCATTGGTGCTGTTCTCGTTCGAGCCACTGTCCTGCGCATGCGGCCAGCAATTCCGCAGCAGCGCCATGGCCCGGAATGCGGACGTCTGGAGCAATTTCCAGGAGCGGCTGCAGAACGAACGCCCTTTGGTGCATGCGCGGATGCGGCAGAACCAGGTAGCGATCATTGCATTGCAGATCGTCATACATCAGTATGTCCAGATCCAGTGTTCGCGGTGCATTGGAATACTCTCGCACACGCCCGTGGCGATGTTCAATTTCGAGCAGGGCGTTAAGCAGGTCATAAGGTGAAAGGCCGGTTTCAATTTGTGCCACCGCATTGATGAAATCGGGCTGATCGAGACGCTCCATCGGCGCACTGCGATAAAGTGAGGAATGCATGAGCAGGCGGCTTGAAGGAAGCCGCGCCAGCTCGTCAAAAGCTCTGCGCACCTGGGATACCGGGTCATCCAGATTGCTGCCCAGCGCTATAAAAGCCCGGCAACCGGCATGATGCGAGGAACTGATACACCCCATCGATTATTCCGGCAAATCCGCCGCTGAACGAGTGGTGTCTGCCGTGTCGATAGGTGGGGATTTGCGACGCCCGCGGCTTCTCCTGCGTTTTTTCGTAAGTTCGTCCTTGATCAGCATGGCTTCGCGCTCGCTGGAACTGGCGCGCTGGAACGATTCCCACCATTTGCCCAGTTCCATATCCACCTCGCCGCTCTCGCAACGCAACAGCATGAAGTCATATGCGGCTCGAAAGCGCGGGTGCTCCAACAGACGAAATGGCTTGCGGCCCGATCGGCCCACGAAACGCGGCTGCATTGCCCAGATTTCTTTCATGATAGCGTCATACCGGCGCGGAATCGCGAGATTTTTGTTTTGTACCGCCAGCACGTCATCCATGACTTGATATAGAGCGGGAATCGGTTTTTCCCCCGCAGCCTGACGAATGTTCCAGGCCGCGAGCACTTCATGCCACAACAGCGCGGCGAACAGGAAACCGGGGGATACCGGTTTTTCCAGACGTACGCGTTCGTCGGTATTTTTAAGCGCGAGCGTAATAAATCGTTCGCCCAACGGCTGCTCCAGTATGACGTCCAGCATGGGAAGCAAGCCATGATGGAGTCCGCGTTTCCGTAATTCGGCTACACAAGTGAGTGCGTGGCCCGATAGCAGCAGCTTCAACATTTCATCAAACAGCCGCGACGGAGGCACGTTGCGTAACAGCGGAGCAAGATCTCCAATAGGTGCGGCGGTATCGGGGTCGAGCTGCATCTCCAGCTTGGCTGCCAGCCGGACGGCCCGGAGCATCCTGATGGGATCTTCACGATACCGCCGCACGGGGTCGCCAATGATGCGCAAGCGTCGCGCCGTGATGTCTTCGTAGCCGTTCAGGTAATCCCAGATCTCTTCATGGATGGGATCGAAAAACAGTGCATTGACAGTAAAATCGCGCCGCCTCGCATCCTCTTCCTGGGTACCAAACACATTGTCGTGCAGCAGGCGTCCATGTTCGTCAATATGCGTATCCGGTGCGACATCGTCACCCCCGTTGCCGGACGCGCCGCCGCGGAAAGTGGACACTTCGACCGTCTCAGCTCCGCACATGACATGTACCAGCCGGAAACGGCGCCCGATAATGCGCGAGCGCCGGAATATCGCCCTCACGTCCTCAGGCGTGGCATTTGTTGCGACATCAAAGTCTTTGGGCTCCAATCCCAGGATCAGGTCGCGTGCCGCACCACCCACAATAAAGGCGGAATGCCCTGCCTCCTGCAACGCCGCTGTAACTTTCAACGCGCATGCATTGATATGGTCGCGTGAGATGCCGTGTTGTTCACGAGGAATGATACGCAGCCCGGAAGAAGGGGATTGCCCAGCGGAGGTGGAAGCAGGTGTGTTGCGGTTGAAAACGCGGCGAAGAAGTTTACGGATCATTACGAACTATAAATGGCATCAAGCTCCAAACTATCCTAAATCCGCCCTGCGGCGAACTCACCAAAAAGGTGAAGGTCAAGTGACGCAAAAAGTCTTTGCGAACCATGGCGCTAAACAAAAAATAAGCGATCAACCGCCGGATGTAGGATTATACACTCGGCATCGCATGCGCCGGCACAAAATGACGCTCGCCGTTCACCCTGATTTCATTCATATCGCACTGATAAAGTGCTTCGAGATTGACCTGGTTGAGTACTTGCGCGGTGGGTCCGGCAATCGCTCCGTCATTATCGAACAGCATGAGCACGTGGCTGCAGTAACGGCTGGCCCACGCAATATCATGTAGCACCATCACAACTGCCTTTCCCTGCCTCGCCAATTCGCTAAACAGCATCATGACGGCAAATTGATGGCGCAAATCGAGATGTTGCAGCGGTTCATCCAGCAGATAGCAAAACGGCGATTGCGCGAGCAACAAGGCAATGCGCGCACGCTGGCGTTCGCCGCCGGAAAGCGTGGAAAGGGGGCGATGGGTAAGGCCGGTCAATTCCATGCGCTCGATAGCTTGAGTAGCGATATCATGATCCACGGCTTGCCAGCCGAGCATGCTCCTGACATGTGGATAGCGGCCCAGCAACACATAATCGCGCACGCTTCCCCAGAACTCGCCTGGTTCCTCCTGCAGGAGGATGCCCAGATTGCGTGAGAGTTCGCGCCGAGACCAGGCATGCTGCGCTTTTCCTGCCACCGTTACAGGTGACTCCGTGCCACTTACGTTATGCAGGCCTCCGAGCGCATGCAACAAGGTACTCTTTCCGCAACCATTTTGCCCGAGTACGGCCCAGCACTGACCCGCATCAATGTTCAAGCTCAGGCCCCGGCATAGTATTTTGCCAGGATATTTCAGGGTTAGATTATGGGCTTGCAATACCATCGAGCAGCAATATCTAGCGTCGGAAAGTTCGATCAGGTTCTCAGCAATATACCGGATTGCAACCAGGCTGACGAAGCCGGTGCTTCGAAGACTGAATACGAAAAAAGATATCGATAATGGATTTATACCTGGAGGTACTCGCTTTTTCTTCCAAGCCATCGCTCAAGATGTTTTCTTGCAGCTTCGGGATGATTGCACAGTAAATCCTCTGCAACGGCGCGGGCGGCATCGAGCAAATCCATATCCTGCTCCAGATCGGCAAAACGCAGCATGGGGACGCCGCTCTGGCGCGAACCCAGGAATTCGCCGGGGCCGCGAAGCCGCAAGTCCTGACGGGCGATCTCAAAACCATCGGTATGTTCAAAAATAACCTTGAGGCGTTCCCGGGCATTTTCTGACAAAGGCTTCTGATACAGCAATATGCATGTTCCGCTTGCACCGCTTCGCCCCACCCGGCCTCGCAATTGATGCAATTGCGCCAATCCCATGCGCTCGGCATGTTCAATCACCATCAGCGACGCGTTGGGCACGTCAACGCCTACCTCTATGACGGTGGTCGCGACCAATAGTTGAATCTCACCTCGGGTGAACGACTCCATCACGGCCGATTTTTCGCGGAGCGGGAGCCGCCCGTGTACCAAACCGATCTTTAAATCAGGAAAAGTCAGGCTCAGTCTTTCCCTTGTCTCCAGGGCAGTTTTTAACTGCAGAGCTTCGGATTCTTCGATGAGCGGGCATACCCAGTAGGCCTGCTTTCCGGCTCGGCAAGCATCCTGGACGCGGCTGGTAACCTCATCGCGCCGAATATCCGCCACCAGCCTGGTCACCACGGGGATTCTACCAGGAGGCATTTCATCTATAACCGATACATCCAGGTCTGCGTAGTAGCTCATCGAGAGCGTGCGCGGAATGGGGGTCGCGCTCATCATTAACTGGTGCGGCGTCTCGAAGGCCCCGCTGCCTTTTTTTCTCAAGGAGAGGCGTTGGTGTACCCCAAAGCGATGCTGCTCATCAATAATGACAAGGCCCAGCTTATTGAATTCGACCTGTTCCTGGAACAATGCATGGGTGCCAATGGCAAGCATGGCGCGCCCCTCGGCAATGTTGGCGAGCATGATTTCCCGCTGTTTCTTTTTCTGGTTGCCGGACACCCAGGCGATAGTCGCACCGAGTGGAGCGAGCAGGGGAGCAAGCCAGGCGGAAAGTTTCTGATAATGCTGCTCGGACAGAATCTCGGTAGGCGCCATCAACGCCGCCTGATAGTTATTTTCAACAGCTTGTAGCACAGCCAGCGCCGCAACAACGGTTTTACCGCTTGCCACGTCGCCTTGCAACAGGCGCTGCATTGGATGGGTTGCAGCCAAGTCGCGGCTGATTTCGAAAACAACCTTCTTCTGTCCGCCAGTGAGTTCAAAAGGCAATGATTCCAATAGCATATTTGTCAATTGATTTCTCGCGAGGAGAACAGGCGCGCTGCCGCTGCGGCGGCGACGGTAGTGCATGCGCATCGACAGTTGCTGTGCCAGCAATTCATCAAACTTGATCCGACGCCAGGCGGGATGGGTACGCCGCTCCAATAAGGCCGCTGGCGCGTCCGCCGAGGGTTGATGCAAAAAAATAACACTGTTCCTGAAACCAGGCAGTTCCAATCGCTCCAAAATCGGATCAGGCAGGGTCTCTGCCAAGTGCGGGTCGCCGTTACTCAACGTTCGCCCCAGCATGCCGCGGATCAGCTTGCGTATCGTCTCGGAGGAAAGACCCGCAGTGGTTGAGTAAACCGGTGTCAACGCGTCGGCTAACGGTTCCTGTTCGCGAACGACGCGGCATTTTGGATGAACCATTTCAGTTCCGAAGAAACCGGGGCGCGCTTCTCCCAGCAAGCGCACGCGCGTGCCGGGGGAGTACGCTTTGACCTGACTGCCATAAAAATTGAGGAAGCGCATGAAGAGCACGCCGCTGCCGTCCTCTACCTGACATACGAGCTGCCGCCGTGGACGATATATGATTTCGCTGCGGCAAATGATGCCCTCTATCTGTACTATCCTGCTTAAGGGCACATCATTGATCGGGTAAAGATGCGTTTCGTCTTCATAGCGCAACGGCAAATGCATCAACAGGTCGAACTCATCCGTAATGCCAAGCTTGATGAGTTTCTCCTCTACCACCTTGCTGATGGGAAATTGCGTGAGCGGTGGCATTGGGCTCCGACGTATGGGGGATGCGACCGCTCACTCCTGTAATACCAGAACCGCATCGACCTCCACCAGTGCTCCGCGCGGCAGGGCCGCTACCCCTATCGCTGCTCGCGCGGGATATGGCGCCTTAAAGTGCGTTGCCATAATTCCGTTTACTTTTTCAAAGTTCGAAAGATCGGTTAGATATACGTTCAGTTTGACTATATCGCTCAGATTGCCTCCGCTGGCCACAGCCACCGCCTGGAGATTTGAAAACACCTGCTGGGTTTGTTCCTCGATTCCGGTCGCCATCTGCATCGTGGAGGGGTCCAGGCCGATCTGGCCAGAAAGGTAAACTGTGGCTCCACCGCTTACACGTATTCCCTGTGAATAGGGGCCGATGGGCCGGGGCGCATCATTTGTTTGGACTGTATTTTTTTTCATTTGATCTCCTGAGTTATAGTTGACGCCGTCCGGCGTCATTAGATTGCAAATTTGAAAACCATGAAGATGTCCTTTGCGATATGATGAAGGGAACTCTGGCATATTTCAACTCGTTAACCCCAAGCATAAACCCAGCAAGTCATTCTGTGGAATTTTGTGGTTTCCTGAATCGCAGGCACATCCATCAACTCTTCCATTAACTCCGCAAAATCGCAAAGAACTCACATATAACTCACGGAAGCAGCCTCACTGGGATATCAAATCGAATTGAATGATCGCCAAAAAACTGAAACCCATCCTTTTCGAGCCGGAATTGTTATTCAGAAGTATGTGAACACTCGTCCAACAAGCTTATAGCCATGCAAAAACTGATTATCCGCGGCGGCGTGCCTCTTTCCGGCGAAGTCCGCATTTCAGGTGCAAAAAACGCGGCACTTCCTATCCTGTGCGCTTCCCTGCTTACTCGGGAAACGCTCAGTATCGATAACGTCCCCTATCTTAATGACGTCACGACGATGTTGAGCCTCCTTCGACAGATGGGCATAAGTATCGCGGTGGACGGTAAAAGGACCGAACTGGCGGCTGCGCATCTTTCCAATCTGGTTGCGCCTTACGAGATGGTCAAAACCATGCGAGCGGCAATTTTAGTGTTGGGGCCGATGCTGGCTCGCGCCGGTGAGGCGAAAGTATCTCTACCGGGTGGTTGTGCGATCGGCTTGAGGCCGGTTGATCAGCATATCAAGGGTTTGCAGGCGATGGGCGCCGAGATTGATATCGAACACGGCTACATTCATGCCAAGGCAAAACGTTTAAACGGTGCACATATTGTCATGGACATCGTAACCGTTACAGGCACCGAAAACCTGATGATGGCAGCCACCCTGGCCGATGGGATAACGGTATTGGAAAACGCGGCGCGCGAACCGGAAGTATCGGATCTTGCACACTGTCTCATTTCAATGGGAGCAAAAATTCACGGTGTTGGCACGGACATCATTACGATTGAAGGGGTTAAGGCATTGCATGCTACTGCATATCGCGTCATGCCCGACCGGATCGAGACCGGAACATTTCTAGTCGCGGCTGCGGCCAGCGGGGGCGAAATCCAGCTCAAGGAAACGCGCACCGATACCCTCGACTCGGTACTCGACAAGCTGATGGAAGCGGGCGCTGCGATCGAGTCTGGCGACGACTGGATACACCTGAAAATGAATAATCCGTTGAAGTCCGTGAATCTGCGGACTGCACCCTATCCGGCTTTTCCGACTGACATGCAAGCGCAATTCATGGTACTGAACAGCATTGCGGCTGGGACCGCAATTATTACCGAGACCATATTCGAAAATCGCTTCATGCATGTACAGGAACTCAAACGCATGAATGCGGACATCAAGGTAGAGGGTAACACCGCCGTGGTCTGCGGCGTGGCCAGCCTGGATGGCGCAAATGTCATGGCTACGGATTTGCGTGCATCCGCGAGCCTGGTGCTTGCCGGATTGATCGCCAGAGGGGAAACCATCATCGATCGCATCTACCACCTCGACCGCGGCTACGAGCATATCGAGCACAAGCTGTCACTGTTGGGCGCGACGATCAGGCGCGCGAACTAGCACTCGCGTTAATATCTCAGGGGAGAGCCACGGCAGGGCGAAACCCCAGGTAACGCATACGCTTGTTGGCATCGAACCAGTTGCACATGCCGGCGCGCATGTCCTCCGGCCTGTGGTTCCACGAGCCTCCGCACAGCATGCGCTTTGCGCAATTGCTTTTCCAGCAACTGTCCGTCCATTGCCATACATTACCCATCGTATCGTATAGACCGTATGCATTGGGCTTGAAGCTGCCCACCGGCGCGGTTTTCCTGTTATCCCATTCGCTTCCGCATCCATCGCAGTTGGCATTATTGCGGCCCACATCATTGCCCCAGTAATAATCAGTAGTGGCGCCGGCTCGAGCGGCGATTTCCCATTCCGCTTCAGTCGGGAGGCGGTAGGTATTGCCGGTTTTTCGCGACAGCCATTGAATGAAGGCTTGTGCATCGTTCCAGCTCACATTGACCACAGGCCGGCTGCCGCGTCCCCAACCATTGTCTGATGGCTGATATCCGCCACAGCCACCGTCTGCCACACAGGCGTCCCATTCCTTGTAAGTTATTGCATATTTTCCGATGGCGAATTTATTGCCCGGAATGGGTACCATTTCGGGGCAATCCGCACACGCTTTGGTATCTTTGTTGGATGCAAATACTTCAACTTCAGCAGATGCGGCAAAGATAAAGATAGAGGCAAGCAGAGATGCGAAATAAACCGATTTCATGAACAAAAAACCCTTTAAATTTGACGAGCCCCACCATTTATTAACGCTCAGCTACGCCAAGCGGGTAAACCGGATGATAACAGACCAGTTAGCCCGTATGGCTTGCGGAAAGGCGTACAGACCGCTCGGTATCGGTGGGACGGCCTGTCTTTTGGCAGTGGTTGAGCTACTCGTCTAATGGCAATCCTTCCTTCTCTTTACGCGATCGGCCAGCCTGGCGAGGCCGATATAACTGTCTGGTCATGCCCTATGCCTGGCGCCTGCGTGGGCTGGCGTACGGAATCTTTTTACAGTGATGGTATTATTTAAAGGCAGCAATATCGCTGAGGTCTGACAGAGGAGTGGGAAGCCATGAAATCTTCGATAGTAAAAGCAAAATCATTAGTACTGGCCAGCACGTTGGTCTTTACCATGACCAGCGCCGGGTTGGTTCATGCAGGGGGTGCAGGGGAGCGTGACATACCGGATGAGATATCGCCCACCGACGTAGGTGTGAGGGATACGGACGGCAGGAACACGGACAGAAGCATAAAGGAAAGACTGCACATGAAAGAAGGTAAGAGTTCAACCAGCACCAGTACCAAAAAGCGGGACAATTCACGATATAGTACCGACGGGATCGAGCGGTATGAGGAGGATAAAGGAAGTAGCGGCACGGGTCCCAAGCGCGAGGACCGCTATTAGCCGAGCCTGGGACTCAAGCTATAGCCTAGCCATACTGCCGGCATCCAGGGTATATGCCGATAAGTCAGGTCATCGGTTAATTGGTTTATACCTGATCCGTTTGGGCTTCGCGCCTTCCTCACCGAGACGCTTGCGCTTATCGGCTTCATACTCCTGATAATTCCCGTTGAAAAACGCAACCTGGGAATTGCCTTCGAAAGAGAGGATATGCGTGGCTATACGATCGAGGAACCAGCGGTCGTGCGAGATAACCAGTACGCAACCTGCGAACTCCAGCAGTGCGTCTTCCAGCGCGCGCAGGGTTTCCACGTCCAGGTCATTGGAAGGTTCGTCGAGCAATAACACGTTACCGCCGGAAATGAGCATTTTCGCGAGGTGAAGTCGCCCGCGTTCTCCGCCGGAAAGGTTGCCGACGATTTTCTGCTGATCCGCTCCCTTGAAGTTAAAACGGCCAAGGTAAGCGCGCGCCGGCGTTTCATACTTACCGACGGTAAGAATGTCATGGCCGCCTGAAATCGTATCAAATACGGTTTTGCCGCCCTCCAGGGCGTCGCGCGACTGATCCACGTGCGCTATTTTGACGGTTGTACCCATCTCAATTTCGCCGGAGTCCGGCTGTTCCTTTCCTGTGATCATGCGGAACAGCGTGGATTTACCCGCGCCGTTGGGGCCGATGATCCCCACAATGGCTCCAGGCGGTACCTTGAAGTTTAAATTATCGATCAGCAGCCGATCGCCGTAGGCTTTGGAAACATTTTTGAACTCGATGACTTCATTGCCCAGCCTGTCGGCAACGGGAACGAATATTTCCTGGGTTTCGTTGCGTTTCTGATATTCCTGAGAATTAAGTTCTTCAAAGCGCGCAATACGCGCCTTCGATTTCGCTTGGCGTCCCTTGGGATTCTGCCGCACCCATTCGAGTTCTTTTTTCAGCGCTTTCTGGCGCGCGGACTCGGTCGACTCTTCCTGTTTCAGACGGTTTTCCTTCTGCTCCAGCCAGGAACTGTAGTTTCCTTTCCATGGAATGCCGTGACCGCGGTCAAGCTCCAGAATCCACTCCGCCGCATTGTCGAGAAAATAACGGTCATGCGTGACAGCTACTACAGTGCCAGGAAAGCGGGTGAGAAATTGCTCCAGCCACTCCACCGACTCGGCATCCAGATGATTGGTGGGCTCATCCAGCAATAACATGTCAGGCTTGGACAACAATAGCTTGCACAACGCCACACGGCGTTTTTCGCCACCTGACAGATCCTTGATAATTGCGTCCCATTCGGGCAGGCGTAGCGCATCGGCAGCGATTTCCATCTGTTGACCGGTGTCTCCCCCACTCGTGGCAATGATGGCTTCCAGCCGGCTTTGTTCGGTGGCCAGTGCGTCGAAGTCCGCATCCGGCTCGGCATAAGCGGCATATATCTCGTCCAGCTTCTGTTGGGCGCTGAATAGCTCACCCAGCCCTTCCTGCACTGCATCGCGTACCGTCTGCTCGAGGTTGAGTTGAGGTTCCTGGGGAAGATAGCCAATATTGAGGTTGGGCATCGCTGTAACTTCCCCCTCGATGTCCTTATCCACTCCCGCCATGATTTTCAGGACGGTGGATTTGCCGGAGCCGTTCAGACCCAGCAGACCAATCTTCGCGCCGGGAAAAAAGCTGATGGAAATATCCTTGAGAATTGTTCGCCTGGGCGGGACGATCTTGCCCACGCGATTCATGGTGAGAACATATTGAGCCATAGGAAGATGCCAGCGTAAGAGAATGGTCCAAGTTTAACGCATTAGGGCCCGCTTCCGGAATTTTATAGTTGAGGCAAGCGCAGCGGCCTAAGTTGACTTACGGCGACCCAAGTTGACCTACGTCCCTAGGTCGACTTAAGCAGACTTTGAGCTGACCTTGAGGATGGAGATACCGAAAAAATGGCGGTCGAGTTGTCTTTGAGGATTTTATTTCAATTTCAGAACCGTTACCTGATCCACGACATCGTCCTTATCATAAGTGACGTCGTAAGCCATCTCGTCTCCGCTAAAAATTGCTTCGGTAGGGGTGCCGACCACCTCCCATAACCCGAGCGTGGCCACATCCGCGACACCGTGAAGAAGCGCTCTGCCACTTCTCGCTGCCGTGCTGTACCCTTGAACAAACCTGAATACTTCATGCTGCCTGCCGTTCCTGACTTCAGTCACAGCGGGCGCACCGAACTCAGCGAGTAGCGCGTTTCGAGATGTTCCGACCCTGAACAACTCAGTGTTCTTGGCGCTTGGCTGTGTTGCAGCCATGTAGGGAGCGCAGCCAAAATGGGGCATGCTCAACAATGCCGACAGAGACCCAAAAAGCATGAATCTTTTGAAAGATGTCATAGCCTCCTCATCCGTTTATTCACTGGGGATGCTTATCGTATTCCGGTGTACGCTCTTTTCATATGCTCCAAAATTAAAACAAAACAGCTTGCCCTGGCAATACTAATGGCAGACATACAACAGTAAGTTCGGCAGGCTGCGGCAGGCTGCTTTTCTTAGATAACATTTTTCAAAAGTTGTTCACTCACGTTGAAGAGTATGAGGCCCCGACAGGCTCCAACGCTCAGGCTCCCATCGTGTCATCCATATTCGTCAGTGGCCGCGCTGCCTCGCGCAAAGCGCTCAGCGCGTCCTGCAAGGGTACGGCTCTGAATTGTGGCAACTGGCCGACGGTATGCAGCGGGATGAGCATATCCTTACCTTCGGTCTCGCCTTCGTGATGAATCCATAATGCCTCGAAATTGAGGGCCGGGACGCGGAACAGTCTCAGTTCGCTCGACTGTTCATTCTCGCCCGCGGCGGCAAGCGCTGCCGCCAAGCCGCGCGTGAACAGAGATAACTGGGACTCTGACGCGGACATTTGCAGCAGACGCGGTTGTTCCTCCTCGCTGACATCAAAAAAGGCTCGGGGCGTATCCGCGGCTGTTTCAAAAACTCGAAGGCCAACGGGCTGGGGTGTTCCCGCCTGTCTTCCGGTTAGCGCATCCAGGCCAAGGGTATAGACGCGCTGGGCCATTCCAAGAGCCGCACGGCCTTCATCAGCGGCATCACGTTCGGGCGTTGAGATGGCATCCTGTTTCAACCTCAGTAGTGGGCGAGCCTCGCGGATAAGCTGGAGTACCGGTTCGGCCGGGATCAGGTATTTAATGGGCATTTTGAAATAGCTCTTCGTAAAATAAGTATGGGTCCAGGTGCCGCTTCCCTGATAATTACTCGCAAAATCCGATACGGCAAGGTGCGTTTTTCCATATATCGGGTCATCGATATCGAAATACTCCATGCCAAAAAATCGGCTGTACCCGTAGATCACCATGAAGTGGCCGCCGCCGCCGTTCCAGCCGATTCGGGCGCCTACCGGACGACCGGCATTGATTTCATCGCGTACCTGCTGAAAGCTCACTTGTCCGGTAATGCTTACAAAATTATTTGTGCGCGTTAAAGCCTTATCAAGATACCACGGGACATTGCATGCCGAAGGAACCGGACTGTTGCAGCAATCGCTATGCCCGAGTTCCCCATTCGCCATGCGGCATTGCGACCATGTGCTCCAGAACCAGTAAAAATGCGATACGCTTGTGGATGTGGCGGCCCAGCACCAGTTGGATTGGGTCTGCATCTGCATATTGAAAGCCAACCGCTTCGATACGAAAAGCTTCCCGGATATGTTGATTTCCTGCAACAGGGAGCCATAGGGGCGGCTGGTTACAGAAATGTATTCGGACAGATTCATCATTTATCTCCCATGTTAGCTGGCATTGACGAGCTTCCTGCTGGGCAGGCAGACACAACAGGATACCATCGGTCCTGATCGTCCTGCCATTGAGTGAAGCTCATGAATTGTTATAGTTCAGGCCATACAAAAAGCAAATTCATTGGGTTCGGGCTATCGCCCGCTTTTCATCTAGCGCGACGTGGCACGGGCAAGGCGCTGGGAATTATCCTTCGTATCGTAGATGTCGATTGCCTGGCGCCCTTCCGCCGCCTTATCCATGCGCGCGCGAATCTCGGCTGCCAATTCGTTGTTGCGTTGCACTGAGGGCCGCGCTTCCATGGCTTCGAACCAGCGCATGAAATGGGGAAAAGTAGCCCTGTTCACGCCTCGATCCGCGTGCCCTTTGCACCATGGATAGGTGGCAATGTCAGCAATGGTATATTCATCACCAGCTATCCATGCGCACCCGCGCAAACGATTATCCAGCACCTGGTACAGGCGCAGCGACTCATTGTTGTACCGGTCTCTGGCGTATTCATTATTCCTGGCCTGCCTGTTGAAGTGATTGGCCTGGCCAAACATCGGCCCGATGTGCGCCACCTGAAAAAATAGCCATTGCAGCGTGTCATAGCGCTTGCGCGCGTCCCTGGGCAGAAACTTCCCGGTTTTTTCCGCGAGATAGAAAAGGATAGCGCCCGACTCCATCACGACGTACGGCCCGCCACCAGGGCCATCCGTATCCACAATCGCGGGAATCTTGTTATTGGGGTTGAGTTTCAAGTGGTCAGGCTGAAATTGTTCGCCAAGCGCGATATTGACATCGATGTGTCTCCACTCGAGACCGGTTTCCTCGAGCATGATCATCACTTTTTGACCGTTGGGCGTAGGGCTGGAATGCAACTCAATCATGGTTCTCTCCTTTAATGGATATTTCGCATGCACTGAATTGTGTGGCGGCGGATCGTTTACCCCATCATATCCTGATATTATTTTGCTGCGCCATTGCATGATAATCACGTGAACTCATGATTGCATCTTTTTACATCTAATCGCAGGAATATTCCCTTGTTCAAAATAATAGGCGCCTTGTTAGGCTATTACTTCCTCGGTATTTTTGGTGCATTGCTCGGCTATATCGTCGGGAGTTTTATCGACCGCTACATTGCATACGGCGCCGGCGCGATTAACCCACTCACGAACGCTCATCGGCAAACCGTTTTTATCCAAACGGTTTTTATCCTGATGGGAAAACTTGCCAAGGCGGATGGGCATATTTCCCAGACTGAAATTTCGCATGTGGAGGATTTCATACAAAAGCTGGGGATGACCCCGGAGCATCGGCAACAGGCCATCGCGCTGTTCAAGCAGGGCGCGGCGGCGGACTTTGATTTTGAACCGCAACTGAACGAATTCATGGCCGTTTGCGGACATACGAACAGCCTGAAGCAAATGCTGCTGGTTTATCTCATCGTCATGGCTGTATCGGATGCGCGCCTGGACCCGGCCGAGGAGAGCTTGTTGAAGAGTTTTGCCCTTCGCCTGGGTTATGATCAGCTTGCGTTCAGGCAACTGCTGGATATGATTCTAAACCAGTCGCACTTTGCGGGCGGGCAGCCTACTTCCGCCAGTGCTTTGGATGATGCTTACAAGGCATTGGGCGTAACCAAGGAAAGCAGCGATCAGGAAATCAAACGCGCCTATCGGAAACTGATGAGCCAGTATCACCCTGACAAATTGATGGGCCAAGGTCTTCCCGAAGATATGATTAAGGTGGCTACCGCCCAGGCGCAGGAGGTGCAAGCCGCTTATGACCTGATTAAAAAGAGTCGAAATATATAGATGGGATAGACAAGCACAATTTTTCCCGGTTTTGGTTCAAGGAAGTGAATCTGAATATGTACCAGTAGGTGCCGAGTGTGCGCTTGATGTAGGGCTTCCCTGAGGCAACTTCCGTGTTTCGCGCAATGGCGCGGGTTTATGAGTAGGCAAACTTCATGGAAAGGTATATTCCATGAACGGAATCGAAGATGGGTATTTCGCACTTAACTTAAGGGTGATTATGATGATGACTCCTGTTCTCGGTGAATTGATTGGGACCTGCCTGTTAGTCTTATTGGGCAATGGTGTAGTAGCCAATGTGGTATTGAGTAAAGCAAAAGGCAACAATAGCGGCTGGCTGACGATTGCAGCGGGTTGGGGTGTTGCGCTATTCGTTGGCGTTTATGCAGTCGCGACGAGCAGTGGCGCGCACTTGAACCCCGCAGTAAGCATTGGTTTAGCTGCCGCTGGCAAATTTTCATGGGGCGAAGTACCGGTTGATGCTGTGGGGCAATTGTTGGGCGCCATGCTGGGCGCACTTATCGTATGGATTACATACCGCCAACATTTCGATCAAACAACGGATTCAGACGCGCAACTGGCTGCGTTTTGTACGGGGCCAGCGATAAGAAGCCCGATTGACAATCTTGTTGCAGAAGCTGTTGGCACATTCGTACTGGTATTCGGCATTATGAGCATTGCTTCGCCACAGGCTAGTCTCGGCGCATTGGATGCATTGCCTGTGGCTTTGCTGCTTTTCGGTATTGGCTTGTCGCTGGGTGGACCAACAGGTTTTGCCGTGAACCCTGCGCGCGATCTGGGGCCGCGCATTATGCATGCCATACTGCCAATATCCAACAAAAGGGATAGTGATTGGGGTTACGCGTACGTTCCAGTAATCGGTCCCATCATTGGCGGGCTTGTGGCTGCTTTTGTTTTTACACTGTTGTGAAGTGCGACACACAATAAATAATAGTGACGTTCTCCCGGAAAATTGATACAGGTTAAAACTGGAGGTAGGATTGCTTCCCGAGGCCCGAAGGGGCAAGGAGAAGCGATGAAGAAGTCGAGATTCACGGAGGAGCAGATTGCCTACGCACTGCGGCTGGCCGACAGCGGCAGTGCGGTGGTTGATGTGTGCCGGCAGCTCGGTGTGTCGGAGGCCACGTTCTATACGTGGAAGAAGAAGTACGCCGACTTGGGGGTGAGCGAGTTGCGCAGGCTCAAGCAGCTCGAGGATGAGAATGCAAGGCTGCGGCGCATTGTGTCCGACCTGACGCTGGACAAGCAGATCCTGCAGGAGGTGGTGCGAAAAAAACTCTGAAGGCTGCCAAACGGCGCGAGTTGGCAGCCTGGATGCAGGAGCGCTTCAAGATCAGTGTGCAGCGATCATGTGGCCTGGCGCTACTGCGGCGCTCGGTGTGGTATGCCAGGAGCACGGCGCGTGATCAAAGCGCGCTGTGCCAGCGTATTCGCGACATCGCGATGAGTCGTCCCAGGTTCGGCTACCTGCGGGTGCTGGTGATGCTCAAGCGCGAAGGCTGGCAGGTGGGGAAGAAGCGCGTGTATCGGCTGTACCGCCAGCAGGGGCTGCAACTGCGCATGAAGGTCAAACGCCGCAAGCGCATCGCGCTACTGCGCGGCAAGCCTCAGGCACCCACCGGCCCGAATCAGCATTGGAGCATGGATTTTGTCCACGACCAGATGCTCGACGGCCGGGCATTTCGCATCCTCACCGTCATTGATCAGTGGAGTCGCGAGAGTGTGTGCCTGGAGGCCAACTTCAGGCTGTCTGGGCGATGCGTTGGCCAAGCCCTGGACCGGCTTGCAGCACAGCGTGGATGGCCCAAGGCAATTACCGTGGACAACGGCACGGAGTTCACGTCCAAGGCTCTAGATGAGTGGGCATATCGCCGGGGCGTCAAGTTCGATTACACGCGGCCGGGTAAACCCACGGATAATGGGTTGATCGAGTCGTTCAACGGGCGGCTGCGCGATGAGTTCCTTAACGTCCACGAATTCATCACGCTGTACGATGCCCGTGAGAAACTGAAGGCCTGGCAGGACGACTATAATCATCACCGCCCTCATGGCTCACTCGGCCACCTGACCCCGAGCGAGTTCGTCAAAAAAAGGTCAGTGCAAACCAACGAAGCGGTCCGCCTGTAGTTTGGAACTGTCCAGTTTCCGGGGAAACGTCAGAAGCGGTCCGCCTGTAGTTTGGAACTGTCCAGTTTCCGGGGAAACGTCAATATAAATTCTCACTTGATTCATTGATGACCATACTCGTGGAAACACAGATATGGTTAAGCCTCCAATGTCATGTTGACTTCATGGGCAACGACGGCACTTGTTTGCCATCATTGGGTCGAGATCAACCGGTGCTATGGGAAACACAAGCGGTGCATAGGGGCGGTGGAAGTATCGGCGGGGAGCACAACTGTCAACCTGACTCTTATGCTCGATTACCAGAGATCAGCAAGTAACATGAAAGAGTCCGATGGTTGAGCCTTTGGCCTTGTTCCACTCGTGGATGGCATCGGGAGTGGGTGAGAGATCAACCCGGACCTCCTCTTTCCTGAAGTACTGGGACGCCTCTTTAGAGAGCGTTACATTGCCACTATGGCCTGAGCCAATGATAAGCCGTTCAGCCCCCTTTTCGAATATATGCTCAGCCTCTTCAAGTGAGATGATGTGAGATGTCCCGAACACTGCCTTGGATAGCTTTTTCTTTCTCTTCTTGATCTCACCTGAAAGCGGGATGAGAACATCATGTTCGATATCAGACCCATCTATGGTGATGGAGCCAAATTTGGTACCGTCAATTGTGGGTTTCAATGATGGCACTCCTGAGGATGCTCTGTATTCTGGGGCGGCTCATGTGCGCGGCTCATGTGTGCGGCAGACCTACATATTTCGGGCATAGGTGACGCCCGAATCTCGCCTGAGTTCCCAAGTTTTCGAGCGTTTTGTATCTCGGCATTTCTATCTACGTAGCGGGAAATCTGGAAGAACTTCGGCATGTCGTGCTACCCAGCTACTCAATATAGCATACGGACGACGGAGGTTTTGACAGTGTGGACTCTACGGTCTCCGATGGCGGCTTTGGGTCATATGGTGTCCATGACTTACCGAGACTTGATGGCTTTGAATGTCGGCTATACTCATTTGCCGCTAGAAGCAACAAATTGGAAAACTGAACAAGAACAGACAGTGAGTTTACTTTTGTTTGGCTTATTGCATCTGATTGATGCATACGCTGAATTGAATGCTAATGAAACCGTCATCAAAATTTATAACTGCATTGACGATGCCGCATAACAAAACAATTCCACAGGTCAAAGGCGATTATCTGCTGGGCAATTTAAGCCAGATGATTGCGAATCCGTTTCAAGCCCTTTGTGACTGGCAGCGAGACTATGGCGACCTGGTCAGCTTCAGATTGGCTACCCGCCAATTTTATCTATTCAGTCACCCAAAGCTGATTGAGCAAGCCTTGATCAAACAAGGCGATGTTTTTATAAAAAACTACCATCCTAAAAAACCAATTGGTCTGGCATTGGTTTTAGGTCAGGGATTAGTAACAAGCCAGGGGGATGTATGGCAAAGACAGCGGCGATTAATGCAGCCGGTTTTTCAGAGAAGCAACATAACCGCGCTGTTGCCACAAATCGCCATCGCCGGCAGCAATATGCTGGATAGATGGCGGAAGTTGGGTGACGGCGCCGAGATTAACCTCGCAGAGGAAATGACGCGGCTGACATTGGAGGTGATCACCCAGACCATGTTCAGCACCAGTGTTCTGGACAGAATAGAGCATATCGCTCCATCTTTGGAAACTTTACTAAAGTATGCCTCTAAAACCCTCCTGAATCCTTTGACTCTCCCGTTGTATGTACCCACCCCCGCCAATCAAAAATTCAAACAGGCATTGGGAATAATTGATGATGTCACTTACGGAATCATCGATCAACGCCGCACCGCATCATCTGCGCAGAACGACTTGCTGGATATGTTGTTAAAAGCACATGACAACACTGGTGAAAAAATGACTGACAGGCAGATTCGTGATGAAGTCATTACCATTTTTAGTGCAGGCCATGAAACCACCGCGAATTTATTGAGCTGGACCTTATATTTACTCGCCCGGCATCCAGACGTACTCGCTAAACTGCATCAGGAGCTTGACGGTTTGCTGCAAGGAAGAATACCGAACGCCGAAGATTTGCAGCAGTTTGTTTATACCAGAGCCGTATTAAATGAATCGATGCGTTTTCGTCCGCCTGCTGGCATTCTGCTGCGTAAAGTTAAGAAAGATACCGAGGTTGATGGCTATTTTTTAAAGGCTGGCAGACTTGTAATATTCAGCATTTTCAATCTTCATCATCATCCTGATTTTTGGCGACGACCGGAGCAGTTTGACCCTGAACGTTTTTTAATACCCGAAAATCGGAGGTTTTCGTTTATGCCTTTCGGGACAGGGGAGCGCATCTGTATCGGTAGTCATTTTGCATTACTGGAAAGCCAACTTTTGCTAAGCATGATAGTTCAGCACTGTGATTTACAGTTGCTTGACACTGATGAAGTCGAGATTGAAATGGCGGTCACCCTTCGGCCCAAAGGTGGAATTCCAGTCCGGATAACGTGGCGATAAAATCAATCTTCAGTTCTGCTCTGTTATCTACCCAAGCTGGGGCTTGGCGCCGAGCCAGATGCACTGGCTCTAAAGTACCCTTTCAAGTACCCCTTCGCCTCATTTGCCGGGGTTGGATGGAACGCTTTCGCTATACAAAATCAGACAGTCGCCCGGTTATGAGCGAAGGTCCGAAACTGGCACATTTCGTCCCGCGGCGAAAGTTGCAATCGGCACTTAGCGGCAATTCGAATCTGAATTGTTTGTCGGATGAGGTCTCAAAGGGTGGAATATCATGAGCCATTAGCGCTCGGGGGACAGGTGCGCAGGCGCTGCGTTACGCGCTGGTAGGCAGCCGGTGAGTCGATCGCGCGTTGAGCAGCTGCGGCGCCATTCATCAACTGTTTTTGAAAAGGCTGAAGCACGCCTTCCACCCAGGGTTTCAGATCGGCTTGCGCCTGAGTTTGGGATGGGTAATAACGCGGTTGAGAAAAGGCCGTGCGCAACGGGTCTTCCAGCATTTTAGCCGCGATCCGGAAATGCGACCTCCACGTCGACACATGCTCCAATTCATGTTCGCGCACGATATTTTTCCTGCAGCTATCCTGAAGCTCCCGGGCGAGGTATACGCGCATTGCCGAAAACCCCAGTTTGACCGAAACATCGGCAACCATGCAGGTTTGACCTTCCGGGCTGATCCGCCATCTCGTGTTGATTTCGTATCTGAAGGCCGGTTCGGCATGCGTCAAACCATACACACTGTGATACGCATCATTGGCCTTTCCCGACATTGATTGAAGCGATTTGATCGTATGCGAACTGTCCTCGGCCGGAACGATATCCGTATATGTAACCACCACCTTGCCGGCCCCGATCAGTTTTTCGCAATCGGCCTTAAACCGGTCATCGTTTGCCGAAGCCACCCGGCCCGGCATCAAAAACAGCAATAGCGACCAGACGAAAAGTCTGTTCGTCCAATCTTTCCGGTTCTGATCGCCCTTGATGGGTCTCAACTGATTAAAGGATAAGTAGAGAATAAGGTAGAAAGTGCAGGCTCGCGAAACCCGGGATCTTCACATCGGGGAATCGAGCGACGTAACGGGCGGCCAACTTTTTTGTTGGCTATCGTACAGAAGTTTGCTGCGTGATCGTAAATACTGAGCTTCACTCTGAAGTCTCGCCTCCTCCCCGGCTCCCCTGCCGGTCCGTGCGATCAATCAAAGGACCAAGCCCAAAGGAGCCTAATCCTTGAATGCTTCCGCAACACAAGCAACAGAAATCTGGCCCCTGGTTGCATACTTCTTCCTCGTCGTCACGCTGGTTGCGGGAATCATGGCGCTTTCGTATGTCATTGGGGAACGCCATAAGGCAGGCGCAGCGGATGAGCCCTTTGAAAGCGGTATTGTCACTGTTGGTCTTGCGCGCTTGCGCCTGTCCGCCAAATTCTATCTGATCGCGGTGTTTTTTGTGATTTTCGATGTGGAAGCCGTGTTCCTTTTTGCCTGGGCCATCGCTTTTCGTGAGTTGGGCTGGGCCGGTTATATCGAGGCTGTCATTTTCATAGCTGTTCTGGGAGCGGCCCTCGCTTATTTATGGCGGCTGGGTGCCCTGGATTGGGGTCCCGCCAGACATTCAACCCGCAGGTCTGCCAAAGATGCAAGGAGCCCAAACCATGCGATGGTCTCTAAGTAAGCCTTCGGACAAGCCGGCTGAGGCAGTCCCTGGGTCGTCAGGGTCTTCAATAATCCGTGATAACGGTTTCGAAGAAGATGGCCGCCGCAGCGTGTTGCTGACGCGATTGCAAGACCTTGTCGCATGGGGCCGCAAGAATTCCGTCTGGCCTTACAACTTTGGCCTGTCGTGTTGTTATGTGGAAATGGCGACCAGCTTCACCAGCAAGTATGACCTTGCCCGGTTCGGTGCCGAAGTTATCCGCGCCTCTCCCCGTCAGGCTGATCTCATCGTTATTTCCGGCACGGTGTTTATCAAGATGGCGCCTGTGCTCCAGCGGCTTTACGATCAGATGCTTGAACCGCGTTGGGTGATTTCGATGGGTTCGTGCGCGAATTCGGGCGGAATGTATGACATTTACAGTGTGGTGCAGGGCGTAGACAGATTCCTTCCCGTGGATGTTTATGTTCCCGGTTGCCCGCCCCGGCCCGACGCATTCATGCAGGGGCTCAATCTGCTTCAGGATGCAATCGGCAAGGAAAAGCGCCCGTTGAGCTGGGTGATCGGTCCGCAGGGGATCGAGCGGCCGGCCGGGGGATCGCAGCGGGATCTCAAGCGGGCCAGCCGAATGCGGGTCACCACGCTGCGCAGTCCGGACGAAGTATAAAAGAAGTGAGCGCAGCCTCCAACGTTGCTTTAAAGCGGGATATGCCGAATATGCCCAATGTACGAGGCGCTTCAGATGTGCTGGAGGAACTGAAGGACCGCTTCGGTGCCCCAAGCACCGGCAATCCGGGCGGGCCGATGGGTTTGGTGCAAAAGACCGGAGATGGCCTTCCCACACAATGGGTTTCCAGGAACAGGGTACGCGACGTGCTGCGCTACCTGAAGCTGGAAGCGGAACGGCCTTACCGCATGCTGTACGATCTGACGGCGATCGACGAGCGTACGCGAGCGTATCGCGACGACCAGCCAGCAAGCCAGTTCACAGTCATCTATCACCTGCTGTCGTTCGAGCGTAATGCGGACATCCGTCTCAAGGTTGCGCTCGTCGAACCGGACTTGGCAATGCCCACGATTACCGATATCTGGCCCGCCGCTAATTGGTACGAGCGTGAGATATGGGACATGTTCGGGATCGTCTTTGACGGACACCCGCATTTGCGTCGAATTCTGCTACCCCCCTGGTGGCAGGGACACGCCCTGCGCAAGGACCATCCGGCTCGTGCGACTGAGATGGAACCATTCCATTTGTCCGAGGGGAAGGAAGAAGCCGAGCAGGAGACGCTGCGTTTTCACCCTGAAGAATGGGGAATGCGCCGGGTTCACGACGGCACCGATTTCATGTTCCTCAACCTGGGGCCGAACCATCCCGCGGTGCACGGCGTATTTCGTATTGTGCTGCAGCTCGACGGTGAGGAAATTATTGACGCTGTGCCAGAAATTGGCTTCCACCATCGCGGAGCGGAAAAGATGGGCGAACGCCAATCCTGGCATACCTACATCCCCTACACCGACCGCGTGGATTACCTAGGAGGGGTGATGAACAACCTTCCCTACGTGCTGGCGGTGGAAAAATTGGCGGGCATTGAAGTGCCTGACCGGGTAAAGGTGATGCGCGTGATGATGGCCGAATTTTTTCGCGTTGCAAGCCATCTGGTGTTCTACGGTACTTTTGCCCAGGATCTGGGAGCGCTGTCGCCGGTATTTTTTATGTTCACCGATCGCGAGCGAGTATTCGATGTCGTCGAGGCTATCTGTGGAGGGCGCATGCACCCGAGCTGGTATCGCATCGGCGGCGTGGCTCAGGATTTGCCGCAAGGATGGGATCGTCTGGTGCGGGACTTCCTGGACTATATGCCGTCGAGGCTTGATGAGTATGACAAGATCGCCCTGGGGAACCGCATCCTGAAAGCCCGAACGCGCGGCGTCGGCAGCTACTCGGCGGATGAGGCGATCGAATGGGGAGTAACAGGCCCCAACCTGCGCGCCTGCGGCTTCGAATGGGATTTCAGGAAGACACGGCCGTATTCAGGATACGACCAGTTCGAGTTCGACATACCCACCGGCCAGCATGGCGATTGCTACGACCGCTGTGCCGTTCGCGCTGAGGAGATTCGCCAGAGCCTGCGCATTATCGAGCAGTGCCTGGAGAACATGCCGGCTGGCGCGCATAAAGCGGACCATCCGCTCACCACACCGCCGCTCAGGAAGCAAACCTTGCATGACATCGAAACGCTCATCGACCATTTCCTGGGTGTGAGCTGGGGGCCAGTCATTCCTCCCGGGGAAGCATTCGTGGGCATCGAAGCGACCAAGGGGAACAATGGCTATTACCTGGTTAGCGACGGCAATACCATGGCTTACCGCGTGCGGATTCGCACGCCCTCCTTTCCACATCTGCAGATGATCCCTTTGATCAGCCGCGGGCTGATGATTTCCGATTTGATCGCCATTCTGGGCAGCATCGATTTTGTCATGGCCGACGTGGACCGCTGAGGTGGATCGTTAATATGGACGCTGAGGGGAACAAATGCTGAGTGCACAGGAGAGGAGAGAAATAGAGGCGCACGCGCGGCACTACCCTAATAATCGGGCGGCATGCATCGAGGCGCTCAAGGTCGTACAGCAGCATCGCGGCTGGGTATCGGATGAGGGCATTGCGGACGTGGCCGAGGCGTTACAGATAACGCCGGCTGAGCTGGAGAGTGTTGCTACCTTCTACAACATGATTTTCCGCAAGCCAGTGGGCAAGCACGTCATTCTGCTATGCGATAGCGTCAGTTGCTGGATCATGGGTTACGAACGCCTGCGCCAGCATCTGACGAATCGGCTGGGCATCGGGCTGGGCCAGACCACTGCCGATGGCCGCTTTACCCTGTTGCCGAATGTGTGCCTCGGCGCTTGTGACCATGCTCCTGTCATGATGGTGGATGACGCGCATTACCAGGACCTGGATCCCGCCAGGCTCGATGAAATTCTTGCCAGTTATCAACAGGAAGAAAAAAAATCAACCGATGGAAACACCGCTGACCCGTAACATTTCACCGGGCAAGGAGCCGCCTGATCTCGTACAGTACGAGAAGACCGGCGGTTATGCCGCGCTGCGCAAGGCTCTGCGTATGTCTCCCGCGGAAGTTCAGGCAATGGTGAAGGAATCAAACCTGCGCGGCCGCGGTGGGGCAGGGTTTCCAACCGCGCAGAAGTGGAGTTTCGTACCGATGGGCGACGATGCGCCGCGCCCGAAGTATCTTGTTTGCAATGCCGACGAGATGGAGCCGGGCACATTCAAGGACCGCCTGCTGCTTGAAGGCGATCCTCACCAGTTGATCGAAGGCATCATTATCAGCGCCTATGCGATCCAGGCCGATGTGGCCTACGTATTTCTGCGCTGGGCATACAAGCTGCCCGCCCGGAGGATGGAGCGGGCGATTGCGGAAGCGTACCGCCACGGCTACGTGGGTAAAAACATCCTGGGCTCGGCATACAGCCTGGAGATGCACCTTCACGTCAGTGCCGGGCGTTACATGTGCGGAGAGGAGACTGCGTTGCTCAATGCTCTCGAAGGCAAGCGCGCCAATCCACGCGCCAAGCCCCCGTATCCCCAGGTGAGCGGCCTGTGGGGCAAGCCCACCATTGTCAATAACGTGGAAACCTTATGCAACCTTCCGCATATCTTGAATCACGGCGCCGCATGGTTCAAGAGCTTGAGCCGCAGCGGCGATGGCGGCACCAAGCTGTACGGGGCAAGCGGGAGAGTGAAGAATCCGGGGTTATGGGAATTGCCCATGGGCACCCCTCTGCGGGAGATTCTGGAAGAACACGCGGGGGGCATGCGCGATGGATACCAGTTTCGCGGGTTGCTTCCGGGCGGCGCCTCGACCGACTTTGTCCTCACCGAGCACCTCGACGCGGTAATGGATTTCGACTCGATGCAGGCAGTGGGAAGCCGTCTCGGCACCGGCACCATGATTGTCCTTGATGACAAGACTTGCCCGGTTGGCATGCTGCTCAATCTAGAGCATTTCTTCGCCCAGGAATCATGCGGCTGGTGCACCCCCTGCTGGTCGGGGCTTTCCTGGATCGAACAGATATTACAGGACATGGAGGAGGGCCGCGGCAAGACTTCCGACCTTGAACTGCTGGAATCCCATACGCATCTCCTGGGTCCCGGCCATACCTTCTGCGCCCTGGCACCGGGCGCAGCCGAGCCCCTGCAAAGCGGTCTCAAGTATTTCCGCGATGATTTTCAGCGCCATATCCATGAAAAGCGCTGTCCCTGGCGTGAACACGGCCACGGTATGCAAATGTGAGGCGAAGGTGACGACTATCCATATCGACGACCGTCCCTATCCCGCGAAAGATGGCGAGAACTTGTTGCAGGAGTGCCTTTCGCTGGGATTCAACCTGCCTTATTTCTGCTGGCATCCCGCGCTCGGGTCGGTAGGCGCATGCCGCCAGTGCGCAATCAAGCAGTTCAAGAATGAGGAAGACAAGCGTGGCAAGGTTGTCATGGCGTGCATGACTGCCGCCAAAGACGGGATTCGGATTTCCATTGATGATTCCGAGGCGCGAGAGTTTCGCGCCAGCGTTGTGGAATGGCTGATGGTGGATCACCCGCATGATTGCCCGGTGTGCGACGAAGGCGGCGAATGCCATTTGCAGGACATGACCGTGATGAACGGCCATGTTTATCGCCGCTACCATGGCCGCAAGCGCACGTTCCATAATCAGGACCTCGGGCCTCTCGTTAACCACGAGATGAATCGCTGCATTCAATGCTATCGCTGTACGCGGTTCTACCGGGACTATGCGGGCGGACGCGACTTTGACGCGTTAGTGCTGCGCAACCAGGTTTATTTCGGTCGCTATCAGGATGGGGTTCTCGAAAGCGAATTCAGCGGTAACCTAGTGGAGGTTTGCCCTACAGGCGTTTTTACCGACAAGACATTGAAGCGGCACTATACGCGCAAGTGGGATTTGCAAACGGCGCCATCGGTGTGTGTGCACTGCGGACTCGGTTGCAACACGATTCCGGGCGAGCGTTACGGCACGCTGCGCCGTATCCGCAACCGCTTCAACGGCGCGGTAAATGGTTACTTCCTGTGCGACCGCGGCCGCTACGGTTATGACTTCGTCAACAGCAGGCGCCGGATCAGGCAACCCTTGCTGCGAAAACATGGAATCGCACCGCTGCAACTTGCCAGCAAACGCGACGCGCTCCAGCTTTTAGGCGAAATCCTGTCCAGCGGAGCCCGGGCGATCGGCATCGGTTCTCCCCGGGCTTCGATCGAAGCCAATTTTGCGCTGCGCACTCTCGTTGGACGCGACCAGTTTTATCTCGGACTATCTGAAAGGGATTCCCGCCTGCTTGCTTCCATTCTGGATATTTTAAAAAAAGGTCCTGCTCGCACGCCATCATTGCATGAAGTGGAATTGGCGGATGCGGTGCTGGTATTGGGTGAGGATGTGGCCAATACCGCACCGCGGCTCGGGCTGGCTCTGCGCCAGGCGGTGCGCCGGCAACCGGAAAAGATGGCGAAAAAAATGGGTATTCCGCTCTGGAATGATCATGCGGTGCGCGAGGCGGTGCAGGAAGAGCGCGGGCCATTGTTTATCGCCACCGTGGCGGATACCCGAATCGATGATATCGCCACCCGGACCTTCCGCGGTCCCCCTGAGGAGCTCGCCCGTCTGGGTTTTGCAGTAGCGCACGCACTCGATCCATCCGCGCCGCAAGTATCGGACGTATCCAATACGACCCAGGCACTCGCCGACGCAATTGCTCAAAAGCTGAAGGCGGCTGAGCGTCCGCTGATCATTTCCGGCATGGGTTGCGGGGATAGAGCTGTTGTTGAGGCGGCAGCCAATGTGGCATGGGCGCTTTGCAGCACCGGCCACGCTGCCGGGCTCTGCTACGCGGTTCCCGAATGCAACAGCCTGGGCGCCGTGATGCTCGGAGGTGGCAGTCTCGAAAACGCACTGGAAGCGTTGGACGACGGCGCGGTGGACACGCTCATCATTCTGGAAAATGATCTTTACCGGCGAACGGATGCCGCCATGGTCGATCGGCTTCTCGCCGCGGCCCGAAATGTTGTGGTCGTGGATCATATCGAGCATGCGACCAGCGCGAAGGCTGACGTGGTGGTACCGGCAGCAACCTTTGCCGAGGCGGATGGCACACTTTTGAATAACGAAGGCCGGGCGCAGCGCTTTTTTCAGGTATTCGTACCTGGGAATGATATCAAGGATGATATTTGGGGCGGCATTGCGGGCGATATCCAGGAGAGCTGGCGCTGGCTGCGCGACATTATGGTTTCAGTCGGCCGCGGGGATGAAGCGCGATGGCCAAGCCTGGATGACGTCACTGCCGCGTGTGCCGCGGCAATTCCGAACCTCGAACCCATTTTGCGCGCTGCTCCCCCGGCGGCTTTCCGTATAGAGGGACAGAAGATTCCACGCGAGCCTCATCGGTATAGCGGGCGCACCGCCATGCATGCCAACGTAAGCATCCAGGAACCCGAACAGCCGGGTGATCCGGATAGCCCTCTGTCATTTTCCATGGAAGGCTATCCGGGCCATCCACCGCCGTCGCTTATTCCCCGGTTCTGGGCGCCCGGCTGGAATTCAGTGCAGGCGTTAAACAAGTTCCAGGACGAAGTGGGCGGCCCGCTCAAGGGCGGCGACCCGGGCGAGCGCCTGATCGAGCCGCTGCAAGGAAAAAAAGTCGCCTATTTTCAAAATGTACCGGCTGGCTTCAAGCTGCGCGCGGGCGAATGGCTGCTGTTGCCGCTGCACCACATCTTTGGTTCGGAGGAGTTGAGTATCCTGGCGCCTCCTATCGCCGAGCTCAGTACTGAACCGTATCTGGCGCTCAACCCCGACGATGCGGTCGATCTTCGCCTGGCTGCGGGGGATGACGCGCAGTTGCTGTTTGGGCCCGAGCTTATGGAAATTTCACCCGGCTTCCCCGAGGAAATTCCGCGAGCGTACTGGCTGCCGGTGCGGTTGAAACCAGAATTGCAACGCGGCACTGCTGGGCTGCCCGTCGGTCTGCCAAGTCCGGGCGGTCTTGCGGGCATCGGATTGCCGGCATTCGGCAAGATAAGAAGGGCGAGGAAGGAGAACCGGATAGAAGAGGGACGCCATGAGTGAATCGGCGCGTATCTGGGCGAACCTGATCTTGATTCTCGCTGCCGTGTTTGCTTTCTCGGCGCTGCTGTCCTGGATCGAACGCCGTTTGCTCGGCGTCTGGCAGGACCGCTACGGCCCGAACCGGGTGGGGCCGTTCGGTATTCTGCAAATTGTTGCCGATTCGATCAAGCTCCTTACCAAGGAGGACTGGGTGCCGCCATTCGCCGACAAGGCGGTGTTCGTGCTGGCGCCGACAATAGTTGCCGTCACTGCGCTGCTTGCATTTGCCGTGGTGCCGATCGCGCCGGACATCGGTGTGGTCGACCTGAACATCGGGTTACTGTTTTTTCTCGCCATGTCTTCGCTTGGCGTTTACAGCGTCGTACTGGGCGGATGGGCGTCCAACAACAAATATTCGCTGCTCGGCGGTTTTCGCGCGGCGGCACAGATGTTGAGCTACGAGGTTTTCATGGGCCTGGCGCTGATGGGCGTTGTCATGCTCGCCGGTTCGTTCAACCTGCGCGATATCGTCGCCGCGCAGGAAAATCTCTGGTTCTGCGTACCCCAGATCCTTGGCCTGGCAACTTTTACCGTAGCGGGCATCGCCGAAGCGCGCCGGCTACCTTTCGATCTGCCCGAGTCGGAGAACGAGCTGGTGGCTGGCTTTCACACCGAATACTCCAGCATGAAGTTCGGCCTGTTTTTCATTGGTGAATACGTCGGCATCACCCTTATCTCGGCAATGATCGTCACCTTATTCTTCGGTGGGTGGCTGGGACCGCTACTGCCTCCATTGGTCTGGTTTCTGCTCAAGACTTTTATCGTCATCGCCTGCTTCGTCCTGCTGCGGGCGGCATTGCCACGGCCCCGCTATGATCAACTGATGGCCTACGGCTGGAAAGTCATGCTACCGCTCACGCTTGTCAATTTGTTGATCACCGGCGCGGTCGTATTGTCTGCGGCATAACCTGTTCAGGTAGCTCGGGAGAAGATTGCATGTGGAATTCCCTGAAGACAATGTGGATCATCTTTCTGCACATGTTCCACCGCCGGGTGACCATTCAGTATCCGGACGAGAAGCCCAAGATTCCGCCGCGCTGGCGCGGACGCATCATCCTGAGCCGCGATCCGGATGGGGAGGAACGATGCGTTGCATGCTACCTCTGCGCGGCGGCCTGTCCGGTGGATTGCATCGCACTGCAGGCAACCGAGGATGAGCATGGGCGGCGCTACCCTGAATTCTTCCGGATCAATTTTTCGCGTTGCATTTTCTGCGGGTATTGCGAGGAAGCATGCCCTACCGATGCGATCCAGCTTACACCCGACTTCGAAATGGGCGAATACAACCGGAAAAACCTGGTGTACGAAAAAGAGGACCTTTTAATCGATGGCACCGGCAAATACCCTGGCTATAACTTCTACCGGGTAGCCGGGGTTGGAATCGGCGGCAAGCACAAGGGTGATGCCGAGAACGAGGCGCCGCCCGTAGACCCACGTTCGCTGTTGCCTTGATCCCGTACCTTAATGAGTATCTTGATTCCTGATTGGGAGGGAGGCCATGGAAGCGACATTCTACTTATCCGCAGCAGTTGCCGTTGCAGCCACGCTGATGGTCGTTACACGGGCGAGTGCCGTGCATGCGCTGCTCTACCTGATCGTGTCCCTGCTCGCCGTTGCGGTGGTTTTTTTTGTGCTGGGGGCGCCGTTTGTCGCTGCACTGGAGGTCATCATTTACGCAGGCGCCATCATGGTGCTGTTCGTGTTCGTGATAATGATGCTTAACCTCGGCAATGCCGCAGCGGTTAAGGAGCGCGAATGGTTGAGGCCCGGCATGTGGATGGGCCCCGCCATACTGTCGGCGTTACTGCTGGCTGAACTGATTTATATCCTTGTGGGGAACGAAGGCGCCGCAATCGCCGGCAGGGCAGCGGTCGACTCCCGGGAAGTAGGTATTACGCTCTTCGGACCCTATCTCCTCGGTGTCGAGCTGGCTTCGCTGCTGTTACTGGCGGGGTTGGTCGGCGCATGTCATCTCGGCTGGCACACCGAGTCAGCTTGGAGTTCACATTCTGAGTCCCTTTCGGACAGCCACGGCCATGAGCACGGCTGAGGCTGTCGCGTCCGCCGCTACCACTGTTGCGGCCGCTATTCCCATGCATCACGGCCTGCTGCTCGCCGCAATCCTTTTCGTGCTGGGAATGGTCGGCATCCTGGTCAGACGCAACCTGATCTTCATCCTGATGTCGATCGAGATCATGCTGAACGCCGCCGGGCTTGCCTTCGTGGTCGCCGGTTCGCACTGGGCGCAGGCCGACGGTCAGGTAATGTTCATCTTTATCCTGTCTGTGGCGGCGGCTGAAGTCTCTGTCGGCCTGGCATTGCTGCTGCTGTTGCATCGCCGCTTCCAGACGCTCGATGCAGACGCGGTGAGCAAGATGCGGGGATAACGTGTTACCCCTGCTCTGGCTTATTCCCACGCTGCCTCTGGCCGGTTTCCTGATGCTGGCACTGGGCGGAAGCCACTTGAGCCGGCGCAGTGTCGCGGTAATTGGAACTGGCTCCGTGGCTCTCTCGGCACTCATCGCCATTCTGATCGCGATCGACTTCATCGCTGCAAGACCGCCGGGTCTCGCTTTTCAGCAGGAAGCATGGGTCTGGATCGCCACAGCCGATTTCTCACCGAAGATTGGCTTTTACCTCGATGCGTTATCGCTAGTGATGGTGCTGGTTGTGACTGTCGTCAGCTTTCTGATCCATCTGTATTCCACAGAATTCATGATTAACGATGAAGGCTACGCGCGCTTCTTCGCCTACATGAATCTCTTTGTCGGCTCGATGTGCATCCTTGTGCTTGCTGACAACCTGCTGTTTCTTTACTTGGGCTGGGAAGGAGTGGGATTGTGCAGCTATCTGCTGATCGGATTCTGGTATCGGGACCCTGATAACGGGCGCGCGGCGCGCAAAGCGTTTATCGTGACCCGGATCGGCGATACCGCTATGGCGCTCGGCCTTTCTCTGCTGTTTACTCATCTGGGAACCCTTGATATCCAGCCGTTGATGCAGCGCGTGACGCAGCAGTGGCCGGAGGGGTCGGAGCTCGCTATTCTCGCTGCAGCGCTTTTGCTTGCCGGTGCGGTGGGCAAATCTGCCCAGCTCCCGCTACAGACGTGGCTGCCTGACGCAATGGCCGGCCCCACGCCGGTGAGCGCGCTGATCCATGCTGCGACGATGGTAACGGCAGGTGTATATCTGATCGCCCGCACGCATGCGCTCTTTTCGCTTGCGCCACCCGTACAACTGGCGGTAGCAGTAATAGGCGCCCTTACCCTGCTGCTGGCAGGGTTCAGTGCACTTGCCCAAAAAGACATCAAGCGCGTGCTCGCGTATTCGACCATCAGCCAGATCGGCTATATGTTCCTCGCGCTAGGAGTGGGCGCCTGGTCCGCAGCGATCTTTCACCTGATGACGCACGCCTTCTTCAAGGCTTTGCTGTTCCTGAGCGCAGGGGTGGTCATCAGGAGTCTGCACGAGGAACATAACATTTTCCGGATGGGTGGACTGAGAAAAAAACTGCCCGTCGCATTCTGGACTTTTCTGATTGGCAGCGCATCGCTCGCGGCGCTGCCGCTCGTTACTGCGGGCTTCTACAGCAAGGACCTGATCCTGTGGCAAGTCTGGTCATCGGCGCAAGGAAATTCATGGCTATGGGTGGCGGGTTGGGCGGGCGCGATACTTACCGGCTTCTACATCTTTCGCGTGGTGTTTCTCGTTTTTTTTGGCGAAGCGAGGACTGCCGTGCCTCTCGAAACCAAGCGGCCGGGCTTGCGCATAACCATACCGCTCGTAGTCCTTGCAACCCTCTCTCTGACTGGCGGATGGATTGAAACCCCACCTTTTCTCGGCAATTTAACGCTGTTTTCCGACTTTGTTCAGCATGCCTTGCCGCCGGCTCAGGTCATTCATGACGGTAAAAATGACCAAACCATTCTGGAGCTGCTCGCAATTGCTGCTTCTCTTGGCAGTATCGCTTTGGCATATCTGCTGTTCCTGCGGTATCCATACTTTATCCATAGCCTGATGCTGATTCCAGTATTGGCAAGAATCAGGAAGTTTTGGGGATCCGGCTGGGGTTTCGACTGGCTTTATGACAATCTGATCATACGGCCCTATCTCTGGCTTGCGTACGCCGATCGGCATGACGTGATCGACAATATCTACAGCATGGCGATTTCATGCACCCTCAGGTGGCTCCAGAAGATCGATCGGCACGACGTGATCGACAATATCTACAGCGGCCTGGCCGAGCTTTGTCTGTTTCTCTATCGTGCCTTGAGTGCAACGCAAAGCGGACAGGTACGCCGCTACGCGGCGGCGATTGCCGCCGGATCGATCGGTATTATATTCATGGGGGTATTCGCATGATCCTCACTGCATTAATTTTCATCCTGGTAGCGGGCGGTTTGCTGTCGTGGATGGCGGATCGCTGGCATCCAGGCGCGGCAAAGTGGCTCGCATTGGCCACGGTGGGGGTCGAGCTCGTATTGGCGATATGGCTTTGGCTGCAGTCTGCCAGCGCTATGGCTCTTCCCGCTCACGTGGGGTGGCTTGGCGAGATCAGGGCGGAGTGGATTCCGCGTTTCGGAGTGAGCTTTCATCTGGCCATGGATGGAATAAGCCTCATCCTGGTCGTGCTGACCGCTTTTCTGGGGATGGTATCGGTGGCATGTTCCTGGACGGAAATCCAGGAGCGTGCCGGGTTCTTTTACTTCAACCTGCTATGGACTCTGGCAGGGGCGGTCGGCGTATTCCTTGCGCTGGACCTATTTCTATTTTTCTTCTTCTGGGAGCTGATGCTGGTGCCGATGTATTTCATGATTGCGATCTGGGGCCATGAGAAGCGGCTGTATGCATCGATCAAGTTCTTCATTTTCGTCGAGGGGAGCGGTCTGCTCATGCTGGTGGCAATTCTTGCGCTGGTATTCGTCCACTACCGCAGCACTGGAGTCCTGACATTCGATTATTTCGAGCTGTTGAATACGGCCATGTCTCCCTCCACCGAGCTGTGGATCATGCTCGGCTTTTTCATTGCGTTCGCAGTCAAGACGCCCATCGTGCCATTTCACAGCTGGCTGCCGGACGCACATACCGAGGCGCCGACAGCAGGAAGCGTGATTCTTGCAGGGGTGCTGCTGAAAACCGGAGCCTACGGGCTATTGCGCTTCGTTGTTCCGCTATTTCCCGAGGCGGCGGGGTATTTTGCCCCGGTGGCGATGGCGTTGGGAGCAGCCGGAGTTCTCTATGGCGCTTTCCTGGCGTTCGCCCAGACGGATTTCAAGCGCCTCGTGGCCTACACCAGCGTGAGTCACCTGGGTTTCGTGGTGCTTGGAATATTCGCCTGGAATCCCTGGTCGCTTGGAGGCGCGGTAATGCAAATGATCGCGCATGGCATCAGTACGGGGGCACTGTTTGTAATCGCAGGAATTTTGCAGGAGCGGACCCACACACGCGATATGCGTCGCTTTGAAGGCCTGTGGAGCGTCATGCCGCGGCTGGCGGCAATGGGATTGTTTTTTGCCATTGCCGCGCTTGGGCTGCCGGGAATGGGTAATTTCGTCGGGGAATTCCTGATACTGATGGGATTATACCGCGCCAGCAGCGTGCTGGCGTCCGTCGCGGCCGTGGCATTTGTCGCCAGTGTCGTGTATGCGCTTGCGCTGGTGCAGAAAACTTTTCATGGCGAGAATACGCATGGTTGGCAACTACATGATCTGTCAGGCCGGGAAATGGCGACCTTGTATTCAATGGCGGCCATTACCCTATGGCTGGGGTTGTACCCGCAGCCGGTGCTGGATGCCGCGCCAAACACCGCAAATAGTCCGCCTGCGATTGTTGTCAGTCAGCATCAGGCGAACATGGAATGAATTCAATATATCCTGATCTGATAGCCTTGTCGCCGCTCATCCTTCTTGCTGTATCCGCGGTAGTGGTGATGCTGGCCGCGGCATTTTATCGCAATCCCCGGCCAGTCATAATGTTGACGCTCCTCGGATTGATTCTGTCATTTACATCATTGTTTCTGCCTCAGAGCATCGCGTCTCGTCAGGTCACAGCTCTGCTGGTACTGGATCACTATGCGCTGTTTTTTATCGGGCTCATCGTTGTCGCGACCTTTGTCGTCGCGGTGTTGTGTTACCGCTACTTCGGCGGAAACGAAAGCCGGCATGAAGCGCTTTACATCCTGTTACTGCTGGCCGCCCTTGGCGGTGGGGTTCTCGTGGCAAGCAGCCATTTTGCTTCGTTTCTCCTGGGTCTGGAACTGCTCAGCATTTCGTTGTTTGCATTGATCGCCTATCCGCGGTTCACAGAGCGTCCTCTCGAAGCGGGAATCAAGTACCTGATCCTGGCAGGGTTCTCATCCGGATTGCTTTTGTTCGGCATGGCGCTGGTCTACGCCCAGCTTGGAACGATGCAGTTTGCGAAAATCGGAACAATGCTTACCGCGCCGGATCAGGCGTTGGAGCTCTACGGGTTGGCGGGGCTCGCGCTGATTGTGACAGGTGTCGGATTCAAGCTGGCCCTGGTGCCCTTCCATATGTGGACTCCGGATGTCTATGAAGGTGCACCCGCGCCCATTACCGCATTCATCGCCACTGTTTCAAAGGGCGCCATGCTTGCCCTGCTGCTGCGCTATTTCCTGATGGCGGGAGCGTACCAGTCGCATCAGATCACATTCGCATTGAGCCTGGTTGCCGTCACGTCGATCCTGGTTGGCAACCTGCTCGCCCTGTTACAGGATAACATCAAGCGGATTCTTGCATATTCTTCCATTGCCCAGCTTGGCTATCTGCTGGTCGGGTTTCTGGCTTTTGATCCGCTGGCAATCGAGGCGGTAGCTTATTTTCTTACGGCCTATTTTGTCACCATGCTGGGTGCGTTCGGCGTGGTAACGGTACGGTCCGGCGGGTTCAATGGCGGGGACAATGATGGGTCCGGTGGCGTAGCGGAACGGGATAGCGACAGGCTTGCGGATTATGCCGGTCTGTTCTGGCATAGACCGTGGCTGGCGGGGGTTTTTACCGCCATGCTATTATCGCTGGCCGGAATTCCGCTGACGATGGGCTTTATCGGCAAGTTCTATATATTGGCTGCTGGCGTGGAAGCATCGTTGTGGATACCCGTGATTGCATTGGTTATTGGTAGCACCATCGGGCTCTTCTATTACCTGCGTATTATCGCAGTGATGTGTGCGCCGGGCTCGCAGGCAATCACTGAACCAACCATGAGGCCCGTTGCATCACCCTCTCTTGTGGAAAGTGTGATGCTGGCGGCGCTGGCGTTATTACTTATATGGCTGGGCGTCTTTCCGGCTCAGCTTATTGATGTGCTTGAAGGAACGGTTGTTAATTTAAGTTGATTGCCCGTATTCGGTTGCTCTGTTCCAACATAACATGAGGGGCTTTTAGAAGGTAAGGAAAAGGAAAAGGGAAATGTAAAAATGCGTGACCCGGAAATACCGTCCGACCCCGATACGATTTCATGTGAAGTATGCTTCAAGGAGATCCCTGTATCCGAGGCAGTGAACGAAGAAGCGACCGACTACGTCCTGCATTTTTGCGGGCTGGAGTGTTACTCGGAATGGAGGAAGCAAGGAAGAGCTTCGGAATGAGGACATCGGGTCAGGACCCACCAGCCCACTTTGCAGGCCGGAAAATATATAGGTACCGTACATGGACGAGGGATGACGGTCGTGAAAAGGAGGTGGACCATGGCAGCGACGGCGGCTGAAAGAATTGTGGTTCAGGCCACCCCGAAAAGTGATCTGCTTAAAGCTAAAAAAACTGGGAATTTCTGTTGGGGAATTGATGCGTCTCAGGATCACTCAGATGAGCATGTCAAAGCGGATGAAGCATTAGGCATTCTTGACGATAAGGCCAACGCTGCGGCAGGCTGGGAATCTGACTCCATTGGCGACGTGCTGGCGTTTGTGGAAGCCAGCAATAAGCGGATAGCCGTAATGGAAGCTATAAAGCATCTTAAAATATAGAGAGGGATGTT
Source organism: Nitrosovibrio tenuis (assembly GCF_900109785.1). Lineage (GTDB taxonomy): Bacteria > Pseudomonadota > Gammaproteobacteria > Burkholderiales > Nitrosomonadaceae > Nitrosospira > Nitrosospira tenuis_A. The sequence continues at coordinate 211,448 of NZ_FOBH01000003.1, forward strand.
TTATAGGCGTTACGGATCGCGTATGAGGTGTCCTGACCTCAATGATAAAGCTGGAGGATGAAGTGGTCCGCCAAAGTACCATAATCAACACTCAGCAGGGAAAGATTGAAAATCTGACGAAGCGTATCATCAGACTTGAAGCAACGCTCGATCTGCTTATGCGCGTGAGCGAATAAGAAACTTCGGCCGGCTAGTACACGCGGACGTGTTTCATTGTGAACTGAACGAGCAAATCGCGCCTCAGGCAGAGCGGAAAGGCACACTGAGAGCCAACGGATGCCAGCGAGAACGCAGCTTTCCCTCGATTACCGGGTAGTCTTGCCGTGCGGGCCGACCGTCAGGAAAGCGCACAGCGCGCTTGTCAGTGCAAGGCCGGCTGCCACGAGCATCACGACGCGAAAGCTTTGCACGAAGGCTTGTTTCAGCTCCTCTTCGAGCGCCCGTCGCTGCTCTCCAACGACCTGCGGCGGCACCTTCGCTTCCGCCAGCTTCGGAACCTCGGCATCCAAAGCGACTCGGATTTCCGCAGGCACTTGCATCCGGGTCATGTGTGCATCCAATGTTGATCCGAAGACGCCGTTGGCGAGCGCGCCGAGGAGCGCGATCGCCAGCATTCCGGCGACACGCGAGACCGCGTTGTTGATGCCCGATGCTGTGCCCGCATATCGCTCCTCGACGGCGCCCATGATGGTCGTCGTCAGCGGGGCTACGCTGACCGCCATGCCTAATCCGAGCACCGCCATCGCGGGGAAAAACGTCGTCCAATAGGATGCGTCGCTGCCAGGAACAGCAAAGAGCGCGAAACCAGCTGCCGCAATAATCGGCCCGATCGTCAGCGGTTTTCGCGCGCCATAGCGGCCGACGAGGCCGCCCGACCACTGCGACGTCATGCCCATGATCAGAGTGAAGGGCAGAAAGGCGGCGCCGGCGAGCGTCGCTGAATAGCCCTGGATTTGGATCAAATTGAAGGGCAGGAAGAACATGGCGCCACCCAGTGCGAAATAGAGCAACAACGTCATCGCGTTGGCGCCGCTGAACACCTCAGACCGGAACAGCTCGAGCGGCATTATCGGCAACGGTGTCGCCGCTTCGTGTCGGACGAACAGGGCGATTATCAGCACACCGCCGATGATGCCGCCGAGGACCAACGGGTCCGTCCAGCCGGAATCGGGTGCGGCGGTGAGACCATAGACCAACCCCGCCAGCCCGAGCGTCACTAGAACACCTCCGACCCAATCGACATCCCTGCCATCGGAGGTGCCGCGGCTCCCCGGCACATGCCGGAAAGCGAGTGCGAGCGTGAGCAAGGCGATTGGAGCGTTGATGAAGAAGATCGCGCGCCAGGACAGTGCGTCCACCAGCCAGCCTCCGAGCACCGGCCCGGCAGCCGTGGTGAGGGCCGAAAATCCGGCCCAGGTGCCGATCGCCTTGCCTCGTTCATCGGCCGGAAAGGCCGCGCTGATGATGGCGAGGCTACCGGGGACGAGAAGCGCGCCGCCAACGCCTTGCACAGCACGCGCCGCAACCAGAGCGCCGATGTTTGGCGCCAATCCGCAGCTGATGGAAGCAGCCGTAAAGATGGCGATCCCGAGCGCAAACACGCGGCGCCGTCCGAAACGGTCGCCTGCCGAACCGCCGACCAGGATGAGCGAGCCCAGCATCAGCAGATACGCGTTCGCGACCCACTGCGCTCCCCCGACAGTGATCGCCAGATCGGCTTGAATAGCCGGAAGGGCTACGTTGACTACAGAGCTATCGATGAAAGCCATGCTCGAGCCCAGAATGGTCGTGGCCAGGACCCAAGGCCGGGCGCGCTCGGCGCAGCCGGTCGTATCCGCCGCACTGCGGATGACTCCCTCATCACATGGCCCCCGCGTTAGACTGATCATCGGCATGTCGTGATCGTTGCGCCGACGGGGCATTCGGTCCCGACTGCTGTGTCTGTGATCCGCATCGGTTGGTTTCAGTACCGGTCTAAAATGGAAAATTCCAGCTCAGTAGGCCTGCCTGGCGAGGCATTTGTTCCTGGCTGGCGAGCGAATTTGGCTGGCTTCCGCTGCGAATACAGATCGGGGATAAGCTTCATTATTCCATCGGCGACCTGTTTTGCATTCTCCATCCCCACTCACGGTGGCCAAGACTATCGCATGGCTCGTCGTGGGGCATTTGAAACCTGGCAGGAGCGGACGTGCGCTCATCGGGGACCTGAGGCTCTCACCCAGTACTTTGAGGCAAGCGTTTGTCGATCAGCGAAGATTTTCGACCCTGTCGCATTCAAAGCTTCAGGGGTTCCACATATCCGGTCAATTCCAGATAGCCGCGGCCGGCGGGTTGGCCATCGCGTGTGATGGTCACCGCGCCTTCCCAATAGACCGCCCCGGTCGATTGTCGGGAGTCGAGTTCCTGGTCATCCATTAATGGAGTGAGCAGCCATGTGGTCGAGCCGGTTTGAATCCGCATTGCAACAGGATAGGTTGCATCGGTATGGGGTGATTGCCAGGTGCGCTGCGGTTCGAATTGCACCTGATCCGGCTCGAACCGGGTGAAGCGGCCGGAAGCATCGCGAATTCCCGCGTATGCCCACACTTTGCCACCATCTTTTCCACGGATTTGAAATGCCATCAGGGCAGAACCATCGTCGAGATTGGCACCGACCCAATCCCATCCGGTGGCGCTCGGGTCGAGGTAAGCGGTGGACCACTCGTGATCGAGCCAGGCTATGCCATTGATGGCTGCTTCCTTGCCGTTGCGCGTAACGGTACCGGTGACCTTTAGCTGAGGTTCACTGTAGTAATAGCTGGCTTGTTCCGGTCGCGGTCCTTTTCGGGAAAAGCCCTGGTAGTCTTGCAGCATCGGCGGCTGGGGGGGAGACAGCGTGAAATTCAGCGTAAAGTCCCGTCCTTTTATACTCGTCTGATAGCGCCCATTTTCTTCGCGCAGCATGGTCCAATCGTCCAGCTTTACATCAGTATTGCCTTGCCTGGTGTAGGCCAAGCCAAAACCCTCGCGCGCGCCCTTTTGATCGTGCAGCAGTTTGCCGAGGGCCGGGTCGGACAACGCCGCATGCGCAATGATGAGTTGGTTCGGTGCGAAACGGCTCGGGTTAGCCCGGTCGTGTTCGGTTGCCACGCGGAAAAACGTGATCTGGAAACCGAGCGGTTTTTTGTCGGGAGTTTCCAGCCAGCCTGTCACATACCACCATTCGTTGCGGAAATCGGGATGGGCGCCGAAGTCTCGGGGAAAAGTGAGCGGTATGGTTTGAACCACTGGCGAGAACTGGGGTGGCGCCGCAAAGCCGGCCGTACCAGCCAGGCAGCAAACAATAAAACACATAGTGAACAAATACTGCGGTGAGGTTGGCATCATTCTGAGATTACGTTTTAAAAATCGCATTACCAATCTTCCCGCACCGCTCGTATTGCATTTCCCGATACCGCACGGCGTCCAGACGCCAACGCGGTCATGGCGGCTGACGCCATTAATATAAAAGCCACGGCCAGCAATTCTTTCCACGGCAGGCTCATCTGCATTGTCCAGTGGAACGACTGCGGATTTACGATAAAGACGAGGATCAGGCTGATGCACCAGCCGAGCGTAAAGCCCAGGATGGTTCCCAGCGCGGTCAGAAGGCCGCCTTCGACGGCCAGCATACCGAGGATCTGACGGCGCGTCATGCCGATGTGGCGCAGCATGCCGAACTCCCTGATGCGTGACAGCGCTTGTGCTGAAAAACTGGTCGCCACACCGAGAAGTCCTATGATGGTCGCGACACCTTCGAGCAGGTATGTCACAGCAAAGCTGCGGTCGAATATATTCAGGCTTAACGCGCGTATCTGTCCCGGCTCCGAAAACTCCAGCGCATCGCCAAATGGTAAGTGTTTCATCGATGCAATCACCTGTTCAGGCGTTACACCTTTTTGCAGCCAGAGGGCGGCGTCATTTACCAATGGGTCGTCCGTAAGCGCCTGATAATCTCCCAGCCGTATCTGTATCGCGCCGAATTGCCGGCCATAATCCCGCCAAACCCCCGCGACAATGAAAGTCGGCGCGGGAATGGCTATCGGTAGCGTCACCTGTTTGCCTAGCGTATAACCATATAGATCAACCATTGCTTCGGATACCCAGATAGGTATGGCATTCTTGGGAAGCAGGCCGGGCGCAATCACCTCACCCGTCAAAGGTAAAATGTTTTCCGGTTCCGCAACATCAATAGGGCGGGCAATCAGTGCGACGTTAGGACGGTCCGGATTGAGCGTCAGTTGCGACGTGCGAAGAAAGTCGGCGCGGACGATGCCGGGCGTGTGCGCGAGCGCTTCCATTTCGTCGCGAGTGAGGCCGCGCGCGTCCCCGCCCGTGGCCGTGCGTAAATAGAGATCCGCAGGAAGGATATGCTTCAGCCAATCGTCGACCGATACGCGGAAACTGGCCACCATGATTCCCATTGCAACGATCAGGGTAAAGCTTGCCAGCACGCCTCCCAGTGCGATCGCTGCCTGATTGGGTGCGTTGGCAAGCCGTGCCAGTGCCACGGTTGTCAGGGTGGGCATGGTCCCGGACGTGCGCCGGTTCATCATCGAAAATACCGCGGAGAAAATCAATGCGGAAAGGCGGGGCATGAGGGCAATACCCCCTACCAGTAACTGCGCCACTGCCAGATAGCCAAAAACCGGTAAATCCGAAACCGGCGGCAATTGCGTCAACAGGACCCCAGAGGCCAGGCAGAGCAATCCGGGCCAGGGGCTGCCCAGCTTGGAGAGCGCCACATTCTCACTTCCCGATTTGAGCGCCGGCGCGGGCTGCGTGCTTGCGGCTTCCCAAGCCGGAACAGCGCTGCCTAGCAATGTAATGCTCAATCCCACGATAAAAAAGATCACCGCAGCCAGCGGGTCGAAATGGACGCTCGGTTTCACCCCGGGGAAAAACCCGCCGCCAAGATCTCCGCCAAAATAATGCAGTGCGGCTGCAGCGGTTGCATAGCCCAAGGCGAGTCCGGCGAGGGAACCGATAACGCCGAGGACGGCTCCCTCGAATAACACCTGCCCCAGAAGTTGACCTCGTGTCAGCCCCAGCACTCGCAACAGTGCGAACTGATGACGCCGCCGTACGACCGATAATGCCTGCGTCGAGAATACCAGAAACGTGCCGGTAAACAGCGCAACCATTGCAAGCATGTTCAGGTTCACGCGGTATGCGCGTGACATGTTGGCGACCCGCGCTTCCTGATCGGCGGTTTCAGTGATCAGATACTGCCCGCGCGGCTCGAGCTCCTTTTCCAGTGCCGCTTTAAAAGCGCCTCGATCGACACCCGGCATCAGTTTCAGCTCGATACGCGACAATTGCGCCATACGCCGAAAGCGCCATTGCGCCGCGCCGATATCCATAACGCCGAGGCGCCGGCCCGCCTGGACGCGTCTCAGGCCGCCGGCAATCCGTAGCGTGATAGTTTGGGTTCCGACGCGCAATTGAAGGGTATCGCCTTGCTTGACCCCCAGCCATTCCATTGCTGCGGCGGAAAGAAAAATGGCGTCATCCCCCAGGACGTCGAACAACTTGTCTTCACCCGGAATCCCGATCAGATCCGGTGCCATGACTGAAGCGCGAAAAATATCCAGTCCGAGAATTTTCAAAGTGGCGGCTTTTCGTTCGTCCGAAGCGGCAGGAATAGCAACGTCGAGCTCCAGTACCGGGTTGGCAAGCTCGACACCATCATGCTGTGCAAGAAAGGGATATAGCGATTCATCGAAGGTCGCTCGCGGGCTGCGCACTTGCAGGTCGGATTGACCTGAAATACTCCTGGCGGCGGCAGAAAATTCGTTGAAGGCGGCTGCGTTGATCAGGTGAATCGCAAAGCCAAGCGTCACCCCTAGGGCAATCGCAATAATTGCAACAGCGGCCTGTGTCCGATGAGCCTGCCATTCGCCCGACAACAGCCAGCGAGACAGCGTACTCTTATTCATCCCCTGTTCACCCGGTGCCTTGCGCGGTACGGTAGGAATCCGCCTGGTCTTCCGATGCCACCGGATGCAGTCCGTCTTTTGCCAGCACCAGAACGCGGTCCGCCGTGGCAGCGGCCGCATGCGAATGGGTGACCATGATGCCGGACGCACCGTTTGCCTTGATCTCGGCGCGCATCAGCCTGAGGATATCCTGTGCGGTATCCGGGTCCAGGTTGCCCGTCGGTTCGTCAGCCAGAATCAAGTTGGGACGATGCACCAGCGCCCTCGCGATCGCGACCCGTTGCAGCTCACCGCCCGACAGCTGGCGGGAAAAATGGTCGCCTCTGCCGTGCAGGCCCACAGCGTCAAGCATTTGTTCGGTGCGTTCCATAGCGCGTTCCACCGGGACGCTATTCAGCAGCAAGGGCAGGGCGATATTCTGGCTCAGCGTCAGATGCGGCAGGATATGAAATGCCTGAAAAACAAATCCAAATTCCTTGCGCCGGAGGCGGGTGGCCGCATCGTCATCCAACGAAGCGATCGCGATGCCGTCAATCAATATCTCACCGGTATCAGGCGCATCCAGGCCGGCAATCAGATTCAATAGTGTCGATTTTCCGACGCCGGACTCGCCCATTATGGCCACATACTCACCCGCGGCAAACGTGTAGGACAAATCTGTCAGCACCTGTCGCCCATTAGCGTAGGCTTTGCCAATATGGCGCAGTTCCAGCATGGATTTCAGCACCCAGACCGCGCGGCGCGATGCTTGGCCGTTGTGGTTAAGGATAGTTTTGTTGCGTCCGCGCAGCGGACATAGCTGACGATGATGGTGAGTTGTCGCATGAGATGGGTGAGCGCCGGAAAGGCTTATTGTACCTCGTTGGCGCTCGAGCGCCCGTATTCCGCTGCGTGGGTAGCCCGCAGCAGCATAGCCGAGGGTCTGCTCAGAAGCGGAGCGAACAGCGAAGGGTGCCCGAGCGGACTTGCCGAGCTCTACCCATGAAAGCGGCCGCGGCTTAGTTGGACTGAATGATGTTTGCACGTTCCGCTGGTGCGACGAAATCGAAGCCGTGCTGTTCATAAATTGCCGCCGCCGCGTCAGTGCGGATGAATTCGATAAATGCCTGTGCCGCGGTTTCTCGCTTCGTACCTTTGATCTTGGCAATTCCGAGCGAATCAACGTAATTACTTTCGGGCGGCAACACAACATAATCAAATAAGTGCGGCATTGTTCTCTTCAAATAGTCGCCAAGGTGAAAATACATCGGCGCCACATCGGCTTTCCCATCGGCGATGAATTGTGGATTTTCTCGATGTTGAACTGCACGGGGAGAAATTGTCGTGGATTTTGCCAGCACCTGTCGTGGCAACTCCGTTCCGCCCTGTCCTCGCAACGTCTTGGCATAATTCTCAAAGGATGCCGGTTCACGCTGAGGCGAGGAAATTGCAACCCGCACGTCATTACGCAGTAGGTCTTTCACTGATGTGATGTTCTTCGGGTTCCCCGCTCTGACCAGAAGCACAATGCCTCGATTGCGGGCATAAATCGTATAACTGTCGATGTGGCCATCGTCGAACAGACGTTTCTGCTGGCGCGGTCCAGTCATGAATACGTCGGGCCACAATCGTCCAGGTCTCACATCGAACCACATATTACCCACCACCAACTGACCCGATGCCATCGCGTCCAGCAATCGGCCTGGCGGTAGCGTTGCATAAAAGATGTTATCCAGTTTGAGCATTTTGAATGAATCTTGCTGGCGGGCCCATTCACGAAATGCGGCGATTAAATCTGGTACCGCGCGATATTGATTTCCTGCCATGAAAATCGCCAGGTCCGGCTCGTTCGGATTGCCATGAAAATCTAGTAGATAGTTCGATTTGGCCACTTCATAGTGGGTGGCATTCGGCTTCAAGGGACCAGGGCGTTCCGCTCGCCACGGAATGGCTTCGGTTGGATCATATGTGTCCGACGCCTCCACATTGCTGATCATGAGTGCGGTAATGATGAACAGGCAGTGTAATCGGCATGTCATTGAATACCCCTCCAGTCGGAGCTGCGCTGCTGACTGAGCTCTTTTGGCGGATCTCGGAGCAGTGACGCGTCCAAATGCTAGTCATGCAAGACGCGTTCCTCGGGTGGACGCACCGTTCGAAACATTCTCAGCAGCAATAAATCATAGGTTATTTTCAAGCCCCCTGCGATCACCAGCGGCCAGCCAAAAGAGGAAATGGTCAGCAGATATCCAGCCAGAAGGGGACCGGCAGCAGATGCCAGACTGCGCGGAACGGTCGTGATACTCGCTGCAGCCGCGCGCTCCGACGGAGGCACGATGGCCATGACATATGAGCTTCGCGTTGGCACATCCATTTGAGAAAGAAGGCTTCGTATAAGCAACAATGTGATAGCCCAGCCCAATGTAGGCATGAAGGGTATGAGAATCAACAGTATATTTGCGGGCAAATGCGTAAAGACCATGGTATTGACCAATCCGAACCGGTCGGCAATGCGAACCGCCGCCAGGTAAGAGACGGCAGAGAATAGGCCTGCCCAGAAAAAAATAGTTCCGGCCACCGCGACGGAAAGCTCGAACTTCTGGAACAGCCATAAGGCCAGCATCGACTGAACGATAAAGCCGCCGCCAAAGGCATCCAGACTGAATAACCCGGCGAGCGTATAGACCAGCTTTCTGGATTTCTGCAATGGAACATGGTGCGGCTTGCGCGCAGCTTGTGTCTTCGCGGTAACCGCATCGCCCGGCAGGGTCCCGTAAATTGCCATGGATAGCAAGCCGATTACGCCGTAGAGCGCGAACATCATTTGCAGCGCAACTGGAGTTTCTACTTTTATAGCGGAGCTCATCACGCCAGGCAACCCGGCTGCTAGCGCCCCGACGGCTGCTACCAATGCGCCGACCAGGCTATAGCGCGCGAAAACTGCGGTGCGCTGCCGATCTTCGACAAATTGGGAAAGCACCGCATGCTCGAGCGGCAAAAATACACTCACATCCCCACTGGAAGGATTCAATGTACCAACGAAAGCGATCAGCAATAAAGGCCAGAAGCTTGATAGTACGGCAAACCCGAACCCGGTTGCAGCCATAAGCATGGCGGCAATCAGAAGCAAAGTTCGATATGCAAAACGATAGGCCTGAAAACCAGCCAGGAAAGTCAGCAAGCCGGAGCCGATCAATGTTGCGGTCGTGATGACGCCAACCTGGAACGGGCTCATGCCCAGCTCGATCAGGTAAATTGGCAGAAGCAGGCTGACGTATCCGTCGGCAAATGCCCGTAGGCCCCGGACCCATAAAACACGGTTAAGAATTGGTGATTTCATCTATTCAATCTAAATGAGCCTTGTAGCGAATCCTGTGGCGAACCCTGTAGCGAACTCATCAAAAAAGTGAAGGTCGAGTGTTGCAAAAACTCATTTTGGATCAGAGCGATAATCTGCAAGATAAACAGTCAACTGCTGGATTTGGGTTCGGAGCGGTCACGTGACTGAAATTATCGGACATTACGTCAATAACAAAACCTGTCTCACCGTTATCATGAGCATGTTGACCCCTTCTTGCCATCTAAAATGATGTTGTCCACGTTTCTCACCCTGAAAGTTTCATGGTTGGGATGGCGTACCATCCGGATGGAAACGCGATTTAAGGACCTCTGAACAAGTTCCTCATGGAGCACTCGGTTGGCAAATGAGTGGCAACAGATTGCCAACCGGCATGGCAGATCAGGAATGGTCGCGCGCGATGCAGGGGCACGCCGGAGGCCTCGCTTGCGTTTCAACGATGATAGCGGTGTCAAGAAACGTTACAGTGAATGCGCCCCATTTTTCCGCAGTCGTATGGATAATTTGCTATTCAAAATTCCATAACCTATAAAACAGAAACACCTTACTTTAAACCCAGAGCGGTCAGCTTGACTGGTTCCACCAAGACCTGTTCCTTTCAATTTTATGCAGTGGAGAATCCTATGAGACAGCCCTCTCCCGGATCACTGTTCCCATTCGCACGCCGCCTTATTTTTTTTGTTTTGTTGCTCATTGGATCGGCATCGCACGTTGCGTTGGCACAAGCGCCATCGTCAGTTGAAACGACGATGAAAAACATGCTCTCCGCCATTCAAGATAACTCGTTGACTGACTTTGTGGCATCTGGAGATCCAACGTTCCGAAGCGGAATGACGCAAGAAATGCTCGACAGCGTCCGCCAGGCACTTGCCTCGCGCCTCAAGCAAGGATACACCAGCAAATTTCTAACCAGCCTCAATCAGCAGGGATTCATAGTCTATTTATGGAAAGTGGAGTTCAAGGACAACAATGACGACATTCTTGTCACTATAGCCATGAAAGATGGAAAGGTAAGCGGATTCTGGTTGCGATGATTTATATGGCGGCTTGCTTAAACTTCTCGGCTCGTCGCATAACGGACAATACCTAAATACCTATTTTGGCAGCGTGGAAACTCGTATTGACCTGACCTGGTCTAATTGATATTTAAAATTCATTTACGGGTTCCTCTTGTTCCTCTTTCTTGTTCCTCTTAACAGACCAGCGCATTTTATGAAAAGTCATGCCAAGAAGATGGGATCGATATGCATTGCCCTGATCCTGCTCGCGTGCACCCCCTATGATTCCGTATGGGCGCGTGGTGGTGGCGGTGGTGGCGGTGGTGGCGGCGGCGGGCATGGTGGTGGCGGCGGGCATGGTGGCGGTGGTGGAGGGGGCGGGCATGGGGGAGGTGGACACTTTGGAGGAGGAGGTCATTGGGGCGGGGGACACCCTGGCGGAGGTCACTGGGGCGGTCACTGGGGCGGCCATCATCATCGCGGTTTTGGTTTCTTCCCTGGCGTGGGCCTGGGATTGGGCTTGGGGTATGGTTTGGGCTGGCCTTATTATGGTTGGGGTTGGGGCGGGCCTTATTATGGTTGGGGTGCGTCTTATTATGGTTGGGGTGCACCTTATTATCCGCCCGTGCCTTCCGCGCCGCCAGTGTATGTCCAGCGCCAGGACTTGGAGCCATCTGCACAGCAACCCAATAATTACTGGTATTACTGTCGAAATCCGGAGGGGTATTATCCCTACGTCAACGAATGCGTCGAAGGCTGGCTGCAGGTGGCGCCCCGGCCCTCTGATCAACCATAGGATCCTCATGCGCAAAATGTTCAGATTATCCACTTTGCTGGCAGCATTATCGCTGGGTGCCTGCGTAAGCATCCCTTCCGGTCCCAGCGTGATGGTTCTGCCAGGTTCCGGTAAAAATTTCGATCAATTCCGCGTCGATGACTTGAGTTGCAAACAGTATGCCACCGAACAGGTGAAGGGGATTACGCCGAATGAGGCTTCCATATCCAGCGGGGTAGGAAGCGCCGCTGTAGGCACGGCGCTCGGGGCGGCCGCAGGTGCGGCAATTGGAGGAGGAACCGGGGCCGCTATTGGTGCGGGCAGTGGTTTCGCGCTGGGCGGACTGACGGGAAGCAGTAGTGCCAGGGCTTCAGGAGAGATAGGTCAGCAACGCTATGATATGGGTTATGTGCAGTGCATGTATGCCAAAGGTCATCGTGTGCCCATAGCGGGACAAATTATGGACAACTCTGCCGCCGGTGGCCGTGGACAAAGTATGAGTTCTCCTCCTCCCCCGCCACCCACAGGCAATCCGCCTCCTCCACCGCCTTCAGGCTACTCACCCCCACCGCCGCCAAGATGAAGCGGGACATAGAATGGCAGTGGAATGCCAGTGAGTAGAGTACTTCGGGGCGCGGATTTGCAATTACTCATAGCGTAAAAACTGCTCTGCCAAGGCGTCTTCACCGTGGCGCCTGATCAACGCTTCAATCTCTGCAAGCAGGGTTTCATCTTCATCATCTTCCAGATCGCCGTCACCGACCAGCTTAGCGGGCAGACCTGAAGCGATTGCATCTCTGATAGCTCCGAGAGTGGGCGGATTTTCCCGGTTTTCGTCGCCCAGTACCGCATCGATCACTCGGGATAGCGGTTCGCTTGCGTTACTCTCCGCGAAATCGATGGCAAGCACATCACCGCCATATTCCGCAATCAGTGCGTCGAGCTCATCAAGTAGGGATTCATCAATGTCGAAGTGATGCAATCTTTCCGTCTCATCCAATGAAGGGGGCAGCAAGCCCGCTATAAAGGCGCGCACCGAAGCGAGCGTTACGGGTTGCTCGGCATCCGGGTCGGCTACCCGGCTTTCGATCAGCGATGAAAGATTGGGGCTGACGCGAGCGGACACATCAACAGGATAACGAATCATGGCTTTTCTCCTCGGCGTTAACCTAACGCGTGGATGGGTGACGTTCAGCGGAAAGCAGAGCAATAACCTCTTCGTCCGTCACCTGCGGAAACTCCCGGTAGAATTGAGCTACTGCCTGAAAATTAAGGGGAGAGGACAGGCACACGACGCGATCCGCATGGTCGCTCACTTTTTCCACCGTATCGGGCGGCGCTACGGGAACTGCGCAAATCAGCTCAGCCGGATTCTTTGCCCGGAGCGCATGCAGTGCCGAAATCATGGTGGAACCGGTAGCAAGTCCATCATCCACCACGATCACGATACGCCCCGCTGGGTCGATGGGCGGGCGCACTGGAGTGTACTCGTTGCGGCGCTGCCGTATGGTTTCGAGTTGCCGGGCAACTTCTTTTTTTATATATTCTTTGCTCGCTCCTACTCGCTCGGCGTAATCCGCAACGTAAACCCAGCCGGACTCATCCACTGAACCAACGGCAAACTCAGGATTGCCGGGTGCTCCCAACTTACGCACAAGTACCACATCGAATTCTCCATTCAGCTCATCGGCAATGATCTTGGCCATTGGCACCGCGCCCCGGGGAATTGCCAGAACCAGGGGATTTTTACTGCGGTATTCGGAGAGCGCCGTGGCAAGCTGCCTGGCTGCCGCGGTGCGATTTTCAAATATCATAGGCACCTCCAATGTATGTCTGTTCCGCACGGGCCCGCGCCAATGGATTAAGCCTTTGTCCAGCCTAATTCATATTTTCTCGTTATAGCGGTAGGTAGATGTCTTCCTGCCTGCTACTGTGCTTTCCTTATGGGTCCGGTTAATGAAGGCATTCAGCTCGCTGAGCGGACGAGCGTTGAGCACGTGTTGTTTTTCCAGCCAGCCACGCCGCGCCTGGCCGATGCCGAAGCGCAGGTTATCGAACTGAAAAGTGCTGTGCGCATCGGAATTGATGCTGACCAGCACGCCTTCCTCCTTCGCCATCTGGCAATAAGTATCAAGCATGTCGAGGCGATCCGGCTGGCTGTTCAGTTCCAGGAAACAGCCGCGGCGACCTGCTTCACGAATGATACGGGGCATGTCCACATCGTAAGGTTCGCGCTGTTGGATAAGCCTTCCGGTCGGATGCGCGAGCATGGTGAAATGCGGATGGTTCATGGCGCGCAGTATTCGGTCAGTCTGTCTCGCTCGCGAGAGCTCGAATTTGCTGTGTACGGCACCCAGAACCAGATCGAGTTTTGCCAGGACATGGTCGGGCAGGTCGAGGTTGCCATCTTCCAAAATATCCACTTCGATCCCCTTGAGCACCGTAATGCCTTCCAGCTCCTGGTTAAGGGCATCGATTTCAGTACACTGCCGTGCCAGCCGCAATGGGTCGAGACCGTGTGCGACGGTAATGCGGCGTGAATGGTCTGTGATGGCAATGTATTCCCAGCCATGCGATCTGGCTGCAAGCGCCATTTCACGCAGTGTATTGTGGCCGTCAGTCGCTTTGGTATGGACATGCAAATCCCCTCGCAAATCGCTCAGCTCCACCAGGCGGGGTAGGAGCCCCCCGCGTGCCATCTCGAGTTCGCCGCGGTTTTCCCGCAATTCAGGCGGGATATAAGACAGCCCGACGGCGCGATAGATCGAATCCTCACTTTCGCCCGCAATACGGGTCGTGCCTCGGTATACGCCGTATTCGTTGATTTTCAGTCCGCGTTTTTGTGCCATGTGCCGGATGGCAATGTTATGTGCCTTGGAGCCGGTGAAGTAGTGAAGGGCGGCTCCGTAACTTTCATCGGCTACTACGCGCAGATCGACCTGCATGCCGCATTTGAGGATGACGCTGGCGCGCGTGGAGCCGACCGCCAGCGTTTCGGCGATTTCATCATAGGTTAAAAAACGCTGCATTACAGCGCCAGCAGATGTTGCCGCCGCGACGATATCGAGATCGCCGACTGTCTCGCGCATGCGCCTGTAACTGCCAGCAATAGTTATCTGCGTGACTCCAGGCACCCCTTCCAGGAAGGCTTTTAACGCTTCGGCATATTGTGCTGCCACCGCCAGCTTGAAGCGGCGTACCTGATTGCCGTGCGCTTCAATCGCCTGCAGGATTTTGAGTTCCATTTTTTCGCCAAAACCGGGCAATGCGCAAATACGACCGTCTCGAGCGGCGCAATAGAGTTGCTCAACGGTTTGTACGTCGAGATCGTGATAGAGATGCCTGACGCGCTTGGGGCCCAGACCCGGTATTCTCAGAAGCTCAGCGACTGCGGGAGGGAATTCCGTGCGCAGACGTTCCAGCAATCCGCACCGATTGGTAGAGATGATTTCTTTTATCTTGTCGGAAAGGTCGCGGCCGATCCCCGGAAGGGTTGTCAGATCCTCATGCTTTTCCAACAGTACGTATGCTTCGGTGGCAAGCTGGCCAATAGTGCGCGCGGCATTTCGGTAGGCGCGTATGCGGAATGGATTTGCTCCCTCGATTTCCAACAGGTCGGCAATTTCCTCGAAGACGGCGGCAATGTCGGCGTTATGGCTCGGCATGGGATATTAACGGGGACTTAATACTCGTTTTGACATTTATCAACGGCGCCATACGGTTTTTCATCCCTTTCAGTCTAGTACATTCCAGGGAATCATCCACTTTGACGGGGTGGGCTGGAGGTGGCTCCTGAAGCTACTATAATGAATTATGGTTGCGCCAATGCGCCGTTTGACATGCAGAAGCCATCCGTCCAGCCTGTTCCATCGGAATAGCCGACAAACAGGAGTCATCTCATCCAGAGGAAACACTTATGAATTTCATATTCCAGATTACTGCGCGCGATGTACCTCATTCTGAAGCACTGGAGAGTCACGTCCGGCAAAAAGCGGAGAAGCTTGCGGCGTTTTACCCGCATATCATGAGTTGCCGGGTAGTGATTGAAGTTCCCCACAAGCACAAACATCAAGGCCGCGCATTCAATGTGCGCCTCGATATCACCGTGCCGGGTAAAGAAATGGCGGTGAACCGCGAAGCGGATGAGGACGTGTATGTCGCGCTGCGCGATACCTTCGATGCCGCCAAGCGTCAACTCGAGGACTACGGGCGTCGCCAGCGCGGCAATATCAAGGCGCATGCGCCCGTGTTGCACGGCAGGGTAAAACGCCTGGTTCCAGGGGAGGGTTACGGTTTTATCGAAACACCGGCCGGGCAGGAATTATATTTTCACAGCGACAATCTTGCCGGCCATGATTTTGACAAACTGGCGGAAGGCAGCGAGGTCCAGTTCCTGGAGGATATTGGCGGCGAGGGTTTTCAGGCAAAACGTGTAAGCACCGGCAAACATCACGGTGGAGAAGGAGAGGAGGGATAATTCTGACGACATAAATCGAATTATCTGCTTTTGAATCAGGCAGGGCAGTATCTGGATTTACGCCGGAATACTAAACCCGATTTTCCTCCTCTTCCGATTTTTTTGAGACCGTCGCATAAATGACTTGCTGATCTCGGTCAGTTCGCTCAGCCGCGCCGCAACGCTGCGATTGATGCTTCCCTCGGAATATTCGCCGTTTGCGGCGAGCTCCCCGGCTGGCAAGCCGGTCAAGATCGCAATAGCCTGATCCACGTGTTCAATGGCATATATCCGGAATTGCCCCGCCGTGGCAGCCGCTACCACATCTTGGCGCAGCATCAAATGCTTGACGTTGGCGGAAGGGATTATCACACCCTGTTCTCCGGTTAATCCGCGTGCCGCGCAGATATCGAAGAATCCCTCGATTTTTTCGTTCACCGCGCCGATCGCCTGCGCCTGGCCAAGCTGGTTTACCGAGCCGGTCACTGCCAGCGATTGCTTGACCGGCGCATTGGCCAGATCGGAAATCAGCGCGCACAATTCAGCCATTGAGGCGCTATCGCCTTCCACCGCGCCATATGATTGCTCGAACACCAGGCTGGCGGAGAGCGCCAGCGGCTGGTTCCTAGCATAACGTGCTGCGAGAAAAGAGGACAGGATCAGCACGCCCTTGGAATGGATAGGGCCGGAGAGCTTCACTTCCCGTTCGATATTGACGAGTTCGCCTTCACCAAATCGCGTCGTGGCGGTAATGCGGGTTGGCTGGGCAAAGGCGAAACTGCCCAGCTCAATTACCGAAAGACCGTTGACCTGTCCCGCTACCGCACCCTGCGTATCTATCATTAAAGTACCGCGCAGGATCGCTTCATGCAGCCGATCTCTCACGCGGTCCTGGCGGCGAATTTGGGCATCGATTGCTCGTTGCACGTCGCCGGCGGCCACCGCTTCGTGATCCGCTTCACGGGCCCAGTAATTAGCCTCGCGCAGCAGATCGGCCACGCTGCGCATATGCGTGGATAGCCGCTCAGAATCGCCCGCCAGACGCGCACTATGCTCGACGATTCTTGCCACCGCGTCGCGATGGAAGGGCAACAGGGTGTCCTTGCGAGCCAGCGTCGATACCAGGCGGGCATACATCAGAAGAGTATCTGCATTGCGCTCGATGTGCTCCTCAAAGTCCGCCGCAACCTTGAACAGCTCTGAGAAATCGGGATCGTATTCCTGCAACAGGTAATAAAAGATGCGATCGCCGAACAGGACTATTTTGACATCCAGGGGAATAGGCTCCGGCTCCAGCGATACAGTGCTGATCAGGCTGTACATCTGCCCTGGAGATTCAATACGAATTTCGCGCGACTGCAATGCTCGCTTCAGGCCTTCCCAGGCAAATGGTTGCAGCAGCACCCTGCGTACATCCAGCAGCAGGTAGCCCCCGTTCGCGCGGTGCAGGGCGCCCGGTTTGATCAGCGTGAAATCCGTGACCAGGGCGCCGAGATGGGCGAGATGTTCCACACGCCCAATAAGGTTGGTGTAGGTGGGGTTTTCCTCGGTTATGATGGGTGCTCCGGATTTTTTGCCATTCGAAACCAGTACGTTCACCTCATAATTGTGGAAACGGTGACCCGCAAAAGTCATGGCGGAAATGTTCGCGGACTCCTCTTTTTTTCGAAAATTCTCCACATGTTCGACCATGTCCTTTTGCACATCGTCGAAATAGTTCAGCACCTCGGGCAGATCGGCATAGCTGGCGCGTAATTCATCTATCAGATGCCCGACCGCAGACAGCGCAATTTCCCGGTTGAATTGTTTGATGCGTTCGCTGCGCTCTCGTCGCCATTGCGGCATGTGGCTTAGAATCTTTTCAAGTCGTTCCTGTAACCCGGCGATGGCGGCCTCTATCCGCTCCTTGTCCTCTTCCTGCAGTTTTTCATATTCCTCCGGCGCAATCACTTCATCGTTCCGCGTCGGCGCGAATGCAAACCCCTCTGAAGTGCGCAGCAGGGCTATTCCCTGCTTTTCCGCGTCATCGCTCAACCCCTTGATTATCTGCTCCTGTTGCTTCTGAAACTCCGCCTGAATTGCTGCAACCTTTGCGCGATACTCATCGCTCTCGAATAGCGTGGGGATCGCGCTACGCAGATAATCCACCAACTCCTCCATATCCCGGCGCAATTCGGTGCCCCTCCCGAAGGGCAGTCTGAGTGCCCGGGGGCGGTGTGGCTGACTAAAGTTATGGATATAGCACCAGTCGTCCGGCTTATGCGCATCGCTGGCTTTTTTTTCCAGAAACTGGCGCACGGCGCTGCGTTTGCCCATGCCTGAAGGGCCGAGCACAAAAAGATTGTAGCCTTCGTGGCGGATGCCGGCGCCAAAGCGCAGCGCATCCATGGCGCGTACCTGTCCGATGATTTCCGTCAGATCTTCCAAATCTGCCGTGGTGTCAAATTTGAACTGATCCGGATCGCAGGGGTGGTGCAGCAGTTTGGGGTCTAGGGGAGGAAAGATTGTTGGCAAAGGTCGGCTTGGGGCTAATCTACAGGCGAGGCGTGCTCGATGAACGATTTATTCAGAGGTTTGTTCAATAATAGCTCACGCAATGGCTTCGTGCAGCTTCAAGCATAAATCGTGCTAAGCGTCTTATTGCACACCGCCCTGAGAACGTGTTTCTGGCTGGCTCCAACTGCTCTCTTTCAATATAAGAGTCGGCCGAAAACCGGTGCAAGTCGGGTATTAATCCGTTTTTCCTACCGATGATCAGACTGGTTTGGAGAAACGTCGCAATAACACCTTGCGCAACTCGTCTAGAGCGAGCATGGCAAAGGCAAACGGGATAGCATGTAGCCAGACAGCGGCGCTTATAGGCGCAGTACCGAACAAACTGTTGCCCAGGGGCGTGTAAACAATCAACAGGATCAAGGTAATTTCCAATGCGATACCCAGCAGCAGCAAGCGATTGGCAAACCATGGGAAATGAAAAACGGATTCTCTGGGGTGACGGCAAAGAAATACATTCATCACCTGCATCACGATAATGGTTGACAGGCATGCAGTGGTGGCCTGCAGGTACAGCGTACTATCGGAATCCAGTGGTTGCCCGTAGTGCCAGCCGCCCCCGTGTAGCACATAAAAGAACGCAGCCATCGCCGCCGCCGCTTCCAGCAAGCCCAGAAAAAGATAAGCACGCAACAATAGCGGCCAGCTCAGCAGCCGCTCGCTGCGCGCGCGCGGCGGCCTGCGCATCACGTCATCGCGAGGCGCCTCGGCCCCCAGCGCCAATGCGGGTAGCATATTAGTGCCGAGATCAACCGCGAGGATTTGCACGACAGTGAGGGGCAAAGGGATTTTGAACAGAGCGAATGCCAGATACGGAATGAGCTCGGGAACAAGCGAGGTAAAAATATATGTCATGAATTTGCGGATGTTTTCGAACACCGTCCGGCCTTCCTCGATCGCCGCGACAATGCTGGCAAAATTGTCATCGAGCAAGATGATGTCGGCAGATTCCTTGGCAACGTCCGTGCCGGAGATACCCATGCTGATTCCGACGTCTGCAGCTTTCAGCGCTGGCGCATCGTTGACGCCGTCGCCGGTTACCGCCACGATTTCGCCCTTGTTCTTCAACGCTTGTACGATGCGGATTTTCTGATCCGCACCTACCCTGGCAAAGATGATTTCCTCTGCATCCAATGCCAATTGAAGCTGGATTTGTGACATGCGCCTTAATTCATCGCCACCGATGACGCGCGGGTTTCGTGCGAGCCCAATTTGGAGGGCAATGGCCTGGGCGGTGCGGGGATGATCTCCCGTTACCATGATCACCTTGATGCCTGCCCCGCGGCAACGGGCAATTGCTGCGGGGACCTCCGCTCGGGGCGGGTCTTCTATCCCAACCAGCCCACATAGAATCAGCTCTTCCTCCAGATACTCTCGCGCAGTGTCTGGACCAATTTCGCGATAAGCCAGCGCCAATACACGGAGTCCCTGCTCCGCCATATTTTCCTGGGCCTGGATCAAGCGTTGCCGGTGCGTGTCATCCAGAGCCTGTATTTCGCTGTTAACATGAATGCCGGTGCATAGCGGCAGCACAGTCTCCAACGCGCCTTTACAATACAGCACAGTGCCGCCGGGTGTCTGGTATAAAACAGAGAGGCGCTTGCGGTCGGTATCGAACGGGATTTCATCAATACGCTTATAGTCGGGGTTGGCCGTGATTGCCGTACGCGCCAGCTCAAGCAATGCGATTTCCATCGGGTCGCCGAGCAAGACCTGCTTATTCTGCTGCTCGCCTTGTTTCAGGTTGTGGCAATATATCGCGACGTCAAACAATGGACTGCCATGCAATTGCGCGGTATCGGCCGGCAGGTAAAATTCTCCGGACAAGAAAACCTTTTCCACTGTCATGCGGTTCCGTGTCAGGGTTCCTGTTTTATCGGTGCAGATTACTGTGGTTGAGCCCAATGTTTCCACTGCGGGAAGGTGGGACACGAGGGTGTTTCGTTTCGCCATGCGCTGGGTTGCCATGGCTAGAGCCAGAGTCACGGTGGGCAGCAAGCCTTCCGGGACATTGGCGATGATGATCCCGATAGCGAAAATCAGGCTCTGCCAGAAAGGCATATGCAGCCACATGCCAACCAGGAAAAATACCGCACCGATGAGCGCGGATAGCATGGCGATGAACCGGCTCAGGCGGATGATCTCGAGTTTCAGCGGTGAGGGTGCTGCGCGTGTCGTCTGGGTTAAATGTGCCAGCTTGCCGAATTCGCTATGCATGCCAGTAGCGTACACCAGCGCCTTGGCTTCGCCTGACACCATGGTGGTGCCGGCGAGTAATACATTGCGGCTGTTCTGCACGTCATCCTCGCTGGAGGGTTCCGAACCGCGTGCTTGAGGCAACGGTTCTCCCGTAATCGTGGCGTTGTTGACACGTACGCCGAAGGCTTCGACCAGGCGGCAATCCGCCGGAACCGCATCTCCATCCGCAAGCAGGATGACATCTCCCGGCACCAATTCCAACGCCGGTATTTGGTTGATTCCCCCGTCGCGCATTGCTTTCACTTGCTGGGGTAGCAGATTACGCAGCGCGGCCACTGCCTCGTGTGCATGGTATTGCTGCCAGAATGAAAACAATCCGTTGATGACGATCACGCCGACGATGGCATAGCCCAGCGTGGCCATGCCCTGCCCTGGGTCGCTCCATTCCGCGACAAACGCCAGCATGGCCGCAAGCCACAGGATCAGCGCAAAAAAATGGGTAAACTCTTTGGCAAAAGTTACCAGCAGCCCCTCTTCGCGAACCTCCTCCACATGATTCGGACCATATTCCTGCAGTCGTCTGCGGGCCTCATGCTCGGGCAATCCCTTCAGACTGCTGTGCAGACTGGCAAAAGTTTGTTCCACAGTAAGCTGATGGATTTTCATTATCTGGGGCGCCAGTCCATTTCATCGCTTCGCATTCGGATGAGAATTGCAGTAGATTTATTGCCTTGATAGGGATAGCAATTGATCCAGTCTCTTCCAGGCAAGAAGATCATCCGCAATCGGATTTGCGTCATTGATGAACTCCACTGCGCAGGTGCGTTCCCGCGGTGTCAACGTCTGCTGATGCATCTGCAATTTTTCCAGCACGGCAAGGTCGGCCTCGGATGCGTCATTCGACGCTCCCTGCCGCTCCATGATGCGTGCACGTAAGGTGGCTGGGCTGGCGTGGAGCGATGCAATCACAAACGGCACTTTCAGCTCGTATGCGAGTTGGTGGAAATGTTCACGCTCGTCCTCTTTAAGAAAGGCGGCATCCACAATCACCGGCACACCTGCGGCGAGCAGTTCTCGCGCCAGTTCATGAAGCCGTGCGTAGGTGAGCCGTGTTGCTTCTGCGCTGTAAATGCTTATCGGGTGAGAACGGCTGTCCGCCAGAGGCGATAATCCGAACAACCGCTTGCGCTCCACATCCGCGCGAATGCGTATTGCCTGCAGCCGTTCGAGCGCCTTTTGTGCAAAGAAGGTCTTGCCCGACCCCGGCAAGCCGTGTGTGATAATCAGCGCAGGGCGGTGCTGAGCTAAACATTTCTCTGCCAGCGCAAGAAAATTGCGGCACCTTTCCACCGCCTCTGTCCTGGCTGGAGTTGAAAGGTTCGTTTGTCCGGCGCGGATGGCGCTGACCATGGCGCGCACCGTGGCCCGATAGGCGATATAGAAACGCAGCAGAGGTATTCCCCGATAATCGCCAGTAGCTTCCAGATACGCATTCAAAAAACGATAGGCGAGCTCAGGGAGCTTCACGTGCAGGAGGTCCATGACTGTGAAGGCGACTTCGCTCATTACATCGATCCAGCGCAGCCTGGGATCGAATTCAATGGCATCGAAAGGAGTTGGCTGGTCCCCAATGAGCACTATGTTTCCCAAATGCAGATCGCCATGGCATTCACGCACGAAGCCCTGCTCATGCCGCCGCTCGAAATGCGCTTTGCGCTGGACGTATTCGCGCTCGCTGGCCTGGTCCAGCGTAGCCACGAGTTCTTTGTATTGCCTGCCGCCTAACGAAATCCGCAACTGTTCGAAAACCCGCAATACCGCCGAGTGGATGGTAGCAGCCGAACCAAACGTCGAATTTATTTCCGCTGGAGGCAGGTTGACATGAAAGCGGGCAATGGTCGCGGCCAAGCTGTCGATATGCCGGGGCAGGAGCTTGTCGCGCGCAGCAAGCTTATCCAACTCATTCGAGACTGGAAAACGCCGCATCCTGACAGCGTACTCGATAGCGGGCTGCACGCCGAACTCGGGCGTTTGCAGCGTGCCGCCGATAGGAACAACGTCGAGATATATCTTCGGAGCCAGACGCCGGTTAAGCCGAACCTCTTCCTCACAATAAAAATGGCGCGATTCCAGGCTGACAAAATCCAGGAAGCCCAGATTGACCGCTTTTTTTATTTTGTAAGCATAGCGCCCCGCCAGAAGGACCCATGAAATATGCGTTTCCATCAGCCCAATTTTTTCCGCCGCGTGAGGATAGCAACGCCCATCCATTAAGGCGGCGATCAGCCTGCTCTGGGAATATCCATCGGTGTGCGGAGGATCAAGGCGCGGTTCCGGTCGACTGGGGTTTTGGGGCATCCTGCTTGAGTCCTGATTAATTCCGGCACAACCGAGGGTGATCAGATTATCTTAATCATAGTACCGCCAGCGATAACTCACTGGCATTCCTGAGGTGCGACAATTTGTCGCATCACCTTATGTCCCGAAAAGGTTTATTCTTCTGCCACCATAATGGGTATGGCAGCAACCAGCAGAGACGAATGACCTTACTTGTCAAGATCATAGGTTATCGAGACAACATGGGACAGCTAAGACTTATTTCGGCAACAATTGTCGCCTCGGTCTTCACTGTTCATGCCGCCACGGCTCTTGCCGATCACGGCTCTCTGGGTTTCGGAATAGGCACAGCATCTCCGATCATCACTCAAACCGGCATAACGCTTCCTGTCGGTATGTGGGCAGGTGGTTTGATTACTCAGTTCACCAGTTTTAATCGTGCCTCGGACGCGACACTTCTCGATTTGAAGAATAACGCGATTGACGACGCACACGGCGATGTTCATAGCGTCAACTCCATGATACAGCCATCGGTATTTGCGGCCTATGGCGTGACCGACAACCTGACTCTCGGTATCAGGCTTCCCTATGTGCAGCGTTTCGGTGTTCGCTCACCGAACGATAATGGCGATGCGGTCAACAACCAGGGCAACCCGGGCGGTTTTGGGGGCGTGTCGGTGTTCAGCCAATATCGGTTTTTTCATACTCTCGATAATCTGAACCATCTCTCTCTGGTTGTAGCGCTCAAGACTCCCTCAGGCATGAGCCATGTCAAAACCAACCAAGGTGACCGTTTTGAAACGCACCATCAACCTAATAGTGGCGCGTGGAGTCCCTCCGTTGGATTTTCCTTCACGAGGGCCATGGGGAAATTCTCATTTGATAGCAGCGTCCTGTATACGGTGGCGACTACCGGGTCGCAAAAAACCGATCTCGGCGATACCTTCGATTATAACGTTGCGCTTTCCTATGCTTTTATAGGTGTGGCGAGAAACAATTTATTTGTCGACAGCAACAACGCGCCGTGGACAGCCGTTCTGGAACTCAACGGCATGTGGCAGGATCGTCAAAAAACTGCCGGTCTGATCGATCCGAACTCGGGCGGAAATACCATTTTCATTTCGCCAGGCATCAGATACGCTGGCGGCAAGAACTGGAATACCGCATTGTCGATAGGCACACCGATAGTCAAAGATACGAATGGCTATCAGACACCGCCGGATTACCGGATCACTTATCGCCTGGTATTTTCATTCTAATGCGAAGCAGACACTGTTGTGGATTTCAACCAAATATAATAAGAGCGTCTGGCTGATTGACACTTATGGAAAGGAGTGCCCTCATACATCACAAAGTGACCGCAAACAGACTTAGAAGGTGTTTATCGCTGAGTTACCGTCAACTGCTCGGCTGCCTGTTGCTGATCGTCGCAATGGCGTTCAGCACTGCCAGCTACAGCGATCACGATCGATTAACAGCCGGAAAGGCGGATTACTCGCATTATCCACGAGGCGGTGGTCTCGCCGTCACTGCCGCTTTTGGTCCTGATGGCCGGTTGTGGCGCATCGTGCCCGAGAAACGGCATGTTTATGTGGATTATTCAACCGATCTGGGGAAGACCTTCAGCGTGCCTGTACGCGTTAATAATGAGCCACAGCGCATCAAGGTAAGCGGAGAGAATCGGCCCGGCATTACCGTGGATCGTTCGGGCAAAATCTACGTAACTTTTGCCGCGGAGGCCACTCAGCCGATCGCCCAATACTTCAGTGTATCCAGCGACGATGGGCAAAGCTTTTCAGCGCCAGTACCCTTGAGCGATCAAGCATCTGGTGCAAATTCCTTCGAAGGCCGGTTGGCGTTGAGTCCGTCGGGAAAGCTTTATAGTTTCTGGCTGGACGAACGCGACCGCACCGATTGGAGACAGCCGGGCAATGCAATATATTTCGCCACCATTGACGGCCAAGGCGGGGTTAATCTCGTCAATCGAAAGCTTTCCGGCACTGTTTGCGAATGCTGCCGTATGGCGGTTTCGTTTGATAACGAAGACTTGCCTGTTTTACTTGCACGTTTAATTTATCCGGGCGACATCAGGGATCATGGCCTGATCAGGGTGAGGAATAATGGAGAAGCACCCCTTGCATGGCGGGTGACATTTGATCAATGGGAGCTCAAGGGTTGCCCGGAACACGGACCCGCGATTTCCATTAGCACTGACGATCGATATCACATCAGTTGGTTTACGCAAGGCAGTGCCCGCCAGGGATTGTTTTATGCCTACTCCTCCGACCGGGGGCAACACTTCTCAAGTCCCGTGCCGTTTGGTATGCCTGGAAGATTACCCAGTCATCCGGATATCCTGGCCCAGGGAAGACATGTCGTTCTGACCTGGACCGAGTTTGACGGCGATAAGACCTATCTCATTGTCATGCAGTCGAGCGATGGCGGCCAGACATGGCTTCAACCTCAAACAATTGCTGAAAGCAAAGCCAGCACAGACTTTCCATTTCTGCTGGGTAGTAGCAAAGGCGTTTTCGTGTCCTGGAACAGCAAGAAAGAGGGCTATCGCCTGATCAGAATAGATCCGATTGTTTTGTCGCAAGCGAACTGAATTTCGGGATCAATCTTCGCAGCAAGCGCTGTAGGATGATCCGCCTGACACCGAGCTTTATGATATTTTGGGCTTGGGATCTGATGCTGAATTGCCGACGTTGGAGGCGAGATCCAGGGCGAGGCGTTTGAGTGTTTCGCCTTCGTCCAGGCCATCGAGGAATCGTTGTGGAATGCCCGATAGCCCGGTTTGAGCGCCGACGAGCGCGCCAGTCAAAGTGGCGCGCGCCTGGTTTTCGCCGCCGCCATTTACGGCGTGGAGCACAGCCGATGCAAAATCGTTCGGAAAGCGCGCAGCGAGATGGTAGGCTGCGGGAAGCTGATGATAAATGGCGCAGGTCATGCCGTAAACGATGGAGACTTTCCATGCGGGCTCTATGCGGATATCCGGGTCCACCGCGGCCGCGGCCACATACGAGGGTGTTAGCAGGGCGTCCGGAGAGACGAAATATCCGCTTTCGCGCGGATGGTCCTCCTGAGGCGGCTGCAGGTCGGTATGCGCCATCGTATGGAAAGGTAGTTTCCCCGCACTTGCCAATCGCATGAGCTTGCCGGAAAGGCTACTGTTGAGCTTGTGTCCCTGCACCAGGAGACCCAATACCGCCCCGTACGCCACAGTCAGGGCAACCACGGTATCGTCGATCTGGGTAAGCCGTGTATTGCTGGAGATGGCGGCTGCCAGTTCCTGCGGCTGGAAGGCGTACCGAACCGCCAGGGCGAGCGTGCGCCCTACCGCTTCGGTGGTGTCGGCCTGGCCTCCCGTTTGCCCCCAAGGCAGGTTCTGCTGGACACGCTTGCGCCAGGCGTCGCGGATCGACTGCTGGGTGTATCCGCCCGGTCCGTTCACAGGCATGCCGTTGAGCAAGGGGAATATTTCCTTATCCAGGCGCCGGCAGAAATCCGCTTCATCATAGCCATCGCGCTCGACGAGCGAGCGCAGCATGAGCCGGAGAATGATGCCTCCCTGGGAGAGCTGGCCCGCCTTGAGTCCACTATGGTAGCGGCCGAGCTTGGGGTCGGCATAGGTCGTGATCCAGTCGCCGTAGTCGCGGCGGAGCGCCGCAAGGTCGTAGTACCAGTGGGGGCCAAGGCCTAAGGCATCCCCGATAAAGGCGCCCATGATGGCACCGGCGGCGCGATTCTGGACGGCGGAATCCGACACAATCCGATCTCCTAAATAAAATGGCGCAGACGTGCACGCCTGACTGGCAAAAAAATGGGCGAGTCCATATTCCCTGCAAATCTGGTCATATACTGATTTAACAATAGTACACTCAAGTAAATTCACAACAGTATAAAATCGAACTGATCACTCACAGGTGGCTCTATCATGAACAAATTTGTATTCATCGTCATGTTGTTATTCTTGAGCTCGGGAGCACAGGCAATGGTGCAGGGAAAAGAAGTGACCTATAGCAGTAATGGGCAAACATTGAAAGGATACATCGCATATGACGATGAAATAAAAGGCAAGCATCCTGGCGTGCTGGTCGTGCACGAGTGGTGGGGGCACAACGAATATGCCCGCAAGCGGGCGAGGATGCTGGCTGAGTTGGGCTATACCGCTTTGGCGCTGGATATGTACGGAGACGGAAAGCAGGCTCACCATCCGGACGAGGCCGGCAAATTCTCAGGCGAGGTAGCGAAGAATTTGCCGCTGGCTAAAGCGCGTTTTGAAGCGGCGATGAAATTTCTCAAACAACAGAGGAACGTGGACGCCAACAATATCGCCGCGCTGGGTTATTGTTTCGGTGGCAGCGTCGTGCTGCAAATGGCCCGCTTGGGCGAGGATTTGAAAGGCGTGGCCAGCTTCCATGGCGGCCTGGCAACACAGACCCTCGCCCAGCCAGGCAAGGTAAAGGCCCGCATTATTTCTTTTACCGGAACGGACGATCCGATGATACCGCCCGAGCAGGTAGCGGCTTTCAAGCAGGAAATGGAACAAGCCGGGGTGGAGTATAAGGTCGTGACATATCCCGGCGTCAAGCACAGCTTCACCAACCCGGCTGCGGACGAAAATGGCCGCAAGTTTAATCTTCCGCTTGCCTATGATGCGGCGGCGGATGCCGCGTCCTGGGAAGAGACCAAGCGTTTCCTGGCTGACGTATTCAAGTCAGAGTGAAACCGCCATTTAAAGGCGACGGTCCTTACAGTCCCTTCTTCGCCCGGAAAGCCAGGTCTGGGTACTCGGCCATGGAGAGAGCTCCTGTATTTTCATTACATCTCATTGGTTGAACCAGCCTTCACTGACGAGGCGGCGTTGAAAGAGTTTTTTTTTGCCGCAGAAATTCCTCGACCTTGTCGCTCGTAACGCCGGGACTGAACAGGTATCCCTGCATGTCATCGCAATTGAGCGCCCGCAAAAGCGAGGCCTGCTCATGGGTTTCAACCCCCTCCGCAATCACTTTCAGGTTCAGGGAATGCGCCAACGATATGATGGTGGAAACAATCGTAAAATCATCGTGATTCGTACCCATATTGATAATGAAAGCACGATCTATTTTCAATACGTTGACGGGCAACTTGGCTATATAGCTGAGTGAGGAATAGCCAGTACCGAAGTCGTCTATCGCGACTTCGATATTCATTTCACGGATGCGCCTGAGCTTTTGGATATTCGCTTCTATATCCTGCATGATTACACTTTCGGTAATCTCAAATTCCAGGCCGATCTCCACGTCTTTGGCGGCTTCCACGACGCTTGCTACCATCTCGACGAAATCGTTCTGTCGTAATTGAATGGGCGAGACGTTTACGGCAATCTTGGGCGGATTTAACCCCATGGCTTGCCATTTCCTGTAATCCGATATCGCCTTGCCCAGCGCCCAACGACCCGCCTCAAGAATCATCCTGGTTTCTTCGAGCAAAGGAATGAAACTCAGCGGAGGAATAAGGCCGATTTCCGGATCGCGCCAGCGCATCAGTGCCTCCAGGCCGCTGATTTGTCCGGTTTTCAGGTTAACTTTCGGCTGGTAGTGCAGTACCAGCTGTTCCTGCTCCAGGGCTTGCCGCAGCTTGGTTTCAAGCTTCAGCTTTTCCGTGATGCGGGCATTGAACTCAGGTGCATAAAACAGGTGTCTGTCGCCGGAAAGCTTGGCCCTTTTCAGCGCTGTTTCAGCATGCCGCAAAAGTGTATCGGTATCTCGGCCGTCGCCAGGATAAGACGACGTGCCTGCTCTGGCGGAAACGTGCAGCTCCTGACCTCCTATCAGGAAAGGCTGGTTCTGGATTTCAAGCAAAACTGTATCCAAAACATGGGCAATGGTTGTACTTTCTCCTTCGTGCGAGGTGGCGATAGCAAAATGATCTCCCGAAAGATGGGCCAGAATATCTGTTTCAGCGAGCAACTGTCTCAATCGTTGCGCGAGCTGGCGTAACAGGCTGTCTCCCGCCTGGTGGCCAAGCGACTCGTTTATGCTGCTGAATCGCTCGAGGTCAAGAATAATTACAGAAAGTACCTCATGGTTGTGTTCACCGGTTCTGATTCGCTGATCGACGCGGTCGAGGAAGAGTGCTCGATTAGGAAGATCCGTTACCGCATCAAAGAAAGCCAGGTAATTAATGCGTTCCTCTTTTTTCAAGTGATCCATAGCGAAAGAAATGTCGCCGGCCATCTCAATCAACAGCCTCATTTCCTCTTCATCGAAGAATCCTGTTTCAGGCGCATAGAGCGCGAACATGCCGATCACCTGCGCATCCAGGGTTAACGGCAACACCACCATGGAGTGATAGCCTTGCTCTAGCGCTGCGGCATGGGACGCATGCATGCGCTTGTCAGTAAGATCGTTGCAAATCGCTGGCTGGGCCTGCGTTAGCGCCTGCGCTATTAACGATGAGTTTCCGGGGGATTCAATCACATTATCCAAGCTGAGCTGTGACAGATAGCCATCGTCCCGACCCGCCTGTGCCATCGGTGTGACATTCCCTGTATGTGCATCGAACCTCCCGATCCAGCCAAACACAAATCGGCCGTGATCCACCGCGATACGGCATGCGTCGTCGAAAAGCTCCTGGATTTCCCGAACGCGCACGATAGTGGTGTTTATACCGCTTAACACGCTGTAAATCCGGTTGAGCCGGACAATTCTGGTCTCATACTCTTTACGCAGCGAGATTTCCGTGGTGAGCGCGGCAGTACGCTGTGCGACCAGGTGTTCCATCTTTTCATGCAGCCAGGCACGCTCCAGCGCAATGCTTACCTGATGCCCGATCCCGTAGAACATTTCCAGTTCATTTTCCTTGAAAGGGTCTTGTTGGGTCCCCATCAGGTTGAGAATGCCTCGGTTCCGATTACGTATCCGCAAGGGGACACTGGCGTGGCTGGTTGACTTGCTGGCATCTGCTCCCGGTTCCATAAGCTGCTTGCAACCGACAATAGTGGTAACCTGGGCTAACTCCCCTGCGAGAAAACGTCGCTGACATTCGCATACCCCATCAGTCGTATTCATAGCCGACAATGTGGAGGGTGCGACGCGCGCCGCAGCCAGTCGAAAAGTGTTGTTGTTTTCCAGGTAGAGCCACCCTGCTTGTAACCCGGGGAGCTCCATGGCGTACTCAAGTGCTTTTTCACATACCTCACGTTCGGTTACCGCCTGGTTCAAACCCTCGGCGATACGGTAAAGGCCGTTAAGCAAGTGATTCGAGTGTGCCAGCTCCACCTGCCGTGCATGCAGTTCGTTGTTGAGACGGATCGCATCCTCATAGATTGAGATCAGCAAATCCAATATCTGCTGGCGTTCGGCGGTTATAAAATGCTTTTGCCCCCCCAGATAAATCTCCATTCCCATCTGCATCTTCTGATTCTTGCGTAATGCCAGATTCATAAGCAGATAGCTGATGCGGGAAAGGAGATATTCGCCATCATAAGGCTTGCGGATGAAATTATCCGCACCGCATTCCAGCCCTTTCATGATATCCCTGATATCCGAAAGCGAGGTGAGCAGGATTACGGGTATATCCTTGAGCTGCTCATCATGTTTGATTTGCCCGCATAGCGTGTACCCATCCATCTCGGGCATCATCACATCACTGACAATCAATGCGGGTTTTCGCCGCCGAGCCGCTGCGAGGGCTTGCTTACCGTTTGGCACGGCTACGACGGAATAGCCGTGCTCCTCAAGCAGGTATCGCAGTTTTTCCGCTTGGGTTGGGCTGTCCTCCGCAATCAAAATCTCAGCGTTGCTGGGCTTATTTTGAATGTCGTAAGTCACGCTCTAATTTCTCCCTATGGTTCACAAGATTCGTTAGCGCTGCGGCAATCTTCTCCAGCGGTAAGATCAGCATCGCAGCATCCAGCTTGATAGCCTCGCCTGGCATGCCGTGCACCACGGAACTATCCTTATCCTGGGCAAACGTAATTGCGCCACGCTCCTTGAGCAGTTTCAGGTCCTTCGCTCCATCGCGTCCCATGCCGGTCAATAAACCGGCCACGGCGTCGGCGCCATAGACCTCGGCAACAGCACGGAAGAGGTATGAAATTGAAGGCCTTAGCCCATGCTCGGGATCATTTTTTGTCAGGGCGATCTTTCCTTCGCGTTCTACCTTCATCTGGTATTCGTCGGGTGCGACGTAGACATGCCCGGGCAGGAGTGACTCGCCGTGCGCGGCGACACGGACAGGCAGACGAGATGAATTCGCCAGCCAGCGGGCGAAACCCCTTATAAACCCCGGAGACATGTGCTGGACGATTAAAATCGGGACCGGGAAGTCTTTTGGAAGTGACGCCAGGATAGTCTCGAGTGCCGGCGGACCGCCGGTCGAGGCGCCGATGGCGACAATTCTTGGTTTTGCCGATTCGCGTGCCAACCTCGCGTTTTCGGAGAGGGAAGTTTCGGCGCGGGGAATTTCAGGGCGCGGAGCGGGTGCCGCGGTCCGCATGCCCGGCCACCGTCGTATCACCCTCACCTCCGACATCAGTTTTACGGTCTGTACCATATCTTGAGCCATGGCTTCATGGTCGGGATGGCCGATGCCAGCCGGGCGACGCAGCACCGCCAGCGCGCCGGCATCCATTGCATTAAATGTCGTCGCGACTTCAGAGGGATCTTCGGTACCGCTTACGATAACAATGGGTGTCGGTTCCGTTTCCATGATGGCGCGTGTAGCGTCAAGCCCGTTCAGTTTGGGCATGTGGATGTCCATCGTGATGACGTCCGGTCGTTGGCGACGCACGGCACGGAGGGCTTCCTCACCGTCACATGCTATGCCGACAACCCTGATGTCGGGGTCGGAGTTGAAAATGTGAACAAGGAATTCACGCACTACCGGCGAGTCATCCACTACCAGGACCTTGATCATGACTGTTGCGTTGACGATGTGCCAATGAGCCGCTGTATGACCTCCAGCAGATTGCTCTGATCGAAGCTGCCTTTTACGATGTAGGCGTTGGCGCCAGCATCGATACCGCGCTCGCGGTGTTCGCGTGACTCCAGTGCCGTGACCAGCACGACGGGCAGCCCCGAGAATTGCTTCTCGGCGCGTATCTGGGCTGTGAGGCCAAAACCATCCATACGCGGCATTTCCACATCCGAGACAACTAAATCGAAGGCGCCTGTCTTGAGCGTCGTATAACCGTCCACTCCATCCACGGCCGTGCTGACACGGTAGCCTGCCGACTCCAGGATGTTTTTGAGCAATACGCGCGAAGTGATCGAATCCTCTACTACAAGAATCGATTGTTTTTTTGCTTTTTCTTCCTTTGGGGTCGACAAAGGGCTAGCAAATTCCGGTGCCGAAGCGGGACGCTTCACAGCCGATTTGAGTAGATCGGCTGTGTTGAGCACGGGCGCTACCCTGCCGGACCCCAGCACGCTGGCGCCCGCGATATTGCGTACCCTGATCAAAGGCCGAACCAGAGCTTTGACCAGCACCTCTTGCTCACCAATAATCTCTTCCACTAAAAACGCCACGCGAAGG
This sequence comes from Nitrosovibrio tenuis, assembly GCF_900109785.1. Classification (GTDB taxonomy): domain Bacteria; phylum Pseudomonadota; class Gammaproteobacteria; order Burkholderiales; family Nitrosomonadaceae; genus Nitrosospira; species Nitrosospira tenuis_A. The sequence goes on from NZ_FOBH01000003.1 coordinate 243,582, forward strand.
AGACGTGACCCGAGCACTACAACCGTTGCGCTGTCCGTGGGTTCGACGGATACCGCACGACGAGGTAATTCAAGTACATCGCTCAACCAGACGAGAGAAACCGGCTGCTCATCCACAAGGATGGTGGCCCGGTTTTCGACGGTTCGGATTTCTTTATAGGGAATCCGGACCACTCGCTCGACACTCGTGGAAGGAATAACAAATAGCTGCTCGCCCGCATGAACAAGGACTCCTCGAAAGTTTGCCAGCGTTCGCGGGAGGGAAATATGGAAAGCGGTTCCCTCAGCAGGTTTTGATTTCACCGCGATACTGCCGCCCAGGTGCTCGACTTTTTCACGGACAATCGCTAGCCCGAGTCCACGTCCGGATATATCGGTGACGATGGGGCTGGTTGTGACGCCCGATTGAAAGGCGAGTGCCGCTGCCTCCAGGTCGCCCAGTTGTTCCGCCTCGTCGGTGGAAACAACGCCGAGCTTGCAGGCTGCGGCTTTCACCATGGTGAGGTCCAAGCCGGCTCCATCATCGGCAACGAGCACCTCAACCGTACTGCTGTCTTTTTGCGAGCATGCTAATGTAATGGTTCCATGGGGCGGTTTGCCCCCGGCTACGCGCACGGGCGGTTGCTCAATACCATGATCAATGCAATTACGCACGAGGTGGATAAGCGGATCTTTCATCTCTTCGAGGATGTGCCGATCTATCTCAAGCTCGCTTCCTTGAATCACCGTTTCCAGGCTTTTACCCTGCTCGCGTGCCAGTTCGCGCGAGAATCGGGGGAGAATCCCCAGCAATGACGCGAATGGCAATAACTGCATCTCCTTGACATCCTGTCGCAGGGTGTCGGTCATGCCGACAAGCATGCGCTGATCCTGCTCGGCTGCATGCTGAAGCCGCGCCAGCTGATCCTCAAGCATCTTCATCTGGACTTGCTCGGCATCAAGATACTTAAGGAGCTTGGGGAGCTCATGTATTGGAAGGGAGCGATTGGCATCCGTGCCACTGCTCGTCAGCTCGCGATCAACAACACGCAATACCGGTTGAATTTGAAGCCGCTGTTTCTTCCATGTTGCAAGTGTTGTAGTTGCGTGGCCGAGCTCCTGCGCTCGGTGACCGACCGCCATGCACGGCAGCAAAAGCTCCTCAACCTGGCGCATCACCATGTCGAGTTTTTCGGCGGAAACCCGTACAGTGGTTGATGCCCGGCTGGGAGGAGAGCTTGATGCCGCACGCGCGCCGGGCTGGGTTGGCGTATTGTCGGTCGGTAGCCCAACCTGAGGTGGCGATACGGGCGTCGAAGATACGGGCAGGGAAGGTTCGGGCGACGGCCTTCTCAACGCGTCGTCGAGCTGCCGAATGAGTGGGGCTACCGCAGGTTTGCGTGCGCTGGCCTCGCCGTCGTCACTGGCAAGAAGCCCCTCTAGCGCGTTGGTTGCCTGGAGCAGCAGGTCGATCAACTCCGATGAGATGACCAGGCGCTTGTCTTTCGTTGCTGAAAATATGTTTTCCAGAGACCGGCAGACTGCTTCGACATGCGTGAGATTCACGGCTCGGGCAGCGCCTTTCAGACTGTGGGCGGCCCGAAAAATGGCTTCAATAAGAGCAGATTGCTCAGCCACAGGTGTTTTTTCCAGCGCAAGCAGCCCCGAAGCCATAGTCTGAAGATGCGCATCCGCTTCAACACGAAACGTTACGAGCAGCTTTTTCAGAAGCTCATCATTCTTGTTTTTCATGGACGTCGCACAGGCTCGGTATCGAAATCCTTGCCGCCTACCAAAGTCTTCAGCCTGATCCCCATCTCGTAGAGCCCCTGCGCTGCCAGTTCCGCCTGCCTCGTACCCGCTACGTTCTGTTCGCTCGCCTCCTTGATGTTGTTCATTGCCACTACTACCTGATCCATGCCAACCATTTGCTGGTGGCTGGACGCCGCAATCTGGGTGGCCGCCTGTGACGCCTCATTGATACTTGTCGATAGCAGCCTGATTGCTTCATCGGTCGCTGCGGATTGTTTCACGCCCGCTTCTACTGCTTTGTTGCCCTGTTCGGTAGCGAGAACCGCGATATTGGTCGCCTTCTGGATGTCGCCAAGGATCGTCCGCACCTGTCCGGTGGCCTGCTTCGATTGCTCGGCAAGGCTTCTGATCTCGTGCGCCACCACGCCGAAACTCTTGCCTTGTTCTCCGGCCCGGGCAGCCTCAATGGCCGCATTAACCGCGAGGAGATTCGACTGCTCAGCCAAGTCATTGACGGTGGCAATGATCTGGCCGATGGCATGGCTCTGCTCGGATAGTTGGACGATGCTTTCGGCGATAGACCCCATCTGTTCCCGGATACGGTGCATCCCATGAATAGCTTCTTCTACCGATTTGCGTCCCGCCTGGGAGACATTCGAAGCTTTCTGCGCGCTGTCGGAAACATACTTGGCCTTCTGGCTTGCATGCTGTGCGGTTTGCTTGACCTCTTCCACCGTGGCGGTCGTCTCGCTCACCGCGGCTGCGGTTTCAGCTGCGCCTGAGGCTACCTGCGTGGTAGTGGCAAGAATCTCGGCCGAGGACGCCGACAGTTGAGCGATACTTTCCCGAAGTTCGCGGGTAATGACACGGCTTAGATGAAATCCAATCGTTAACCCGACAATAACGGCAAACAGGGCGGCCATTATCAGTGTCAGCGTATAAAAACTCACTTTCTCGTCAAGTTCGGCCCTTGCTTTTTCCAGCAGCTTCGCCTGTCGTTCATAGAAACGCGTCGCCTTCTCGATGAGTGCCATGCTTCGAGGACGAAACTCCTTGATAGTATAGGCGAGTGCCTCTTCATCCTTTTTTTCCAGTGCCAGCCGTACGGAATTTTGCTGAGCCTGCTGCAGTTGCTGCTGAAGCGTTTCGAGATTATCCACCAGGGTGCTTCCTTCCCCGGTATTCATCAGGCTGCGCATTTTCTCAAAGGTCTGCTTGAACTTGCGGTCATTCTCGGCCAGAAAAATTTGATTCGGCTGCTGTAGTTCCGGATAGAGCAAAATACCGCGGACATACGTCTGCTGGGCAAAGGTAGTGGCCCGCAGTTCATTGGCGGCCTCCAGGAGCCGCTCATCTACATTGAGAAAATGGTCGTACGTTGCCTGTGTCTGTTTAAGCGCAAAAAAAGCAACGCTGGTTACGAGCACGAGCAGTGACAGTATGGCTACGTAGCCCCCGATTATCTTCTTGCTAATGGTCATTATTTTTCCTTCGAAGCTTGGATCTTGTCGCAAGGATTGTCATGGTAGTTATGGTTGAGCCTCGTGGTCTGCTCAATTCGTTCGCTCAATTGGTCCGCTTAATTCGTCCGCTCAATTCATTCAGATTTCTACTCGGTTACGTGTTCCCGCACGATAATGTTTTCTGATGCCAAAAATTTTTCTGCATCAAGGAGCGCCACTCTCTCAGGCGTGACACCCTTCAGATAATCCTTTCGCACGCCTGTAAGCGTGGGTAGCGAGGGTTGGATGTGCCCCAGCGCGATATTGCGTACGCCGACTATCTCATCCGCTAAAATACAGAAGAGCATTTTTTCCCATTTCAGCACGATAATCTTGTTGAGATCGGTTAAACCCTTTACCGGTAATTCGAAAAAACGCTTGAGATCGAGGACAGGCAATATCGCGCCGCGCAAATTAACGATACCGAGCACAAAAGCCGGCGTGCACGGCAGCGGTACAAGATGCTCCAGCATGGCAACCTGGCGCACATAATGCGTTTCAACCGCGTATCTCTCATAGGCAAGCGTGAATTCGAGGACCTCGATGACGTCGTCCGTGCTCTCGTGTCCTGATGGTTCGTGCGCGAGTGTTAGCGCCCTTTCCTGAAGAATTCTCTGCGTCTCTTCGGCCGACGGCGCCCAGACACTTTCAAGGGCTGTGCGCATAGTATCGAGACGCGGATCGAGTTCGCTGCCGCTGTATTTGGCGACTCCCGGTTTCGCGTCTTTTTGAGGAGAAGTGTCTGGAGTGTCGGTCACTGTGCTTCGCTTTCTTGGGGTACGAGCAGGATGCTCGAGCGCACGGATGTGATAATGTCGCTAAGCCGTCCGGCAGTCAGCCCGTTCGATTCCGGTACAAGCTCATCGTATGGGTGCGGGGAAAGCAGCGCCAATGCATTGCCGAAATGGCGGTTCGCCTCGCGGTACCGATTGAGAGACATACACAGGTTGCCTAGCGCGAAGTGGGCGAGCACAAAGTCGGGATCGAGATAAAGCGTATGCCTCAGGGACTGTATTGCCGTTGTGCTTTGTCCCAGCTCTTGACATATTGTCGCAAGAAGATAATGAGCTGCCGGGTTCAGTTTGTTGACCGCGATTGCTTTTTCACACCAGCTGACGGCTTCGGTGAGCTTCCCGAGATTGGCATAAGAACGCGCTGTATGGCAGAGCGTCTCGAATTTCTCATCGTCCTTAGGGCTTTCAGCATTGCCCATCTCTGCTGTTTGAGCGGGCATAGCCGCTGCTGCTTCTATCAGCCATTCCATCCCTGAGTCTTTAAATGAAAGTAGCGTCTTTTCATCCTTAACATGCAGAGGTGGCGTCAGAGCTTGCACAGACATGCTTCCGCAGTCCGGTTGCATATCCGGCATTGGGGCGTTGTGTTTGCCCGTGTTTTCCCATGGCTCGGTGATTGTTGGCTTGTGATAGAGAATCGCTGTGGGAAAGGTAGTCTGTTTGAACTGCGGAAATAAGTTGTGTGACATCTCTACGGGGCTCAGAATGAGCCAGCCCCCATGGGTGAGTGACCGATGGAGGTTTCGTCCAATCCTCATTACCCTGTCAGGGCTGAAATACATCAGCACATTGCGACAGAAAATAATGTCCATCGCATCGGCACCGTTGGTGATGCCGGGATAACTTTCCTCGGCGAGATTGAGGTAGGAAAAAGTTACCCGCTTTCGAATATGAGGCAAAAGCTCGAATTGCCCGTTTTTTCTGCGTTTAAAATATAGCTCTTTGACCCAGGCAGGCGTGCCGCGAAATGACCATTCGCCGTATAGACCCGTGGCCGCTTTTTCGAGGAATACGGGGTTGATATCGGTGGCCATTATTGTTGCGGTATCCGGGGCATATTGGCCCAGGCGATCAAGGAGTATAGCGATCGAGTAGGGCTCTTCTCCGGTGCAGCAGCCAGCGCTCCAGATGCGCAACTGCCGATGCGAATGTGCGCATGCGCGCAACAATTGCGGGAAAATATGCTCCTCAAGCACATCAAAATATCCTTTCTCACGAAAAAAGTAGGTCTCGCCCACCGTTAGATGACGAGCGAGTATCTCGATCTGCCGTCGCGTCAGGGAAGCGGAAAGGAGTTGACGGATACAGGATCCCACGTCCATCATCCCAAGCGCAGGCGCAGCGGCGGCAATACGGCGCTCGAGATCACCCCAGCTCGTTGTCGGATAGTACAAGCCCATCTCCATCTCAAGTAATTGGCTGAGCTGGGGAAGCAGTGGATGGGGGAGAGCGCTTTTCATACGTGGTCTCAGATGGCCGAAAGGGCCAAATCCAGGGAAGCCTCTTCTTCAAGAGAAAGAAATTTGTCGAGATTGTGGATGAGTATCAATCCATCTTCAAACTTGATAATGCCTTCGACGTGCCCGAGGCCCGGAAGGACATGCTCTGCGGAGATCATGTTCCACTCCGAACATTCGATAACGTCATCTACTGCGTCTGCCACCAGCGCTACGGAACGCCGTTTCGTGCGTGCGAAAATAAGCCGGTCGGACAGGGAGATTGCCCGTTTCGGCATATTGAAACGCTGACGGACATTAATGGCTGGTATGACCCGGCCCTCTATATTGACTATGCCGAGCACAATGTCTGGCGCACTTGATACCGGAGTGATGTGGACCATGCGCACCACCCGGTCTACCGTAGACAGATGCAGGGCATAACGTTGGTTATCCAGAATAAAAACGAGATATTGATTAACCATTCTTAGCCGGAAGAAAACGTCTTCAACTTTTTTACGTCAGCTAACTGGCGCGCTGATGATGTGATATGGCAATGGGAATGCCCCTTATGCCAACTGTGCTATTCGATTATTTTGTTTGAACAGAGTAGCGTAACTATGAGACAAGAAAAGCATAACCTTGAATAGCTGTAGAATCTTACAGGTCATTATGAGATGCCCTGGCCGGGTTTTATGATCCGGTGCTTCCCTCAAACGCTGGGAATACTCCTTAATGCGAGAGCTGACCCTAAAACAGGATAAAACCGCCTGGCGCAAGCGCATCCATCAGGTCAGGAGGGAAACAGCTTTCGTTGTTTTTTTATTGGGTCCCGGTTTTTCCTGGTCAGGCCGCGCACATGGGCTTGATCGAAAAAGAACGCGCTTCTGAAATCATCGATGATGTCGGGCCAGAGGTCTTCCGAAAAGAATATCCCTAGGGCAGGAGCTGGCCGTATTGTGTCTGATCGTCAAATTCGCCATCTGGTCCATAAACTTTCGGGTATAACTGTAACTGAACTGAAGCTGTGACCGGTCCACTGTCTGGGCAAGTACGGATAAGCTGAGAATAGCGCCTCCGCTCGCGGATGAATAGACAGGAATAAACGGAGAAAACTAAGGAAACTCAGGGTCTTGCAACAGAGTCTCTGCATGCCTTTATATTTTAAACGGATTGTTATGTGTTTCGCAAATTCTCGTGTGAATGGATTACGCCGCTGGAACTGGGATGGAGAACGAATTGTTCACGATTCCATCGTTCCTTCTTCCCGCCCCGTTGTCATGAGGCAAACGGGATGGTATGACATCGACGTGCGCGAGTTTCTGGTGAGCAAGGACAATGCCATCATGCGGCGCACCCTCGAACGTGACATACGCAACTTCATCGAGAAGCTGGAAGGCGCTTCGTGGGAGCTGTTCGTATCGCGCGATCCTGGCTCATTTGATCTGCGCGCCTATGTCATCACTGAGTTTGTTTCGAAAAAGATCGAATATAGACTTACCGAGGGGCTCGACCCTTGGCAGTTTCCGGATGAGACGCTGAAATTGCGCTCCGGCGATTGCGAAGACCGGGCGTTGCTCATCGCCTCCATGTTGCTGGCGAGCGGCATCAGTTCATTCAACGTGCGCATGGCGCTGGGCAAATTCCGCGCATGGTTCGGCAAGAAGCACGAGGATATCGACCACGTCTGGGTCATGTACAAGGATGAGGCCGGCAAATGGCAGGTCATCGAACCGGCGGCTCATGTCGCCCGTTCGGAAAAAACGGGCAAAAAGGCGGATAAGCGGGGGAAGGCGCCGCATCTGCCAGACAGCGCCGAATATATTCCATTCTTCATCTTCAACGATGTGCACCTATGGACAATGCAGAGCCACATCTGCTACGAAGGAAAAAATGCAATCCGCCTGAAGCAGGACTGGTCGAAGCTCGATCCCAGTTTCGCGGGATGGGTTCATAAAACCATCCTTAACGAAGCGCTTACTCCGGATGTTTGTCCGGATTGGGTGCTTAAATCCCTCAACCGGCATTTCACCAGCGTCCTGTGGAGAAGAAGCCTCACCGTGGATGATGTGGACCTGCCGGGGGGCTACGATCCGAGAGACCACTTCGACAATGGCTATATCGAAGAAAGCTGGAAGCAGGTGGCCGTTCGGTTGGAGCAATTCAGGACAGCAGGCGTCCGGAATCTGGATCTGTTTCATCGCGCCGCCCATGGCATCGGCGACTTTTATGCTCACAGCAGTTACGGCGAGTTCGCCGCAGTCCAGAACGGCAAGCTGGCTCTGTATGACCCCAACAATCCGGCAGCATCTCTTCCGCAAGCGCCTGACTATGGAACGGGTTCGGATTTCGATATTGCTTCAGCAAAATTCTCTACCAATACTGCCTTATGGAAAGGCAGTCCTCAGGAGGCCGCGGCTTTGTGGAAAGGCAAGCTGATATCCGGGCGCTACGCCCAGAAGAGCGACTCTCATAGCATCGTCGAGAGGATAACCTTCGTCCCCGCAGTTTTGACGAAGGACAAAAGTTTTAAAGCGCGTGGATCGCTTCCCCATCATAACGAAATTGCCGTGGACGAGGATCAAGGCAGCAACGTTCTCTATGACAGCGGGAAGTTTGCGGCACAGTACAATCTCAGAAAGGACGCCGCCGTGCGGCACATTCGTCAGGCGTTTGTCGATAACTGGAAGCCTTGAGGGTATTTTGATAATGAATGACATTAGCCTAAGCCAAATGCGAGCCATGACGTTTTAGATAGAATTGTGATGAGATTAGGCAGAATTAATTTATGCAATAATTTTGTTTTTCCCATTTTGATTTCGGACTTGACCAAAGTCATAGTTAGTCAATCGTATTACACTCACCAGTTGCAGTTTGGCATCCTCATTTCTCTTCCGTAGGAATACCTCTTTTCAGCAACACGCCATATTGGCTCGAGTAATCAAAATACGTACAGGACCAGCTTGGCAGTGGCTTTAACCTCTGCCCCTGGTTGACGGGGTATTTCAAGAGGTGGCGGATAGCTAACTGGAACAGACTGGACTCCGGAATACCCCTACTCAGCAATTGGTGTACCAAAGTCCAATGGCTTTGGCTGTACAGCCCCTTCAGAATGAAAAATGCTCGAAGGAGAAGATTGGGGTGCGTAATGCTTGGACGCCAACGTCTAAAACTATCTGATTCGTTTACTCCACCGCCTCTGCCATTGGATAAATGCTTGGCCAAGTCCCGCAAAACGGATGAGGGCACCGTACTGCCTGGGCGGTTAGTACTTAGCCACTGTCAGATTGTCGGTGAAGTAGCACGCGCGATGATGGGCCGCATGCCGGACTGGCTGCGTGCGGAATTGTTTCCTGACGGCGCCGAATTGATCGCCGCCGCCCACGATATCGGAAAGGTCAGTCCGACTTTTCAGAAGAAAATTTATAGCGCGCTGTCCCGACAGGATGTGCTCGTGCTTGCACTGCTTAAGGCACATAACGCCGAGGCTGAGAAATTGTGGGGAGGACACGGCGGCGTCAGCCAGGCAGCGGCGGAAGCTCAGAATATCGGGAAATACATTCCTGAAGTCCTGGGCCAGCATCATGGGTTTTCGCCAAATTTAGTTGCTTATCAATCGGCTAGCGAAGTATTTGGCGGTGAGCCCTGGCAAGCGCAACGTATCGAATTGCTGGCGCAGCTCAAGCAAGTCCTGAATGCCGACTTCCCTATTGTGAAAGATGCGTTGCAGGCGCGAGTGCTGGCCGGGCTTACCACCGTTTCCGACTGGATCGGGTCGGGGTCGTTGTTTGAAGATCCAGAGGGCGATTGGCGGACCAAAATCGGGCAGGCATTGGATGCCGCCGGGTTCATACAGCCACAGCTGAAATACGGTTCAAGTTTCTTCGAAGTGTTCGGCTTTGAGCCTAAAGCTGCCCAAACGAGGCTGATCGAGGCAGCGAGCCAGCCCGGTGTGTATGTGCTCGAAGCCCCGATGGGGCTGGGCAAGACCGAAGCCGCCTTGTATGCAGCTTATCAATTGCTGCAAAAAAAGCGGGCCACGGGCATTTACTTCGCGCTTCCCACACAGCTGACTTCCGACAAAATCCATGAGCGGGTCAATGCATTCCTGGACCGGATTCTGGAGGATGGCTCGCCTCACAAGCAAGCCTTGCTGATCCACGGCAATGCCTGGCTGAAGCAGTTTGAAATGGGCGAGGAAGGCAACCCCGGCGGGGCATGGTTTGCCCAGGCAAAGCGCGGCATTTTGGCACCCTTTGCGGTGGGTACAATTGATCAGGCCCTGATGGCAGTCATGAATGTCAAACACGGCTTTGTCCGCACCTTTGGCCTAGCTGGCAAAGTGGTGATCCTGGATGAAGTCCATTCATACGACAGCTTCACCGGCACGATCCTGGATGCGCTGGTTAAAGCGCTGCGCCAGCTGCGCTGCACTGTCATCATCCTGAGCGCCACCCTGACACAGGAGCGCAGGGCCAAACTGCTGGGCAGGGCGCCGCAAAAAGCCGCTGGCCCCTTGAGCGCTTACCCTCTGATTACCGCGCAGCCTTATGACCGCGATCCGGCAGGGAGCGATGCCATGGAAATACCCGTGGAACGGATCCCCGATGTTTTGGTAGCCATTGCCCACCATCTCGAAACCGATGCTATTGAAGAAGTTTTGTGCCGGGCCGAAGAAGGGCAACAGGTGTTGTGGATAGAAAATACCGTGAAGGAGGCACAAGACCTCTACCGGAAGCTCGCCGCCCGCGCCAGCGGAATGGGGATGGCGTGCGGGCTGTTGCATTCGCATTATACGAAAGCCGATCGTACCGCCAGTGAAGATGCGTGGGTCACCTGTTTCGGCAAGGGTGGCTCTGAGTCTCGCGCATTGCAAGGGCGCATTCTCGTCGGCACGCAGGTGCTCGAACAATCCCTCGATATAGATGCCGATTTTCTAGTTACCCGCATTGCCCCTACCGACATGCTGCTGCAAAGGCTCGGGCGTTTATGGCGGCACGCGGAAACTTCGCGCCCGCTGGCGGCCCGGCGCGAGGCGTGGATACTTTCGCCTGGTCTGGCAACGGCCATCGTATCGCCCGAGCTGGCCTTTGGCGCAACGGCGAAGATTTACGCGCCTTATGTGCTTTGCCGCAGCCTGGCGGTCTGGCAGGGTATGACGCACGTTCGTTTGCCCGGCCAGATTCGTGAGCTGATCGAAGCGACCTACGACGCACAAGATGAGAGCGAGCATATGGCCAAGCACCTGCACCAAGTGGAGGCCATGCGTACCCGGCTTGAGCGTCTGGCGTTGCATGGGCTATCGGAAGGGGGCACCACACAGCCCGAAGAAAAAGCCCAAACCCGTCATAGCGAGGTGGAATCCGCCGAAGTGCTCTTGATTCGCGCCTATCGGCACGACCTCGGAAAGCAAGGGACGTGGGTTACCTTGCTCGATAATGAAAGACTATGGGTTCCCCATAATGGCCGTTCCCTCAAGCGCAAGCAATGGCGCGAGATCAGCGCAGCACTGATGCAAAACACATTGAAGGTCGCCGATTATCTCGCACCGGATACTGTCAGTAAAACCCGCATCAACTGGCTTGGTGATTATTTCTATCTGGGTAAGCCCGAATACGAGGAAAGCGTCTTGCTACGCGTGGCATTAGTTGACGAAAGTGGAGCGGTCACATCCCTCGATAACGGCGCGGTCAACGACAGCTACCGTATCAGCTATGACCCCTCGGTAGGCTACCAAACCACAAAAAAGAAGGAACAAAAATATGACGATTGAAAATCGCTTCAACCTTGTCGATGAGCCCTGGATTCCTGTTGTGGATGCGGGGCGAGTCAGCCTGGCACAGTTGTTCAGCCATCCGGGGTACCGCGCATTGGGCGGCAACCCGGTACAGAAGATCGCCTTGACTAAACTTTTATTGGCCATTGCACAGGCTGCCTGCACACCGGAAGATGATGACGAGTGGGTTAGCATCCAACCGGCAGGTCTGGCAGAGAGGTGTCTGGAGTATCTGGATAAATGGCATGACCGGTTTTACCTCTACGGTGAAAAGCCGTTCTTGCAGATGTCTGCGATTAAAGCCGCTGCCACGCAAAATTTTGGGGCAGTGCTGGCCGATGTTTCCACCGGTAATGCGACCGTGCTTATTCAATCGCAGATAGAAAAGAGCTTGACTGATGCAGATAAGTCATTGCTGATTGTGCAGCTGATGGGTTTCGGCTTGGGTGGCAAAAAAACAGATAATTCAATCGTTCTTTCGCCTGGCTATCGAGGCAAGTTTAATAACAATGGTAAGCCTTCTACGGGAAAACCCAGCGCATCCATCGGCTTTCTGGGATTTTTGCATAGCTTTTTACAAGGTAAATCCTTACAGGAAACCTTATGGATCAATTTATTTACCCGGCAACAAATTTTCGATCTGGCTATTTATCCCCAAGGAACGGGTACCGCGCCTTGGGAGCAGATGCCGGAAGGTGAAATTTGTCCGGTTGCCGAAGCACTGAAATCCAGCCTTACAGGAAGACTGGTTCCCCTTTCCCGTTTTTGTTTATTGACGGAAAGCGGCTTGCATTATTCCGAGGGCATTTCGCATCCGGGCTATAAGGATGGGGTTATCGACCCCAGCGTATCGGCAGATTTTTCGACTAAAGACCCGAAAGCGATTTGGGTAGACCCCGAAAAACGCCCCTGGCGGTTATTAACGGCATTGCTGAGTTTCTTTTCGCAAACCAATAATAAAAACTTTGACTGCTATCAGCTGCGTTTGAGTATGAAGCGCGCCATTCCCCATATGCAAATGCTTGGAATCTGGTCGGGCGGTTTGAGTGTCAGCAGTAATGCGGGTGAGCAATATGTTTCGGGCTCCGATGATTTTGTGGAATCGTTAATCGAGCTTGAAAGCGGCATCCTGGGTGAACTGTGGTTTATCAATCTGCAACTGGAAATGGACGCGCTGGATATCCTCTCCAAAACCGTTTATGGCGCAACCTTCAATTATTTTCAAAACCAGAATATGGAAGCCAAGGGGCAGGCTGCACGAGCCAGCAACCTCTTTTGGCAACTGTGCGAGCGCCGGTTTCGAGACCTGGTGAATGCTTGCGGCGACGCAGATCAAGCCCGTGCCATGCGCCCCGTTTTCGCCCGGTTCGTCCACAAGGCCTACGATAGCCATTGCCCTAACGATACCGCCCGACAGCTCGACGCCTGGGCGAAAAATCGGCCCAATTTAAGCAAATACCTTAAAAACCCGACCAAGGAAGCAGCATGAGTATTGATACCAAGGACCCGTTGCAAAAGACTGTCCCACCTCGCAGCAAAAGTCTGATGTTTGCGGATTACATCATCAACCGCTGCCGGGCCGACAATGGTTTGCGCGCCGCACTCAAACGCGCCGATAACCCAGCGACCGAATACCAGAGCTGGGAGGTGCTGGCAGGTTTCCATATCAATCTGGAATATGAAAACCAGCGTTTGCCCCATGCGGCCATTGCCGCCGCTATCGCCCGCTCGAAAATCGACGAAAACGGTACCGCCAAAATCGGCCAGGCCATTGCGCGCTGTTACGAGGACGGCAATGCCAGCGACCAGGCCAAAGCCAGGCTGCGCCGTTTATTGGCCTGCGATTCCGTGCCGGAGGCCTGCCGCATTTTACGCCCCTTGTTTAGCCTGATTGAATCGAAGGGCAGCGTGGTTCTTGACTATGCAAGCCTGCTGAACGATTTACTGAGGTTTGGTCATGAGGACAGCCGGGCTCATATCAAGGCACGCTGGGCGCAGGATTTTTACGGCAAGCCGGCGGAGGGAGGCAAGGATGACTGAAGACGCCGTGGCTTATGCCAGCGTGTTGCGCTTGAGCCGTGCCGACATGAACATCCTGGGCATCAAGGATGCTTATGCCCTGCACAAGGTCGTGTATGGATTATTTGAAGATACGCGTTCCCATGCCGAGAAGCATGCCAGCATCCATAGCGGCATTATCTATGCCGACAAAGGCGGTGACTTCAATACGCGCCAAATCCTCATGCTGTCCAATCGCAAGCCGCATCAAACGCCGCAGTTTGGCAAAGTACAAACCCGGATCGTTCATTCAGATTTTCTGGCGCATGAGCATTATGCCTTTGAAGTCACGCTCAACCCCGGCAAGCGCGACAGGCAAACGGGCAGAGTCGTGCCGCTTAGAGGGCGTGAAGGCATCGAGCAATGGTTCAGGGCACGTGCGCCGAAATCCTGGGGGTTCAGTGTCAATGCCGAAAACCTGCAAACCCGGCAAATCAGCGTGCAGAGTTTTGAAAAATCCGGCAAAACCGTCACCCATGGCAGCGCCACACTCAGGGGTGAGCTCATAGTCACTGACAAAGATCGTTTTTTTCGGAGTTTTACCCAGGGCATAGGACGAGGCCGGGCATTCGGCTTCGGACTGCTGCAGATCGTGCCCTTGGCCGCTATTTAATTCGCCGATCAATTTCCACCGATTCAATTTCATTCACTTAAAAGGAAATAAAAAAATGATGATCAATAATCCATTCAAGAATCTGCGTATCGAATTTCATATCCTGCAATCCTTCCCTGTTACCTGCCTCAACCGCGACGACGTGGGCGCGCCTAAAACCGCCGTGGTCGGCGGCGTGCAGCGCGCCCGAGTTAGCTCGCAGGCATGGAAGCGGCCGGTGCGCATGGCGATGCACGGCTTTGGCGCCAGGCTGGGCGTGCGCACCAAGCATGTTGCCGGCACCATTGCGCACGCCTGCCTCGCCTTGGGCGCGACGGATGAGCAGGCCAACGGTTGCGGGGAAATGATCGCCTCCTGTTTGAGTAAAGACACTTTGTTGTTTTTTACCATGACTGAAGCCAACGCCTTCGCCGAATACGCGCAGGAACAAGGTTTCGATGCCAAAAAACTTAAGGACAAGGATGTGCATAAGGTTGCTAAAAAGGCGTTGAATCCGGCCGTTGATGGGATTGATATCGCGCTTTTCGGGCGTATGGTTGCGCAAGCGGCTGACCTGAATGTCGAGGCCGCGGCGTCGTTTTCCCACGCCATTTCCACCCACAAAGTCAGCAACGAAGTCGAATTTTTCACAGCGCTGGACGACCTCGCCACCGAACCGGGTTCCGCGCACATGGGTAGCCTGGAATTCAACTCCGCCACTTATTACCGTTATGTGAGCCTGGATCTGGGCCAGCTTTATCAAACCCTGGCTGGGCAAGATCTGCCCGAGGCAGTCGAAAATTTTACCAAGGCTCTCTTTATTGCGGTGCCTGCCGCGCGGCAAGCCACCCAGTCAGGCGCATCGCCTTGGGAATTCGCCAAGGTGCTGGTGCGCAAGGGCCAGCGCCTGCAAGTGCCATTTGAAACGGCGATCAAAGCCAAAGACGGTGGTTTTATCCAACCAAGCATTGATGCCATGACGGGTTATCTGGCCAGACAGGAAAAACTGCACGGCAGCCTGTTCGGCAAGCAGGCGGAATACACCTTTGGGCAGGACGATAGTTTTGATATCGATGATTTGATTGCCGCGCTAAAGCAGCATTCCACAGGTGACGTTGCCAGGGATGAGGCAAATGCGTAACCCTTATTTATTATTATGGCTGGAAGCACCGCTCCAGTCCTGGGGTTCCGATTCCAAATTTGGCCGGCGGGATACGCTCGCTTTTCCGACCAAGTCGGGGGTGCTTGGCCTGGTGTGCGCCGCGCTAGGCGCGGGCGGCAAACAAAGTGCGCTTCTGGCCGAGTTTGCCGCGCTGGGTCAAACCGTAGTCTCTTTTGTAGGCGGGAAAAAAACAGCGGATGGGGTTATAAAACAGGACCGGGAGTCCCTGTTACGTGATTTTCACATGGTCGGCAGTGGCTTCGACGATCAGGACCCATGGGCGAGTCTGCTTATCCCCAAAACCAGCGAAGGCAAGAAAGCGGTAGGGGGTGGCACCAAGATGACCTATCGCTACTATTTGCAGGATGCCGCCTTTGCCGTGGTGCTGGAAGTGCCAGTTGATAAAGCCGCAACCATTGTGCAAGCCTTGCAGAATCCCGCCTGGGATATTTATCTCGGACGCAAGAACTGCGTGCCAACCGACTTTGTTTATCGCGGGATCTTCGACAATGAAGCGTCAGCCCTTGAAAAGGCGCATTCGATTGCGTGGCAAAAGAACCGTACCGAGGATTTTCGGGTGTTGCACGGGGCATCCGATGAAGGCGAGGCGGATGAGGTTTTTACCCTTAATGACGTTCCCTTGCAGTTTGGTGAAGACAAACGCTACGGCGACCGCCAGGTGAGCTTGATTAATGCCAGATGAAACCGCGCCATCAACGACATCGTCCAATCGCCTGCTCATCAAGGTAACCCGCGAAAGCCTGCCACAAGTCAAGGACAAATATCCATTTATCTACCTTGAGCGAGGACGACTTGAAATCGATGACTCCAGTGTCAAATGGATAGACTGCGATGCCAATGTCGTACGTTTGCCGATTGCCACGCTCAACTGCCTGTTGCTGGGTCCCGGCACCAGCATTACCCACGAAGCAGTGAAAGTCATCGCGCAATCCAATTGCGGCGTGTGCTGGGTGGGGGAGGATAGTCTCCTGTTTTACGCCAGCGGGCAAGCGCCCGCCGCCGATACACGCAACATGCGCGCACAAATCAAACTTTCCGCCGATCCGAAAAAATCAGTTGAGGTCGCGCGGCGCATGTTCGCCCGGCGTTTCTCAGAGGCGGATTTGACCGGCAAATCCTTGCCGGAAATGATGGGCATGGAGGGCTACCGGGTGCGTGCGTTGTATGAACAAAACGGGCAGAAGTACGGCGTAGGTTGGAAAGGGCGCAGTTTCACCCCCGGCAAATTCGAACTGGGCGACATCACCAACCAGGTGCTCACCGCCAGCAATGCGGCGCTCTACGGAATTTTAAGTTCATGCGTGCATAGCATGGGCTATTCGCCGCACATCGGTTTTATTCATTCCGGCAGCCCGCTGCCTTTTGTATACGACTTAGCCGATTTATACAAGGAGCATCTTTGTATCGATTTGGCTTTTTCGCTCACGCTCGAGATGGCCGGGCGCTACAACAAACACAAAGTATCTGCTGCTTTTCGCCAACGCGTCATTGAAACCGACTTACTGGGCAAGGTAGGCCAAGACATCGAGATTATGTTAGGTGTGAAAAATGCTCGTCGTGATCGCCAATGATTTACCGCCTGCCGTGCGCGGGCGAATGAAACTCTGGTTTATCGAACCGCGCCCCAATGTATTCGTTTCCGGCGTCAAGGACGCTGTTGCGAAGACCGTAGTGGATTATTTATACGATCATTGCCCTCGCGAAAGCGGTTTAATGGTTTTCCGCCGGATCCCTGCGGCACCAGGTTATGAGATTCGCGGCGTAGGCGATACCAAGCGCGATCTTATCGAGATTTCCGGTTTGCAGTTAGTAATCGAGAAACAAATACTGTCCGGGCCAGCGGCTTGAATCTTGTAGCCTTTGAATCCGGGCTGTTTTAGAGGCTCAATTACTGAAGCACAACCCGTAGTGCTACAGTAACGCTCCTTAACAATTTGTTGGTGTCTTCCCCACAGGCGTGGGGGTGTTTCTCTCGATTTCTACCTTGTCACCCTGGAGCCTGGGTCTTCCCCACAGGCGTGGGGGTGTTTCTTAGCTCGTTTTTCCGATAAAACCGAGAAGGCCGTCTTCCCCACAGGCGTGGGGGTGTTTCCCCGATACCTCAGCCGACACCAGAAATGCGAGGGTCTTCCCCACAGGCGTGGGGGTGTTTCCGATTTGAGCAAGACTACCGGGCTCGTCGTTGAGTCTTCCCCACAGGCGTGGGGGTGTTTCCATCTTAGAGTCGCTTGCTGATTGCATGGCGGGGTCTTCCCCACAGGCGTGGGGGTGTTTCTTGAGCTGACGATGAAAGAGGATGCGGCAAGCAGTCTTCCCCACAGGCGTGGGGGTGTTTCCAGTGCCGCGACAAAGCAGTTCAGGCCGTGATTGTCTTCCCCACAGGCGTGGGGGTGTTTCTCACCCGCCTGTTCACATCATGATCGCGGCGTAGTCTTCCCCACAGGCGTGGGGGTGTTTCCCAGGTCAATATCAAATTTTTCAACCGCGCGAAGTCTTCCCCACAGGCGTGGGGGTGTTTCCGGACAAGGAAGCAATGCCCGCGTATGTGATTGGTCTTCCCCACAGGCGTGGGGGTGTTTCTACGGAAGCCCTTATCTGGCAGAAAAGGCAGGGGTCTTCCCCACAGGCGTGGGGGTGTTTCCAAGCTGAATCCAAATAACGACACGCATCACCTGTCTTCCCCACAGGCGTGGGGGTGTTTCTTCTTTAGAGTTCCACAGCGGCGCCGTCGCGTCGTCTTCCCCACAGGCGTGGGGGTGTTTCCAGATTGCCCTTCCCTTTCCTGGATTCCGTTGCGTCTTCCCCACAGGCGTGGGGGTGTTTCTGCTTCAGCCCGGCTCAAAGCTTTTGCTTTGATGTCTTCCCCACAGGCGTGGGGGTGTTTCTGTAAGCGTGCGCGTTATGCTTGCCACCTCGGAGTCTTCCCCACAGGCGTGGGGGTGTTTCCACGAGACCGAAAGATGTGACGTTCTCGACCTGGTCTTCCCCACAGGCGTGGGGGTGTTTCTCAAGGACGGCTCTAAGCCATTAAGCGCACGGAGTCTTCCCCACAGGCGTGGGGGTGTTTCCGTCCTTCATGGCCTGCTGAGACAACACGAGGCGTCTTCCCCACAGGCGTGGGGGTGTTTCCGTACTTATCAGGGGATTAACCATTGATGGGAAGTCTTCCCCACAGGCGTGGGGGTGTTTCTAAGGAAAAAGACGCTGGAGTTCCGGGCGTGGCGTCTTCCCCACAGGCGTGGGGGTGTTTCCAGAGAAGTTTGAGAAAAAGTTCCTGCCAGGCAGTCTTCCCCACAGGCGTGGGGGTGTTTCCTGAGCTTGGATATAGGCCATCTGCAATGGAGAGTCTTCCCCACAGGCGTGGGGGTGTTTCTTAGAGCAAAAGCAGTTTGAAATCAGGCTCAAGGTCTTCCCCACAGGCGTGGGGGTGTTTCTGAGACATGAGCGCGATCACCAAGTCAGCGAAAGTCTTCCCCACAGGCGTGGGGGTGTTTCTCAAGCGCAGCATGTGGTGCGGGCTACTTAAGGGTCTTCCCCACAGGCGTGGGGGTGTTTCTGCGGAGTATCCGGGACACTGGCTGGTATTGGCGTCTTCCCCACAGGCGTGGGGGTGTTTCTGGTTTTATTAGTGGTAAGGGCTGCGTAAGCCCGTCTTCCCCACAGGCGTGGGGGTGTTTCTCATGTACCTGCGATAGTCAATCTTTTCTTTTCGTCTTCCCCACAGGCGTGGGGGTGTTTCCGACAAAGCGACGACCTGAAAAACATCTGTGCCGTCTTCCCCACAGGCGTGGGGGTGTTTCCAGTTCTTCGGTACTCGCAGCTGGACAAAGATCGTCTTCCCCACAGGCGTGGGGGTGTTTCTAACCTTTTCGGGATCAAGGCGGATAAGTCGTGGTCTTCCCCACAGGCGTGGGGGTGTTTCCTTCACTATATATATAAGGGCGATCATGAACCAGTCTTCCCCACAGGCCTGGGGGTGTTTCCAGATAAAGGTAATTTTTTCATGACTATTGGGGGTCTTCCCCACAGGCGTGGGGGTGTTTCCACGAAAAAACCGATGCGCATTCTTCAAGCTGTGTCTTCCCCACAGGCGTGGGGGTGTTTCTCCATCAACGGCGCCGGATCGTGGGATTTAAACGTCTTCCCCACAGGCGTGGGGGTGTTTCTTTGATTGAGGTTAAAAGTGAACCGAGTAACACGTCTTCCCCACAGGCGTGGGGGTGTTTCTAGCCCAGGCGCTATCCGCCAAGATCAAAGAGGGTCTTCCCCACAGGCGTGGGGGTGTTTCCAGGGATGGGCGACAACTCTATCGACTCATCGCGTCTTCCCCACAGGCGTGGGGGTGTTTCTGACCGCATTTCCCGCTTCCGCATTGACACACAGTCTTCCCCACAGGCGTGGGGGTGTTTCTTAATCCCGCTCTACACCCGCCCCGACCGGCTCGTCTTCCCCACAGGCGTGGGGGTGTTTCTGCGCCATTGGCAGTCGCAACCGATACAGGATTGTCTTCCCCACAGGCGTGGGGGGTGTTTCTGACTCTGAGATGCAGGAAAGGCGATATGGCGAGTCTTCCCCACAGGCGTGGGGGTGTTTCCACCTGAGACTGCACGATGAGCGGCACTCTCTTGTCTTCCCCACAGGCGTGGGGGTGTTTCCTAGTGAGGAAGCAGAGAAAATTATCGCAGTGGGTCTTCCCCACAGGCGTGGGGGTGTTTCCATTAGAGCTTCTTTGCCAGCCGGTGCGTCCGCGTCTTCCCCACAGGCGTGGGGGTGTTTCTCTTGATCTGTTCGGCAGAAAGCTAAATGAGTTGTCTTCCCCACAGGCGTGGGGGTGTTTCTATTCAAGAACGTGCCAGCCTCTGATGACTTTTGTCTTCCCCACAGGCGTGGGGGTGTTTCCTGGGGTGCCGGACAGATTCGCTTTTTTATGTCGTCTTCCCCACAGGCGTGGGGGTGTTTCCCTACGAAAGCCGGGTGTTGCACGGTCACGAGCGTCTTCCCCACAGGCGTGGGGGTGTTTCTCATGGATGATGGGGCGGGGCGCATGTCGGGGCGTCTTCCCCACAGGCGTGGGGGTGTTTCCTCCGTCGATATTCAGATGGACGTCAACAAGCGGTCTTCCCCACAGGCGTGGGGGTGTTTCCTTGCTAAGGCGCTAAAACAACTGATCGGCGGCGTCTTCCCCACAGGCGTGGGGGTGTTTCTTCATGAAGCAGCTCTGGGAACTCAAAAAGTGCGTCTTCCCCACAGGCGTGGGGGTGTTTCCTTTGTATCTCACGTGCGCTTGCCGCTTACTTCGTCTTCCCCACAGGCGTGGGGGTGTTTCCGATCACCCGCTGCTGCCAGTCTTCCTGGATTCGTCTTCCCCACAGGCGTGGGGGTGTTTCCGAACCGTGGCACATGTTCAAAGCCCCGGATGAGTCTTCCCCACAGGCGTGGGGGTGTTTCTGCAGTCCATGGCAAATTTCCGCTGGGCTGGCCGTCTTCCCCACAGGCGTGGGGGTGTTTCTTTAAGATAGGCGTCGGCAGAGGCTGCATAAGCGTCTTCCCCACAGGCGTGGGGGTGTTTCCGAGATCATCTGGCGTGATGACAAGCAGGCGGTGTCTTCCCCACAGGCGTGGGGGTGTTTCCGATCCACTCCCTGGTATCAAGAATCACGGCGGGTCTTCCCCACAGGCGTGGGGGTGTTTCTAAACATTTGTTTCGTGCTGATTACTTCACCAGGTCTTCCCCACAGGCGTGGGGGTGTTTCTAGCCAAACGCCGCCTCGATCTTCTCTAAAGATGTCTTCCCCACAGGCGTGGGGGTGTTTCTTCCGCCTGCTCGATTGATCCAACCCTGGCCAGGTCTTCCCCACAGGCGTGGGGGTGTTTCCAAGGAGCTGTCCGCCCTCAAGGGTAAGCCGGTGTCTTCCCCACAGGCGTGGGGGTGTTTCTACCGATACCCGTTCCACTTGTCGCGGAAAAACGTCTTCCCCACAGGCGTGGGGGTGTTTCCTTTGTCGTATTCCGGCAATCGTCCGGTGATGAGTCTTCCGCACGGGCGAGGGGTATTTTCGATGAAGTCATGGGATCTGAGGCGTGTTGATGGGTTTCCCCACTTATAACCAGGACTTGGGGTTCTAGCGGGACGGCACTCCTGATAAAACTGACAGGCGACTTTTTGGCGGAGAGAGAGGGATTCGAACCCTCGGTACGGTTTGAGCCGTACGCACGCTTTCCAGGCGTGTACCTTAAACCACTCGGCCATCTCTCCTGTGGAAGAATTCCTGCCGTAACTTGCAGGGGCGCAAAGAATAAACCAGAACGGTTTTTCCGGCAACTTTTCCAGTAGTATAGCTAAATTTCCGCTCATCCGTATCAGTGGCCAAGCGGCCAGCAATCCAGATTAAAATCAGAAACAGGACTCCCATGCAAATCAAATCACGCATTCGTACCATCGCGCATTATCCCCACGAAGGCATCATGTTCCGGGACATTACCACGCTGCTGAAGGATGCTATCGGGCTGCGCGCCACGATTCAGGAAATTGCCAAGCGTCAAAAAGAGGTCCAGATCGACAAGGTGGCGGGGATCGAATCGCGTGGTTTTATTATCGGTGCGCCCGTTGCCTACGAGCTTGGCGTAGGCTTTGTGCCGATACGCAAGAAGGGGAAGCTGCCCGCGGAGACGCGCGGGCGCGACTATCAATTGGAATACGGTAGCGACCGGATCGAGATTCATGTGGACGCGATTCAGAAAGGCGATCGGGTGCTGCTGGTGGACGATCTCATCGCGACAGGGGGAACGGCGGAGGCCGCCGCAGCGCTGATACAGGAGATGGGGGGGGAGGTGGTGGAATGCTGTTTCGTGATCGACCTGCCGGATATCGGCGGCAGGTCGAGACTGGAAAACCAGGGGCTTAAAGTATTTGCCCTGTGCGAATTCGAGGGCGGTTGACTATCATAAGATGCGCTTCGCTTCTTGCCATCCTACGTTTTACTCCGTTACTGATACAGCGCATACGGCGAACGTGCTTTACTTGTTGCGACCTCCAATCTTCGCGAATGTGAGGTGTTGGAACCATAAGGTGCAATGCGCCTGCGCTTATTGCACCCTACTGAACTGTAGCAGCCCTACATTTTACCGATTGCTTAAAAGCGGATATTGTACTGAACGTAGAAGAGGCTCGGCGCCACGCCCGGTGCTCTTGCCTTCAGGAAGTCGCCCGCAAACAGCTTAGAGTATCCTATCAGCACATCCTGGTGGCGATCGACGTGTACGTTGAAACGGAAGTCGATTTCGTCCCCGACATGGCTGCCTGATTGCCCCGTGATATCCCGCAGGGTGGCGTTGCCCGAGGCGTTATACAGAAAATCGCGCTTGTTCGCCAGGTAGAAGCGGTGATACTGGGCGGTGAATGTCGCCCAAGGCATGGGGTGCAGGTTGAGCTGTGCGTTGAAATCGTGGATATTCTGCCGTCCCACCCGGTCGGCCCACCCAAGATAATAATTCCCGAAGGGGAAGAGCTGGTTGAAAGTATTGTATCTGTTGTCGTTCGGGTTGCTATCGCCGGAGGCAAAGTCGTAGCGCAGCCAGAACTGGGGGTTCATCGGCTGTCCCTTGAAGTGATAACCGGCGCCGGAGGCAACCGCGAAGGCAGAGATATCCAGGTTGGCAAGCTTTCCGAACTGGTACATACCCTCCAGTTCATACAGGAACTGATTGTAGTCGCCGGCGACACGGCCGCCGAGGGTCTGTGTATTCGAGCTTCCGATTATATTGGCAGGACGGTTGAAGGCGAGTGTCTGGTTATCGTTGAGCAGGCTCAGGAAATAAAGATCGACAAGCTGCCCTTTCATCGGCCGGTAGGTGCTCCACAAGCCGAAGAAATCGCGTTTCGTATCCCAGTTATCAAAACGATCCGGTTCCGTGATCATGGGGCGCACCCAGAACGCGTCCAGATCGAGGTCGGCAGTGCGCCAGAAGGCTTTGGCGCCCTGGAAGGTGCGCCGTGTATTCACCCAGTCCAGCGTTGAAATCAGGCGCTGTGATCCATAAAGCAATTCCTGGCGGCCGCCGCGGATATAAACCGGGGCCTCTTTGACGGTTGCCACCTTCACGTCCGCAAACAGGTTCAGCATGTCGGTGCGATTCACATCCGTGGGCAGCGGTGCGAGCGACTGGCCGAAGGAGCGCGCATCGATGAATTCGGCGAACAACCGGACGTTATCCCGATACCACAAGTCGGCATGAAAGCGGCTGCGTATCAGGTGATAGCTGTCGTCCGCTTTGGTCAACCGCAGATCGTTCTCCTTCATGTAGCGGTACCAGAAGCTGCCGCCCAGAGTCAAAAGAAAGTCATCGCCGAGCTTGATACGCTTGAGCGGATCGAAGAAATCCGGCTCATACCCAGGTTTTTCCCGGTAGCGGAAGTCCATGTCGAAGGCCGGGGTGGTCATGAGTGCATACGGTGCGTACGGGAATACCGGCGCCGCATCACGCTTCTTTCCGGTAATGAGATCCATGAGCGAGTAATATCCCGGCCCCGTGGGTGCAATCGAAAACACACCCGGACGCGGCGGAGGCGACACAGGCGGCTGCTTGGACCAGTCAAACTTACCTGGCGCTGCCGGAGTTGCCGGCGCCGCCGATGCAGGGGCCGTCGTTGGGGCGACTGTGGTGCTGCCTGAGAGAGGGGGCTCCGATGACTTGTTTCCCGCGGGAGCGGGCTCCGCCGCAAAAGCCTGCAATGCCAGACCCAGCGTCCCGGCGCTCAGGCAGAAATTGCAGAATTTCAGGAATGGTCGCGGGGATGGTCCTTGTGACCGATGTGTTGCGGAAAGCGTCTTTGACCCGGCGCTTGGGGCTTGAAAAGGCGGGAAATCAGGCAGCTTCATGGAGGTTATCCCTCTTTGTTTTATGGACAAAAATTGTGCGCACTATAGCAGAATCATCCCGGTTTTTGAACAACTGAACCGTTGACCAGAGTCAATTTTTCCCTATTTCCGTAACTCTGCCGGGTAAATTCCGGCGCATAAGACGCGGTGCATAAGTGGCCCGCAGCGGCCCTGGGCGCGTCGCTTATCGCCGCTGCCCTTTAGCTGATCTCATGCCAATCGCATACTCGTGCCAACTCTAGCGGTAGAATTTGCCTTCGCGTTCAGGTTGATAGACGACTTCCACGATTCGGACCTTTATCGTGCCTCCGCCCGGGCGCGGCCATTCAATTTCATCCCCCGTCGAAAGGCCGAGGAGGGCGCTGCCCACCGGCGCGAGAATCGAAATTCTCTCTCCGGACCCATCCACATCTTTCGGATAAACCAAGGTAAGGCAAAAATCCTCGCCTGACGAGTTGATGCGGAAGCGGACGGTCGAATTCATGGTTACTACCGTTGGCGGTATCTGGTTGGGCTCGACAATTTCCGCGCGATCAAGCTCGGCCCGCAATTCCTCTTTGCCGGGAAACGCATTCGATGGAAGCGACTCAAGCAAGGTTTCAAGCCGTTCCAGGTCCTGGGATGTCAGTACAATTTGTGGTTTGCTGTTCATATCAACCTCGTCAATTTCAGTTCAAGTGCGCATCCAGGCAAAAAGGTGCCTAGATGGTCTCGTCAGGGGTTTTTTAGCCGGGGGCCCGCAGTTTCGGAAGCCCCATGAAGATTGCAGTCGCCGCGTTTCTCCGGAGGGATACCGGATGCGCGAATCTTGATTTGGAGATAGGATCGCTATTCTACCATTAAACCGTGGGTATCCTGACGGGTTGCGCCTCACCCCGGTCACATCCCGCGGTCAACCCTGACTGGCTATCTGTAGAAGCGGGTGAAGCACATCCGAATAGGACGGGCGGATCGCAGCTTAACCCATCATTGCATCCGCGCCGGATCAGTCGCGGGAGCGCTGCATCAGCCGCGTGTTCGCATCTCGTGTCTGTCGGGAGGCGCGTTGACCGCTTATCGGGTTAAGCGTAGAGTCAATATCAGAGTCAATATCAGAGTCAGAGTCAGTATCGCAGTCATTTATTTCTTCGAGGAGCAATGGCCATGCAATCCCCAACTATTGTCAATCCTGCCGTATTGGTCCCGGTTAATCCTGCAATTGAAAAATATATGCGCAGTCTGGCGCGTCGTAGTGACCATCCGGTGCTGGCCGAAATGGAATCTGTCGCGGAGAAAAACAACTTTCCCATTGTTGGCCGTTTGGTGGGTGTTTTTCTTGAAACGATGGCAAAGACAGTGGATGCCAAGCGCATATTCGAGTTTGGCAGCGGCTATGGATATTCCGCTTATTGGTTTTCAAAAGCGGCGGGCGAAAACGGCCAGGTGATCTGTACGGATGGGGATCCTCTCAACAGGGAGAAGGCCGAGAAATATCTGAAGGCGGTGGATGTATGGGAGAGAATCGATTTCCGCGTTGGAATCGCTCAGGAAATATTTCCCCAAATCGAAGGGCAATTCGACGTCTGTTATAACGATGCGGATAAGGGCGATTATCCGCAGATCTGGCGGATGGCTAAAGACCGGATTCGTCCAGGCGGCCTGTACATCGCGGATAACGTATTGTGGCACGGGCGAGTTGCGGTGGAGCGATACGTCGACATTGTCCCGGGCTGGACTGAAGCCATCCTTGAGCACAATACGCAAATTTTTAATGATCCCGAATTTGACGCGTTTATCAATCCGACCCGCGATGGTGTCATCGTGGCGCGTAAGAAGACCGCTCAGTGATTTCAGGATTTTCGCGCAGCATTCGTATCGGCTGATGGCCAGGCGGCTTGCGGCCCGCTGAGCGTAAGATCCCGAGACCTCTGAATCAGTCCCGTGCGCGGGATTTGCTCAAAGGCTTCTCATATTGTTTTTTTGAATTGGGAGTGTAAAATATACTCCGGTGAGCTGTCTGGCTTGATGTTTCGAGTTGGCGTTTCATTGAAGACGCGTGATAAGGCGGTGCTTGGGCGGCAATTACAGACGCTTTATCAGAAAATGAAACATTAAACCATTCCAGCTGATCTAAGGAGAAACTAGGGTTCCGGCCTCTGCGATAGAGGTGTCTGGTCCGAGAGTTTCCGGCTTCGTCATGACGAGGCTCCACGGAGGGATAAAAGCCCGGGAGATAATGTAATCAATACATTGGCTCTTGGAATTGAACCCGCTGAAACAAGGAGACTCGTAATGCACCCCTGTTCCGTGCTTTCCTCCCTTTTTGCAGTAGTCGATAACGCCCGCCGGGTGTCCCTCCGGTCGCCTGTCCCTATCCCTCTACTTGAGGCTTTTATCTCCTTGCCCGGTTTTCCGGCTAGCACGATGACATATCTTCCGAAGAGCTTGTCATGCAGATAAAGGAAAGCCGGG
This sequence comes from Nitrosovibrio tenuis, assembly GCF_900109785.1. GTDB lineage: Bacteria > Pseudomonadota > Gammaproteobacteria > Burkholderiales > Nitrosomonadaceae > Nitrosospira > Nitrosospira tenuis_A. The sequence continues at coordinate 269,983 of NZ_FOBH01000003.1, forward strand.
ACGCATTTTCATCTATTCCACCACCGGTCGCCGCGGCGCCAGCCGTTGCGGATACGCTGCATCGCAGCATGAGCGCCTGGAATAGCTTCACCCTCGGTTTTGCAGTGGTTTCGCCGGTGGTCGGGCTCTACGCCATCGTGAGCGTTCAGACTGTTGTGACAGGGGGCGGCTGGTTTGCCGCGCTGGCGACCTGCCTGGTCATGCAGTTGCTTGTTGCTACTGTTTACGCCGAGCTGTCCTCGCAGTTTCCCATAGCCGGCGGTGCTTACAAGTGGGCGCGCCAGCTCGGGGGCGTCACCGCGGGGCAATTTGCCGGCGTCATATATGTCAGCTCCACGATCGCCATGCTGACTACCACCGCATATACCGGGGGTGTCTGGCTTTCTCTTTTCTTCGGATGGACGGGCCTGACCGGGCATGCATTGGTGACATGGGGCGCGGTATTTCTACTGCTCTGCACACTGATCAATGTTGCTCACGTCAACATCTTCAAGCTGGTCATTACACTGGGCGTTTACGCCGAGGTAGTCGGTTCGCTGGGCGTGGCGCTGCTGTTGTTTCTTTTTTTCCGGCAGCATTCCTTTTCCGAATTGTTTCAACATATGGGCACGGGCACGGCGCCGGGCGAGACCGCCGCTTTTCTTGCTGCGCTCGCTATCGCGGGCTGGGCATTTATCGGCTTCGACGCCTGCTCCACCATTGCTGAGGAAACTCATGATCCCAAGCGGATGGTGCCGCGCGCCGTGTTTTTTTCCCTGTGCGTGGTAGGGTCGGTGGTGCTTTTCAATTCCGCCGCGCTGACGCTGGCCTTCGATCGCGACAGCCTAATAACAGCCAGCGCCACGTCGGACCCGATTACTCCCGTAATTACCAGCAGCTTCGGGGGTTGGGCTGAAAAGCCCTTTTTGGGCATCGTCATGATTGCCTTCCTGGCGTGTGGTGCATCAGTAGTGAAATATACATCGCGTATCGTTTATTCGATGGCTCGCGAAGGCAATATGCCCGCTGTGTTAAGCCGGCTTACGTCCGACAAGACGCCGCGCAATGCGGTGATCTGTACCGTATCGCTGGCAGCTTTGGGATTGCTGTTCGGGCTGAACGACGGAGCGGTGGCCACGGTGATTGCCTTTGGCACGGGAGGGCTCTACGCCATGTTTTCCATGACCACGGGGGTAGGGCTGTACAGCCGGTTGACGGGACGCTGGAACCCGGCTCTGGGCGAACTGAAACTGGGTACATGGGGGCTCTTGATCAATACCGTGGCTTTCCTGTGGTCGGTGTTTGAATTTGTCAATATCGCCTGGCCGCGCGCCTACGCCGTAGCGCCCCATGCGCCCTGGTGGCAGCTCTGGGCAGTGCCCCTGGTGCTGGGCGGCATACTGAGCATCACCACACTGTATATCCTGATAGACAAAGTCCGCAAAAAACGTGCCTCGAAACGCATGGCCACGCGTTGAACGGACTGAAAGTGAATTTCATAGGAGTTTGCGATCAATGAGCAAAAGCCGGAGGCCAAACCTCTGGATTCGCATTGGAGGGCGGAGGTTGTAAAAAAGCGGTTTGTGTGACGCCTTGCTTCAGCAGAATCCAAATTGAAAATTTATTGTTAAGGAGAAAAACATGAACCAGCCGAATGCATGCATGTGGGAACAACATATTCCCGGGGGCTGCCACTGGTCTGGCGTGGTGCGTCGGGGTACGACGCTGCGCTTGGTGGATGTGGCGGGCGGCGCCAATGGCGCCGTCCTGTTCTTCAATCAGGAAGAAAAACTGGAGCGCTACAACATGGCGGATACCTTGAAATCGCAGCATACTTTCCGCCTGACCCAAGGGCTTGCATGCCATTCGGATATGGGCCGCATTTTCTGCTGCATCACCGCAGATACCGTGGGCTGGCATGACACCGTATGCGGCCTGAGCGATGCCGAATTGATACGGAGGAAATACGGTGTGGCGCGCTACCAGGAGCACCGCAACCAGATGTTTCGCAGCGGGCTGGATGGCATGCTCATCGAATTGGGCAAGTGGGGGCTGGGCATGCGCGATGTAGTAGCCAACATCAATTTCTTCAGCAAGGTAACCGCCAACTCATCGGGCGAGCTGGCATTCCATCCGCGTAACAGCAAGGCTGGGGATTACGTGGATCTGAGCTTCGAAATGGATACGCTGATGGCACTTTCAGCAGCGCCGCATCCTCTCGACCCCGCGCCGGCTTACCAGCCTGGCGCGGTCAGGCTGGAGGCCTACGCAAGTCATTCAAGGCCATCGACTTCATTTGCGGAGTGCATGCGCATCCCGGAGAACGCGCGGGGTTTGCAAAATACTGAACGTTTATACGGTTGTCATGGAGGTGAAGCATGAGCGCGCAAAATCACATTGAAAGTCTCATTGAAAGCAAACTCGATCCCGAAACGGCGGTAGTGGATGAAATCTGCCCGGCGGGTGAGCCGTGGGTCAAGCTGGTCATGCAGGGGCAGGTGTTCCGCATCGTGGACCTGGAGGGTAACCAGGCCGTCGATACCTTGTTTTACAACGCGACCGATACGATGGAACGCTACAGCGCAACCGATACCATCCGCTGCCAGAATAAACTCTATCTGACTACCGGCAGCAAGCTGTATTCCAATTTCGGCAATGTCCTGCTCACGATCGTCGCCGATACATGCGGCCGGCACGACACGCTCGGCGGAGCCTGCGCGGCGGAAAGCAATACCGTGCGGTACGGACTGGAGAAGTTCCCGATGCACAGTTGCCGCGATAATTTTCTTCATGCGCTGGCGCACGATCCGCTATGCGAGCGCCGCAACATGAGCAAGCGCGATCTGCCCAGCAATATCAATTTCTTCATGAATGTGCCGGTGTCGGAGGATGGCGGCCTGGATTTCGTGGATGGTGTATCCGCGCCGGGGAAATATGTGGAAATGAAAGCCGAAATGGATGTGGTGGTGCTCATTTCGAACTGTCCCCAACTGAATAATCCCTGCAACGCCTATAACCCGACGCCGATTCGGCTGCTGGTCTGGGATGAGCCCAACGGCTTGGTGTTTGATTAACGGCCATCTTGATCCCTGATTTCTTTTTCCAATAAAAAACTGCCGCCCGCCTGCACTGGATAGGAACAACTCATGTTCGAGAAAGTACTGATAGCCAACCGCGGTGCCATTGCCTGCCGCGTTATCCGCACGCTGCGCCGCATTGGCGTGAAAAGTGTGGCGGTTTACACCGATGCCGATGCCTTGTCGCGACATGTGACGGACGCCGACGAAGCGTATTGCATAGGCAGCGGACCTGCTGCGGAAAGCTACCTGTGCGCCGACAAGATCCTCGAAATTGCGAGGCGTACGGGCGCGAACGCGATTCATCCAGGCTATGGTTTTCTGAGTGAGAAAGCGGACTTCGCCGAACAATGCACTGCGCACGGGGTTTGCTTTATCGGTCCAACGCCGCAGCAGATGCGGGCTTTTGGCCTGAAGCATACGGCGCGCGAACTGGCGCAGCGGAATAACGTCCCGCTGTTGCCGGGTACCGGCCTGCTGGAAGATATGGAGGACGCACTCCGGCAGGCCGCGCATATCGGGTATCCCGTCATGCTGAAGAGTACGGCGGGTGGCGGCGGCATTGGCATGCGTTTGTGCTGGAACAAGGACGAACTGAGCCGGGCCTACGATTCGGTAAAGTACCTCGCGCAAAACAACTTCAAGGATGCCGGCCTGTTTCTGGAAAAATTTGTCGAGAACGCCCGTCATATCGAAGTGCAGATCTTCGGCGACGGCAAGGGCGGGGTCATTGCGCTGGGCGAGCGCGACTGCTCGATGCAGCGGCGCAACCAGAAGGTGATCGAAGAAACACCCGCGCCCAACCTGACGCCCCGTGTCCGCCAGGCTTTGCTGGATGCGGCGGTGCGCCTGGGTAAATCAGTCAACTACCAATCCGCCGGTACGGTGGAATATATCTTCGACGCTTCCACGGGCGAATTTTATTTTCTTGAGGTGAACACGCGTCTCCAGGTCGAGCATGGCGTAACCGAAGAGGTGACCGGTATCGACCTCGTGGAATGGATGGTGCGGAAGGCGGCAGACGATCTGCCTCCGCTGGAATATTTTGACATCAGGCAGCGCGGCGTATCTATCCAGGTGCGGGTATATGCCGAGAATCCAGCCAGGGATTTTCAGCCGTCCTGCGGCATGCTTACCGCGGCGCAGTTTCCTTCCCCAGCCGAGGCGCGTATAGAAACCTGGGTGGAACGCGGCGTTGAAATAACGCCATTCTATGATCCAATGCTTGCAAAGATCATCGTACATGCGGCCGATCGCGAACATGCCATTGCGAAGCTGCTGGGCGCATTGGATGCAACTGCCCTGCATGGCATTGAAACCAATCTGGATTATCTCAAACAGGTCTTGCATGGCACTGCATTCCGCAGTGGACAGCATACGACAAGTTTCCTGAACGGTTTTCATTACGTCGCCCATACCATCGACGTTCTCAGCGCCGGCGTGCAAACCACGGTGCAGGATTATCCCGGACGAACCGGCTACTGGAGCATCGGTGTCCCGCCGTCCGGGCCCATGGATGGATTGGCGTTCCGTCTCGCCAATCGTCTGGTGGATAACGCTGAGGATAAGGCCGGGCTCGAGATTACCCTGGCGGGCCCGACCTTGCGCTTCAACTGTGACAGCGTCATCGCGGTGTGCGGCGCACCCATGGACGTGCGCCTGGACGGTGAGCCTCTGGCGCAATGGCGAGCGCACGGGGCGAAAGCCGGCGCGATACTTCAGTTCGGAAAAATCGTGAATTATGGCTGCCGTGCATACCTCGCGGTTCAGGGGGGCTTCCGGATTCCGGATTATCTGGGCAGCAAGTCCACCTTTACACTCGGACAGTTTGGTGGGCACGCCGGGCGTGCCCTGCTGACCGGCGATGTGCTGCATATCCAACCCGGCAATGTGCTTGAAACGCGCGCCCCGCACGCACGCGTGCTGCCAGACGACTTGATTCCCTGCTATAGCGATAAATGGGAAATCGGGGTGATGTACGGCCCACACGGAGCGCCGGATTTTTTCACCGATGAGGATGTTGAAACCTTTTTCGCGGTGGATTGGGAAGTGCATTACAACTCCAGCCGCAGCGGTGTGCGTTTGATCGGCCCCAGGCCGCAGTGGGCGCGCAGCGACGGTGGCGAGGCTGGGCTGCACCCGTCCAATATCCACGATAATGCCTATGCGGTCGGCAGCGTGGATTTCACCGGGGATATGCCGGTGATACTTGGGCCGGATGGCCCCAGTCTCGGCGGGTTTGTTTGCCCGGTCACCATTGTTCAGGCTGAATTGTGGAAGATGGGGCAGCTTAAACCCGGCGATACCGTACGTTTCTGTCGAATGTCGATGGAGCAGGCGCTCGCGCTCGAAAAGCTGCAGGACACAACCATACGTAATCTTCGCGTGCCAAAAGTCATCCCGCGAGTACTCGAGCCAACGAAAGGGCCAAGGTCGCCAATTTCGCCAGCGCCGCCTGCTGCACCGATCCTTCATTCGATTCCGCAGAGTGCCAGCCAGGTAAAGATAGTTTATCGGCAGGCGGGCGACAAGAATATGCTCATAGAATACGGTCCGCCCGAGCTCGATCTGAACCTGCGTTTTCATGCCCATGCTCTTATGGAACATTTGCAAAGCGCTATCGATACCGGGCGGCTGAAAGGCATCCTCGATCTGACTCCCGGCATTCGTTCTCTGCAAATCCATTTCGACTCGCGCGCCCTGGCGCGCGACAAGCTGCTGAACACTCTCATTGCTGCGGAGAACAAGCTGCCGGACATCGAACATATCGAGGTGCCTACACGTATCGTGCATTTGCCGTTGTCATGGGACGATGGCGCGACGCGATTGGCGATCGAGAAATATATGCAGTCGGTGCGCGGGGATGCGCCCTGGTGCCCGAGCAATATCGAATTCATACGCAGAATCAATGGACTCGACAGCATCGAGCAGGTGCAGCGCATCCTGTTCGAAGCAAGCTATCTGGTGATGGGGCTGGGCGATGTCTATCTAGGTGCCCCGGTGGCGACGCCGGTCGACCCCCGTCATCGCCTGGTCACCACCAAGTACAACCCGGCGCGCACCTGGACGCCGGAGAATGCAGTAGGCATAGGAGGGGCTTATCTATGCATTTATGGCATGGAAGGGCCCGGCGGTTATCAATTTGTCGGGCGCACCCTGCAGATGTGGAATCGCTATCGGCAGACCGCCGATTTCAAGGAAGGCAAACCCTGGTTGCTGCGGTTTTTTGACCAGATCAGATTCTATCCGGTCAGTGAGAGCGAATTGCTCAAGCTGCGCCAGGATTTCATCACCGGACACTTCAAGCTGAAGGTGAAAGAAGCGACGTTCAGCCTGAAGCAATATAACGCATTCCTGCAAGAGAATGCGGCTTCGATCAACGCCTTTAAATCCAGGCAGCAAGCTGCTTTCGAAGCCGAGCGCGAACGCTGGAATGCTTCCGGTCAAGCCGAATATGTGAGCGAGGCGGTGCTGGAAGAAGCAGATACGCAAAGCGAACTGGACTTGCCGGCGGGCGCGCAGGCGGTTAGCGCACATGTAACCGGAACGGTGTGGAAGCTGCTCGCCCGGGAGGGGGATCGCATCGAAGCGGGAAACCCGATTCTGGTGCTCGAATCCATGAAAATGGAGTTTGCAGTGGACGCGCCTATCTCTGGCACGATTCGGCAGTTATTTTGCAAGGAAGGTGCGCACGTGTCCGCCGGGCAGATGCTGCTCGTGATTCAGGGGGGGTAAATGGATAAGTTTGCGGACGAGCTTTCATCACTGGTGCCCTTGGGCGATATTCCGTCCCTGCTGAAACGCTATGCCAGCGGCGAACTGACACCCAGCAAAGTGGTGCAGGCAGTTCATGCCAGGATTCAAAACGATCCCGATCACATCTGGATATACAGGCTGCCGTTTGACGTGCTGACGGATTACGTGTTCAAACTCGAAGCCAGAGCCAACGCCAACGACAGGGCAGCGCTGCCATTGTACGGCGTTCCATTCGCCCTCAAGGACAACATCGACCTGGCAGGCGTGCCGACGACGGCAGCTTGTCCGGCGTTCGCCTATACACCGCAATGCAATGCAACAGTGGTGCAGAAACTGATCGATGCTGGCGCAATTCCCATCGGCAAGACCAATCTTGATCAGTTTGCCACCGGGCTTAACGGCACGCGTTCTCCTTATGGCGCTTGCTGCAATGCATTCAACCCGGATTATATTTCTGGCGGTTCAAGTTCGGGTTCGGCGGTGGCATTGGCCAAGGGCATGGTGAGTTTCAGTTTGGGAACGGACACCGCAGGCTCGGGCAGGGTGCCGGCGGGGTTCAATAACCTGATCGGATACAAGCCGACGCGAGGCTGGCTCTCCACCCAGGGTGTCGTACCGGCCTGCCGTTCCCTGGACTGTGTTTCCATCTTCAGCTTCACCGCCGCGGATGCCGAACGCATTCTAGGGGTGTGCGCCGGTTACGATGACGAAGACATTTTTTCTCTAAAGACGGAAGGAAGAGAAAAGCATGGTTTTGACTTGGGTTTCAGGTCCGGTTTTCGTTTTGCCATTCCACGCCGGGAACAATTGCAATTCTTCGGCAATAGCGAGGCTGAACGGCTATTCGACGAGGCGGTGGCGCGCACTCAGGCGCTTGGCGGAGAAGCTGTCGAAATCGACCTCGATCCATTTCTGGAAGCTGCCCGGCTGCTCTACGGCGGGCCCTGGCTGGCAGAGCGTTATGCCGCCATCCGGCAATTTTTTGAGGCATACAGCGACCAGGTCATAGCTCCGGTACGGGAGATCATCGCGGGCGCAAAAGGCCATTCGGCTGCGGATGCATTCATCGCCCAATACCGGTTGCGCCAGCTTAAACGCCGGGCCGATCAGGTCTGGACCAAGGCGGACTACCTGCTGATGCCCACCGCGGGTACGATTTATACCATCGACGCGATGCGGCAAGACCCAATACGCCTCAATACCAATCTTGGCTACTACACCAATTTTGTCAATCTCCTCGATTATGCCGCGGTGGCGGTGCCAGCCGGGTTTCAGAATGATGGCCTACCATTTGGCATAACGCTGATTGCGCCAGCCCATCATGATAAATCACTGCTGCATGTTGCCGGACGCCTGCAACAGGCTTACGCACTGCCTCTTGGGGCCACCGGCATTTCACTATCAGAACAGGTTCCCCCAGGACAGGCTGTGTTTCAAGATGGGTCTCGGGCGGTGCTACCCGCACAGGCAACCCGGTTCACCAAGCAGTTTGCAGAGAAATCGGAAAGGATAAGGGTGGCGGTTTGCGGCGCGCATTTATCCGGCCTGCCCCTGAACGGGCAACTGACCAGCCGCAATGGACAGTTAGTCGCAACTACCGCGACCTCCCCGGACTATAAGCTGTATGCCCTTCCGGGCGGGCCGCCACAACGTCCGGGATTAGTACACGTGGAAAGGGACGAGCAAGGAGTCGCCATCGAGGTCGAGGTTTGGGAATTGCCGGCCTCCGAATTCGGCAGTTTTGTCGCCGGAATTCCCGCGCCCCTCGGCATCGGCACCCTCACCCTGGCGGACGGCGAAGTGGTGCAGGGATTTCTTTGCGAGCGCTATGCTGTAGCGGATGCCGAAGACATCAGTCGGCTCGGGGGATGGCGCGGCTATTTGCAACAGATTGAACAGTCTTGATCGAATCCGAGCATACTGCTAGCCCGTTTCTACGGATTCACCCGAACTGTTCGCCCGCATATGCGAAATTTGCATGCGGCATGACAGCAGTCGAAGGGAAGGACGAGCTGGATTGGGCGCGCCGGTTCATCTGTTCCAAACCAGCGCCTCAAAACTCACTATGGATGCGGAAGAGGCGGGCTTTTTTTGAGCTAGTTTATGGGTAGAGGCGCATATTGTCCCAGGCACAGAATCAGGCAAGGTATCGGTTGCCTCCCGCTTGCCGTGCAGACGATCAGCCGAATATCCTTTTCCAATTGGAGAGGACGAGAACGATGAAAACGAATACCAGCGCCTGGAGCCAATATTTGGAAAGATGGTCTTGCCAGTCAGTGCCTACCTTGATGGGTATCTGCATATTGAATTGCGCCTCGTTCGGGAGCTTTCCATCGAGATAGAGTGCGTACTGGCCCGCCGCATCGAATTTGAATGCCTGGGTGAGGGTGCCGGATCGATATGTCTGTGGCGGCACTGACAGTAACTCATGCTCCGCATTTTCCGGAGACAGTTTTACCAGCCGAAGCGCCAATGGCGCATTGCGAGCGGATTCCGGATGAAGCAGGTCCAGGGTCACGTTGAGCGTGCCTGGGCTTGGCACTTTGCCGCACAGGACGGGAACTGCCTTCGCACTGCTCGGATCGTCAGGTATTTCATAATCGTTCGGGATGAAATAGGCCGAATAGCCGACAAGCAGGGCCTCGGTTTCAATGGTACAGGTCCCGCCGCGGTATCCTTTTGGATACGTCGAAGAGCGATCGCCCTGAGAGCTCACATGAAATTGCGCACCTGCAGCAACCATAATCGCCACAACCCCTGCCACGGCCAAAAGCCGCGTACGTGATGGCAATCTGCGCCAAAAATCCATACTGGTCCGTTCCTGTACGATGCCTGGAATGATTCCAGGCTGTTTTCTTCGATTACATCACTAACCCGGCTGCTTCTCCTGCAAATCGGGGTAGTATTCTGCCTTGATCCGATCGACATAGTTTCTCAAATTATTTTTGGATAAACCATAGTCCTTGAGCGGGGACTCGATCGGGCAGCCGATCGTATTGATCAAAAAGCCGAAAGCGCTGGCGTCCAGCGTGGTCGGCTGGTCTCCGAGAAAATATTCCTTATCCCCGAGGCAAGCCGACAGCGCATCGATATCCTTCATTCCGAGCTCAAAAACTTCTTCAGGCTTGTGCCGGCCCATTCCATGGCCACGAATCTGCTGTCTGATCTTATAGCGGTAGACCACAGCTGCTACATCGCGAACCACAGGTGGCAACACACCAAATATGGCTTTTTTGTTGACCTGCCAGTTTGAGTCAGTGTATTGCCACCTCGAATACATCGTAGCCCAAAACAGATGCTCTTCAATCAAGCGTTGCATTCCCAGTGACAGCGCCGCCTCTGCCGAGCTTAATCCTGCGTCCAGATTCTTATACCTGGTCTTGAGGTGTTGGATGATAAAGCGCGAATCGGCCAATTTCAGGTTACCATCCGTAATGAAAGGCAGTTTACCCTTGGGCGCGAATAGTGGAAGCGTCGTCTTGATACCATATTCGATACCTGCCATGCGCAGATAGGTTTCCGTCTTGCAGCAGAAATGGCTGAGGTTTGGATTACCCCAAGTGCGCTCGAATTGATAAAGTATCAACATGTTTAGTTTTTCTCCGGATGTGATTATCTGGCGGCCTCGGATGATATGCCGTACATGACTTGTAATTAATATGACTTGTAATTAAAAAGTGACGCCAGCTTAGCCACATATATTGCAAAATGCAAGTTACTAATGTACATTATAGAGGACATTAATAACCGATCCTTCCGCGAAACACTCACGTGGTTATGACCAGCGATAGCAAAACATCAGGCAACTTAATGGACAACGAATCAGCATTCGAACGATCGTGTTGCCCTATAACCAATGGTCTGGATATCTTCGGGGATAGATGGACGCTGCTGATCATCCGCGACCTGATGCTGGGCAAACGGCGCTATCAGGACCTGATATCCTCACCTGAAAGTATCGCCTCGAACATACTTGCCGATCGGCTAAAGAAATTGCAGATCACGGGCCTGATCCATCGGCGAGCCTACCAGCAGAACCCTGCGCGTTACGAATATGTTCTAACCGAGAAGGGGAAGGATTTGAAGCCGGTCCTGGATGCGATTATCGGATGGGGCAGGAAGCACTATCCCGATACAATGGTATTTACACCGCTCAATTCCTCCAGGCATCTAAGCCCAGATTTACCTTGATATTTCCATGAACCTCATCAAGCTTTCTTTTCGGATGCTTCGTCGCGACTGGCGCGCGGGCGAATTGCGCGTGCTGGCGCTCGCACTCATTATCGCCGTGGGCGGGATGACTACAGTAGGATTTTTTGCCGACAGGGTACAGTTGGCGCTTTCGCGCCAGGGCAACCAGTTGCTCGGGGCAGACCTGATCATTTTTTCCGACCATCCACTGCCTCAACATTATGCTGATGAAGCGAAACGGCTTGGGCTGGCTACTTCCACCGCGCTTAAATTTCCCAGCATGGCCGCAAAGGGAGACAACAGCCTGCTGACCGAGATCAAGGCCATTACCGCCGGCTATCCTTTGCGGGGCGAATTGCGCATCAGCGAGGATTTTAGCAAGACCGACGCCGCCTATATCGCAAATGCGATCCCTTCCCCTGGCTCGGTATGGGTGGACGAGAAGCTCATGGTCCGCCTTGATCTCAATCGGGGCGACAAGCTCGAAGTAGGTGCGGCGCGGCTTACCGTTTCAGCCCTTATCACGCAGGAACCGGATTTTTCCATTGGATTCATCAATCTCCGGCCGCGCCTGCTGATCAATGCGGCTGACCTGCCTGCGACCGGGTTGGTGCAGGAAGGCAGCCGGATCAGCTATCGCCTGCTCGTTGCGGGCGATTCGGGAAAAGTGGACAATTTTCGCACATGGGCTCAATCGCGTCTGACGCTGGGTGAGAGAATCGAGGGTATCCGGGATGCTCGCCCCGAAATCAAAGCAGCACTGGAGCGTGCGGAAAAGTTTCTTAGCATGGCTGCCCTGGCAAGCGTGGTGCTGGCCGCGGCGGCCGCGGCGCTGGCGGTGCGCCGTTTTACCCAGCGGCATCTTGATGGCTGCGCAGTCATGCGCTGCCTTGGTGCCAGTCAATCGTCCATATTCCGTCTGTACCTGTACCATTTCGTTACACTGGGGTTGATAGCCAGCGCGATTGGCTGTCTGTTTGGTTTTATCGCGCAGCAGGCTCTTGCTTTTTGGTTGTCTGAGATGGTCGAGGCGGAATTGCCATGGCCCAGTGTGTGGCCCGCGGTGCACGGGCTGTTGACAGGTGTGGTGCTGTTGCTTGGCTTTTCCCTGCCGCCTTTGCTCAATTTACGCAGTGTGCCGGCGCTGCGGGTGTTGCGTCGAGATATCGGCATGCCAAATACCTATAGCATGGCCGGCTACGCGTTGGGCCTGGTGGCGTTATCGGTATTGTTTTTATGGAAGGCGGGCAATGTGCGCCTGGGCGCATCCGTTATGGGAGGGTTCATCGCGGCTATAGTGCTTTTCGGTTCTTTTGGTTTTCTGCTGGTTAAAGCGCTCGCGCGCTTGCGCGGCCAGACAGGGGGCGCGTGGCGTTACGGACTGGCGAACATTCGGCGGCGCGCTACCTCCAGCGTGGTGCAGGCCGTTGCTTTGGGGCTGGGAATCATGGCGCTGCTTGCGCTGACGCTCATTCGCGATGACCTATTGCAAAGCTGGCGTACCAGCTTGCCGCCGGACGCACCGAACCATTTCCTGGTAAACATTCAGAAAGATCAACTGGAGCCCCTCGAATCATTTTTTGCCCAGCGGCACCTTGCGCATCCGCCGGTTTTCCCGATGATCCGCGGGCGCCTGACTGCCATAAACGATACACCCATATCGTCCGGCGACTACTCGGATATTCGGGCGAGGCGGTTGGTGGAGCGGGAATTCAACCTGTCCTGGGCGGATCACATGCAAAGCGACAATCAGATCGTCAAAGGCCGCTGGTGGAAAAGCGGAGACAGAGGGAAAGCGGTCATGTCGGTGGAAGAGGATATCGCCAAGACCATTGGCATCAATCTCGGCGATACGCTGACTTACGATATCGCGGGCAGCACCTTTTCCGCCAAGGTCACCAGCCTGCGAAAAGTGAACTGGGATTCGTTCCGCGTCAACTTTTTTGTCGTGACCCCACCCGGTGTGCTGGACGACTACCCCGCAAGCTACATCACCAGTTTTTACATTCCGCCGGGGCAGATGGAGTTGACCAATCAATTGATCAAAGCTTTTCCCAACCTGCTTGTGATTGATGTGGCGACCATTATCGCCCAGGTCCAGAAAATGATCGAACAGGTCACCAAAGCTGTCGAATTTGTCTTCCTGTTCACGCTGTTGGCGGGAGTAGCCGTATTATATGCCGCTATCATTTCAACGCAAGATGAGCGCATTTATGAAGCTGCCATATTCCGGGCCCTGGGGGCAAAGCGCAGGCAACTGGCGCGCGCCTGGGCAGCCGAATTTGCCATACTTGGCGGACTGGCCGGGCTTTTCGCCGCGGCGGGGGCCAGTGCGCTGGGCTACGTCATCGGCGAATATGCATTGAATCTGAACTACGCGTTCGACGGGCGGCTATGGCTGACCGGCCTGGTTGCAGGGGTTGTCGGGGTGACTGCGGCGGGTTTGATGGGGACGCGCTCAGCGCTTTCCACGCCCCCGCTCATGACATTGCGGAAAATTTGATGAGGCAGCCTCATCAAAACAGCGTGAGTCTGCTGCTTTCCTTTTCCATTTGATTGGTGGATGCGCAAGGGCTGGATAAGAACCGGATAGATGAGCGCTTACCAGGGTACCGGCGGATTGCTCATCTTGATATGGATGCCTTTTACGCATCGGTCGAGTTGTTGCGCTACCCGGAACTATGCGGATTACCGGTCGTGATCGGCGGCAGTGGAGATTGGCAGCCGGAAATTCACAAAGATGGCAGCTGGCATTTTTCAAGGCTGAGAAATTATGCCGGCAGGGGTGTGGTTACCACCGCCACTTACGAAGCACGTGTTTTCGGCGTCTTCTCCGGCATGGGGCTCATGAAAGCAGCGCAGCTCACTCCGGATGCCATCCTGCTGCCTGCCGACTTCCGTGCGTATCGCCACTATTCGCGGCTATTTAAAGCCGCGGTAGCCGAGATCACTCCTCAAATCGAGGACCATGGAATCGACGAGATCTATATCGATTTATGCGGACTTACCGATGATACCCTGACGCTTGCCCGGCGCATCAAGCAGGCAGTACGGGAAAGCACCGGCCTTTCCTGTTCCATCGGTGTGACGCCGAATAAACTATTGTCGAAAATCTGCTCCGACCTTGAAAAACCGGATGGCCTTACCATCCTGGATCCGGAGGATATCCCGAACAGAATCTGGCCTTTGCCCGTTAGGAAAATTAGCGGTATCGGTCCCAAAGCGACTCAGAAGCTCGCTGCGCTCGGTATCACCACTATTGCCGACCTGGCTCGCGCAGAAACGGCCTTCCTGCAGACGCACTTTGGCTCCAGTTATGGGCACTGGCTGCATGAGGCTGCTCATGGCATTGATGATCGGCCTGTGGTTACGGAATCCGAACCCAAGTCGCTCAGCCGCGAAACCACCTTCGAGCGCGATCTCCATCCCCGCCACGATCGGCACATCCTTTCAAAAATTCTTACGGGTTTATGCACAGACGTGGCGAATGATCTCCAGCGTAAAGGTTATGCCAGCCGCACCATCAGCATCAAGCTGCGTTATGATGACTTCCGCACTATAAGCCGGAATATTACGTTATCCTCTCCCACCGCCGATGCCGTTGCCGTTCGCCGCGCGGCTGAAGAATGCCTGCGCCGCGTGTCTTTGAAGCAGAAGTTGCGATTGCTGGGCGTGCGCGCCAGTACGCTATCTGCGGCTAACACTTTGCGGAATTCCAGCATGTCGCATCAAGGGGAATTGCCCCTGGCTGAGTAAATTCCGGCTTTGCCCGTCATACTGTTCAGTTTATCTTTTGTCATGCCTGAAGCAAAAACAAGAACACTGCCTCGTCTGCTGATTGCTGCCCTGATTCTGGCGGTGGCGGGTTTTGCAGCCTGGTTCGCAACGCGTCCAAAGCCTGTAGAAGTTGAGCTTGCCACGATCGCGCGCGGGACGGTGGAAGCCACGGTAGTGAATACGCGCGCCGGGACCATCAAAGCATGCCGCCGCGCCAAGCTTGCGCCCGCCGCGGGCGGGCAGATTGCCAAGCTCTGGGTAAAGGAAGGCGATCGCGTCGAAAAGGGCCAGCCGTTGCTGGAGCTGTGGAATACCGATCTCGCCGCACAGCGCGAGCTGGCGCAGCGGCAGCTTGCCACCGCCCAGGAACGCCGCCGTGAAGCCTGCATCGTGGCGGACAACGCGCGCCGCCAGGCCGAGCGGACGCATCAGCTTGCGGACAAAGGTTTTCTGAGTGCTCAAGCCAGCGAGAACGCGGACGCCGAAGCACGCGCCCGCCAGGCCGGTTGCGATGCTACTTCGTGGGATGTCAAACGCGCTCGGGCGCAAATCGAGGTTACACAGGCTGGACTGGAGCGCACGGTATTGAGTGCACCGTTTGCTGGCGTTGTGGCGCTTATCACCGGCGAGCTTGGTGAATATGCCACACCATCGCCCCAAGGTATTCCCACGCCGCCCGCTGTGGATCTGATCGATGATACATGCCTGTATGTTACGGCGCCGATGGATGAAGTCGATGCACCTAAATTAAAGATCGGGCAACTTGCCCGCATCACTCTTGACGCGCTCCCTGGCCAGGTTTTTGCGGGAAAAGTGCGGCGCATCGCGCCGTACATCACCGAGGTGGAAAAGCAGGCGCGCACAGTGGACGTAGAAGTGAATTTCGAAGAGATACCGAAGCATGCCTTGCTGGTGGGGTATAGCGCCGACGTTGAAGTTATCAATGAGAGGCGCGACAACATACTGCGTGTGCCCACACAGGCGATCCGGCAAAATGGCAAGGTGCTGGTAGCGGATAAGGATAACAAACTGGTTCAACGCAATCTGGAAGCGGGTCTTGCCAACTGGGCATTTACCGAGGTCATCGGTGGGGTAAAAGAAGGCGAACGGGTTCTCCTCTCTTCCGATCAGGATATAAAAGCAGGTGCTCAAGTCAGACAGAAAGCGTCCGAGCCGGAGGCATAAAAGGAAATCGCGCTGCCTCAACCGATGGATTGTTTCACTTCCCTCCGGAATTTTCCGTGCGTTTGCATTATTGCGCAAACCGTAGGATGGGTTAGCGTAGCGTAACCCATCAAAAAAAGTGCGCGACTTGCAAAGGAATGAAAAATGAATGAAGAGCAGCATCATTCTGAACGCATTGATGGGTTGCGTTTCACTTCACCCACCCACCCTACCCTGATTGCATATGTATTTTGCAGTTACAAATCATGAGAATCGTAGGATAGGTAAGCGTACCCCGTCAATCATCATGGCATGTAAAATGATTCGCTCATGATCCACCTAAGCGCCATCTCACGCGTATTTCACATGGGTGATCAGGATGTGAGCGCGCTGACTCGAATCAATCTTGAAATCCTGCCCGGAGACTACGTATCGATAATGGGCCCTTCGGGCTCCGGAAAATCCACGCTGCTCAATATAATGGGTTTGCTTGACCGGCCCGATAGCGGACGTTATGAACTGGACGGTAAAGATGTCACCGATTTGTCGGAGACCGAACAGGCGCGCGTGCGCCGCGAAAAAATCGGATTCGTGTTTCAGTCCTTTCATCTTGTGCCCCGTTTGACTGCGGCGGAAAACATTGAACTGCCCCTCATTCTTGAGGGCGTCCCACCAGCCGAGCGAAGATCGCGTATCCACGAGGCCCTGGTGGGTTTTAACCTGGCGGACCGCGCCGGCCACCGGCCGGCCGAGCTGTCGGGCGGCCAGCGGCAGCGCGTAGCCATTGCGCGCGCGACCATTCTTCGCCCGACTGCCTTGCTGGCGGATGAACCTACCGGCAATCTCGATCACCGCATCGGGGCTGAAGTCATGGCGCTGCTGGAAGGATTGCATCACGCGGGCACCACGCTTATCGTGGTTACGCATGATCGCGAACTGGGGGCGAGAGCACATCGCCATATCGCCATGCGCGACGGCGAAATCGTGGAGGATAAAACATGAATGCCGTTACAGGCTCTCCCGCGCAGATATATCCAGCAGTCTCTCGTCCATCCGCATGAAGCTGTACGACATGTTGCGCTTCTCCCTTCAAACAGTGGCGAGCTATCGAACCCGTTCGTTGCTCATCGTTTTGGCCATGGCGATCGGTGTCGCGGCGGTTGTTGTGCTGACCGCCCTGGGCGAAGGTGCGCGGCAATATGTCGTGCGTCAGTTCACATCGATCGGAACCAACCTGATCGTGGTCTTGCCGGGGCGGGCCGAAACCTCGGGAGGGTTTCCAGGCGCGGCATTAGGAGAAACGCCGCGCGACCTGACACTGGAAGACGCGAGGGCGCTTGGCCATCTGCCGCAGGTCAGGCGTTATGCGCCGCTCAATGTGGGGGTCGCGGAGCTCGCGGCCTCGGCGCGTTTGCGCGAAGTCACTGTGCTGGGTAGTACGGCTGATGTGCTGCCGATAAGGCATATGGATCTTGCGCAAGGCAGCTTCCTTTCGCGTGAAAAAGGCATGGAGCGCAGCGCACAAATCGTTCTAGGCGCGAAGCTTGCCCGTGAGTTTTTCCCCCAGGGCAGCGCTGTCGGACAACGCGTCAGGCTCGGCGACCGGCGCTTCCTCGTATCGGGTGTGCTTGAACCCCAAGGCGAATCGATGGGTTTTAACTCGGATGAAATCGTCATCATTCCGATCGACTATGCCCAGGCGCTGTTCAATACCTCGTCGCTTTTTCGCATCTTGGTCGAAACCAAAAGCCGCGGGGATCTAGCTTCAGCTAAAGATGCCATCAGCGAAATCATGAAGCAACGCCATGACGGCGAAGAAGATGTAACGGTCATTACCCAGGATGCGGTACTCGCTACCTTCGATCGTATTTTGCAGGCATTGACGCTGGGTGTGGCCGGCATTGCGGCGATCAGCCTGGCTGTAGCCGGCATTCTGGTAATGAACGTCATGCTGGTCGCGGTCAGCCAGCGCACATCCGAGATTGGATTGCTGAAGGCTATCGGCGCGCCTTCCGCAGATGTTCATCATCTGTTTCTGGCCGAAGCGCTATGGTTATCGCTGGCGGGCGGTGTGGCCGGTTTTTTATTGGGTCAACTGGGCAGCCTGCTCATCCGGCTTGCCTATCCCCAGCTTCCGGCTTGGCCCCCCCTATGGGCGAGCATTGGCGGAGTCGCGGTGGCGTTCCTAACGGGGGTTCTGGCCAGCCTGCTGCCCGCTGCGCGCGCGGCCCGGCTCGATCCCGTCCAGGCGCTCAGTAGAAAATGAGCAGAGAATGAACGCAGCCGATATGCTGCGCTTCGCCCTGCGCTCGCTGGCCGCGCATCGGCTTCGCACGTTTTTATCCGCAACGGGAGTCGGTATAGGCATTGCGGCAGTTATCCTTCTGACCTCGATCGGTGAGGGCATTCATCAATTTGTGCTGTCGGAATTTACTCAGTTCGGCGCAAACATTATTACTATTTCGCCAGGAAAGATCAGATCGCATGGGGGATCGTTGGGCGCAATCGGGAGTGCACGGCTGCTCACTATCGAGGATGCGCTGTCACTCAAGAGTTCGCGCTACGCGCAATACGTCAATGCCGGCGTAACGGGTAACGCCGAAATCCGTGCCCAGGGACGAAGCCGGCGCGTCACCGTCTATGGTGAAGGACCCGACTTCGCGCGCGTCTTCAACATCAAGGTATCAACCGGCCAGTTTCTTCCCGCTGATGATCCTCGCAGCCCGCGTGCATACGCTGTGCTGGGGTCCAAGGTGCGCACCGAGTTGTTCGGCAACGCTAATCCGCTGGGCGCCACGTTACAGGTGGGCATGTCCCGCTTCCGCGTGATTGGCGTCATGGAGCCCAAGGGCCAGGTGCTGGGTCTCGATCTTAACGACACAGTGTTTATACCGACCGCGCGCGCACTGGAAATTTTCAACCGCGAAGGCGTAATGGAAATTCACATTGCCTATCAGCCGGGCGCACCCTTGCAAGCGGTCGTTGAAGACACGCGGCGCGTTCTCGTCGCGCGGCATGGCCGCGAGGATTTTACGATCACGCCACAACAGCAAATGCTTAAAACCCTGGGCACGGTGCTGGATATGTTGATCGTCGCCGTGGCCGCGCTGGGGGGCATTTCCTTATTGGTGGGCGCGGTCGGCATGGTGACGCTGATGCATATCGCCGTCGCCGAACGTGTCGCCGAGATCGGCCTTCTTACCGCATTAGGTGCCACGCGGGCCCGAATCCGCGTTTTATTCCTGATCGAGTCCACCTTGCTTGCCACGCTGGGTGGGCTGGGCGGATTGCTTACCGGCGCGGGGATTGCCTGGTTGCTGAAAGTCATGGAGACGGGCCTGCCCGTGCATACCCCATGGAATTATGCGCTGGGTGGCTTGGGTATTTCAGTGCTGATAGGTCTTGCCTCCGGTGTCGCTCCCGCCATGCGCGCGGCCCGGTTGGACCCGGTCGATGCGCTCCGAGAGGAATGACAAATAAATATTCCACAAGTTCAGAACAGTGGCGTAGAGGTGTTCCTCACGCTTTATACGTTCCGGCATGCAGTGCGAGCCAGGCTCCGTGCGGTGCAGCCTGATATCTCCGCTGAATGATTATCCAGCGGGCGCTCGACTTTTGCGAGTAACCTGCTGTCCGGGATCTGAAGCAGATCATGGCTCGAGGGGCAGCAGGTGTACTAAAGTCCAACGTACCAACGTCCAATTGTTTTTCCTCCCAAAGTTGCTACGATGCCAACACCACCTGATGCAAAGTAATCAGTAAAATCATTGCCTTGTAGCGGGTGCATACAGGAACGTAAATTGAAATTCCCGTCAATTCATTCGCAATTGTGAGCCATGAAAAAAAATTCCGAAGCAATGCGATGCCATAAATCCTATCTCCGCGCCAAGACCGCGCTGCGCGATCAGCATCAGGATTATTACGCCTTGATGCTTGAGCGTCATGCACAGGAGCTCGATGCTCTCTGGGGAGATTACAACCTTGCTGTGAAGAAGCTGGCCGAGGAGCATAACAAGATCATCAAGTCCCGGATCGTGCCAATAAAGAAGAGGGTGAAAAAGGCGTTAAGCGAAAAGGCAGAGGAAAAAAACTATCCGCAAAAAGACGCTTCTGTAAGATCCAAAATCCTGCCGATGAAGAAAAGGGTGAAAAGGGAAGTCACGATGGAGGAGGAAAACCGGCGGGAAGAAGAGGATTTACGAAAGGCGGACAGCTCCATCATTGATGATGAGCCTATCAAGACCGCGAAACTTCCCAGTTTTCTCAGTTTTATGCGGTTCTAGGGCGTGGTGGAATCCCAGCCGGTAGCGCGTTTCATCCCAGCCGGGTAGGCGAGTTCCACTTTACCTCTTCAGCCATTCGTTTCAGGTCACGTGCAGCTAGGAAATGTTAAGGCTGCTTGTTTTTGCGCAGCCAGCGGAAAAAAAACACATAGATGAAAGCCGGGACGAACGGAAGAATCCACGGGAACATCTGCGCAAGCCATGCGGCATAAAAGCTGTTCATGTAGCGGGCTTTGGCTGACACGCACGCCTCCGCAGCGGGATTACGGCACGAAAGTTCGATCTCCAGCGAAACCTGCGCATGGGCCTGCCAGAGCCAATATGCCATCGCCGCTGTAAACAAGATCAACATTAGTACGAAGAGGCTTATCCGGCTATCTTGTCGCGGCATCGGTTGCATCCTTATTGCAGCTCTTTGAAAGTGGAAACGGTATGAGCCTTCCATCCCGCGTATCCGCCCGCGTATCCGCTTAAATGATGTGCCCCGTCAGAAACCTTGTCAAGCCAGACGGGAACTTAATGCTGGAGACTGGAAGTACTGCGATTGGCGTGGTAAAAAAATTTAAGCGGTGGCTCATGCATTGCGGAAGCGCGTGTGTTTAACGACCAGGATGGCCAGTAGTGGCAACGCGAAACCGATAGCGGTAACCGAGATCAGGAGCAGGCCAAGCTCACTATAGTCGGCGGGAATCGTGACCTGACTCGTATCGGGATTCTTCACTTCACGGGTGACCAAAAAGATTTCGTTCATGTATTTTGTTCCAAGCTGCGAAGCGGACAGGGCGAGGTTCGTGAATGAAGCCATCACTGCGAAAAAAGTCGCCTTGAGCTTTTCAGGCGCCGAGTTGGCGATCCATGCCAGCATGGGAATCATCGCGATCTGGCCCAGGGGGGATTCCAGTGCGGTATCGATCACGGCGATAAATCGCGCATCCACGACGCCGCCAGTGACGGACGCGGTCCAATGATGCAGGCCGTAGTACATGCCGATGGTGGGCAGGGACAGCAGCGTTCCGGCTAAGGTGAGGAAACCGATGATATAGGCGATCGAGCGTTCAGCCATGAAACGGCGGAAAACGAACATTCCCGCAAGCGTCAGCGTTGCACCGATCAGCGACAAGGCAGCAAGAAATTGCTGGTCGAAGCCCAAATCGTCGATCATCCACCACGTCGAACCGGGGCCTGGCCCGGGTATGGCGCGAAACACGAATATCAATATCGCTGTGCCCACCAGGACATTGCGTGCTGGCGGCTCGAGTTCGCCGGTCAGCCGCCACATCAGGAACAGTACGATCGCCATGGATATGACGAAGATGATTTCTTCTCCGCCGGGAATCCGGCTCACGCCGACACTCAGAGATGCTATGGTAAAGGCGAGCCCGCCGCCCAGAATCCACCAGTTGACCGGCGGTGGATCGCTGTTCGTCCCCAGCATTGCCGCAGCTTCCAGCCGGCCATGCCCCTGCGCTGTGAGCCGCGCCATGTCGCGCCGCCGCAGCCACGAAGCAAACAAGACGCCTGCAACTGAAACTACAGGAATAATCAGGGCGAGCTGATAGACGAACAGGTACGCGGCCGCCTTTTGCGCTTCCGGTAACTCACCTACGCCCTGCAGCAGAAACACGTTCATTAGCGACACTAAAACACCGCCGCTGATAATGGCGACCCGGCCGAGCGTCTGCATGGTGACATGCATGGATTTACGCTTTTCAGGCGCCAGCGGCTTGCCATTCTCATCCACCCGCGGCACGGCTTCGACCGTCATGGCATCCGCTACCACGTCCTGAATGACGTAGCCGATGGGCGCAAGCATGGCCGATGTGATATACCAGGTTTCCACGCTGGCTACAGCACGCATCGCATTCACGTGCCCCAGCAGCCCTATCATGATCAACAGGCTCAGCGTGATCAGGCCCGCACCCAGATAGACCAGCAAGCCTTTCCAGCGCCAGATCAGATCGACCAGATGGCCGAGCGGCATCTTCAGCGCCCATGGCAGCATCATCCAGAACCCGAGCGCTGCCAGGAATTCGGCGGAGAGCCCCAGCCGTTCCTTGACGTAAAACGTGCCGACAATTCCCGTCAGGCCGGAAATGCCCGCGGCAACATAGACCATGAGCGGCGGAAGATACGACAACCGCATTTCCCGCCCCAACGCCAGAATGTTGGCATCGAGCCAGCGCCCGACGTTGTTGAAGAATCCGGCAGAAGGAGGCGCGGTCGTCATAACGATGAGTTCAGATTTTCAGCGACAAATGCCACTGGCTGCGCAGCGGTAATGTAATAAGAATAAGCCTGCATGGGAAGAGGTCTGGGGTCATCGCATGTTATGCCATTAGATGACGCTTGTTTTAAATGACGCTAGCGCTAGCATACCGGGCCATAAATTAACCCATGATTAACCCATGTAACCCACATTAACCCATCACTCCGACCCGCTCCTGCCGGTTCAGGCGATCTGCTTTCTGAGGCTATCCCAGTACGAAGTTGCCACGAACCCATTGGATCCGGTAAGCGTCGTGATTGCCATGACGCGATATACAACGCTACGAGGAGCCTTAATATTTACGGCAGGGCTGAGTAAATCAGGCGCGGCTGCAACACGCTTCAATGTTTCGCCTGCCAATAATATTGGCCACATGCACGCCAACCGCTGGCGTATCTCGGACACAGGAATCGACATGGTATACACCCACCCTTCATCCAGATGCTCC
Source organism: Nitrosovibrio tenuis (assembly GCF_900109785.1). Classification (GTDB taxonomy): domain Bacteria; phylum Pseudomonadota; class Gammaproteobacteria; order Burkholderiales; family Nitrosomonadaceae; genus Nitrosospira; species Nitrosospira tenuis_A. Next base: position 292,924 of record NZ_FOBH01000003.1, read on the forward strand.
ATGGCAAGGCCGATGAGCCGGTTCAGGATCGGCCTGAACCTCGGCAGGTTTTCCTCTTCCAGCAGGTCGGCCGGTTTCAATCCGGCTTCATCCAGAAGCGATGTCGGCACATAGCAGCGGCCGTGGTGCAGATCGCGGGCGATATCCTTGACGATATTGGTGAGTTGCAGGCCCTTGCCGAATCTTACTCCGATGGCGCTCATCTTTGCCACATCCCAGGCGGCCATCAAGGGTCGGTGCGCACAGACCATCCGGGTCCAGAATTCCCCTACACAACCGGCCACATAGTAAGTGTACTGATCCAGTTCGTCCAGCGTGGCCAATGCAGCAAGCTGCCCGCTCGATTCACCGGGAAAGCGCGTCAGATCCATTTCCATCCCGTTGGGCAGTACGCTCATCAACCACTGGATGCGCTCCCGGTCCTCCGCAGAATAGCCTTCGTACAGCTTCAAACAATCTTCCAGCCGTTGAAGAAGAATGCCCTCCGCCGAATCCCGCTGATGGGGAATCAGCGCGGTTTGGATTTCCCGTACGGCTGCCCAATCAATCGCAGCGGTTGTGAATTGTGCACGGAACAGATTGAGGTATTTCAGGCGTTGCGCACGGTCGATCAGATCCGTATCCGCGATCGTATCGGCGGCGCGCGCAAAAAGATACGACAACCCCATCTGGTCGCGCACGCCAAGCGGCAGTACGTTCAGTGTCAGATAGAACGAACGGGAAACCTGCTTGAGAATGTCGTGGAGGAGTTCGTCTGCTGCGGAATCAGTACTCAACGAGGGAATTCCAAAACTAACTATGAAAAACTGGCTACCAGCAAAAGCGGCAAGGGGCGAACATTAACTGTTATAGAACCTCAAGGTCAAGAATCATATTCTCGAATCTGGCTTTACACGCGCCAAGCTTGGAATGTGAAGCGAATGGAGGCAGCGAACCGTACGAAGGCAATCGGGGTTTAAGTTGAGCAGACGCAGTATTATGCTCGGCTAATAGGGGTAGAGCGTAGCGGAACGTATCAACCCATCGGGATGGCGCATACCGCGCCGGGCGAGGATTGAAACAAGAGTCGCCCGCCGGGATCGACGCGCTGTATCAGTTCGCCCCACCACAACGCCTGCGCGAGGGGCTAAGCTTTTTCGGCTTTGCCAAACGCCGAATATTTTACGAAAGGGACCGGCCGTCGAGCACCGATTGCTGATCGAGCCAGAAATGATGAATTTGATGACTATATACGCTAACGTACGACCGTGGAGAGGACCACTCCTCCTCTCCTTCTCGCCCACAGCGTAAGCAACGCCATCCCGGCCAGCATCATTGCCCAAGCCTCCGGTTCCGGTACAGCGGTGATCATTCCCACCTGTCCATTGAGGCTTACCACATACAGGTTACCGGAGGAGTCCTCGCCAAACGAGGAAATACTTCCGGAAATGCCGGTGGCCGACAGCAGCTCCGCGGTTCTGTCGGTCAACTCGGTAATGCCTGAGCCGGTGTAGTGAAACGACATCACCTTGTTCGTGATAAAGTCAGCAAAGAAGTATGTGCCATCCAACCCCTCGATTGCAGACCCGTGGTAAACGTAGCCGCCTGTGATCGAGGCGCCGGCGCCGTTATGGTCATATTCAAAGATTGGCAGCGTATGGTTAGGGATCGGAGGATCGGTGGGAACGTTCAGTCTCGTGCCCTCGAACGTGCGCCATCCATAATTTGCTCCGGCTGCGCCGATGTTGATTTCTTCGCGATCATTCTGGCCGACATCTGCAATATAAAAGGTGCCGGTTTCCCGGTCAAAACTATCCCGATAGGGATTGCGCAGACCGTAAGCAAAGATTTCCGGGTTAACATCGCCCGTCATATTGCCGGCTGGTATCGCATAGCCATATTGTGCGGTATCGCCGGGAAAACGATCGGCGGATACATCGACGCGCAACATTTTACCGAGGTTATCGTGAAGATTTTGCGCGCGGTTCTGAGGGTCGTTGGACCCCCCGCCGTCGCCCGTGGCGATGTAAAGATCAGTGGGTTCGCCAGGGCGGAAACCAATCCAGCCCGCCTTATGATTGTTCAGGCCGGCGGGTTGTGCGACGGTTAGCACGGTCTGGCCGCTTGCGGGGTCTGCGAGGTTGGGCTGTGCCGCGTTTGCCTGGTAGGTTGCCACCACGGTATTGAGGGTGGTCTTGTCTATGTAGTCCACATAGAGGCGCCGGTTGGTTGCGAAGTTCGGATCGAACGCCAACCCAAGCAAGCCCCGTTCCCCCTCAGTATTGACCGAGTTGGACAAATCGAGAAATGGCGTTGGCTGCACCGCCCCGTTCTGAAGTATTTTTATCGCCCCGCCCTGCTCGACAATAAATAGTCGAGAGTCGCCGCTCGGTGCGGTCACAAATAGAGGCCGATCGAGTCCCGAGGCAACGATCTGGGTTTGCAAAGGCGGAACCGCAGCAAATCCTATACTGGCAAACCCCGTTACGAACAAGGCAAAAATTATTTTCATCATGATGGCCCCATTATGACTAATAGAGATCGATTGGGTTACATAAGAGGATCTGGCCGTTAGAAGCGCAATCAGCCGTTTATGGCTTTGCAACTGCAGGCTTGGCCTGGCGGCTGTAAATTCTCCATGCTGAGAATGCATTTACCAGGGCCTTCTATTTCTATAGGTCACGCTCACGCTGTTGTCAACCGCTGTTCGTTCCCCCGTTTTTTTGACTGAGGAGAAGATTTGGAGCTTTAACATTCAAGCTACACTGTTTGGCATTTCGGAGGTCCCGGCATCGCACATGAATCGCGTTGCTATACTGAAATACAGGCTGTGCTTCTTCATCACCAATCGTCGGAGGATCCATGATTCATGAAGTCAAGGGAGACATCCTGTTGAGTCATGCTCAAGTCATCGCCCATGCTATTGCCCCGCTTGAACATTTCGATCAGGGTCTGGCATTGAGTTTGCGTGAGCAATGGCCTGCACTGGTCAAGGATTATCACCACTTCTACCATGCCATGCGGCCGAAATCCGGCGATGCGTGGGTATGGTCTGGCGCGATGAGCAAGCACATCATCAACCTTCTCGTCAATGAAGCGCCCCGTAGCAAGGGACAAAAGCCCGGCCGTGCCAGTCCCGAGCATGTCGATCATGCGCTGCGTGAACTGCGCCATCTGCTCGAAAGTCAGCGATTCGCCAGTCTGGCCTTGCCACGCCTTGCCACGGGCGCAGGCGGCCTGGACTGGCACATGGTTCGGCCGATGATTGATTATCACCTCGGCGATTTAGCGCTGCCCATCTATATCTATATTGTTTTCGAGAAAGGCATGCAGGCCATCGAACCGGGGTTGAGCCATAACGGCGGAGCTAAGAGGAAAAAGCGTTTTACCGGGCAGAACAATAGCAATCTCTGAACAATGCCCCGTTGGAAGATTGGGGGTAGGCGGTGGGCTGGCCAGTGATTCTTAGGTCTACGGGCTGAAATTCAGTACCTGCCGGGGTGGGCCGGGAAGAAAGGGTGTGGGATTGCCCGCGACCCAATCGGCATGCCCGCTAGCATAATAGGGTGAGAGCGGATGCCCGCTTTGTCCGCCAGGCATTTCGAAATAACCACGCTCTTCATCACCGGGAGCGACCGCAAAACGGTTCGCGGCGCCAAAGGCCGGTGCCTGAACGCGCGGCATATTGCTGTCGCCGGGGAGTGCATCCTTTGGCATATCCAGCCAATTCGCGATAAAAGCGGGCAGGGTATGGCTGAGCGGGTGCCGAATGCGCGCGGTGTTACGCTCACCCCAACTGCGCGCTGCAATGCCGTCCGGCCGATTTTGCATTCGCTCGGCTACACGTCTGGCGCAAGTGCCGAGCAAATCTTCCCAGTTGGTATAAATCGGCAGCAACAGATGTTGTGGGCGGTGTCCGATCAATTTCCACACCGCGTGTTCAGCCTGATTCAATTTCGGCATAACGAAATTCGGATCGCTACGCCGGACTGCCGCCGCAAAACCATCGAGCACGCTATCGATGACCTCCTGGCGAAACGCACGTACCAAACGGTAGGCAACGGATGGGGTCGAGGCGTGCCCGTCCCAATCCTTGAGTGCAGATTGCATATCTCCGCGCCACGGTGCGGCTTCGGCCTGGTTCAGGGTCAATTCGAGAAGCTGACGCCAGTGCGTCAGGAACAACGCGCGGTCATCGAGCTGAATCGCCAGCATGTCGGGGGCGGAGAAGCGCTCGCGTTGCTGTAGATTGTCGCGGATTTGCTTCGCGCGCGCGCCGAGGTCATAGCCGCCATCGCCCAGCCGTTCGAGCATAAGGCCATCGATGGCGCGCGCGTTGGCGCTCCACAGGCGCTGCGACGGGGGATTAACAATCACCGGGTATTGATCAGGCGCAAGCCAGCCTTTCCAGCCGGTGTCCGGCATGCTCCAGTCCGCGGGAAGCAGTGGATCGTAGCCTCCCATTCGCACAGGAATTCGGCCTGCAATCGTCCAGGCGATTTTGCCCGTCCGGTCGCCAACAATAAAGTTCTGGGCCGGAATACCCGAGTTTTGCGCGATTGCGATTGCTTCTTCGATGGTTTCCGCTTCCTCCAACTGAGTCAGTTCCATATTCGCTGTCCCGCGCCGGTGCGGGGTCCAGGCCAGTGCGAGCGGCGTGCCATCATGATCCGCGGTCAGGATGGGGCCCCATTCGGTTTCATAAACGTCCAGCGTCTCATCCGGTTCTCCGCGCACATGCAGGACCTCGCGGTGAACGGTGAGAGGTTTCCATCCGGCCGGGCTGCGATAGAGGAAGGCGTCTGCGGGATGAAGCATGACGCGTACCCAATCAGCGAAATCTCCATAACTATTGGTAAAACCCCACGCGATCTGACGATTGGAGCCAACGGCGATTGCCGGCGTACCCGGAAGGCTGGCGCCAATATGATCATTCATGAATCCGGGGCGGCGTGAATTAGGATAGATCAGGCGTGTGCGGAACCATATATTGGGCACCCGCAATTCCAGATGCGTGTCGTTCGCGATGAGTGCAGCTCCACCTGTCAATTGACCACCAACGGCGAAACTGTTGCTTCCATGCAGGCTGCCGCTGCGCTCATCGATATCTTTTCGTATCGGGCCGGGGTCAACCCGCCGCAGATCGAGTTCTTCAGCCGAAGGCGGATCTGGCCATCGGAATGCCATGCCGAGAAGCGGCGCATCCCAGGCGCCACCGCTGGCGGTGAGAAACCGGTAAGCGGCTTCATGCAGCGCCGCACGCATTGTCGAGAAACCCAGTTCCCTATGATTGCCTGAATCGTTCAACGTAAAATACATGGCCTTGACAACCAGTATGCTGTCTTCGCTGCGCCATGGCAGCGGGTGGGTGCGAGTCAGCAAATAGGGGAACGGCCTCACCTTGAGCGCTTCGAGACCTCGGTTCACCCCGTCACGGTATGCATCCAGCAAGTGGCGCTGTGACGCAGGCAAGACTTCCAATGCCGCCACTGCGCGGGCACGCATGCGATGACCCCGTGCTTTACGATCAGCAGGCAGGGCGGCGGACCCGACCAATTCCGCCAGTTCGCCGGCTGCTCTGCGCCGCATCAGGTCCATTTCGAAAAAACGCTCCTGCGCATGCACATAGCCGAGCGTCCACACCATGTCATGGCGATCCTGAGCGCGAACTGTCACGCTCCCCAATGCGTCACGCTCGACAGTTACCGAAGCAGTGAGGCCATTTGAGTTCACCGTACCCTCATACTGAGGCAGGCTGCCACGCAGCGTCAGCCATATTCCGGCCATCAGCAGCAGGGCCAGGACAAGCATTGCAAGCGGCAAACCAAGCAGAAGCCGGTAGATCGGGCGGATCGTACGAATCATACGGAGCAAACCGGGATTAAAGCGGAATGCGCAGCTAGCGCATCAGAAATGGGGCGAAAACCAGGAAATCAAAAGGAACCAAGCTTCTGGCGGACCAATTCGATGCGTTTGCGATTTACACCGAGATCCGAACTTCCCAAACGGGATGCCGAGCGAACCTGGATGACTTCCGCGGACGGGTCGTACCAGAACTCGACATCATCCACGTATTTCATCAGCCGGGTGGTGAACTGCGCATAGATGTACCCGGGCTCTCTTTTTATTATTTTCCCGCCTTCCATGGATTCGATAGTGCTTGCAATACGATTCAGCGTAGCATTCGAATCGCCTTTCAATGGCAGCGGTGCAATATCGGCATACGCGAGCTGTGGATGATCGGGGTAGAGCAAGGCTTGGCTGGAGACGCTGTTAGGTGTTTTCGAGGGTGGCTTCAGTTTTCCGTCGCGTACGCCAAGATCGGTGGGAGGGAAGCCCTTGAGAAACCCGAGCTGGCCGGCAAGCAGCCCAGTGAGGACCACAACGGCAATGACGATAAGCCCCCACTTGATAATCATCATGAGAGATTGAGCTGACTGTCGGTTTTCAACGCGATATCACGATAACAATGGGGCAATCATCCTTCATCTCGCTTGTTAGAAACCAGTGGCGTCATGCTAACGTTACGGCATATCCGTCAGTAAGGCTAGCCAGTAGTCTACTTCGTTTTGCTGTTTGCCAGAATGAACTCGGCCAGACGTTGGGCCGGCTCGCCTTTAATATTGGGGAAAGCTGGCATGCCCATACTGCCTTTTTGGACTTTCTGAATGATGGCATCCTTGTTCGCCATCGAGCTGCTTATTGTCATCACACTGCCGGTTTCCGGCTTGTGGCACTTTGTGCAGTTTGCGTAGAATATATCTTCTCCGGTTGCATTCGCGGGTGGCGTGTAAGTATCGGTCTTTGAGCAGCCTGCCAGGCTCACCAATGCAATGGTCGTTAACAATAAGCTCATTTTCTTCATTTTTATACTCCAGTTTTAACATGATGTTCTGCGCGAGTCGGCATTATATCCTTATCTCTTAACACGTATCTCTATGTTTGTTAAGAGGCAGGAGTCGCGTGAACGAGGTTTTTAATCGCCAGCTGTGACCGGTAAATAACCGAATACCCGAAGGACGAGCAGGATGGTGACAGGCAGATAAATAAAGAGACCCGTTATTCCGAGCAGGGATTCCCCAATCCAGAATGTTACCGCCAGATTGAATATCAACACGCCATAATAAAGACCGCAACCGAGGAGCACCTGCCGGGTTACCCGCTCATTCAGGATAAGACCGGTCTGAGGAAGTTTGCGGTCTAGAGAAAGATAAGTCTGAAGTGAAAGGAAGCCGACGACGGCCCACCCAATGTAATTGGCGATGGGTATCCCGAAATGTGCGCCCGGTTCGGGGTAGTAGTAAATTTTGCCGAGGAACCATCGTTCTCCCCGAAGGGCGACTGGATCGATGACAATATCGAGGAACACGAAAAAGAGAATTGTGAGCAGCATTATGGGCCAGCCCGTTCTTGCGGCAAGCGGAAGTTTCATCCGAACCAGGCCGGGAGACGAGCCAGTCGTGGTTGAGGGAAGCAGAAAAGCGAGAGCCATGCAATAGCTTGCATAGAGAAGAAACGGAAAGGAGAGAGAATCCATGAGCGGGACATCCGACAGATATAATTCCTGGCCGGTGGTTGAACCCGTATAGTGATACCAGCCAAAAGGAATGCCTGTGCGCGTCGATGAGAACTCGCATACAAAAGCCACGATCAAAGTGATTATCATGAAGTACCCGGTTCGCCGCCCGCCGATCAGTCTGCTCGCCGAGAACAGGAACGCGGCTCGAAACACGAACACATAAGGACGAAGTGCAATCGTTTTGATCAGGAGGCTAAAGAATTCCATTACTGAGCGTTATGTTCTTTCGTAGCTGAAACGGTGCTTAATGCGAGCTCAAGCTCTTCTTTTAGGGAGACCTATTATAGCTTGCCGGGCGTTGCGGATATTTATCTCATTGTCTATGATGCGAAAAATAACTTGATGAAGGCATTCCTCGGTTATCGAAATTGGATAAATAAAGTTCTGTACGTGTGCTGGATAGGGATGAAAGAACGTTTCCAGTATTCGGATATTGCCTCAGAATCAGTCGAATCGATCAGGTCCTGCCGCGTCTTGCGGTTTGCTTGCCTGCCCTAAATCTTTCCGGTCAAACTATTCCGTCAACTCATCGTGAGGCGAATACTCAAGCTTTTTGCTTTTGGCACTCTGATTCTGCTTCTGGTGGCAGTCGGTATTGCAGCCTTCCTGCTATATCGGGAGGTTGAAACTTCCGCATACCAGGCGCGACACCTGGCCAGGTTGGCGGATGAACTGCACTGGGAGGTAAAAGACGGACCAAACAATGAGCCGCTTCTTTCGCAGGCGGGGCCATATGACGTGCGCCTCGGTTACAGTCAGCTTCCTGAACTGCTACAGCATCTGGCGAAACATGGTTTTCAAGTGCATGCCCAGGCGCGAATTTCCGAACGCATGAAGCACCTCATCGAGCAGGGCCTGTTTGTTCCGTATCGGGAAAAATCCCAGGCCGGTCTGGAAATAACCGCCAATAATGGCCAATCGCTCTACCGCGCGACCTTTCCAGCGCGGGTGTATGAAAATTTTGAAGCGGTTCCGTCTGTGGTGCGGGACAGCCTGCTTTTCATTGAGAACCGCGAGCTCCTGGATCTGGCTCATCCGAACAAGAACCCGGCTATCGATTGGAGCCGTCTGGGCAAGGCGGTGCTGGATAAATCAGTGCAGTTGGTTGATGCCGAACATGATGTATCGGGAGGCAGCACGCTTGCGACGCAGATTGAAAAATACCGGCACTCTCCCAACGGGATGACGCTGACTGCAACAGACAAGCTGCAACAGGTCGCGTCCGCCTCTGTGCGGGCTTATCTGGAAGGGGAACAAACGCTCCCCGCCCGCAAGCGCATCCTTGTGGATTATCTTAATACGGTTCCGCTTGCCGCCGCGGCCGGGTTCGGGGAAGCAAACGGATTGGGCGACGGGCTATGGGCATGGTACGGTCTGGATTTCGAAGAAACCAATCACCTCCTGAATTCTAGATTAGTCGAAGGTGACGCTCTTATCGAGGCGGCATCCCGCTACAAGCATGTGCTGAGCCTCATGATCGCGCAGCGCAGACCCTCCTATTACCTGCTTGCCGGGCGAAAAGAACTCGCTGAACTCACCGACAGCCATTTGCGGATATTAGCCCAGGCTGGTGTGATTCCACCCGGCCTGAGAGACGCTGCGCTCAAGCTGCCGCTACATTTCAGGGATACCGCCGCGCCGGAGGAAAGTAGAAACTTTGCTGCGCAGAAGGCTGTCAACGCGGTGCGCGGGCGTCTGGCATCTCAGCTCGGGTTGCAGCGCATGTATGACCTGGATCGCCTGGATTTGTCGGTACAAAGCACATTGGATGGAGAACTGCAGAAAAAAACCACCGAAGCGCTGCGGCGGCTCAGGGAACCGGAGTATGCGCGAACTGTCGGGCTTTATGGGCATCGCTTGCTTGGTGATGAAGATGATCTGAGCAAGATCATCTATAGCTTCACGCTTTCCGAGTTGACGCCGGAAGGTGCAAAGTTTCGCATCCAGGCCGACAGTTTCGACCAGCCGCTGGATATCAACAAGGGCACCAAGCTGGATTTGGGTTCCACCGCCAAACTGAGGACGCTGGTGACCTACCTGGAAATTATAGAGGCGCTGCACCGAAAATATTCGGTGCTCGAACCGAAAGCGCTGCGCAAGCAGGACGTCGATCCCAGCGATGTCCTCAGCCGCTGGGCCATCGATTATCTTCTGCAAAATACCGACAAGAGCCTGGGAACCATGCTGGAAGCCGCTCTGGAACGCAGATATTCGGGCAATCCGGAGGAACGGTTTTTCACAGGCGGCGGCTTGCACGTTTTCCATAATTTCAAGCGCGAAGATGATCACAAAATTTGGAGCATTCGCGATGCAACGCTGAATTCGGTCAATCTCGTATATATCCGCCTCATGCGGGATATTGTGCGGCATTACATGTTTCAGATCGGGGGTTCATCCGCCAGAATACTGAAGGATGTGACAGATACCCATCGTACCCAATACCTTACGCGCTTCGCGGACAAGGAGGGGAGGGAATTCATCAATCGGTTCTATCTCAAGTACAGGGGCAAAACCGCGACGCCAGGCACGACGGTGGAAAAATTCTTTTCCAGCTTCCGGCATACACCGCGCCGGCTGGCGGCGGCCCACCGTTATCTTTACCCCGAGGCTGTTCCCGCGGAGTTCGAGAAATTCATGGTGCCTCATTTCGCCGGTACCAGGGGTATTACCCCAACAGTGCTCAATGACCTGTATGAGAGCTATGCACCGGGCAAATATTCACTTGCCGATCAGGGCTATATCGTGACGGTCCACCCGCTGGAACTGTGGCTGGTACGCTACCTGATCAATAATCCGCAAGCGGAATTCAAGGACGTGATCAAGGCCAGCGGGGACGAGCGGGTGGCTGTGTATCACTGGTTATTCAAGACCATACACAAGAATGCGCAGGACATTCGAATTCGTGGACTTCTTGAGCTTGAAGCTTTCCTGGAAATCCATCGCAACTGGAAACGCGTCGGCTATCCTTTCGATTCGCTGGTACCGTCGCTTGCCACCGCCATCGGGAGTTCGGCGGATCATCCCGCCGCGCTTGCGGAACTGATGGGCATCGTCCTCAATAATGGCGTACGGGTACCCCCCGTGCTTATCGAACGTCTGCGCTTCGCCGCTGGCACTCCGTTTGAGACTCTCGTCGAAAGAACGCCAGTACAGGGCGAAAGAATATTCTCTCCGGAACTGGCCGCGGCGGTGCGCGGAGTGCTAACCGGCGTCGTTGAAACCGGAACGGCAACGCGGCTTGCGCGTGCGATTGTGGAAGAGGACGGCGCTGAAACTTTGATAGGCGGAAAGACGGGAACAGGAGACCACCGTTATGTGACGTTTTCTTCGCCTGGTGTTATCAAGGAATCCCGCAGCCTAAACCGTTCGGCCACCTTTGTGTTCTTCATCGGGGACCGTTTTTTCGGAACGATGACCGCATTCGTTCCCGGCGCGGACGCGGGGAATTACAAATTTACTTCTGCTCTTTCAACCCAGGTCATGAAACATCTTTTACCTATCTTGAAGCCGCTTATTGACGAGGCCGAGCCCCTGCCGGAGCAGATGCTGGCGAAGGCATCGTTCAAACCCGATCGGCCAAAAGAAAACGAAAAACGCGCAGGTTCCTGATTTTTGCTGGCGCCCGCGGCGCATTGATGCGGTCGTCGGCATCGCCTTCGCTGCCAGATCTCCGTTTCGCGGGCGCCCCTCGTGCACGCTTCGGGGCGCATTGCCGTATTGGAAGCACTACGAGAGCTTTACGCATTTTCGTCAAGACCCAGCTGCGATGCCGATAGACGATTATGAAAAAATTCTATTGGTCATCGGGGGTCTCTTTATCATCAGTATTGATCCACCATAAAAAGACTACGATACCCAGTACGAGCCCCAGGCCCAGGATGGCCTTTACAAATTCCCTGACAAACCACAACAGCATCGATTCGTATAATTCCAATTTCATCCTCTTTCAAAAAAGGATTGTCTCCCAAGCTTACTTCCGGGACCACCACCACAGCAGAAGCGATAAGACCAGAGATACCAGCAGGCCCGAGGTTATAGGAAAGTAGAGCCTGAAATTCTCGCGCTCGATGACTATATCTCCCGGCAGTCGGCCAAATGGTAATCTCGATAACCATGGCCAGGCAAGCCCCGCTATCAGCAGCAGCACACCGATCAGGATGAGTACACGTTGCATAAACCCTCCGGCATTTCCGGTACAACAACCTCCACTGTAATTTAATCGCTCCTTTTACGGAAGATCAATTCATCTTCCGCGCGTCTTGTCGGCGACCGCCCATGGAAAGCGCCATTCTCGGCGCTTCTCGATCATGCTGATCCTCAACTTATCCAAGCGGCTTTCTAAAGTAGGTTTGCCAGCGTACAGAACCGTTCGGGAAGTACCCGTTAATATCGAAAGAACGCGGCCATCCGCAGGGCCTTTATAGGGCGAGGTGTGCCCCGAGGGATAATTTATAGGATCGTACCTGCGGCCAATCCCATCGGCAACAATCTGCAATCTTTTCTAAGGAGCTTGTCATGAATATTCTGAGGAAGAGCATTCGAAATGCCTTGGTTACAACCGCGGTGTTATTTGGCCTTTGCGCCGCGACCGGCGCTGTTTATGCACAGCAAACGGGTGATAAGGCAAAGACGTCGGATAAGTCAATGTCCAGCGAAAAAAACAAACCACCTTCACAAACAGGTGCCAAAGAAAGGCAGATGATTGAAGCCCCGGTCATCATGATGGTTCCAGCAGGGATATCGGACAAAGCGGCAATGGAAAAGGGCTGCTGGGTGAAGCTTTATGATAAAAAGAACTTTAACGGCGACAGCTTGCTGATCGTGGGTCCGGTAAATCTCGGACGGATGATCGGCCCGTTTGGGGTCAATTGGGAAAATAAAGTGCGCAGCCTTGAAACGGGCCCTAACACAAACCTTACTATTTTCGACAATCGCGATTTCAAGGACGAGGACAAATTTGTCGATCCAGGTAAACAAATCCCGAATCTTTCCAAAGCCATGGGTTTTTTTGACGATTTCCGCTCAATGATAGTCAGTTGTATATAGCGCCCCGAAGCGTTGCCCGAGGGGCCCGCGAAGCGGGATCGGGCAGCGGAGGGGATGCCTGATCGCGGGTATGTGTTATGTGGGGCGCTCGCATCCCACTGCGGGGTCGCACCTTCCAGTGGAAGGCACTGCTCCGCCCTGCGTGGTCGCGCCCCGAAGCGTTGCCCGAGGGGCCCGCGAAGCGGGATCGGGCAGCGGAGGGGATGCCTGATCGCGGGTATGTGTTATGTGGGGCGCTCGCATCCCACTGCGGGGTCGCACCTTCCAGTGGAAGGCACTGCTCCGCCCTGCGTGGTCGCGCCCCGAAGCGTTGCCCGAGGGGCCCGCGAAGCGGGATCGGGCAGCGGAGGGGATGCCTGATCGCGGGTATGTGTTATGTGGGGCGCTCGCATCCCACTGCGGGGTCGCACCTTCCAGTGGAAGGCACTGCTCCGCCCTGCGTGGTCGCGCCCCGAAGCGTTGCCCGAGGGGCCCGGCGAAGCCGCGTTCAGGGGATCTATCTTAGGGCCTGGAGAAATGGGCCACGATGCGTTTGAGAATGTGTAACCGGCCGTGGAAGAAATGTTCAGCGCCAGGGATTACGACTACCGGCAGTTCCTGGGGTGCGGCCCAGTCCAGAACAGATTTCAGGGGCACCACGTTATCCTGATCGCCATGAATGATCAGGACGGCCGGAGCATTTTCAGTGGCATGCTTATCGCTGGGAGAGACGATGGGGGGAGCGCCCAATCGCTCAACCGCAGGCGCTACCATGATTATCCTTTGGGGCTTGAGCCGTTGGGCGGCATAAGCCTGAATAGCGCCTCCGAATGAAAATCCCGCGAGCAATAATGGCGGAGGTCCGTCAAAGCGGCTGGCAAACCGATTTTTGATGTTCTCGGCTACCGCAACCACATCCTCCGTTTCCCCTGCACCGTTCTGGCTCGGGTCATGCGTGCCTCCGCTCTGCCCGACACCCCGAAAATTGAATTTGACTGCGATGAAACCCAGCTCCAGTAGAGTCTTGAAAAGCGTGTAGACCACCTTATTGTTCATGGTACCGCCATAGAGCGGATGAGGATGCGCGACAATTGCGATGCCGCGCGGGTGACCAGAATCCGGCTCGGCTAGTACAGTCTCCAGTTTTCCCGCTGGTCCATCAATCAGGAAGCTTTGCGGGGTGAGGGGACCAGGTGCGTTTTCAGCGTCATTACCGCCCTCGATATCTAGGGAGTCCAACCTCAGATTCTCAACCGTTCTACCACACGGCCATTTTTCAGATGCTCCTCGATAATTTCATCGATGTCTTCTTTATCTACATACGTATACCAGACGTCCTCCGGATAGACCACGATGACCGGGCCCTCATTGCAACGGTCAAGGCACCCCGCGTTGTTGATCCGTATCCTTTTGCTCTTGCTGTCCAGTTTGAGCGCCTTGACGCGCGCTTTGGCATAATCACGCATGGCTTGGGCACCGTGATTATTACAGCAAATGGCACCTGCTTCACGCTGGTTCACACAGAAAAATACATGCCGCTGATAGTAGCTCATAAGCAATTTTAAGTTGGCTGAAAAAAGGCTGAAAAAATTATGTCCTAAACAGACGACCGCTTTCTAGGGTTTCTAGGGGTGAGACATCTCATCAATTCGAACAGGCTTATCTCATCAATTCGTGATGCTATCTCAATTTGATCTCGGTCCACAACCGGCTCAGCGATCGCCGTTGCTTGCGGTCCAGATCCCGCAGCATTTCCAGCCGCGCCAGCAGTTCAGGATCCGGGAATATGGCTTTATTGTTGGCAATTTCCGGTCTGATATATTGCATCGCATCCATATTGGGGTTGCCGGATCCGATAAGGTTCGTAAGTTCGGCTGAGTTCCTACCCTCCAGCATGAAATTGATGAATTGATGAGCGAGATCCGGGCGATTTCCGCTGCGCTGCAGAACCATGCTGTCAAGCGCGAGAACGGCTCCTTCCCTTGGGGTGGAGTAGCCGATTGTGAATCCGCGCCCTGTTTTCTTCGCGTCAAGCGCTGCCTGAAACATGTCGTTGGAATAGCCGTGCGCCAGCCACAGATTTCCTACTGCCAGTTCCTTGATATAGCTAGTATTGCTGAAAGCCGCCCAGTAAGGCTTGGCGCGCACGATCAGCTCGGCAGCCTGCTTCCAGTGTTCCTCGTCGGTATCGTTAACCGAATAACCCAGGTACTTGAGCGCCGCGGCCATCAGTTCGCGCTGGCTATCGAGCACGGTTACACGGCCCTTTATTTTTTTTAGATATTTCGGCTCAAAAATGATTGCCCAAGTATCGGTAGGCAGCTCGAGCTCTCTTATTTTTTCCTCGTTGAAGCCGAGCAGGGTAAGCGTATACGCATAAGGAACGGAATATTTATTGCCGGGATCGAATACGGTCTCGAGATACGCGGGATTGATATTCCTCAGATTAGGCAATAGCGATTTATCCAGAGGACGTAGTGCTCCTTGACGAATCAGGGTATCCATGGCATTGCCAGTGGGAACGATGAGATCATATCCGGTCGCGCCTGCCGCCAGTTTCGCCAGCATTTCCTCGTTGTCTGAATAATAGTCCTGCGAGAGTTTGCAATTGCAGAATTTCTCGAAATGCCTGACCGTTTCCGGCGCGATGTAGTTATTCCAGTTGAAAAGGTGCAGAACATTTTCGCCTCTGCCGGGTACAGCCTCGGACTCATCCTGTCGGGCACAGCCAGTGGTGAACAGAATCAGGGCCGGTAGCAAGAATAATAGAATTGCTCCGAGGTGCGTTCGTGCGCTCGCCCGGATGCTCATTTGCCACTGCTCCACCCGCGGCCCCCCGGAACGCTCATTTGCCCGCTTCCCCGCCCGCCGCCTCCATATTGCGCGCTTCGAGTTTCCCTGCAATGATGATCATGATCAGCGTGAGCAGCATCAATAGGGTCGAAACCGCATTGACCTCAGGTGTGACCGCGACCTTTATCATGGTATAGATCTGGATGGGGAGAATCGGTTCGCCCACGCCTTTCGTAAAAAACGTAATGACAAAATCATCGATGGACAAGGTGAAAGACATCAGTGCGCCGGCTACCACCGCCGGCATGATGAGCGGCAATGTTATGAGACGGAAAGTCTGCCACGGAGAGGCGCCGAGATCGCGTGCCGCTTCAAAGATACTCTCGTCCATGCCCTGAAGCCGCGCGCGCACAATAACGGCGACAAAGCCGATACAAAATGTGGTGTGCGCAATGATGATAGAAATCATGCCGAGCGTTAAGTTCAGCACTTGCAAAAAGAACAATAACAGCGATACGCCCAGCAAAATTTCGGGCATGGCCACCGGGGTAAATACAAGCACCGGCAACACCTTGAGCTTGTAGCGATGTATGGCCAGGCCAGCCATCGTACCGAGCAAGGTCGCGCTGAAACTCGCGCTGAGCGCGATAATCAGCGAATTGCGCGCCGCCAGGAGCATTTCCTTATTGTTCAGCAGCGCTTCATACCAGAACAATGTGAACCCTACCCATTCGGCATTCAGCCTGGAATCGTTGAACGAGTACATCACCACGATCGCAAGGGGAATATAAAGAAAGGCATAGGCCAATATTGCTGCGGACCACAGCCAGCGGGTGCTGCGGCTCATGCTATGTCGCCCTCTGGCCGACGGCGGAACGTGCAAACCATGCAGCCAGCCCGGCAATTGCCAACACTGCCAGTGTCAGCATGATTGCCAGCACTGAACCAAAAGGCCAATCGCGGGTGCCCAGAAACTGATCCTTGATCAGATTACCGATGAGAATGTCGCCGGTGCCGCCGAGTATATCGGGAACCGCGAACATGCCGAGCACCGGGATGAACACCAGCGCAGCACCGGAAAACACCCCAGGCAGAGATAGCGGCCAGGTAACGCGCCAGAAGCGCTGCCATCTGGTAGCGCCCAAATCCTGCGCCGCATCCAGGAGCGCAGGATCATGTTTTTCCAGGTTGGTATAAAGAGGCAATACCATAAACGGCAGGTGTACATAAACCATGCCTACCAGCACCGCGAATGGCGAGAACAGCAAGGTTATCGGGGTAATTCCCAACGCCCCGAGAACGGCGTTGATAAAATAACTCAGCCCGGATTCCGGCCCAAGTATGATCATCCAGGCATAAATGCGGATGAGGAAATTGCTGGCAAAAGGCAGCACCACCAGCAGTACCATCAAGTTGCGTAAATGTTTTTTGCTGCGCGAGATCAGCAGTGCCAGCGGATATGCCATAACGAGGCAAATCAATGTGGTGGCTGCCGCAACCGCGAATGACTTCAGGAAGATTTTGGCATAGAGAATGTCGCTGAAAAAGAACTGATAAGCCTCCAGCGTAAAACCATACTCCAAGCCTTGGCTGACGTGGGCCGATACCACAGGTGCGGCAATGGGTGCCAAT
Organism: Nitrosovibrio tenuis; assembly: GCF_900109785.1. Classification (GTDB taxonomy): domain Bacteria; phylum Pseudomonadota; class Gammaproteobacteria; order Burkholderiales; family Nitrosomonadaceae; genus Nitrosospira; species Nitrosospira tenuis_A. The sequence continues at coordinate 309,932 of NZ_FOBH01000003.1, forward strand.
CCACCGAACTCCCCCGGGAAGCGGAACGACGTCGCAATCATGATCAGGCTGGGGACGACGAAGAATACGGTCAGGAACACCAGCGGCGGGCCGGCGACGAAAAATTTCGCCATGCGCTGCCTTGCTGTTCTTTCCTTAATTCCTACTTCGGCTCGTTCCTCAGCGCGTCCTTCGGTTCGTCCCTGCTCTGCTTTCTTAGTCATGGAGGAAAATACCCGCATCGTGACGCCATGAAACGCCGACCAGATCGCCCACTTCAAAAAACGTTGCTCTTCCCGGCGCCGAATTCGGCAGTAAAGCCTCGATATGAGTGCCATTGGAGAGTTCCACGATATAAGTCGTTACGTCGCCTATATATAGAAAATCGTGCACTGTGCCTAGAAAGTGGTTTTTTAACTGTGCCCCGTTCGACGGATGGGAAATGCGGACCTGTTCTGGGCGAATGGCCATTACGCCTTTGTCACCGGGTTTTACACCTTCTTTCCCGGCAGTTATGACTTCCCCCAACTCTCCTATATCAAGTTTCAGATGCGAAGGTGCCGCTTCCATCACCTGCGCATCCATCATGCTGATTTTGCCAATGAAATCTGCAACAAAACGGTTTCTCGGAAAACCATAGATCTTGGATGGTTCATCAATTTGTTCGACATTGCCGCGATTCATCACGGCGATCCGATGTGATAGTGCCAACGCTTCATCCTGTGCATGGGTGACAAACACGAACGTGATGCCGATCTCCTTTTGAAGATTGATGAGTTCAATCTGCATTTCCTCGCGCAACTTGGCGTCCAGTGCGCCGAGCGGTTCATCCAGCAATAATAGCCGGGGGCGGTTGACAAGCCCTCTGGCAAGCGCTACCCGCTGTTTCTGGCCGCCGGACAACTCATGTGGAAAGCGGTTGGCGAAGCTTGGCAGGCGCACATCATCCAGGGCCTCCGTGACTCTGGCTCTTATTTCCTGCGGGGGCTTGCCCGCCATCCTGAGCGGGAAAGCGATATTGTCCGCTACAGTCATATGGGGGAACAGCGCGTAGGTCTGGAACACAGTGTGGACGGGGCGTTTTTCCGGTGGGGTACCGACCATATCTTCGCCGTCCAGCAGAATCTGGCCGGAATCCGGAAGATCGAACCCGGCTATCATCCGTAACAGCGTGGTTTTACCGCAGCCGGAAGGGCCGAGCAGAGTGAAAAATTCACCTGCCTCAATGCTGATACTGACATGATCGACCGCAGTGTAGTCGCCAAAGTGGCGCGTCACGTCTCGGATTTCCAGTAGCGCCATGGTCTATCAGTTGCCGTGCCAATTAAAAACGGAATTTTATCAAAATAATTATTGGATTAGCTGGATTACAGCCATCATGCCGGTGCCGGACCGTCCAGGGATGGGGCGGGTCGCAGGATTATGCGCGTCGCGAATCTGGAACGGGGCCTGGAACTGGGCCCTGAGCTCAGCGGCGCACGGAGATCCCGTTCCGCTGAGACCCCGTTCGTGATGGAGGTTGACTGGCAAAGGAAGTGAGGATGCTAACGAAAGCACGGCAAGGAGGATCGTGCCACCGGCCATACGGCCATCACTTACGGAATGCTAAAGACCTGATGCACTATTGCAAGATCTGCCACAGAAGCAAAGCCATTAGCAGCAGCGCCAGAATGGTCAGCGAGCGGCTCTGGCGTCTTTGTTCCATTAACAATCCGGTTAATTTTTCGTCCATTGCCTGTGCACGGCTTTCGTGCAGGGCGTGATGCAATAAACGTGGAAATTGCGGCATGATTACCGCCCAACCGGACGCCTCCTTGCGGAGCCGGCGAGTGAGTCCGCGCCAGCCAAGCTGGTCCGACATCCAGTTCTCCAGGTATGGTTTGGCGGTTGTCCAGAGATCGAGATCGGGATCAAGATCGCGGCCCAGGCCTTCTATATTCAGCAGTGTTTTTTGCAGCAATACCAGCTGCGGCTGGATTTCAACATTGAATTCGCGTGATGTCTGAAACAACCGCAGCAATATCCGGCTGAAGGAAATCTCCTTCAGCGGTTTATCGAAGATGGGTTCACAAACGGCACGGATTGCACTTTCGAACTCGTCAACCCGTGTGTTCCTTGGCGCCCATCCGGCTTCGATATGGGCTTCCGCCACACGCTTGTAGTCGCGCCGAAAAAACGCCAAAAAATTTTGCGCCAGATAATTCTTGTCCTCGTCAGTCAGCGTTCCCATTATGCCGAAATCGACCGCAATATAACGGCCATCGCTGCCAACGAAGATATTGCCTGGATGCATATCGGCATGGAAATATCCGTCCCGGAATACCTGAGTAAAGAAAATTTCAACCCCCACCCGTGCAAGCCTGGGTATATCCAGGCCCTGTTCGCGCAGTTCCGCCACGTGGCTGATGGGCGTGCCTTTTACACGTTGCATAACCATGACGCCGGAATAGCAGTAGTCCCAGTAAACTTCCGGTACCAATAACAGTGGAGAGTCGAGGAAATTCCGCCGTAACTGGCTGCAGTTGGATGCTTCACGCATGAGATCCAGTTCATCGCTCAGGTGGCGTGCGAACTCGTTCACTACTTCACGGAGCTTCAGGCGCTTGCCGTCAGGCCAGAGCGCTTCAACCAGCCAGGCGCCGGTTTCCATTAACGCTACATCATGTGCGATTATGGGGGCGATGCCCGGGCGCAGCACTTTCACCGCAACTTCGGTACCATCGTGCAGTACCGCCAGATGGACCTGGGCAATCGAGGCGCTCGCTACCGGTTCGGCGTCGAATATAAGGAACACCTCATGGACGGATTTTCCATAGATCAGTTCCAGCGTTTTAAGGGCGATGTGAGACGGAAAGGGGGGAACCCTATCCTGCAATTTCGCCAGTTCATCGGCAATGTCCTGCGGCAGGAGATCGCGGCGGGTAGAAAGCATCTGGCCGAATTTGACAAAAATCGGACCCAGCGCTTCCAGCGCCAGACGGAGGCGTTCGCCACGTGCTCTGTCCAGCCGCCGCCAGAACGTGGCGGCCTTGACGACAGGCCGCACAAAACGTAAACGCTCATGGCCTAGAAAAAATTCATCGAGGCCGAAACGAAATGCTACAGCGAGTATCTTGAGGAGACGAAAGAAACGCATTTATTCTTATGAACGGTTAATTCGTCCGTAATTGTCCGCGATTTACCAGCGGAGGTAGCCCGCGCCTTCGAGATGAGACGAGTAATACAATCACATGAACCGCACCGCTGTCTCTCCATGCTTGCGGTTCGTCCAGGTAATCCGCCGTTTATTGAGGAGTCGAGGAGTCTGTTATTTCGCGGCTAGCGCATTTACCCGCTGTTCCAAATGAGCCGCCTCATTCTGTAACGCGTCCACTTCACGGATAAATTCGTGCAGCTTGGCGGGTTTCGCGAGCAGAGGCTGCTCTTCCGTCCAATATTCCATCAGCGTCTGCAATAAATTTCGGATCGTGTCTGTATGCCAATGCACCAGGCTCTGACCAGCCTGCGCTACGCGATGGGCAAGAATGTCACCCATTACAACGCTCAAGTCCTGCTCCGCGTCCCAGTGCAAATTCTTTCCCACGCGGATAATTTCTTCGGCGAACTCGCTATCGCCTGAAATCCGGATCTCACGGTATGCATCTTCATCACGGGCAAGCAAACGCGGCAATAAGCCGGGGACGAGCGTAACTACAGCATCGTCCGGCGTACCTTTTGCCGCGGGAGATATCTCGCCGCTGGCCTGTACGGTCAGGGCGAGATCAGGGAAAGGAGGCAGCCGAAAACGCGCTGTCTTGCCAGCACAGGGCTGCAGCCGTTTGCGTGCCCAGCTTTCTCCACGGAGCAAGTGGTTAAACGGGGCTATCGCAACGGATGCGAGCACGGGGGAAGCTTAAAAAATTCAGGCGACTTGTTGAATTCCTGCCAGCAACCAGACGGCTTCGGGATCTTTAAGATTCTTCTGCACATGCCAGATTTCATCGAATGCTTCCGGCAATGATTTGGGCGATTCGCTCAACTGTCCATTAAACCGGACGCTCGCAATTGCCGTATCATTTTCGGTCACGACTTCAAGCAAGTCCGCATTGATGTTCAGTACCTCGGTTCTCTGAGGCTCGTTGCCGCGCTCGCTGATCTGCATGCTGATCTCGGCGAACATTTCAGGCGTTGTATACTCCCGGATGTCGCTCAGGTCGCGCGCATCATTGGCCGCTTGCAGGCGGATGAAAGAAGTCTTCGCATTACGCAGGAATGGTTCAACCTGGAAATCCGCGGGAATATTTGCGGCACTGCCGGGAACAGGCGCGGTCTGCGCGCGCACCGACGAACTCCCCGCGTTTTCTGCGGGTGCCGTTGCGGGGCCGGTTGCCGGCGCGCTTCCGGCAGAGCCGGAGCCCATACCCGAATATTGCATGGGTCGCGCCGAATGTTGTTCCTGACGTGGCTTGCGCAGCATACGAACCACAAAGAAAATCGCTGCCATCAGAGCGGCGAGCATCAGCACATCCATCATTTTAATGCCTTCGAATGCGCCGCCCATGAACAGCGCCGCCAGCAATCCGCCTGCGGCCAAACCAGCGAGCGGTCCCATCCATTTACTGCCTCCCGCGGCTGCGGGCGCGGCGGAAGGTGTCTGCGCATGTTTCGGAGCCGCCTGAGGGCTTATGGCTTCACGTTGCTTGCCAACACTTTGGCCGCCCCCGAAGCGTTTCGCTTCTGCATCAAAGGTACCCAGCCCGAAGCTAAAAATCGCCAAGGTAAACAGGGTCAATATTTTCTTCATGAAGGTCTCCAGAGACAGGGGTTAAAGTGGAAAGTATAACACCATCGGATAGTCCGAATGGGTGAAGAGTATCATGAAATTTACTGCTAAAAATTGGAAGAATGCTATTTATATGCGGGTAAGCGCATCGGTCAGCCTGCGGGGGAGCAGGGTGTGGCCTATACTGATTTCGGCGGGTATTGGGTGTAAGCGAGATCCAGAATCCGCTGATAAATTGGATCCAGGGGTCTATTGACGGATTGTCCCTGCTCTGCCAGGAGGATATATCTGTGGAGAAAATTCAACGCATCCTTGTTACAACGGATTTTTCGCCTCGCGCCGGCAGGGCAATACGGCGTGCGGCTCAATTGGCGGCGGAGCATAAAGCCGAACTGTATCTTTTACATGTCCTTCCCACAATCCCGCTTAAAGCCATCAGGCGACTTATGGTCGAGACCCTGCCGGAAGCGGAACAGAGACTTTATGAACAAGCCAGGACAGCACTGCAACACGAGGCGGAAACACTGGCAAAGCGTGACATCCCGGTCAAGCATCACGTAGCGATTGGCAGGGCGCACATTGAGATCAACCGCTATGCAGAGTCCCACCGCGCCGATCTGATTGTGATGGGCGACCAGGGCGAAACATTCGTTCAGGAACTTTTTTTGGGTACGACCGCCTCAAAAACGCTTCGTACCGGACGTCATCCCCTTCTGATAACCAAACAGGAACCAAAAGGCCCCTATAAGCACGTGCTGGTGCCGGTGGATTTTTCGCAGTCGTCTCTGGATGCGCTGGACATGGCGTCAAAAGTGGCGATGCAGGCATCCATTCACGTGCTGCATGCAGTGGAGGTGCCCTTCGAACAAAAAATGAAGCATACCGGCCTCTACGAGGAATGGGTTGATCTCCACCGTAACGGGATATTAAATCGTGCCCTGCAAGGTATCGAAAAAATCGTTGAAGACTATGCGCGTAATCATATCCAGGTGACTCCTGTCATCGAGCATGGCCCCCCATCCGCCATCATCCGGGAAAAAGCGCGATCTCTCGATATCGATCTGATTGCCATCGGCAAGCGCGGCGAAACGGAACTGGACGATGCATTATTCGGATCGGTGACCAAGCACGTTCTCTACGAGACCACATGCGATATGCTGGTGGTCAGCCCGCCAGCTCCGCAGAAATCTCCAGAACCGCCGAAACCGCCGAACCCGTATAAATGACGATTTTAACGGTAAACACCGGTAGTTCATCGGTTCGTCTGGCGGCGTTTACCCGGGATGGGGGAACGCCAAGGGAGATAGCGAACGCACGTGATGACCTCTCCGCAGGCGAGCCACAGGCTATGCTCGGTAAATTCCTGAAGGAGCATGGGCTCGCGAAAATAAATGCAGCCGCACATCGTGTGGTTCATGGGGGACGCAAGCTGACCACATCCTGCTTGCTCGACCAGGAAGTGGAGCAGGAAATCGACCGCTTGGCGCCGCTTGCGCCATTGCATAACCCGATCGCCCTGCACTGGATACGGGCAACACGCGAGGCGCTGGGTGCGGGCATTTCTCAGGTTGCAGTGTTCGATACGGCATTTTTTACGGCTCTGCCGGAAATTGCGCGGACTTATGCCATTCCGCATGAGCTTGCCAAAAAGCACGGCCTGTACCGCTATGGCTTTCATGGGCTGGCGCATCAGGCTATGTGGCTGGGATGGCGTGACCTGAAACCGGACACTTCGAACGAAGGAGCGGACGGGAGGGAAAGGATTATTTCTATGCAGCTCGGCGCCGGCTGCTCGATTACGGCAATCGAGAACGGAATGCCGCGGGATACGTCCATGGGGTTTTCACCTCTGGAAGGATTAATGATGGCGACGCGCTCGGGTGACATCGATCCCGGTCTGATCACCTATTTGCAGCGTCAGGAAGGCCTGGCGCCAGAGCAATTGGACGAGTTGCTGAATGAGCGCTCCGGTCTGCTGGGGTTATCTCAACGCAGCGGCGACATCCGGCAACTGCTGGAATCCGTGGATGTGTATTCCAGGCTCGCAGTAGACCTGTATTGTTATCGGGCGCGCAAGTACCTCGGCGCTTATTTCGCGGTACTGGGCGGCGCTAAAGCCATTATTTTTGGCGGAGGCGTGGGCGAGAATGTGGCGGCAATCCGCGAAAAGATCCTGGCTGGCATGCAGTGGTGCGGGATCGAAATCAATCGGAAGAAAAACCACGACTCCACCGGCATATCGCGCATCAGTAGCGATGCGAGCCAGGTTGAAGTGTGGGTTATTCCGGTGGACGAGGCGGCAATCCTGGCGCGCGAAGCGGCAAGAGTATTGGACCATCCCGGATAATTCCACCGCGTACAGGTCTATTCCACGGGCGTACTAGCCATGCAAGCGGTTAGACGTTTTAAGGAGAATCCCGTGAATCAAGCTCAGCAGGTAACCGAAACTGAAAGCGCGCCATTGGACGCCGACGGATTACGCAAGATCCATGCATACTGGCGCGCGGCAAATTACCTCTCGGTCGGGCAAATTTATCTCCTCGATAACCCGTTGCTCAAAAAGCCTCTCACGCTCTCGGACATCAAGCCTCGCTTACTCGGCCATTGGGGAACCACACCCGGGCTTAACTTTATTTACGCGCATCTGAACCGCATCATAAAAAAACATGATCTGGATATGATCTATATAGCCGGTCCCGGCCATGGCGGTCCGGCGATGGTCGCCAATACCTGGCTGGAGGGTAGCTACAGCGAGTTTTATCCCCGCGTCTCCAGGGATGCAAAGGGAATGCAGCGGTTATTCAAGCAGTTCTCCTTTCCCGGTGGCATCCCGAGTCACGTGGCTCCTGAAACGCCGGGTTCGATTCATGAGGGGGGAGAGTTGGGGTATGCGCTCGCGCATGCTTTCGGGGCGGCTTTCGACAATCCTGATCTGGTCGTCGCCTGCGTGATCGGCGATGGCGAAGCTGAAACAGGGCCGCTTGCCGCGTCCTGGCACTCCAACAAATTTCTCAATCCGGCCCGCGACGGCGCCGTATTGCCTATCCTACACCTCAATGGGTACAAGATCGCAAGCCCAACGGTGCTTTCGCGCATCAGCCACGAGGAACTGGAAGACTTGCTACTAGGTTATGGTTATCAAACCTATTTTGTTGAAGGCTCTGATCCGGCAGTCATGCATCAAGCGATGGCAGGCACGCTGGATACCGTGATCGGCAAAATCCGGTCAATCCAGGCTGAAGCACGTGCCACTGACATGGCTTCTGCGATAACGTATCCCCGTTGGCCCATGATCGTCCTGCGCAGTCCCAAAGGATGGACCGGCCCCAAAGAAGTTGATGGTAAAAAGGTCGAAGACTATTGGCGATCGCACCAGGTGCCTATCGCGAAGATCGGCTCGAAGCCGGAGCATCTGAAGCTGCTTGAAGACTGGATGAAGAGTTACGGGCCGGACGAGCTATTCGATGTGGACGGCATCCTCGTGCCCGAATTGGCAGCGCTTGCGCCCGAGGGAAAGCGCCGTATGGGAGCCAACCCTCACGCCAACGGCGGCCTGCTGCTGAAAGACCTCGAAATGCCGAATTTCCGCGACTACGCTATCGCTGTGCCAAAACCCGGGTCCACGGTGGCCGAGTCCACTCGGGAGATGGGAAAATTTCTCCGCGACGTGATGAAACTCAACCTGGGTAGTCGTAATTTCCGGGTGATGGCGCCCGATGAGACGAGTTCGAACCGGCTCGACGCCCTGTTCGAGATGACGGAACGAACATGGGTAGCGAAAACGCTGCCTGAGGATGAGCATCTCTCGCCCGACGGACGGGTAATGGAAATCCTCTCCGAGCATATATGCCAGGGCTGGCTTGAAGGCTATCTGCTCACTGGCCGCCATGGCCTGTTTTCATGCTATGAGGCTTTCATCCATATCGTCGACTCCATGTTCAATCAGCACGCCAAGTGGCTTAAGGTAACCAGTCGGGAAATTCCTTGGCGCGCTCCGATTGCCTCGCTCAATTATTTGCTGACGTCGCATGTGTGGCAGCAGGATCACAACGGTTTTTCCCATCAGGATCCCGGTTTTATAGATCACGTGGTCAACAAGAAGGCGGACATCATCCGCATTTACCTTCCGCCGGACACCAACACGCTTCTTTTCATTACCGACAAATGCCTGCGTTCGCGTAATCTCATCAATGTCATCGTGGCGGGCAAGCAACCCGAACTGCAATGGCTTGACCTTGATGCCGCCATCAAACACTGTACCGCTGGCATCGGTATCTGGACCTGGGCCAGCAATGACCTGGGCGATGAGCCGGATGCGGTGCTGGGCTGTGCGGGGGACGTTCCAACACTCGAAACATTGGCTGCGGTTGACCTGCTGCATCACCATGTACCCGAACTCAAGGTGAGGGTGATCAACGTGGTTGACCTCATGACCTTACAGCCGCAGCAGGAACATCCGCACGGGCTTTCGGATCGAGACTTCGATACCTTGTTCACCACATGCAAGCCGATCATTTTTGCCTATCATGGCTACCCCTGGCTTATTCATCGCCTGACTTACCGCCGTACCAATCATGAAAATCTGCACGTGCGGGGCTATAAGGAAGAAGGAACCACCACGACCCCGTTCGACATGACGGTGCGAAATGACCTGGATCGCTTTCACCTGGTAATGGATGTGATCGACCGCGTACCGAAGCTCGGCTATAAAGCGGCTTATCTCAAGCAATTGATGCGCGACAAGTTGATCGAGCACCAGCAGTACATTACCCATTATGGCGAGGATATGCCGGAGATCAGGAATTGGCACTGGCGTTCGTCCGATTCGTAATCAGCAGGCATTGCCGGGCTGCTGGGGCCGAACATTTAAGACCATTTCCGGACCTGATGGGGCGCCCACCCGATGGACATTCTGGTGGACATTCTCTTTTCGCCCGGCCACGTTTCACCAATGGCGGGCGATCCCTGCAAGCATCTTGTCACGGCCGACGATTTGGATCAACATCGCTTCATCTACCTGGAATGGTCAATTTCGGAAGTGGGCTCAGCATCGGAGCGGGTTCGATCACGCGTGGAGCCGAGCTCATGGTAGGTCGCTCGCATGGTCCGGGCAGGCCACTGGTAGGAGCCTGGCAGGCGACTGGCACGCAATTCCGAGTGATCGGGCTGATCCGGATTTAGCTAGAGCACTAGAACCATTCCAGGTTGCTGCAACGGAGGAATATTGATGATATTCGTCATCAATGTAACTGCAATCTATGCTTCATTTTCGTTGAATCACATGAATGCAATATATTGGGGCGCTATCCTGCCTGTATTATATGCAATCGTTGTGGCGCCTCACGCTTTGATCGGCAGGCCTGGCATGCCGCGCGCTGCCATAACGAAAGCGCTTATTGCCAAATGGAATAATGCGGATGATTTGAGCCGCTATATTATTCAGTACTGGATGGCGCTGGCCTATCCTTCCACGTCCTGGAAAAAGCGCCGCAATAGCGTAACTTTGTATCTCACATCCTTTTTTCTGTGCGCTTGTTATTTTGCCAAGGAGTCATTCGTAGCCGGCCTGATCATGTTCCTTGCCGGATATGTTCTATACCAGATGAGCCTCAGGGTCGACAGGCCGCGACTGGTATATGCCAATCCCGAATTCAGGGTTGGCGGTAATGATGAGTCTTCACGAAGAGAGTGGGAACTTGCCGCGATGTCAATCATTGCATTCGCTGATCTATACCCTGATGATGGGACGCTGAAAGAGTCCGCAAATCAGGTTTCCGAAGATGGCGACGTGAAGTTTCTGCTAGCACATCATCGTTACGACCATGGTGCAAGTTGGGCCAGTTAAGTTGGACGGTTGAAGGGGACGACCCGAACAGGAGTAAGAATGGCTGATTCAGCGTACGTGATAGAGTTTGACAAGCTGCGTATGACCGATGTGAGTCGTGTCGGTGGCAAGAATGCTTCGCTTGGAGAAATGATCAGCCAGCTCACACAGGCGGGAGTTCGGGTTCCCGGCGGTTTTGCGACGACCTCCGCTGCATACCGCGATTTTTTAGCGCACAACGGCCTTGCACAGCGTATCGAGGAAGCACTCTCGACTCTGGATACCGGCAATGTCGAAGTGCTGGCGGCAACTGGCGCGCAAATTCGCGCCTGGATAAGGGAAACACCATTACCCCAGGGACTTGAAAGGGATATCGCCGCCGCGTACGAGGGGATGAAGCGGGAAGCTGGGACCGGCGATTTTTCCATGGCGGTGCGTTCTTCCGCAACCGCCGAAGACTTGAGCGACGCCTCCTTTGCCGGGCAGCAGGAAACCTTCCTCAATATACACGGACTGGACAATTTGCTGGAAGCGGTCAAGAACGTGTTTGCCTCGCTCTACAACGACCGCGCAATTTCCTACCGAGTTCACAAAGGCTTCACTCATTCCGAGATAGCGCTATCCGTCGGCGTGCAACGGATGGTGCGCAGCGACATCGGAGCTTCCGGCGTGATGTTCACGCTGGACACCGAAACGGGTTTCGAACAGGTTGTTTTTATAACTGCTTCTTATGGCCTGGGTGAAACGGTAGTGAAGGGGGCTGTGAATCCCGATGAGTTCTACGTTTATAAACCCGCGTTGACGCAGGGCAAGGCGGCAATCTTGCGGCGCAACCTTGGCTCCAAGCTCATCAAGATGCAGTTTACCCCCCATCGCGAAGTCGGCCGTTCGGTTGAAACAGTGGACGTGGATGAGGCTGAGCGCAAGCGGTTTTCCATTACCGACGCGGATGTGGAGGAACTGGCCCGCCATGCGCTCGTTATCGAGCGGCACTATAAAAGACCGATGGATATCGAATGGGGAAAGGATGGCGCGGATGGAAAGTTATACATCCTGCAAGCACGGCCTGAGACTGTGCAGTCGCAAGCCAGGATGGACACGCTGCGGCGCTACCGCCTGAAGGGTAAATCAGAAATATTGGTGTCGGGTCGAGCCATTGGGCAGAAAATCAGTAGTGGCCCGGTCCGGCTGATCCCGAGCGCAAAGGAAATGTCCAGAGTACGGGAAGGCGACGTACTGGTGACCGATATGACCGATCCCGATTGGGAGCCGGTGATGAAACGTGCTTCAGCCATAGTCACCAATCGGGGCGGACGTACGTGCCATGCGGCGATTATTGCGCGTGAACTGGGGATTCCGGCAGTGGTGGGCTGTGGCAACGCTACCAGCGTGTTACCTGAAAACGAGATGGTCACGGTATCCTGTACGGAGGGCGACATCGGCAATATTTATCGAGGCACTCTCGAGGTTGAAGTGATCGATCTTGAGCTGGAAACAATGCCGAAGCCTCCTGTCAAGATCACTATGAATGTCGGCAATCCTGAGTTGGCATTCGCCTTTCAGCGTATTCCCAATGATGGCATAGGGCTGGCTCGGCTGGAGTTCATCATTGCGCGAATGATAGGGATACATCCCAAGGCTGCACTGAATTATGCCGATCTCCCTCCGGACCTGAAGCAGCAGGTGGAAAACCAGAGCGCGGGCTACCACGATTCTGTCACTTTTTATGTGGAGAAATTGACCGAGGGCATCGCCATGCTAGGTGCTGCGTTTTTTCCCAAGCCTGTAATCGTGCGAATGTCGGACTTCAAATCCAACGAATACTCCAGCCTCATTGGCGGGCAGCAATACGAACCGAAAGAAGAAAATCCGATGCTCGGCTTTCGGGGTGCGTCGCGTTACGTGGCAGAAAGCTTCCGGGACTGTTTCACGCTGGAATGCCGGGCACTCAAAAAAGCGCGTGACGAGATCGGGCTCACCAATCTTGAAATCATGATTCCCTTTGTGCGAACGCTGACCGAGGCTAAACGCGTGGTGGAGTTGCTTGCTGAGAATGGCCTGAAGCGTGGGGAAAACGGATTACGGCTCATCATGATGTGCGAAGTTCCTTCTAATGCACTGTTGGCGGATCAATTCCTTGAATACTTCGATGGCTTCTCCATTGGGTCCAACGATCTTACGCAACTCACCCTTGGACTGGATCGGGATTCCAGCCTCATCGCCGAATTCTTCGATGAGCGCGATCCGGCGGTCAAAGCCCTGCTCCGCTCAGCCATTCAGTCATGTCGCAAAGCCGGGAAATACGTGGGAATTTGCGGGCAGGGGCCGTCTGATCATCCGGATCTGGCCCTGTGGCTGGTGAAGGAAGGGATCGAGAGCCTGTCGCTCAATCCCGATTCGGTGGTGGAAACATGGTTATATCTGGCAGAAGAGGCAAAGAAGACCGGTATGACCGCAAGTTAGCGGCAGGACGCGCATTCGCTGCTAATGACGACCCCAGGGAAGGCACCAGGAAGTTCAGAGGGGAGCTGTCCCGTGGCGATAAACCAGAGGGTGTTTGTGCGCTGTCGCACGGTAGAGTTTGCCGTTACCGTGTATCTTTTTGGTACAGCAATATCGCTGTATTGACGAAAGGAGCCATCATGGGACACCATTCCATATTGAAAAGTAAAACGGCGCTATCATTGTTGGGCGCAGTCTTTTTAAGTATGGCGGGTTTAGTTCATGCACAGATCAAAACGCCCGGCCAGGGCGATTCGATGCAGAGGCCGTCAGATTCAATGCAACCCCCCGTAATTCCGGGAAAACCTTTTGAGAAAGGCACAACCCGAGGGGAAGAAGCAGAAAGCAAGAACCGCTTTGACAAGAACGAGGCAGAAGCCGCCCGCCACAAATTGAATACCAACCAGGGTTATGGCAGCAAACGCGATGGCGGGTCTGACTCAGGTTCTGGCGGTTATTGACGAGCTGCTTGGAGCACTTACCGGCGTCTCTACGTCATTCTGCATCAGATTAATCTCGGGGGACGCCGCTTTTTCTTCACAAATCCTGTGCTTCATGCCCCCCACCTCCCGACAGGATTGCTTCAACTTAAAAATCCCAATTCAAGCTATTCCTTATCCCAAGCATATACCTGACGCAATTCAAGCCCAGCCATATTCATTCCTTATATCCCATATTCAAGTGGTCCCAGCAAGTAACCATATAAGTCATTGTAAGGATTAGTTATTATTCAAATGTCCTGTATCGCCGTCTTCCATTTCCTGGCGGAGCCGGCCCCCTCGATTGCCCGCCCGATCCCCCCAGCGGGCCCCGAAGCTGCAACGGTAATTCCCGGCTGAAGCCGGAAGCCACCTCCAACCAACAAATTTACGGTTTCACAAATTAATCACATCTATGTGACGTCTTCTTCACATACGTTGTGGCAGTCTGCTTACCATGAGTTATACGATAGAGCAAGGGTCTATACTAAAAATTCTGAGGACGGAAGGAATTCATGAGTTCGTGTGCTTCGATTTCTGTCTGCCAGTAACTCCACGGTAGTTATTTTAAATATATGCTGATCTAACGGAGGGATGCAATGAAACAGTCGCTTTTTCATGTTCTGATGGTTTGCCTGTTTCTCCCGGTATTATGGGTAATCGCTGTTTCATTGAATAATTTTGGCTTTCCCTTAATGGAGCAATACCAGGACATTAGATTATTTGTTGCTCTTCCGTATCTGCTGCTTGTTATTGCCGCGTTATACGGGAGCAGCTGGATTGCCGAACGCGTATCCCGGTTACTAGTGGCAAAGTTCGGAAGACCTGAAGACAAAGTTGAGAATGTCGATCAGATGTGGGCAGAGAAGTACTTCGACGAGAATGTCATGGAAAAGAAACGTTCCATTTTCATGAAGAACGTGGATGGCTGGCTGAAAGACAATATCCTGGCCAGAATCATTTTCGGCCTTATCATCGGGGCGGTACTGGTGATGTGATGTTGGAAATCCCGGAGAATCATGAATAAGAGACTCGGGATAGCATAATGACAATGCGGCCGGGGCACCGAAGCAACACGCTGTCATAAGCTGGAAATATTGTTGTGGCAAGATCATTTACGGTATTTACATCACCCCTTCTGTAAACATCTTGGCCATTATCTCCTCCGGTAATGGTCCTGGCCCGGTAACGGTAACGCCGCCCCGGGCCTTTTTGCAGGAACGCGGCGATAAGCGGACGCATGACATCTATTTAGTATTCGGATATCCGAGCCTATCCAAACAGTCCCCTGAACTCAAGCAATTGCATGGATGGCCGTAGATTAGAACAAACAGCCATGCCGGGCGGGACGGTGAGCCCATGCGTCAATGTTTACCATTTTTACCAAACTTTCGTTACGATCTAACTTGAGAGTTGAATGATTCGAACCATCGATTGACGTTTGCATAAGCCAACAATAACCCCACTGATTCTTAGGTGTACCTCTGTCCAATAGCATAATGCCTCAATTCGTATGATATTGATCGTGCTGCCAATGTGGGCAGTCATTACTTTTATCTATCGGGGGCGGCATATGTATTTCATACTTTACAAAAGTGTTGATGATAGCCAATGGTATTGGCAATGCCGGGCAGACAACCATGAGCCGGTTGCGGATGGCGCAGAGGGATACGTAAATAAGGAGGACGCGCTATATGGGATCAAAAGGGTGAAAGGAAACGCGGCCACAGCAGGAATCTACGACGACTACCTGGCAAAATGGATAGTTTGAAGAGCTGCCTGATTTTATGACCCGCCTCGAGCGGGTTTTGTTGCCGGAGAGATTGCTATTTCTACCCCATCCTGCCAGTGCGGAGGAAAGGGATCTGATACAAGTACTTATCTTATGCTTGACACATTCCTTTCACGGAAGAATTGTCGTGGCTCGCCTTCCCCTTACACTGTTCCCCGCCAACCACAGCATATCATTTAGCGCGGGAATAACTGACAGGCGGTCTTTTTCGCTGAAACGGATTATCAGTTCTTTCATATGTCCTGATGGCAGCGGCCAGGGGTGTATGTTAGCCCAGGCCACGTGCCCGTTGGACTGAAAAGTTGGTAGCCAACCCCTCACAGCAGGATTTTACGAAAAGACTATCCGAGATTCTAGGGAAGACTATGATTGTATTGGGCGATTCCCATAATAGTTTTCCATCCACTTGCGTTTATCGTATGCCACGCCCAGACCTTCGTGCTCCATAGGGGCACTTGTTTTACGAGATCGGCTCGTCCAATCCTGTAACTCCGCCAACGCCTTGGACAATTTGAGATACAGCGGGCAGAGCCGGGGTGATCCGCTGAAGCTAATGAAGGTTCCGATGCAATCGTTCAAGAAAGAGAGTGCCCCTGCAGTGGCGCGTCCAACTATTTTACGCATGAATTCTCCTGAATTCGGGTTGCTCACCGGCAACCCAACGGTACGTATATATTACATATTCTGGTGGCCCTGCCTATTGAACTCTGGTACTACTTGGAGACCTCGCCTGCTGGAACTGATTAAACCTGAAACAATCCGGCAAACTACTGTTTAGACCGTCGCAATGATTTCGATTTAGGTCGGATCAACCTGTAACCTATTAAAGTTGTGCAATAATATCCCCTTGCCAAGTTGCCTGTGCAGCGGATCTGTATTTAGGTGCCGCGTAATGCCAATTCGTGATGCGCCTCACTTCAAATTCCACCGGGAAGTATTGAAATAACGCCTGATCGATCGACCCAGGTAGCGGAATAGTTAAAAAAGCCCGGCCTAGCGTAGTCACCGGAAAGACCCTGCTGTCCCTCTGTAATGTGCTGCCTCCCAGACGAGCGATCATGACGATCCAGAAATTGAGTTTTATCTTCTATCTCGTGACAGCGATATTAATTTCGCTGCTCACCCTTTTCATCGGGCTTCGTTTCTTCGAACAGCGGGAGTTAGAGCATTTCCGGGAGACACGCTATGAATCATTTCTTGCAGCCGACGAGCTGCGCCAGTCATCCGATGATCTGACGCGCATGGCCCGCGCATATGTCGACACCGGCAATCCCAAGTATGAACGAATGTATTGGGACATACTTGCGATCCGCAATGGTGAGAAGGCACGGCCGCTGCACTATGAACGGAGTTATTGGGATCTCGTTATCGGCGATCCCGACTTCCAGCCCTCCCCGGGAGGCCGAAAAATTTCTTTACGAACGTGGATGGAGGAGCTTGGATTTACCGAGGCAGAGTTTGCAAAGCTTGCGGAAGCTCATAGGGAGGATAACCATTTGGCGGTATTGGAAAGCACGGCACTGAATGCGATGAAGGGGTTCTTTCAAGGCCCTGATGGCCAATTCAACGTGAGGGGAGACCCTGACCCCGAGCTGGCCCGCCGCCTCTTGAACGACGAGAACTTTTACAAGAAAAAGGTCAGGACCATGCGGCCGCTAAACGAGTTTTATGAATTATTCGACGCGCGCACGCTCAATTCGGTCGCTACCGCCCAGCAGCGCACGGACCTCTATGTCTACGCCGTCCTCCTCACGTTCGTCTTCCTCGTGGCCTGGCTCGTTCTTTCGTCCCGCATCGTGTGGCGAAAAGTACAAAATCTGGTGCAACTCGAAGAAGAGACGAGGAACATCGGAAAAGCGGACTATGTCTCTCAATTCAAGATTGACTCCAATGACGAGATAGGCAATCTTTCCCGTGCCTTTATTGCCGCTCAGGCCGAGCGCGACCGCTATTTCGACCAGTCTCTCAACTTGCTCGCCATCGCCAACTTTGATGGCCATTTCAAACGCCTGAACCCGGCCTGGTCAAAGGAATTTGGGTTCTCGCCGGAAGAGTTGCTGTCTCGACCCTTCATTGACTTCGTCGCGCCCGGCTCCCGCACACAGGCTGCAGCAGAACTGGATAAACTCATGGCATATTGTGAGGATTCGTTCGAAATCCAGATGGCCTCCAAGGATGGGTCGTTGCGCTGGGTCTTATGGAATATAACCGCCCTACCGGAGGTTCAGGAATTCTATATTTCGGGCCAAGACATTACACAAAGGAAGAATGCTGAAATCGACCTGCAAAATGCGCAAAAAGCAGCGGAAGCTGCCAGCCGTGCTAAAAGCGAGTTTCTGGCAAACATGAGTCACGAGATTCGTACGCCCATGAATGGCGTGCTCGGCACGGTTGACCTGCTTCTGAATACCTCGTTAACCAGGTCGCAGCGCGAGCTGGCGAGGCTGGCACGCGCAAGCGGCGAGACACTGCTTGCCATAATTAATGACATTCTCGATTTCTCAAAAATCGAGGCGGGTAAATTGACAATTTCTCCTACGCCTTTTGATCTTCTTGAAACCGTTGAAGCGGTGGCGAGCATGATCGCCATGCAGCCCACCCGGAAGCATGATGTCAATATCATCGTACGTTATCCCCCGGCTGTGCCGCGCTACGTGATTGGTGACATGGGGCGCATCCGTCAGGTATTGACGAATTTGACCAGCAATGCCATCAAATTCACGGATAAAGGTCACGTCCTCATCGATATCGAAACCGATTCGATCGGTGAAGACGGAGCCACGCTGCGTTTCAGTGTCGAGGACAGCGGCATCGGCATCGCGGCAGATAAATTGGAGGGCCTCTTCGACAAGTTTACGCAGGCGGATACCTCCACAACACGGCGCCATGGCGGAACAGGCCTGGGACTGGCCATCAGCAAGCAGCTGGTAAAATTGATGGGCGGGACCATCACGGCCAAGAGCCGTATTGGTATCGGCTCAACGTTCTGGTTTACCCTCCGGCTGCCCCTGCAAAGCAATCGACCGGCAGAGATCACGCCTCGTGCGGAATTAGCAGGTGTTCGTTTGCTGATTGTGGACGATAACGCAGTCAACCGTCTCGTTCTGCAGGAGCAAGTCCGCGTCTGGAAAATGCGTATCGGAAGCTGCTTATCGGGTGTAGAAGCCCTTCGGACGCTACGCGAAGCTCATGCCGCCGGTAATCCCTACCATATTGCCATCCTGGATTATCAGATGCCCGAGATGGATGGAGAAACGTTGGGCCAAGCCATAAAACGTGACCCGCTTTTGCGTGATATCGAACTGATCATGCTCAGCTCCATGGGACAGGAAAGCGAAGTTCGGGAGCGTCTCAGGAAGATCGGTTTTGCGGCCTATCTGGTCAAGCCGGCGCGCCAGTCAGAACTATTGTCAACACTCACAAATATCTGGGGTGCACACTGCGAACGACGCACAATAGACCTCATCGGTGATGCCCAGCCCCTTCCACAAACTCATGAGGTACAAACTGACAGCCCGGAAAGCACATTTATTGGCACACGCGTGCTGCTGGCGGAGGATAACATTACCAATCAGATCATCGCGGCGATGATGCTGCGCAGTCTGGGCTGCGAGGTCGACATCGCAGCCGATGGCCGGCAAGCAATACAGCGGATAGATGAATTCCCCTACGATATTGTCTTCATGGATGGCGAGATGCCGGAAATGGATGGCTTCGAAGCCACTGCTGCGATTCGCCGCCGGTCCGACAGTAAATCTCAGCTCCCCGTCATCGCTGTAACGGCTCAGGTAATGCAAGGCGACAAGGAACGCTGTCTGCTCGCAGGTATGAACGATTACATCAGCAAACCGGTGAAACACGAGGATTTCGCCGCTGCCTTAAAACGGTGGTCGCTGAAGAAAGATGAACATGAAGCTGGCCGGGTAGAGAAAACGCAGAACGAGAAAACAGCTGGTGCCGATTCCTCGCATTTCTTATCTTCCCAAAGCGCTTCGTCTATAAACGCCTCGTCGGTATTGAGCAGCGAGATCGTGACGCGCTTGCGCGCATTGGCGCAGGCAACGGAACCAGCCTTGTTCAACCAGATGTTCGCGTCGTTCCTGAGCGACAGTGCTGAACGTATCAGTATCCTGAGAAGCGCGGCAAACACGGCTGATGCCGAGCGCCTGCAAGCCACCGCTCACGCCATGAAAGGCGCCAGTGCCAATGTGGGGGCTACGCATATGGCAGAGATCGCCCGGCAACTGGAAGTTTTAGGCAGGACCTCCTCAGTGACCGGAGCCATCGCATTAGTAGAAGCAATGGAAAGCGAGTTTGAACGCGCGAAGAACGAGATTAATGCGATTATGGGGCAACTTGACCCATCGCAGGGGGAGACTCAGCCATGAAAATATTAATTGCCGAAGACGATACCACCACGCGCCTGATATTTGGTGCCACCCTAAGGAAAATGGGACACACTGTGACGGCCGTAGAAGATGGGCAAAAAGCATGGGAGGCCTGGCAGCAGGAAGAATACTCACTGCTCATCTCCGACTGGATAATGCCTGATATCGATGGCCTGGAATTATGCAAGAGGATCCGAGCCCAGCCCAGCCTGCAATATACCTACATCATCCTTCTTACCTCAATGGACGGCAAAGGTAGTTATCTCGAAGGCATGGACGCGGGCGCCGATGATTTTATTACCAAGCCTTTCGATGAGGAACAACTGGCAGCGCGACTCCGAGTGGCCGAACGAATAATTGCGTTGCACCGGAAACTGCGTATCCAGGCCACGCGTGATCATCTTACCGGTGTGTGGAACCGGGCTGCTATCATGGATTACCTGCTTGGAGAGGTGGAACGAGCACGACGGCAAAGTACCCATATTGGGGTGATCATTGCCGACCTCGACCACTTCAAGCGAATCAACGACACCTTTGGGCACCCTGCCGGCGATGCTGTCTTGCAAGAAGCCGCCCGGCGCATGCAGTTGGCCCTTCGTCCCTATGACCGGCTGGGGCGCTACGGTGGCGAAGAGTTTCTCTTCATAGCCTCAGGCTGTGATTTGAGCCAAACGATGGCGCTGGCTGAACGGATCCGGAGCTTCATGAGCGCGGACCCTATCACAATTCATTCTGGCGAACTTCCTGTGACTGTGAGCTTGGGGGCGGCGGTCGGTAGTGATCAGGTCGGCGAAGACGCGGCTGCGCTGATCGCCGCCGCTGATGAGGCACTCTACCGGGCAAAAAAAGCGGGCCGTAATCGGGTTGAATCCTAGCATCGGGGCGGATATTTATGAGGAAGCTCCCGTGGTATTGTTGGAAGCGGTAGTCTGCTTTTAAGATTTGCAGGTGTAAAAGAGAACTACCTCGGGTGCCTGACGGACGCCCTACATCAACGCCTTCTTTGTATTCCGCCGATATTGATGCAAGTCGCCCATCTAATCCCGACTTTTCTGGTTTGTCTTATCTGGCGAGAAGGGTGAAAAAGCAGGCCAGTTTTGCGAATATTGCCCACATAAGCACGATCTTTTCCAACTACAACGCCTTGCTGGAAATGTGGAAAACTCGAAATGAAGCAGTCGGCCCGATATTCAGCGCGATTATTTTACGGCACTCCAAGACGGCGGCGGCCTACGTCAACCTCGAACTGACCCATAGAGCAAGCCAGAAAGGAAGCCAATAAACTCTTGGGCCACATCGCCGCTGGGCGAAAAGCATAAGCCATTGTTTATTGGTGCCGACAGAAGGAGTCGAACCCTCGACCTTCTGATTACAAATTCTAATTCTACCCGTTTTACCTTGTTTTAACGTGTACGAAAACTCTTTAATCTGCTTGTTTTAATTTGATTTTTAGCATTATATTGTTTTAAACTTCCTCCCACAGTTTGACACATCCTGTCTACACTGTGTCTACATGAAAGGGAGTTAAAACGTGTCTACACCAGCCTCAGCACTCCCCGTTAGGATCACAAAATCTGTCGTGGATAGGCTGAATGCTCCCATAGCAGGGCAGACCTTTACCCGCGACTCCGAACTCAAAGGTTTTGCGGTCCGCGTTACGACCTCTGGCGCCAAGTCGTTCATTTTGGAAAAACGTATCGACGGCAAGGTGAAACGGCTAACGCTTGGCCGCTATCCCGAACTGACGGTAGAGCAAGCGAGAAAGGAAGCGCATAAGCTCTTGGGCCATATTGCTACGGGGCGCAATCCTACCGCCGAGAAAAAGCAAAAAGAGCTGCAAGCCACAACGCTGCAAAAAGCATTCGATGATTTCCTGCTTGCCAGAAAGAACCTCAAGCCGCGCACACTTTACGATTATCGGCGATTAATGAAAGTTGCTTTCCCTGATTGGCAAAATAAGGCTCTGGTTGATATCAGTAAGGAAATGGTTGCCAAGCGTCACACCAAGATTGGCGCGGAACATGGCGAAGCCTATGCCAACCTAGCCATGCGTTTTTTGCGCGCATTGTTCAATTTCTCCATTGCACAGTATGAAGACGGCAGCGGCAATGCCATTTTGCGAGAAAACCCCGTCGTGCGTCTTACCCAGACTCGCGCATGGTATCGGGTAGCACGTCGGCAAACTATTATCAAATCTCATCAGCTCAAGCCGTGGTATGAAGGAGTAATGACGCTTAAGAATGACAAAGTGTCTCAACAGTCTGCGCTCGTTGCCGATTATCTGCTCTTCCTCCTATTTACCGGGCTACGCCGCCAGGAAGCCGCAACCTTGAAATGGTCCGATATCGATTTACGTGGCCGCTCGTTTACAATCAGGGATACCAAGAATCGGGAACCGCTCACATTGCCGCTCACGGATTTTGTTTACAGCTTATTGGAAAAAAGAAAGGCTACCGCCGATTCTGAGTATGTTTTTGCAGGAGGCGGAAAGGCCGGGCATCTGATTGAGCCGCGTCATCAGGTTCAACAAGTCAGGAATACGTCGGGCGTTTCCTTTACGTTGCACGATCTGCGCCGCAGCTATATCACGATTGCAGAAAGCATCGATATCTCGGCTTACGCCCTAAAGCGTCTGGTGAACCACAAAATGAGCAATGATGTGACGGCGGGCTATATCGTAAATGACGTGGAACGTCTAAGGGAGCCTATGCAAAAAATCAGCGATTATTTGTTGAAATGCATGGGAGTCAATCCATCTGATGCAAAGAATATCATCTGATGATATTATTAATCCATGGAGCCTGATACGGGACTCGACGCCCTGCTTGATCTTAATGGCTATATCGTCGATCAGGATTTGGGATGCTGGATCAAGGTCGAGGCATGGCGGGTCGTGGCAACCCCGGAAATTCCGCACGGTATCCGCTATGCGCTTACGCTCCATGAACCCTATGGAAAACGAATCATGGGATACGACAACAGCCATGCCATAAAGCCGCCGAAGAAATTCAAGTATGCGGGGCAGCGGCTAGCGTATGACCATAAGCATCGCCACATTTCGGATAAGGGAGTCCCTTACGAATTCAAGGATACTTACCAGCTGCTTGCCGATTTCTTCGAAGAAGTGGATCGTATACTGAAGGAAATGAAAATATGGAAAGAATTGTGATTGGCATCATGCCGCAAGAAAAAATCCGTGAACGCATGCTGGCAATAGCCAAAGGTGCGTACAAGCCTAAGCCAGGTGAACCGAAAGTATGGTTTACCTCGATGAAATCCCTTGCTGAAGTCCTGAGTGACGATAACCGTGCCTTGCTCACGATCATTCACGAATCTCAGCCTGAATCGATTACCGGTCTTGCAACGATTACCGGGCGAAAACCCAGCAATCTTTCGCGCACTCTGAAAACCATGTCTCATTATGGGATTGTGGAAATGCGGCGCGAGAACCGACACGTGCGCCCCATCGTCAACGCCACCGAGTTCCAAATATTGACTGCTTAATAAATTGGAGCTTAATGGTCCAGCGTGTCCGTTTGAAAGCACTGCTCGGACATAGTATGAAAGGGAAGTGAATCATATTATTACCCCTCAGATAGGGATGGAATGATTAAGGTTGTGATTAGAGAAATATGAAAATTACATGCTCAAGTTAATCGAAGCCAATAAAGACCATAATGTTGCGGAGGTCTTGAAAGTGAAAAACAGGCTTTAACTCCGAGTTTTGACCAATCCATATTGGTCAACTAACGCGAACCATTCGTCTGGATCAAGCTCATCACCCATCACGCTCATGTCGTCAGCGCTAGCTTTATCTATCAACTGAA
Source organism: Nitrosovibrio tenuis (assembly GCF_900109785.1). Classification (GTDB taxonomy): domain Bacteria; phylum Pseudomonadota; class Gammaproteobacteria; order Burkholderiales; family Nitrosomonadaceae; genus Nitrosospira; species Nitrosospira tenuis_A. Next base: position 333,485 of record NZ_FOBH01000003.1, read on the forward strand.
CCAGAAAAAATCCCTCTTCATCCTCATCAAATATCACGTCTTCAACCACGAAGCGCATACCCAAGGGCTTTCTCGTGGAAACATACAAGCCTGTTTCTGGTGGCTGCCTTTTAGCTTTGCTTTGTCCGATTCGCTCTTCTTTGTTGCCCCGCAGTTTTGCTTGTCCCATTTGAAAGCCCCATCATCGGAATTTTTATGGGGCAAGCTTAAGTCAAGCTCCATGGGATTACAAACATCACTTCCCATCTGCTGGAGAATTTCGTGCAGATTTTTATATTTTTTATAAAAAACTATAAATTCTTTTTATAGAATATCTGATAACAATAAGCTATTCCTTATCGTTTTTCATATAAAAACGGCTTTTGGCACGTTGATTGCATGACACTGCTCAAAGCAGGAATAAAAAAAACCACAAATATTCAACTTCTTATCCGTGATCCTGATAATATTTTTCGACCCTTAAAATTAAGAGTTTGTCAATAGACGGTAACAGGACGTCCTTTTTATTGCCATTTTTTTCATACTGTCTCCTTCAATTAACAACCTGTGGAGACAGAGATCGTGCAAGGGAATTTACTTTCAACTAGAGAAGCTGCTGTTTACTTAAGTGTCAGTGAAGCATTTCTCGAACGCGACCGCTGGGCCGGAGCAAAGGTGCCTTTCATCAAGATAGGCTCGCGCGCGGTGCGCTACCGCTTGCAAGACTTGGAACGCTATATCGAGTCCTGCATTCGCAAATCCACCAGCGATACGGGCCGCAAATGAGCGCGGCGATATGGCCCATTCCCCACCCTGAAGGCGCATACGTTCGGGAAGACGGCATTGTCTTTTATCGTGAAGAGGAACCCTTCACTTCCGATATTCTCAGCCGCCATCCCGACTGTCTGGCCGAGCCCATGGCACAGGAATATGCGCGGTTGTATTTGGCTAAAGGGGAAGAGAAAGCAGAGGCATATCTTAAGGCGATTTCCGCTCAGCTTGTCAGCACGCCTTTGAGCCTTGCAGCGACGGATGAGGAAATAGATGCGTTTGCCCGAAAGCTAGCGGATCAATTTTTCCGCCTGCAACGCTGGGTCAGCAATTCTGCTATTGCAGCCCTTTTCCTTTGCCATTTGGCAGAAAGCAAATACGGCGTTAGTCCGCTGGGTAAGGGGGATAAGGGCAAGGCAAAACTTCAATCAGCAAAACCGCTATCGCTACCAATAACGGAACCGGCAACAAAGCTTCTCACGTCTGTATCAGTATCGGTACCGGTATCGCTACCGGTAACAGGAGGAAAAAGCGCTGGGCCGGGACCGGTATCGGTAACGGATACCGTTACCGGTATAGGAAGCAAGCTGACTTTCCCAATCTCTGTAACGGTAACCGATACAGACAAACAGGCTCCTGTAACGGTAACAGGAGAATCTAATCCTTCCTTTCCTGTAACAGTAACAGGGAAATCCAATCTTCCTGTAACGGTAACAGGAGAATCCGATCCTTCGCCTCCTGTATCCGTTACCGATACCGGAATTACCCATACGGGAATTCTAGCCCGCCTTGCGGATGAGCACTGGTGGCGTCGGGCATTGCGCAAGGTTCAGGTGCGCAAATTCGAACATGGTGCTATACGGTTGGGGCTGGTTCACAGCCGCAAGGGCAAGTATGTCAGTGATGAAACGTTGCGAAGGCGGCAGAAACAAATCCGCCGTAACCGGGCCATTCTCGAACACTGCATAGCTATCAATGAGGCCGGGCAGGAATATACCCTACAGCAATTGGCCGAGCTTTCGGTATCCAATCCAGAGATTCGCCGTGCGGAATTGATGACCCGCATTGCCGGGTTCGATGCAGTGGCTCAATCTCTGGGGCATGTCGGCGTCTTCTATACCATCACTTGCCCCTCCCGCATGCATGCCCGATTGTCTGTATCAGGAGAAGAAAACCCGAAATACGACAGAACCACACCACGGGAAGCGCAAGCCTATCTGAGCAAGATATGGAGTCGGATACGGGCCAAGCTCGCCCGTACGGACTTACACATCTATGGCATCCGTGTCGCCGAGCCTCAACACGATGGCACACCGCATTGGCACTTGCTGTTCTTCATGCCAAAAGAACACGTCAAACAAGTCGGAAGCGTGATACGCGACTACGCCATGCGCGAGGATGGCGACGAACCCGGCGCGGCAAAGCACCGTTATAAAGAGGAACGCATAGACCGGTCAAAAGGCACAGCGGCTAGTTATATCGCCAAATACATTTCAAAGAATATCGATGGCTTTGGCCTGGATTGCGATATTGATGGCGGAGAGCCCAAGAGTGCGGCTGAACGTGTAAGAGTATGGGCCAGCACTTGGGGTATACATCAGTTCCAGCAGATTGGCGGGCCGCCTGTAACGGTATGGCGCGAGCTGCGCCGCATGGGCGAGATGGGAGTAACCGGAGAGCTGAAAGAGCTCAGAGACGCGGCCGATAAGGGCGAATGGGACCGTTTTGTGATGCTGATGGGCGGACCGGAAGCGAAGCGCAAGGATTTTCCCATATCGCTCGCTAAGCAGTGGAATGACAAGCCCAACCGTTACAGGGAACCCAAAGGGGAGGAAATCATTGGGATAACCTGGGCAAGTGCAATATTCCCTACCCGTATTCATCGATGGACCATTCAGCATAAACGCGATCCGAATAAAATGAGGAGGCCTCAAACCGAAGCTCGGCTATAATCACCTTACATGAGATTAGTCCTGCCCCTTGGAGTACTGTCAATAACTGTACGGCAAGAGATTGGACTAAGGCACCTAAGGTAAAAAATAGCCATTGCCGACGACTGTTTTAGCGGATTCCTCAGATTAAGTGGATTCCTCAGATTAAGATACCCAAGCTACGCAATACCCCTATTGTTTGGCAGGTGTACCTAAGTCCAATATGTGACTGGTATTGGAAGCTGTAAGATGTTGCGCTAACGGGCGGTGCATGCGGTCTCGTTGCTACGGGTCAATGAGCTCTCAAAACGTAAATTGCAGATTTTTTATGGCTGATATTAACCAAGTAATGTCTCTGCGATACGACGGTAAGGATGCCGAAAAGCATGAGCTGGACTTGTTTTCACTTGGCGTTTCCCTGCAGGGCTTTGCGCGCATTTCTTCCCATGCAGGCACTTTTGCTATTACGCACCGTTATTCCAAATACCTTCGTTCCCAAGTTGTGCGGGTAGCCGCGCAAGAAGCCCGAGCAAATTGTTACTCGATTGATGTCGTTTGGAACTTTGTTCTACAACATCAAATTCTTTCCGGCTCATTTGGCATGCTAGTCGCTACAATTATCCCGTTGGTATTAGCGACCGCATCCCGAAAAAAAGATGAAATTCTTCACCTCAAGGATTCGCTCGATAAAGCAATTGAGCGCCTTGCCTCACGAGATCAGCCAACAATGTCGCGCTTACTTGACACTGTGGATCGACTTGTCATTGACCAACGACGCAACGCCCGACAGGCATTCGAGCCCATTGGTTTATCTTGCAGAACTCTCACCGTTAGCGCTGGAGGAAAGTCCACCACCTTCGATCAAGCCGATAAGGCAGCGTCAGAATTGTCCCCAAAGGATGAAATTACGGAAATGCTTGTGTTTTCGGTTTTAATTACCGAGCTCGACCTCGAACGTTTTACCGGCAAAGCCTATGTGGACCAATTCGCGCCCCCTGATAGGCGCATACCAATAACAATAATGGATCCGACTGTTCAAACTCAAAATAACGCTTATGCGTCCAGTTTAGCTGCTGCGTCACCACTAAGGGTATTGGCAAAAGGATTACTTAAGGAGGGGAAATTGGTACGCCTCTTTGTTTCAGCCGCTATGTGATAAACCCAACAATTGGAACGTCACACGCAAACCTATATATATACAACAAGAAGCGGGAATCAATATGCATAAGGGCGGTTTGGGGGGGAAAATCGAGCTATATATAGTTTCATTATGGTTCTTATTTTTCTTAATTATTGTCATAACCATAGATATTCCGATTTATCTGGAGCCAGACTGGGAGTTTCTTAATCTTGAAGATGTAATTAGAAAAAATATTATCCCGATTGTCGCTTTCGCCTTTGTCACCGCTGGGCTTTTCTTTTACTTACGATTTGAATATAGGATTTCGGGTAGTCAAAGAATCCCTGCAAGAATTACAAAAATTCAGGACGTAAACTACGAACATCTTACTTTTTTAACTACTTATATAATCCCTCTGATTTGCTTTAACTTAAGCAGCACAAGATATGTGCTAGCTTTGGGCTTGCTGTTGGTTGTTATTGGGGTTATTTACGTCAAAACAGACAAGTTTTACGCAAATCCAACGCTTGCGATGCTCGGATATCAAATCTATAAAGTCGATATGCATACAAGAACCAATAATGTCGAGAACCTGATTCTGATATCTAAGGATAAATTATCGATGAATGACTTAGTTAACTACAAAGAGCTTGACGAAAAAGTTTCTTTTGCCGGGAAAGTAAGAGAATGAATAAATTAAAAGAAGATATTACCGAAATTCTTAATTTACGTGGGGTATCAGCAGAGGTCTATTTTGTGTTAAAGGTTTCAGAGGATTATCAAATAAAAGAGGCTGATCTAGATAAAATTTCACAAATTCAAATTTTAGAGCAGTGCAAAGATTCGATAGGAAAATCCATCCTAAATGAAGAATTAGCGCTTATAAATATTTCTGAAGCGGATTCTAGAACTGATGTGATTTATAAATACGATTTAGCTGAAATACCCGAAAAGCTTAGTTGTTTGCAGCAGGTTAAAGACTCAAATAACTTTCCCGAATTTAATTTTGATAGGGATAGTCTTTCTGACTTAGAAGGAATTCTTATAGTAATTGGTAACCATGAAAAACAACTTGTAATTTATAAGCATCAATATCCAATTTATTTGCTGAATAAAAAAGCATTTAATTTGATAAGAATGAAGAATCAGAATAGATTTGAAAAGTTAGATGAAGACGTGTTAAAGATTAATCCAACATTTGAACTCTTATATATTAATAACCATTATTACGTATTTAATTTGAAATTCCTAGAAAGAGTTTGTGGGTTTCACGAGGCTATAATGAACGGTGCTCGGGCTGGAATAGATATTATCAATGCGTCTAATTTAATAGACGACATCACTGTCTTAACTAATAGACTTAGTAATATCAATTTCGCAAAAAAACTCTTAAAAGCCGCCAAAAATTCTCCTGTTCTAGGAATTATTCCCCTCGAAGATATTGTTGGTTTTGCTAGCAGCCATCCTTTGCTAAAAGGAAAGTTTAAGGTCAATGCTGAGGGAACGAGGTTAGATCTAAGAACGAAGGCTTCTCAGGATTTATTCATGAAGTTATTAAATGATGATCTCTTGCATTCGGAGCTTACGAAAAGATTTTATGACAGCGTGGCTAAAGATAAAGTTGAAGAATTAGCGCAAGCCTAGCCTATTAATAATATATTGTAGTTCGATTTTCTCCCACACATGGCAGATTCTGACTGCCACTGACTTCAGCGGAGTTCGAACATAGCACGGTCCTGTCAAGTTAGATCTCCAATAATTAGTTGGCATATATGCAATTAATTAGACCAAGAATTACTGACTATCACGGAATTAGCAAATGTCAGGCGGATCTGGATTTTGCGATCCAGTTTTTCGATGAAGATATTCCTTTATATGTTGACCCCTTCTTGTTGTGGAAGTCGCCTTCTCAACAAGATCAAGCGCTGCATACCGCTATTACCAACTCCTTTAACTATCTTAATTACTTACTCAAAAAGAAGCGAGAAACTGACGCTGTAAATATCTTGATTGGCATTTCTGAATGCTCAGAAGTAGGGCTTGGCGTCGCGAAAACTAGAAAGGGGAAAAAAATTGGAGAGAAGCAAGCGCAACAGGTATTGAGTTTGTTTCGTGATATTCCCGAGTATAGCCAATTCGGCTTCACGCATTTCGAAGCGGTTCAATTATATATTTCGGGCATTAGTAAAGACCGTGTTAGTGATATTGCATGCAACTATATCAAATCCTTCTTGATTGATTACACAATCGAGCAGTGTGAAATACATGGAATCCCCATCGAAAGCGTTATTCTTGACGGAATCTATAATTACAAAGAACACCGGCTAGACATAAATCAAAAAGCTTATCTTCCTGTAAATCCTCAAACCAAAAGTCCAATACTATTTACACCAAAACGATGGCTGCGTTATACGCCATGGATAAATTTTGATGATTATTTTCGTTCGTATTGCCCAAAAGACGAGATATTTAATCCAGAGGAGCTAGAAGAAAGTAGGGTTAAGGTTCTTAACTACAATAGGGAAAATTATGGCGTAGTTGAGGAGTACATTAAGTATAAAGATAAAACGTCTAGAGATTGCAAAAATGATCCTCTGTTCAGCCAAATACCGGTTCTCTCCGCTAGCAGGAAGCTAAGTGAAATCCTGAAATTAAATACAGGAAAAGAAGACGGTGCAGACTGGAGATATGAGAATCTATCCTCGGAGCTTTTAGCATCGCTACTCTATCCCCATCTAGATTTTGCGCAAACACAAAGTCGCACAGATTCGGGCCGACATATTAGGGACCTCATTTTTTACAACAACAGAGACCTAGACTTTTTAAATGATATTTTTACCGATTATGGAAACCGCCAGCTGATAATCGAAATGAAAAACGTTAGATCAATAGAGAGAGAACATATTAACCAGCTAAATCGATATCTTCACGATGCGATTGGTAGATTTGGTGTATTTCTGACCAGGAATCCACTGTCTAAGCCAATGTTCGAGAACACTGTTGATCTCTGGTCATCGCAGCGCAAATGCATTATTGCGCTAACTGATGACGATCTCAAGTTAATGGTGGAAGTTTATGAGAGCAAACAAAGGGCTCCAATTGAAGTTCTAAAGAAAAAATATGTTCAATTTAAGAGAGCTTGCCCATCATGAAAGGGAAGACATGAACAAAAGTGATGTAGATAGTTTTGAGAGACTTTCTGGACAGTTAGCGGGCGTGTATGAAGAAATTTCATTGCTCTCCAAAAAAGCGCCAAACGATGCAGTAAATAAGTTTAAGCTCAAATTTATCAATCAGCTCATTACCGACAGCAATGATTTTCTCTCAAATAAATATCGTCCGTTTGACGACTTTTCGAGCTTTGAGGAAGACGACATTCCACAAAATAGTGATGTGATATTTATTGTTTCACAATATTTAAAGTGTTTCGAAAAATTGAAGGCCGATAACGTCAGTTGGAAGCACCACTCATGGTGTTGGAGCGTCAAGGGTAATGAAGGCGATGGTGTAGATGAGAGTGGTCTTGTTTATATAAAAACAACTCAACCTAAAAAACTGATTGGCTAGATATGAAAAATAATCCGCTTGTAACTACAACGCAGAAAGTAAAAACTTACGACACAACAATGCCGTTATTAGATTCGATGTACCAAGAATTTAAAGAATTATCCAAAAAGAAGCCCGACGCGGCAGTAAACAAGAACAAAATAACTATCGTAAATCGCTTACTTCACAAGATGAGATTGATACTAGAAGATGAAGAGTCAATAGAATTTCTCGATCTTATTGATGAAGATGATATTCCACAGGCAAGCGATGTCACCTTGATTCTATCTCAATACGTTGCCGCCATGAATGGATTTAGGAGTAAATACTATGAATGGAATGGTCATAAAAATCAGTGGCGCACAGAAAATTAATCTTATTATGGGCGGCCCACAATGGAGTTTGCCAAACACTAGTAAATGTATAACGGGACAGAATGTGAATCGGGGCCTTATTTATCCCTATTTTATGTCTACACTATGTCTACATAAATAAATGACTTATGCTTTTATACGCATAAGTCATTGTTTTTTTGGGTGCCGACACCAAGATTCGAACTCGGGACCTTCTGATTACAAATCAGCTGCTCTACCAACTGAGCTATGCCGGCGTTGATACATTATAGAGATGAGGAAGCGCGGGAGTAAACCTTGTGGTTGTTGAGAAGGACAACCGTGGGACTATTTGACGATCTGAAAGCGTCGTTTGTCGCCACTTTGAGAGCGTTGCGAGCCCTGCGACGAAGATTGCCGCTTGGGGGAATCTTCTGTACCGGCTTCAGCCACGGCTGTATTGGCATTACCTTCGGGTGGGAAAAGGATGCCCTGCGAGATTTCCTTGGCAAATATTCCCTGGACCGCGTTAACGGGGACTGAAATTTCCCGCGAAACGCCATTAAACCGCGCCGAAAACTGAATCACATCATTGCCCAGCGTAAGATGATGCGCCGCGTCGTCACTGATGTTAAGTATGATCTCGCCGTTTTTCACAAACTCATCCGGGACCCGAGTCTGGTCGTCTACTTTAACGGATAAGTAGGGGGTATAACCGCTATCGGAACACCAATCATAAATAGCGCGAATCAGATATGGTTTGGTGGAAAGTTCTTTCATTTGCGCATCGCTTTCTCGGAAGCCGTCAATGCATCGATGAACGCGGGCCTGCTGAATAACCGTTCGGCAAACTTCAGCAGCGGCGCCGCCTGTTTGGGTAGTTGAATGCCGTAATGATCCAGCCGCCACAGCAGTGGCGCTATTGATACGTCGAGCATGGAAAATTCCTCGCCCAGCATATATTTCTGTTTGGCAAACACGGGCGCAATCACAGTCAAATTATCGCGGATCGTGGCCCGCGCCTTATCCGCGGTTTTCGGGTTACTGTGCCCAACTGCATCAATATGACAGAAAAGCTCTTGCTCAAAGCGATGGAGAAATAACCGCGCGCGCGCGCGCATCACCGGATCTGCCGGCATTAATTGCGGATGTGGAAAACGATCATCAATATATTCATTGATGATATTGGATTCGTACAAAATAAGATCGCGTTCGACCAGGACCGGGACCCGGCTATAAGGAGTCATGACCGCCAGATCTTCCGGTTTATTGTGCAGATCCACATCAATAATCTGAAAATCCATACCCTTCTCGTACAGCACAATGCGGCAGCGATGGCTGAACGGACAGGTAGTGGCTGAGTACAGCGTCATCATAATGGATTACTTCCCGGCATATTTGGAGCAAATACTTTTGAACGATGAGGGTTGCTTTTAATCAATGGATGTCCCTCCAGTATTCATGTTTCAGAGCATAGGCCAATCCCAACATAACAAATAGGAAGAGCATCACAACGATTCCAATCTGGACACGTTTTGTAGCCGCAGGTTCACCTAAATAAACCAAATAATTTACCAGATCGGCAACATACGCATCATATTCTGTTTTTGAAAGTGTCCCGGGCTTGTCCAGTTTCAATTCGCTGACCTCATGCTTGCCACCATGGCCATCGTCCACCGTTTTTGTCACAAGCGATTGCTCACCCTGCAACTGGTAGAGCACATGCGGCATCGCAGCTTTGTCAAATACCACATTGTTCCAGCCGGTTGCGGTGGATTCATCCCGATAGAATTTGCGAAGATAGGTATATAGCCAATCCGGACCACGAGAGCGGGCAATCACGGATAGATCAGGCGGCGCCACGCCGAACCATTGCTTGGCCTCTTTCTTTTTCATGGCGACCGTCATGAGTTCACCGACTTTCTGTCCGGTAAATATGAGATTATCGCTGATTTGATTTTCGCTAAGGCCTAAATCCCTTAACCGGTTGTAGCGCATGAATTCAGCACTATGGCACGACAGACAATAGTTGACAAAAGTATGCGCGCCGCGTTGTAGAGAAAGCTTGTCGTCTGGACGAAGGGGTGCATGGTCGAGCTTTACTTCAGATCCGCTGGCCAACGCGGCAAGCGGAACCAGGCACAAAACAAACAAAATATATTTTATTTTTTTCATCCCGTCACTCTTTTCGGTTCAGGCTTGGTTTTATCTATCTTGCTGTACCACGGCATAAGAACGAAAAAGGCGAAGTAGATGACCGTGAATATCTGCGCGAGCAACGTATACAGAGGTGTGGGCGATTTCGTCCCGAGCCATCCCAGCACAAAAACGCTTATGACAAAGAGCGTGAGGGCGATCTTGAAATAGGGACCCTTGTAGCGAATGGATTTCACGGGGCTTCGATCCAGCCACGGCAGGAGGGCAAAGATAGCGACCGAGCCACCCATCAGCACGATGCCCCAGATTTTTGCATCCACCCAGAGAAAGTTGACCGTGACCGCCCTCAGCATCGAATAGTAGGGGGTGAAATACCAGACGGGCGCGATATGATCGGGGGTCTGCAACGTATTGGCGGGAATGAAATTATTGTACTCTAGGAAATAACCGCCCATCTCAGGCATAAAAAATATGATGCCGCAGAATACGATCAAAAACCCCACCACACCGACAATATCCTTCACGCTGTAATACGGGTGGAAGGGAATGCCATCCACCGGAATATGCGTTATGGGATCCTTGTTGGCCTTGATTTCGATACCGTCCGGGTTGTTTGAGCCGACTTCATGCAACGCGATGATATGGACGAATACCAGAGTCACCAGCAACACGGGCAGGGTCACGACATGATAGGCAAAAAACCGGTTGAGCGCGGCATCCGACAACATGAAGTCGCCCAAGATCCAGTTCGAAAGGGTTTGCCCGATCACTGGGATCGCGCCGACCATACTGATGATCACCTGAGCGCCCCAATAGGACATCTGCCCCCACGGCAGAATGTATCCGGTAAACGCCAGCATCATCAGGACGAAGAAAATGCCCATGCCGATCAGCCAGAGAAGCTCGCGTGGCTTGCGATAAGAGCCATACATCATCCCGCGAAACATGTGCAGGTAGACCACTACGAAAAACATGGACGCGCCCGTGGAGTGCATGTAGCGGATCAGCCAGCCGAAGTCCACATCCCGCATGATGTACTCGACCGATGCGAATGCCATGCTGGCGTCCGGCTTGTAATTCATGGTGAGAAAAATTCCGGTAAGAAGCTGATTCACCAGCACGAGCATGGCGAGCGAGCCGAAGTAATACCAGAAATTGAAGTTTTTCGGCGCGTAATACTCGGAAAGATGAGCCTTCCAGGTGGAAGTCAGGGGAAAACGCGCATCTATCCATTCCATCATTGACTCGAGTCGCTTGCCCATTTATGCGGACTCCTTATCGGATCCAATCAACAGTTGGGTGTCACTTAAATACATATGGGCCGGAACGACCAGGTTGGTCGGAGCGGGAACGCTTTTGTAAACACGACCCGCGAGGTCGAACTTGGAGCCGTGGCAGGGGCAGAAAAAGCCGCCCAGCCAGTCAGCACCGAGATCCGCTGGAGCAATATCCTTACGATATACCGGAGAACATCCCAGGTGAGTACAAACGCCTTCGACCACGAGAATCGCTGGTTTGATCGAGCGTGTATCATTTTTGCAATAAGGAGGCTGCTGAGGTTTTTCCGATTTCGGGTCGGCCACCTGGCTATCAAGTTTCTTGAGATTAGCCAGCATTTCGGGGGTGCGGTCCAGCACCCACACCACCTTGCCGCGCCATTCCACCAAAAGCAGCATCCCCGGCTCGATCTTGCTTATGTCAACCTCGACTGGAGCCCCTGCCGCTTTCGCACGCTCACTGGGCATCATGCTCAGTACGAAAGGTGTGGCGACCGCTGCGCCCGCAATCCCACCCGCGATAGAAGTCGCGGCAACGAGGAAGCGTCTTCTCCCGTTCATTTCCTGTTTTTTATCAATATCTGCCATATTTTGCAGTTCCGTTTTTCGCTTCGGATTCCCGAGATTGGGGCTTAAAAAAACTTAACCATTTTAACATAGTAAGTATTGGAAAATAAACATCCCATGTTAAAACTTATTGATTGGACGGTAAAAATCGCTATAACTCAACTCGTGAATCAAACGGACCAAAACAAATATTCGAATTACTCTGTCTGTCGCGGCAGAGAGTCGTTTCCAGCTTGACCATTAACGGAAGCGACTATTGCCAGGTAGTCTTTTTGTTTTTTAAGCATATAATTTTCTGATCCGGGTTTGCATTATCGCCGCTCTTCCATGGCGCTCTTCCATGGCGGTTAGCGCATTTTGGGGGGTGTAGGAAGTTGGCTGAGCACTGATGATGACGACAGGCTGAGGTATGTCAGAGTCTAATTGAACCGGGGTTCACGGAATATGAAGAAAACCATTGTCAATTGTCCCCAGTGTGGCAAGGTTGTTGTCTGGGAGACCGGCAATCGCTTCCGTCCGTTTTGTTCGGAGCGCTGTAAGCTGATCGACCTGGGACAGTGGGCGGCAGAGTCCTATCGCATCCCTGAAAACGAAAAGCAGGAAGATGAGCCGCACGAAGACGACAAGAAGGACGAAAGGAAAGATAAAAAGAAAGACACAAAGAAAGACGAATGGTAAGGCGTTGATTAACGACCAGGTTATTCCCTGGGCATCAGGCGCGGATGCCCCGCATCATGGCGATTCCATGGCCGCCATGTTCCCAAGTGGTGCTTAAATCTTCAGGCCGCAAACCACCCAGCGCAAATACCGGGATGGAACAGTTACGGATGAGCGTATCGAATTTCCGCCACCCCAGTGTCGAAGATCCAGGATGGCTCAACGTCGGCAATACGGGCCCAAGCACCGCAAAATCCATATTCAACTGCTCGGCTCGAAAGAGCTCCTCCGCGTTATGACACGATGCGCCACACCAGTCGGTGTCCGGCCGTGTCGCAAGATTCATCAACTCTGAGGAAGGAAGATGTATTCCGTCCGCGCCGGTCTCTTGGCAAAAGTTAGAGCATGACTGAACGCCGCCCGTATCGCCATCGCCATTTACCAATACCTTGGCGCCATGATGATGCGCGAGGGTAACTATTTTACGAGTGAAGTCGCGCAGTGCTTTTCGATCCATTTCTTTCTCTCGTACCTGCAGCAGCCGTATCCCCCCTTGCAGCGCGCGTTCGACCTGGGTCAGCGCGCCTTTCAGTCCTGTTTCCCCGGCATTGGTGATCGCATATTGCGTGGGCAATCCGAGCGCGCGCAATACCGGTGCGTTTGCGGGAAGCACCGGTTCAACTTCAACGTTGTTCCAGAATTGCCATGACAGTTCCTGGCTTTCCATTGGCCGAGGTTCGCCGTGCCATTTGATCACGCGAAAAAAGCAGAGGCGTACAGTGGCGTGGGGATAACTAAAAGTGCGCGTAATCCAGCGATAGGCCTGTACAACGGTAATGCCCAATTCCTCCAATAATTCACGTCCGAGCGCATGCAACAGGGGTTCGCCTGGCTTTACCTTTCCTCCAGGAAATTCCCAATACCCTGCATACGGTTTTCCTTCAGGCCGGCTTGCCAGAAGAAAGGCGCCATCAGCGCGGTTAATGATCGCGACAGCGACTTCAACAATGGGAGAATGCAATGGCATGGCGTGTCGAAATCGGCAATCAGATTTGCCGCGTTTCCTCTTTTCCTGCCCAGTCGCGGACAAATTGCCACGCTACCCGTCCACTTCGGGAACTGCGTCCCAGCGCCCATCGCAGCGCCGCTTCGCGTACCGGCGGGGTCATTTCCCCCATGCCATAATAAGTGAGCCATTGGCCCACAGCGTCAAGATATTGGTCCTGATCGAAGGGGTAGAAAGACACCCATAGACCGAATCGTTCCGATAACGAGATTTTTTCTTCGACTGCTTCGCCTGGATGAATCTCTTCCCCGATATGCCTGGTCTCCCGATTGTCCTGCATGGATTCGGGCATCAGGTGGCGGCGATTGGAAGTGGCATAGACCAAAACGTTCTCCGAGGCCGTGGCGACCGAACCATCCAGTACGACCTTCAGCGCCTTGTAACCAGGCTCGCCGGATTCAAAAGATAAATCGTCGCAGTAAAGAATGAAGCGCTCGGGGCGTCGGTAGATTTGCTCAACGATATCGTGCAGATCGGTGAGATGGTGTTTTTCCACCTCGATCAGGCGCAATCCTGACGCCGCATATTTGGTCAGCATTGCTTTGACCAGCGATGACTTGCCCGTGCCGCGCGCCCCCGTCAGCAGGACGTTATTGGCGGGACAGCCCCGCACGAACTGATGCGTATTTTGATCTATGAGTTTTTTTTGCGCATCTACTCCCCGCAGGGCGTCGAGGGTAATGTGATGAGGGTGTGCTACAGGTTGTATGAAGCCTGTCCCGCGGCCGTATTTTCGCCAGCGAAATGCCACGGCGGTATCCCATCCGCTATTGGATTGCTGAGCCGGCAATAGCGCTTCCAGACGGGAAAGCAGACCTTCAGCCCGCCTGTATAACTTGTCCCAATCGTTCATGAATATATAACCTTGCAACTGCTATCACTGAGAAGGTAAAAGATGATCCCGAAGATGATCCCGATCGTTACACGCGGGCCCATGACCAATTATGTGTGCTAACGCACTGAACCGTTCAGCTAAAAGAGGTGATGATGAGTCCGGTACGTCAAGCGTATACCTGGCGGCGGATACCGGAGTTCATATCGTAATGGATTGCTCGCGCGATTGCTAACACAAGATAAAAATCAATTGCTGGATGAGTTACTGCATCGGCAAGCGAGTGCATTCCAGACACTTGTTAAAACCAAGCACAACATTGAGGAGATAAATCATGAACAATATGCCTAGTAAAAAGTCACTTATGTCTCTCGCCCTGGGTTCTGCCTTTGCCGCTACGCTCGGTACCGCATCCGTTGTGTCGGCGGGGGACACCCCGTTTGCTGTGCAATCCCTTGATAAAGGTTACATGGTGGCGCAAGCGTATGAAAAGAAGGATGACTATGGCGGGAAGAGCGATGAATATGGTGAAAAGAGGGGTTACGACAAATCGGGCGAGGGCCGATGTGGAATGTCCATGGCGGATACCGACAAGGATGGCCGGGTGAGCAGGGACGAGCACGCCCGCCATTGCGAAGTCATGTTCGACAAGATGGACACCAATAAAGACGGATATATAGATAAGGATGAGGCAGCAAAAATGAGAAAGATGCACGGCCATCGCCATGGGCATCGGGCCGGTGACCGGTCGGGATATGGAGAGCGCTCGGACTCAGGCGATCGGTCGGGCTACGGCGGGCGCTATAACGATTACGGAGAACGGGCGGGTGACCGCGAGCTGCCGCACATGAAACCCATGGGCGAGTAAATACTTTCTTACGCAATAAATGGTTGCGCCCAGGTTGGGCTATCCCTACCGCGACGGAAGCGTCGGAGATTACAAGATTTATGCGTCAAATTCGGCTGGTTGCGCGTATGACGAGGATGCGCGCAACCTGTTCCCTATGTTGCTAACTCCGATAGCTTGCGTTGATCGTCACATAATCGTGGGATAAATCGCATGTCCAGATTGTGGCCGACGCCTGTCCCCGCTGAAGTACGACCCGGATGGTGATTTCAGACTGCTTCATCACTTGTTGACCGTCCTGTTCCCGGTAGCCTCGGGCCCTGCCGCCATTCTCAGCAACCAGCACATCGTCGAGGTACAGTCGTAGCTTGTTTACATCAAGCCCATCCAGGCCGGCGTAGCCGATTGCCGCCAGTATCCGGCCCAGATTCGGATCAGATGCAAAGAAAGCGGTCTTAACCAGGGGCGAGTGGGCAATGGCATAGGCTGTTTTAGTACACTCATCCGATGTTTTGCCGCCCTCGACCCTGACGGTAATGAATTTGGTCGCGCCTTCGCCGTCACGCACTATTGCTTGCGCGAGCTGTGTCGCAACATCCGTTATCGCCGTTTTCAGGGTATTGAATGCTGCGCTGGTTTTGTCGGATATAGATGAATTCCCGGCGCGGCCGGTGCTGATCAAAACGAACGCGTCGTTAGTGGAAGTATCTCCGTCCACGGTAATACGATTGAACGAATTGTCTGTTGCGTGCCGCACGATTTCTTCGAGAAGCGGTTGGCTCAAATTGGCATCGGTTGCAATGTAACTCAACATTGTTGCCATGTTTGGGCGAATCATCCCAGAGCCCTTGGCGATCCCGGTAATGGTTATTGTGGCGCCATCGAGCGAAATCTGCTTGGATACTGCCTTGGGCACGAGATCAGTTGTCATGATTGCCTGAGAGGCAGTAAACCAATTGTCCACTTTGAGGTTGGCTATCGCGAGGGGTAAACCGGCGATGATTTTTTCCACCGGCAGCGGTTCCATGATAACGCCGGTGGAAAATGGCAGGATTTGCCGATTGCTGCAACCGAGCAAGCGTGCCAGCGCCGCACAAGTGGCGTGCGTATGCGCGAGCCCATCTTCACCCGTGCCGGCGTTGGCGTTGCCTGTATTGATGACCAATGCATGGATCGGGTTGCCAGGATTCTGGTTGGCAAGATGTTCCTTGGCAACTGTTACCGGGGCGGCGCAGAAATGGTTTTGGGTAAACACGCCGGCAACTTTTGCGGATTCATCCAATACCATCACAAGCAAATCCTTGCGGCCGGGCTTCTTGATTCCGGCTTCAGCAATACCCAAGGCTACGCCTTTTACTGGCAGCAATTGTTCCGGTAGTGGGGGTATCAAATTGACAGGCATAATGACGAAACCGTAATGTAAAAACGTTGATTCATTCTCAACCAAAACGACACAATGGTATTATTTCGTGGTCTTGCCCGATTTTGATCAAGTACTCTATAAGGAACTCTAAATAAGTCCCGCGCATGCGATGCGGCTCTGCCGGAGGGTAGGCGCGAAAGGCAACGACGCGTGGGATGCGACCGCACAGGGCCGAGCAGTGCCTTCCCAGGGGCGCGCGACCCACAGCGGGAGGCAGTCGCCCAACAATCCATAAGCGTAATCGCCGCATCCCCGACGCTGCCTGATCTCCGTTTTGCGGAGCCCCTCTGGGGATGTTTTGGATATACACTGCGTTGCGCTTCAAGCTATGACCTGCATTGCGCTTGTGATCATCCGGATTTTACCAGCAACGCGCTCCGCGGAGGACTTGTTCAGGGGTTCCCTGACTCATCTTTAGCTTGCGCCTCCGTGTTTCATTTTCATCACGAACAGTATTTTCATAGGGAATTGAGGAGAAATCCATGAATTGCGACAAGGAACTGGATGTGCGTGGCCTGAACTGTCCCTTGCCTATCTTGCGCACTAAAAAATCTCTGGTCGATATGGCTACCGGCCAAGTGCTGAAAATAGTGGCCACGGATCCCGGTTCCGTGATTGATTTTCAGGTTTTTGCTGATCAGACGGGCAATGAACTGCTATCCTCGTCAGAAACGGCTGGGGAATTTATGTTCTATATGAAGAAGAAATGATCGGCGGAGGCGAACTCACTGTGGCCGATCTAGTAATCGATAAACGCCATCAACCCATACCCCGCCATCGCGGGGAACAGGGCGTTTAGCCGGAAAGATCCGATCGCCACCCTTGGGCGCATCCCAAGGGTTTCAACGGGTTTCACGGCTGTTGTATAGTAAAAACAGCACCGCTTCACTATGAGTACGCCGAGCCTCTTGATAGAGTTTTTTGATAGAGTTTCTTAGCGAAGTGCGGCGCATGCGTCGGCTGCAGAGGACAGCTTTTTGTATCGCGCCAGCCAAGGCAACGGAACGGGAAAGGCTGCGTCATTGCGCTGTGCCATATGCGCTGCAACGATGGCGCCGAGCATGATGGAACGGCCGCAACTGTCTCCTCCGGCGCGAATGTTGGCCTCGATCGCAATGACGTAATCCGTTGCGTGTTGCGCGATATGAAAGATTACCGGCAGGCCTTCCGCGACGTGGCATGCCCTGCCAAAGCGCTCGGAGGCGGCCACGCTATCGAGGGCGGGTAAGACAAGTGCCCCCTCGAGCAGCGGTTTAAGGATTTTTCCGGCATAGGGCAGGGCATCCGCCAGGGCTTGGGCAACAGGCAGGCCCTGCAGCAACTGAAATAGAACCGCCGCTGAACACTGTGCAGCGGTAACCGCCAGATCATTATTATTCGTCACACATACCACTTCCTCGACCCGACCCAGCAACTCCTCCAGAGTTCCGGCATGCGTTGCAACCAGTGCCGGAAGCGCTGCCAGCGCGGGGTGCTGGTCGTCATTGGCTCCTGATCGGGCAGGGAAATCGCCTGGATCAAGCGGTAACAGTTTCTGCAACGTCAGCCGGGTAGGCGAATCGATATACCCGACAAATTCGCCGCCCGGTCCAAAGTAGGCACGATATTCCGTTTGATATTGTATACGGTTGAAATTGCCGTGCCTGGCCAGATGCTCGAGCATAAGCAGGCAGACCTCACCATATGCGGATGAATCACCAGGCTTCTTTGTCTTGTGCGCGAAATACCCTTTCGTCCCGGCATAGTGGGCCGCCTCGGGCTGTAAAAATACCAATCCTTTGGATTTTCCAATTTCCGCGATACGTGCCGGATCGTAAAGCCAATGCAAGCCAAGCCCGGCTGAATCAGCGACAAGCGCACCCAGTATTGCGGCGCTACCTGCACTCTTCATCTGTTTCACTCTTCATCTATTTTCCTGTTTTGTTGAGGAAGTACCGGTCCAATCCATTCAGCGGTTCACTTAATTTCCACCTCGGGAGGAAATTTTCGTGCCTCATCCTCCAGCATCACGGGGATGCCGTCCTTAATGGGAAAAGCCAGGCGATCTGCCTTGCAGATCAGTTCATTCTCGTTTTTTTTATATAGCAATGGCCCCTTGCATAGCGGGCACACCAGAATGTCGAGCAGTTTTGCGTCCATAAAGAGTCTTACTCCGATGTTGATAGCTTGCTTGAACCCGGCCGGCATTACTTCCTATAATGATTCGGCGCCTATTTGGGGTTTTCCGTACTAAAGGTGATATGGTGGTAACCAGCCAGCCGTGCGGCCTCCATAACCGCTATAACGGACTGATGCGTGGCCTGGGCATCCGCGTGTATCACAATTATGGGATCGGGCCGGTCACCCGCCGCTGTACGGAGGGCATTGCTGAGCGCCTGGCTGCTCGACAATTTAATAGAAGTGTTATTGATCACGTAATTGCCGGTCGCAGTAATCCCAACATCGATAACGTTGTTACGTTCAGGGGGTTGGTCGGATGCTGCTTGCGGCAGGTTGATTTCCAGTTCGGAAAATTTTGAGTACGTGGTAGTAATCATGAGGAAAATGAGAATGACCAGCAATACGTCGATCATCGGTACCAGATTGATTTCCGGATCTTCTTTTTGCCTACCGCGCTGGAAGTTCATGGATGATTCGCTATGC
Organism: Nitrosovibrio tenuis; assembly: GCF_900109785.1. Lineage (GTDB taxonomy): Bacteria > Pseudomonadota > Gammaproteobacteria > Burkholderiales > Nitrosomonadaceae > Nitrosospira > Nitrosospira tenuis_A. The sequence continues at coordinate 352,633 of NZ_FOBH01000003.1, forward strand.
TTTGAATAGAAGTTATGCGTTCTCGATAATTTCTAATTGCTGAAAATCAATCCTGCCGTTCGCCATGCACTATTTCCACTAATTTCAATGCTTGTAATTCCATTTCCACAACCAGTGAGTCCACCTTGGCACGAAAATAACGATAAAAAATCATGCTTGGGATGGCTACCAGGATACCAAACGCGGCATTGTAAAGTGCCACCGAAATACCGTGAGCAAGCTGTGCCGGGTTGCTATTACCGGGCGAATTTGTGCCGAAAATTTCGATCATTCCGACCAGGGTTCCAAAGAGGCCCATCAGGGGGCTCAACGAGGCAATCGTTCCCAGCGTAGTGAGATAGCGTTCAAGGTTGTGAGCGACGGCACGGCCAGCTTCCTCGATCGACTCTTTCATGATTTCGCGCGTGCTCTTGTCGTTTCTCAAACCGGCGGCGAAAATCTGGCCCAGTGGAGAATGCTTTTGGAGGCGCGCAAGCATATCCTCGCTGACGCCGTTTTTCCGGTATTCGTGCAGCACTTTCGGCAGCAGATCTCTTGGGGTAACTACATTAAGGCGCAACGCCCATATCCGTTCACCAATGATGGCTACAGCGACTACGGAAGCGAGGATAATGGGCCAGATCGGCCAGCCGGCAGCTTGAATCAGGGCGAACACGCCACAATCTCCTCAACAGGCGATCATAATCAGAGCCGTAATGTAGCTTGCTGATGGAATTTCAGCAACAATTGCTCATGATTTTTTGTCCACAATTGCTGTGGATAAGTTTGTGGAAAATTTGGAGATAGAGTGGATAAGTTACCCTTTAATAACAGTTTTTTCTGATCAGACTAATTTTAGTCTTTAAAATAAATGTTATAAAACAAGGTATTGCTAGATTATTTCAAATTCACACGAGCCTTTTCCGTGTAATTATGCAATTTTGATAGCCGATGTGGATTATTGTAGAATGTCAAAATGAATCTAATCATGGAAATGGAGATCGCTCGCGAGGTTTTAAGCGTAAGCGATTTAAACCGCAGTGCCAAGGACTTGCTCGAGCAGGCCTTCCCATTGTTGTGGGTCAGTGGGGAAATTTCGAATATCAAGCGTTATGGCTCCGGTCACTGGTATTTTTCGCTCAAGGACGAAAGTTCTCAAGTACGGTGCGTCATGTTCCGCGATAAAAATCAATACCTGGACTGGGAACCAAGAGATGGCATGCGGGTGGAAGTGCGCGCGCTGGTCACCTTGTACCAGGCGCGTGGAGATTTTCAACTGAGCGTCGAGACCATCCGCCGTTCCGGCCGCGGGTCGCTGTTCGAAGCTTTCGAACAACTCAAGGCAAGGTTACGAAAAGAAGGGTTGTTTGACCTTGGCCGTAAAAAACCGTTGCCGGTTTTTCCAAAGCAGATCGGTATCATCACGTCTCCTGCCGCTGCCGCATTGCATGACGTGTTGTCCACGCTCAAGCGGCGCATGCCTTCCATACCGGTCATTGTGTATCCCGCCCCCGTGCAGGGCGCCGGTGCCGGCATAAAATTAGCGGAGGCTATTCGACGGGCGGCGAACCGTGCCGAGTGCGACGTACTGATTCTATGCCGCGGCGGAGGAAGTATTGAAGATTTATGGGCATTCAATGAGGAGGTTGTGGCCTACGCAATCGCCGAGTGCTCCATTCCCATTGTTAGCGGCGTAGGCCATGAGACCGATTTTACCATCTCTGATTTTGTTGCCGACATCCGCGCGCCCACACCTACGGGCGCGTCCCAGCTTGTCTGCCCGGCTCGCGAGGAATTATCGCATCGTGTTGAGCTCGCGCGGGGACATCTGCGGCGAGAGATGCGGCGCGGTATCGAAAGCCGCATGCAATACAGCGATATGCTGGGGTGCCGTCTGATCCATCCTGGCAAGCAAATTGATGACAAGTTTGCCCGGCTCCAGCGTTTGCGCGAGCGCCTTGCTCGATCATGGCGACGGGAATCCGAGAGCAGGCACTGGCATTTGCGTGAGCTTAACCAGCGCCTGACCGTTTTACGACCCGATATTGATCGCATGGTTGAGCGCCAGCATGACCTCCGTTTACGTTTTCGCCGGGCAATCGATGCCCAACTCGAATCGCGTCGGATGGGCTTGCAACGCCAGCAGGCCAATCTGGCCCATCTTAACCCGGAGTCAGTGCTGGGGCGCGGGTATAGTATCGCTTATACCGCCGATGGCACGGTGCTGAGAAACAGTGCACAGATTGTCCCGGGTGATACGATCCACGTCACATTTGCCAAAGGATGGAGCAAGGCAAGCATAGTGGAGAAAGGGGAGGAGAACGGGAGGAGAAAGGGGAAGAGTAATGGGCAGGAGTAAGGGCAGGAGTAAGGGGCGGAAGTAATGGACAGGTGATCAGGGAAACTCTGAATAGCGCTCCCTCGCATCCCGTAAGGCCCATTCCGAGGTACACCGGAATTGGAAGAGCGCAAAACTATCCATCGTCCCCGCCGATTTCGCTTATCCTATCGTTCCAGGCGGGCTTGGAGCACGGGCTTGCAGTTTTTGCCTATGCAAATCAGATCAGGATAATAATCCGGAGTTCATGGAGCGTCGGTCGGACGCCAACTCCCAAGTTCTCTTCATCAGGAAAATATTTTTTCAATGTCAAGAATCTTTCTCACGCTCGGTGCTGTTAACGCATTTCTCTGCGTCGTTCTCGGCGCATTTGGCGCACATGGCTTGAAACAGAGGCTTTCCGCTGAAATGCTTGTCGTATATCAGACGGGTGTACAGTACCACTTTTACCATGCCTTGGGCCTGGTCGCGGTCGGCCTCATGCTGCTGCATTATCCCGCATCGAAACCCATGAGATTGTCTGGCTGGCTGATGCTTGCGGGGATTGTTCTCTTTTCCGTCAGTCTTTATGCACTCAGCCTGACCGGCATGCGCGGGCTCGGGGCCATCACGCCGCTCGGCGGCGTCGCATTCCTGAGCGCATGGGCCATGCTCGCCTACGGGGCCTGGGTCGAAAAATAGCCAGCCGCCGGGCATGGCCATTGCGATTATGTCGATTTCATTGTGACCCTTTTCTTTTTCGCTCCGTGTCCGCGCGGGCTGGAATCCGCGCTTGTTGCCGAGCTGGTGCACCTCGGCGCTTCGTTTGTGCAGGAATATGCCGGAGGAGTGCAGTTTCAGGGCGATTGGCGCACCTGTTACCGCGCAAATCTGCAAAGTCGTATTGCCAGTCGCATTCTGTGGCGGGTAGCAAGCGGACCTTATGCGAATGAAACCGATGTCTATGATGTCGCTCACGCATCGCCGTGGAATGAATGGTTTAACTCGTCACTCACTATTCGGGTCAACGTCGCCGCCATCAAATGTCCGCTGCGCAGCCTTGATTTCGTCACTCTCAAGATCAAGGATGCCATCTGCGATAAATTCCGCGAAACCGCGGGAGACCGCCCCAGCGTAAATACCGTGCGGCCTGATATACGTATTCACGGTTTTTTCGATGCGCGGAAATTTACCTTATACCTGGACACATCCGGCGATCCGTTATTCAAACGCGGCCTCAGGAAAGTTGCGGGAGAAGCTCCAATACGAGAAAACCTTGCTGCCGGAATTTTATCCCTGGCAGGCTGGCAACCGGGCATTCCGCTCCTCGATCCAATGTGCGGCAGCGGCACGTTTTTGCTCGAAGCCGTGCAAATCGCACTGAATATCGCTCCGGGACTGGGACGGAACTTTGCTTTTGAAAAGCTGCGCAATTTCGATAAAGGACATTGGGATCAGCTTAAGGAAGCCGCTTTGATGCAACAAAAGCCGAAAATACGCCAACCGATATTCGGCAGCGACCTATACGGCGACGCCTTGGCCGCTGCCCGCGAAAACATATCAGCCGCGGGTTTTTCCGACATCGTTATGCTGAAGCAGGCAAACGTACTGGAAATTTCTGCGCCCGCACCTACCGGTTTTATTGTTACCAATCCCCCCTATGGAGTACGCGTAGGCGAGCGACAAGGCCTCAACGACTTTTATCCGAAGCTTGGGGATGTGCTCAAGAAAAAATTCAGCGGCTGGAACGCATATATTGTGACCGCTGATTCGCTTCTGCCAAAATATATACGCCTGACTCCAGCACGCCGTATTCCGCTCTTTAACGGCGCGTTGGAATGCCGCTTACTGGAATACAGGATGGTGGCGGGCGGGATGCGGAAAACCAGAACAAACAATAAACAGCTGGCATCGGATCAGCCGAATGGAATAAAACAATCGGGTTAGTGATGACGCTGGGAATCAGGGCAAGTTTCTTATTGATATTTCTGGGCTGTGTTTGCCTGATAAGTTACGCGCTTTATCTACAGTTGGTAAAAGACCTCTTGCCTTGCCCGCTCTGTGTCGTACAACGAATCGCATACTGGCTCATGGGTTTAACTGCACTATTAGGATTTTTTCACTCCTCCCCGGCGGCACGCCGGATATACGGCGGATTGATGGCAGCTTTCGCTTGCTTGGGCGCAATAGTTGCATTACGTCAAGCCTGGCTGGTTCGCTATCCCGAGGCGTTCGAATGCGGTATCAGCCCGGAAGAAGAATTTCTGAACGCCCTGCCGCTTGCTCGATGGTGGCCCAGCATGTTCGAAGCAAATGGAGATTGCGCCGACGTGTCCTGGAAATTCATTTCCCTCACGCTTCCCGATTGGTCGGCAATTTTTTTTATCATTTTTGGCAGCCTGGCGGTTTATGTGTTGCTAGCCAGGCGTAATTACTACTAGCAACGGAGTTTGCCAGGATAGGCTTTGTCCGGATTTTTTGATCAAATGAGGCGCCTTAGTTCTTGAAAATCTAGCCAGCAACCCTATTTATACCCTGTGTTTAAACGAAAGGAAGAACGGAACCGATCTATGAAACGAATTCTTTTATTTTTAATTACCAACCTGGCTATCCTGTTGATGCTGAGCATTACGCTACGGCTGTTGGGGGTAGATCGCATCCTGAATGAGCAAGGCGGCATAGATTTCAACTCTCTCCTTATCATGGCAGCGGTGATCGGTTTTGGCGGCTCATTCATTTCGCTCGCCATGTCCAAGTGGAGCGCAAAAAATATGACAGGAGCGGTGGTGATCGAACAGCCTTCCGATCCGACCGAGCGCTGGCTGGTGGAAACGGTCCGGCGCCATGCCGAGCGTGTCGGTATCGGCATGCCGGAAGTTGCCATTTATGACGCACCCGACCTGAATGCCTTTGCCACCGGCATGAATCGTGATGACTCCCTGGTCGCGGTGAGCACCGGATTGCTTCACAACATGAGCAAAGATGAAATTGAGGGTGTGCTGGCACATGAAATCAGCCACGTCGCCAATGGCGACATGGTCACACTTGCGCTGATTCAAGGCGTGGTCAATACTTTCGTGATTTTCCTGTCGAGAGTGATCGGTCACCTGGTGGACCGGGTTGTGTTCAAAACCGAGCGGGAACACGGCCCCGCTTTCATGATCATGACTCTGGTGGCGCAAATGGTGTTGGGAATATTGGCGAGCATGATAGTCATGTGGTTCAGTCGGCAGCGCGAGTTCCGCGCCGACGCAGGTGGAGCACAGCTGGCTGGCCGAAACAAGATGATTGCTGCGCTGGAACGCCTGAAACAATGGCATGAACCCGCACAGTTGCCGGAAAGGCTGGCGGCATTCGGTATCTCGGGAGGCCAAGGCAGCGTCATGAATCTATTCATGTCGCATCCGCCGCTGGATGTTCGTATCGCAGCGCTACGGGCGACGTCCTGATTCAATTGAAAATAAAAAAACGGCAGAGCATTGTTGCTCTGCCGTTTTTTTTCGCCCTACTACATGAACAGAATGAGTCTTAATTTAAACTCATCTTGAGGATACGCAAGATAAGTGCTCAGCTTTGGGATAAGCATTGAGCCTTGAGGCTCTCAATATTGATATGGATCACTCAGTATCGTGATCATCCTTGCTTGGCGGCGGGTTACCGTCATACACCAAATTGCGGCGTCGCTGGAGGTAGGCTTCGCGCATGAATTCGTATTTATCCAGCGCAGCTTCATTCAGTGTTTTATCGTTTTCCAGCAACCGGGCGCGTGTATCGGCAAAGCGGGTTGATCCTACGACCGGACCTATGAAGGGGGCTACGAAAAAGCTGCCTACCGCAACGGGATCTGAGGCGAAGTCAAACACGAGACCACCCGCATCGCGGGTCGAACTGGGGCCGAGAACCGGGAGGACGAGGTATGGCCCGGATGAAACCCCGTAGTAGCCCAAAGTCTGACCAAAATCTTCATTTTGTTTTTCCAGGCCGATATCGCTGGCGATATCCAGCATCCCCCCCAAGCCGGCGGTGGTGTTCACTAGAAATCGCCCACTGCTGCGCAGCGCATTGTTGAACTTGAGCTGCAGGATATTATTGAACGTGACCGGTATGTCGTTCAAATTGGAGAAAACATTTCCGATGGCCGTTTCGATGGGGTCGGGCATTATCCACTTGTAGCCTTTTGCCACCGGTTTCAATACATTGGTATCAAGCGTCTCATTAAACGAAAATACCGAGCGGTTCATGGATTCCCATGGGTCCTTTTTATTAACAGCCGGGTAGCTAGCCGGAGGAGCGCCATTTTTGAATACGGGACCGTTGTATGATTCCGCCCCTTTCTTTCCACCATTATTAGCAGCGCCGCTATTATCAGCGGACGCATTTTTATTATTGTTGGTGTTGTTGGATGAGGCACTCCCATTGGACGCGCTGGTACCGGCTGCAGTATTTGAGTCCGCTGCAGTGCTTGAGCTCGCCACAGGGCTTGCGTTAGTGTTCGCATCACTGGCTGTGGTATTTTTATTAGTCGTAGCGCAGCCGTTGAGAAAAGATGCCAGAAGTAATATTAATAAGCTGGAAAGTCTGACAGAGCGAGTCATGGTTTATTGGAATAAACGTGTTAGCAGGAATTGACCGCCGCCATTATATGGCTATCGAAGCTCAAAATGAACTTTTTTTTGCAACGCGGAACCTGATTTTTCCTCGTGTTTAGTCTTTCTCATCAAACGTTCTTTTTTGAAAAGGAAATTACTGCACGCTCGCAATGCTTGGGATAGGCTCTTTGGAGTTTGGAAATAATAAAACGAATTTAAAAGGATAAAAATTAAAAAAGAGGTTAGCCATAATTTTTAACCCTTGCCGAGGCTGTAGATTAAGTCATCGGACGCAATCGAGGCCCATCTGAGTACATCACATCGATTACCTCTGTTATGGCTATTTCTAGATGATCACGGCGCACCGCGCTGTGAGAAATTCTTGAGGCGGAAACCGAGCAGCCACAGCATGATGAAATAAGCGGTTGCGCCCATCGCCACAATCTCTGTCAGCCGAAGGACGCGCTGAGAAGTGGAATCTGTCAGCCATGATGCATCGCTACCCGAGGCGATCCACAACACGCTTCCCATCCCCGCCAGCGCGATCAATATCTTTGCCATAAAAATTGCCCATCCTGGCTGAGGTTGATAAATTTTATGGCTGCGCAATTTGTAATAGAGCATTCCGGCGTTAAGGCACGCGCCCAGACCGATCGCAAGCGCCAGCCCGGCATGTCGCAATGGCACAATAAACGCGAGATTCATCAATTGCGTGGCCACAAGCGTAATGAGCGCTATTTTTACTGGGGTTTTGATATTTTGCCGTGCGTAAAATCCGGGTGCCAGCACCTTAACCAGAATCAGTCCTAACAGGCCCAGGCTATAAGCAATCAGGGCATTGCGCGTCATCCATACATCATGGATGGAAAACTCGCCATGAAAAAAGAGCGTGGCAACAAGCGGAGTGGCAAGCAGCGCCAATGCCAGCGCTGCGGGAAGCGTAAGAAGCACGGTCAAACGCAAACCCCAGTCGAGCAGGCGGGAATATTCTTCAGTGCTGTTGTCGGCATAATGCCGGGATAATGACGGCAGTAATATTGTCCCAAGCGCCGCACCTAACAGACCTGCGGGAAATTCCATTAACCGGTCGGCGTAGTAGAGCCACGAAACGCTTCCGGTAACAAGAAACGAAGCAAAAATAGTATTGATCAGTAAACTGATCTGGCCAATCGATACGCCAAAAACCGCCGGGCCCATTTGTTTGATGACTCTCCATGCACCTGAGTCCTTCGATCTGAGGCGCGGCCGCGGCATTAATTTGATGCGCATCAGAAAGGGCACCTGAAAAGCCAACTGAAGCACGCCACCAATGAATACCGCCCAGGCCAGCGCCAAGACTGGCGGGTTCATCAGTGGCGCCAGCCAGAGGATGCAGCCGATGAATGAGAGATTCAGCAGCGCGGGGGTTAACGCAGGCACGCTGAATTTGCCGTGCGTGTTGAGTATACCTCCCGCCAGCGATACCAGTGAGATGAACAGAATATAAGGAAAGGTGATGCGCAACAGTTCAACCGTCAGCTCGAACTTTTGCGGATTGCTTGAAAATCCGGGCGCGCTGACATAGATAATGACTGGTGCGGCAATTATGCCGATGAGCGTAATAATAAATAACCCGACGCCCATCAGCCCGGTGATGTGATCGATCAGTCTGCGCGTCTCCTCCTCAGTACGTCGATTTTTATATTCGCCCAATATCGGCACGAACGCTTGCGAGAATGCACCTTCGGCAAACAGGCGGCGCAATAGGTTGGGGATGCGAAAAGCGACAAAAAAGGCGTCGGTCGCGATGCTTGCACCAAAAACGCGGGCGACCAGCATGTCACGCACAAACCCGAGAATGCGGGAGACCAGGGTCATGCTGCTGACCGTAGCGAGAGCTTTGAGCAAATTCATGGATGAGTATTAAGGAACCTCTGAATAAATCCTCGCGGGTGCGACGGCGGCTTTGCGGGAGGGGATGCATGAAAGGCGACGAAGCGAATGGTCGATTCCCTTCGCCAGGAGCCTGACAAAGCAGACCGCCCGCAAAGCCTCGTCCCACGAGGGGTTAGGGTAAAATCGGGCGCCCACTGCGTTGCACTTCTTGGCGTCGTAGACTCAGGTGCATCTTGTGATCACTTCGATTTTACCAGCAACGCGCTCTGCGAGGACTTATTCAGAGGTTCCCTAACCCCGAAGAGCCGGTAAGAGGTTGCATGAACAGCGCGTTCTCCCGGGGGAGTTATGCAACGACCTCAAGTATGCCGATGTTTTCCTTGCAATAAACATAAAATATCCGTATCATCTCGCGTCTTCGAAGCCCTAACGGCGACTTCAAAGCCCTAACGATGAGGAATCTTAATGGCTAACAGTGCACAAGCCAGAAAACGCGCGAGACAGAACATCAGTCAACATCATCGCAACATGAGCCTTCGCTCCGAGTTGCGCACGGCTATCAAGCATGTGAGAAAAGGCATTGCATCAACCGACAAAACAGTTGCCCAGACCGCGTTCAAGGCGTCCGCCAGCACTATAGATTCGATAGCAGACAAGGGAATCATTCACAAGAATAAGGCAGCCCGTCACAAAAGCCGCCTGTCAGCAGCCATCAAGGCGATGGCCTGAACAATCACTCGCAGAAAAAAGCCCGGTATTCCGGGCTTTTTTGTTTCTGACTTCTTGCGCTAGCGAATCTTGCCCGCAAGCTGCAAAATTTCCTGCGCAGTCCTGCACCACAGGATCTCATCCGGCAATTATTCAAGAGTACGAATTACGGTTTTTTGACAGCATCCATCAGTGACGACAGCAGATCCACCGGTATCGGAAAAATGATGGTATTGGATTTGTCGCTGGCGACATTGGTAAGGGTCTGGAGATAGCGCAATTGCATTGCCCCTCCTTGCTGGGAAAGAATATGCGCCGCCTGCATCAGCTTGTCGGAGGCCTGTAACTCGCCTTCAGCATGGATCACCTTGGCGCGCCGCTCGCGTTCCGCCTCGGCCTGCCGGGCAATGGCGCGTATCATGGATTCGTCAATATCGACGTGTTTGATCTCCACGTTCGAAACCTTGATGCCCCAGGCATCGGTTTGAATATCCAGTATCTTCTGGATATCCATGTTGAGTTTCTCGCGTTCCGCGAGCATTTCGTCAAGCTCATGTTTTCCGAGTACTGAGCGTAAGGTGGTTTGTGCAAATTGACTGGTCGCGGCCAGAAAATTCTCCACCTGGATGATGGCTCGCTGCGGATCAACCACACGGAAATACACTACCGCGCTGACTTTCACCGAGACGTTGTCCCGTGAAATCACGTCCTGGCTGGGTACATCCATCACAACGGTGCGCAGGTCAACCCGAACCATTTTCTGGATACCGGGGATGATTATGATCAGGCCGGGGCCTTTTACCTTATAGAAACGGCCGAGCATGAACACCACTCCGCGCTCATATTCGCGCAAGATACGAAAAGCGCTGAACAGCACCACCAACAGGATAATGAGGAGGGTGGCAAAACTGAAATGGACGGGCATAACTGTCTCCTTCGATTATTTTTCCACAGGATCTACCTGTAACACCAGACCGTCGATCCCTGTCACACGCACCTTCTGCCCGCGGACCAGCGGCTGCGTGCAACGCACGCTCCATAATTCACCACGGATGCGCGCCATGCCTTCACCCGGCGTATCTTCCAGGACCTCTCCCACGGCGCCGAACAGCTCTTCACGTCCACTGACAATAGGGGCGCGGCGCGACTTTAACGCCATGCCGATGACAAAAACGAGAAATGAAGCACTCGCCAGGGATGTCGCCGCAATCATGGGCCAGGGAATACCATAGCCCGGCATATCAATGTCGATCAGCATCACTGACCCGGCAATGAAAGCAATAATGCCGCCGATCCCGAGCGCTCCGAAGCTTGGCAAAAAAGCTTCCGCCACCATGAACGCCATGCCGAGGAGAATTAAGGCAAGGCCGGCGTAGCTCACCGGCAGCAACTGGAACGCGTACATGGCAAGCAGCAGGCAGATGGCGCCGGCCACACCCGGCAGCACAAAGCCAGGATTTGAAAATTCGAAGAATAAACCATAGATGCCGATAAGCATCAGTACGTACGCCACGCTGGGATTGGTAATGACGGCCAGCGCCCGTGTGCGCCAGTCCGGTTCGACGATCTCCAGTGTGGCTGAGCCCGTGTCAAGGGTAAGGTTTTGGCCAAGTATGGTCATTCGCCTGCCATTGACCTGTTCCAGTAAATCGGGCACATCGGTCGCCACATAATCTATGACTTTGAGATTCAGCGCTTCAGATGCTGATAGGCTGACCGCTTCGCGCACAGCCCGCTCGGCCCACTCCGCATTACGCCCGCGCATTTGCGCAAGCCCGCGAATATATGCGGCAGCGTCATGGATCGCTTTACGCGACATTGCATTTTTCGTCGACATGTTATCGTCCTTGGCGACATTCTGATCGCGCCCTTCGTCTGGTTTCGGCTCAGGTGAACCCGGGGGTGGCCTCGGCTTGGTTTTAGGCTCGGGCTCCGAGTCTGGCAAGCCGCCGATCTGTACCGGAGTGGCTGCGCCGAGGTTGGTGCCCGGTGCCATCGCAGCGATGTGGGTGGCATAAAGAATGTAGGTTCCCGCGCTCGCTGCGCGCGCTCCCCCCGGCGCCACGAAGCCGGCTACGGGCACCGGTGAAGCCACAATATCGCGTACGATCTGCCGCATTGACGTATCCAGGCCGCCTGGCGTATCAAGTTGAAGTATTACGAGTAACGCGCCCTCGGCGGCGGCATGTTGCAGGCCGCGCTCGATAAAATCCGCACTCGCCGGCGTGATAGGCCCCTGTATGTTCAATACCACTACTGGTGCGGCCATAGCGAAAAGTGGCAGCAGAAGCAGCACCGCCGCCGCGCTGTTGCGCAGAACCCGTGTGAACAATTTCATAGTGTCACTATAGATCGTTTCAGTCTGGATTGCCTTCGGCACAAAGAACGTCGTTTATTGCGCTCTGGCGTCAAACCCTAAATCCGGCAGTTGAACAGGGCGAAGTGATGGGCTTGAGGGAGGAGACCCAACGTGGAGTCGCCATTTCAAAAGAATTGCGACGCAGCCATGTGTGCAAAAACCGTTCAGTCCGCCCTGTAGCGGGTTCACCCAAAAGGTGAAGGTTAAGCGGTGCAAAAATTCATTGCGGACTATGGCACTCAAAAAAGATATACGGCCAACTGCCGGGTTTGCGCTAAAGGGTTGCAATCAATGCTGTTTTAGCGCATAAAGCGCTTTTTATATTGGAAGCGGCGTCTCATGAAGAAACCGATCAGCCGGATTCTTGTCATCAACGACGAGAAACTGATATTGAGGGAACTCATCAAGGGATTGAATGCTGCCGCCAAGTCTCTGGAAAATCCGTTGGGTATCACTTTTAGTGGCGTTACCACGGCACGCGAAGCGCTGCAAACCATCCAGGATGACGGCGACATCCAGTCGGTGGTGGTGGACGATACGTTGTACACGCTGGATACGCCGAAAAACGGCGGAAAAGGTTCGCGCAACCTGCAAATGTCGGCGTTAAAGCTGGTGCAGGAAATCAACCGGTTCCGTCCTGAATTGGATATATACATCCTGATCGCGCAGGAGAAAGAGGATGAAGTAGTGGATGCGCTCTTTTCCGAGACTGTTGATGGTTATTTCTACCGGGAAGAGCGGGATTACCGCGGCATGTATCGCATCCTCAATGCTCAGCTTCAGGAAAAAGCGCGTACGCCCTTCTACGATCAGCTCAAAAATTATGTATTGATGGCAAAGGATGCCTGGCATACGCCCGGGCATTCTTCTGGCGACTCGGTCCGCGATAGCCCTTGGGCCAGCGATTTTTATCACTTCGTGGGCGAGCATATTTTTCGCGCCGACTTGTCAGTGTCGGTGCCCATGCTCGATTCGCTGATGGAGCCTTCCGGGGTGATCGCAGAAGCACAAAAGATTGCGGCAAAAGCATTTGGCGCGCGCCGCACCTTCTTTGCGACAAATGGCACCTCCACCGCCAACAAGGTTATATTCCAGACGCTGCTCGCCCCAGGCGAGAAGCTGTTACTGGACAGAAACTGCCACAAATCGGTGCACCATGGGGTCGTGCTGTCTGGCGCCTATCCGATTTATCTTGATTCGTCGGTAAACAAAAAATTCAGCATTTACGGGCCGGTACCAAAACAGACCCTGCTTGAGGCAATTGAAGAACATTCGGATGCACAGGCACTGATACTCACCAGTTGTACATACGATGGCCTGCGTTACGATCTGCCGCCAATCATTACGGCGGCTCATGCAAAAGGCATAAAAGTTATCATCGACGAAGCATGGTACGCCTTCGCCCGGTTTCACCCTGCTTTCCGTCCAACTGCGATGGAGGCGGGTGCGGATTATGCCACCCAGAGCACGCACAAGGTGTTGTCGGCTTTTTCGCAATCCAGCATGATCCACATCAACGATCCCGACTTCAATGAGCACCTCTTTCGGGAAAATTTCAACATGCATACTTCCACCAGCCCGCAGTACAGCATGATTGCGAGCCTCGACGTGGCACGCAAGCAGGCGATGATGGAAGGGTACAAGCTGCTTTCGCGCACTCTGGAGCTGGCGAAGGAAGTACGCGCTCAGATCAATTCCACCGGTGTTTTCAAGGTATTGGATCTTCCTGATCTGCTGCCCGACGAAGTCAAGTCGGACAATATCCAGCTCGATTTCACCAAGGTGACTGTGGATATCTCCCGCTGCGGTTTTACAGTCGAGGATTTAATCCGCGAATTGTTCGAGCGATATAACATTCAGGTGGAAAAATCCACGTTCAATACCCTTACCTTGCTTCTCACCATCGGCACCACCCGTAGCAAAGTTTCGCGTCTCTATGACGCGCTCATGCGCATCGCGCGGGAAGGCCGCGCGCCTCGCAGGTTATATCGGATACCTGAGATTCCGCGTTTTACCGAGCTCAAATACCTGCCGCGTGACGCATATTATTGCGGCGGTGAGCTGATGCCGCTGCTGGACGAGCAGGAACGGCTGAATGATGAGCTGAATGGCAGAGTATGCGCGGATCAAATCACGCCGTACCCGCCTGGCATACCCGTGCTGGTTCCGGGACAGGCCATCACGGACGAGGTCGTGCAGTATCTGGTGGGTATGTTGCGTTCGCAAAAACGTGTTGAAGTGCACGGAATCGTTTACGATGGCTACCTGCCATGCTTGAGATTGCTGACCGCTGCCGAGGAAAAAGGCTTGAAAAAGCTGGTCAAATAGGTAAAGATAACGAATGCATGATAAATCATTATCGGCGCACGGCGGCTCATGCCGCCGTCCTGCATTTTGACCCCCAAAAACCTCTTTAAGAGCAGCCTTTCGGGCAGGCGTACACAGGAAATTTTTAGGCGCGACCTTTATCACGTAAGTAATAAGATTTTCCTGAGCAATAACGTCACGAGTCCATATCTGTAGAGATGCTATGTCAAACCTGATGAACACCTACCTCCGGCTACCCGTCACGTTTACGAAGGGGGAGGGCGTGTGGCTGTGGGACGAAGGAGGCAAGCGGTATCTTGATGCCCTTGCGGGGGTTGCGGTATGCGGTCTGGGCCATTGTCACCCAAAGCTTGTCAGGGCAATTTGCAACCAGGCGGGTACGCTTATCCATACGTCCAATCTTTACCATATTGGCAAGCAGGAAAAGCTGGCTAGCAGGCTGGCGGCTTTGTCAGGAATGGATAATGCATTTTTCTGCAATTCGGGCGCGGAAGCAAACGAAGCCGCAATCAAGCTGGCAAGGCTGTACGGTCATGGAAAAAACATAGATTTGCCCACCATCATTGTGATGGAAAAATCATTCCACGGCCGTACCATGGCGACCTTGACAGCAAGTGGCAATCGCAAGGTACAGGCCGGTTTCGAACCCTTGCTGACGGGCTTCGCCCGAGTTCCATACAATGACCTGGAAGCAGTATCACAAGTCGCGGTTCACAATAAAAATGTTGTAGCCATACTGGTGGAGCCATACCAGGGGGAAGGCGGCGTTAACGTGCCTGAGGCAAATTATTTGCAGGGCTTGCGCCATCTTTGTGATCAGAATGGCTGGTTGCTTATGCTCGACGAGGTGCAGTGCGGGATAGGTCGGAGCGGCAAATGGTTCGCTTTCCAGCACAGCGGCATCGTTCCCGATGTGATAACCCTGGCGAAAGGCCTGGGCTCAGGTGTGCCCATCGGTGCGTGTCTTGCGAAGGGCATTGCAGCGGACGTATTCAAGCCCGGTAACCATGCCTCCACGTTTGGGGGAAATCCGCTGGCCTGTACCGCTGCGCTGACGACGCTCGAGGTAATCGAGGAAGAGGATCTGCTGAGAAACGCGCTGGAACTGGGCGATTTCATGCGTATGATGTTTAAAGCGCAACTGGCAGGCCTGCCGGATATCAACCAAATTCGAGGCCAGGGATTGATGATAGGCATTGAACTTTCCAGGCCCTGTGGTGACCTGGTACGGGAGGCCTTAAGACAAGGACTCCTGATCAATGTGACCTCGGACAGGGTGGTGCGCCTGTTACCGCCCCTTGTCATGCAACGAAGCGAGGCAGAGCAGGTAGTAAATATGTTGTCTGCCTTAATCAGGAAGTTTCTGCTGGCCTGAACCTAAATCCGACAGTTGACCGCTCATTTTTCAGTTTAGGACTGTGAGCCACAAGGATTTTTATAATATTTGGCCTTCACCTTTTTGGTGAGTTCGCTACAGGATGGATAGTACGTTTTTGAGTCACATGGCTGCGTTGCAACTCCTTGGAATGGGAGCGCCCCAAAGCGTTGCCCGAGGGGCCCCACGAAGGGGGAATCGGGCAGCGGCGGGGATGCCGCGGCCGCGCTTATGGATACTGGGGCGCCCGGCATCCCACTGCGGGGTCGCATCTTCCTGCGGAAGGCACTGCTCCGTCCCGCGCGGTCGTGCCATTCCGCGTGGTTGCGCCTTGCCCTGCATCCCAAAAACTGCACACTCCACCCCGTCCAACTGCCGGATTTAGATTGAAGCAGCGTCCAATCGCCGAAAGCGGATCGTGAAGCATTTTTCTCGATTCATGTTTTGTAGAAGCGGGCTCATCGATCGTTAGTTCACGAATTTATGCAAATCAAGCATTTTTTACAGTTTAACGATTTTTGCCGGGAGGAATTCGAGTATCTATTCGAGCGCACGCGCTGGATCAAACATGAGTTCAAGCACTACCGGCGCTATTGGCCATTGGAAGACCGCACCCTGGCAATGATTTTCGATAAACATTCAACGCGTACGCGATTGTCGTTTGAAGCGGGCATGCACCAACTGGGGGGCGCGGCGATCTATCTCTCGACACGGGATACTCAACTGGGGCGTGGCGAACCTGTGGAAGATGCGGCCCGTGTCATTTCCCGAATGGTGGATATAGTCATGATTCGTACTTATGAACATGACATTATCAGGCGTTTCGCTGCCCATTCACGGGTCCCTGTGATCAATGGATTGACCGACGAATACCACCCCTGCCAGATCATGGGTGATATTTTTACCTTTATTGAGCAACGCGGGGACATCTCAGGCAAGACCATCGCCTGGATAGGCGATTCGAACAACGTTTGCAATACCTGGCTCCAGGCGGCCGAAGTGTTCGATTTCAACGTCCACGTCTCAACGCCGCCCGGTTATGAAGTCGAGCCGGAACGTGCCGGACTTTATGGCACCGATCATTATGAGGAATTTTCCGATCCGCATGACGCGGTGAAGGACGCAGATCTCGTTACTACCGATGTTTGGACCAGTATGGGCTTCGAATCGGAAACCGAGGAGCGAAAAAAACATTTTGCCAATTTTCGGGT
This sequence comes from Nitrosovibrio tenuis, assembly GCF_900109785.1. GTDB lineage: Bacteria > Pseudomonadota > Gammaproteobacteria > Burkholderiales > Nitrosomonadaceae > Nitrosospira > Nitrosospira tenuis_A. Next base: position 369,374 of record NZ_FOBH01000003.1, read on the forward strand.
TGATCCGGAAATGATGGCTTGTGCCAAGGCGGATACGCTGTTCATGCACTGCCTGCCCGCTCATCGGGGGGAAGAAGTGGCAGCGGAGGTCATTGATGGTCCGCAATCGATCGTATGGGAAGAAGCCGAGAACCGGCTGCATACACAGAAGGCGCTTATCGAATATTTATTGTTGGGAAAGATAAGAGCATAAAACGTAAAGCTATATCCCAAAGTACGCAGTTCATGCATTTTTATCAATGAGTCAAACATGAGAAAAGCAAAAAAAGCCGATGGCGCTGAAGTCAAGAAAGTCGTTCTGGCATTTTCCGGCGGCTTGGATACCTCCGTCATTCTGAAATGGTTACAGGATACTTACCAGTGTGAGATCGTCACTTTCACCGCGGACATTGGTCAGGGGGAGGAAGTCGAGCCGGCGCGCGCCAAGGCCCGGCAGTTGGGAGTGAAGGAAATCTTCATCGAAGATCTGCGCGAAGAATTCGTACGCGATTTTGTTTTTCCCATGTTTCGTGCCAATACCATTTATGAAGGCGAATATCTGCTGGGTACCAGTATCGCACGTCCGCTGATTGCCAAACGCCAGATCGAGATCGCCCGAAAAACTAAAGCAGATGCGGTCGCACATGGGGCCACTGGCAAGGGCAATGATCAGGTGCGCTTTGAGCTTGGCTATTACGCGTTGCAACCCGATATACGGGTCATTGCGCCATGGCGTGAGTGGGATCTTACTTCCCGGGAAAAGCTCCTGAAATACGCGGAACAGCATGGCATTCCGGTGGAAATGAAGAAAAAGGGCGGTTCACCTTATAGCATGGATGCCAATCTGCTGCATATTTCCTACGAGGGGCGCATCCTGGAAGACCCTGCGCAGGAACCTGAAGAATCAATGTGGCGATGGAGCGTTTCCCCGGAAAAGGCACCCGACCAGGCGGAATACCTCGATCTTGAATTCAAGCAGGGTGACATTGTGGCCCTGAACGGAAAGAAACTTCCACCCGCTCGCGTTCTCGCCAAGCTCAATCAGTTGGGCGGCAGGCATGGGGTGGGACGTCTCGATCTTGTCGAGAACCGCTATGTGGGCATGAAATCCAGGGGATGTTACGAGACGCCTGGTGGCGCGATCATGTTGCGCGCTCACCGGGCAATCGAATCCATCACGCTCGACCGGGAAGTGGCTCACCTGAAGGATGAGTGGATGCCGCGTTATGCCGAGCTGATTTACAACGGTTATTGGTGGAGCCCCGAGCGCAGGATGATGCAGACGATGATTGACGCATCCCAGGCGCATGTGAACGGCTGGGTACGCGTGAAACTCTACAAAGGCAACGTTATTGTGGTCGGGCGTGATTCAAAAACAGATTCGCTGTTCGATCCTCACATTGCCACCTTTGAGGACGACAAAGGCGCGTATAACCAGGCTGATGCGGAAGGATTCATCAAGCTGAATGCGCTACGGATGCGTATTGCCGCCAACTTGAAAAAGCGAAATAAATAGCGCTAACGAGATAGAGGTGTCCTTTAGTCCAAGTTAGTCCAAGTTAATCCAAGTTAGTCCAGGTTAGTCCAGGTTAGTCCAAGTTGATCCAGGCTAGACCAAGTGATTCAGGAGAGTGCCCATGCCGTCATTCGACATCGTTTCGGAAGTGGATAAACAAGAAGTCAGAAATGCGGTTGACCAGGTAAACAAGGAAGTCAACACGCGCTTTGATTTCAAAGGATCGGATGCGCGCGTGGAGCAGGCGGATTACATCCTGACCGTTTTTGCAGATGATGAATTCAAGCTGGGCCAAATACTGGACATCCTCATGGTCAAGCTTGCCAAGCGTAACGTTGACGTACGATGCCTGGACAAGGGGCAAGTAGAAAAAATCAGCGGAAACAAGGTCAAACAACAGGTCACGATTAAAACAGGGGTTGAAAGCGAGTTGGCAAAGAAGATTATCAGGCTCATCAAGGATAGCAAACTCAAGGTTCAGGGCGGCATACAGGGGGACGCGGTGCGCGTTTCCGGGGCGAAGCGCGATACTTTACAGGAAGCCATACAGCTGGTTAAAAAATCCATCACCGAATTTCCGCTCCAGTTCCAGAATTTTCGGGACTGACTCGCAGCCTCTAGTCTGCGACGGACGCCTCATCAGCCGGGTTTCAAATAAGAACCCCTCGTCTTTTCAGCGGAAGCGGGAAGACAGGAGTCTTTCAACTCTCTAGTCCGGAAATCCATTTCTCGTACAAGCGACCAGCAACCTTGTTCAATGCCGGCACTCGCTCGGCTAAATTCGCCTGTATCGCCTCCACGGACTGTACCGATGGACCAAGGTTCGTGGCGATTTCTTCAGCCCCGATAGCGCACCAGGTTCTCACCATTTCATCCGTCATCTCGACGTGGCATTGCAGCGCCAAATGGATGTCCAGCGCGAACGCCTGATTTTTGCAATAAGGGCTGGAAAGCAGATGGGTTGCGTCTTCTGGAATAGTGAAGACCTCGCCATGCCAATGAAAGGCATTGAAGTTTAAAAACTCGCCGAACCATGTGCGCGCGATGGGATTACCGGCGACACTGACTTCACCCCAGCCGATTTCCCTGACTGGACCGTTACTTACAGTTCCTCCCAACGCCTTCGCCATCAATTGGCCACCGAGACAATGACCCAGCACCGGAACATTGTTCACCACCGCCTGACGGATCAATTCAAGCGCTGGCGCGATCCACGGCAAATCGTCATTTACGCTCATGGGTCCACCCATGAACACCAGTCCGCTGAATGGATCGAGGGTTGAAGGCACTTCCTCGCCCGCATCGATTTTGACGAGCTGCCATGGAATGGAATGGAGATCAAGAAAGGTGGCGAAATAACCCGGACCTTCAATGGGAAAATGCCTAAAGATTGCCACCGGTTTCATGCGTCTTACCTTCCAGATTAACTTTTTGTAATAGGCTTGGGAACGCACTTTGCTTCCGGCAATACCGCAGCTAAAAAACAAATGCTGAGCCAGGGCATCGGAAATCAGAAGGTACGCATGGGACCGAGCAGCTGTGTGCAGAATGATCCATAGGCACGGGACTGTGGCAGCGTAGGAAGGTGATACGCTATTTATTGACTCGCCAGGGAGCCACCTCTGCTTCGGCAATCATTTTATGCCCGGTGACGCGCGTGCCGTCAAAATCCGCCCGCTCACGCGAGCTGACCAGATACGTTCCAGCCTCCACCTGAATTTCAACCTGCCCCTCGGCCACCGCGACGCTGCCGCCGTCTGCCTGCTTCCTGATACTGAAACGTGTGCCGATATCCTTGATGTACGTTGTACCTACCTTCACTTGCAGTTTGTCGGCGCTTTTACTTTTGATGTCAAAGTAAGCATTTCCCCGCAGCAATTCGATTCGTGGAGGCTCGGTATTGGTGACAGTAACGGTGCTGTCGGTATCAAGGCTGATGTCGATGTCCGGTGTTGCCGTTATGGTCAGGCGCTGTCCCGGTATCGTTTGGTGAAGCCGGGTCGCCGTCGGCTTCGCGATGAACCATGACGCGAAGCCTAAAGACACGGCCGCAACGACTATGGAACAATGCACAAAAAAACGCGACCAACTGAAGGCGTGCGTTTTCGATGTGCTGGGGGGAGTGGGAGTTTTGGGTGAATGCATCGGCATGCGAAAGCGTAAGCGATACACAATCAGACCATCAGGCATTCATCAGGTTTCCGCAGGCGATCAATTTCCGGTGAGGAAAACTAAAGTCGCGTCGCTACAGAGCGCTACATAATGGCTACTGTTGGGAAGGATCGGTAACAAATCCAATTTTTACGAGCCCGGCTTTTGCCGCAATCGACATGGCGCGCGCCACATATTCATAATGAACATGTTTATCGGCGCGTATATGAAGCTCGATGTCCGGGTTTTCCTTTACGGATGCGGCAAAGCGCGGCGCCAACTGGTCCATGGTGACCGGTTCGCCATTCCAGTAAAGGCTGGCGTCATCGCGAAGGGCGAACTCGATATGATCCGGCTGAGTGATGTTCGGGCTGCTTGCTGCCTTTGGCAGATCGATTTTAACCGAGTGCGTAAGCAAAGGGGCCGTAATGATGAATATCACCAGCAGCACCAGCATGACATCGACCAGCGGCACTACATTGATTTCAGCCGTCGGGGTCTGACGATTATTGCCGCTATCCATGCTGCCGAATGCCATTATGATCTCCTTTCGCTCGGGGTGATCACCGGGGAAACGACCCGAAGTGCCCGTTCATCCCCAGCCGAGCTATTCGTTTTGGACCCAACGGCCACCAACACAAAGAGATCATGTGCAAAGGCGTCCAGGCGAGCCAGCCAGATGCGGTTGCGGCGTACAAACGTGTTATAGGCCAACACTGCGGGTATGGCCACGGCCAATCCGAGCGCCGTCATGATCAGGGCTTCACCCACCGGGCCTGCAACTTTGTCCAGGGTGCCCTGCCCGGAGAGGCCGATTTGAACCAGCGCATGATAAATGCCCCACACCGTACCAAACAGGCCTATATAAGGAGCAGCCGAACCAGCTGAGGCTATCACCGTGAGACCATTTTCAACCCGGGTAGCCTCTTGGTCGAGGCCGTTGCGCAGGACGCGTGTAATGAACTCGCTTGCCCCGCCGGCTGCGGCAAGTTTCTGTAAACCATGTTTTTCAGAGTCCGCTGCAGCATTCATAGCCAGTCGCGCAAGCTGTGCAAACGCATTATCGTCAGCGCCTTCCTTTAGCGTCGAGTTTACTTCCTGCAACGAGTTTGCGCTCCAGAAACGCTTGAGAAAAGCGTCCGCCCGCCGTCCTGCCAGAAAATTGTTAAGACCCTTGGTGAGTATGAGGTACCAGCTTGCCACCGAGAGTGCGAGCAGTAATGCCAGTACAGCGGTACCCACTCCATCGAGCTGAGTCAGGAAATGTGAGAATCCGAGGCCTTGTTCCATGAGATCAATCTCCTTGCAGTACAAAATTGAAGGGTTGCAGTGCAACGGCTCGCACCGGCTGGCCATTACGTACGGGCGGATTGCAGCGCCAGGTCTTCACCGCAGCCATCGCGGCTTCGTCAAGACGTTTGAAACCACTGCTATTTATGACCTGTGCTACATTAACGCGACCTTTTTCATCCAGTTCCACCCGTAGCATCAGCTTGCCTTCTTCGCCAAGCCGCCGCGAAAGGGCTGGGTAAGCAGGCGCGTTTAATTCAGGGCAGGCAACGGATAACTCGGAGGAAAGCGTAATAGGCCCCGCTGGCATCTGTGCGGGGGGCGGTTCCGCCACTGCGACGGGTTCCGGCTCCGGTTCAGGCTGAGGCGGTAGTGCGACCGGCTCGCTTTCGGATATCGCCGGCGTTTCAGCAACCAACTGACGCGACTGAGGTTTTTTAACCGGTTGAGATTTGGGTGGTACAGGAGGTTCAGGTTTGGGCTCTTCCTTCGGTCTGGCTGCCGGGATAAAATTGACCAGTAGCGTTTCCAACTGCTTCGGCGGAGCTATGAATTGCTGCTTGAGCAGGAAATAGAATAGCGCGCCATGGGCCGCAATGACAAACATGAGGCCGGGCAGGAAGGTAGGATTACGCTTGATTATCATTTCCATTAACTTCCCGGTCCGGAAACAATATTCCGAGCCAGCCAGTCTTCAAAAAATTTCCTGTTGACCAGGCCGGTCTTGACCTCGCGTTGATGCTTACGATCGTAAAAATAGGTCCGTGGCACCTCGCCATACCAGCGACCATCGATTTCCATACGCAAACGCTCGGGTACATCCTCTGCGAAAACCCATTGCTCAACCTTGCTCATCCCGTAGCTTTCCATCCGGGATGCCAATTGCGGGATATCGCTTACTGTATCGGTCGCGATCAGCACCACATCAAGTTTGGGATGGCTGCGCTTGAGCTCGCTTAGCGTTTTCAGCTCGGTCGGACAATATTGGCATTCAAGCGACCACAAAACCAGAATGAAAGGTTTGCCCTCGCGGGACCCCAGAACCTGGGCAAGACTCCCTAGCGTAAAAGGACGAATGCTTTCTGCCGCAATGGTAGTGTTTATACACCCCAGCATCAGCATAAAAAATAAGCAGCGGGCAACCACGTCCGTCATGCCAAACTGGCCGAACACGCGTGTCCTTGTGGTAATAGCGTTGATAATAAGCTGCATTGCGCGGTTGTTTCTCAATAAGTCTCTTAACGAAGATTTTGCCGAATACCGGATCTGCAGGGGCGTGCCTTGAGGATACTGAACACTAGTAATTGTAAATCTAATTAAGAATCACTCGCATTAGAATTTTAGCACTAACCGTCATATATATATAGTATTGTTTAGCACTTTTTTATAACGAAGTCGGATCGGGCGGGGAGAAAATGCCTCGACCGCTTACCGTGGTATCTGCGCGGTACACTTGTGTTGCCACGCCCGCAACTTTCGGGGGGGAAGGCGTTGCCGTGTTCCGGGCGGCTCCCTGGCCGGGTCCTCAAAGAACTGAAAGACCATAATAGTAGAGGGGAAAAACGATTCATACAATGCGACAAATTGTCGCAGGCGAAGGGATCTGGAAATATAATTCGGATCTCGAAATATAATTTCAGGGGATGACTCGAATTCAAGCGTTTGGTTCTCACCAATCAATACCCGGGATACAGGCAGGCTCATATTGTTTACTGATCCGTGGCGCAATTGGTCGACTTGCCCTTGCAAGTTTTATTTGCGAACCTTCTTTAATTCCCCTTGACGTTTGGTTGCGCCGCTGCCGCTGCTAGCAAGCTATTCCGGCGAATCAACAAAATTTGTTAATATTGCTGGGCTGAGAAAATTCATCACGTCTGGTCCTCTATCAAAGTTGTCGCTTTCTATAGGCAATTGTCCTGGCTACCCAACAGGAACTTTCCAATTTTCTGATTGAAACCGAACGGCGTGCCTATAAACAGGCATTGTTCGCGGTGCGCGATGAACATTTAGCGCTCGATATTGTTCAGGATTCCATGACGAAACTTGTCGAGAAATATGCTGCCAGGCCACCGGAAGAATGGCCCCTCTTGTTTCAGCGCATTCTGCAAAATACTATACGGGATTTCTATCGACGGCAGAAAACCCGATCTTTATGGACTACCTTGTTTTCATCGTTCACGCCCGCCCACCCGGAGAGCGAAAATGAAGAATACGATCCACTGGAAACTTTACAGGCGGAAGGTGCGTCGAATTTCCATAGCCCGCATAAGCAATTAGAACAATCACAACTTATCAATCTGATCGAGAAAGCTATTGAGGCCCTTCCCCCGCGTCAACGGGAGGCCTTCCTGCTGCGTTACTGGGAGGAAATGGACGTCACCGAAACTGCAAGGATTATGGGATGTTCCGAGGGAAGCGTGAAAACGCACTGCTCGCGCGCAACCCATACCCTTGCTATAGCATTGAAAAAAGAAGGAATTGACTTATGAGCGAATCGGAATTTGAACGGAAGGTTGCGCAACTGCTGGATCGTGGCCTGGACGACATGAAGCAAAGCACGTTAAACCGGCTACAATTGGCGCGCAGAGCTTCCCTTGAACATTATCAGGTGGCGGAAGCGCTAGTGAGCGTTGGCCAGGGCGCTTCCGCGCATGGACATGATTGGCACTTCGGAACCCGCAAGCTGCTATCCCTGATAGCCTTGCTATTTGCTATCGCGAGTGCGACCTACTGGCAGACTCTTCAGCAGGGTGATGAGAACGAGGAAATCGATATAATGCTTCTCGTTGATGAACTGCCCGTAAACGCCTATCTCGACAATGAGTTCGATGCATGGCTAGACGGTTCGTAACAGTAGCGCTCTATCTATGCTTGGCACTATCCGCTCATGCTTCGGCTGAAGCCCCTCAGCCATCATGGGAGCAGTTGAAGCCTCAGCAAAGAGAAGTCCTGGCTCCGCTTGCGCAAGAGTGGAACAATATGGACGCTGCAAAAAGAAAAAAATGGCTGGGCATTGCCAAACGGTATCCAGGGATGACAGCTTCCGAACAACACCGCACGCAATTGCAGATGCGGGATTGGTATTCGCTCACTCCCGAGCAGCGCGAAATAGTACGTGAAAAATATAAGACGATAAAAAAATTGCCCCCAGACAAACGTGATGAAATAAAGCAGAAATGGCGCGAATATGGGCAAAAGTATGAAGCCCAGAGTGGGCAGTAGACGGTCATGAATATGTGCCAGAGGTTGCTCGGCTCTCTGTTGTTCGGCCCCGTCGAGTTATTTTCAAACGGAAAAGTGCTTCAATTGATTACCAGCCGGGTTTTGGTAATCTGATGAAAGCGTTCGCACCTGGATTCTGGCGGATGATGCTTAGCATGATTTATGAATCGCTGATCTTGGTCGCAGTTCTGTTTATTGCCAGTTTTATCTTTCACCTCGTGTTCCGGGACACAAGTTCTGTTTTTTTTCGCCCCGCGTTTCAGCTTTATCTCCTCGTCGTTGCAGGTATCTATTTCACCTGGTTCTGGACCCATGGCGGACAAACGCTGCCAATGCAAACCTGGAAACTTCGCGTGACCAGTGCTGGTGGCCAGCGCATTTATTTGAAGCAGGCGCTTGCCCGCTATTTATTTGCAGTGATCGGTATTTTCTTGCTTGGCTGCGGATTTCTCTGGGCATTGTTCGACCGCGATGGCCTATTCCTGCATGACAGGCTGGCGGGCACCAAAGTCGTGAATGTTAAGGTATGAAAATTCAAAAGAAAGGGCCGCTCGACGCGGCCCCAATAATAAAATGCTGACTCTGATAAAACGCTGACTCTGACTTATTCACGTTCTCCAGGATTCGGCGGTTCCCTACGCGGTTCCCCCTACCGTTAACCCATCTATGCGGAGGGTCGGCTGGCCAACTCCTACCGGCACACTCTGACCTTCTTTTCCGCAAGTGCCCACGCCGGGGTCGAGTGACATATCATTGCCAATCATTGACACCCGCGTCAGTACATCGGGGCCGTTTCCAATCAGAGTGGCGCCTTTTACTGGATAAGAAATTTTTCCATTTTCGATCATATAAGCTTCAGCAGCGGAAAAGACGAATTTTCCACTGGTAATATCCACTTGGCCGCCACCAAAGTTCACTGCATACAAGCCATGCTTCACTGAAGCAATGATTTCTTCGGGACTCTTGTCGCCATTTAACATATAGGTGTTGGTCATGCGCGGCATTGGTATATGGGCAAAGGATTCACGTCTTGCGTTGCCCGTTACCGGCACATTCATCAGCCGTGCGTTCAGACTATCCTGCAAATAACCCTTGAGCACGCCATTTTCAATCAATACTGTACACTGTGTGGGATTTCCCTCGTCATCGATATTGAGCGAACCGCGCCGCCGTGCAAGCGTGCCATCATCCACTACCGTTACGCCTTCAGCCGCCACGCGCTCCCCGACGCGGCCCGAAAATGCAGAGCTGCCTTTGCGGTTAAAATCCCCTTCCAGCCCATGCCCGATGGCCTCATGCAGTAGAATTCCCGGCCAACCGGCGCCCAGTACAACTGTCATGGTGCCGGCCGGCGCTGGTTTTGCCGAGAGGTTGATGACGGCCTGATGCACTGCCTTTGCGGCGTAATCGCGTAAAACGTCATCAGTGAAATATGCATAATCGAAGCGTCCGCCTCCCCCCGCCATGCCTTGCTCGCGATTACCGTTCTCCTCCGCAATGACTTGCAATGAAACTCTCACCAGAGGCCGCACATCAGCTGCCACGAGCCCATCGCTGCGCGCGACCAGAACGACCTCATATTCTCCGGCAAGAGAGGCCATGACCTGGATAACGCGCTTGTCAAGAGCGCGGGCATAGCCTTCAAGTTTTTCAAGCAGCGCAACCTTCTCGGTATCTTTAAGGCTGGCAATGGGATCGTGGGGCAAATAAAGTTCGCGACCTTTGCTGCGCCTGGCCGCCTGGACCGGTTGTGTTATGCCGTGGCGGGCAATGGCACGCGTGGCATGCGCCGCGGAGACCAGCGCTGGCATGCTGATGTCATCAGAATAAGCGAATGCGGTCTTGTCGCCGCTTACCGCGCGCACTCCCACACCTTGCTCGATGTTGAAGCTCCCGGATTTGACGATGCCTTCCTCCAGAGCCCAGCCTTCGGCGCGGTTATATTGAAAATAGATGTCGGCATATTCGATCCGGTGTGCAAGTATTTGCCCGAACACATGCTGTAACCCGGTCGTATCAATCTCATACGGCGCTAATAGACAGCGGTTGGCCGTGGCGAAGAGATCGTTAGGCTGGATGATTTGTTCTGTAATCATAATATTTAGGTCGAGAAAAGTGACGGTTAAGACTCAACAGTGACGCAGGATTCGATGATTCAATGCTGGCAAGCTATCGCGCAAGCTGGCTTGATATTCAGGATTTATGTCCGCGATTACCACTCCGGATCCACTTGGAAGCCGGTCGAGCACAATTCCCCACGGATCCACAATCATGCTGTCGCCATGAGTTTCACGCCCATTAAGATGATGACCAGCCTGAGCGGGCGCCACCACATACGCGAGATTTTCAATAGCGCGGGCACGGATCAGCGTTTCCCAGTGTGCCTTGCCGGTGGTCGCGGTAAATGCGGCAGGGGCGAAAATGATGTCCACCCTTCCCATGGAACGGTAAAGCTCGGGAAAACGCAAGTCGTAGCAAATGGACAGACCAATGCGCCCAAAAGGCGATTCCAGTGAAACCACGCCGCAGCCTGCCTCAATGGTTTCTTCCTCGGCATAGCGTTCATCGCCAAGCTCCAGGCCGAACAAATGTATTTTGTCATAGCGCGCAACCTGCTGGCCTTGATCGTCATACACGAGGCAACTATTCCTCACCTTGTCCGGCCTTGAAGATGCCAGTGGAACCGAACCCCCAATCAGCCAGATGCCGAGGCATTTGGCTGTATCGCTGAGGAATTCCTGTATGGGTCCATACTTATTCTGTTCGCGCGCGGCTACTCTATCAGCATCTCTCATTCCCATTAAACAAAAATATTCTGGAAGCGCCGCCAGTCTCGCTCCTTGAGAGGCGGCCATTTCGAGCAGCCGCCGGGCTTCTTCCAGGTTACGAGGAATATCCGGGCCTGCAGTCATTTGAATGGCAGCGACACGGATAGAGCCGTTTACTGGGGCATTTTGCGTGTCTGCCGATGCGGCCGGGGCATGATTGATTGAGTTACCTCGCATAATTAGCATTCCTGATTTTCATGAGTACGGCATCCGCGCCGGGGTATCGGGATCCTGATCTGCAGAGAATCAGTAACCTGAAGCGCCATGTAACAATAAATTTCAAAGCTGAATAGAAGTAGACCCCAAGGTTTGCGTTTTTGTTCTCGCTTTTGCTTGATCTCCGCAAGCAGTGCGCTCAAGCCGAAAGTTTTACCCAAATTCATGGATGCAGGTTGTGGCCGGTCTCGCGGTATCATGAATCAGTGGATTATTGTTCCTGTCCCGCCGAGTCTTTTCTATTTTCCGATGTTTTAGTTACCACCGGATCAGCCCAGGTACCGGTAATATTATATTCATTGGACGTAGTGGCATTTTGCAATGTCTTGCTTACAATCATGGAGGCGACACCCACCACGGGGGTAGCCAATCCGAGTGAAGGCGTGACCAGCATTTGCAGGTTTTGAGTTTCTGCTTCCAGATTTATTTCCCCCTTCATGATGACCTTTGCAGCGGGCCCTTCGATTTTCAGGTCGTCGGTAACTGCTATGCCCCGGGCAATTTTAATGTCGCCAGAGATGTCGTTAAAGCCGAAGCCCTCACTGAAAACATCATGAAAATCCAAGGTAATCCTTCTTGGCAGCGTCCTCAAATCAAAAATGCCGAATAGCCTACCAATCCCTGGCTCAAATTTAGGAAATTGCCCTCGCCTGGCGTTTATTTTAAAGCTGCCGGACAGCGTGGGATAATCTAGTGATTGCGGGCTGCCATACCACGACAATGAGCCCTCCAGCCTGCCGCTGCCGCGTTTGACGCGATCAGGATGGCCGAGACGCGCAAGAAATTTCCCGATATCATTTGATTCCAGCGTAAGAGCGGCTTGTACGCGAGGAGGTGTAGCCTGATTTTGCCACACTCCTTTTACGGCGATGGAGCTGTCAGGATTGGATATATGCAGTTTTTCGATGCGCCAATTCCTTGCATGGGGACTTGCTATCAGTTCCAACTGACCTAATTGCTTCTCACCGAAGACAAAATTATCTGCCATCACGTCCAGTGCAGGCAGGTCTTTTTCCTGCTGCCGCGTTTGCGTGGCAATGCCTGGCTTGGGGGAAGCAGAGGGAATTATCAACCTGTTCAATCGTGCCACGACTCTGCCATTGGCCGACGGGTCCCACATAATATTACCGTTAATTTCTTCAGCAATGACGCCGCAATACCATGATCCATTCTCCTTGCTGGCATTCAGCGTGACATCATTGAGCCGTCTCCCCAGAAAGTCGAGTGCTCCCACCTGGACATTGATACCGGTCAAACCGGGTGAAGACTCGACTTCAGGATTGAGCTGCTTGAGAAAGCCGAGCCACTGATCCAGATCGAGTAGTGGCAGCGTGCCACCTACGGTTAGGCCCGCCTTTGCGGACGAAGGCATCGTTGCTGTGCCGAAATTTACTACACCGCGCTCCATGCGGTAATTGCCCGCATCGGTTTGGAAACGCTTGAATCTTGCAGCGATCCGTCCGTCATAGCTCAGGGTTACCTCATCTCTGCCCGGGCCCATTGCTTTTCTCTCAACACGCGTGAGGACGACGTCCGCGGCGGTCTTGGAAAATGGTTCGGGAAAATTCGAGGTAATACCCTGAAGTGATGATTCGATGGACATGTTTACCAGCTTGTCGCGCATGCGAACGGATGCTCGCCAGGTGGTACTGCCGCGCAAATACCGTTTCCATAATTGTAAGGAATCGGCGTTCCTGCTCGGCGTCTGTTCATTCAGGTTATCGAGGTTAATCTTGCCAGCGGCGGAAAGATGAAAACTTCCATCCGGCGTGTCAGCGGAGTTGATGACCAACGGTCCACCGAGGAGCCGGCCGGTCAAATTTTCTATCCTGATCTTCGAATCTCCAAAAGCCAGGATGCCATTGATGTTGTTCAGGCTAGGCATGCCTGGGCCGGGATCAAGTTGATTATCGATGAACTCATAGTTTCCCGCCAGCCTGGGAGGCCCGGCGTCAGACAAAGGGATATCAAGCTTCAATAGCAGCCTGCCGTTTCCTGCAATTTTTATATTATCCTGAAGAACCATACCGTAGTCATCGCCCGCATATTTGGCGGCGACCTTCAGGAATTGCTGAGTAGCGCCATCTGCTTCAATCTGGCCTCGCAGTACTGCCTCGGGGGCAGCCATGTCCGCGATGTGCAACTTGACCTTGCTTAATTGAGTGCCGAAGGTATCTGCGCTGGACACGTCAAACTCAATACGGCTGCCGTGCAACTGTAAATTCCCCGAGATGTTTTCTATTTTAGGCCAGCCCGGAAGGTTATCCAGTGCGACGCCCGATGCTTTCGCTTGTACCTTGAAAATGGATGTGCCATCACGGGAGAAAGGAAGTTCAGCTGGATTTCCCTTGAGATGGAGCCGGATATCGGTAAATTTTCCCTCAAGCACCGACTTCTCAAACCATTCTCTGGAAGAACCCCCGATTCCACTTGGGATATGATCCGCCAGATAGCGTGCGTCCGCATGGGTCAGATGACCGACGAGATCGATTTTGTCGGGAACATTCGGTTCTTTATGGTAAGTTCCATACGCTAACCCGGCGGCATGGCTATTGGAAAAATAAATATTGCTGAACTTGAATGCGACAGACTTGTCTGGGGACAGGCTCCAGCTTGCCTGGCCGGTAAGGGTGTTCAGCATCAGCGGTTCATGGAGGGCATCAGGAACTTCAAGTTTGATGTGTTCAGAGTTGAGATTCAGCGAGCCCCCTTTTTCGGTAACATCCATGTTTCCCGTAATACCGCTGAATGACGGCAGATATTGAGATTTTCTCATACTTAGATTGGTAAATTTCCCTCTTGCATTGAAGTGCAGAGGTGTTGACCATTCACCATTCCAGTGGGCGCGCATAGATTGTATTTCTCCACGCGGCGATACTGCGCTGAGTTGCTCGCGCAAAGGTTGGTTGATTGGCAGGTATTCCGCCAAATCCCCAAGGATTTTTAAATCCAGGCTATCGACGCTCAATTTTCCGCTACCAGCCTTCTCACCATGGGTTGGCATAATCTGCAGCGAAAAACTGACCGGCTCCAATTCCCGTTTTCCGCGAATCGCGGTAAGCAATTTTCGCGCATACCAATTAGCGCCCTCACTCTTTTCGTCATTTGTTTTTTGCCATCCGACTCTACCCTTCAATCGGGTGAGGTCCAATTCCGGCAGGTTTTCCGCCAGCTGGGCTTTGACATCTTGCAAGCGCATGTCAGCCGTCATTTTTTTGATATCCGTCCCATCTATTCCCACCCACATACGCAGGGCCCCGATTCCGCGGCGTAAGTTGATTTGCTGGGGGACCGGTAACCAGGCGTACCAGGCTGCGATATCCGCGTGGCCGATTTGGACAAACAGCCGGCCACGCCATTGTTCAGGAACGCTTAGCGAGTCGCCGGTAAAATCCCCCCTCATATCCATCTGTGCGGCGAGCCCGGCAGCAGGAATGGCGCGTATGCCGAAGCGATGGTGATTTTCGTGGTTTTCAAGGCGCAGGTTGACCAGCAGTTCCAGCTCTGGCGCAGCCCGCAGGTCGTCGTGCCACAGAATACTGGCGTTATTGATCGTAACGCGCCTTTGGCGCAATAGCCAGTCGGAAAAGCCGTTCTCGTTTTCAGTCACCTTCGGGTCAAGAGCAAAACCCGCGACATGGATCACGCCCTTGGTATCGCGCCGCACGACCAGATCGGGGCGTTCGATCTCCATTTCTCGAAAATGAAAATTACCGTGTAATATCGAGCGCCATGAGAGCGTACCCTTCAGTCGGTGCAACAGCAGGGTTGTATTACCTTCCTTATCATGCACCCGAATCATGCCCAGCATCATGTGGGGACGAAAGCCATCCCAGTTCGCGCTAATTTCTCCTATGGTGACATATTGCCCAGAGGCGTCGCTGATCGCAGATGCGATGTTTTCGCGATATCGTTCGATATCCGGTAACAACCAGTAGCGGAGCGACAACAGCAGCAGAGAAAAACATGCTGCAAGGAAAATCAAAGCCCATGTAAACCATCGGGCGAAAGTACTGCCTCGGTGTGCAAGCGACAAAATTACTGATAAGTTCAATAAAGAGTTCCAGTTTTATACTTGGGATGATTTGGTTTTCCCGTGATAGGACACGATGCAAGCGTAAAATAGCCTTGATGGGAATAAGGTAGGCAGCAAAGTTTAGGGGTTTCCTAAACGAATCTCCTCTTGAGGAGTTCGCTGATTTTCAGAGTCCGGGCGCCTGAGCAAAAAGTTTTTAGATACCGCCCGCTGTACTTCGTTCCGGGAACAGTACAGAACAGGTAAGGATGCGTGCATGCCTTCGAAAGAGCAGTTCTTCGATCTATTTTAACTCCGAATTCTTAACCATGCATGAACATACTTCTGCGGAAGAAATTATCCGCTCGATTCTGCCGTTCAGCCGTTATGTGCAACGTTTGCTGGAAAGCGAACCTGAATTATCGGCTGAGCTGGGGCAGAACTTGCATCGTCCGTTGCTTAGAGAGGAAATGGAGGCCTTTCTGAGCGCAAACGCCCTTGCCTCAACAGATGAGGCAGGCCTGCAGGCTGTGCTACGCAGACTGCGTAAAAAAGCAATGCTGCGCCTGGCGACACGAGATCTGGGGGGATTGGCAAGCCTCGCCGAGGTTATGGGAACCATGACCGATCTGGCCGAAGTCAGTATCGGTTTCGCTCTGGATCGCCAGAAGATGTGGCTCACCGATCAACGCCGCTACGGCTGGCCTACCGGTGCCGTGAGTAAATCTCCGCAGGAAATGCTGGTAATCGCCATGGGCAAGTTGGGGGGATGTGAACTCAACGTATCATCGGATGTGGACCTGATTTTCGTCTATCCGGAAGACGGTGAGACCAGCGGATACCGATCCATAGCAAACCATGATTTTTTTGTGCGACTTGGACGAAGACTGATTGCAAGCCTCAACGAGATGACGCCGGATGGATATGTTTTTCGGGTGGATATGCGGCTGCGTCCCTATGGTGAAAGCGGTCCGCTGGTCATGAGCTTCGCTATGCTGGAAGAGTATTTTTTGACTCAGGGGCGTGAGTGGGAACGCTATGCCTGGATCAAGAGCCGGGCAATAACTGGTCCTGATGCGGAGGCATCTGAGCTGATGGAAATAACGCGGCCGTTTATATATCGAAAGTATCTTGACTTTGGTGCCTATGAGTCCATGCGTGGCCTCCATTCGCAAATCCGGCAGGAGGTCAAGCGCAGGGAAATCTACCAAAATATCAAGCTGGGGCCAGGGGGCATCCGCGAGGTCGAATTTATCGCGCAGGTATTTCAACTGATCCGCGGCGGGCGCGATCCCGACCTGCGCATCCGTTCCACGCTGGCTGTATTGCAGCGTCTGGGGGAGAAACAGCAGTTATCGCATGAAGCAGTGGCGGAACTTTCGGACGCTTACCGTTTTCTTCGCACTCTTGAGCATCGCTTGCAGTATCTGGACGACCAACAAACTCAGATGTTGCCGGAAAACCCTACGGATCAGGTATTGATAGCGACCGCTATGGGTTTTGCTACCTATGCCGGTTTTTTGCACCAGCTCGATAGTCACCGCCGTAATATCACCCGGTACTTTGAACATATTTTCGCTACTCCGCAGGAATCCCAAACGCTGGATGCGTTCGCATGGTTGGGGCAAGCGAAATCGCAGGAGGGACCCCAGGATGGGATAGAAGCCGAAGCCACGGCCGCACAACTGATCAGGATGGGATATTCCAGCCCGCAAAAAATTATCCAGCGCCTGCAGGATTTTTACGCCGGCACCCGTTATCGGCAGCTGCCCGAATCGAGCAAAAAACGTATCGATGCGCTCGTCCCCGCTCTGATTGAAGCGGCGGCCAAATTCCCGGCTGCGGACGTTACCCTGGAGCATTTACTGCAATTACTGGAAAGCATAAGCCGGCGGGCAGCCTATCTGGCGTTATTGCGAGAGCATCCTCAAGCGCTGGAAAGGATGGCGAAGCTTGCCAGCACAAGTCAATGGGCCAGCGAATATCTGAGCAGTCACCCCATCTTGCTGGATGAATTGCTTAACCCCAGCGATTTCCAGAGCATGCCGGACTGGTCTCGCGCAAGGGCAAGGCTGACCCAGGAGCTGGATGAGGCCGGCGGCCCCGGTGGTAAGGATATTGAGCAGCAAATGGATGTGCTGCGGCATTTTCACCATGCTCAGGTATTTCAGTTGCTGGCACGGGATGTGGAAGGGCTGTTGCCACTCGAAACATTGAGCGACCACCTGACTGACTTGGCCGATCTGATACTGGACCGGGTACGCCACCTTGCCTGGTCGG
Source organism: Nitrosovibrio tenuis (assembly GCF_900109785.1). Lineage (GTDB taxonomy): Bacteria > Pseudomonadota > Gammaproteobacteria > Burkholderiales > Nitrosomonadaceae > Nitrosospira > Nitrosospira tenuis_A. The sequence goes on from NZ_FOBH01000003.1 coordinate 386,871, forward strand.
GGTTGAGGCGCAAGCACCGGCATGAGCCTGCGTTCGCCATTATAGGCTACGGGAAATTGGGCGGGAAGGAATTAGGTTATGCGTCTGATCTTGACATCATTTTTCTTTATGACGACGTCCATCCCGATGCACCGGAGATATATGCAAGACTGAGCCAGCGCATCAACTCTTGGCTTACCAGCTACACTTCGGCCGGAGTGTTATACGAAACCGATCTGCGACTGCGCCCCAATGGCAGCAGCGGTTTGCTGGTGAGTTCCATCGAGGCCTTTGATCAATACCAGCGAAATCAGGCTTGGGTCTGGGAGCATCAGGCGTTAACGCGGGCTCGTTTCGTGGCGGGAGATAGACACGTGGGAGACGCATTCGAGAGGACGCGTAAAGATGTCCTCTGCCAGCGGCGCGATTTGCCCCGCCTGAAACAAGAGGTTTTGATGATGCGGCAAAAAATGCTTGAAGCTCATCCTAACTCTAGCGGACTATTCGATGTAAAGCATGACCGTGGTGGCATCATTGATGTTGAATTCATCGTGCAGTATCTGATCCTGGGCCATGCATGCAATTATCCGGAATTGACACATAATATAGGCAACATCGCGCTACTGAAGCTTTCTGCAAAATTGGGCCTTGTTCATGGTGAAATCGCGGAACGGGCGCTCAACGCTTACAGGGAATTCCGGCGCATCCAACATCGGTTAAGATTGAGTGGCGATTCGGAGGTGACAGGTATCCCGCCCACGCAGGGCAAATTGCAAAAATTTGCGCGAATCGAAGCAGATTATCTGCGAAGCGGCATTACCGCTGTGATGCAATTATGGGATGAGGTATTTGGTGTACAAACTGGTGTACAAGCCTACCAATCTGAATCCGGCAATTGATTGCTTGGGATCGGGCGGCAGGCATTGGGAGGAGTGAGAAATCACAATTCTCGTCTTTTATCCTTTTGGTCACGGCCAGCCCTGTAGGCGCGGAGAACGTTTAATTTTTCGCATGGAAATTTGCTAGAATAAGCGGTTTAAATTCTCTCCGGGGTGTTCTAAATGTCAATGGCTGACCGCGACGGGGTGATCTGGAGCGATGGAAAAATAATTCCGTGGCGCGAGGCAACCACCCATGTGCTTACCCATACTCTGCATTATGGGCTCGGAGTTTTTGAAGGGCTGCGGGCCTATCGGACGCCTCGGGGTCCCGCTATTTTTCGTCTTCAGGACCATACCGACCGCTTGTTCAATTCGGCGCATATCTTCATGATGAGAATGCCTTATGACAAGGATACGCTGATGCAAGCGCAATGCGATATGGTTAAGCAGAACAAGCTTGACTCCTGTTATATCCGGCCGATTGCGTTTTACGGTTCGGAAGCCATGGGTATTTCGGCAACAACGCTTTCGGTGCATATGGCCATCGCAGCCTGGCCATGGGGCGCCTACCTGGGGTCGGAGGGATTGGAAAAAGGAATTCGAGTTAAGACATCCTCATTCTCGCGTCATCATGTCAATGTCAACATGTGCCGCGCCAAGTCGGTCACCACCTACGCCAATTCGATTCTGGCTCATCAGGAAGTTGCCCATGATGGCTATGATGAAGCACTGCTATTAGACGTTGACGGGTATGTGGCGGAGGGGGCGGGCGAAAATATATTCATAATCAAGCACGGCAAGCTTTATACGCCGGACATGACGTCCTGTCTGGAAGGGATTACCCGCGCTTCCATCATAGAACTCGCGGGAGAGATCGGCGTCCCGGTAATAGAGAAGCGAATCACTCGTGACGAGGTCTATTGTGCTGACGAGGCTTTTTTCACCGGTACGGCAGCGGAGGTTACGCCGATTCGAGAGCTCGATAATCGGCGCATCGGCAACGGCGAGCGCGGTCCGATTACTGCGAGACTGCAGGCCATGTTTTTTGACTGTGTGAGCGGCAAGGCTGAGAAACACGCCTCCTGGCTCACCTATGTCTGATTTGATGGGGTACATTTGAGGAACCAGCCGATGCAGAACCAAGCTACCGATAACAAGAGTCGCCAAATCGAAGTCAGCAGTGACGATTTGCCGTTACATTGTCCCATGCCATCGATGTTATTGTGGAATTCGCACCCGAAAGTTTACCTTCCAATAGAAAATACGGGCGAGGCTATGTGTCCATACTGCGGTACGCGCTACATACTCAAGGGCGGCGCGATGGTTGGGCATCACTAAACAGAACAATTATAATCGGGGCAATCAAGAGCTTTCCAAGACATCCCAAAAACAACCCCATGTCCATCTTGACGCAGCTTTCAGCGCTTACTTGGGTGGGAATAGGGTGGGAATAGGATGGGAATGCGCAAAGCCCTCGTTGAGTTATTGTTAAGCATCTCTATATTCATTCTCATACTTTCTCATGCGCAAGCCACCTCAGGAAATTTTCAAGGCCTACGATATCCGGGGCATATTTGGGAAAACGCTGACTGTTGAAATTGTTGAGGCCATTGGTCACGCGATCGGTACGGAAGCACGGGTTCGTGGGATCCAATCGGTTGCGATAGGGCGCGACGGCAGATTATCGGGTCCGGAACTGGCACTGGCACTGGCGAAGGGTTTACAGAAAAGCGGCATTGATGTGATAGATGTCGGTGTGGTCGCTACACCCATGCTCTATTTTGCAGCCCATACACTATGTGAATACTCCGGTGTAATGGTTACAGGCAGCCATAATCCGCCGGAATACAATGGCCTTAAAATGGTGCTGGGCGGTGAAACGCTTGCGGCGGAGGCAATCCAGAGCTTGCGTCTGCGTATCGAAAATAATGACCTTGCGTATGGTAACGGCAGTTATCGCAAGCACGACATTGCTGAAAGATACCTCCAGCGCATAACCAGCGATATCAGGCTGGCACGTCCGATGAAAATCGCAGTCGATTGCGGTAACGGTGTTCCGGGCATGTATGCGCCAACCTTATATCGCAGACTGGGGTGCGAGGTCCTCGAACTTTATTGCGATGTCGATGGCAATTTTCCGAATCATCATCCCGACCCGTCAGTACCTGAAAACCTACAAGATCTGATTCACGCAGTGAAAACTACGGACGCTGAAATCGGTCTGGCTTTTGACGGTGACGGGGATCGCGTAGGCGTAGTCACGAAGAATGGCGCCATTATTTATCCCGATCGACAGTTAATGCTCTTCGCTGCCGATGTGTTATCCAGAAATCCAGGCGGCCGGATAATTTTTGATGTGAAATGTACGCGCAATCTGGCGCCTTGGATCGAGCGGCACGGCGGTGAGCCCATCATGTGGAAAACCGGACATTCATTTATCAAGGGTAAGTTGAAGGAAACCGGTGCGCTGCTGGCTGGCGAGATGAGCGGTCACATTTTTTTTAAAGAGCGCTGGTACGGATTCGATGACGGACTTTACGCAGGTGCGCGCCTGCTCGAACTACTCAGTCCGAAAAAGGATATCGATGGCGTTCTGCATGCCATTCCTGATGCGATCAGTACACCCGAGTTGCAGATCAGGTTGAAAGAGGGCGAAAATTACGCATTGATCGCGCAATTACAGCAAAATGCCCATTTTGATAACCCTGAACGCATTATTACCACTGATGGGTTGAGGGTGGAATATAAGGAGGGTTTCGGTTTGGCCCGCTCATCCAATACAATGCCGGTGATCGTGCTGCGTTTTGAGGCGGACAACGAAGCCGCACTGAAGCATATACAGCGAGACTTCAGCAGAGTTATCCTGCAGGCGAAACCGGATGCGGTCCTGCCATATTAGATGCTTTAGACCCTTCCTGCCCTCTGCCCTATTTGGCACCTCTTCAATATGCACGGCCGGGAGGGATTATAAGATTCAAGATATTCAACGTACTCAAGGTACTTGAGGCTTTGCCTTAACCCTGGCGAGGCGAACGCTGGTCTGCAGATGACGTAACTTGGAATAAAGCGAAATTGGAAGAAAATATCAAAACAAGTGTTTTGTTTGTTTGCATGGGCAACATCTGCCGTTCACCTACTGCAGAGGCGGTGTTTAGGCATCAAGTCCAGGCCGCTGGTCTTGAGAAAGAGATTTACGTCGATTCGGCGGGGACACATGACTATCACGTTGGCGCACCTCCCGATGAAAGGGCTCAGAAAGCCGCAATGAGGCGAGGCTATGACACAGAGGGGTTGCGTGCCCGGCGCGTACATGAAAAGGATTTCGAGGTTTTCCATTATATATTGGCAATGGATAAGCCGAACCTGAAGATACTTGAAGAGGAATGCCCGCCTCAATACAGCCACAAGCTAGGCTTATTCATGCAGTACAGCAATAATTTCGAAGGAGTGAAAGAAGTACCTGATCCTTATTTCGGAGGGCATCAAGGTTTTGAGCATGTGCTGAATTTGGTGGAAGCGGCCGGAAAGGGGTTGCTTGATCACATTCGAAACAGAAGATAACTATATTTTGTAAAATAAACTAGAGCAGGAACAAGAAGCGGGGTCAATAAGAAGCCGGGCCCAATCGCCCCGCTTTGTTTTGCAAAGAACAATTTTACTTATGAGTTTCGATTTGTACCATTGGTTCGTCGTGCTCTACCACTGGCACAGGCGCTGGTCGTTTTCGCCGTTGCGGTAATATCGATTCTGCTCCAGCCTCGGTGTCACTTGGCTTTATCCTTTCGGGAAGAGTCTCAACCATTACCAGTCCAGTTACCGCCAGGTCGGGTACCTCGATTCCAGCCGATGGCTGAGGTTGTTGAACGTCCTGATGCTGACTTGCGGGCAGTAAGTCCCCTGACTCCTCATCTGTTCCTGAAACTTCCACTTGGGCAGTTATTGTCGTGGCGGGAACAGGGGAGGAAATCAATTTTTCAGAGGTTATTTCCTCACTAAGCAGATGAGCAGGCAAATCAGCAGGCAGCTGAGCAGACAGCGCACTGCTTGCGGCTTCCGGCACTTCGGATGCTGCGGCTGGTCTCATCGGCGCCGCTGATGGCAAGACTTCATGCGCATGCAATAACTCGGAAGGGGCGGCAGCACCCGATTCCGGAGTCACCTCTGCTGTTTGAGGGGAGGAAGTCAGAACAAGAGCCGGCGTCTCTTGTATCAAAGCCGGAACAGGTTCTGCTACGGCACTTTGCACATTTTTTTCTTCATGCATTAGCTCGCTCGTTGTTTGCTGCGGATGGGGTTGTTTCGCATCCATTTGTTTATTTTCACGCAAAGCACGCTCTGGGCGGTCGCCTCGTTCACGCTGCCTTCCACCACGGCGCCGCCGGCGCGAGCCATCCTCTTGATGAGGAATTTCTTCAGTCCCAGGCTGTTCTCCCTCCCCTGGTAATTTGACTTCAGCCCTGATTTTTCCATCGCGCGATGCACGCGACTGCTTTTTTGGAGCGGTTCGTTCGCTCTGAGGCTTGGGTTCACCACGCTTTTCCAAACGTTGAGGTGAAGCTTCTGCATGAGCTAGCCCACCGCTCGCTTCGGTGCTCCGCTCGGCGCGATCACCCCGGTCGCGCCGGGGGCGTCCGCGCTCAGACCGGGCGGGGTGGCTCGCGGCCTGTTCCGGCTGCGCCTTTTCTTCACCTCCCATTTGCTTGAACCAGCCAAATATTCTGTCCAGAAAGGATGTCGGCTCAGGTTGCTGATACGCCTTTTGCTCACGTATCGGGGCAGGTTGTGATGGGGTAATGCCTCGTACAGCGGCTTGTTGGCGCACCGGTTTGACTTCCGGCCCCACTGATGGAAGAGCGGCTTCTTCTGCTGGTTTTTCAACCCTTTGATAGCTGGCTTGAACTTCCGCCAGCTTCACGTCGTCGTGACGCAAACGATTGATGCTGTAGTTTGGCGTTTCGAAATAAACATTAGGGATCAATACCACATTGACCTTTAACCGCGCTTCGATGGCATGAATTTCAGCGCGTTTTTCATTTAACAAATATGTCGCGACATCAACAGGCAGTTGGACGTGGAGCACGGCGGTGTTCTCCTTCATTGCCTCCTCCTGAATGATCCTGAGGATGTGCAAGGCCGAAGAATCGGTGCCACGAATATGGCCGGTGCCGTGGCAACGCGGGCAGGAAATATAACTGCTTTCACCCAAAGACGGCCGCAAGCGCTGGCGCGATAATTCCAGTAAGCCGAAACGGGAAATCTTGCCCATTTGTACGCGCGCCCGATCGTAACGTAATGAGTCATGCAGCCGATTCTCCACCTCACGCTGGTTGCGGGCGATTTCCATGTCGATAAAATCAATCACTACGAGCCCGCCCAAATCACGCAAACGGAGTTGCCGCGCAATTTCATCGGCCGCTTCCAGATTGGTGTTGAGAGCTGTTTGCTCGATATCGGAACCCCGGGTGGCTCGCGCGGAATTCACATCGACCGACACCAGGGCTTCGGTATGATCGATAACAATGGCGCCGCCTGAAGGCAATGTAACTTGGCGTGAATAAGCCGTTTCGATCTGGTGCTCGATCTGAAAACGGGAAAATAACGGTACATCGTCGCGATAGAGCTTGACGCGGCCCACATTGGCCGGCATGACATGACTCATGAACTGGCACGCCTGCTCGTAGATACTTTCCGTATCGATCAGGATTTCGCCAATCTCCTGATGAAAGTAATCACGTATGGCGCGTATGACCAGACTGCTTTCCTGATAAATCAGGAAAGCGCCACTTTGGCTGTTGGAAGCGTCCTCGATTGCACGCCACAGCTGTAGAAGATAATTCAGATCCCACTGCAACTCTTCTTCACTGCGGCCTATCCCAGCGGTGCGCGCGATGATGCTCATGCCGGCAGGAATACTGAGCTGTGCCATGATGTCGCGCAGTTCCGCGCGGTCCTCACCCTCTATGCGACGCGACACACCTCCGCCGCGGGGGTTGTTGGGCATCAGAACCAGATAGCGACCGGCCAGCGATATATAGGTTGTGAGCGCCGCGCCCTTGGTCCCGCGTTCATCCTTGTCCACCTGGACAATAAGCTCCTGGCCCTCACGAAGCGCATCTTGAATGCGCGCCCGGGCCGGATCTGAGCTTTCGCGGAAATAAGAACGGGAAATCTCCTTGAAGGGGAGGAAACCATGGCGTTCACCGCCATACTCAATAAAAGCCGCTTCAAGGCTGGGCTCAATCCGGGTAATTACACCTTTATAGATGTTGCCCTTGCGTTGTTCCTTGCCGGACGATTCAATGTCGAGATCAATAAGCTTTTGACCATCGACAATAGCGACACGCAGTTCTTCCGGCTGTGTCGCATTAAATAGCATGCGTTTCATTTTATGCCTCCCGCGCTCTGGTCACGGGCAGACAGCCTACGCACGAGGAAACATATCCCAGCGCGTATACGAGAACTTTTTAGTCAGGCAACTTGATCATGGTATCCAGGGCTGCTGTAAAAGAATGACTATCTCTCTGGCTTGTCAATAGGGCCCTGCTTTTCTAAGCAGGGCCGAAAAATCAAGTTTCAATCAAGCTTCGACTATGGCTATCCGCAACTGGACGCTACGAAACTGAAACTGAAATCTACGTGTGCTTTGAGCGCGCAAATCAATTACTATCGCTACTTTATTGGTGAGCGACGTTAACCAGATTTCGGGGTTGGCTCTTGCCACTGCCGGATAAATCTCATCAACAGTGCTGCTGGTTCGCGCACCGGATAAAGGATAGGCTGGAACTCCGAGTTGACAAGTATAAGTAGAATTAAGGATTTGGGCAAAGAATTTCCTTCGCGGGCGGCTGTTAAAGAAACAATAGCCGAGGACAGTAATGGTCAGCGCATCGACAATTTCCTGATCAAACGCCTGAAGACCGTTCCCAAAAGCCACATCTATCAGCTACTGCGCAGTGGGCAGGTGCGGCTTAACAGTAAACGCGTCGAAGCAGGGCATCATCTCCAGCGGGGTGATATTGTACGCATTCCCCCCGTAAAAATGATCGAAAGGGATCTGTCGCCTAAACGAAACGCAGCAGCCAGGGGCCGGTTCATTTCATTTGAAGTGCTGTTTCAGGACGAAGCTCTCCTGGTAGTCAACAAACCTTCCGGTGTCGCGGTTCACGGTGGCAGCGGCATAAGCTTGGGTGTTATCGAGCAACTGCGTGCTCAGCATCCCGAATGGAAATTCCTGGAATTGGTTCACCGCCTTGACAGGGAAACTTCCGGGGTTTTACTTCTCGCTAAAAACCGCTCAGCACTGGTCGAACTGCATAGGCAGATACGGGCAGGCACGATGAAAAAGGAATATTTAACGCTGGTGAAGGGTATCTGGCGCAACGCCAGACAGAGCGTGAAGCTGCCGCTCAATAAATATGTGACGCCTGCCGGGGAACGACGGGTTGCGGTTGCAAGTCGCGGTGAAGAACAGGACGGAATGACTGCTCACACGGTTTTTACATTGAAAAAGGCCTGGCGGAATTTCAGTCTGCTGCAAGCGGAACTAAAAACCGGACGCACTCATCAAATTCGCGTTCATCTTGCTCATCTGGGCTTTCCCATAGCAGGCGACGACAAGTACGGGGATTTTGCGCTAAACAAGGAATTGGCAAGGCGGACCTCCCTGCCGCGCCTGGAACGCATGTTTCTGCATGCTTCCATAGCCACGGTATTGCACCCCTCGACAGGCAAAATCCTTTGCTTAGAAGCACCACTACCGGAAGATTTGCAGGAGTTTTTACAAGGATTGGAGGCCGAAGGTGGACCATCTCATCCATAGCGCTACATAATCCCATTGGCTGTGGCGAATTCCTTCTGGCAGGCCTTCTGCCGCGGCCCTATTAAGACTGCGGCTTATTCAAAGAGAGGCTTCGCAGGCGAAGAAAGGCTCGCGGTTTCTGCAGAGTGATATCGCCGCGAGTGCGCTTTATTTCATTCGAAGGATTAATAAATGGCTGATTCAGAAAATCGCGACGAAAGTTGGGAAAAGCGGGTACTCGAAAAACTGGCGCTCTCTTCTTTGCATGAACAACGCAGAGCGCGTCACTGGAGTATATTTTTCAAATCCCTGACATTTATCTATCTATTTATATTGCTTTTTTATTGGTTAGGGTGGTTCTCCCAAAGCGAAATATCCATTTCCGGCAAACATACTGCCCTGGTCGATCTGCGGGGTGTTATCTCTCCCGATACCATTAGCAGTGCGGAGAACATTAATGCGGGCTTGCAGCATGCGTTCAAGGACAAGAAAACCCAGGGTGTGATATTGCGCATTAACAGTCCAGGGGGCAGCCCGGTGCAGTCAGGCTATATCAACGATGAAATCAGGCGCCTGCGCGCAGAATATCCCGACATCCCGCTTTACGCTGTGGTCGAAGACATTTGTGCCTCCGGTGGTTATTACGTTGCTGCAGCCGCCGATAGAATATTTGTGGACAAGGCCAGCATGGTCGGTTCCATCGGTGTGCTCATGAATGGATTTGGGTTTACCGGTGCCATGGAAAAGCTTGGTGTCGAGCGACGGCTGCTGACTGCGGGTGAGAACAAAGCTTTTCTTGATCCTTTTTCCCCCATCAATCCTGAACAGGAGAAGTACGCCAAGAAGATGTTGGGCGAGATTCACCAGCAATTTATGGAGGTCGTGCGGCAAGGTAGAGGTCAACGCTTGAAAGAAGACCCGCAGATATTCAGCGGGATTATGTGGACCGGTGAGAGAAGCGTTGAGCTTGGACTTGCCGATGCGATGGGAAGTGCGGATTATGTGGCCCGCGAAGTTATCAAGGCGGAGCACATCGTGGATTACACCACCCGTGAAGGGTTCGCAGAGCGCTTCGCAAAACGTTTGGGTGCTGTGGCGGCGGAAGTGCTGGTTAGCTCGGGAATCGGATTGGCGCTGCGGTAAAAAGTTCACCTTTTGCGGTGCGCCAAACGAAAATTATCTCCCGTGTGCTTTGGAAGTTTCTATCCATGTAATAAAAAAATAGTGGGTTTATTATTTAGATCCGGCAAAGCGCGCCGCCATTCCTTAACTGTTTGGGTGGAAACGGACTCGCTCTCCAGAGTGAGGTTGGAAGAAATGCAGAGCGACGTATCATCACGGCTGGTAGAGATGATGCACTCGAGCAGTTTTTGATTGCGGTAGGGTGTTTCAATGAATACTTGCGTCTGATCACGGATTATCGATGCTTTCTCCAGCTCGATAATTTTATTGACGCGCTTGCTTTGATCGATGGGAAGGTAGCCGTGGAATACAAAGCGCTGACCATTCAATCCCGATGCCATGAGAGCCAATAATATGGCGGAAGGGCCTACCAGCGGCACGACCCGAATATTTTTTTTATGAGCGAGACGGATTAAACCCGCGCCTGGGTCCGCTACAGCCGGGCAACCGGCTTCAGATAGTAGCCCGATATCGCGTCCCGCAAGCAGAGGTTCGAGTAGACCTTCAAATTCCTTGATGTGCGTATGCTCATCCAATGTCTGCATACTAATACTTTGCAATGCTATACACCCGGCTTGTTTGAGGAATCGCCTGGCGGTTTTGGGATGCTCGACAATATAATGATCAAGCTTTGCTATGCATTGACGCACCGCGATGGTGGTCGTCCAGTCAATATTGCCTTCGCCCAGTGGAGCTGGAATAAGATAGAGCGTTCCCGTGGTCACACTATCTCTACACCTTCGCTGGCAAGCATCTCAACCAGCGCAATCAACGGCAGTCCAACCAACGCACTCGGATCGTCGCTCACTACGCGCTCGATCAATACAATACCCAATCCCTCGGATTTGGAACTACCCGCGCAGTGATAAGGCTGTTCCTTTTGAAGATAATTTTCGATTTGACGATCGGTGAAATGGCGGAATTTGACCTCAGAGGCGACAAGTCGCGCCTGAATGCGGCCCTTACGGCCATTGAAAAGGCTCAGTGCTGTATAAAACGTGACCTTTTTTCCGCGTATGGCATGTAGCTGCCTGGTCGCATTCATATGGTTCAACGGCTTGCCAAGCTGAATGCCTTCTAGCACCGCTGCTTGATCAGCACCGATAACCAGGGCGTCCGGATAAACCGCGGCAACGGCACGAGCCTTGGCGGTCGCCAGACGAAGAGCAGTGGCGTCGGGGCGCTCGTTTACCAGAGGAGTCTCATCTATTTCCGGGCTAAATACTTCAAAGGGCATTTGCAGACGGCGGAGTAATTCATGGCGATAAACGGAACTGGACCCCAAAACAAGCTGCTGAGCAATTTCTTGAGTTTTCAAAGTTTTCCAAGGTTTTCTGTAGACAGGTTTTTGACACTGGAGAGTAAAAAATATATGATGCGCGCCGTGCGGTGCCCCTGAATGCCCCTGAAATTTTAATACAAATTTCGATTACTTATCAATTTAGAAGCATGGTGCGCACGGAAGAATGATCAAGATGTTTCTGAATTGCTGATATTTTATCAGCAGGGGTGGCAACAAGATCCCGCCCGCCCGGAGGTTTGCAGGGAAGCAGAAGAAGCGGACGTCAGATCAACTTCACTAACAGGCTGAAAAGAAGAGTCTGACAACAAGAGGCGGACAGAAGCTCAGCAGGGACTCCGGCAGCAGCCTGCCGCCGTGAGGTTGCGTACGAGGTTGCTGGATCTGTAATAGATCCATGTGATTATCCCGTGGCATCCCCTTGGCGATCCTTTAGCGGTTCCCTTGACCCGGTTATCCTCAATTGGCAACTCCGCACTGCTATAAATGATTTGCCCGAAATTCTTGTCAAAAGTATCGATCGGTGGTTGCTCTAAAAGGGTTCGCCCAGACGGGCACCACCATAATGCCGCTCGCACACTCGCATACGGACTCGCAAACAAATATATATTGCAAACACTTTATATACCCATAATATATAAACGCGACCGCAATTTATCATTAAGATTCACATATGTCTGTACGACCCATCATCGATGCCCTTGATTTTGCCCGTAATGCCGGGGCGCAGCATGGTAAAATAGCCCTTTCCGGCCTAGGGCGTCTCCAGGATTACCTGGCCGAAAATTCTGGCGAGTTACGGTATGAGATCACTGGCGCACTAAACAGGAATGCCAAGCCGATCTTGCAGATTTCCGTTCAGGGATTGATAAAACTGCGATGCCAGCGTTGTTTGGACGAGCTCGGGCATATGCTGGATCTTCGAACGGAGCTGCTATTGGCAGAGAATGAACAGGAACTCACTTCTCTTGATGAAGATGAATCGGTTGATGGTATTCTGGCTGAGCCCGACCTGGATGTTTTTGCTCTGATTGAGGATGAAATAATACTGAGCCTGCCAATCTCACCGCGTCATGATGAGAGCGAATGCTCGATCGGGAGTCAGCACAACGTTAGTACAGCAGAGCAAAAACCGCATTTTGCCGCGCTGGCGGCATTAAAAAAACTGCATTAAATTATATATTGAGGAGTTGATTATGGCAGTTCAACAAAATAAAAAATCCCCATCAAAACGTGGCATGCATCGTTCGCATGATTCGCTGACCAATCCTCCGTTGACGGTAGAGCCCGGCAGCGGCGAGGTGCACTTGCGCCATCACATCAGCCCGAATGGTTTTTACCGCGGCAGGAAGGTTATCAAAACAAAAGGAGATTGAATTTAGCCTCATCCTTCCGGAGATCAGGGTTTTCAGCTTATCCCGGCCTCAAGGGCGCCAAAATTGAATATTACTGTAGCCGTAGATTGCATGGGTGGCGATCATGGCCCTCGTGTAACTGTTCCCGCAGCCATCAATTATCTCCAGAGTCATTCCGAAACCGACATCATTCTTGTAGGCCTGCCTGATGTTATCGAGTTGGAGTTGCGCTCGCACAAGTTTGCGCCCAGTCCCAGGATGAGGGTTCAGGCGGCAAGCGAAGTTATCGGGATGGATGAGTCGCCCGCCCTGGCATTGCGCGGTAAAAAAAATTCCTCGATGCGCGTTGCTATTAATCTTGTCAAGAGCGGCGAAGCTCAAGCATGTGTCAGCGCGGGCAATACTGGCGCATTGATCGCAACCGCGCGGTTTGTACTCAAGACGCTCCCTGGCATCGATCGTCCGGCTCTTGCCGTAGTATTGCCCACGATCAGAGGACATACTTACGTGCTCGATCTGGGCGCCAATGTGGACTGCACGGCGGAGCATCTGCTTCAATTCGGCGTCATGGGAGCGACACTGGTATCGTCTGTGGAAAATAAGGAGAAGCCCAGCGTCGGCTTATTGAACATAGGCGAGGAAGAGATCAAGGGCAATGAAGTAGTTAAACAGGCGGCGGAGCTGCTGCGTGACAGCGGCTTGAATTTTTATGGAAATATCGAGGGAAATGACATTTATAAAGGAACGACTGACGTAGTGGTATGTGACGGGTTCGTCGGAAATGTTGCGCTGAAAACTTCAGAAGGGGTTGCGCAGATGCTTTCCATTTTTCTGCGGGAGGAATTCAGACGCAATCTCCTCACCAGATTTGCTAGCCTCATCGCAATTCCGGTTATCAAAGCGTTCAAACGCCGGATCGATCACCGCCGTTACAACGGTGCAAGTCTGCTGGGGTTGCGTGGCATCGTCATTAAAAGCCACGGATCGGCTGACAGTCTTGCGTTTGGTTTTGCGATCGCGCGAGCGGTGGATGAGGTACGCGGCGGGATGCTGCGCCATATCAGCGAACGTGTGGCGCAATTGCCTCATCATTTCAAAAATTCGTCTTCCTATCATCGGCCCCTGGCGGAAGAGCGTCCCGCATGATGTATTCCAAAATCATTGGAACAGGTGGCTACCTGCCGGAAAAAATCCTAACTAACCATGATCTTGAGCGCATGGTGAATACCAGTGACGAGTGGATACGCAGCCGCACCGGTATTGTGCAGCGGCATATCGCAGCCGATAGCGAGATGGCAAGTGATCTGGCACTCAATGCCAGCCGGGAAGCGATGAAGGCGGGGGGAATTTCCCCCGCAGAGATCGATTTGATTATCGTCGCCACGACGACACCCGATATGATTTTTCCCAGCACTGCCTGCATTCTTCAGAATAAGCTTGGCGTCAAGGGTTGCCCTGCGTTCGACGTGCAGGCAGTATGCAGCGGTTTCATTTACGCCCTGGCTACAGCGGATTTGTATATTCGTGCTGGCAGGTGCCGTACGGCGCTGGTGGTTGGCACTGAAATATATTCGCGCATTCTCGACTGGACAGACCGTAGCACGTGCGTACTGTTTGGCGACGGGGCGGGCGCGGTGATACTGACCCGAAGCGACCAGCCGGGAATAATTTCTAGCCACCTGCATGCTGACGGAAGTTACAGCAGCATTTTGGCAGCGCCCGGGAATTTCTGCGGCGGGAAGGCGCAAGGTAATCCATTCGTGGTGATGGAAGGCAATACAGTTTTCAAATTTGCGGTAAAGGTTCTGGAAGAAGTGGTATATGAGGTTCTTGTCGAAAATAACTTACAGATATCTGATATCGACTGGCTGATTCCGCATCAGGCCAATATCCGGATCATATGCTCCACCGCCAAAAAATTAGGTTTGCCTATGGAGAAAGTGGTCGCCACCTTGGACGGGCAAGGCAATACTTCCGCGGCATCCATTCCGCTTGCGCTGGATATTGCCGTTCGCGACGGGCGGATCAAGACAGGCCAGAATGTGCTATTGGAGGGCGTGGGCGGCGGATTCACCTGGGGTGCGGTATTGATCCGATGGTGATAAATGTTGCGTCCCGGCAATTTGGAGATTCGTTTCGATTTTTTTAAGCCCTGTTTGCGCGAACGGCTCACCGTCCACGCTTCCATTTTCGTCATCGGCTTCCCATATGTGAAGGCTGATTGAGAATTTACTTTGATGAACTGATAACGCGGCATTGATGAATCTCCCTGAAAAATTTGCCTGTATCTTTCCTGGCCAAGGGTCGCAATCGATGGGAATGATGGATGGATACGCCGATTTTCCCGTGGTGCGCGAAACATTCGCTGAAGCCTCCGACATTCTCGGAGAAGATTTCTGGGCAATGGTTCACGATGGTCCGGCGGACAGGCTTAATCTGACCGTGAATACCCAGCCGTTAATGCTGATGGCTGGCGTTGCGGTTTATCGCGCCTGGAACACCTTGGGAAACGTAAGCCCGGTATTCATGGCCGGTCATAGTCTAGGGGAATACACTGCATTGGTGGCGTCCGGGGCGCTCGCTTTCGAGGATGCGCTGGCGCTTGTACGTTTTCGCGCCGAAGTGATGCAGGAGGGAGTGCCGGAAGGTACGGGCGCCATGGCCGCAATTCTCGGACTCGAGGATGAGGTGGTGCGAGCAATCTGCGACGAGGTCACTCATTCTTCAAATGGCCAATTGCTGGAACCGGCCAATTTCAACTCACCTGGTCAAATCGTTATTGCAGGCCATAAGGATGCTGTGCTGCGGGGAATGGAGATGGCGAAATCGAAGGGTGCCCAGCGGGCTATAATGTTGCCCGTGAGTATTCCTTCGCATTGTTCCTTGATGAGGCAGGCGGCCGAAAGGATGCGTGAGCGATTGCAGGGGGTGACACTCGGCACACCCAAAATTCCATTATTGCAAAACGCGGATGTGCAACAGCATGAAGATCCCGAAACTATAAAGAAGGTTCTGATCAAGCAATTGTTCAGTCCCGTGCGATGGACCGAAATCATCCGTTTTTTTGCTGCCGCAGGGGTAACTCATATGGTGGAATGCGGCCCGGGTAAAGTACTTTCCGGACTTAACAAACGTATCTCCGCAAATTTGCAGAGCCTGGCAATGACAGACGGCGCGGCGATCCGGAGTGCCAGCAGTATATTAGTGCCGAGGGAATGATATTCGGTGGTTTTTATTTGTAGAGTTTTCAGAGTTTTTATTTGTGTGATTAATGATCGAAGTATTGGGGAATGGCATTGCAAAATCAAGTAGCACTCGTAACGGGCGCCAGCCGCGGCATTGGCCGCGCCATTGCCCTTGAACTGGGCAGACAGGGCGCCACAGTTGTTGGCACCGCCACCACCCAGGAGGGCGCCGAAACCATCAGTCGTTACCTGAAGGAGACCGAAATCAAGGGTAGCGGCATGACGCTGAACGTTAATGATGCCGCTGGGATTGAAAGCATTCTTAAAGCGGTGCATGACGAGTTTGGGGATATCGCCATACTGGTGAATAATGCCGGCATTACTCGCGATAATTTCCTTATCCGGATGAAAGATGAGGAATGGGATGATATCCTTGAAACCGATCTCAAATCGGTATTTCGCTTGAGCCGAGGTGTACTGCGCCCCATGATGAAAGCCCGTTACGGGCGTATCATCAATATTTCTTCCGTAGTCGGCTCTATCGGCAATATGGGACAGGCCAATTACGCGGCCGCCAAAGCTGGAATATTCGGCTTCAGTAAATCCCTGGCGCGTGAAGTGGGCAGCCGCAACATTACCGTCAACTGTGTTGCACCCGGATTCATAGAGACCGATATGACGCGTTCCCTCACCAGTCAGCAGCAGCAAAACCTGATCCAGCATGTGCCGGTGGGAAGATTGGGCCGTCCCGAAGAGGTCGCTTCAGTCGTTGCATTCATTGCTTCGCCAGCCGCAGGCTACATCACTGGCGCGACGCTTCATGTGAATGGCGGCATGCATATGGATTAATCAATAACTGTTTGCGAAATCTCTGAACGAGCCCCAGCATCTCGCACGTCCGCAAGTCCGTTCCCGGCAGCTATTTCCAGGAACGATTTACCCCGGATGGCTCTTCGTTGCTTTTCCCGTTTTCACCCTGGGCGGTTTCGATTTTATTAATATGGAAAACTTGTTAGAATGGCGGCATTTTTCTTACCGGAGAAGAGGTAGTTAGATGGAAAATGTAGATCAGCGTATAAAAAAAATTGTGGCTGAACAACTGGGAGTGAATGAGGCCGAAGTCAAGAATGAATCCTCCTTTGTAGATGACTTGGGTGCGGATTCGCTCGATACTGTAGAGCTGGTCATGGCGCTGGAAGAGGAATTTGAATGCGAAATCCCTGATGAACAGGCAGAAAAAATTAACACCGTCCAACAGGCCATCGATTATATAAATTCTCACACAAGTTAACACCTTGCTTCACAGCAATCTCATTTAGGAGTCACTTTGTCCAAGCGCAGGGTAGTGATCACCGGGCTGGGCATCATTTCGCCTGTCGGTAACACCATTTCGGATGCATGGGGCAATGTTCTTGCTGGAAACTCGGGCATTACCCGTATTAGTCGCTTCGATGCTTCTGCATTTGCATCCCAGATAGCCGGAGAAGTTAAGGATTTTGACGTTACGCATTATCTTTCCCCCAAAGACGCGCGCCGAATGGATATTTTCATCCATTATGGCATGGCTGCGGGGATCCAGGCGGTGAGGGACGCGGGTATTGAAAACATAGATGGTCATCATCTTGATGCCGAACGTATCGGGGTCAACATTGGTTCAGGCATTGGCGGTTTACCGATGATCGAGGGCACGCATGACGCTTATCATGCGGGAGGTCCCCGCAAAATTTCCCCATTTTTTATCCCTAGTACCATTATCAATATGATCGCGGGCAATCTCTCGATTATGTTCGGCTTCAGAGGCCCAAATCTCGCTATCGTAACCGCTTGTTCCACTGCTACCCATTGCGTCGGCGATTCAGCTCGTCTGATCGAATATGGTGACGTGGATATAATGGTCGCAGGTGGCGCCGAGTCGTGCGTAACCCCGCTTGCCATCGGAGGGTTTGCGGCGGCGCGCGCGCTGTCGACTCGCAATGACGATCCTGTTACGGCCAGCCGGCCATGGGATAAAGGCCGGGATGGTTTTGTGCTGGGTGAGGGCGCGGGTGTGTTGGTATTGGAAGAGATGGAGCACGCGAAACGCCGCGGTGCAAGAATTTATGCCGAGTTGTCCGGCTTTGGCATGAGCGCGGACGCCTACCATATGACTGCTCCCAGCGAAGACGGGGAGGGTGCCGCGCGCTGCATGGCAAATGCACTGAGAAATGCGGGAATGGCTGCTGCCGAGGTCGATTATATCAATGCGCATGGCACTTCGACACCGCTGGGCGATATCGCGGAAACTGTTGCGGTGAAACGCTGCTTTGGCGAACATGCGAAAAAGCTTGTGGTGAATTCGACTAAATCCATGACCGGTCATCTGCTTGGTGCGGCGGGAGGGGTGGAGGCAATATTTTCAGCTTTGGCGGTATATCATCAGATCGCCCCGCCCACCATTAATATTTTCGATCAGGATGAGCAATGCGATCTGGATTATGTTCCCAACACGGCGCGACCCATGAAGATTGAAGTAGCGATGTCAAATTCATTTGGTTTTGGTGGCACAAATGGCACGCTGATTTTTCGTAAAGTCTGATTTCTTATTGTCAATAATGCATGCGCACGCTAAAACGCTTGCTTTACCTGGCGATCGCCGGGATCTTGCTGTTTACTGGATGGATTGCGTATCGGGTTAATAATCCCGTTCAGTTTCCCTCCCTTCCCTACGAATTTTCGATTAAACCGGGCAGTAGTTTGAAAAGCGTAGCAAATCAACTCGCCGATGAGGGCGTTTTGCCTGATGCCTGGTCATTTATTCTACTGTCGCGGTTAATGGGTCTTGCGTCATCGCTCAAGGCGGGTGATTACGAAATCACTGGCAGTACTTCGCCCCTGCAGTTGCTGAAGCGCATCACTAAAGGCGACATTACCCAGAGCGAGATCAGGTTCATAGAAGGCTGGACTTTTTCTCAGCTTAGGCAAACGCTGGATCAGCATCCCTCCGTCCGGCACGATACGATCGATCTGCGTAATGGCGAGATCATGAAATTGATCGGTGCAAATGAAACCGCAGCGGAAGGGCTTTTTTTTCCCGATACCTATTTTTTTGCACGTGGCAGCAGCGATGCGGCGATATTAAAACGGGCTTACCGCGCCATGCAGAATCATCTTGACGATGCCTGGGCCGCACGCGCAGTAAACCTTCCGCTGAAAGACCCGTATCAGGCACTGATTTTGGCTTCAATCGTTGAAAAGGAGACCGGCAGGGAAAGTGACCGCAGCATGGTTGCCGGCGTGTTTCTCAATCGGTTGCGATTGAGCATGATGCTCCAAACTGATCCCACGGTTATTTACGGATTGGGCGACAAGTTCGACGGTAACCTGCGTAAAAAAGACCTTCTAGCTGATCAGGAATATAATACATATACGCGCCGCGGCCTGCCGCCGACACCCATTGCCATGCCGAGTTTAGCCTCGATTCAGGCGGTTTTAAATCCAGCAAAGACTGATGCATTATATTTTGTCGCTAAAGGGAATGGAGAGTCCCACTTTTCCACTAATTTGGAAGAACACAACAGAGCGGTATCGAAGTATCAGAAACGATAATCGCCGCGATCGCTTAACGGACGAGCTACACCACCACTCATATCGCTCGTATGCGCGTATGGATGGGTTACGGTCTGCCAGGTGGTGCGGGTGGTGTTGCTTGTTCTCCGGAAGGCCCTGACAACCAAAATTTAAGCTACCTGTTCAAGCTCCGGTATAAGCTCCTCATTTAAGCCCAGTTATGGCAACGCGACCTTGGGCGGAGCCGTTCGTTTTGTTGGCCTTGGGATAGAGTAAAATTGACATTACTCGCCCCAAAAGTAGAATTGCGGGTTGTTTAAAAGAGAGGCCGCTTGTTTCTTTGTTTACAGAAGTTAGGGAACCTCTGAATAAGTCCTCAGCGGAGGGTTTATTCAGAGGTTTAGGATCCAAAATCCGCGACCATCCGCTTCAATTTAACTATTACAGGAAAGAGCAAATGAGTCACACGTTATACGAAGCTTCGGTTCTACGCGTGCAACGCTGCGAATTAGCTGTACCGGGTTCAAACCCGGGTATGTTTGAGAAAGCGATGAAAAGCGGTGCCGACTTCGTTTTTCTTGATCTTGAAGACGCGGTTGCTCCCGACGATAAGCTGTCGGCACGCGCAAACGTCATTGAGGCACTTAATGACCTGGATTGGAAAGGCCATGGAGTAACCATATCGGTACGCATTAACGGCCTGGATACGCAGTTCATGGTCCGCGATGTGGTCGACTTGATCGAAAAGGCCGGCCATAAGCTGGATACCCTGTTGATACCGAAAGTGGGCGTCTATGCTGATGTATATATGGTCGAGGCGATGGTAACTCAACTGGAAATGCAGCAGGGCTTAAAGAACAGAATTGGTCTCGAAGCATTGATTGAAACAGCCTTGGGTATGGCAAATGTAGAAGATATCGCGCGAAATGGTGCGTCAGGCCGCCTGGAAGCATTACATTTCGGTGTAGCCGACTACGCTGCGAGCAATCGTGCCAGAACAACAAACATTGGCGGACTCAATCCGGACTATCCAGGTGATCAATGGCATGCAGCACTCAGCCGTATGATCGTAGCCTGCCGCGCCTATGGTTTACGCCCGATTGATGGCCCCTTTGGTGATATTAAAGATCCCGATGGTTATAAATTGGCCGCCAAAAGAGCTGCCGCATTGGGCTGCGAAGGTAAATGGGCTATTCATCCGTCACAAATAGCCCTTGCTAATGAAGTGTTCACGCCGCCCGCCGCGGAAATTGAAAAAGCACAACGCATTCTGGAGGCCTTGAAAGAAGCTGCGGCGCAAGGCAGGGGGGCAGCGGCACTGGATGGCCGATTAATCGATGCTGCCTCGGCAAGAATGGCTAATAACGTTGTTAAAATGGCAGAGGCAATGGATGCAAGAGCCGGATAATGCATTCCTAGGGGCCGCGTTTAGCGGCCTTTCTTTTGATTTCCGTACTGGTTCAGGTTATGTGCCTGCTCGGCCTCTTATTCGGCGAAGCTACTGCCGCGTTCGGCGAACCCATGGCTTATACGGAGCTTTTTAGAAAAATCAGTCGCTGTCTCCATGGAGAGGCTTGATCTGTTTTGATACAAGAATTCATAACAAGAAAGGGTGATGCATTGGATATTCACGAGTATCAGGCGAAGGAAATCTTAACAAGATACGGTATTAAAACTGCGGAAGGCGGTCTGGCTTACAGCCCGGAGGAAAGTGTACAGCGAGCCAGGGAGATAGACGGGAACGTTTGGGTAGTCAAGGCACAGATTCACTCCGGAGCGCGCGGTAAAGCAGGTGGCATAAAGGTATGCAAAAGCCATGATGAGGTGAGAGCCGCCGCAGAAGAGTTGTTGGGAAAAAATCTGGTTACCCATCAAACCGGGCCGGCGGGTAAAGTGTGCTCGAGAGTATATGTCGAGGCAGGGATGCAAATTGTTAAAGAATTGTATCTTTGTTTTCTGATTGACCGGAGTTTTGAGCGCATCGTCATGATCGGTTCGGCCAAGGGTGGAATGGAAATTGAAGAGTTGACCCGTACGAATCCCGATGCGATCAAAAAGATTTATATAGAACCCGCTGTCGGCCTTCAGGATTTTCAAGCGCGGGAGATGGCTTTTGCTTTGGAAATGGAAGCCACGCAACTGAGTCATGCCGTCAAAGCCATACGGGGCTGTTATCGCACCTTGCGCGATCTGGATGCAAATATGCTGGAAATCAACCCATTGGTTGTCACGGGTGGCGGTGAACTTATCGCGTTGGACGCCAAAATGAGTTTTGACGATAATGCGTTATTCCGCCGTCATGAGATCGCGGAGTTGCGCGATAAGACCCAAGGGGATCCTCGTGAAGTGACCGCTGCGGATTATGGCCTGAGCTATATCGGCCTCAAAGGCGACATTGGGTGCATGATCAATGGCGCAGGTTTGGCCATGGCTACGATGGACATGATCAAGCTGGCCGGGGGGGAGCCGGCTAATTTTCTTGATGTGGGTGGCGGCGCCTCTGCTGAGCGTACGGAAAAAGCATTTCGGCTGGTATTGGCTGACAAAGGGGTCAAGGCGATATTGGTTAACATATTTGCGGGGATTAACCGTTGCGACTGGATCGCCGAAGGCGTCGTGCACGCGGTAAGAAATATCAATATGAAAGTTCCGCTGGTCGTACGTTTATCCGGGACAAATGTTGAGGAAGGGCGTCGTATCATCGCTGAAAGCGGCCTGCCCATCATCACTGCGGCAACATTGATGGAAGCGGCGAGCAAAGTTGTCCGGGCTCGTAATGAAGTGATTGCGGAAGAAGTCTAAGGAAACCAATGGCTATTTTAATTAACGAGAGTACACGCATAATAATCCAGGGGTTTACCGGCAAGATCGGCACCTTTCATGCCAGGGACATGATCGCCTATGGGTCTAACGTGGTAGGCGGCGTTACGCCGGGAAAAGGTGGCCAGCAACACTTGGGCCTGCCGGTTTTCAATACGGTAAAAGAAGCTGTGCAGGACGTTGGCGCGGATGCAACGATTGTCTTCGTCCCGCCGGCGTTTGCGGCGGATTCGATCATGGAAGCGGCCGACGCCGGGATAAAGTATTGCGTGGCCATTACGGACGGCATTCCAACCCAGGATATGATGACCGTCAAGAGTTTCCTTCGGCGTTTTCCCATCCAAAAAAGAATGGTGCTGACAGGACCAAACTGCGCAGGTACTATTAGTCCGGAAAGAGCAATGCTGGGCATCATGCCCGGACATATCTATATCAAAGGCAGTGTCGGGATTGTCGCTCGCTCGGGAACGTTGGGCTATGAAGCAGCTGACCAGATGAGAACACTGGGCATAGGCATATCGACATCGGTGGGTATTGGTGGAGATCCAATCATAGGCAGCTCGCATCGGGATATTCTGGAAAGATTTGAAGAGGATGCCGAAACGAAAGTGGTGGTCATGATCGGTGAGATTGGCGGGCCACAGGAAGTCGAAGCCGGATTTTTCGCCAAGGAGCATATGAGCAAACCCGTGATCGCTTATATAGCAGGGTTAACCGCTCCTGAAGGTCGCCGCATGGGACATGCCGGCGCGATTATCTCGTCGGCCGGAGAAAGTGCCGCAGAAAAAGTTGCCATGCTGAAAGACCTGGGCGTGGCCATCTGTCCGACACCTTCAGCAATCGGTGACACCGTGGCAGCGGTATTGGCCAGAACATAGATTCCATCCGGCCCATGGTTTCATCTATAAACTGAAATATATAGGCTGAATGCTGGAGGTTGAGATGGCGATCGGTTGGATGACAGCATTAAAAATCATCCCCTGGGGAAATGTACTGGAATCCGCGCCGCATATCGTTAAAGCGGCGAAGCACCTCTTTTCGACAATAAAAACCGATTCGGATAGCTTTGGCGCAGGATCAAGCGCGCCAGGCGGGGACGATTTCGTCAATCTGAATAGACGCATTCGAGTGATGGAGGCGAGAATCGCCGAGTTGAGGGAAGAGCAAAAGTCCTCTGCTGAATTGATCAAATCACTGGCTGAGCAAAATGCTTTCGTTGTTGAGGCCATCGAGGTGTTTCGGGCTCGGTTAAAGATTCTCGTCATTATCTGTATTATGCTGTTTGGCGTGCTGGCTGGGCTCGTGCTTTGGCTGGCGACGAAATAAGATAAAAGATGAGGAAACAGACAGGAAATAAAAGAGCCTTTGTTCAACAGATGACTTGTAGAGCTTGTCTCTCAATTTCCTTGACACATCCATGGCTGGCGGTTAGGCTAGGCGGTGTTTCAGGTTAACCCCGGATCTCAGGGATATAAGGGATATAAGGCGGACGCGGGTCTCGGGGATACAAGATTTCGGGAACGAAGGTTTCGGGGATGCAAGGTCGGGATGTGAGTCTCGGGTGTTTGACGGGACAAATAAGACCGGTAGGGACAAGCAGGGACGTATCGGGTATCTGGGGATGGAGAGCCTTGATGGTTGCATGGAACGGGCTGGGTACCTGATATTGAAAACAAACAATTACTACGGAACAGAGGAGAAGAAGAGATGTTATTGAAGCCGTGGCTGAGTGGGGTACTGCTTGGGGTAGGCGTGATGATTGCGGCGTCGGCG